>NZ_JAROCG010000001.1:1200000-2400000 GCF_030433645.1 Arthrobacter burdickii
GGGCGGCTGACGTTCGACGTCAACGACTTCGACGAGGCCTACGTAGGCCACTTCTCCTGGGACCTGCGCCGTTTCGTCGCCTCGCTGACCCTCCTGTGCTGGCAGAAGGCCCTGCCGACCCGGACGGTGCGCGATCTCGCGCGGACCTACCTCGATGCATACCTCGGTGCCGTCGAGGACTACGTGGAGGACGAGCAGTCGGCCTTCGCCTTCCGGCTGGACAACACCGAGGGCACCATCCACAGCGTGCTGCAGGAGGCCCGTGCGGCGCGGCGGACGGGCCTGCTCGACTCGCTGACCACGATCGAGGGCTACGAGCGCCAGTTCCGCGACGACGGCTCCATCCGGATCCTCGATGACGAGGAGCACGCCGAGGTGGCGGACGCGTTCGACCGCTACCTCGACACCATCCCCGACAGCGGGCGAGCGCGCCGTCGCGTGTTCTACCGGGTCAAGGGCATCGTCGGCAAGAAGGGCTTCGGGATCGGCAGCGCCGGGCTGCCGACCTACAACGTGCTGATCGAGGGGTTCGACGAGGCGCAGGAGAACGACATCATCCTGACGATGAAGCAGTCGAACATCGCTGCGCCGAGCCGGATCGTCGACGACGATCGGGTCCACAGCTATTTCACGGATGACGGCCACCGCGCCGTCATCAGCCAGAGGTCGCTGCAGCCGCACACCGATCCGTTCCTCGGCTACACGAGCATCGGGGGCGTCTCGTTCGTGGTCTCCGAACTCTCGCCGTACAAGCGGGACCTGTCCTGGGACGACCTCACCGAGCCCGAGCAGATGAAGCCCGTGCTCGAAGCCCTCGGCAAGGCGACGGCGAAGATCCACTGCTCGACGGACGAGGACAGCGACCACGACCTGGTGCCGTTCCGCACCGAGACGGCCATCCTGGCCGCCGTCGACCCTGCGCGCGACGAGTTCATCGAGGACATCACCGACTTCGGCGAGACCTACGCCGACACTGTGCGCCAGGACCACGCCCTCTTCGTCGACGCCTTCCGCGAGGGGCTCATCACCGCAGTGCCGGCAGCCTGAGCAGGAGAAGTTGAGTCTGTCAGACTCAACTTCATTTTGACCTGCGACGCCCCGCGTCTATACTTGAGTGCAGAACGCTCAATCTACGCGCCCGGCGGATGAGCGCCTCGCAAATCCCGGGCAGTCGAAAGGAAATTGCATGTCACGTGCAGTAGGCATTGACCTCGGAACCACCAACTCGGTCGTCTCGGTTCTCGAAGGTGGAGAACCCACCGTCATCGCGAACGCAGAGGGAGCACGCACCACGCCGTCGATCGTCGCTTTCTCCAAGTCCGGTGAGGTCCTGGTCGGCGAGATCGCCAAGCGCCAGGCCGTCAACAACATCGACCGCACCATCTCGTCGGTCAAGCGCCACATGGGCACCGACTGGACCGTCGCCATCGACGACAAGAAGTACACGCCGCAGGAGATCTCCGCGCGTATCCTCCAGAAGCTCAAGACGGACGCCGAGAGCTACCTCGGCGAGAAGGTCACCGACGCCGTGATCACCGTCCCCGCGTACTTCAACGACGCCGAGCGCCAGGCCACCAAGGAGGCCGGTGAGGTCGCAGGCCTGAAGGTCCTGCGTATCGTCAACGAGCCCACCGCGGCAGCTCTCGCCTACGGCCTCGACAAGGGCAAGGAAGACGAGCTGATCCTCGTGTTCGACCTCGGCGGCGGAACGTTCGACGTCTCGCTCCTCGAAGTCGGCAAGGACGAGGACGCCTTCTCCACCATCCAGGTCCGTTCGACCGCCGGTGACAACCGCCTCGGCGGCGACGACTGGGACCAGCGCGTCGTCGACTACCTGCTCTCGCAGGCCAAGGCCAAGGGCGCCGACCTGTCCAAGGACAAGATCGCCCTCCAGCGCCTGAAGGAAGCTGCCGAGCAGGCCAAGAAGGAACTGTCCTCGGCGACGTCCACCAACATCTCGCTGCAGTACCTCTCCGTCACGGCGGACGGTCCCGTCCACCTCGACGAGCACCTGTCCCGCGCGAAGTTCCAGGACCTCACCAAGGACCTGCTGGACCGCACCAAGAAGCCGTTCCACGACGTCATCGCCGAGGCCGGCATCAAGGTGGCCGACATCGACCACATCGTCCTGGTCGGCGGCTCGACCCGCATGCCCGCTGTCGTCGAACTCGTGAGGGAGCTCGCAGGCGGCAAGGAGCCCAACAAGGGCGTCAACCCCGATGAGGTCGTCGCCGTCGGCGCCGCCCTGCAGGCCGGTGTCCTGAAGGGCGAGCGCAAGGACGTCCTCCTGATCGACGTCACCCCGCTGTCCCTCGGCATCGAGACCAAGGGCGGCATGATGACCAAGCTCATCGAGCGCAACACGGCCATCCCCACCAAGCGCAGCGAGACCTTCACCACGGCCGACGACAACCAGCCGTCCGTGGCGATCCAGGTCTTCCAGGGCGAGCGCGAGTTCACCCGGGACAACAAGCCGCTGGGCACCTTCGAGCTGACCGGTATCGCACCGGCTCCCCGTGGCGTCCCGCAGGTCGAGGTCACCTTCGACATCGACGCCAACGGCATCGTGCACGTGTCCGCCAAGGACAAGGGCACGGGCACCGAGCAGTCGATGACCATCACCGGTGGTTCGTCCCTCTCCAAGGAGGACATCGACCGCATGGTGCGCGAGGCCGAGGAGCACGCAGCCGAGGACAAGAAGCGCCGCGAGGCCGCTGACACCCGCAACGGTGCCGAGCAGCTCGCATACTCGGTGGACAAGCTGATCGCGGACAACTCGGACAAGCTGCCCGAGGACGTCCGGACCGATGTGCAGGCCGACGTCGACGCACTGAAGAAGGCGCTCGAGTCGCAGGACAACGACGACGAGGTGAAGTCGGCCTTCGAGAAGCTGCAGGCTTCCCAGTCGAAGCTCGGCGAAGCGATCTACGCCTCGGCGCAGCAGGACGCCGGCTCCGCCGGCAGCGCCCCAGCCGATGACCAGTCAACCTCCGCAGCCAGCGACGAGGACATCGTCGACGCCGAGGTCGTTGACGAAGACGCCAGCGAGAAGAAGTAGCCATGCCGCACCACGGAAATGAAGAAGAGCACCAGTCAGAGCCGGTGAGCTCGTCCGACGACCGGAAGATCGACCCCGAGACGGGCGAAGTCCGTGGGCAGCAGAACGACGCCGGCGCTCCGGCCGCGGAGGAATCCGCGGCCGGAGGGCAGGCCGCGCCCGCCGGTGGTGCCTCCGAGGGGGATGCCCTGGCTCAGGCCGAGGCCATCCTGAACGAGGCCGGCGCCGACGGCGGGACCGACCCGGCGGTGGACGTCGTCGCGGAACTCCGCAACGACCTGCTCCGCCTGCAGGCCGAGTACGTCAACTACCGGCGGCGCGTCGAGCGTGACCGCGATGTCGCGCGGGACCAGGCCGTCATCGGCGTCATCAACTCGCTGATGCCCGTCCTCGACGACATCGACGCCGCACGCCAGCACGGCGATCTGGCAGAGGGTCCGTTCGCGGCGATCGCGGGCAAGCTCGAGAACGTCCTCAAGGCGTACGAGCTCACCCGCATCGACGAGGTCGGCGTCGCGTTCGACCCGAACGTCCACGAAGCGCTCATGCAGCAGCCGAGCGCGGACGTCCAGGCCGACAGCGTCAGCCAGATCCTCCGCGCCGGCTACCGCAAGGGTGAGCGCGTCCTCCGGGCCGCGCAGGTCATCGTGGCGGTTCCGGAGTAACTGGAACGCCGGGTGGGGCAGTCTTCCCGGGCCAACGAAATTCCTGCGCTCGCAGAGCTCGCTCCGGAATATTAAAGGCCCTACAGAAGACAGCCCCACCCGTCTTCCCCGAACTGACCGGTTGAGAGGAAAAGGCCGGGCACTCGGGGTACGGCCGGACCCGTCCGGCCCCTACATCTTCAGCAGTACCTACGAAAGGAGACGCCAATTGGCTAGTCAGGATTGGGTCGAGAAGGATTTCTACAAGATCCTGGGTGTCTCCAAAGATGCGTCCGACGCAGACATCAAGAAGTCGTACCGGAAGCTCGCACGCAAGTACCACCCTGACCAGAACCAGGGTGACGCAGCCTCCGAGAAGACGTTCAAGGACGTATCGGAGGCCTATTCCGTCCTGTCCGACGCCGAGCAGCGCCAGCAGTACGACGCCATCCGCGCGATGGGCGGCGGTGCACGGTTCTCCGCGGGCGGCGCAGGTGGTGGCGCCGGCGGCAGCGCCGGATTCGAGGACATCTTCGGCAACCTGTTCGGTCAGACCACGGGCACGCGCCAGCGCACCGGCTTCTCGAACGGCAACCTGCCTCCCGAATTCGCCGACCTGTTCGGCGGCGGGGGCATGGGTGGCAGTGGCTTCCCCGGCGGATTCCAGTCGACGCGTCCGCAGAAGGGCGCCGACCGCACCGCCAGCACGTCCATCTCGTTCGCCGGGTCCATCAACGGGACCACGATCGGTCTCCGCGAGCCCTCGGGCGAGCAGATCGACGTGCGCATCCCTGCCGGCATCCGGGACGGGCAGAAAGTGCGCGTCAAGGGGAAGGGACAGCCCGGCCAGGCCGGACCGGGCGACCTCATGGTCACTGTCAACGTGAAGGACCACCCGCTCTTCACGCGCGACGGCGACAACATCCGCGTGCACGTGCCCGTCAGCTTTCCCGAGGCGGCGCTCGGCGCGCAGATCGACGTGCCGACCCTCACCGGTGAGCTGGTGAAGATGAGGATCCCCGCCGGAACACCGTCCGGAAGGACCCTCCGGCTCAAGGGCCGGGGCGTCAAGACCGCGAAGGCGACGGGTGATCTCCTGGTGACCGTCGACGTCGTCGTCCCGCAGAACCTGTCGAAGGAAGCCGAAGCCGCCGTCGAGGCGTTCCGGGACGCGACGAAGGACGCCGATCCGCGTGCGGGCCTCGCTGCGAAGGCGCGGCTGTAACAGTACATTTGAGCAACCGCCGGGAGCACCGGCAGCGGAAGGAGGCATGCAATGGACCACACAGTGCCCATCTACGTCATCTCCGTGGCCGCCGAGCTCGCCGACATGCACCCGCAGACGCTCCGGCAGTACGACCGGCTGGGCTTGGTGACGCCCAGCCGGGCACCGGGCCGCGCCCGGCGCTACTCCCAGAAGGACGTCAGCACGCTGCGCGAGATCCAGAGGCTGTCGCAGGAAGGGGTGTCGCTCGAGGGCATCCGTCGCATCCTCGAACTCGAGAACCAGGTGTCGGCGCTGCAGTCGCGCGTCACCGAACTGTCCTCCGAACTGGCCGCGCGCCGGGTCCAGGCCGAATCCAGCAGGATCTTCGCCGCCGGGCTCGCCGGTGACGTGGTCACGCTGGCCCGCGGACAGCGTCCCCGCGCGCGCAGCCAGGCACTCGTCGTGTGGCGACCGGACGCAGTCCGGACGGCGCGCTAGGTCCGCACGACGTCGGTCCCTGGTGGAATTTGTCAGGGGACGCGGGCAGACTGGTCAGATGGAATCCACCCCGGAGATGTCCCATGTTTGAAGTTTTCGTCGAGGCCCTTGCGATCGGCGCCGGCGTGCTCACCGCGCTCGGCGCGGGCACGGGCGTGGCCGGCTGGCTGGTCGTCCGCAAGGTCAAGCGGTCGAGGATCATCGAGCGCACGAAGGACCGGGGTCTCCTCGCCGCACGCGCCTACGCGCCGGACCGGCTCACCCGGGAGCCTGCCCGGCTGATCGGCGAGCTCAAGCGCTCCTCCCGTGCTACGCATCTGGCCCTGGCCGAGGCGACGGCACAGGGCCGTCCCGTCGGTGACCTCCCGCGCGCCGCCGCGGAGATCGATCAGGCAGCGGCATCGCTGGACCACCTCCTGCGGGCCGCGGACCGCGAGCCCAACCGTGCGCTGAAGCAGGAATGGACCGCGGACCTCGCTGCGCAGGCACATGCCCTCGACGAGCTCTCGGCCGACCTGCGCCGTTCCCTCCTCCAGACCTCGCGCTCCATCGACACTCTCCAGCTCGAGCAGGCCACGCATCGCCTGCGCACGGAGATCTCCGCGATGACCACCTGGCGGGACAGCTACGGGAACCGGCAGGCCTGGTAATCGGTTTCACCAGGTAACCTTCTTCCAACCAGTCCCCGGGGGTCCGACGTGTCGATCAGACGCCGCATCACGCGCATCATGCAGGCCAACCGCTCCGCGGCGGCCGAGTCCAGGCAGGATCCGAGCGTCCAGGCGCAGGACGCGCAGCTGGCACAACGCAGGCTGCTCGACCAGGCGCGGCGCGGGGCGGCCGACGTCGCGGCCCACCACCACCGCGTAGGGCTGGCAGCCAATGACGCCGCCGACTACCTCAACAGGGTCGAGGCGGCAGCTGCCGCCGCGGTGCAGCGCGGTGACGACGACGCCGCCCGCGCAGCGATCCGTGAGTCGATGACGGCACGACGACGCCTGGAGACACTCACGAAGCAGCTGCAGGAAGCGGGGCAGCAGGCCCGCCGGCTCCATGACGACGTGCAGCGGCTGGAGGAGCGCGTGAGGCAGAACGCGATGGACTACGACGCCCTGCGCGCCCGCCGCGCGGCGGCACAGGCGGCCATCGGCGTCCACGATGCGCTTGCCTCCTCGTCGCGGGAGGCAGCGGCGATCGACGCCGCGCGCCGCAGCGCCGAACTCGAGGTCAGGCGCTTCGAGGCGCAGGCCCAGGCCCGCGAGGAGCTGTCGTGGACCGACCCGTCATCGCCGCGACTCCAGCAGGCCTTCGAGGAGCTCGAAGCCGAGGCGGCCGCCCAGCAGGAGCTCGAGGACCTCAAGCGGAGGAACTCCCGAGGCTATCCTCCAGGGCAGCACTGAGGGCCCGGAGGACTGCGTCGTCGACGTCCTCCTCCCGGCGGAGCCGGATGCGCCACGCGAACGGGTCACTGGTGCGGACCGGTTCGAGCCCCGGGAGATCCGGCACCGCCAGGCGGAAGAACAGGTCCACCGCGGTCCTGGTGGTGGGCGTGACCTGCGCGAACTTCCGGCGCGACGTCTGCAGTGACACATAGGTCTTGCGCATCTGGATGACGGTCCCGGGGGTCTCGGCGGCCCACAGGAGGAGCCGGTCCGCGATGGGTTTCAGGTGCGGCCGGTCCGCGTACTGGCCGTCATAGAGTTCGTCGGCGGATCGGAGGAAGAACTCCGGGAGCCCGAAGACCTCCCAGTCGACGCTCATCAGGTTGTACCCGGTGACACCCTGGTCCTTCAGCCAGTGGGACAGCTCGTCGCGGCCGGTGATCCCCGCCTCGCGTGCCGCAGTCGCCCACTCCGCCGGCGTCCGGCCCGTCGTGCGGAGGAGGCGCGCGGCATTCGTGTCCACCATCGGCTGCCAGCTCCGTATCTCGCTCATGTCCCCACTGTACTGGCGCCCCGCTTGCCGCCGGTGGCGCTATCGATGAGCGGGGGATGCGAAGCACGGAGAAGCCTGGGAGGGCGTTGCTACACTCGGGCGATGACAGAGCTGAGCGGGTCCCACGTCCTCGTCGTCGGCGCTACCGGGGTGCTCGGCGCGGAGCTGTCGCGCCAGCTGGCGGCCCAGGGCGCCCAGCTCACGCTCTCCGGCCGGTCCGAGGAAAAGCTTGCGCAGCTCGCGGAGGAACTCGGCGACGCCGTCGTCGGTCGCGCTGCCGCCGACCTGGGGAAGCTGACCGGTCCCGCGGACATCGCTGCCGCCGTCTACGGACGGGAGCTCGACGGGGTGGTCTTCGCGTCCGGGGTCGTCGCCTTCGGTCCCGCCGTCGAGGTGGACGACGACACCCTCGACGAACTCGTGCTCGTCAACCTCCTCGGCTACATGCGGCTCATGCGCGATGTGGCCCCGAAGCTGGGCAGGGACTCGTTCGTGGCCCAGATCAGCGCCGTCGTCGCCGAGAGCCCGACGGCGGGCATGGCCGCGTACTCGGCCACCAAGGCCGGCCTCAGTGCCTACGGCAAGGCGCTGACGCTGGAGCTCCGGAAGCAGGGTGTCCGGGTGCTGGATGCCCGTCCGCCGCACACCGAGACCGGGCTGGCGTCGAGGCCCATCGCCGGGGACGCCCCGAAGCTTCCGAAGGGCAAGGACCCGGTGGCAGTCGCCGGGCGCATCGTCACCGCTATCCGGGAGGGCGAGAGGGACCTGCCGTCGTCGGCGTTCTGACACGCGGCTCCCTGGTCGGATGGGCTGACCGTCCAGATCAGGTCGACCGCGAACCAGAGGTCACGGACCGGAGGCCACGGACCGGACGCGCAGGGAGCCATGGCTCAGTGGTGTTCCGCTCTGATGGCGCGGTCACGGCCCCGCCTCTTGGCGGTGTACAGGGCGGCGTCGGCAGCGGCGATGGCGTTGGTGATCCGGTCCGGCCCCGGTGCCAGGGCCGCTATTCCATAGCTGATGGTGGGCAGGGGGAAATCGAAGCCGGGCTGGCTCGTGCGCAGGATGCTGCTGATGGCGTCGGTCACCGCCTCCGCACTGTCCATTCCTGCTCCGGGGAGCAGGAGGATGAACTCCTCCCCGCCGTAGCGTCCCACCAGATCCGTGGATCGCACCGATCGGATGCAGGCTGCTGCGACCGCCTGGAGCACAGCGTCTCCTGCGGGGTGCCCGTGCGTGTCGTTGACCTGTTTGAAGTGGTCCATGTCGGCCAGGACCAGGGTGCAGGGTGTGTTCCTGGTGGGGAGGCGGCGAATCTCGGATGTTGCCAGCTCGAGGAACCCCCGGCGGTTCAGGATCTGGGTCAGTTCGTCATGGCTGGCTTGCGCCCGTAGTTCCCTGAGGGCCTGTTCGTTGCTGAGTGTCGCCATGGTGAAGGACACCACGATCAGCAGGACCATCGTGAAGAGCGTGGTGGGGATGGTCCCGAAGTAGGACTGGAAGACCGGTGATGAAGGGCCGGCGGTCAGGAAGGCAACCCACCGGCAGAGGTAGTACAGCCCCAGGGCGCCGGAAGCGACCGCCAGGGGGCGTTGCGTGGTAGTCGTGTTCGGGTCCAGCCGCCATATCTCGGTGGCGGCCAGGCCGATGAAGACCGTCATGAACGCCAGGAGGAAACCTCCGCCGGACCAGGTATTGGTCGAAGGGCTGTCGAACGCTGACGCGACAACCGTCATGACCGGCGCGAGCAGGATCTGCCATGGTCCGGGTGCCGTCCCCCGGAGGGCCCGTGCGCCGCCCCACACGCATGCGGAGCCTGCCACCAGCAGGGCGTTGCCGACCGGGTTCGCCCAGACCTGATGGGGGGTGCCGTCGAACAGATAGAGACCGGTCCCGGTGAGGAAGCAGGCGATTGCCGCGCACCACCACCTGCTGTAGGTCGAGTGGCTGCGACGTACGCCGACCCCGTAGAACAGGACCAGCAGGGTCAGTGCGATCACCCCGAACGCAACCTGTAGCGTCACAACATCCAGCCTCATGCAGCTCCTACCATCGCACTTCCTCCCCGTTGAAGACCAGGTTCACCCCGCCTCATCGTCCCGAGCGAAGTCGCGTGCGGTACCTGCGCATTCTTCCACGGGCAGCAGGATGCGCCGTGGCCCTTGCGGGAGTCCGCATTCCGTGATGCAGGGAACGGTGTGCGCTGGGCGCCGCTGCGCCATCGCCGGCGTGTAGCCGATGGCTGTGCCCGATGCCGGCAGCACCTGCCATCACGCGAAATCCTGCACTTTCCGCCAGCCCGGGTCGAGCGTGTGCCTCGCGGTGACGGAACGGCGGCCGCGAGCTGCGGTGTCGAAGACGTCCCGCCCGTTCTGGTCCTCCGAATCGGAGTAGAAGTGGAACGTCCGGGCACCCTTCGAGGTCTCGGCGGCCACGAGCATGCCGCGTTGCCCGAGGGCCTGTACCAGCCCATCCTCGAGATCGTCCAGCTCCGCTAGGACCGCAGGCCGCGGCAGTCCCCGCTCATCGGCGTCGAACGCGACGCGCAGTCCCGAGTGCAGGTCGAAGTTCGGATGGTCGATCCAGCGCAGCGGCCGCAGCACACGCACCAGGATGGGATGGCCCGAGCCCAGCTTCCCCTCCATCAGGAGCCACCCCGGCTCGGGTGCGGTACGGGCGAGCTCGGCCACCCGGGCGGGCAGGTCGGCCGCCGGAATGCTGTCCACCACGTCGTGGACGATGCAGTCCACGCGGCGGACCCAGCGTTCGACGTCATCCTCTCCCAGGAGCCATTCGAGCATCAGAACGCAGAGGCCGTGCTCGTCGTCCCACTGGCCCGTGAAACCGGGGTTGTGGACGGACACGATGAAACCGTCGCCGGCCCGGGTCAGGGACGTGTGGATCCGGGTGCGGCGCAAGTCGAACGACCTGCCGCGGTAGGTGATGGTGGACTCGAGCATGTCCGGTTTGGCGCTGCGGGCGGGAACGAACTCCCACCGCCTGCTCGCGGGGGGCGATGCCCGGTACCAGCGCTCAGCCACAGGGCGCAGCGACGGATTCCCGCCGCTCGAGACGCAGAGGGTGTGCTCCGCCTCGGTGCCCGTCCGCGTCTCCCATTCGAGGCCGCGGGCGATCGCCTTGACCCGGGTGGTCATCACATCGACGTACGCGTCGAAGTCGCCGGCACGCGTCGCGGTAGTCAGCAGGTCCTCGCCGTCGTCGGCCCACCACTGCCAGAAGTCCGCAATGGGGTCCCTGCCGATTCCCCTGCCGATGCGCCGGCCCGCGGCGGCCCGGCGCCTGAAAATACCCATGGTCCTGCGTTCTCCTGGTGCTCGCATCCCGGATCGCCCGGTCGCTCCGACTCCAGTGAATCTACTCCGACGGAGCCGGGATGAGCGACCGCCGACGGGCGAGGGGAGTGCCGTCGATCGGTCCGACGGGCGGGGGGAGTGCCGTCAGGCGGTCCGGCGGGCGGGAGGGGCGCTGCCGGGCGCACCACGCAACCCGATGACGGCGAGGAGGCCTGCCGCCAGGGCCAGTGTGCCGCTGAACGCGGCAACCCCCGGCCAGCCGGACTGGCCGAAGAACAGGCCGCCCAGCCAGCCGAGGAGGCTCGACCCGGCGTAGTACGCGAAGTTGTAGAGCCCGGACGCCTGGGCACGTCCGGTGCTCGCAAGGACGGGTGTCCAGCCGGAGGAGACGGAATGGGCGGCGAAGAAGCCGCCCGTGAAGATCACGAGGCCGAGGACCACCAGGGGGATGGACCCCGCGAGTGTTATCGCGAGCCCGGCCAGGATCACGGGAACCGCCGCGAGGAGGACGGGAAGGCGTCCGAACCGGACGCTCAGGCCTCCGGCCAGCCGCGAGGTCACCGTGCCCGAGAGGTAGGCGAGGAACAGCAGGCTCACCAGGGATGCAGGCAGCAGGAACGGCGGTGCCTCGAGGTGGAATCCGAGGTAGTTGTAGACCGCGACGAATCCGCCCATGAGGAGGAACCCCTGCGCGTAGACGGCCAGGAGCCGGGGGGAGCGCAGGTTGGTGGCGACACGTCGGACGAGTGACGGGCCCTGCCCCCGGACGACGGGGTGGAAACCGCGCGGCCGGGGAGCGAGCAGGACGAAGGCGACGGCGGCGCCTCCCGCCATGATGCTGACGCTCAGCACGCCTGCCCGCCACCCGAACGCATCCCCGACGGGCCCGGCCACGAGTCGTCCTGCCAGTCCGCCCAGCGTCGTGCCGGCGATGTAGGTGCCCGCGGCCACAGCGGCATGGAGCTTCTGTACTTCCTCGTGCAGGTACACGAGCGCGGTGGCGGGGACACCGCCGAGCGCCACGCCCTCGAGGAAGCGGAGGGCGATCAGCAGGCCGAAGGTGGGTGCCAGGGCGGCGAGGAAACCGAGGACGACGGCGGCGCCGATGGCCCAGGTCATCGTCCGCCTGCGCCCCGCACGGTCCGCGACGGCGGACCAGGGAAGAACGGCGAGCGCCAGGCCCAGTGTCGCCGCGGAGACCGAGAGCGCCGCCTCCGCGGGCGAGACCCTGAATTCGGACGCAAGCCCGGTCAGTACTCCCTGCAGGGAGTACAACTGCGCGAAGGTCGCCAGCCCGGCAAACAGCAGGGCGAGCAGGATCCGCCGGTAGGCGGGCGAATTCTTCGGGTGGCCCGACCAGGGGGCGTCCGTCATCGGCTTTCCCCACGGCCGGACGCCGTGCGGCTGCACCATCCCATGCCGCCCGCTCAGCGGCGGCGGTAGGTGAGGTCGAAGACCATCCGCCCGGCCTTGATCGCCTTGTTCTCGAAACTCGTGAGTGTGCGGCCCTCGAAGCGGGGGGCCCACCCACCGAGCTCGTCGACCCCCTCGTTGACGCCTGTGTTGCCGGTGCTCACCGGATCGCGGCCCTCCCGCACCGGGGCGCCGCCCACCACGGACTCCACCCCGCTCTCCCACACCTGGGTGAGGGGACTGTCGGCACCGGAGCGCTCGCCGTCGTGCAGGTTCTCGAACTGCCCGCTCGCGTCCAAGACGGCACGCATCTGCACCGCGTAGCTGGACCAGTCCGTGGCGAGGCGGAAGATGCCGCCGGGTTCGATGACCCGGGCCGCGAGGTCCACGTAGTCGTCCTTGACGAGCCTGCGCTTGTGGTGGCGTGCCTTGTGCCAGGGATCGGGGAAGAACGTCCAGAGCTCGGCGACGGACGACGCTGGGATCATGCCCGCAAAGGCCTCCGCGGCGTTCACCTGGGCGGTCCGCACGTTGGTCAGGTCCTTCTGGCTGATGCGCAGCATGGTCTGGGCGAGACCCGGACGGTAGACCTCCAGGGCGAGGTAGTCGCGGTCCGGATCGAGTTCGGCCGCATGTGTGATGGCCTCGCCCAGCCCTGAACCGACCTCGACGACCAGGGGCGCGGACCGCCCGAACGTCGCTTCGACGTCGAGCACGAAGCCGGGGGCCACCGAGGTGTCGGCGTTCTCCACCCGCGGCACGTCGATCAGGAAGGCTTCCGCGAGTTCGTCCCAGGCCTCACGGCGCCTGCCCTGGAGGCGCGAACCCCGCCGGACGAAGGAAACCGGCTGGGTGCGGTGCGGCTGGTCGGGGGTCTGTGCTTGTGGCTCCATCACCCCCAAGGCTACCGGCAGGGCGGGGGAGCCGACGCTCCAGCGGGGGCTCGACGGGCTTCCCGGAGTCCGTGCGTCAGGGCGTGTCGGAGCCGGAATCCGCGAAGTGCCCTCGATCTGCGGTGCTGAGGTGCCGGCGCAGCTCGGCGCACAATTCCTCGAGGGCTTGCGGGGCACTCCGGCAGATGCGCGGGAACGCGAGGAAGCCGTGCGGCATCCCGACATACGTGGTGACACGCACCTGGACGCCGGCCTCCGTGAGCGCGGCAGCATAGCGCAGTCCGTCGTCCCGGATCGGGTCGTGCTCGGCGACCTGGACCAACGCCGCCGGCAGGCCGCTGAATTCATCTGCGAACAGGGGCGAGGCGTAGGGGTTGGAGTGGTCCTGCGGGTCCGGCGCGTAGAGGTCCCGGAATGCGGTGATGTCCCGTTTGGTCAGGATCGGCGCGGTCGCATTCTCCTCGATCGACCTGCTGCCGAGGGTCAGGTCCGTCGCAGGATAGATCAGGCCCTGGAAGGTGATCGCCGGACCTGAACGGTCCCGCGCCATCAGCGTGACCACCGCTGCCAGGTTTCCCCCGGCACTGTCTCCGACGACTGCGACCCTGGTCGCGTCCGCTTCCCACTCCGCGGCACGGTCGACGATCTCGAGGAAGGCGGCATAGCAGTCCTCCGCGGCGGCGGGCCACCGGTGCGTAGGTGCGAGGCGATAGTCGAGGGACACGACGACGGCCTGTGCCTGCTGGGCCATGCTGCTCGCCAGCCAGTCATAGGTGTCGAGCGTGCCGGTCGCCCAGCCACCGCCGTGCATGAGGATGACGAGCGGCAAGGGCCGGGCGAGGCCCGCCGGGCGGTACACCCGTACGGGGATCCTCCCGGCCGCCCCAGCAGCAGTGTCCTCACGAACGGTCACGCCGGGCGCAAGACCTCCCAGGAGCCAGTCGATCAGGGGGTTGTGGCCGATGGACCGCTGCTGGCCGGCGATGATCCGCTCATCACTGCTGCCGGCGGGGGACAGCCCGGCGATCGCCTTGCCGATCAGCCTCGTCCGTAGATCGAGCTTCGCCATGCCACTCGCTTCCTTGTCGCGGAACGCACTGATGCCTCGCGCAGGACGGCCCGTTCGTGTTCTGGCTGCCTGCCCGGACAGTGTCGAATGTAGCGTCCGGCGGGAGGGTCCGCCATCAGGGCCCTGAAGCGGTTAGAAGCCCCTACGCGTCGATCACCAGATCGGTCTGCGCGGTCGAGCAGCAGGGCAGGAACTTGCCTGCATCGATTTCCCGTGCCCGGATTCCGCCCTGGTGGTTCATCTCGACCTCCCCGGAAAGCTTGACGATCTTGCAGGAGCCGCACATGCCTTCCTTGCAGTTCGCGCCGATTCGAACGCCCGCACGCTGGGCCACCCCGAGGATGTGTTCCGTGGGGTCGATGCGCACGTTGATGCCGGTGCGCAGAAAGGACAGGGTGAGGTCTCCAGTTCCGACCGTGTCGAAGCTCGAGACATCGGGGGAGCCGCCCTCCGCGTCCGGCCCGCCCTCGGGGGCTCCGGGGCGGGGCTCGCCCGGGTCGACGGTTTCCAGTGGCAGCCCCGTGGCCTTCAGGGTTCCGTCGGCGTCGTAGCCGGGCTCGTAGAGCCCGAAGGCCGAGGGCTGGCTTTCATAGTAGTCCTCAGCGGAATCGGCGATTTCCTCGGCGATTTCCTCGGCAATGTCCCCTGCAAGCGCGACCTCTGCCTGGTATTCGAGGAGCGTCTGGCGGTCTCCGGAAAAGAATTCCATGTTGATGGAGGTGTCGTCGACGCCGACCTTCCGCAGGAGTTCGGTGGCGGTGTTCAGGTAGCCCTCGGGGCCGCAGGCATAGACCTGGCGGCCATTCGCATCGGGCGCCACCTCGTCGAGCATGGCCGCCGTCAGCCTCCCGCTGAGCCATTCCCAACTTTCGGGTCTACTGCGGTCGCCCAGGGCGTAGAAGACCTTCACGCGCGAGTCGACGGACTCGATGTAGGCCAGCTCCTGGTGGAAGGCGAATCCTCCGGCCTCGGCTCCGTGGTAGAGCACCACGACATCGGCCTGTCCGGGCAGCGAGTGGATGGTCCGCACCATCGACATGATGGGGGTGATGCCTGCACCGGCGGCCAGCAGGAGATACCGTGCCCGGCGGTCCGCGTCCGGCAGGTGGAATGCCCCGACCGGTCCGAGCATCTCGAGGACGGTGCCGGGTCGAACGTTCTCGTGCACCCAGGGTGAGACCAGTCCAGTAGTGTCGCGCTTGACCGTGATGTCGAAGGTCCACGGCTGGGTGGGCGAACTGGACAGGGAGTAACTGCGGTCCACCGCGTCCTGGTCCTCGCCGTTCACGGGAAAGGCGATGTTCACGTACTGGCCCGCACGGAACGCGAGGGGTGCACCGTCGCAGCGGCGGAACACGAAGGTCATCATGCCGCCCACCTCGGGGACGGTCTCGACGCATTCGGCCAGAAACTCCTGCGGATGCCAGGGGCCCAGGGCGTGGGCGGCGCGGGCGGGTCCCTCGGTACTCCCCATCACCCGATTCCACGGCATCTCGAGACCGCGGATGCGCTGTGGCTCCCGGATTGCCCTGTCAGTGAGGAGTTCGGTCATGCCAAGTGCTCCTGCACGCGCTGCACGTACCAGTTGATGAACGCCTCCACCTGGTATTCGCTCTTCATGTACGGGCCGGGCTCGTAGGCGGGGCTGCCGGCGCCCTTCTGGCACAGTTCCACGAACGCCTTGTCCTGCAGATTCGTCTGCTTCCAGGTGTAGGTGAGTTTCTCCAGGTCGTAGTCGACGCCTTCCACGGCGTCGTCGGCCACCAGCCAGGTGGTGCGTACCAGTGTCTGATGTTCGTTGACGGGGAAGACGGCGAACGTGATGACGTGGTCCCCCTGGAAATGGAACCAGCTGTTGGGCTGCAGGTGCATCGAGCAGCGACCGAGGCGGAAGTCCCGCAGGTCACCGAGCAGCTTCTTCGAGAGCCTGCGCCCATCGGGGGAGAACGATTCGCCGTCGCCGTCGAGCGATTCCCTGGAGATACGGATTCCCGCCACGCGGGTGTCGAGCTCCTCGACGACCTCGTAGGGAAGGCCATAGCGGCGGCAACGCTCCTCGAGCGAGGACTGCGCTGCCTTGTTGCGGTCCCACACCTCCTCGAGGTGGGCCGGGATCAGCCCCTCCGTCAGGCCCCAGGTGGGAAAGAGGGAACAAGCGAGCTCCGGGTGGCCGTCGCAGTGGTAGCACTCACGGTTGTTCTCCATGACGAGCTTCCAGTTGCCCTCTTCGATGATGTTCTGCTGGTAGGCGATTTTCGTCTTCGCCAGATCGTGGGGTGCGAGGTAGGGCTCGAAGATCTTGGAGGTCTCGTCGAAATCCGTCGGCGGTTCGTCGGCAATGCAGACGAAGACGAGTCCGGCGACCACGCGGCTGTGGGCTCGCTTGAGGCCGAAGCAGCCCTTGTCGAACTTCGTCTCCCCCGGTGCGGAGGCGTGGATCAGGTTACCGTCGGTGGAGTAGGTCCAGGAGTGGTAGCCGCACACCAGGTTTCCCGTGGTCCCCGCGGGTTCGGTCAGGACGCGGGCGCCGCGGTGGCGGCACACGTTGTGCAGGACGTTCACGCCGCCGTCGTCATTGCGCAGCACGATCAGGGAGTAGGGCCCGTAGTCGACGGTGACGTAGTCGCCCGGCTCCGGGAGCTCGGCGATGCTGGCGGCGAAGATCCAGTGCCGGCCGAAGATGGCCTGCATGTCGACGCTGAAGATCGTCGGATCCGTGTAGAAGGGGGCGTCGAGGGAATATCCCACACGCCGGAAATCGAACAACTCGGTGATCTCGGCCAGCTGCTCGGCAGGCAAGGAGGATACGAGTTTCCCGCGTGGGTTGAGCGGCGCGTTCACTGGAGCAGACATGGGTTCCTCCCGAGAGGGCTGGGCAAGTATGCGCTTCGTGGAGGCACCGGGCCAGTGGGCACGAAGGGCGTTACCGAAGATGGTGTTGGCATGAGATTAGTCACAATCGCGTTGCAACAAAAGCGCAAGATTCTGGAGATAACAGTGCACAATAGGTGCATGATCGATCCCCGGCTCACAACACTGCGGGTGTTCGCCCGGTGCGGCACTGTCGGCGCAACCGCGGAGCTCACCGGATTCTCTCCCTCCGCCGTCTCCGCGCAATTGCGTGAACTCCAGCGCGTACTGGGAATGCAGCTGCTGACGAAGGACGGCCGGGGCGTGCGGCTGACCGCCACGGGTCGCTTCCTCGTGGCAGGCTCGGACGCTCTCACTGCGCAATGGGAGAGCCTGCGCGCCGCGGCCCTGGAAGCCGGCGACCAGGTCCAGTCCAGTTTCGGCCTCGGCGGATTCTCCACGGCGGCCGCCCAGTTGCTCGCGCCACTGGCCGCCACCCTGCGCTCGACACGCCCCCTGCTGAAGGTACAGGTACTCGAGGCCGAACCGGACCGCTGCTTCGACTTGCTGGTTGCCGAGCGGATCGACCTCGCGGTCGTCGTCGCCATGCAGTCCGACGCCCATTCGGACGCCCATGTCGAGGACGATCCGCGCTTCGACCAGACTGTTCTGCTCGACGATCCCCTGGACGTGATCATTCCCTCCGACCATCCGTTGGCGTCGCGGGAGGCGGTGACGCTCGACGAGCTGGCGTCGGAACCCTGGATCACCGAGGCGGCCGGGTCCACCTACCATTCCCTGTTCACCGCGGCGTTCACGGCGGTCGGGGCGACACCGCGGGTCGCCCATGAGGCCGTTGAATGGGAGACCCTGATCGCGTTCGTCGGTGCGGGGTTGGGCGTGGGCCTGCTGCCGCGACTGGCACCCCTGCATGGTGCCGAGAACGTGGTCCGGATGCGCATCACGGGGAGAGGGAAACCCTCACGGCGCATTGTCGCTGCGGTACGTAGGGGCAGCATCGCATCGCCCCTGATCCAGGAGTCGCTCGGCATCCTGCAGGTCAGGGCCGATCGGATACTCACCGCCCGGCCCGACGACGACCACTGAGACTCCATGGACGCGATTCGTTGCCGACGGGCCGGCAGGTCCAGGAGGTCGTCGCGGAAGCGACAGGTGGCGGCGACATGCCCGCCTGTCCGGAGCCTTTGCCCGGCGTCGGAGGGCGGACGCGCCTCGGCGGCACGGGCCGGAGCAGGCCGCATGCCGCCGAGGTGGGTTGCTTACTCGAGGTGCGCAGTTATTGAGTGTGCGAACCGGAACGCCGGGGCTCGACGGTTGGGATGATCCCCGTCGCGGGTCCTCCGGGACAATCCGAGTCGGAGCACTTTTCCGCGCACTCGTGCTTCGTCACGAGGTCGAACTGCGCGCCGCCGTGCTGTTCCACGCCGGTACGTATGGCCCGCTCCACGACGGAGGTGGCCAGGCGGCGCCGCAGGGAGAGAGGATCCCGACGCAGGTCCCTGGTGAGGGCGAAGCAGAGCAGCAGCATGACGATGACGAACGGTAGAGCTGCCACGATGGTGATCTGCTTCAGACCGTTCAAAGCTTCCGATGGTTGATCGCCGCCGGCGAGCAGCATGACCGCCGCCACGGTGCCGGTGAGGCAGCCCCAGAAGATGACCACTCCCCGACGGGGGTGCTCGGCGCCATTGGAGCTGAGCGATCCCATCACGATCGAGGCAGCATCGGCGCCCGTGATGAAGAAGATGGCGACCAGGACCATGGCCAGCACGATGACGGCAGCGGTAGCCCAGCCAGGCATGCTCAGGTTCTTGATCAGGTCGAAGAGTGCTCCGTCGAAGTTGATAGACGGTGTCCCGTCGACCATCGTGACCAGGCCGGGGGTGTTGGCTGCGTCGGCTTTCTGCTGGACGTCGAAGGCTGCGCCTCCGAAGATGGCGAACCAGATGACGCTGACGAGGCTGGGCACCAGCAGCACACCGGTGACGAATTGGCGGATCGTGCGGCCGCGGCTGATGCGGGCGATGAAGAGGCCTACGAAAGGCGTCCAGGACACCCACCAGGCCCAGTAGAAGATGGTCCAGCTGGACATCCAACTCCGCAGTGACTCATCACCGACCGCTTCGGTCCGGGACGACATCTCGGCGAGGTCCCGCGCGTAGTCGCCCACCGCGGAGGGGATCAGGTTGAGGATGAAAAGGGTGGGTCCGACGAGGAAGACGATCAACGCGAGGACGACGGCCAGGATCATGTTGATGTTGGAGAGCCACTGGATGCCGCGGCTGATGCCCGAGACGGCCGAAGCGACGAAGCACAGGGTCAGGACGGCGACGATCGCCACGAGCACGGGGGTGCCGATTTCACCGAACCAACCATTGGAGGTCATGCCGCTGCCGATCTGCAGGGCGCCCAGGCCCAACGATGCGGCGGTCCCGAACAGGGTGGCGAAGATGGCCAGGATGTTGATGAACTTCCCGACCGGCCCTTCGACCGTTCGAACGCCGAAGAGCGACGTGAAGGCGACGGAGATCAGTTGCCTGCGGCCCAGGCGGTAGGTCCCGTAGGCCATGGCGATACCCACGACGGCATACATGGCCCAGGGGTGCAGGGTCCAGTGGAAGATCGAGGTGGCCATGGCCGTCTGGATTGCTGCGGGTGTCCTTCCATCCACTGTCCCGGGCGGGGGAGAGATGTAGTGGTAGAGCGGTTCGGCCACGCCGTAGAACATCAGCCCGATGCCCATGCCCGCGGCGAACATCATCGCGACCCAGGAGACAGTGCGGAATTCGGGCTTTTCGCCGTCCTTGCCCAGCGGGATGTCGCCGAACTTGCCCAGGGCCAGCCACAGGACGAAGACCACGAAGAGAGATGCCGTGAGCATGAAGAACCATCCGGTGTACTCCATGACCCAGTTGAGGGCTCCCGTGGACGTCTCGGACAGGCTGTCGCGTCCGGCAAAGCCCCAGATGACGAAGGCGATGGCGATGGCGCCGGTGATCCCGAACGTGGCCTTGTCGAGCACGAGCCTATGGTTCCGGCGATCGGCAACTGCCTGCTCGGTCTTGGCATGGCGCAGCTCTTCGAGAATCTCTTCGTACTCGGCGTCGGGCTCGGGCGGTGCGCCTCCTTCCTCCGGATCGAGGACGGCAGGGTTCCTGTCTCCTCCGATGCCTTTGTCCGCAGGCGATTCCTCGGGTACGTGGGATTTCAGGTCACTATCAAAAGCCATGAGCGGGTCCTTTGCTCGGTGAGGCATGAGTCTGCGAGTGGCCGCGGCGCTCGGGAATTGGACCGAGCGGAACGGTGCGGCTTTGGCTGGTGCGACAGTCACGAGTGCGCCAGCGACGATGGAAACGGGGTGGGTTCACCCCTTCCACCTTCGGGGGCTCATGTTTCGTGCACACGCTTCTTTCGTGTTCAGGGGATTAACGCTGATATGTTCTGCCCACGATGCTTGATATATCAGTGGTACTCTAGCGCTTGACTGGATCCGCGTCTATAGCTCAGGCGCGGGAATAGGATGAATCGGGAGCTGGGGCGTCGAGACCCGGGGCTCATCGGGAGGAGACCTGGAGATGGCAGACGCTGGCGGAGCACCGGTGCAGGCGGGGGTTCCGTCGGCGCCGCTGAGGCAGGACGACGAGTCCTTCGCCGACTTCGCCTACCGGGTCCTGTGCGACGAACTGATCGTCCTGGACATCAAGCCGGGCGAGCCCCTCAACGACGACGTCATCTCCCGGCGACTCGGCGTCGGCAGGACGCCGATCCGCGAAGCCATGAAACGGCTCGAGAGCGACCATCTGGTGGTGGCCTACCCCCGGCGCGGAACATTCGCCGCCGGCGTGGACATCACGGACCTGGCCGAGATCGCCGAGATCAGACAGCTCCTGGAGCCGGCGGCAGCTGCGCGGGCTGCGCGACATGCCTCGCCGCAGCTCCGGAGCGAGCTCCGGGACTTCGCGCGGGAAGTCGGGCAGCTGTTGCCGGGGATGCAGTCGCAGCAGGATCTCATGCGTCTGGACCTGCGGGTCCACCGGATGATCTACCGGGCCACCGGGAGCAGGCATCTGGAAGACGTCCTGATCCGGTACGACAACCTCGCGACGCGGATCTGGAGTCTTGTGCTCGAGAAGCTCCCGCCGGTGTCCGAGCACATCGCGCAGCATATCGAGCTGCTCGAATACATCGCGGCCGGGGACTCCGACGCTGCTGCGCGGCTGACCACCCGGCACGTCACCGATTTCGAGAACCACATCCGGGCTGTGCTGTAGCCCGGGCGGATACCCGCTCGGCGCCGGCGGATACGGGAAAGGTGGCCCCGAGGACCCCGAGGATGGCGGTGGCCTTGGTGTGGATCTCTGCCAGCTCATCCGCAGGGTCGGAGTCGGCCGTGATGGCCCCGCCGATACCCACGGACAGCCGCTGGACGTCCCCGGGAGGAGTGGAGAACACGGCGCTACGGATGGTGACGGACAGGTCCGCGGCGCCGCCGGGGGAGAAGTAGCCCACCACACCCGAATAGGGCCCGCGCGGGAGGGATTCCAATCGGTCGAGGATATCCATGCTGCTGATCTTGGGAGCCCCTGTCATCGAACCGGGCGGGTATGCAGCCGCGACGACGGCCGTCCTCGAACCGTCCCGGGCGATGGTGGCTTCAATGGTGCTGACCAGCTGGTGCGACGTCGTGTACGTCTCGACGTCGCAGAGCCGCGTGACCGAGACCGTTCCCGGTTCTGCATGCCGGGAGAGGTCGTTCCGCATCAGGTCCACGATCATGATGTTCTCCGCCCGGTCCTTCGGCGATGTCTTGAGCTCATGCTTCAGCTGCACGTCCGCCTGGTGGAACGCACCCCGTCGTCGGGTCCCCTTGATGGGTTCGGCGCGTACGTGGCCCTCGGCCGTGATGCTGAGGAACCGCTCTGGCGAGGAGCTCGCGATCGCCACTGCGCCGAGCTGGACGAAGCTGGCGAACGGTGCTGGGCTGGCCCGGCGGAGCCGGCGATAGAAGTCCAGCGGATCCAGGCTCTCGTGGAGATCGTCGAAGATCTGGGTCGTGAGGCACACCTCGTAGGAGTTCCCCTGCACGATCTCGTCCTGGCATGCAGCGATCTTCCGAAGGTAGAACCGGCTGGAATCCGCTGCGCTGAACTTCACGTCCGGCAACCGGCTGCTGAGGCGGCGGGGCGCCGAGGGCAGGCTCCGGATGCGTAGGGCGGCGTTCCTGCACCACTGCAGGCCTTCCGGACCGGCTTCCGCCAGAAGGAACACGCACCGTGCTTCGTGGTCGAACACCACGGCCCGGGTGCAGCGGATCAACGAGGCATCCGGCAGCGGTGATTCCACCGTATTCCCGCCACACTCCCGCTTGAGCTCGTACCCCAGGTAACCCAGCCAGCCGAGGGCGAACCCCAGCCCGGGAAGACCCCCCGGATCCGGTGCCTGATCGCTGGGCCAGTTCCTTTCCAGCCAGCTGAAGAAGGGACCCGGGATCCGGGTGACCACCAGCTTCGATTCCACGGTCGTCACGCCGTTCGCATGCTGTGCCCTCAGTCCACGGCTGCCCGCATCGTCAGCCATGATGCTGTAGCGGTTGCGTCCGGCCACGGGGTCCGTGGCAGCGTTCGAGCTGTCCAGCCAGACGCGGTGGCTGGAGAGCCCATGGAATTCGAGGAAGGCCGCTTCCGGATCGGGATAGGCGGCAAGCGGGACACAGTGGAGGGACGGGGGGACGGACAGCTGCCCGAGACCGCGGACCGCGGCGAGGGCGGGAAGCTGCGCCATGGCCCGAGCAGCGTGCAGCGGCGCGTCCGGGTGCGACGGATCCAGGACGGTGATCTCCGTCGGTGCGTCTCCGAGGGAGTCCTGCGGTCCGGGGAGGATCCGGAGCCTGCAGTGCCCGGCATCGCCCCGGCCGGTCACGAGGACGACGTCGGGGCATTCGCCGGGCGCGTGCGGCACAGCCCTGTCGGCTTCCCGGTCGGAATGAGCCCATACCGTGCAGAAGGGCTCCAGCAGTTGCACGAGGGCGGACAGGAAGGCCCGCCCTCGACGTGATTCCAGGCCTTCGGTGGAGATGATGACGGGTTCCGCGGGGTGACAGTCGTGCCCGGGATGGATCATCCGGCCGATCCGGGAACCAGGGTACGCGCCTGTTCCCGCGCGGCCGCGACCGTGTGCAGGAGGAGCAGGGACGTGGTGACGGAGCCCACGCCGCCCGGGACAGGAGTCAGGGCCGCGGCGATGCCCCGCACGCTGCCCTCGTCGACGTCCCCGACGAGGGATCCGTCGGGAAGGACGTTGGTGCCGACGTCGATCACGACGGCCCCGGACGAGACGTGGCCGCCGTTCAGCAGTCCCGTGCGCCCGGCCGCGACGACCACGACGTCGGCCGTCCTGGTGTACTTCTCCAGCGGACCCGACCTGGAGTGGCAGACGGTGACTGCGGCGTCGCGCTCCAGCAGCAGCAGGGACAGCGGTTTTCCCACCACGGCGGAACGGCCGATGACGACCACGTTCCGGCCTGCCAGCGGAATGTCGAAGTGGTCGAGGATCTCGATCACGGCGCGGGCAGTAGCCGGGGCGAACGAGGGACGGCCCACGGCAAGACGGCCAAGGCTCAACGGGTTCGCGCCATCGACGTCCTTCTCCGGGGCGATGTGGCCGACCAGTTCATCTGTTCCCACGCCGGGAGGCAGAGGTGTCTGCAGGATGATGCCGGAAACGGATGGATCCCCGCTGAGGTCCTGCAGGACCGAGGCCAGGACCTGTTCGGTGGCATCGGGGCCGAGGTCCACGATGCGGCACCCGATGCCGGCACTGCCGGCGGCACGTTCGATGGACCGGACATACCAGTGCGTGGAGCCGTCGTCGGTGGCGACGACCACTGCGAGCGTGGGGCGGAGCCCGTCGGCTTCGAGATCCCGGGCCGCCTGGTGGGCCTTCTCCCGAATCGTCTGTGCCAGCTGTTTTCCGGAGAGGAGTACGGCGCTCAACCGAGAATCCTGCCACGCACGCGCCCCATGAGGGAGTCCGCTGCCAGGACGACCTTCTCCTCGAGGCCGTCGGTCTGGTCGGCCAACCGCGATCGGGCTGCGACGTCCTTGATGGCCACCACGTTGATGTCGATGTTCACGCGCGCGGTGGTTGCGGCTGCGCGGGCTGCGTCGGCGGCAGCAGCGACGTCGCTGATCACCGTGGCATTCGCGACCTCGAAGAGCTCCGTGGCAAGCTCCACGATGGTGCCGGCGAGCCTGATGAGCTGGGCGGGTGTCTGCGCCGCCAGGATGAGCGCCTCCTGGATGGACGTCGTCCGTGCGGCTCGGAGTTCATCCGTCCCGGACGGAAGTCGATACGCATCGATGACACCCTGGAACGCACTCTCGTCGGCATCCGCCAGACCCAGGGCCTCGATGACCAGTGAGTCGGAGGCGCTGATGATGCGTCGGACGAGTTCGTCGTGCTGCTCGTATTTGGGGCCTGTGGTGTATCTGGCAACCATGGCGACGAGCGCTGCCCCCTGGGCGGCGTGGAGCGCCGCCGCCGCACCGCCGCCTGGGGTCGGTTCGCGCGAGGCAAGCCGTGCGAGGTAAGCGTCGATCGTTTCTGACCTGATCATGTGTCCTCCTGGGCTGAAGCTTGGGTCGACCGGCAGGGTTTGAGGCTGCCCTGGACGAGCAACGGCCCGGACTCCGGTTGCGAGGGAACGAGTCCGGGCCGCGTGCCCGTGGAATGGTCCGGCGGGTGGATCAGCCGCGGAGCCTGGTCATCGTGGGGTCGTAGAGCGGATCCGCGGTGACCGTGGCCTGGATGCGCCGTCCGAAGTACTCGATCTCGACCGAGTCCCCGAGACTGACTTCGGCAGGAAGATACGCGTAGGCGATCGGTTTGGCGACGGTGTAGCCGTACGCGGCGCTGGTGACGTAACCGACTGCCTGGTCCTTGTAGAAGACCGGTTCCTTGCCGAGCACGAGGCTCCGGCCGTCGTCGACCGTCAGGCAGCGCAAGCGGCGGGCGGAGTTCTCCTCGGTGCGGCCTTCCAGGGCGGCCTTTCCGACGAAGTCCTCCTTGGTCATCTTCACGGCGAATCCGAGGCCGGCTTCCAGGGGATCGTGCTCGGTGGTCATGTCGGTACCCCACGAGCGGTAGCCCTTCTCCAGGCGCAGCGAGCTGAAGGCGGCCCGGCCCGCGGCGATGACGCCGTAGGGCTGCCCGGCCTTCCACAGGGCATCCCAGAGGCGCTGGCCGTTGTCCGCGCTCGTGTACAGTTCCCAGCCCAGTTCGCCGACGTAGGACAGGCGCATCGCGGTCACGCTGACGCCGCCGATGACGACCTGCTTGGCCCGGAAGTAACGAAGACCGTCGTTGGAGAAGTCGTCGCTGCTGACAGTGCTGATCAGGTCCCGGGCGAGGGGGCCCCACAAGCCGATGCAGCAGGTGCCGCCTGTCGTGTCGCGCACCTGCACCCAGTCGCCGGCGGTTCCGCTTTCGGTCTGGTGGCGTGCGGCCCGCTCGAAGTACGCGGTGTCCATGTTTCCGTTGGCTCCGAGCTGGAAGGTGTCTTCGCTCAACCGGGCCACGGTGATATCGCTTCGGATGCCGCCGGCGTCGTCCAGCAGGAGGGTGTAGATGACTGCGCCGGGCTTCTTCGACAGGTCCCCGGTGGTGAGCCCCTGCAGCAGCTTCAGTGCTCCCGGGCCGGAGATCTCGAGGCGCTTGAGGGGGGTCATGTCGTACATGGCCACCGCGGTACGGGTCTTCCAGG
Organism: Arthrobacter burdickii; assembly: GCF_030433645.1. Lineage (NCBI taxonomy): Bacteria > Bacillati > Actinomycetota > Actinomycetes > Micrococcales > Micrococcaceae > Arthrobacter > Arthrobacter burdickii. The sequence goes on from NZ_JAROCG010000001.1 coordinate 1,225,664, forward strand.
CTTCAGCGGCTGCAATAGGCGAGCTGAACATCGCGGACCAGGCGTCACGGGCGGGTGGCTGCCACTCGGCCGGCATCTCCTTGAGCAGGTCCGCGTTGGCTTCGAACCAGTAGGGGCGCTCCCACCCGCCGGACTCCAGGAAGAACCCTCCCAGTGCCTTGTGGCGGGCGTGGAAAGGGCTGACGCGCAGGTTGCGGGGGGACAGCTTGGGCTGCAGCGGGTGCAGGACGTCGTAGATCTCCACGAAGTTCTGCTGGGACGTCTCGCTGACGTACTCGGGGGTCAGCTGGACCTCTTCGAAACGGTGGATGTCGCATTCACCCAGGTCGATGGAGGACTTGCCGGTGGTCAGGAGCTCGGCGACGGCCCGGGCGATACCGGCCGAGTGGGTCACCCAGACGGCTTCGGCCACGAAGAAGTTGTCGAGCTCCTTGGACTCACCCACCAGGGCCCCGCCATCGGGGGTGAAGGAGAAGATGCCGTTGAAGCCGTCCTCGATCTCGCATTCCCGCAGCGCCGGAAGCAGTTGCTTGGTGTCCTCCCAGGCCGGGAGGAAGTCCTCCAGGGTGAAGTCGAGACGGGAGGGCATGTTGTGATCGCTGATGCTGTCCGGGTCGTAGGAGCCCAGGTCCTCGAGGTCCACGGGCATCGGACGGTGCGCGTAGGAACCGATGCCGTAGCGGTCGCCGTGTTCGCGGTAGTAGAGGTCCCGGTCCTGGTGACGCAGGATCGGCAGCGACGCTCCGTTGGGAAGTTCGTTGTGGCCTTTGCGGGCCGGAACCGGAGTGGTTTTCACGTACTGGTGGGCCAGGGGGAGGAGGGGGACGACCATGCCGATCATCTCGCCGATCTTGGCGCCCCAGAAGCCTGCGCAGGAGACCACGATGTCGGCGGGGATGACACCTTCGGAGGTCTCGACGCCGGTGACGCGACGTCCCGACTGCTGGATGCCCGTGACCGTGGTGTTGCCCCGGTACGTGACGCCTGCTGCTTCCGTGCGCTTGATCAGCAGCTGCACGGCACGGGCGGCGCGCGCCAGGCCGTCGGTGGGGACGTGGAGCCCGCCCAGGACGTCCTCCTCGTTCAGGAGCGGGTAGAGCTCCTTGCACTCAGCGGGGGAGAGGATCTTTCCACTGATCCCCCACGAAGCGGCGTATCCGAGCTTCCGCTTCAGATCAGCCAGGCGGGTCTCGGTGGTGGCGACTTCGAGGCCACCGACCTGGTCGAAGCAACTGACGCCGTCCTCGGTCAGGGACAGGAACTTCTCGACGGTGTACTTGGCGAAAGCGGCCATGGTCTTCGAGGGGTTCGTCTGGAAGACGAGACCCGGGGCATGGGACGTGGAACCCCCGGGCATGTTCAGGGGCCCCTGGTCCAGGACCGTGATGTTGTTCCACCCCCGGGTGACCAGTTCGTCGGCGAGGTTCGTGCCGACGATGCCAGCTCCGATGATGACGATGTTTGGCGTCGATGCCATGTGGCTTCTCCTGCTGATATCCATGGGTTGTCTCTGCTGGTCTGGTGGTTCGTGCTTACCGGAACACGACGGTGCTGGTCCGGTCCAGCAGCACGCGGTGCTCGCAGTGCCACCGCACCGCGCGTGAGAGTGCCAGTGCTTCGGCGTCCTGGCCGACCGTCGAAAGGGCGGTCGGTCCATAGCTGTGGTCGACCCGAATGACTTCCTGTTCGATGATGGGTCCTTCGTCCAGTTCCGCGGTCACGTAGTGGGCCGTTGCGCCGACGAGCTTGACGCCGCGATCGTAGGCCTGGTGGTAGGGGCGTGCACCCTTGAACCCAGGAAGGAACGAATGGTGGATGTTGATCGCACGGCCCTCGAGGGCACGGCAGAGGTCGTCGGACAGGACCTGCATGTACCGGGCGAGCACCACGAGGTCGATGTCATGCTCGTCCACCAGTTCCAGCAGGCGTTGTTCAGCAGCCGCCTTCGTCTCAGGAGTGACCGGGAGGTAGATGAAGGGGAGGCCGGCGGCCTCGGCCATCGCCCGGTGGGTCTCATGGTTGGAGACCACGAGGGCGATCTCACCCCCCAGGCTGCCGCCGCGCCAGCGGAAGAGCAGGTCGTTCAGGCAGTGGCCGAACTTGGACACCATCACGAGGATGCGTTGCTTCGTCTGGTCATGGAAGCTGAACTTCATGTCGAAGCGGTCGGCGATCGGGCGGAACTCCTCCTGGAGCCGCTCCGGGTTGTAGGCAGAGGAGCCCGAGAAGGCGGAGCGCAGATGCAGTGTCTGGCGGAGGCCGTCATCGAACTGCTGGTGCTCGTCGATGTTGAAACCACGTTCGAAGAGAAAGGTGGTGACCGCCTGGACGATGCCCGCACGTTCGACGCACGACAAGGTTAGTACGAACTTCTGCGTCTGGTCTTCCACGTGGGCCTCCGACTGAGGCAGCGTGCTGGTCGATGAATCTGTCGCCACTAGGGTCATGTCCCCTCCTTCTGGATATATTCCAATGTCTACGACTGATATATTAGGACTGGAAGAGAGCGTATACTGGTTTCGCGGGAAGGGTCAAGAGCCTTCCCGGTTCGAAGGGGAGAGGGGTTCACGCCATGGCGTTCGAAGTTCTGGCAATCGCTGATGCGGCCAAGAGGTCGTTGGCTGACGTAGCCTACGAGCGCATCCGGGACCGGCTGCTGATGCTCGACATCAGGCCCGGCGACCTCATCAACGACGACGACCTCGCCAAGGAGCTGGGCGTCGGCCGGACCCCGGTGCGTGAAGCCCTGAAGCGGCTGGAGCTGGACCGCCTCGTCGTCTCCTATCCGCGGAGGGGTACTTTTGCCACCAGGGTGGAGGTCACCGATCTCGCGTTCATCTCCGAGATCCGTACCCAGCTCGAGCCTCTTGCCGCCTCCCGGGCAGCGCGGGTGGCGTCGGAGTCGATGAAGGAGCAGTTGCGGGCCGTGATCCGCGCGGTCGAGTCCTTCGACACGAGTGCCGCTTCGGTGGTCGAGACCCTGCGCCTGGACGCCCGCGTGCACCAGGGCATCTACGCGGCCGCCGGCAACCCCCACCTCGAAGACGTCCTGATCCGCTACGACAATCTGGCGACGCGGATCTGGTGCATGGTCCTGGACCGCCTTCCCGACCTCTCCCGCCACGTGCATGAGCATGTAGACCTGCTGCGCGCGGTCATCGACGGCGACGAGGCCCGGGCCGCGGAGCTCGCGCGGGTCCATGTCAGTGGTTTCGAGCACGCGGTGCGCGAAGCGCTGTTCGCCGCCTAGCCCGGATTCCCCGAACCGTCCGCCAGCTGTTGACACCCTTCGGGGTCGGTAGAATACTTGTGTCCAATCACTAATATATCAACCGGATATTAGTTGCAGACTTAGGAGAAAACGATGGTCGACGTTCTGACCCGCTCGCTCGCAGAGACCGATCCGCAGGTCCACGCCGCCGTGCAGCAGGAACTGCTACGCCAGCAGGGCACTCTCGAGATGATCGCCTCCGAGAACTTCGCCCCGACTGCGGTCATGGAGGCGCAGGGATCCGTCCTGACCAACAAGTACGCCGAAGGCTACCCGGGCAAGCGCTACTACGGCGGCTGCGAGCACGTCGACGTCATCGAGCAGCTGGCCATCGACCGCCTCACGTCCTTGTTCGGCGCCGAATTCGCCAATGTGCAGCCCCACTCAGGTGCCCAGGCCAATGCAGCGGCGATGTTCGCCCTCATCCAGCCCGGCGACACCATCCTGGGGCTGAACCTCGCGCACGGTGGTCACCTGACACACGGAATGCGCATCAACTTCTCCGGCAAGCTCTACAAGGTCGTCCCGTACGGGGTGCGTGAAGAAGACCACCTGATCGACATGGCCGAGGTCGAGCGCCTGGCGGTCGAGAACAAGCCGCAGCTGATCGTCGCCGGCTGGTCCGCCTACTCCCGGCAGCTGGACTTCGCCGAGTTCCGCCGCATCGCGGACCGGGTAGGTGCCTACCTGATGGTGGACATGGCACATTTCGCAGGTCTGGTGGCTGCAGGACTCCACCCCAGCCCCGTGCCGCACGCCCACATCGTCACGAGCACCACCCACAAGACCCTCGGCGGCCCGCGCGGTGGTGTGATCCTGACCAATGACGCCGCCATCGCCAAGAAGGTCAACTCCGCGGTGTTCCCCGGACAGCAGGGCGGCCCGCTGGAGCACGTCATCGCCGGAAAGGCTGTCGCGTTCAAGCTCGCTGCCGAGCCGGAATTCCGCGACCGCCAGGAACGCACTCTGGAAGGCGCCCGCATCATCGCGGAACGCATGCTGTCCGCCGATGTTGCGGAGTCAGGTGTGACCGTGGTCAGCGGTGGCACGGACGTGCACCTGGTCCTGGTGGATCTGCGCAATTCGGAACTGGACGGCCAACAGGGCGAAGACCGTCTGCACCGGATCGGCATCACCGTCAACCGCAACGCCGTGCCTTTCGACCCGCGTCCGCCCATGGTCTCCTCCGGTCTCCGTATCGGCACACCGGCGCTGGCCACGCGTGGCTTCGGCAGGACGGAGTTCACCGAGGTCGCGGACATCATCGCCGCGGCACTCAAGCGCGAGTTCAGCGACGAGACCGTCGCGGAACTCCGGCAGCGGGTCGAGATCCTGGCCGGCAAGTTCCCTCTCTACCCCAACCTCTCCTCCGACGCGACCGAGGTGGCATGATGGCCGATCTTCTTCCGGAGCACCCGGAATTCCTGTGGCACAACCCCGAGCCCAAGAAAAGCTACGACGCGGTGATCGTCGGCGGCGGCGGGCACGGGCTTGCCACCGCCTACTTCCTGGCCAAGAACCACGGCATGACCAACATCGCCGTCCTGGAGAAGGGGTGGCTGGCCGGCGGCAACATGGCCAGGAACACCACCATCATCCGCTCCAACTACCTCTGGGACGAGAGCGCGGCCATCTACGAGCACGCCCTCAAGCTGTGGGAGATCCTGCCCGAAGAGCTCGAATACGACTTCCTGTTCAGCCAGCGCGGTGTGATGAACCTGGCCCACACCCTGGGGGATGTCCGCGAGAGCATGCGCCGGGTCGGAGCGAACAAGCTCAACGGCGTGGACGCGGAGTGGCTCGACCCCCAGCAGGTCAAGGAACTGTGCCCCATCCTGAACATCAGCGACAACATCCGCTACCCGGTCATGGGCGCCACGTACCAGCCGCGCGCCGGCATCGCGAAGCATGACCACGTGGCCTGGGCCTTCGCGCGCAAATGCGACGAGCTCGGCGTGGACATCATCCAGAACTGCGAGGTCACGGGGTTCCTGAAGGACGGAAACCGCGTGGTGGGCGTCGAGACCACCCGGGGGACAATCCATACCGAGAAGGTCGGGCTGTGCGCCGCCGGCCACAGTTCGGTCCTGGCGGAGATGGCAGGCTTCCGGCTGCCCATCCAGTCCCATCCCCTGCAGGCACTGGTCTCCGAACTGCACGAACCGGTCCACCCCACCGTGGTCATGTCGAACCACGTGCACGTCTACGTCTCGCAGGCCCACAAGGGCGAACTGGTCATGGGCGCCGGCGTCGACTCCTACAACGGGTACGGCCAGCGCGGATCCTTCCACGTGATCGAACACCAGATGGCTGCCGCCGTCGAGCTGTTCCCCATCTTCGCGCGGGCGCACGTGCTGCGGACCTGGGGCGGGATCGTCGACACCACGCTCGATGCCTCACCCATCATCGGCACGACGCCGGTGGACAACATGTTCGTCAACTGCGGCTGGGGGACCGGCGGATTCAAGGGAACTCCCGCGGCCGGGCTCACCTTTGCCCACACCATCGCCACGGGGACGCCGCACGAACTGAACAAGCCGTTCGCGCTGGAGCGGTTCGAGACCGGCGCCCTGATCGACGAACACGGCGCGGCCGCCGTGGCCCACTAGAAGAGAGTCCGGACATGCTCCTCATCTCATGCCCCAACTGCGGCTCCCGCGACGAGACCGAATTCCACTACGGTGGCCAGGCCCACGTGCCCTACCCCGAGAATCCGGCAGCGCTGGACGACCGCCAGTGGGCCGAGTTCCTGTTCTACCGCGACAACACCAAGGGTGCCTTCGCCGAACGCTGGCTCCACAGCACCGGCTGCCGCCAGTGGTTCAACATGCTCCGTGACACGGTCACCTACGAGATCCAGGCCGTCTACCCCATGGGCGCGGCCCGTCCGGACAGGGCCGCCGCGGCACCTGAGTCCGGCACCGCCAGCACCGCCCCGGACAGCACCACCACCGGGACCGCGGCTCCCGACATCTCCGGCACGAGCACGGCCCCCGCCACCTCAGCAGCCGGCACCACCGCCCCGGAAGGAGCATCCAAGTGACTTCCCAGAACGCCCGCCTCGCCACCGGCGGGCGCATCGACCGCACCATCTCCTGGCGTTTCACCGTGGACGGCGAGGAGTTCACCGGGCATCCCGGGGACACCCTCGCCTCGGCGCTGCTCGCCAACGGCCGGATCGCCGTCGGCAACTCGCTGTACGAGGACCGCCCCCGAGGGATCATGTCCGCCGGAGTCGAGGAATCGAACGCCCTGGTGAAGGTGCACCCACGGTTCCCCGGCCATGTGGCCGAGTCCATGCTCCCGGCCACGACCGTCACCCTGGTGGACGGCCTGAAGGCGGAGCTGCTCAACGGACTGGGCAAGCTGGACCCGGAGGATGACCGCGCCGAGTACGACAAGAAGTACGTCCACACCGATGTCCTGGTCATCGGCGGCGGTCCCGCCGGCCTGGCCGCCGCCCGCGAGGCCGTTCGCACCGGCGCCCGGGTGATGCTGATGGACGACCAGCCCGAGCTCGGCGGATCCCTCCTCTCGGGGTCCACGGCTCCCGGCCTGGCCGAGGTCATCGAAGGCAAGCCGGCCCTGGAGTGGGTGGCTGACATCGAAGCCGAACTCGTCTCGGGCTCCGAAACCACCGTCCTGAACCGGACCACCGCGTTCGGCGCCTACGACGCCAACTACGTCATCGCCGTCCAGAACCGCACCGACCACCTCTCCAGCCCCGCAGCACCCGGAGTCTCCCGGCAGCGTATCTGGCACGTGCGTGCCGCGCAGGTGGTGCTGGCCCCGGGCGCCCACGAACGCCCCCTGGTCTTCGAGAACAACGACCGCCCAGGGATCATGCTGGCCTCCGCCGTCCGCAGCTACCTCAACCGCTACGCCGTCGCCGCCGGACAGCGCGTGGTCATCAGCACCACCAACGACAGCGCCTACGCCCTCGCGGCGGACCTGCGCGCCGCCGGCGTCGAGGTGGCGGCCGTCGTGGACGCCCGCCCGGGCCTCACCGACGTGGCAGCCGCCGCCGCCGACGCCGGCACCCGGGTGCTGACCGGCAGCGCGGTGGCGAACACCACCGCGGACGGCACGGCAGGCAGTGACGGCCGCCTGACCGCCGTCACCGTCCGCGGCATCACCGACGACGGCGAACTCACCGACGCCGTCGAAGAGATAGCCTGCGACCTGCTGGCGGTTTCCGGCGGGTGGAGTCCGCTGGTGCACCTGCACTCCCAGCGGCAGGGCAAGCTGCGCTGGGACGATGAGCTGGCCGCTTTCGTGCCGAGCACCGTGGTCCCGAACCAGCAGACCATCGGCTCCGGCCGCGGCAGCTTCGAACTCGAGGATGTCCTGGCCGAAGGCATCTCCGCAGGCGTAACCGCCGCCACCGCCGCCGGCTTCGAGTCCGCCACGCAGCCGTCCGCCATCGGCGAGCCGAAGTCCTCCGCCCCGACCCGCCAGCTGTGGCTGGTCCCGGGCCAGGCCGGTACGCCGGACCAGTGGCACTCCCACTTCGTGGACTTCCAGCGCGACCAGTCCGTGGCCGATGTCCTGCGCTCCACCGGCGCCGGCATGCGCTCGGTGGAACACATCAAGCGCTACACCTCCATCAGCACCGCCAACGACCAGGGCAAGACCTCCGGCGTCAACGCGATCGGCGTCATCGCCGCGGCACTTCGCACCGCCGGCGAAGCGTCCCGTGGGATCGGCGACATCGGCACGACCACGTACCGCGCACCGTTCACCCCCGTCGCCTTCGCGGCACTGGCCGGCCGCCAGCGCGGCGAACTGTTCGACCCCGCACGCAAGACGTCCATCCACCCGTGGCACGAGGCGCACGGTGCCCTGTTCGAGGACGTGGGACAGTGGAAGCGTCCCTGGTACTACCCGCACGCCGGCGAGGACATGGACGCAGCCGTGCTGCGCGAGTGCGCGGCCGTCCGCGACTCCGTAGGCTTCATGGACGCCACCACCCTCGGGAAGATCGAGATCCGCGGCAAGGACGCCGGTGAATTCCTCAACCGGATCTACACCAACGCCTTCAAGAAGCTCGCCCCGGGTTCCGCCCGCTACGGGGTCATGTGCATGGCGGACGGCATGATCTTCGACGACGGCGTGACCCTCCGTCTCGATGACGACCGCTACTTCATGACCACCACCACCGGCGGCGCCGCCAAGGTACTGGACTGGCTGGAGGAATGGCTCCAGACCGAATGGCCCGACCTCGACGTGCACTGCACCTCGGTGACCGAACAGTGGAGCACCATCGCCGTCGTCGGCCCCCGATCCCGGGCCGTCATCGCCAAGCTGGCACCGGAGCTGGAGGCGGACGGGGGGCTGGAGGCGGAAGCCTTCCCGTTCATGACCTTCCGCGAAACCACCCTCGCCTCCGGCGTGCGGGCCCGGGTCTGCCGCATCTCGTTCTCCGGCGAACTGGCCTACGAGATCAACGTGCCGTCCTGGTACGGGTTGAACACCTGGGAAGCAGTGGCAGCCGCAGGCGCCGAATTCGGCATCACCCCCTACGGCACCGAGACCATGCACGTACTCCGCGCCGAGAAGGGCTACCCGATCGTCGGTCAGGACACCGACGGCACCGTCACACCGCAGGACGCGGGCATGGAATGGGTGGTGTCCAAGGCCAAGGACTTCATCGGCAAGCGATCCTATGCCCGGGCCGATGCCGGGCGCGAGGACCGCAAGCACCTGGTCAGCGTGTTGCCCGTGGACCGTTCCTTCCGGCTCCCCGAAGGCACCCAGCTAGTGGAGCAGGGCATCAGCACCGACCCTGCCTCCGGTCCCGTCCCCATGCAGGGCTTCGTCACCTCCAGCTACCACAGCGCCGCCCTGGAGCGGACCTTCGCCCTGGCGCTGATCAAGAACGGCCGCAACCGCATCGGCGAGACCCTGGTGGCCGCCGCAGGCGACCGGCTGGTCGACGTCGTCGTCGCCGAAACCGTACTTTTCGACCCCGAAGGGACCCGCAAGGATGGCTAACACAGCAGCACTCAACGGCATCAATGGACTTCGGGACATCCGACGCAGCCCCGCCTCCCACCTGACCGCCGCGCTGGAGGCCGGCTCCATCGAGGGGACGGTGGTCCTCCAGGAGGGCCCGTTCCAGACCATGGTGGGCCTCCGCGTGAACCCCCGCTCCGAGGAGGGCGCACGGGTCGCCGCCGTCGCCGGCAGCCTGCCGGTCCGCTGCGGTGACGTGGGCGGCACCGACGGCGTTCGGGTCCTCTGGCTGGGGCCGTCCGAGTTCCTGGTGGTCGCACCGGAGGACGCCCACGACTCGCTCGGTGGAACCCTCATCGATTCCCTCACCGCCGCCCTGGGCGGGGCCCCGGGCCAGGTGGTGGACCTGTCCGCGAACCGCACCACGTTCGAACTCTCCGGCGCCCGGGCCCGTGCCGTCCTGGAGAAGGGCTGCCCCCTGGACCTGCACCCGCGCAGCTTCCCCACGGGAACAGCACTGAGCACCGAGGTGGGCAACATCCCGGTAGTCCTCGAGAAGACCGGGGAGGAGAGCTTCCGGATCTTCCCCCGCGCCTCCTTCGCGGACTTCCTGGGCCGGTGGCTCCTCGATGCGATGCGCGAGTACGCCTCCCCCGAGGTCCCCTGACGGTCCCCAGTCCCGGCCGAGCTGTCCGGATCGCTCGGTGCCACCGCGACGGGCGACAGGTCGGACGTGTGATCCGTCCGGCGGTTCTCGTGGCTCCTGGTCAGGTGGATCGCCCATGCTCTTTTCCGGCAGGATCATCTGCCGACCCCTGGACACGAAGGAACTGCACCATGGCTGTAGGAGTTTTCGATCTCTTTTCCATCGGGATAGGACCTTCGAGCTCGCACACTGTCGGACCGATGCGGGCCGCCGCGGTGTTCAGCGAAGAACTGAAGGCCTCCGGCATCCTTGCCGATGTGGCAGCACTGCGGGTCGACCTCTACGGGTCCCTCGCTGCGACGGGGCACGGGCACGGAACCATGACGGCGATCCTTCTCGGCCTTGAGGGTTTCCACCCCGAGGTGATCCAGCCCGAGGAAGTGGAGGAGCGGCTGGCAACCATCGCCGGCACCGGCATCCTGCAGCTCGGTGGAAGCGTGTCCTTGCCCTACGGGGTCGGGGACATGGTCCTGCGCCCCCTGACGATCCTGCCGCGGCACACCAACGGCATGACCTTCACCGTCTACGGTCCGGCGGAGCAGGTTCTCCATACGGCCACGTTCTTCTCGGTCGGCGGAGGTTTCATCGTGCGGGACGGCGAGGAGGACGCCGCCCGGCAGGAACTCGAAACCTCGAAAAAAGAACTTCCGCTCCCGTTCCGCACCGCTGCAGAGCTGCTGGAACACTGCCGTCGGACCTCCCTCGGTATCAGCGACGTGATGCTGACCAATGAGAAGGACAGCCGCACGGAGGAGGAGATCCGGCAGGGACTGCTCCACATCTATTCGGTCATGGAGAGCTGCGCAAAGGTCAGCCTCACCCGTGAGGGACTGCTGCCCGGCGGGCTCAAGGTCCGTCGGCGCGCCCCCGACTGGCATGATCGCCTGCTGAAGGAAGACAAGGACCACGACCCCGCGTACTGGCAGGAATGGGTGAACCTGATAGCTCTTGCCGTCAACGAGGAGAACGCCTCCGGGGGCAGGGTGGTCACCGCTCCGACCAACGGAGCGGCGGGCATCATCCCCGCAGTGCTGTACTACGCCCTGCATTTCGCGCCCGGCATGCAGGACGCCGACCAGCGCGATCGCGACGACGTGGTGGTCAGGTTCCTCCTGACCGCCGGTGCTGTCGGAGTCCTCTACAAGGAACAGGCCTCGATCTCTGGCGCAGAGATGGGCTGCCAGGGCGAAGTGGGCTCTGCGTCGTCGATGGCTGCCGCCGGCCTGGCCGAAGTGATGGGCGGCAGCCCGTCCCAGGTCGAGAACGCGGCCGAGATCGCCATGGAACACAACCTCGGCCTGACCTGCGATCCCATCGGTGGTCTGGTCCAGGTGCCCTGCATCGAACGGAACGCCATCGCCGCGGCGAAAGCGATCAATGCCGCCAAAATGGCGCTCTGGGGAGACGGCGTACACCGGGTGTCCCTCGACGAAGTCATCATCACCATGCGGGAAACCGGCAAGGACATGAGCTCCAAGTACAAGGAGACGGCCATGGGTGGGCTGGCCGTCAACGTGGTGGAGTGCTGAACAGCGATGACAAGGCATGAGAATCTCGTCGGTCGGGGCACGCGCCCGAGACCACCCGTAGAAGCACGCTTGCGGGCACCGCGTGGACGTCAACAGGTCACGGACTGTTTCGTCGCTCTCACTGCCCTTCTGCTCATGTCGGTCATCCTGTACTTCACGTTCCAGTACGACGCCTGGTGACCCGCTCTGGTATCCACCGAAGCCGGCAGGAGATGCCCACCCGCTGCCGCCATGACGCAGAAGCAGCAAATCATTACTAAAAAAAATCGATCACGATCTCGATGAGGAGACAGCATGCAGCAACTCGCGAACCGGCTCGAACGTCTGGGCACCGAAACCGCTTTCAGCGTCGCCCAGGCCGCAGCGGCCTGGAAGTCGAAGGGGAACCTCGTGTACCCCTTCCATCTCGGTGACATCAACATCCCGACGGCCCCGCATATCGTCGAAGCCATGAACCGGGCCATCGCCGACGGCCATACGGGCTATTGCCCGGGTCCCGGCATCCCGCAGTTGCGCGAGGCACTCGCCGAGGACATCGGGGGCCGTCGGGGTATCGAGTTCACCCCTGACAACGTGGTGGTGATGACGGGCGGCAAGCCCGTGATCACGAAATTCCTGCAGGCGGTCATGAACCCCGGCCAGGAAGTGCTCTATCCCAACCCCGGCTTCCCGATCTACGAATCGCAGATCGAGTACCTCGGTGGCACAGCGGTGCCGTACCGCTACCTGCCCACCAGCGAGGGCTTCGCGATCGACCTCGACCAGGTGCGCACGTCGATCACCCCGAAGACTGTCGCGATCATCTACAACGACCTGCAGAACCCCATCTCGGCTGAATCGACGCCGGCCGAGCGGGAAGCGATCGCCCAGCTCGCCCAGGAGCACGACCTGTGGGTACTCTCCGATGAGGCGTACTTCGAGACGCGCTACGAGGGTGTCTCCAGCTCCATCGCCTCGCTCCCCGGCATGATGGAGCGCACCGTGATCCTCTACACGTTCAGCAAGAAGTTCGCCATGACGGGATCCCGCCTGGGCTGCGCCGTCGCCCCGGTCGAGATCGCCAGAATTCTGAGCACACTCAACACCAACGATGAGTCGTGTACGACGCACTACGTTCAGTGGGCCGGTATCGAAGCCCTCCGTGGCACCCAGGAACCCGTACAGCAGATGCTCGAGATCCTGCGCGAGCGACGCGATGCCGCCTGCGAACTCGTGAACGACATCTCCGGCGTGCAGGTCGCCGTGCCGAAGTCGACGTTCTACCTCTTCCCCGACGTCACCGAGGCCATGCAGCGCATGGGGTACACGGCAGTCGGCGACTTCGCCTCCACAGCTCTCCACGAGACCGGTGTCTCCTTCTGCACCCGTGAGCACTTCGGACGCCGCCAGCCGGGCGAAGAGCGGCAATACATCCGGCTCGCCTACTCGGGCATCGACGTCGCCGACATCCGCGACGGCCTCGGCCGCCTGCGCAAGTGGATCGAGACGGCATGAGCCGGGTCGTCGTCACGGGACGCGTACCCGAAGCCGCTATCGAGAAGCTTCGCGCCGAGCACGAGGTCGACGCCTGGCAGGGTCAGGAGTCGATCGGACGCGAGGAGCTCCTGCGCCGGGTAGCCGGTGCCGACGCCGTGGTGAGCCTGCTCACCGAACGCGTCGACTCCGAGCTGCTCGACGCCGCCGGCCCCCAGCTCAGGGTGGTCGCGAACGTGGCCGTCGGCTACGACAACATCGACGTGCCGGCCTGTACAGAACGGGGCATCGTAGCCACCAACACCCCTGGCGTCCTCACGGACGCCACAGCCGACATCGCGTTCGGCCTGATCCTTCTGGCGACCCGCCGGCTCGGCGAGGGCGAACGGCTCATCCGCTCCGGCCAGCCCTGGAAGTGGGGCATGTCCTTCCTGCTCGGCAGCAGCCTGCAGGGCAAAACCCTCGGCATCGTCGGCATGGGCGGCATCGGCCGGGCCACCGCACTCCGGGCCAAAGCCTTCGGCATGGACATCGTCTACCAGTCGCGCAGCGAGATCGATCCGAGGATCGCCGCAGAGCTGGGCGCCCGGCGCGTCGACCTCGACGAGCTGCTCGGTATCTCCGACATCGTCTCCCTCCACTGCCCCTACGGGCCTGCCACCCACCACCTGATCGGCGCCGAGCAACTCGCGGCCATGAAGGACTCGGCCTACCTCATCAACACCGCCCGCGGACCCATCGTCGACGAAGCAGCCCTCACTTCCGCCCTTCGCGGGAAACAGATCGCCGGCGCAGGACTCGACGTCTTCGAGAACGAGCCCCGCGTGCACCCCGGACTGCTCGAACTCGAGAACGTCGTGCTCGTCCCACACCTCGGCTCCGCCACCGTGGAGACCCGTACCGCCATGGCAATGCTCGCAGCAGACAACACCCTCGCCGTGCTCAGCGACGAACGACCACCCGCGCCGATCAACTAGAGGTGACCAGCGCACACGCGGGAGACGGCAACGGCATCAGTGGATTTCGGGAGGCAGCCCCGCTACCCGCCCGGCCACCGCGCCGGAACCCGTCGTGTGCGGCAGGGTGGGGCGCCGCTGTCGGCGGGATGCACCGTCACCCCTTTGGCCATACTCTGGCCGAGTGAGTACAAACACCGTGAAGTCCGGCCAACAGATCGACAGGCAGGCGCGCATTCTCGAAGCGGCGCTCGAGCTGCTGTCGCGCCACGGCATCTCAGGTGTCAATATGCGCGCGGTGGCCCGGGAAGCCGGCGTCGCTCTCGGGCTGGTGAACTACTACTACGAAGACAAGATGAGCCTGATCCGTGCGGCCCTGCACAGTGTGGACAAACACGACCTCGCTCTGGTTGCGCCGGACCCGGCGCTGCCCCCGGACGAACAGCTCCGGAATGCCCTGCGCCGGGTTGCGGGCCCGGAACTCCTGACCACGCGGTACCTGTCCCTGCGCCTTCATCTGTGGGCGCTTGCCAAGGCGGACGATGATTTCGCCCTGATCAACGCCGCGGCCTTCGACCGGTACCTGGACGGGCTTGCCGCCCTGATAGGAGAGGCCAAGCCTGGGCTGCCTGCCAAGGAATGCAAAGAGCGGGCCGCCGACATCGTCGTCCTGCAGAACGGCATGTGGCTGACCGCGCTCCTCGGTGTGGACAAAGAATCCATTCGGCGGAGCATCGCCCGCACCGAGGAGATCGCCTTCGCGGCATAGCGGCCGCGAACCACCACTCTCCGGCACGGCGGCACCATGCAATCCCTGAGGTTATGCCTGACTCAGGTCCCGTCACATACCGGCAGAAGCGCGACACACGGAAAGGGCAAGGGCGCATTCCCGCACCTCAGCGCAGGCCTGATGTTTCATGACCGTAAATTTTGAACGCTTGTCCAGTTTTTCTGTTGAACAGTCGTTCAAGGTGCACTACTCTCCCTGAATATGACCTACGCCACATCAGGGGATACCGCGGATCCTCCGGCTGACATGGTCAACCTTTCGCTTTCGAAAGAACAACGACCCGCCCTGGCCACTGTGACCGGCGCGAGGTAGAAGGAGAGTTTGCAGCATGACAAAAACCAGCTACGACTACGTCATTGTCGGCGGCGGAAGCGCGGGCTCCGTACTGGCCAACCGTCTGAGCGATGGAGGCCAGAGCAGCGTCCTGGTCCTCGAGGCCGGACGAAGCGACTACCCCTGGGACCTTTTCATCCAGATGCCGGCCGCGCTCACCTTCCCCAGCGGCAACCCGCTCTATGACTGGCGCTACGAGTCGGACCCGGAGCCCCATATGGACGGCCGCCGCGTGGCACATGCCCGGGGCAAGGTCCTGGGGGGCTCGAGCTCCATCAACGGCATGATCTTCCAGCGCGGCAACCCTTTGGATTACGAGCGCTGGGGCGCCGACCCCGGCATGGAGACCTGGGACTTCGCGCACTGCCTGCCGTACTTCAACCGGATGGAGAACGCACTCGCCGCCGACCCGGATGATGAGCTCCGCGGGCATGACGGCCCGCTGGTCCTGGAACGCGGCCCCGCCACGAACCCGCTGTTCCAGGCCTTCTTCGCCGCCGCCCAGGAAGCCGGTTACCCGCTGACGGACGACGTCAACGGGTACCGCCAGGAAGGCTTCGCGGCCTTCGACCGCAACGT
The DNA here is from genome assembly GCF_030433645.1 of Arthrobacter burdickii. Lineage (NCBI taxonomy): Bacteria > Bacillati > Actinomycetota > Actinomycetes > Micrococcales > Micrococcaceae > Arthrobacter > Arthrobacter burdickii. The sequence goes on from NZ_JAROCG010000001.1 coordinate 1,241,256, forward strand.
GCACAAGGGCCAGCGGCTCTCGGCATCCCGCGCCTACCTGCGGCCGAACTTCGGCCGGGACAACCTGACCGTCCTCACCCGGGCACTGGCCACCAAGATCAACTTCACGGGCAACGTGGCTACCGGCGTCACATACCGTCGCAACGGCAAAACCCACCAGGTGAACGCGGGTGAGGTGATCCTGGCCGGCGGCGCGATCAACACCCCGCAGCTGCTCCAGCTCTCCGGCGTCGGCGACGCCGCCCACCTGAACTCCCTGGGCATCAACTCCGTGGCCAACCTGCCCGGCGTCGGGCAAAACCTCCAGGACCACCTCGAGGTCTACATCCAGCACGCCTGCACCCAGCCGGTGTCCATGCAGCCGGCCCTGGATGTCTGGCGTATGCCGTGGATCGGCATGCAGTGGCTGCTGGGCCGGAAGGGACCGGCCGCCACCAACCACTTCGAGGGCGGCGGCTTCGTCCGCTCCAACGAGGATGTCGCGTACCCGAACCTGATGTTCCATTTCCTCCCGGTCGCCGTCCGCTACGACGGCCAGAAGGCCGATGCCAAGCACGGCTACCAGGTGCACATCGGCCCCATGTACTCCGACGCCCGCGGCACCCTCAAGATTACGTCCACCGATCCCACCGTGCACCCGTCCATGGTTTTCAACTACCTCTCCACGGACCAGGACCGCCGCGAATGGGTCGAGGCCGTCCGTGTGGCTCGCGACATCCTGGGCCAGTCCGCCATGGGCCCCTTCAACGGGGGCGAGCTCTCTCCGGGGCGGTCCGTGCAGACGGACGCGGAGATCCTCGACTGGGTCGCCCGCGACGCCGAGACAGCCCTGCACCCGTCCTGCACGGCGAAGATGGGTCCCGAGTCCGATCCCATGGCCGTCGTGAACCCCCTGGACATGACCGTCCACGGCACCAAGGGCCTCCGCGTGGTGGACGCGTCCGCCATGCCTTACGTCACGAACGGCAACATCTACGCGCCGGTCATGATGCTCGCCGAGAAGGCGGCCGACCTGATCGCCGGCAAGACCCCACTGGCGCCGCAGCACGCGGAGTTCTACCGGCACGGCGTCAGCCCGCTGGAGCGCACCGGCGACGCCGCCCCTGCGGCCAGGGGCTAGGAATGCCGGATGCACACACTAGAAGGAGAAACAATGACTGCCACGGCTGAGCACGTCCACCAGGCCGGGACATCGCAGGCCATCAAGGGCCTCTACATCGGCGGAACCTGGCAGCAGGCGTCCGACGGCGGCACCGCATCCGTGCGCTGCCCGGCAGACGGGCGCGAAGTAGCAGTCGTCGCGGCATCCACCGCGGAGGATGCCGAGCGGGCGATCGCCAGCGCGCGGGCAACTTTCGATGGTGGCCCGTGGCGCAGGCTCACGGATATCGAGCGGGGTGCCGTGCTGCTGCGCGTGGCCGACCTGCTCGAGCGGGACAAGGCCGCCTACGCCCGGGCGGAGGCGCTCGACACCGGCAAACGTCTCGTCGAGGCCGAGTACGACATGGACGACATCGCTGCCTGCTTCCGCTACTACGGAAAGATCGCCGGCCTCGATGCCGGCAGGGTGATCGACACGGGCCGGCCGAACGCCATCAGCCGCGTGGTCTATGAGCCGCTGGGCGTCTGTGCCCTCATCGCACCGTGGAACTACCCGCTCCTCCAGGCCGCCTGGAAGGTGGCGCCGGCACTCGTCGCCGGGAACTCGTTCGTGCTGAAGCCCAGCGAGCTCACGCCGTCCACGTCGATCCTCCTGATGGAAACCCTCGAAGAGGCAGGCGTCCCTGCCGGCGTCGCCAACCTCGTCACCGGATCCGGCTCGACAGTGGGCGGCCCACTCAGCTCCGACCCGCGCGTCGACCTCGTCTCCCTGACCGGAAGCCTGGCCACGGGCCAGACGATCATGGCTGCGGCCGCGGAGACAGTCAAGAACGTCGCCTTCGAACTTGGTGGAAAAAACCCGAACGTCGTCTTCGCGGACGCGGACTGGGACGCCGCCGTCGACAACGCCCTGACCGCCATCTTCCTGCACTCCGGGCAGGTCTGCTCGGCAGGGGCGCGGCTCGTCATCGAGGAGTCGATTGCGGACCGTTTTGTGGCCGAGGTCGTGGACCGGGCGAAGAAGATCCGGATGGGCGGGCCGTTCGATCCCGACGCCGAGACCGGGCCACTCATTTCCGCCAAGCACCGGGACCAGGTCCACGCCTACGTCCAGGCCGGCATCGCGGAGGGCGCCGAGCTCCTGTGCGGGGGATACATCCCCGACGAGGGGCCGCTCGCCGACGGCTATTTCTACCCGCCCACCGTACTCGGCAACTGCCGCTCCGGCATGAGCGTACTGCGCGACGAATCGTTCGGCCCCGTGCTGACCGTCGAGACGTTCCGGACCGAGGATCAGGCAGTCGCGATCGCGAACGATACCGAGTACGGCCTGGCCGGCGCGGTATGGACCTCGGACGCCTCCAAAGCGCAGCGTGTCGCCGGCGCCCTCCGGCACGGAACCGTGTGGATCAACGACTACCACCCGTACGTACCGCAGGCCGAGTGGGGCGGCTTCGGGAAGTCCGGGATCGGCCGTGAACTCGGCCAGGCGGGCCTCAACGAGTACCGCGAGGCAAAGCACATCTGGCAGAACATCCAGCCCGCGCCCAGCGGCTGGTTCGGCACGGCTCCGGCTCCGAAGGAAACGGGGGAGGGCGCGGCCGAGTAGGCAACAGCATTGGGGAAACAGCCGGGCGCCGCAACGGCGCGGCGCCCGGTCTCGCCTGCGCCCAAAGGCGGTCGCAGGCCACCATCGTGCTTTTCTGACTTAGGAGTTTCAATTGGCGGAACCCAGCAAGAGTACTGATTCAAGCGGCATGGACCAGTTCGGCTATGCCCAGACCCTGGACCGGAGCATCGGCAAGTTCGCCAGCTTCGCGGCCGGAGTCAGCTACATCTCCATCCTCACCGGCGTTTTTCAACTGTTCTATTTCGGTTACTCCATGGCTGGCCCGGCCTACGCCTGGTCCTGGCCGATCGTCTTCGTCGGGCAGCTGATGGTGGCCCTGTGCTTCGCCGAACTGGCAGGGCGTTACCCTGTGGCCGGTTCGGTCTACAACTGGGCCAAGAGGCTCTCCTCCGGCACCGTCGCCTGGCTGGCCGGGTGGCTGTTGTTGATCTCCTCGATCATGGCCCTGGGCGCCGTGGCGCTGGCACTCCAGCTCACACTGCCCCAGATCTGGTCCGGGTTCCAGTTCATCGGTGACGGCACCGGCACCTACGACTTCGCCCTCAACGGGGTGATCCTCGCGAGCACCATGATCGGCATCTCCACCCTCATCAACGCCTTCGGCGTGAAACTCATGACCAAGATCAACAGCGTGGGCGTCTTCGTCGAACTCGTCGCCGCGGTGTTGCTCATCCTCGCACTGGCATGGCATATCGTCCGCGGACCCGGCGTGCTCTTCGAGACCACGGGATTCGGGACCGACCACCCCTTGGGCTTCTTCGGAGTCTTCATCATCGGCGCCATGGCATCGGGCTACGTGATGTACGGCTTCGATACTGCAAGCTCCCTCGGCGAGGAGACCAAGGACCCCAAGCGCACGGCACCCAAGGCCATCCTGCGGGCTATCACCGCATCCTTCGTGCTGGGCGGACTGATCCTGCTCACCGGACTCCTCGCCGCCCCGGACCTGAAGGATCCCAAGCTGGGCTCGGCCGACGGCGGCCTGCAATACATCGTGCTCTCCGTGCTGGGCGGCCCCTTCGGCAAAGCCTTCCTGCTGTGCATCGTGGTGGCCGTCATGGTCTGCACGCTGGCCGTCCACGCAGCCGCCATCCGCATGATGTTCGCAATGGCCCGGGACAACAACCTTCCGTTCAGCCGCCACCTGGGCAAGGTGCACCCCGTCCGGAAGACTCCGACGGTCGCCGCCATCGTGATCGGCGTCATCGCGGTCATCCCGCTGATCGTGAACGTCTCCCAGCCGGCCATCTTCACCATCCTCTCCAGCATCAGCATCGTCCTGATTTACCTCTCCTACCTGCTGGTGACTGTGCCCATGCTGCGGAACCGCCTGACCAGGAAGTGGCCGCTGCCCGATGACGGCACCGAACCCGGCTTCAGCCTCGGCAAGTGGGGACTGCCGGTGAACATCCTCGCGGTCCTGTGGGGCGGCGCCATGACACTGAACCTCATCTGGCCGCGCTCGGAGATCTACAACTCCGTGCCGCCGTTCGAGTGGTACCTGCAGTGGGGCGGGGTTCTCTTCGTCGCTGCCGTCATCATCACCGGCGTCCTGATGTACCGACTGAAGCTTCGGCACCGGACGGGTGTCCTCGCCGGGCATGCAGCCGCAACACCAGCACCTCCGTCGCGGAACTCCGCCGAGACGAGATCGCTGGCGTCCACCGAACTCGTCTAGGCCGCGCTGTCCTGCTCCCCATTGCACCTCTTGGAGGTGCAATGGGGAGCAGTCGCAAGGCGACTCCACCCCGGATTGTCCAGACGCTGTCTGGACAATCCGGGGTGGAGCCCGTCCGGCATGAGGGACCATCCTCGCCGGTGTCCGAGTTCAGCGGTCGACCGGGTGTGCGGGTTCTCGGTTTTCGAGGACGTCGATGACGGCCCGTGCGGCTGCGAGCCCGGCCCGCGCCCGTGCCTCGATCGTCTGTCCGCCGAGGTGCGAGGTGATGACCACGTTGTCGAGTCCCCGAAGGGGGCTGTCGCCGGGGAGGGGTTCGGTCTCGAGCACATCCAGGGCGGCACCGGCGATCGTGCCGTCGGACAGTGCGGCGGCCAGGGCTTCTTCATCCACGAGTGAACCGCGGGCCGTGTTGATGAGGACCGCGGTGGATTTCATCCTTTGTAGACGGGGTGCATCGATGAGTCTGCCGGTGTCCTGGCCTGCGCGGGTGTGCAGGGAGAGGTAGTCGGCGTCGCGGAGGACGGTGTCGACATCAGCGAACTGGACCGCGGGGTTATCGCGATCGGGGTGGGTGGTACTGACCAGGACCCTCATACCGAGGGCTGCGCCGAGGCTCGCCGTGGCGCGTCCACTGGGGCCGTAGCCGATGATGCCCAGGGTGGAACCGCGCAGTTCATGGCCGGCTTCGCGGGGCCAGTGGCCTTGCCGGACCGCGGTGGTGACTTCGGGGAGGCGGCGTGCGGCCATGATGACGAGCCCGATGGTCAGTTCAGCGACCGAGTGGTGGTTCGTTCCGGGGGCGTTGCATACCCTGATCCTTCGGGCTGTGGCGGCCGGTACATCGATGGAGTCGTACCCCACCCCGCTGCGGGCGATGACCTGCAGGGCAGGGGCATCGGTGAGCATGTCGGCGGTGACCGGTTCGCCGGCGAGGATCGCTCCGGACATGCCGTCGAACAACGAGCGGCGTTCCTCGAGGGTCCGTGGTCCCCGGTACGGAGAGTAGACCGGCGCGAGACCGTGGTCGCGCAGGAGCTGGTCAACGGTATCTCCCGGGTGGAGGTAGTCGGTGGTGATCAGGATGCGGGCGGTCACGGTGCGGTCAGGTCCTCTTTGTATAGGGTGCGGATGCGTTTCCGGCAGCGGCAGTCGGTCACGCGGAAGGGCCGCCGCGGTGCGCGGCGGCCCTGCCCGGTGCAGTATCAGTGGACGTCGACCTTGTCGGTTTCCACGGTGGGCGGTGTCTTTGCTCCGATTGCGTTCTTCTTCGGGGCCTGGGCGTGCAGGGCCTTGCGGGCCTGTTCCGGATCGTAGTCCTTCTCCCACTTGCCGACGACCACGGCTGCCATCACGTTGCCGAGGACGTTGATGAACACCCGGCCTTCGTTCAGGAGCCGGTCGATGCCGACGATGAGGGCGAGGGCCGCCAGCGGGATTCCTCCCACCGAGCTCAAGGTGCTGGCCAGGACGATGAACGCGCCGCCGGCGATGCCCGCGGTGCCCTTGCTGGTGAGCATCATGACGCCGACCATGACGAGCTGCTGTTCCCAGGAGAGGTCCATGCCGACGGCCTGGGCCAGGAACACCGAGGCCATGGTCAGGTAGACGGCGGACCCGTCGAGGTTGAAGGAGAACCCCGACGGGATCACGATGCCGACGGTGGACTTGCCGACGCCCATGGCCTCGAGCTTCTTGATCAGCTGCGGAAGCACCGCTTCGCTGGAGCAGGTGCTCAGGGCTATCAGCAGTTCTGCCTTGAAATAGCGCATCACCGTGAAGATGTTCAGCCCGCAGGCACGGGCGATGAGGCCCAGGATTACCAGGACGTAGAGGACGCAGGTCGCGGTGAACAGCAGGACGAGATAGCCCAGTTGCTGCAGGCTCTGGGTGCCGTAGTTGGCCACCACGGCCGCCAGCGCGCCGAACGTTCCGATGGGGGCAAGGCGCATGACCCAGCTGACGATCTTGAAGATCACCGTGGACAGTGCCTGGATGCCCCGGGTGAGGAAGGCACCGGCGTCACCGGAGACGTTCATGGCGGCACCGAACACGATGGAGACCATCAGTGCGGCGATGATGGTGTGGCCGGTCAGGGCCCCGAACAGTGATTCCGGAATGATGTTGCTGACGAATTCGATGCCATCGAAGCTCTTGTTGGCGGCCTCGGGAACCTTGCTGGAGTCCAGCTGCGATGGATCGATGTTCATGCCGTCCCCGGGGCGGAAGACGTTGGCGACGACCAGGCCGATCAGCATGGACACCAGCGAGAGGGCGAGGAAGTAGCCCAGCGCCTTCACCCCGATGCGGCCGGCTTTGCGCAGGCTGTCCATGGACGCGATGCCAAGGGACACGACGCAGAACACCACGGGAATGACGATCATCTTCACTAGGGCGATGAACCAGTCACTGAGCGGTGTGAGTTGTTTGCCGACGGAGGGCAGGAACAGGCCGACGGCGATGCCCAGGACGGCGCCCAGAACGACTTGGAACCAGAGTTCGCGAATCAGCCGGCCGAACCGGGATCGCTGCTGGGGCTGGGCGGAATCCTGCGGGTTCTGCATGATGTGGGACGACATCGTGGTGCTCCTTTGCACGTCGGACTGAAGATATTGGTGGGGTGCGGTCCCGGGCAGTGACACCACCCGGGACCGGGGCACTGGTCAGTTGTGGAGTGCGCGCAGGACCTTGTAGAACTCGGCCTTGCCTTCAAGCCCGATGCCAGGCAGATCGCCCGGGGCCACCCGGCTGTCGACGATCACGGCGTCATCGGTGAAGCCGCCGGTGGGCTGGAACTCACCCGGGTAGGACTCGTTCCCGCCGAGCTTGAGGGCTGCTGCGATGTGAAGGGAGAACTGGTGTCCGCCGTGGGGGATGCAGCGGCGTGAGGACCAGCCGTGCTGGGCGAGCATGTCCTGGATCCGGCGGTATTCGGTCAGGCCGTAGCTCAGGGCCGGATCGACCTGGATGAAGTCGCGGTCAGGGCGCATTCCGCCGTAGCGGACAAGGTTCCGGGCGTCCTGAAGGGAGAACAGGTTCTCCCCGGTCGCGATCGGATTGCGGTAGTGCTCGGAGAGCGTGGCGTTCAGGGCGTAGTCCAGCGGGTCGCCGACTTCCTCGTACCAGAACAGCCCGTACTGGTCGATGGCCTTGCCGTACGCCAGCGCCGTCTCCAGGTCGAACTTGCCGTTGACGTCCACCATCAGGCGGGAACCGTCGCCGTCCAGTACCTCGATCACGGCTTCGATGCGGCGGAGGTCCTCGGCCAGGTCGGCTCCTCCGATCTTCATCTTGACCACGTTGTAGCCCTTGGCCAGGAAGCCCCGCATTTCGTTCTGGAGGTCCTCGAGGCTCTTGCCGGGTGCATAGTAGCCACCGGCGGCGTAGACGAAGACGTCCTTGTCCGGGTTTCCGTCACCGTAGTGATCCGAGATCCACCGGTACAGCGGGACGCCGGCGATCTTCGCGGCGAGATCGTGCAGGGCCATGTCGGCCACACCGACAGCGACCGAGCGTTCACCGTGGCCGCCCGGCTTCTCGTTGGACATCATCAGGTCCCACGCCTTCTCCGGCGAGAGCTGGCCGTCCTCGTCGAGAAGATCCTCGGACGGAGCATCCATGATGCGCGGAAGAATGCGGTCTTTCAGGATGCCCGTTGCGTTGTAGCGACCGTTGGAGTTGAAGCCGTAGCCGACCAGAGGTTCTCCATCGACGAAGACGTCGCTGACCAGAGCGAGGATCGTGCAGTCCATCTTGGTGAAGTCGATGAAAGCGTTCCTGATCGAGGAACTGATGGGGATGGTGCCGACGTGGGCGGAAACAATTTTCATCTTCGAATCTCTCCTGAGTAGTTTCTTATTTCTTATAAGACTGAGGTGCCGAGGCTGACCTTGAAAGCAGGATTGGGAGGGCCAGGCGAATATCTTATAAGACCTACATCAAGGCTAGCCCGGCAGTGACGCGAAGCACAAGCCTCTCGGGGAACTTCTTATAAGATGTCCTGAAGGAACTACACTGTGAAGAACGGGGGCAACGCCTCGGTTTCGGAATCGGAGCGTGAGATGAGCACCACGAACGTCTTTTCCAGCAAGGGCAGTCTCGCGTACAACGAACTCCGTCAGCTGATCCTCTCCGGTGGCCTCGCCCCGGGCTCGCGCATCTCGCAGTACGAGCTGGCCGACAACATGCACATGAGCATCACGCCCCTGCGTGAAGCGATCCGCCGGCTCTCGAGCGAGGGCCTGATCATCATGGACACCCATCGGGATTCCAGGGTGGCCACCATGAGTGCCTCGGAAGCACGGGAACTCCTGGAAGTCCGTCTCTCACTTGAACCATCGGCAACAGAACTGGCAGCCTCCCGCCGGACTGACGCCGACATAGCAGCAATGCGCGCAGCCGCCGAGAAGCTCCTGCCCGTCACGCGGGTCTGGGGCGAGGAAGCGATCATGGTGCACCGGGAATTCCACCGGGCCGTCTACGCCGCCTCGCACAACCATGTCCTGATCAAGCTCCTGGATGATCTGTGGGACAAGTCCGACCGCTACCGCCGCATCGGCCTCGAACTCCCCTCCGGGGATGAGCCCCGAACGATAGACCTGAACCAGCACCACCAGATACTCGAGCTCGTCGTTGCCGGGGACGGCGTCGGCGCTGCCGAACTCGCCCGCACCCACATCGCCAACAGCCTCACGGCCTCGGTCACCGGAGCTCTGGAGGAACGCGAGACCGTCCAGTCAGCACCCCTGGAGCAGACCGCCTAGCATCCGTCGGTTTCTCTATTTCCGGGGTATCCGCCCCGGCGCGGAACGACCCGGCTCGGCTGTCCGGAGACCATCCGGACCACCGAGCCGGGTCCGTCACCCTGGTGACGAGGGTGGCCACCGGAGGCTAGGCGAGTGTTCCGGAGCGGGCGAAGAGCCGGTTCGACGCGATCTGCGCGCCGCGTCCCAGGGACTCGAGCTTCGCGGCGGCGATCTGCGGGTGGATCCTGCCACCCAGCCCGCAGTCGGTGGAGGCCACGACGTTCTCCCGACCGACGAGTGCGGCGAACCGCTCGATGCGCTGGGCGACCAGCTCAGGGTGTTCGACGACGTTGGTCGCGTGCGAGACGACGCCGGGAACCAGCACCTTCCCGGCAGGAAGGTCGACGTCCTGCCAGAGGGTCCATTCGTGTTCGTGGCGTGCGTTCGCTGCCTCGAAGGAGTACGAGCCGGCGTTGATACCCAGTACGAGGTCCACGATGTGGCGGAACTCGATGTCCGTGGTGTGCGGGCCGTGCCAGGATCCCCAGCAGACGTGGAACCGGACCTGTTCCTCGGGTAGTCCCCGCAGCGCATAGTTCAGGGCCTCGACCCGGATCCGGGTGAACTTCTGGTAGTCCTCGATGGTGGGTTCGGGATTGATCTGGTCCCAGTTCTCCGCGATGGACGGATCGTCGATCTGGACGATCAGGCCTGCTTCCACGATGGCCTTGTACTCCTCGCGCAGGACATCGGCCCAGGCGTAGATGAACTCCTCCTCGCTGGCGTAGTAGTCGTTGCCGATCCTGCTGGCGGACCCGGGTGAGAGGGCCGTGATGAACCCCGTCGGGATGTCCGCAGCAACCAGGCCCGCTTTGAGGTTCGTGATGTCACTGGCCAGTGCGGCGTGCCCGGTGTAGGAGATCGGTCCGGTCGCGGACGGAAAGGCCGTGGCGTTCTTGCCGATCTGGATGCCGCTCTCGGGATCCTGGTAGGCCGCCGCGAAGCGTGTCCAATCACGCCGGTCGGCGAACGAGGTCAGCCTGATGGCGCCGGGCTCGCTACGGACAGGCTCGGCGAGGATCGGGTTGAAATCCGTCAGTTCCAGGCCGGCGGTGCGCTGGAAGCTGTAGGTCCACCAGGCGCCGTAATCGACCGGGTTGGACATCGCCTTGCCGTACTCACCGTCGCCCGGGATCGTGATCCCGAACTCCTTCTGGCGTTGGACGAGGTCCACCACGGCAGTGGTGAGCAGCCCTTCGAATTCGGGTGTCCGCTCCAGGGTGAAGCCGTCCTCGGCAAAGGTGCGGGCGGCGTTGGCGGCGATCAGTTCCGGTGTGCGAGGCAGCGAGCCGGCGTGGCTGGTGGAGATGCGATCGAGGGTCATGATGCTTTCCTTTCCATCGGTCCTGCCATTAGCACCCTTCCGGACAGGAAATCCGGGGGAAGCTGCAGCGTCATGGAGGCAGGTCTCTCAGCTGCTCTGGATGGTGTGGCTTAGGGCTCTAAATCCACCGGTGACGCAGGCACGTCCCCTCCACAGTCGAAAGACTGAGCACCAATCGGAGGGGCTGGCCCCATCATGGACGACGATCAGGGCGCTGGAAAAACCAGGGGCGTAATATTCCGGAGCAATTCGGTGTGGAGTTTCAACCCCTGCTGCCACGAAAGTCCTGCTGTCATGCGTGGAACAGTCAATAGGCGTGCGGATGTACGAGGACACCGAGGAGTGGGTGTTTACTTCGAGCACGATTGCGTGGTTATACTTCCAACAGCTTCATGAATTGTGACCGCCAAGCTCCGACTTGGTCACATACCAACCCCGCGCTCGGTGGGTGGTTCGGATGACGAAGCGGTCCGCATTCACCCCCTGGGGTACCTGGTGCGGGCAAGAGCTCGCGAAAGGACGCGGCCCCGTGCCGCCCGCCCATGACTGCTACCTCCTCCCTTGCTGATCCCCACTCCCAGGTTCCCCTGTCGGTGGTGAGCATTCACGACTACGAGGCACTGATGGCTCCACGTGAAGCGTTCGTGGACTTCCTCCTCAGACCGCATGTGGCTCCGAATCGCACGGAGGACGCCGGTCTGCCTGCGCTGGCAGTCTGAGGAATGCCACGCACAAGCGGCCTCCTTCTGGATACCGACGTCGTCGTGGAGTTGCGGAGCCCCCGCCCTTCTCCGGCTGTCGTCGATTTCCTCCAGCGGAGGAGACACTTCCGCATATTCGTCTCCGCTCTGACAATCGGAGAGCTGCACCTGGTCAGCCGGGAGAACCAGCAATACCAGTACGTCGGCGCCTGGGTGCAGGAGTTCGTTAACTCCTACAGCTCGAACATTCTTTCTGTCGACGCTGATATCGCGGCTGTCTGGGGTCCGATGCTGAGCGACGCCGAAGTGTCCGCAGTCGATTCCCTCATTGCTGCGACTGCCATTTCTAGGAGCCTCTCCATTGTGTCGGGGAATGTGGAGATCTACCGGAAATTCTCGGTGTCGGCCATCAATCCCTGGATTCCGGAAGCGCATTCCACCGCGGACGAGGCACCGCCGCTCCCGGGTTCCCGGACAGGATCGACGACGCAGCCTGTTTAGACCGATTCGACCTCAAGCCCTAACTACTTCTGCCGAAGGAGCATCTTCGATGAGTACCGGTGACGCTGGCTGTACGGCCACTTCCCAGATCCATGCAGGTTATGAACCGCAGGCCCCCTACCGGCCCGTGGCAGTTCCGATCTATCAGACCGCGGCATACGAATTCCCGGACTACGCGTCGGCCCGGCGCATGTTCGCGCTGAAGGAGCCGGGCTTCACCTACACGCGGACCGGCAACCCGACGGTCGCGGTGCTGGAGCAGCGGATCGCTGCGCTCGACGGCGGCGTGGCCGCGCTCGCGACGGCGACCGGGCAGGCGGCGGTCGCCGTCGCCCTGGTGTCGCTGGTCCGCGGAGGGCAGCACATCGTGGCGTCGTCGAAGCTGTACGGGGGGACGGTGGACCTGCTCACCGACACCTTCGACGATTTCGGGATCGAGGTCAGCTTCGCCGACCCGGCAGACCCTGGTGCCTGGCAGGCCGCCGTGCGCCCGACCACGCGGGCCTTCCTGACCGAGTCGATCGGCAATCCGCTGGCCACGCTGCAGGACCTGCCGGCGATCGCCGCGGTCGCCCATGCCGCAGGGGTGCCGCTGGTGGTGGACAACACCCTGGCGACCCCGGCCCTGTTCCGGCCCCTGGATCACGGGGCCGACATCGTGGTGTATTCGGCCACGAAGTTCCTCGGCGGGCACGGGAGCACCCTCGCAGGCGCCGTGGTCGACGGGGGGCGCTTCGACTTCTCCGCCTACCCGGACCGGTGGCCGCAGCTCACCCGGCCGAAGCGCCGGTACGGCGGGGAAATCCTGTGGGAACGCCACGGCCACGGCGCGTACCTGGCCCTCGCGCGCAGCAAGTACCTCCACGACCTGGGCCCCTCGCTCGCACCGGGCAGCGCCGCGCAGATCCTGCAGGGGCTGGAGACCCTGGACATCCGGGTCGCCCGGCACGCCCAGAACACCCGCGAGGTCATCCGGTTCCTGGCGGATCACCCGGCCGTCGCCGCGGTGCACCACCCCTCCGTTTCGGGCCACCCGCAGGCCGGACTCGCGGCCCGGGACTTCCCGCAGGGGGCCGGCAGTGTGTTCTCCTTCGACCTGGCCGCCGAGCCCGGGCAGGTGGGGGCCTTCATCGATCGGCTCCGGTTGTTCAAGCTGGTGGCCAATGTGGGGGACACCCGGTCGCTGATCGCGCACCCGGCAGCGATGACGCACTGCCGGCTCACCCCCGGGCAGCGTGCCGCCGCCGGGATCGCGGAGACCACGATCCGGCTCTCCGTGGGCCTGGAGACCGCGGCGGACCTCGTCGCGGATCTGGACCTGGCCCTGGCTCCGCTGGTGGGCACCGCGGACCTCACAGCCACTTCTCCGGCGGCAGGTGCCGTCGTCGTCCATGCAGGAACAGGGGTCTGAGATGACGAAGTACTCGGGTTTCAACACGACAGCCGTCCACGCCGGGCAGAACCCCGATCCGTTGACCGGAGCGGTGATCCCGCCGATCTACCAGACCTCCACCTTCGTGCAGGACGGGATCAACGTGCTGCGCGCCGGGCACGAATACAGCCGGGGCTCCAACCCGACCCGTAACGGGTTCGAAGCCCAGTTGGCCGCCCTGGAGCACGGGGCGGCGGCCTTCGCTTTCGCCTCCGGGCTTGCGGCCGAGGATGCGCTGCTGCGGGCACTGCTGCGCCCGGGCGATCACATCGTCCTCGGCGGGGACGGCTACGGCGGCACCAACCGGCTGATCAACGGGCTGCTGGGCCCGTGGGGCGTGGCGAACACGGCCGTGGACATCACCGACCTGGCGGCGGTGGCCGCCGCGGTCCGGCCGGGCTCCACCGCACTGCTGTGGGTGGAGACGCCGTCGAACCCGCTGCTGGGCATCGCGGACCTGGTCGGCTGGGCGACGCTGGCACACGATGCCGGAGCCCTGCTCGTGGTGGACAACACGTTCGCCTCGCCCTACCTGCAGCGGCCGCTGGACCTCGGCGCGGACGTGGTGGTGCACTCGACCACCAAGTACATCGGCGGGCATTCGGACGTGCTCGGCGGAGCCGTGGTCGTAGCGGACCGTTCTTTCCGCGGCACCGCGCTGGCCGAGACCATCGGCTACCAGCAGTTCGCCGGCGGCGCGGTCGCCGGGCCGCAGGACTGCTTCCTGGCCGCCCGCGGGCTGAAGACCCTCGGCCTGCGCATGGAGCGACACACCTCCAACGCCCAGGCCCTCGCCGAATGGCTCCGGGACCAGCCCGGCGTCGCGGAGGTGCTCTACCCCGGCCTGCCCGAGCACCCGGGCCATGCCCTGGCGGCGCGCCAGATGTCGGGCTTCGGCGGGATCGTCTCGCTGCGCTTCAGAGCAGGAGAGGCTGCCGCACGGGCCTTCGCCGAATCGACCCGGCTCTTCGCGCTCTCCGTGAGTCTGGGCGGGGTGGAATCGCTGGTCTGCTACTGCTCGGAGATGACCCACGCCTCGGTACGGGGTACCCCGCTGGCGGTGCCCACCGACCTGGTCCGGCTGTCCGTCGGCGTCGAGGACCTGGCAGACCTGCAGGAGGACCTGGCCGCCGCGCTGGAGAAGACCCATCGGGCGTCCAGGAAAGCCGTGGCTCTCAGCGCCTGACCCACGTCCAGCAGCACGCCCCGTTCCAGCCCTGTTCACTACGCAATACGACGGGCGATGACCCCGTGTTTCCTCATACGACAGCTCGCCTCCCCGGCTCTTGGGTGCGGGCACAAACGGTGATTGATTGAATTCATACGCCACGAAAGGACCCATCATGACGGACATTTCGGACCTCAGCCCCCAGCGCCTCCGGCAGGTGTTGGGACACTTCGCCACCGGGCTGACCGTGATCACAGCGGCGACACCCACCGGTCCGGCCGGGTTCACCTGCCAGTCCTTCGCCTCCCTCTCGCTCACCCCGGCGCTGGTCACCTTCAGCCCGGCCCGGACCTCCAGCACCTGGCCCCTGCTGCGTGCAGCGGGGCGCTTCACCGTGAACATCCTGTCGGCAGAGCACCAGCACCTGGCCGGCCAGTTCGCACGCTCGGGTACGAACAAGTTCGCCGGCGTCGACTACACCACGTCGCCGCTGGGCAACCCCGTGCTGGAGGACGCACTCGCCTGGGTGGACTGCGAACTGCACCAGGAGTACGACGGCGGCGACCACACCATCGTGGTGGGGAGCGTCCGGTCCCTGAGCGCGCGGCTCGACGCCGAACCCCTGTTGTTCTTCAAGGGCGCCTACGTCGGAGTGCAGTCCCCGGCAGCAGTGCTGGAGAGGACTGCATGAACCGGTCGCGCATGGGCCACTGAGGCCCTGGACTCCGATCCCGGGCTCCGCGCTGTCGGGTCAGAGCAGGGGGTGGACTCCTGCACGCTGCTCCCGAGGTTCCTGCGCGGGCCCCCGGTCCGTAGAAGCCCGGTGCCTTTCTTGGTAGAGTTCGGGGACTACTTTGAATCGTTTCAACCTTGCGGCCCGATGACGGGTACAGCAGGTCGAGGCGATCCGCCCTCAGCGCACTGCTGCAATTGGAAGGACCATCGCGTGACCAAGCGCCAACTCCCCGTCCCGGCGGAAATGCTCGAGCTGATGCAGTTCAAGAAGATCGAGCTCAACGGCAAGAAACGGCGGCTGGGATCCGCGCTCACCATTGCGGACCTGCGCACCATCGCCAAGCGGCGCACCCCGAAGGCCGCCTTCGACTACACCGACGGCGGCGCCGAGGGCGAGTTGTCGCTGGCCCGGGCCCGCCAGGCGTTCGAGGACATCGAGTTCCACCCCTCGATCCTCCGCCCGGCCGAACACGTCGACACCTCGGTGGAGATCCTCGGCGGACCCAGCGCACTTCCCTTCGGTATCGCGCCGACCGGGTTCACCCGGCTCATGCAGACCGAGGGCGAGACCGCCGGCGCCGGTGCGGCGGCTGCGGCCGGCATCCCCTTCACCCTCTCGACCCTCGGCACCACCTCGATCGAAGGCGTGAAGGCAGCGAACCCGAACGGCCGCAACTGGTTCCAGCTCTACGTCATGCGCCAGCGGGAGATCTCCTACGAGCTCGCCCGCCGGGCCGGCGAAGCCGGGTTCGACACGCTCATGTTCACCGTCGACACCCCCGTTGCCGGCGCCCGCCTCCGCGACAAGCGCAACGGATTCTCCATCCCACCCCAGCTGTCCATCGGAACGGTCCTCAACGCGATTCCGCGGCCGTGGTGGTGGATCGACTTCCTGACCACCCCGAAACTGGAATTCGCGTCCCTGAGCGACACCGGTGGCACGGTGGGTGATCTGCTGAACGCGGCGATGGATCCGACCATCAGCTACGACGACCTCGCCATCATCCGCGACCTGTGGCCCGGGAAGATCCTCATCAAGGGTGTCCAGAACGTCGAGGACTCAGTGCGCCTCGTGAACATGGGGGTGGACGGGATCATCCTGTCCAACCACGGCGGCCGCCAGCTCGACCGCGCGCCCATCCCGTTCCATCTCCTGCCGCAGGTCGTCCGCGAGGTCGGCCGCGACGCCACGATCATGGTGGACACAGGCATCATGAACGGGGCGGACATCGTCGCCTCCATGGCCCTCGGCGCGAAATTCACCCTCATCGGCCGCGCCTACCTCTACGGACTCATGGCCGGCGGACGCGAAGGCGTCGACCGCGCCATCGCGATCCTGCGGGACGAGATCGAGCGCACCATGCGGTTGCTCGGTGTCTCGCACCTCGGTGAACTCGAGCCCAGGCACGTCACGCAGCTCACCCGCCTGGTACCGGTCGGTTCCACCCCCAGTGAGGTCACAAGGCTCGTCTGACAGCGGTGGCCGGGAGACTCGAGGGCCGGCGCCCTTCCTTCGAGCCCTTCGACACCGGGGGATCCTGCTTGCCGCTATCGGCGAGCAGGATCCGGGCCACCGACACTCACGTCAGCCGCCTGCCGCTTCCCTTCGTGCGTCCGCCGAGAGCAGCCGGGAGATCGCGAGCTGCGCGTAGAGCGCTGCGCCATCGGCGAGGACGCTGTCGTCGAAGACGGCATAGGGGGAGTGGTTGAACGGCGCCGTCACCGGCTCGACGCCGGGAGGCACCGCCGAGAGGAAGACGAAGCTGCCCGGCACCGCGTCGAGGATCCGGGAGAAGTCCTCCGACCCACTCATCGGCTGCGGCATGGTGACGTACCGTTCGGCGCCCAGCAGTTCGGCGACCTGGGCCTCGGCATGCGCCGTCTCGTCGAGGTCGGTGATGGTGACGGGGTACTCGTGGAGGTACTCGATCTCGGCCTCCAGCCCGTGGGCGGCTGCGATGTGCCGCACCAGCCGAGGGGCGGCCTCGGTCATCCTGTCCCGGTTCGCCGTGGAGAAGGTCCGGATGGTCGCCTCGATCCTCGCGGTCTCCGGGATGATGTTGCGCTGAGTGCCCGCCTTCAGGACTCCGACGGACAGCACCACGGGGTCGAACATGTTGAACTGCCGCGTGATCAGGACCTGCAGTTGGGTGACGATCTCCGCGGCGACGGTCACCGGATCCTTCGCGGAGTGCGGCGAGGATCCGTGCCCGCCCGCTCCGCGCACCGTCACCATCAGGGCGTCCGACGCCGACATCAGGGGACCGCCGCGGCTGGTGAGCATCCCGTTCGGCATGAGCGACGACGTCACGTGCAGCCCGTACGCAGCATCCGGCGTCCGACCGGCCGCGCCGAGGACTCCTTCCCGGATCATGACGCCCGCGCCGTCGTGGCCCTCCTCGCCGGGTTGGAACATGAGGACGACGTCGCCCGGCAGCTCCCCGCGGCGCTCGGCGAGCAGGGTGGCCGCGCCCGCGAGCATCGCCGTGTGGAGGTCGTGGCCGCAGGCGTGCATGACGCCGTCGACCTCGGAGCTGTACGGGACTCCGGTTGTTTCCTGCACCGGGAGCGCATCCATGTCCCCGCGCAGGAGCACCACGGGTGCGGCGCCGTCCGCCCCGGACGCCCCACCGCGCAGGACCGCGGTGACCGACGTCGTGTCCGTGCCCAGGGTCACTTCGTAGGGGAGCCCGTCGAGTGCTGCGAGCACCTTTTCCTGGGTACGCGGCAGGTACAGGCCCAGTTCCGGCTCACGGTGCAGGCGGTGCCGGAGATCGATGATGTCTCCGGTAAGCGACCGGGCGTCCTCGAGAAGCGCCGCTGGGGACAGTGTCATGGTTTCCTCCTGGCAGGGACCGGGCTGTTCTCCCACCCTTGCAGAAGAACTCTGGAGAGGCGAGCGCGCCCCGCAGGCGGCTCGTGCGCGATCCGGCACGGGCCCCGGCGGAATCGGGGCGGTCCCGACAGGTTTATCGATCGGAAGGGACTTAAGACCCTAGTGCAATGCCGAAGTGCCCCGTGAAATGGGACCGATTCGCCGTCGGCTTTTACGGCAGCTCCGCGGATCACTGACGATTGAGGAGCTTTTCACCATGACCAGCATCAGCATCATCTGGCCCCGACTCGACCCGACCGTGCAGGAGTGGCTCCTGCAGAACCCGGGGTGTGTCGTCCTTCCCCGGACCATGGCCAACCGTGTGGCGACCGGAATGGACGAGGAATTGCCCGTCGACGAGCATGGGGAACATTGGTTCACGCCGGAGGACATGACGTTCCTGAAGGCCCGGCGACGGGCGCTGGACGCGGACGGATCCACCGCGCCGACCGGTGCAGAGGCGCGCCCCGATGTTCGGGAAGAAGCGCTGCGCCGTTGAGGGACACCTCAGGGCGATGGCCGGCTCGGGCTTCGGAGCCCCCTCCGGACGGGGCCCCCAGGAGTGCGCCCACGATGTCGAAGCGGAAGGACGCCGTCGCGCTATGGCACGGCATCCCTCGGCAGCGCACCAGAAGCTGAGGGCCCTGGTCAGTGCGGATGCAGAGCTGAGCAGCGCGCGGATCTTCGTCGAAGGCTGCGTGACGGCCGTCGACATCGACGGTCTCGATCGCGTGCGTCGACGCCCTGTCGCCCGGGACGGAGATCATTCTCGATCTCACGAACGCGGAGGCGAGGGCCGAAAGGCCCTGACCAGCAGGGCCGGTGTCTGGAATGGTTGGAGATGGCTGCTCACACGGGCGGCCCGATGAAGCGGGCTGAGCTGTGCCGCCGCGTTCCAGTCTTGGGAAGGACACCGATGAAGGCTCTCCCGCCCTTGTGCCACGACGACCAGGAGGACCTGTCGTGAAGGCTTCGCAGGACAGCCGGGCAACCACCCCCCGGCCGGACAAGCGGGTCCGGCCTCTCGTGGTGGCGGTCCGCGACGCTGCGACGGGTGGCCCGGCCGTCCTGTGGGCAGCACGCCGCGCGAAGTCGCTCGGTGTTCCGCTCACCCTCGTCCATGCCGTGCCGGATCCCGCCCTGATGCCACCGGGCAGCCCCTACGGCGACGTCGTCATCCGCGGCCGTGAGGTGCTCCGGACGGAAGCGAGCCGCATCTCCGCCGACTTTCCCGCGCTGCACGTCGGGACATACCTCCACTGCGGCGATGTCGTGGAGGCGCTGCTGGGACTCGCCGCCGAATCGCCGCTGCTCATCCTGGGCTCGGACCGGATGGACGCGGCCAGCGGTGAGTTCCGGGGCTCGGTGTCCCTGCAGGTCGCCCTCGGATCACGCGTACCCGTCGTCGTCGTCCCTTCAGATGATGGGAGATCGCCGGGCACCGAGGGGACCATCGAAGGGACCGCCGACGCGACGACCGACGCGACCAGCGGGGGAGTGGTCGTCGGCGTCGATGGGTCTCCGCTGTCCGGCGTCGCCCTGCTCAGGGCGGCCGATGAGGCCCACGCGATGGGTACTACCCTGACGGTGGTGTCGGCGCCCGTCCACGGCTCGGGGGTGCCGCAGACCCCGGTGATGCAGGAGGGGGCGTCGGCACTGCTGCTCCACGTCTCCACGCGCTACCCGCACCTCGCGGTGCGCCAGGTCCTCGACGAGGTGCGCGATGCGGCGCAGGCGCTCGCACACTACGGCGCGGGTGCCGACCTCCTGGTGATCGGACGCCACGGGAGGGGAGCCCGGACGGGTATGTACCTGGGGTCGGTCACCCACACGCTGCTCCTGCACCCACCCTGCCCGACCCTGGTCGTCCCTGATCCCGGGCCCGTGCCACCACTCGACGGAAAGCTCCAGGAGCCGGAGCGGACACCCGCCCGTTGACCGCTCCGCGGCGTTCCGGGGCGCCGACCCGGGGTGCGAGCCAGGCACGAACGCCGTTCCATCGAACGCGCACGGACCGCTCCAGCACGTTCTACTCCGGTATGAGGGGGTGGGTCTCCCGATACTTCTGGATGTGAAGGGCGAGTTTCCGCTCGGTCTCCCGACGGCGTTCGCCTTGCCGCTGGAGGAGCATCTTCGGGTCTGTTTCCTTTCCACGGGTCGGCTGCTCCCTGCCCGCGGACGAGCCGGGGGCCGGAGGGGGAACAGCAGGAAGGGTGGATGGGGTCTGGTCGGTGATCACGGTCGTGTCCTCTGCTTGCCTGCGCCTGGAGTGGGGTCGGCCCGCGGTTCGGTCGACCGTATCCGGCGGCACGTCCTTTCCCTGCGGGCCCGTAGTCCATGGTCCGCCCAGAGGGGGGTTACCCCCTAGGGTCTTAAGGCTCCATTAGGGGGTGGTGTGGTTGCGGCGTCGGGGCCTCCCCGTCTTTCGTCGCCTGCATCCTGGCAGGCGGGCTGATCAGGGCCTGCTGATGAAGACAGCGGCCTGGGTGCGGCGCTGGAAACCCAGCTTCGACAGCAGTGAGGACACGTAGTTCTTCACCGTCTTCTCGGCGAGGAACAGCTCTCCGGCGATGTCCCTGTTCGTCAGACCGGCTCCAATGAGCGCCAGGACCTTCCTCTCCTGGCTGGTCAGCCCCACGAGGCGCGGATCCTCCACCGGGGCGGCACTGAGGCCGGCCACGATGCGTTCCTTCAGTCCCGCCTCGAAGAGGGACGCCCCGCGAGCGGCGCGATGCAGCTTGTCGATCAGGTCGGAGCCGAGAATCTCCTTCAGGATGTACCCGGAGGCGCCGGCAAGGACGGCTCCGCGCACGGCCTGGTCGTCGTCGTAGCTGGTCAGGATGACACATGACAGTGAGGGATCGATGGAGCGCACATCGCGGCACACCTCGATGCCCGTCCCGTCAGGGAGCCTGGCGTCGAGGATCGACACGTCCGGGGACAGGGCGGGGATCCTCCGCGTCGCCTCCTCGGCGGAGCCCGATTCCCCGACGACGACGAAGCCTTCGCCCTCGAGCAGCTCCCGCAGGCCCCGCCGCACCAACTCGTGATCGTCGAGAAGGAAAACCGTCGATCTCTCCGCCCGCCCGTCAACCATCGCGCCTGTCATCTTCTTCCTTCTGTCTGGGCAACCGCTCATCCCGCTCGCGTCCCATCATGAACCGGCCGCCCGACCTCGGGCAGGGCCGAAAGTCACCTTCGACCGTGGGTCTTTCGACCCTGTCGTAACCCTCGCGCCGGGGCAACCATGAAGATCTACGCGTTCCCTCTTGCCAGGACCAGGAATCGACCATGGAGCCCATCGTCCCGCCCCGCCGTCGGGTCATCGTCGTGGGAGTGGACGGCTCGACGTCGTCCATCCGCGCGCTGGAGCTCGCCGAACACTTCATCCCGCTCGCCGGCGACGTTCCAACGGCGGTCGACCCCGCGCGCAATCATCGAGGAGGTGCATCAGCGTGAACCCGTCCACGGGAGGCAAGCCGGTCGTGGTGGGGTACGACGGCTCGGACGGTGCGAAACGTGCCGTGCTCTGGGCGGCCCGGTACGCGGCAGCGGCCGGCCTGCCGCTCGTCGTCGCCCACTGCTGGCCCTGGCCCCTCTTCACCAAGGACCTCGGCCCCGTCCCAGGTGTCCAGGACAGCGGCCTGCGCCGGCAGGCCGAGACGACGGCAGAGGAAGGACGCGCGCTCGCGGCAGGCTCCGAGCCCGGCCTCGATGTCGGCAAGCGCATCGTCATCGGATTCCCTGCCGAAGCTTTGACGAGGCTCTCCACCGAAGCATCCCTCGTCGTCACCGGGACACGAGGCCTCGGTGGCTTCTCCGGGCTGCTGGTCGGATCGGCCAGCCTCCACCTCGCGTCGAGCGCGGCGTGTCCCATCGTGGTGGTCCGGGAAGCGCGGCCCCAGTCCGACGCCGTCCTGGTTCCCGTCGACGGGTCTCCCGAGAGTGACCGGGCAGTGGCGACGGCAGGCGATCTCGCGGTGGCCCTGCGCAAGTCCATCCACCTCCTCCACGTCGAGCAGTCCCGACGGCGCCACCCCGCCGAGACCGTCCCTGATCCCGGTCACGTCCTGGAGCGGTCCGCCGCCCTGCTGGCGGCCCGTCCGGGCATCGCCGTCACGACGGAACACATGACCGCTCCCTCGATCCCCGGACTGATCCTGGAGCGCGCCGGCAGCGCAGCCGGCGTGGTCATCGGCGCCAAGGGACACAGCACGCTCGGCGTGCGGCTGGGTTCGACGGTCCACGCGGTCCTCCACCACGGCCAGGGAAACGTCGTCATCGTCCGCTGACCACCGCCATCGCCGGCCGACTGTCCGTCTGCGGATGTCTGCGGATGTCTGGGGATGTCTGCGGATGTCAGCGGATGTCGCGGCGGGAGAGCCCCACGGCGGCGGCCAGCACGAGGACGCCGCACAGGCCGAGGATGAGCGCCATGCCGCCCCACGCACCGTTCCCGAAGCCGTTCGCGAGCGGAGCCGGGTCGAACGCCCAGGTGTACGGGGAGAAGTGTCCGAGCCATCGAGTCGCCTCCGCCTGGTGGCCGAGGGCATTGAAGGCGTACCCCAGGACGGCGATGCCCGCGCCCGCCGCCACGGACGCGGTCCTCGAACCGGTTGCTGCTCCTGCCGTGACCGCCGCAAGACCGCTCAGGAGGCTCAGCAGGTACAGCGCGACCGTGCCTGCGACGACGTGGCCGGGTGTCAGCCCGAGCTGGGAGGGACCGTTCAGCACGAGGACGGCCACCAGCAGCACGCCGCAGACGACGGCGAGGCGCAGAGCCAGCGCGAGGGCCGCTTCGAGAGCGACCTGCGGGCGCGTGACGCCATGCGCCAGGGTGAGCTCCAGGGCACCGCTCTCTTCCTCGCCACCGATCGCGGCTGCTCCCCACCCCACGGCGGCGATGGTCAGCAGCACGAAACCGAGCAATCCCAGAAGGGTTGCCTGGGCGTAACCCGCACCTGTGGAGATCGAGGCGAAGCCGAGGGTCGTGACCAGTTCCGACGGCAGGGATGAGACGACGGCCTCGAGGTCGCCGGTCGCCCCCATCGACGGGTAGATCGGGAGGTAGAGGAGGCTCGCCGCGATGAGGCCGACGGACCAGCCGGCCATCCCGACGCGGGAGCGGCGCAGTGTGTGCCGGACCACCGGCAGTGCGCTACCGGCCATGACGCCCCACCTCCATTCCAGGTGCCGCCTGCGCGTACAGCCCGAGGACCGCCTGCTCGAGGTCCGGCTCCTCGATCACGACATCCACCAGCCCGAGGCGGGACAGGACGCCGAGCAGTGCGACGGGGGAGCCGGACACCTGGCCCTCGACGACCGTCGCTGCACCGCCCGGGCGGAGGGTGTTGGGCGGATCATCGGTCGGCCGGAACGCTAGGCCCGCCTGCCGGAGGGCTTCCGCCTGCCCCGCCGTCAGCGGGGCGTCCAGCTCGAGCCGGACGCTGCGGGGTGCTTCGTCCCGCAGTTCGGCCACGCGCGCGGAGCGCACGAGATCGCCCTGCCGGATCACGGCGACGTGGTCCGCGCAGTGCTGCACCTCGGAGATCACATGGGATGAGAGGAAGACGGCCTGGCCGGCCGCTTTCGCCTCCCGCATGAGGGCGATGAACTCGCGCTGCATCAGGGGGTCGAGGCCGGACGTCGGCTCGTCGAGGACGAGCAGCTCGGGCCGGTGCATGAGCGCCTGGACAAGCCCGAGCTTCTGCCTGTTGCCCTTCGAGAGCGTCCTCACACGGCGTGACGGGTCGAACTCCAGCCGTTCGACGAGTTCGTTCCGGAAGCGCTCGTCGACGGGACCGGAGATGAGGCCGAAGTACCGCAGCGTGTCATGCCCCGTGGCGCCGCCGTCGAGCTTGAGGTCCCCGGGCAGGTAGCCCACGCGCCTGCGGAGTGAGGGGCCGCTCCGCCAGGATTCGGTTCCCAGGACGATGGCCGTACCACCGCTCGGTCTGATCAGGCCGAGGATCAGGCGCATGGTCGTCGACTTGCCCGCGCCGTTCGGGCCGATCACACCCACGACGCTGCCCGGCGGCACCGAGAGCGAGACCCCGTCCAGGGCTGTCAGGGACCCGTACACCTTGGTCAGGTCCCGCAGTTCGAGTGCGTCCTTCATGCTTCCTCCGTAGGACGGACAGCCGATGGGCCGCCCCGCGCTCCGACTCATCGGTGCACGGGCCTGGAAGAATCCAACCACGCCCGGGGCCCGATGCGGTGCGCCGGGGATACTGCATTCCACCGGCGGCGCTACTGCGGCCGATGCGGGGATCCGGGCGACCTGCTGATAAACTGGGAGGACTTGCCTGCGCACGGCGGAGAACTCCAGCCAGTTGAACGCGCAGCCTGCGTCGATAGAACGCATTCTTTTGTCCCGCATCCGGCTCCGAGGATCGTGAGCGCGGTGGACACTGTCTGACTTTTCTTCGGCGAACCCCTGCGCCAACCGGTGCCGGGGAAGATGAGAAGAAAGTTCGTGTTAACTACATGACTACTTTTGCCGCCCTTGGTGTGCCCAAAGCACTGGTCGAGAACCTCGCCGCGCAGGGCATCACCGAACCATTCCCCATCCAGGTCAAGTCACTCCCTGATTCCCTGGCCGGGCGCGACGTCCTCGGACGCGGCCGCACCGGCTCGGGCAAGACCCTCGCCTTCACCCTCCCCATGGTCGCGCGCCTCGCCGAGCAGGAAGCGGCCTACCGCCGCAAGCCCGGGCGCCCCTTGGCCCTGGTCCTCGCACCGACCCGCGAGCTCGCGACCCAGATCAACGCCACCGTCGAGCCCCTGGCCAAGGAGCTCGGACTCAACACCACCGTGATCTACGGCGGCGTCTCGCAGCAGCGCCAGGAGAAGGCCCTGCGGGCAGGCGTCGACATCGTCATCGCCTGCCCCGGGCGCCTCGAGGACCTGATGCGCCAGAAGCTCATCACGCTCGAGTCGGTGGAGATCACCATCCTCGACGAGGCCGATCACATGGCCGACCTCGGCTTCCTGCCCGTCGTGAAGAAGCTGCTCGACACCACCCCGGCCGACGGCCAGCGCCTGCTGTTCTCGGCGACGCTCGACAACGGCGTGGACAAGGTGGTCAACCGCTACATGACCAACCCCGTCACCCACTCGGTCGACGACCCGCAGGCCGCGGTCACCACGATGGAGCACCACGTGCTCCTGATCGGCGACCAGACGCAGAAGAAGCAGCTCATCGTCCAGCTCGCCTCGGGCACCGGACGCCGGCTGCTGTTCATGCGGACCAAGCACCACGCGCGCAAGCTCGCCAAGACGCTCACCGACGCCGGCATCCCCGCCGTCGACCTGCACGGCAACCTGTCGCAGAACGCCCGTGACCGGAACCTCGCCGAGTTCTCCTCGGGCGACGTCCGCGTCCTCGTGGCCACGGATGTCGCCGCGCGCGGCGTGCACGTCGACGACGTGGAACTCGTGGTCCACGTGGATCCGCCCACGGAGCACAAGGCATACCTGCACCGCTCAGGCCGCACGGCCCGCGCGGGTTCCTCGGGAACGGTGGTCACCATCACCCTGCCCGAGCAGAAGTCCGAGGTGCAGAAGCTCATGAAGGCTGCCGGCGTCGACGTCGCCTTCGAGAACGTCAAGGCGACCTCGCCGCTCGTCCTGTCACTCACCGGTGACGTGGCCGACAAGATCGATCCGCGCACCCGCGCCGCGCTCCTCGCCTCGCGGGAGGCAACGCGCGGCGAAGGTACCTCGACGGGTGCGAACGCCGAGCGCAAGCGCGCCCGCCGCACCGCAGCTCCGGCTGCGGGAGGCCGTGGCGGACGGGGTGGACGCGGACGCGTCTCCGCCGAGCCGCAGGCCGCGCAGGGCAACCGCGCGGAGCGCCGCAAGGACCAGCCGCAGGCCCCGCGCTTCGGCACGGACACCGGTGCTGCCGGGAAGTCGGGCGGGTCGCCCCGCCGGGCAGCCGAGCCCCGCACGGCATCGGAGACCACGACGCGCAGCCGCCGCCCGGCGTCCGGCCAGCGTGTCGGCGACGCCGTACGCCGCCCTGCCGCGGGAGCTCCCGCAGCAGGCGGCCAGCGGAGCCACGCGCCGTCCTCGGCTCCGCGGGCCGAAGGCGCACGCCGCGCCGGTGGCTCCCGCAGGGCCAGCGCTCCGGCGTCGAACGACCGCCGCTCGCGCTAGCACCGTCCGGTCCAGGAACCGCTGAAGGGCCCCCTACCCGTCTGGGTAGGGGGCCCTTCGTCTGTCGCGTGCAGTGCGTCGCCCCATGGGGAACAATGGCCGGATGAACACACTCCTGAATGTCATCTGGCTTCTGTTCGGCGGCATCTGGCTGGCCCTGGGCTACTTCGCTGCGGGCATCATCTGCTGCCTGCTGATCGTGACCATCCCGTTCGGCATCGCCTCGTTCAGGATCGGCGCCTACGCCCTGTGGCCCTTCGGCCAGACGGTGGTGAACCGGGGTGGGCCGGCAAGCGGATTCTCGATGGTCGGCAACATCATCTGGCTGCTCGTCGCGGGCATCTGGATCGCGATCGGGCACGTGCTCACCGCCATCCCGATGTTCGCGAGCATCATCGGCATCCCGCTGGGCATCGCCAACCTCAAGCTCATCCCGGTGTCCCTCGCCCCGCTCGGCAAGGTGATCGTCCCGTCCTCGGGGACGTACCTGCCCACCTACCGCTGAAGGGCCGCCGCATCGACCGGCAGCGGCCCTCCCGACGCACCTAGTCGGATCCGGTGACCGTGGACCCGCCGGTGCCGTTCCGGGTGGAACCGTTCATGCCGGCCTTGTCCGGAGTCCTGAGCAGGTCGCCGAGCAGCGCGATGATATCGAGCCCGGTGGTGTCCTTCACCAGCTGCGTCGTCTGGTGGACCCCGGTCGAGACATTCCTGCTGAGTTGGCTGGCGCCGTCGTTGGAGACCACCGTCATGGTGTCGATCGCCGACATCGGCGAGGCGATCTCGCGTGCCATCGCCGGTAGGACTTCGAGGACCTTCGACAGGATGGCGGCCTGGTTGAACTTCTCGTAGGCCTCCGCCTGTGCGGCGATACCAGCCGCTTCCGCCTTGCCACGGGCTTCCGCCGACCCGGCCTCGGCGTTGCCGCGGGAGGCGATGACGGCGGCGTCCGCCCGGCCCCGAGCTTCGTTGATCGACGCTTCGGCGGTACCGCGCGCGGTGTTGGCGGCGGCGTCGGCCTCTGCTGCCACCCGGTCGCCCTCGGCGACGAGCTTGCGGCGCGCGAGGTCGACGCGGGCTTCGATCTCCGCGGCCTCCGAGGCGCGGCGGCGTTCCTCGAGCTTCGCGTCGGCCTGCTGGATGAGGCGGTACTTCTCGGCGTCGGCCGGCTTGCGCACCTCGGTGTCGAGCTCGCGCTCGCGGAGCTCCGCCCGCCGCTGCGCGACCTGCTGCTCGCGGATGATGACCTGCTCCTGCTGTTCGGCCTGGGCGAGGGGGCCGGCGGCGTCGGCTCGTGCCTGGCGGGCATCGGCCTCTTCCTTCAGCTCTGCCCGGCGGATGATCAGCTGCTGCTGCGCGAGGGCCACCTGCTCGTCGGACAGGGCACGGGCCTGCTCGGACTCCTGCATCGAGCGCGCTTCGGCGATCTTCGCATTGCGCTCCGCAAGGGCGGCCTCGGGCCGGCCGAGGTTCTTCAGGTAGCCCGAGTCGTCGTCCACGGACTGGATCTGGAACGTGTCGATCTCCAGGCCCTGGTTGTGCATGGAGTGCTCCGCTTCCTCCTTGACGCTCTTGGCGAAGGTCGCGCGGTCCCGGATGATCGATTCGACCGTCAGGGTTCCCACGATGGAGCGGAGCGAACCGGACAGGGTCTCCTGCGTGTAGTGGTCGATCGCCTCCTGCTGGTTGAGGAAGCGCTGGGCGGCCTTACGGACGGCGTCCGCGTCACCACCCACCTTGACCTGGGCGACGCCGGTGAGGTGGAGCTTGATGCCGTTCTTGGAGATGCCTTCGATGCGCAGGGACACCTGGCGTGATGCCAGGGACAGCGGGTAGGCCCGCTGCGAGAACGGGTTGATGAAGATCCGGCCGAAGACGACGCGCTGGCTGTCCGGATCCGGTTGCCCCTTGCTGTCCTTCGACGAGATGATGAGCGCCTGGTCCGGGCTGGCGATGTGCAAAGCCATTCGGGCGAGGACGACGGCGGCGATGATGATGGCGAGCAGCACCACCGCGCCGATGATGAGCGGGATGAACGTGAGATCCACTGCGACCCTTTCAACGGTCTTCGAATTGCCTCCGGCGCAGCGGGCGCGCGCCGGAGGATGATCAAGCTACTGCGTGTGCGCTGCTGACCTGACCCCCATGTCATCGAAGTGGATAGCCCGTGGACCGGCCGACGGGCTGCTGGAAATCTACGGGGCGGCACCCGTCAGGAAGGCCTGCATGAGGGGGCCGCCGGAGGTGGAGCCCAGTTCGCCCTCCTCGACGAAGACCGCGACGGCGAGGTCGCCCTGCAGGGCGACGACCCACGCATGCGTCCGAGGGGGAGTCTCGCTGCCGAATTCGGCGGTCCCGGTCTTGGCCAGGACGGGCTCGCCCGGCACGTCCTGCAGGAGCTGGGCTCCGCCCTGCTGGACGACGGCACCCATCAGGGTCTTCAGCGTCGCGAACTCCCCGGCGGTGAACCTGCTCGGCGGTGCCTCGGACGGCGCTTCGGCATCCTCCCCGGTATCTTCCCCGGTGCCCTCCTCGGTTTCCTCCCCGGCGGAGGCCGACGCCGTCGCGTCGCCGGTGGGGGCCGCGGTAGCCGCGGCGCTCTCCGATCCCGGATCGAGTTCGGCGGACTCGCCGGGGGCGAGGAGTGTCGGCGTGACCCGCGATCCGGCGCCGACGGAGGCGGCCATGGTGGCCAGTGAGAGGGGCGAGACGAGCACTTCGCCCTGGCCGATCATCGCGGCGGCGTGTGCCGTGCCCTCCGCCTCGGTCGGCACGGAACCGAAGAACGCCGGCGTTCCGATGGCCGCCTCGACCCCGATGCCGAGGTCGGCGGCCGCGCTCACGAGGTCGGCCTGCGTGATCTCGTCCCGCGTCGAGATGAATCCGGTGTTGCAGGACTGCGCGAAGGTTTCCAGCAGGGGGATCGTGCCGAGGAACTGTACGGGATACGTGCTCGCGTTGTTGAATGTCCGGCCGTCCACGGTCACCTCCTCGGTGCACTGCGTGGGAGTCTGCGGCGTGAAGCCCTTCCTCAGGAGTGCGAGGCTTGTGGCGATCTTGAACGTGGACCCGGGCGGGTACTGGCCCAGGAGTGCCGTCTGCAGGCCTTCGCTGCCGGGGCCGTTGGCTGCGGCGAGGATTTCTCCCGTGCTGGGGCGGATCGCCACGATGGACGACGCCGAGGGCTCGTCCGCGAGCACCTTTTCCCCGAGGCCCTGCAGCCGGGCATCGATCGTGGTGGCGAGGTCCGTGCCGTCGACCGCGGGTGTGGCGAAGAGCTCCCGGGTGGGTGCGTCCGGGGCATCCATCGGCACGGCGAAGACCTGGAGGCCGGGCGTGCCGCCGAGCTGCGCGTTGTGCTGCAGCTGCAGCCCCCCGAGTCCCGTGACGTCTCCGGCCCGGACGGCGCCGCCGGACTGCTCCACGAGTTCTTCCGTCGCATCGCCCACGCTTCCGAGGAGTTCCCGGGCGAAGGTGCGGGTCGGGCCGAGCTCGAGGGTGTCCGCCTGCCGGAGTGCTCCCGGGACGGCATCGATCTGCGCGTCCGTCACGGTCCGGGTGGCGTCGTCCCGCAGCACGAGGGCCACCACGAACGCGTCCGCACCCGCCGTCGCGACCTGCTCCTCGTACGCGGCCGGATCGATGTCGAGCAGCGCCGCGAGCGCGCGGGCGGAGGCGACCTGCTGCGCCTCGGGGACGAGCGTCTTGTCGATGCCCACGCGGATCACCGGCCGTTCGGTGACGAGGACCTCTCCACCCGCGCCGGTGATGTTCCCGCGGTCCCCGGGAACACGTGTGAGGGTGAGCTTCTCGTCCGGCAGGAGGTCCGGGACGACCACGTCCGGTTCCCACGCGGTCTGCCACACGTCCTCGACACGGGTGAGGTCCGCGGTCGTGCTGTAGGTCCAGTCGGAGTCGGTCTCGTCGAGGTCCCACACGTAGTCGAGGGTCGCCGTGGCGCTGTCCTCCCCGGTCTCCTCGACCTCCGCGACGCTGACCCGCGGCATGTCCGGCGCAAGGCCCTCGGTGATGGCGGCGAGTTGAGCGGTCACCTCGGCCGGTTCGGCCGACGTGAAGGCGGACTGCCCGACGTCGAGCCGGGAGAGTCCCTCGGCCAGGGTCCCTGCGGCGTCCTCCGCCGTCGGCCGGTCGTCGGTGCACGCCGCCAGGCTGACCGCGAGAACGGCGGTGGTCAGGACGGACGCGGCACGGCAAAGTTTCCCCATACGGTCATTATGACCGAGCCGCGCAACTGCCCGAGGGGCGGCTGCCCGACGCCCGCCTGTCGCGTACCCACCTGCCGCTTTGCCTGCGGGCAGGGGAATATCCTGCCCGCAGGCAAAGTTGAGTCAAGTACACTCAATGTGAACGCCACGGGGAATGCCGGATTCCCCTCCCCGGACCAGAAAGGAACCCCGCGTGGATACCAACTTCACCACCAAGAGCCGTGAGGTGCTTTCAGCCGCTGCCATGAACGCATCCACGGCGGGCAACGCCCAGATCGAGGCGCCGCACTTCCTCAAGGCGCTTCTGGACCAGCGCGACGGCATCGCCGTCGCGCTCCTCAAGGCAGCCGGTGCGGACCCCGACAGCGTGAGCGTGCAGGCGAGCGCCGCGATCAAGGCCCTGCCGTCGTCGTCGGGCTCCTCCGTCGCGCAGCCCCAGTTCTCCCGTGGCGCCCTCCAGGTGATCAACGCGGCGAAGCAGGAAGCGGAGACCCTCGGGGACCAGTTCGTCTCCACGGAGCACCTCCTGCTGGCCCTCGCAGCCGACAGCGGTGCCGCCGGCACCATCCTGCGCTCCCTCGGCCTCACGCGCGAAGCCCTCGCCTCCGCACTGCCCGGGGTGCGCGGAGACCGTCGGGTGACCACGCCTGACCCGGAGAACACCTTCCAGGCGCTCGAGAAGTTCGGTGTGGACCTCACCGAGGTGGCCCGCAGCGGCAAGCTCGATCCCGTCATCGGGCGCGATGCCGAGATCCGCCGCGTGGTGCAGGTGCTCAGCCGCCGCACGAAGAACAACCCGGTCCTGATCGGCGAGCCCGGTGTGGGCAAGACCGCCGTCGTCGAGGGCCTGGCCCAGCGCATGGTCGCCGGGGACGTCCCCGAGTCGCTCCGCGGCAAGTCGCTGATCAGCCTCGACCTCGGATCCATGATCGCCGGCGCCAAGTACCGCGGCGAGTTCGAGGAGCGGCTGAAGGCCGTGCTCGAGGAGATCAAGGGCTCCAACGGGCAGGTCGTGACGTTCATCGACGAGCTGCACACGGTCGTGGGCGCGGGCGCATCCGAGGGCTCGATGGATGCGGGCAACATGCTCAAGCCGATGCTCGCGCGCGGCGAGCTCCGGCTCATCGGCGCGACGACGCTGGACGAGTACCGCGAGAACGTCGAGAAGGATCCGGCCCTGGAGCGCAGGTTCCAGCAGGTCTACGTCGGCGAACCCTCGGTGCCGGACACGATCGGCATCCTGCGCGGCCTGAAGGAGCGCTACGAGGCGCACCACAAGGTCTCGATCGCCGACTCGGCGCTCGTCGCCGCTGCCACGCTGTCCCACCGGTACATCCCGGGCCGGCAGCTGCCCGACAAGGCCATCGACCTCGTGGATGAGGCCGCGTCGCGCCTGCGGATGGAGATTGATTCCGCCCCCGTGGAGATCGACGAGCTGCGCCGGGCGATCGAGCGGATGCGCATGGAGGAGATGGCGCTGTCCCACGAGAAGGACGAGGCGTCCCTCGAACGGCTGCAGGCACTGCGCGCCGAGATGGCCGACCGCCAGGAGGAGCTCGACGGGCTGAACGCCCGGTGGGAGGCCGAGAAGGCAGGCCTTAACCGCGTCGGCGACCTGAAGGCGTCCCTCGACGACCTGCGCTCGCAGGCCGACCGCGCCCAGCGCGAGGGCGACCTCGAGACGGCGTCCCGCATCCTCTACGGCCAGATCCCGCAGGTGGAGCGCGAGCTCCGCGAGGCGCAGGCCGCCGAGGAGCAGACCGCGAACTCCCCCGACCTGATGGTCGCCGAGGAAGTCACCGCGAACGACATCGCGGAGGTCATCTCCGCCTGGACGGGTATCCCGGCCGGCCGGATGCTCCAGGGTGAGAGCGAGAAGCTCCTCGCCATGGAGGAGGTCATCGGCGCGCGGCTCATCGGCCAGCAGCGGGCGGTGTCCACGGTGTCCGATGCCGTCCGTCGTGCCCGGGCCGGCGTGTCCGACCCGAACCGCCCCACGGGTTCCTTCCTGTTCCTCGGCCCCACCGGCGTGGGCAAGACGGAGCTCGCCAAGGCCCTCGCCGACTTCCTGTTCGACGACGAGCGCGCGATGATCCGGATCGACATGTCCGAGTACTCGGAGAAGCATTCGGTCGCGCGCCTCGTGGGTGCCCCTCCGGGATACGTGGGCTACGAGGAGGGCGGCCAGCTCACCGAGGCCGTGCGGCGCCGCCCCTACAGCGTGGTGCTGCTCGACGAGGTGGAGAAGGCGCACCCGGAAGTGTTCGATCTGCTCCTGCAGGTGCTGGACGACGGGCGCCTCACGGACGGCCAGGGCCGGACCGTGGACTTCCGCAACGTCATCCTCGTGCTGACGTCGAACCTCGGGTCGCAGTTCCTCGTGGACCCCTCGCTCGACGACGCCGCGAAGCGCTCCGCCGTGATGTCCGCCGTGAACGCGAACTTCCGGCCGGAGTTCCTCAACCGGCTCGACGACGTGGTGATCTTCGATCCGTTGAGCCTCGACGAGCTCTCCCGGATCGTGGAGCTGCAGGTCAGGTCGCTCGGTGAGAGGCTGCGTGACCGCCGGCTCGAGCTGGACGTCAGCGCCGCGGCCAGCGAGTGGCTCGCGCTCACCGGATTCGATCCGGCGTACGGTGCCCGTCCGCTGCGCCGGCTCGTCCAGCGCGAGATCGGCGATCGGCTGGCGAAGGGCATTCTCGCCGGCGAGATCGTCGACGGCGACACCGTGGTCGTCGACCGGCAGGAACCGGACCCGGACGGGGCCGGCGACGTCGGCCTCGACGTGGGCGGACTGCTGGTGCACGCCGCGCGGTAGCCGCAAGGACCACGAGTACAGTGCAGTGACGAAGGGGAGGAACCGGAGGTTCCTCCCCTTCGTGCATCCGGCCGCGGCGTCAGGGGTTGAGCAGGCTCTGGCTCACGGTGCCGCTGTTCCCGATCACCGCGAAGCAGTCGACCCGGCGGTCACCGTCCGCCCAGGTCTCCTCGGTCGGGGTGGCGCGGAGGAGGGTCACCTGGAGATCCTCGGTGACGACGTCGGGATTGACGTCGGCCGAGGCGGTCGCGCAGGCGGCCTCGGCGCGGAGGTCGAGCTGTTCGCGTCCGGGGAACTCGGCATCCTCGGGGTATTCCTCGCTCGCCAGGAGCTGCGCGTTGTGCGGTTCGCTGCAGTCCACGCGCACGGCATCCTCGGTGACCTCGGTGAAGTCGGCGAGGCACTCGCCCGCCGCGAGCGACGACGGATCGACGCGATCGTCGTCACTCCCTCCGCCCAGGAGGGAGACGAGCAGCCAGGCGAGGAGCCCCAGGAGCACGAGGGCGCCGCCGATGAGCAGCAGCAGCGGCAGGACGCTGTTGCCGGCAGACGTCCTGTCCGGCGCCGCATGCGCACCGATGTCCTCAGGGTCCGATGCCGTCGGGATCCATGCCGCGCGGGCGTCGTCGGCCGGTCGGGGCTCTGTCGGGGCACCCTGTCCTGCCGGGCCGATCGAGGCCGGGTCGGTGCCCGGGTACAACCCCGGATGTCCGAGGCCGGGCTCGCCACCCTGGGGAGGGTAGGCATAGGGGCCGCCGACGGGTCCGGGTGCCGTGTCGCCCGCTGTGCCGCCGGCCGGAGCAGTGCCATCGGGGGCTGCGCGGACCGTCGGCGCGGTGGCCGGCAGGGGCCCGCCCACCAGTGTTCCAGCCTCCTCGGCTGCGGCCGCCACGGCCCGGGCCTCGGCGGCAGCATCCTCCAGCGAGGCGGCTTCCGCGGTGTCCCTGCTGATCTGCGCGGGTCCGAGGGCGGGGTCCTGCAGGTCGAGGGTCTCGGGCGACACCGACAGTTCGGGCTCCAGGGCCACGGCGGAGACGTCGCCGTCGTCGAGGACGATGGCGTCGGCGTCCACCACGTCCGGCCCGTCGGACCCGTCCGGCCCGGGGTGGTTCCCGGGGTCCCTGGGTGCCTGCTCCTCGTTGCTCATGGTGGGCCGCTGTCTCCTTGCGTTCCTGGTGCGCGTGCTGCCGGGGGCTTCGGCGTGGCTTCGACTCTATCCAAGATCCTCCGGGGAGGACCGGACGCGGCACCGGAGGCCGCTTGCACGAACCGCCGTCCGCTGTCGAGGCCCTCCCCGGAGCCCGGTGGAACCCGCGCTCGGATGCCGCGGAAAGCATGTAATCTATACCTACGACAAACTGACCAAATACTCCGGGGCCTCGCTGCAGCCTTGGGCCTCGTGCCCCAGTGACCACCTCCGGATCGACGCACAAAGGGGGTCACGCCATGGGGCGCGGCCGTCAAAAGGCAAAAGCTACAAAGCAGGCCAGGGACATGAAGTACTTCAGTCCGGCCACTGATTATTCGGCACTGCAGCGAGAGCTCACAGGCCCGGGTAGTCGTGCGTCCACGCGGCGTACCGAACCTCTCGAGCCGGTTGAGCCGGATTACTCGGAGTACGCGGACAAGTACGCCGATGATCTCGACGACGATGGTGAGGAGAGCGGCTCGCGCCGCATCGGCTGACCTCCGGTCGACCGACCTCCTCGATACCGCACACGGCGCATCGGTCCTTCGGGACAATGCGCTGTTCTGCGTGCCCGGACGCCGGTCGGGGAGGCCTGTCCGGACTGCCCTCAGGAGGGTGACGCGAGGAGCGGCTGGAAGGCGAGCTCCGCAGCACCCACCAGCAGGAGTTCCGGGCCGAGGGCCGCGCGGCGCACCTGCACCCCGCCGGCCAGCGATCCCCGGTTCACGGCCTCGGTGAGCTGGGCGCCGTGGAAGCCGAACAGCGAGCCGAGGAAACCGCCGAGGACGATCAGCTCGGGATCGAAGATGTTGACGAAATTCACCAGGGCGACGGCGAGCAGCTCCAGCTGGCGCTCGGCTTCGTCCCGGACGGCCTGTGCGGGGTCGTCGGACAGTACGCCCTCGAGCGCCTCGATACCGCCGCCCGACAGGCCCGCCGCCTCGAGCAGCCGCTCCAGCCGGACCTCGGCGTCGAGGCAGCCCGAGCGCCCGCAATGACAGGCGGACCCGCCCGCGCGGACGAGCGTGTGGCCCAGTTCGCCGCCGTAGCCACGGCTCCCGACCAGCTGGGCGCCTCCGGTCACGATGCCGCCGCCGATGCCGCTCGCACTGCCGTTGAGGTACACCGCGTGGTCGACGCCGATCGCGGCGCCGAAGATGGTCTCGGCGAGCGATCCGAGGGACGCGTCGTTGGCGGCGACCGCGGGAAGGCCCAGGGCGCTGCCGAAGGGTCCGGTGAGGTCGGCGTCCCGCCAGCCCAGGTGCGGTGCGATGAGCACGCGCCCCGCGCCCGCATTGACGAGTCCCGGAAGCGCGATGCCGACGCCGAGGACCTGGTTGAGGCCTGCCAGGACGGGGTGGAGGTCGGCCACGATGTCGTCCGTGAGCCGCACCGCGTCGTCGAGGGACGGCACGCTGCGGGTCTCGCGGCGCACGCGCGCATGCACCTTCCCGCCCAGGCCGACGACGCCGACGGTTAGGGCATCGATGTCGGGGTTCACGGCTATCACGGCGACCCCTGGGTTGGCCTGCACGATGGGGCTGGGACGACCCACCCTGCCGTCGCCCGCCGGTTCCGTCTCGTGCACCAGGTGCTTCTCCGCGAGGGCGGACACGAGGGCGCCGACGGTCGAACGGTTGAAGCCGCTGCGCCGGGTCAGTTCGGAGCGGGAGAGCGGGCCGTTGCGGTGCACCGTCGTGAGGATCTGGGACAGATTCTGTGTGCGAAGGCTCTCAGTGCCGTTCATTCCACCGGGTAGCCGCACGGCCCTGGGTTCTCCTTCGTCCTGCAGGAGCCCACGGCGCCTGGTCTCGGCCTATCGTATCCAGAAGCGCGCGCGGTCACGCCCGCTGCGGCACCGGCCGCGCGGCGGACGCGGCAGCCGTGGAGGGCGCGGCGGTGCTCTGGCGCACCACGAGGCTGGTGGCGAGGTCGAGCCGCAGGTTGTTGGGACGCTCGCCGTCGCGCAGGCGCAGGACCATGCGCGTGGCCTCCTCCGCCATCTGGATGAGCGGCTGGTGCACGGTGGTCAGGGCAGGGCTGGACCACTGCGCCAGCTGCAGGTCGTCGTAGCCCACGATCGACAGCTCGTCGGGAACCCGCAGCCCGATCTGGCGTGCCGCATCGAGCACGCCCAGGGCCTGGAGATCGCTGCCCGCGAAGATCGCCGTCGGGGGATTCGGCCCGCGGAGCAGCGCGAAGGCGTGGTCGCGTCCACCGTCGACGTGGAAGTTCCCGTAGCGGATGAGTTCCGGGTCGATGGGCAGGGAAGCCAGGTTCATGGCCGAGCGGTAGCCGTCGATCCGGGCGAGGGAGCACATCATGTCCTCCGGGCCGCTGATCGCGGCGATCCGGGTGTGGCCGAGGTCGATGAGGTGCCGCGTGGCCATCATCCCGCCGGACCAGTTCGCCGAACCGACGGACGGGACGTCGGGTGCGGGGTCCCCGGCCGGATCGATGATCACGAAAGGAATCGAGCGTGCGTCGAGCTTCTTGCGGAACTCCTGCGGCAGGTCGGAGAAGACCAGGACGACGCCGGCGGGGCGCCTCGACAGGATGCCTTCGATCCATTCGGGCCCCGGAGCGTGCCGCGTTCCCGTCTCGGTCAGCACCACGCTCATGCCGTGCTCGCTCGCCACGTTCTCCACCCCGCGGATGAGTTCGAAGGCCCACGCGCTTTCCAGCTCGTGGAACACGAGTTCGACGAGGCCCGCCTTAGTCGCGGATTCCTTGCGCCGGCGGTAGCCGTGCTCCTCGAGGAGCTCCTCAACTTTCGCCCGGGTTTTCGGGGACACGTCGGCACGGCCGTTGAGCACCTTGGAGATCGTGGAGAGGGATACACCCGCAGCCGTCGCGAGCTGGGCGAGGGTGACGCGCGGTTCTTCCGCCGGAATCGACATGCGCACAGCTTACATGCGGGGTGGAAAGGGGCCACGGACAGGGGCTGCGCCTGCCCTCTGTGCAATTTGTGACGGGCAGCACATCCGGCTTGCATAGTGAGAGCTCGGTTACATACACTCAACCCATCACACAACTTTCGATATTATCGTCGAAACTTTCGAGAGGCGTTCAACGATGAACAACCGAACCTGGATGTCCCGCAGCCTTGCGGGCACCGCGGTCATAACGCTGGGCCTCACCCTTGCAGGGTGCGGCGGCGGAGGCGGCGACGCTTCGAGCCGGCCCGAGAACGAGCTGCACCTCGCCGTGTACGGAGATGCCAGCAACAAGGTCGAGCAGGCCATGGTGGACAAGTTCAACGAGACCTCCGACGTCAAGGTCGTGCTCGACACGATCCCCGGCGCGGACTACCAGACCAAGCTGCAGACCATCATCGACACCGACTCCGCTCCGGACATCTTCTTCAACTGGGGTGGCGGAAGCATCGCGAACTTCGTGAAGGCGGACCTGCTGCTGCCCCTCGACGACTTCATCGAGGAGGACCCGCAGCTGAAGGACGCCTTCCTGCCGTCCGTCTTCGACACGGCAGTCGTCGACGACAAGAGCTATGGCATCCCGATGCGTGGCACGCAGCCCGTCATGCTCTTCAACAACTCCGAGGTGCTCAAGAAGGCCGGCATCGATGCTCCGCCGGCAACCTGGGACGAGCTGCTCGAGGACGTCAAGAAGCTGAAGGCGGCGGGCGTGACCCCGATCGCGCTCGGCGGCGCGGACCAGTGGCCGACCCAGATGTGGTTCCAGTACGTCTTCGACCGCGTGGCCGGTGAGGACCTGTTCCAGGCCGCGCTCGACGGCGACACGAGCGTCTGGGACTCCGAGGAGAGCCATGAGGCGCTCGGCAAGCTGCGCGAACTGATCGACGCAGGTGCCTTCGGTACCAACTTCGACTCGGTGAAGTTCACCGA
Source organism: Arthrobacter burdickii (assembly GCF_030433645.1). Taxonomy (NCBI): domain Bacteria; kingdom Bacillati; phylum Actinomycetota; class Actinomycetes; order Micrococcales; family Micrococcaceae; genus Arthrobacter; species Arthrobacter burdickii. Next base: position 1,279,465 of record NZ_JAROCG010000001.1, read on the forward strand.
CGGCGGGTCTCCCACCCTGCTCTCCAGCGGCCGCGCAGGCTTCGAACTCATGGGTTCGTGGGCCTACGCGACGCACCTGGATGCCAACCCCGAGTTCGCCGAGAACGTTCTCGGCTACAGCGAGTTCCCCGCGATCGAAGGCGGAGAGGGCGATCCCGACAACCTCGCCGGCAACACGAACAACTTCTACTCCATCACCAAGGACACCCGGTACCCCGAAGAGGCCGCCGAGTTCCTGAAGCTCATGTACTCGGACGAGTTCGTGCAGGAGCAGATCGCCATCGGCAACCTGCCCACCACCACGAACACGGAGGAGTTCCTCGATCAGGCCTCCAACCCGGAGTACGCGAAGTACCAGTTCGACCTCGTGAAGGACGCGCCGCACTTCCAGCTCTCCTGGGACCAGGCCTACCCGCCCGAGGCAACCGTCACCATCCACACGGCCGTAGCGCAGTTCTTCAGCGGCCAGATCGATGAAGACGGCTTCATCAAGGCCATGCAGAGTCTCTAGGACACACCATGACAACGCTTGCTACCCGCAGGCGGCCAGCGCCGGGCGGCTCCACCGTGAGCCGCCCGGCCCGCTCGGGCGCCTCGTCCGTCGGACGCCCGGGCTTCGCCTGGGCCCTGCCCGCCACCATCTTCTTCGCGCTCTTCGCGCTCGTTCCCCTTGCCGCCGTCGCCGTCCTGTCCTTCACCTCGTGGAGCGGCCTCGGTGACCCGGAGTTCGTGGGGCTCGACAACTGGAAGACGCTCATCGCCGATCCGGTGATGCTCAAGAGCCTCTGGCTCAGCCTCCTGTTCATCGTCCTCGGGGTGGTCACCCAGACGCCGCTGAGCATCCTGCTCGGTGTCTGGGCAGCGGGCAACCAGCGCAACCGCGCCGTGCTCAGCGCCATCTACTTCATCCCGCTGCTGCTGTCCTCGGCAGCGATCTCCGTCCTCTGGCGCGCGCTGCTCGATCCCAACTTCGGCATCCCCGGCCAACTGTCGTGGCTGTTCGGCGACGGCAACCTGCTGGGCACGCAGACGGGGGCCATCGGCGTCCTCATCTTCGTGGGCATGTGGCAGTTCACGCCCTTCCACACCCTGATCTACCAGGGCGCGGCCAAGGGCATCCCGCCGGTCCTCTACCAGGCGGCGGCGATCGACGGCGCGGGCATGGTGCGCCAGTTCTTCTCCATCACCCTGCCGCAGCTCCGGAACACGGCCATCACCTCGATCATCCTGATGGTCGTCGGCGGGCTGACGACGTTCGAGACGGTGCTCATCCTGACCAACGGCGGACCGGGTACGGACACCACCATCACCGCCTTCTACATGTACCAGCAGGCGTTCCGGAGCTTCGACTTCGGCGTCGGCAGCGCCATCGCCCTGGTACTCGTCGTCGTCGCGACCGCGATCTCCCTCGTGGTGGTCAAGGTCTCCGGCTACGACAAGATGAACAGTTCGCTGGAAGGACTCTGATGAAGACCCGTCCCAATTACCTCGCGGGCATCGGCTCCTTCCTCTGGCTGCTGATCGTCGCGATCCCCCTCTATGTCATGATCTCGGGGACGTTCCAGACCCGCGCCGAGTTCGGCGACAACGGGCCCCTGTCCTTCCCGACCAGTTTCACGCTGCAGAACTACGCGGACGCCATCACGAGCGGCTTCGGACGGTATTTCCTGAACACCCTCGTGGTCACCGTCGGCGTCGTCGCGATCGTCCTGCTGCTCGTGCCGCCGCTGAGCTACGCGATCGTGCGCAGCCGGAGCCGTGCGGCGTCGTTCGTGTTCCGCTTCTTCCTGCTGGGTCTCGCGATTCCCGCGCAGGCCGTGATCGTGCCGGTGTTCTACCTGATCAACACCGTGGGGCTCTACGACAACCTGATCGGAATCATCCTCCCCACGGCGGCCTTCGCGCTGCCGATCTGCACGCTCATCCTGAGCGGCACCATGCGCGACATCACGGGGGAACTGTACGAGGCGATGGCCATGGACGGCGCGAGCCCGGCGCGTGCCTTCTTCCGGCTGGTCCTCCCGCTGTCGAAGGGCGGGATCTCCACGATCGCCGTCTTCTCCGCGCTGCAGGCGTGGAACGGCTTCCTGTTCCCCCTGATCCTGACCCAGTCCGAGAGCACCCGCGTGGTGACCCTCGGCCTCTTCAACTTCCAGACCCAGTACGGCATCAACATCCCGGGCCTGCTCGCCGCAGTCACGCTGTCGATGGTGCCCGTACTGCTCGTCTACCTGTTTGCGCGCCGCGCGCTTGTCCAGGGCCTCATGGGCGCTGGCGGAAAGTAACCATGACTGAAACAACACTGAACGACGCCCCCTGGCGGAACACCGCCGCAGCACCCGAGGACCGGGTCGAGGCCCTGATCCAGGCGATGACCCTTCGCGAGAAGGTCGCCCAGCTGGTCGGCGTCTGGGTCGGCGCCAACACCGAGGGCGGCGAGGTGGCCCCCCACCAGAACGAGATGAACGAGCCCGTCGACCTCGACGAACTCCTGCCGCACGGCCTCGGCCAGCTGACCCGGCCCTTCGGCACCGCCCCCGTGGAGCCAGGGCTCGGTGCCCTGTCGCTGCAGCGGACGCAGGAGCGCATCGCGGCGGCCAACCGCTTCGGCATCCCCGCCCTCGTGCACGAGGAATGCCTGGCCGGCTTCGCCGCCTGGAAGGCGACCGCCTATCCGGTGCCCCTGGCATGGGGTGCAACGTTCAATCCCGAGCTGGTGCGGACCATGTCCTCGGCGATCGGCGCGGACCTCCGCTCCGTCGGCGTCCATCAGGGGCTCGCTCCGGTGCTCGACGTCGTGCGCGACGCCCGCTGGGGCCGGGTCGAGGAGACCATCGGTGAGGACCCCTACCTGATCGGTACCATCGCCACGGCCTACGTGCAGGGACTGGAGCGGGCCGGCGTCGTCGCGACGCTCAAGCACTTCGTGGGCTATTCGGCGTCCAAGGCCGGCCGCAACCTCGCCCCGGTCTCCATCGGCGAGCGCGAGCGTGCCGATGTGCTCCTGCCTCCGTTCGAGATGGCGATCCGCGAGTCCGGAGTGCGCTCGGTGATGCACGCGTACACGGACATCGACGGCGTGCCGACGGCGGCCGACGCCTCGCTCCTGACCTCGCTCCTGCGCGACACGTGGGGCTTCGACGGGACCGTGGTCGCCGACTACTTCGGCATCGCCTTCCTCAAGGAACTCCACCGCGTGGCCGCGACGCTCGGCGAGGCCGCGGCGGCAGCGCTGACGGCCGGCGTGGACGTCGAACTCCCGACCATCCACACCTTCGGCGAGCACCTCCTCGCCGAGGTCGACGGCGGCAGGCTGGACGAGGGGCTCGTCGACCGCGCACTCCGCCGCGTCCTGCAGCAGAAGCTGGACCTCGGCCTGCTCGATCCCGCATGGTCACCGGTTCCTCCGGCCCTGGCCGGCGCCGGGGCCGATGTCCCGGTCGTCGACCTCGACACCCCGGCCAACCGAGCCATCGCCAGCGAGCTCGCCGAGCAGTCCATCGTCCTGGTGCGCAACGGCGGGATCCTGCCGCTCGCCGGCGCCCCCCGCATCGCCCTGATCGGTCCCAACGCGGACACGCACCGGGCCTTCCTGGGCTGCTACTCCTTCCCCGCCCACGTGGGAGAGCAGCACCCCGAGGTGGAGATGGGTCTCACCATCCCCACGGTCGCGGACGCCGTCCAGCGCGAGTTCGCCGGCAGCGACGTCACCATCGCCGCGGGCTGCACCATCGACGGCACCGCGACGACGGGCTTCGACGAGGCGCTCGCCGTCGCCGGGGGGTCCGACGTCGTCGTCGCCGTTCTCGGAGACCGTGCAGGGCTCTTCGGCCGCGGCACGAGTGGCGAAGGGTGCGACGCCGAGTCCCTGGCGCTCCCGGGCGTCCAGCAGCAGCTGCTCGACGAGCTGCTCGCGACCGGCAAGCCGGTCGTCGTCGTCCTGCTCACGGGGCGCCCCTATGCCCTCGGTTCCGCCGCGACCGATGCCGCCGCCGTCGTCCAGGGGTTCTTCCCCGGCGAGGAAGGCGCGGCTGCTGTCGCCGGTGTCCTGAGCGGGAGGATCAACCCGAGCGGACGCCTGCCGGTCAGCATCCCGGGGACGCCGGGCGCGCAGCCGTCCACCTACCTCGCGGCTCCGCTGGCGCAGGCGAACAGCGTGTCCAACATCGATCCGACGGCGGCGTTCGCCTTCGGCCACGGCCTCAGCTACACGGACTTCACCTGGCAGGACGTGGAATCGTCGGCGGACACCGCCGCCACCGACGGAGAGGTGACCGTGGAGATCACCGTCGCCAACGCGGGCGAGCGCGACGGCGTCGAGACCGTGCAGCTCTACCTGCACGACCCGGTGGCGTCCGTCGTCCGGCCGGTGCAGCGACTGATCAGCTACGCACGCGTGCCCCTGGCCGCGGGAGCCTCGGCGCGGGTCGCGTTCACGGTCCCTGCCGACGTCGCCGCCTTCACCGGGCGCGACGGGCTGCGCGTCGTCGAGCCGGGGGAGCTCGACCTGCGGATCGGCGCTTCGAGCGGCGACATCCGCGCATCGGTACCCCTCACCCTGACGGGGGAGGCCCGGCACGTGGACCACACCCGGCGACTGCACTGCGACGTCAAGGTGGTCACTCTCTGACGCGCCGCGAGTAGCCAGCCGGTTTCCAGCCGGACCACAGCCCGCTTCCGCCTTCGCGGAAGCGGGCTGTGGCGTTCCCGCCTCTGTTTTCCGGCTGCCGGCCGGGTTCCGGAAGTGCGACTACCCGGCGCAGTCGCGGCAGGCAAGCGGCGATTCGGGAACACCCTGGGTGGTTTACGTTCGGAGGGCTCCTCGGTCACGGTAGTAAGTAGACTGATCGTTTCGGTCGCGCTGTCCAGCATCGTAACCCGTTCCGGTCGTTCCATCTACCAAGGAGACATCTGCATCATGGCATCAGAGAACACCGCGGGCGCGAGTACCCCGAAGAGCCGGCGCAACGACGTCGTGGCCGCGGAGAAGGAGCAGTTCGGCGGGATGAAGTTCGGGTCGGCCTTCTTCGGCTGGCTCACGGCCATCGGCCTCACCGTCATCCTCAGCGCGCTGGCGACGGCGATCGGCGTGGGCATCGGAGCGTCCAATACGAGCAACGCGAACGACGCCGCGAACCAGGCCACAGAGAATGTGCAGACCATCAGCATCGTCAGCGGGATCGTCCTCGCGATCATCCTCTTCGTCGCCTACTACTGCGGCGGCTACGTCGCGGGTCGCATGGCGCGGTTCGACGGCGTCAAGCAGGGCATCGCCGTCTGGCTCTGGGGCATCATCATCGCGATCGTCCTCGCCATCCTCGCCGCCGTTGCCGGCAACCAGTTCAACGTCCTGTCCAGCATCAAGGGTGCGCCGAGCATTCCGGTCGACGGGAGTGCGCTGACGGCCGGCGGGCTGATCGGCCTGGCCATCGCGATCCTCATCCCGCTTGTCGGCGCGATCCTGGGCGGCAAGGCCGGGATGCGCTTCCACCGCAAGGTCGATCAGGTGGGCATCAACCACCAGGCCGGCATCTAGCACCGCGGCTCCGCAGTGCGACACCCGGACGACACCGGGACGACACCAGAACGACGACGAGGCACCGACCCGGGTGGGTCGGTGCCTCGTCGTCGTACAGGGCTGGTTTGCCGTACCGGGCTAGAACGTCACGGACCCGACTGCTGCCCGGTACTGCTCGCGGATGACCGGACGGTGATCCGGAGCCTGGTTCTTCACGGTGTCCACCGACCACTGCGGCCGCGATCCCGCCAGGGCCCACGCGGCCTGCACCGCAGCCCCCCGTGCCACGTATTCCCCGGGTGCCGGGATGCGGACCGGCAGGTCGAACACCTGCGCGGCGACCTCCTGGACGGCGCCGTTCTGGGCCGCTCCGCCGATCAGCAGGAGATGCCGCGGCTCGACGCCCGTCGCCCGCACGGCGTCCAGCGCGTCCGCCAGTCCGCACAGCATCCCTTCGATGGCGGCCCGTGCCAGGTTCGCGCGGGTGCTCGAGGCGATGCTGAGGTTGTGGAAACTGGCCTTGGCCGTCGGCAGGTTCGGGGTGCGCTCACCTTCGAAGTAGGGCACCAGGACCACGCCGTCGGCTCCGGGCGCGGCCTCGCGGGCCAGCCCGGCGAAACCGTCGTGGTCCACGCCGAGGATCCCAGCCACCGACGACAGCACGCGTGCCGCGTTGAGGGTCGCCACGAGCGGCAGGAACAGTCCGCTGGCGTCGGCGAATCCGGCCACCGCTCCCGAGGAGTCGGCCACCGGCTTCGGTGCGACGGCGAAGACCGTTCCACTCGTTCCGAGGGACACGACGACGTCGCCCTCCTCCGCACCGAGCCCTAAGGCGGCGCCTGCATTGTCGCCCGCACCCGCCCCGAGGACGATCCGGTGGGTTTCGGATGCGAGGAACGGGGAGTGCACGGTGCCCGCGACGGTCTCGGCCGGGAGGACCCGGGGGAGGATGACCTCGGTACCGTCACCCGAGGCTGTCTCCCCGGCACCCTGTGCTTCGCGCGCGGGGCGGCCGAGGATGTCCTCGAACAGGGCGAGATCGTACCCACCCGTCGCCGGGCTCCAGTAACCGGTGCCGCTGGCGTCGGAGCGGTCCGTCACCAGTTCCTCCAGCACGGGGCCGAGGGGCGATTCCCCCGCCGGCCCGAAACCGCGCAGGCGCCAGGTCAGCCAGTCGTGGGGGAGTGCGACGGCAGCGATCGCAGGAACGATATCGGGCTCCGCGTCCCGTACCCACCGCACCTTGGCGCCGGTGAAGGACGCCACGGGGACCAGCCCCGTGCGGGCCACGAGCTCATCGGCACCGAACTCGCCGATCAGGTCTCGTGCAGCGCCGGCCGACCGCGTGTCGTTCCACAGCAGCGCGTCGCGCAGTACCCTGCCGTCGCGGCCCAGCAGCACCATTCCGTGCTGCTGGCCCGCGACCGCGAGGGCGTCGACGTCGTCCGCCAGTCCTCCTGCGGCCTCCAGTGCGGACCGCAGGGCCTCCCACCATGCGCCGGGGTCGACCTCCGTGCCTTCCGGATGGAGGGCACGGCCGCTACGGACCTCCGCGCCGGTCGCCGTATCGACGACGACGACCTTGCAGCTCTGTGTGGACGAGTCGACGCCAGCAACGAGGGCCATGGATCAGCGGGCGCCGAGCAGGTGCTCGATGAAGAGCTGCTGGAGCTTCACGAAGCCGAAACCCTTGCCGTTGAAGTACGACTCGGTGTCGAAGTCCTCGTAGGAGGTGCGGTCGGCGCGCAGCGCGTCGTAGCTCTCCCCGGCGTTGAGGGTGGGCTCGTTGATCTCGGAGACACGCGAGGCGGCCAGGGCAGCCTGGACCTCGGGATCCGCGCGGAACGCAGCAGCGCGCTCCTTGAGCAGGAGGTAGGTCTGCATGTTCGCCGCAGCGGAGTCCCAGACGCCGTCCATGTCCTCGGTCCGGCTCGGCTTGTAGTCGAAGTGCCGGGGGCCGTCGTACGAGGGGCCGCCGGCAGGTCCGCCGAATTCGAGGAGGTCCACCAGCGAGAAGGCGTTCTGGAGGTCGCCGTGGCCGAAGACGAGGTCCTGGTCGAACTTGATGCTCCGCTGGCCGTTGAGGTCGATGTGGAACAGCTTGCCCTGGTACAGCGCCTGGGCGATGCCGTGGGTGAAGTTCAGCCCGGCCATCTGCTCGTGGCCGGTTTCCGGGTTGATGCCGACGAGTTCGGGGCGCTCGAGCGTCTCGATGAACGCCATCGCGTGGCCGAGGGTGGGCAGGAGGATGTCGCCGCGGGGTTCGTTCGGCTTCGGCTCGATCGCGAAGCGGATGTCGTAGCCCTTGTCCGTCACGTAGTCGCCGAGCAGGTTGACCGCTTCGCGGTAGCGTTCCAGGGCGCCGCGGATGTCCTTGGCCGAGTCGTACTCGCTGCCTTCACGGCCGCCCCACATGACGAACGTCTTCGCGCCGAGTTCCGCGGCGAGGTCGATGTTGTCCAGGACCTTGCGCAGGGCGAAGCGCCGCACACCGCGGTCGTTGCTCGTGAAGCCGCCGTCCTTGAAGACCGGGTGGCTGAAGAGGTTGGTGGTGACCATCGGCACGATCAGCCCGGTGGACTTCAGGACGCCGGTCAGGCGGTCGATCTCGCGCTGCCGGTCGGCCGGGGAGCAGCCGAAGGGGAACAGATCGTTGTCGTGGAAGGTGATGCCGTACGCGCCGAGGTCGCTCAGGCGGTTGACGGCCTCGACGACGTCGAGCGGTGCTCGGGTCGCGGAGCCGAACTGGTCCTGGGCCTCCCAGCCCACAGTCCAGAGTCCGAAGGAAAATTTGTCGTCGCGGGTGGGCTCGATCGCCATTGAGTGCTCCAGGAAGTGTGTGTGACCAATATGTTGCCGTTACAAACATATTAGGTTTACGCCCAGAGTCAAGCCCGGATGTTCTCCTTGCGGAGCGGGCCCTCAGTTGCTGAGCGCTCGCACGCTCGACCGGGTCACCAGACGCGTGGACAGTTCGATGCGGGGACTCTCCACCGGCTCGCCGCGGATCAGGCGTACGAGGGTCCTGGCCGCCAGCGTGCCCATCTCGGAGAGCGGCTGCCGGACCGTGGTGAGCGGCGGTGACGCCCACCCTGCCTCGGGGAGGTCGTCGAACCCGATCACGCTGACGTCGTCGGGGACACGCAGGCCCTGCTGGCGCGCGGCCTCGTAGACGCCGAGGGCCATCTGGTCACTCGCGGCGAAGATCGCGGTGGGGCGGTCGGCCCGCGAAAGGAGGTCCCTTCCCGCGGCGAACCCCGAGGCGTAGTCGAAGTCCCCGCCGAGAACGAGGGAGGGGTCGAACTCGATGCCGGCGGCGTCGAGCCCTGCCCGGTACCCGTCGAGGCGTGCACGGCTGCACCACAACCCGGGCCGGCCCGCGACGAACCCGATGCGGCGATGGTTCTGCTGGATGAGGTGTTCGGTCGCGGTGACCGCGCCGGTCCAGTTCGTCGCCCCGATGGTCGGCACCTCCAGGTCCGGTACGCCGGCAGGATCGACGACGACCACGGGCAGGTTGAGGCGCTGCAGTTCCGCGTGCAGGAACGAGTCGAGGTCCGTCGTGACGAGGATGGCGCCGTCGCTGGTCCTCGCACCGAGGGTGTCGAGCCACTTGCGCGTGGAGTCGGCGCCTCCCCGGCGGTGGATGGCGGACACCACGACGGACAGGCCCTCGGAGTTCAGGGACTCCTCGACGCCCCGGATGATCTCGACGGCCCAGGGGCTGTCCAGATCGTTGAAGACCAGGTCCACCAGGCCGGAGGGTGCCGCCTGTGCTGTCCCGCGGCGGCGGTAGCCGTACTCGCGCAGCAGGACCTCGACGCGCTCGCGGGTTGCGGGAGCGACGTCGGAGCGGCCGTTGAGGACGCGCGACACCGTGGGAACGGAGACTCCGGCCGCCGAGGCGATCGCCGAGATCGTCACGGCGGGGTGGGCGTTGTCCTGCACATCAGCCTCCTCGGGCCACCTCGGGCGACAGCTGCCTCCCGGAACCAATTTCCTTCGCACTCTTGACCTGTGGTGCGCAGTGTTCCTAACCTACAGCAACGGTATTTCCGGAAAGTTCCGGAAAAGTTCCGACGAAAGTTTCGGGCAACCGCACCTGAAGTACCTCAAAGGAGAGCTCATGAAGGCCCGTCAGTCCCTTGCCGCCGCAGTCCTCGCGTCGGCGCTGATTCTTCCCGCCGCAACCCCCGCACTCGCAGCACAGGAAGCACCCCAGAAGCCCGGAATCGAGAAGCAGGACACCCTCCGCTGGGCAGCCCCGCAGGACCTGAAGATCGGCACTGCCGTCGCAGGCGGCGGCCACCACGAGACCCAGCCCTACCCCGCCCCCTTCACCTACGACTCCGCGTATCGGGAGCACCTCGCCGCCGAGTTCAGCTCCGTGTCACCCGAAAACCAGCTGAAATGGGAGTTCGTGCACCCCGCACGCGACACCTACCGCTTCGCAGAGATGGACGCCATCGTCCAGTTCGCGCAGGAGAACCACCAGGTGGTCCGCGGTCACACCCTGTTCTGGCACAGCCAGAATCCTGCCTGGCTGGAACAGGGCAACTTCTCGAAGGATGAGCTGCGCGCCATCCTGAAGGACCACATCCAGACCGTCGTCGGACGGTACGCAGGCAAGATCCAGCAGTGGGACGTCGCCAACGAGATCTTCAACGGCGACGGGACCCTGCGCACCACGGACAACATCTGGATCCGGGAACTGGGTCCGGAGATCATCGCCGACGCCTTCCGCTGGGCGCACGAGGCCGACCCCAAGGCGAAGCTCTTCTTCAACGACTACGGCGTGGAGGGCGTCAACGCGAAGAGCAACGCCTACATCAAGCTTATTCCGCAGCTGAAGGCCCAGGGCGTCCCCGTGGACGGCTTCGCCATCCAGGGGCACCTGAGCACGCGCTACGGCTTCCCCGGCGACCTCCAGACCAACCTGCAGCGCTTCGACGACCTCGGACTGGAGACGGCGATCACCGAGATCGACGTCCGGATGGACGTGGCAGCGGGGACCAAGCCCACTGCCGCACAGCTCGAGAAGCAGGCGAGCTACTACCAGCGGGCACTCGACGCGTGCATCTCCGTGGAGGAGTGCAACTCCTTCACGATCTGGGGCTTCACCGACAAGTACTCCTGGGTCCCGGTGTTCTTCTCCGGTGAGGGCGAGGCGACCGTGATGTGGAACGACTTCACCCGCAAGCCCGCCTACTACGCACTCCAGGAGAGCCTCGAGCAGGCGTCCCCCGGGCGCGGTAACCGCTAGGCACGACCAGCACGACAACCAGCACGACCAGTAGCACGACAACCCCCAGCAGTCTGTGGCCCGTCCGTTCGCGGACGGGCCACACCATCAAGGAGAACCATGAGACAACGACGTCTGGTCGCAGGCGCTACGGCGTTCGGCCTGATGACGGGAGCCGGCGCCCTTGCGCTCCCGGCGGCCCAGGCCGACGAACCGACAGTACTGCTGAACGAGGATTTCGAGGACGGCAGCTTCAGCCCGCTCGCGCAGAACGGCGGGCCCGCACTGTCGGTCGTCGACGCCGACGGCGACAAGGCCCTGTTGGTGAAGGGCCGGACCAACGACTACGACGGCATCAAGACGCCGGCCAACCTCCTGCAGGCGGGAGGAAGCTACACCTTCTCCGCGCAGGTGAAACTCTCCGCGGCAGCCGGCACGACGACGTCGGCTCGATTCGTCGTCGAACCCGCCTACAGCTGGGTGGGCAACACCACGGTGTCGGCCGATGCCTGGACGACGGTGACCGGCACCTTCAACGCCCCCGCCGGAGCCGACCCGGCAACGCTGCGGGCCTACCTCGGAACGGGAGACCTGGGTGCGCCCTACGACTACCTCGTGGACGACGTCGTGATCACCGGCACGGCCGCACCCGCCGACGGCGGAGCCTGGCAGCCCGCACCCGACCCCTCCTTCGTCCCGGGCGGTGCGGTGAGCCCCACGACCACGCCCCTCGCCTCGGCGCGCGCAACGGGCAACGCCGTCGCCCTGACGTTCGATGACGGGCCGAACCCGGGTGAGACCGCCGCCGTCCTCGACCTCCTGCGGGACAAGGGCATCACGGCGACCTTCTGCATCATCGGGCAGAACGTCCAGGCCTCCGGCGGCGCCGAGCTGCTGCGGCGCATCGTCGCCGAGGGGCACACCCTGTGCAACCACGGCACTTCCTACGCGGACATGGGTTCGTGGACCCAGGCGCAGGTCGAGACCGACCTCAAGGAGAACCTCCGGATCATCCGGGCCGCCGTCGGCAACCCGACCCAGCAGGTGCCCTACTTCCGGGCACCGAACGGCAGCTGGGGCGCCACCGGCGAGGTCGCTGCAGCGCTCGGCATGCAGCCGCTCGGCCTCGGCAACGTCATCTTCGACTGGGACGGCAACGACCTCAGCGAGGCGACCCTGACCGCGAACCTCCGCAAGGCCTTCACGCCCGGTGCCGTGGTCCTCGCCCACGACGGCGGCGGAGACCGCTCGAACACCGTCAAGGCGGTCACGACGGTCGTCACCGAGAAGCTCGCGGAGGGCTGGACCTTCACCCTCCCGCGCGGCGGAGCTGCGGTTGCAGGATCCGTCGGCATCACCTCCGGGTTCGAGTCCGGCACCGACGGCTGGACGGCCCGCGGCACCGGCGTCTCCGTTGCGGCGAGCAGCGATGCCCGCACCGGTTCCGGCAGCCTGCTCGTCACGAACCGCACGCAGCCCTGGCACGGTGCGGCCCTCGACGTCACGGCCGGCCTGCCGGTCGGGACAGCGGTCGAGGTATCCGTGTGGGCGAAGCTCGCTCCGGGCCAGGCACCGGCATCGCTCAAGGTGTCCGTGCAGCGCGACAACGGCGGCGGGAGCGCGTACGACAGCGTCGCCGGTGCCGGCGCCTCGGTGACGGCCGACGGCTGGACCCAGCTCAAGGGTACCTACACGCTCGGTGCGGCTGCGGACAAGGCGCAGGTGTACGTCGAGGGTGTGGTGGGAGTGGACTTCCTGCTGGACGACTTCAGCCTCGCACCGTTCGCCGAGACGTCCATCCAGACGGATGTCCCCGGTCTGAAGGACGTGCTCGGCGCTGACGGGATCGAGCACGTCGGTGTGGCGATCGATGCCCGGGAGACCGTGGGAACGGCCGCCGACCTCGTGCGCAAGCACTTCAACGCCTTCACGCCCGAGAACGCGGGCAAGCCGGAGAGCGTGCAGCCGGTCGAGGGACAGTTCACCTTCACCCAGCTGGACCAGCTGCTGGACTTCGCGGACGCGAACGACGTGAAGGTCTACGGACACGTGCTCGCCTGGCACTCGCAGACCCCGGCATGGTTCTTCAAGGACGGTACCCGCGACCTGACGAACAGCCCGGCCGACCAGGCGCTCCTCAAGGCACGCATGGAAGCGCACATCAAGGGCATCGCGGACCATATCAACGCCCGCTACCCCGACGGGAACAGCCCCATCTGGGCCTGGGACGTGGTCAACGAGGTCATCGCGGACGGCGACAATGCCAACCCGCACGACATGCGGGACAGCCGCTGGTTCCAGATCCTCGGCGAGGGCTTCGTCGACCAGGCCTTCCGCCTGGCCGACCGCTACTTCCCCGACGCAGCCCTGTTCATCAACGAGTACAACACCGAGATGCCGGAGAAGCGCGCCGACTACCTCGAGCTGATCCGTGCACTCGAGGCCCGCGGCGTGCCGATCGACGGCGTGGGGCACCAGGCCCATGTCGACGTCGCCCGGCCCGTGCAGTGGCTCGAGGATTCCATCAAGGCCGTCGAGGCCCTGGACCCGAAGCTCCTGCAGGCCATCACCGAACTGGACGTCAATGCGTCCACGGAGAACCAGGGTGCCGACGTCAGCGGCGCTCCGGTGGATCCCTACAGCCCGGCGTTCGAGGACGACGCGGACGCAGCGGCGGAGGTCGGCTACTACTACCGCGACCTCTTCGCCATGCTGCGTGAGCACAACGAAGCCGTCGACTCGGTGACCTTCTGGGGTATCAGCAACGCCCGCACCTGGCTGCGGACCTGGCCGATGGCCCGTCCCTGGGAGCAGCCGCTGCCCTTCGACGACGAGCTGCAGGTCACGCCGGCCTACTGGGGCATCGTCGACCCGGCCAAGCTGCCCGCACGGCCGGCCGATGTGCTGCCGCCGCGGATCGCGGACCAGTCGGACATCACGGCGGTCGCCAACGGGGCCAGCGGCGCCAAGGTGGCCTACGTCCTGCCGTCGGCCATCGACACGCTCGACGGCGTGGTACCACTGGCTTGCGTGCCCCTGTCGGGCAGCCGCTTCCCGGTCGGCATCACGACCGTCACGTGCACCGCGACGGATGACGCCGGGAACTCCCGGACCAGCTCGTTCGACATCGTCGTCACGCGCAAGCAGGCGGGGAAGCCCTGACGCAGGGCGCTGAACCGCACTGACCACGACGAAGCCCCTGTCCTCTTTCGAGGGCAGGGGCTTCGTCGTGCTGTTCTCGTCGTGCTGTTTTCGTTCTGCCCGCGCGGACCGCCAGGTCAGGCGTAGGCGCCGAGCAGCCGCACGGATCCGCCGTCGACACCCTTGGCGCCCTGCACGTAGTCGGGCCCGTCGGTGCTGCCGTTGCCCGCGGCCCGCACGCTGCCCATGACCCAGGACGGCACTCCAGCCGCATTCAGCTGGGCGAGGGCGGCATCCGCGCCACCCGCTCCGACGATCGCGATCATGCCGACGCCGAGGTTGAGGGTGCGCTCGAGGTCCGGCAGGGGCACGGAACCGAGCTGCGAGACGAGGGTGAAGATCGGCGGAAGCTCCCATGTGGAGCGGTCCACGGTCGCTTCGAGCCCGCGGGGAAGCACCCGGGCGAGGTTCGCCGCGAGCCCACCGCCGGTGACATGGCTGAAGCCGTGCACCTGCGCTGCGTCCGTGCGGGCCAGTGCGAGGCAGTCGGAGGCGTAGATGCGCGTCGGCTCGAGGAGTTCCTCGCCGAGAGTCCGTCCGAGTTCGGAGACCTGGCGGTCGAGGGCCCAGCCGGCCTGGTTGATGACCCGGCGCACCAGGGAGTAGCCGTTGGAGTGGAGGCCCGAGGACGCCATCCCGATCACGACGTCGCCCTCGCGGACGCGCTCGGGACCGAGGACCCGGTCGGCTTCGACGACGCCGGTCGCGGCGCCCGCGACGTCGTACTCGTGCTCACCGAGCAGGCCCGGGTGTTCCGCGGTCTCACCGCCGACGAGTGCGGTGCCGGCGGCCGAGCAGCCGGCCGCGATGCCGCGGACGATGTCCGCGATGCGCTCGGGGACGACCTTCCCGCACGCGATGTAGTCGGTCATGAAGAGCGGCTCCGCGCCGACCACCACGATGTCGTCGACGACCATGCCCACCAGGTCGATCCCGATGGTGTCGTGGATGTCCATCGCCTGCGCGATGGCGACCTTGGTGCCCACGCCATCGGTCGACGTCGCGAGGAGCGGACGTGTGTAGGTGAGGAGGCGGGACACGTCGTAGAGCCCGGCGAAACCGCCCACCCCGCCGAGGACCTGCTGGCCGTGCGTCGCGCGCACGGCGTCCTTCATGAGCTCGACGGCGCGGTCACCCGCTTCGACGTCCACTCCTGCGCTGGCATACGTGATGGGGTTGGACGCGCTCATACCCGCTCTTTCTTGTCTTCGTCGGTCAGTACGGCTTCGAATTCGGAGTCCGGCCCTGGATCGCAACCCGTGGCTCCGGCCTTTTCGGCAGGATTGGAGCGCTCGAGCAGGTTTTTGCCGAGGCGGTCGTCGTCGGGCAGTTCGATGGGGTACGTCCCGGTGAAGCACGCGGTGCAGAGGCGCTCGCGGGGCTGCTGCGTCGCGTCGATCATGCCGTCTTCGGAGATGTACGCGAGGCTGTCGGCGCCGATGGACTTGCTGATCTCGTCGATCGCGGCACCGTTGGCGATCAGCTCGGCGCGCGAGGCGAAGTCGATGCCGTAGAAGCAGGGCCAGCGCACCGGCGGCGAGGAGATCTTGACGTGGACCTCGGCCGCCCCGGCCTCGCGCAGCATGCGGACGACGGCGCGCTGCGTGTTGCCGCGGACGATCGAGTCGTCGACCACGATGATGCGCTTGCCGCGGATGACCGATTCGAGGGCGTTGAGCTTCAGCCGGATACCGAGCTGGCGCAGGGTCTGGCTGGGCTGGATGAAGGTCCGGCCCACGTAGGCGTTCTTCACGAAACCGTGGGCGAAGGGGATGCCCGACTCCTCGGCGAATCCGACGGCGGCCGGCGTCCCGGACTCCGGGACCGGGATCACGATGTCCGCGGCGGCCGCGTTCTCGCGGGCCAGCTGGCGGCCCATCTCGACACGCGACTCGTACACCGAGCGTCCGGCGATCGCGGCGTCGGGCCGGGCCAGGTACACGTATTCGAAGACGCAGCCCGCGGCGGTCGTCTCTGCGAAGCGGCTGCTGCGCACGCCGTCCTCGTCGATGGCGATGAACTCACCGGGCTCGATCTCGCGGATGTAGCTCGCGCCGACCGTGGCGAGGGCCGCCTGCTCGGAGGCGACGACCCAGCCGCGCTCGAGGCGGCCGAGGACGAGGGGGCGGACACCGTAGGCGTCGCGCGCGGCGTAGAGGGTGCCCTCGTCCATGAAGACGAAGCAGAAGGCGCCGCGGATGCTCGGCAGCAGGTCCATGGCCGTCTGCTCCAGCGAGCGGCCGTCGTTCCCGGCGAGCAGTGCGGTCACGAGGGCCGTGTCGGTGGTGTTGCCCTGCGCGAGTTCGCCCGCGCGGGGCTTGCCGTGGCGGTCGAGGACCATCTGGTACAGCTCGGCGGAGTTCGTGAGGTTGCCGTTGTGTGCGAGGGCGACCGTGCCGGCCGCGGTCGCTCCGAGCGTGGGCTGGGCGTTGGCCCAGTGGGAGGACCCGGTGGTGGAGTAACGGCAGTGCCCGACGGCGATGTGGCCGGTCAGGGTGTTGAGCGTCGCCTCGTCGAAGACCTGGGACACCAGGCCCATGTCCTTGTAGACGTTGATCCTGTGGCCGTCGCTGGTGGCGATACCTGCCGATTCCTGGCCGCGGTGCTGCAGGGCGTACAGGCCGTAGTAGGTGAGCTTGGCGACCTCCTCGCCGGGCGCCCAGACGCCGAAAACACCGCAGGCATCCTGGGGTCCTTTTTCGCCGGGAAGAAGATCATGGGAGAGTTGTCCGTCGCCGCGCACCATGCGCCTATTCTCTCACGGCACGCAAAGCCGCCCGCGCGAAGGAAAGCCGGCGTAGGGCATACCTCCGCGGAGTGAGGCGGGTGTCATGCGTGCGGCGTTCCACCCCGACCCTCCGTGCGCTGTGGAGTCAGGCCGCGCCGTCGTCGTAGGTGCGCTCCGCGCGGGCACGCTCCGCCCGCTTCACGCTCCGCCGGTCGAAGATCAGCACGAGCAGCGCCGCGAGGATCAGGCCCGGGATGGCGAAGGCCACGGTGAAGAAACCGAGGATGGACTCGCGGGTGAGCGTGGGGTCGGCCGGGCCCGTGTACGCGAGCACCAGTGCGGCGAGGAAACCGAGGATCGCACCGAGCATCATGAAGGGCACGAACTTGGGTGCCCTCCGGACGGTCACCTCGCGGTAGGCGGGAGCCTCTGCGGCCGCAGGCTCTGGAGAAGTCCCGGCGGTGGATGCGGTGGCTGCGGTGGCAGCGGCGGGAGCGGCAGGCTCGGGGTAGGCGGAGCCTGCCGGGCCCGAGGTCCCCAGATCCCCGCGGTCGCCGGGGGCCAGCTGCCCGTCCGCCGGCGCTGCGCCGCGCGTGTCGGACTGCTCGGGAGGAGTGTTCGGCGAGTGCTGCTCGGAGGTCATGGTTTAAGGCTACCGGGCGTCAGGGACGTCGCTCGACGAGCTGGTAGCCCGCCTCGGCGAAGACGAGCGTGTAGTCGGTTCCGGGGTAGCGCTGCTCCGCGTGGGCCTCGGCGTCGCTCGGCCGGACGGCCCCCCAGCTCCAGTCGTCCGCGTCGACGATGAGGTAGTCCGGTGCCGGGTTGGTGTTGCCGAGCCAGTACACGCGGGTGTCGGGGACGAGGTAGGCCATCAACACCACCCCGCTCTCCACCGTCGATCCTTCCGGGATGAGGTCCATCATGTGGTGCGCGGCGTCCCAGCGCTCCGACTGCCGGTAGGTTTCCGGCTCCACGAGCACGGTGAACTTCTGCCCGGGCAACAGCACCAGGCAGGCCGCGACGGCGGCGGGGATGCCGACCATCGCGGTGCTGCGCACCCACCGCCGGCGGCTGGTTCGCAGCGTGTGCACGCCGTCCAGGAGGGCGAGGAAGAGAACGGGCATCAGCACGGCGCTGTAGTGCCACTCGGGCCCCCAGTAGCCTCCCTGGGTGGAGGCGAACCGCCACAGGAGGGTCGGCAGCAGCACCAGGCTCAACGAGGAGCGGAGGAAAAGGAACCCGCCGGCGAGCAGGAGCAGCAGGAGCGTCTCGTGCTTCGGCGTCCCGGAGACGAGGTCGACGACGGCGCTCACGGGGTCGGCGATCATCGCACCCACGTCGATCCGGTCGGAATAGTCGTACTGCCCGGCGGAGTTCAGGGCCGGGAGGATCACCCGGACCGAGAGGATCAGCCACAGGAGTCCCCAGGCGGACAGCCAGAGCCCCGCGGCGGCGCGGAGGCGCCACGCGAGAACCAGTCCGAGGGCGATGACGGTGAGTCCGAGGTCCTCCTTGACGAAGACGAGCAGCCCGCCCCAGACGACGGCCGGCAGGACGCGGCGCCGCAGCACGGCCTCGAGGCTCAGTGCGAGGAGCGGGACGGCGAACGCGATCTCGTGGAACTGCGCGGCGACGGCCGACTGCAGCCCCCAGGACAGGGCGTAGCCGATGCCGAGCGCGATCCCGGGGAGCGGACCGAGAAGGCGTGTGCCGGCCCGTGCCACGACGGCCACCGACAGGGCGAAGAGGAGGTCCTGCACGATCAGGAGAGTGAGGCCCGACGGCGCGACCGCGTACGCGGGCCCCAGCAGCACGAGCAGCGGGTGGAAGTGGTCGCCCAGGAGGTTGAAGTCCTCGCCCTTGATGGGGACGATCGGCGCACCGAACCCGGCGTACGCCTTCGCCAGTTGCGTGAAGATCCCCAGGTCCCAGGACGGCGAGCTCAGCCGGTTCCACTGGGTGACGGAGAAGACGGTGTACAGGGCGGCCGCGGCGAGACCGGTCAGCCAGGCACCGAGGGGCTGGTCCCGTACGGCTCGGGCCGTGCGGGCAGGGAGGGTGTTCAGATGGGCGCTCAGATGGGTGTTCAGGGAGCCCGCCCGGCGCCCGGTGGCGGGACGCCCGGCTGCGCTCGCGGCACTCGGCCGCCCGCCCGGCCTCGCGGCGCCGGCCTTCCGGTCCGTGCTCACGCGCGGAGCCCGGCGAGGGGGAGCCAGGCGCTGAGGTCGGCGCGCTGCCCGGACGCAGCGACCTTGCCCGCCGCGACCGCCGACGCCCAGTCCGTGGTGCCGCTGACCAGGGCGAGCCACGTGGTGGCGTCCGTCTCGACGACGTTCGGCGGTGTGCCGCGGGTATGACGGGGTCCCTCGACGCACTGCGTGACGCCGAAGGGCGGTACACGGACCTCGACGCTGTTGCCGGGAGCCAGCTCGGCGAGTTCCTCCAGCGTGAAGCGCACGGCTGTCGCGATCTCGTTCCGGCCGGCCGAACCGTCCGCCACCCGGGCCAGTGCCCGGCGACCGTCCTCGCCCGCGATGCGTCGTCGTGCCATGGTCCGTTCCTAGTCGAGCAGGGCTAGGACCGGGGCGGCGAGCCGCAGGCTGCCGACGGGACGTCCGCCGCCGAGGACCGGGGGGACGACCTTCTCGAGGACGGTCCCGACCTTGTCGGCGTCGATGGCGCCGGACGCGGCGAGCAGGGTGAGGCCGACGAGGGTGGCGGCCCGGGAGTTGCCGTCGAGGACCTTCAGGGCCAGGGACGCGCCGGTGCGTGCGGCGAGGACGAGGACGCCTTCCGCCCCGCTCTTGGCGAGGACGCCGAGGTCCTCCATGACCACCGAGTTCTCCATGCCGTTGCCGTGGACGGCCCAGGGGTAGTCGAGCATCGCGGTGGCGACCGTCGCCGCCCGCGCGTCGGCGTGCTTGTCCGAGGGCGCCTTGGCGACCTTGCCGATGCCGCGGGCGAGCCCCGTCAGTGACACGGCGGCGACAGGGGCACCGCAGCCGTCGACGCCCCACGCCGCCACGGACTCCTCGGTGTACTCCTCGATGACCGAGGCCACCGAGCGCTGGAGCGGGTGCGTGGGCTCGAGGTAGGTCGCGGTGTCCCAGCCGTTCTCGGTGCAGGCCCACAGGAAGGCCGCGTGCTTGCCCGAGCAGTTGAAGGCGATGCGCTGCTTCCCCTTGCCGCTGCGGACGAGCTCGTTGCGGGCTTCCTCGTCCTGTGGCCAGTCCTCGGGGCACTGCAGGTCGTCCTCGGTGACGCCGGCGGCGTCGAGCATGGTGCGGACCACGTTCATGTGCTCGCGGCTGGCGACATGGCTCGCGGCGGCGAGGGCCACCTGCGGGCCGCGTAGCGGTACGCCGGCCTTCATGCTGGCCAGTGCCTGGAAGGGCTTGAGGGTGGAGCGGGGGAAGATCGGGCTGCTGATGTCCCCGAGTTCGGTCACCACGGAACCATCCGCCGCCAGGACGACGGCGGCACCGATGTGGCGGGACTCGATGAAGCCGTTGCGTTCGAGGACGGCGAAGTCGACGGCGTCAGCCGTCGTGAAGGTGGAGGGCATGGTCCCAGTATTCCCTACCCGCCGCGGGCGTCGGTGCCCGCGCCGAGCCCTGACGTTCACGCTGCTCGGGAGGCTCCCCCGAATCCCATTTACACAGGTTGCCGATTCGCCTGGAGGCTGGCGTCCAATAGGTCGCCCACGCATATGACCGCCTCACGCACCGCGTCAGGATCGGCGACGGTGAGCTGTTGGAGCACCAGGCCGTCGAGGGCGGCGAAGACAGCCCGCGCCAACGGTCTGGTGTTCGCATGCCCCTTACGAGCTAAAGATCGTTCAAGGGCACTGATGTAGCCCTCGTAGAGCGTCACCGCCTCTTCTCGGAGTTCTGGTCGGCGGCGGGACTCGAGGACGAACTCGTACTGAAAGAGCTGTAGGTGTGGTTCGCGAGTAATGAGATCAACCAACGCGGCAGCGAAAGACTCATCGATCTCCTCAGCTGCCGATAACTCACTGAGGCTGATCGCCCGTGTCGTTGCCCAAGCTACTGCTTCGTGAAGCAGCGCTTCCTTGGTGCCGAAATGATGACTGATCAGGGTGTTGTTGACCTGCGCCACCTCGCTCACAGCACGAAAGGTCAGACCGTGGAGCCCACGTGCTGCAACGACGGAAACCGTTGCAGCCAGGAGAGCCTCCCTGCCTTTGCCGTACTTGTTGTGCCGGGTCGATGCCATACGCCGAGTCTATCCAGCTTCTGTGAGCCTTGACACAAACAACTCAGCATGTGCATAGTTTCGTCAGTGGCCGAGTGCAGCAGGTCACGCTCCCACCCCACCGGTACCCCTGTATTCACGGTTCCATCGACGCAACCGAAAGGCGCAACCATGGCTGGTTCGCACCAAACTGCAGACAGCGCTCCCACCCTTCACCGAACATTGCGATGGCAGGATGCCTTCGCGTTGGCGATGGCCGTCTCGGGCGGCCTCTTCGTGTCCTTCGGCGCGACGTTGGCTGCTATCGGCGCCTTCTCGGCGTTGTTCATCTGGGCCTTGGCCGCGGGGATCGGCTGGGTTCAGAACCACCTTTTCGCCGAAATGGCGTCCATGTTCCCTGATAAGCCAGGTGGAGTGCCGGTCTACGCCCATGAAGCGTGGAAGAGCCGTTTCGCTCCGGCCGGAGCGCTGGCGACGTTCGGCTACTGGTTCGGCTGGTCGGCCGTCATCTCCGTGGTGAGTATTACGGCTGGGGCGATTGTGCAGGCACGCTGGCTTCCCGAAGCTTCCTGGGCCCTCGATCTGGGAATCGCTCAGATGGGTCCGGCGCAACTCATCGGGATCGGCTTCATCCTCGCGCTCATGGTGCCCAACCTCATCGGTGCGCAACCGGCAGCATGGGTGAACAAGGTCTTTGGCGCCCTGCTGCTCATTCCGCTCCTGACCTTCGTCGTCGCTCCCCTGGTGAGTGGTCAGTGGGAACTGAGCAACCTGACTTGGGGTCTGGGGCAGCCAGGGGCAGATCATTGGGGAGGATGGCAGGACGCCGCTGTATGGCTGTATCTCATCGGCTGGACTGCCTACGGAACGGAGATGTGCGCCGCATTCACTCCCGAGTACCGCAGCAACAGGGACGCACGCCGAGCGCTGTCCGCCTCTGGTGGCTACACCTTCATGATGTTCGCCCTTGTTCCCCTCGGTGTGGGCGGTCTCGTGTCCCAGGCGGACGCTGCCGCTGATCCCAGTGCAGTCTTTGTCACGGGGTTCGCCTCCGTCCTTCCCGCCGGCTTCGCCGGGGATATCGCGCTTCTGATCACCATCGGAGCGCTCCTCATGGGAGTGAATGCCAGCATGGCTGACGGCTCCCGAGCCTTGTATGGAGCGGCCGTAGACGGGCTGGTTCCTCGCCAGCTCGAGGTCCTCAACCGGAACCAGGTCCCTGCTCGGGCCATCATCGTGGCCGTGATCATGAACGTGCTGTTGGTCATCTTCGTCTCCAACCCGATTTCCATCCTGGTGGCCGCCAACATCGGTTACCTGCTCGCCATCCTCCTGGCCGTCTCGGGGTTCCTGCTTCTGCGCAAGGACCGCCCCAACGCATTCCGCAGCTTCAAGCTCGGCGCATGGTCCGTGCCACTGGCCATCGTCCTGACCGTCTATGGGGCCGCAGTGCTGGTCATCGGTGCTTCCTCCTCGCACCTGTCCGGCTACGGCGGTCCTGTGGAGTTGGCAATAGGCGTCGGCATCCTGCTGCTGTCCCTGGTCTTGTTCGTCATTCGTCGACGATTCCAGGACCGGCTTCCCCTCCTGCGCGAACCGGACGACTCGATCGAACAGCGTCCAGCAACTGTCACAAGCTGATAATCCGCACCTCGGAATGACCCCGCAACGAAAGTAGGACATCCACATGTCTCAGGTATTTCACGCTCGCCACGACGACAACGCGTTCGAACCCTTCGAGCTCGGCAAGGTGCAGTGGCTGCGCCGCCCGGGCGACAACGGAAACGAAGCCCTCTCCGCAGGCCTATGGAAGGTCACACCGGAAGAGGCCCCGGAGCCCTTCGATCTACCTATTCATCAGGACGAGACGATCTGCATCGTCTCCGGGCACCTTCACATCGAGGTTCAGGGCGGGGACACCTTCGATCTGCCAGCCGGCGCGATGGCCTCACTCTCCAAGGGTGCGAACACACGGTGGACCGTGTTGGAGCCCACCATCGAATTCTTCGTCTACAGCTAGTAGGAGCACGTCATGGAAACTACTGACGTCATCGTCGTCGGGGCAGGTTTCGCCGGCCTCACCGCGGCCCGCGAACTGACCCGCCGCGGCCACAGAACCATCATCCTCGAAGCACGCGACCGGATCGCCGGCCGCACGTACCTCGACAACCAACTCGGGCGCAATCTCGAACTCGGCGGCACCTGGGTCCACTGGACGCAGCCGTACGTCTGGGCCGAGATGGGCCGCTACGGGATCGAACCCATTGCAGGGCCGGACTTCACCAAGGCCTACTGGACTGCCGACGGGCAGCACCATGAGGGGCATCCCGACACGTTGTTGGGGCTTCTTGATGAGCCCAACCAGGCACTTCTGGCCGATGCGCGGCGGTACTTCCCTCTGCCGTGGTCGCCGTTGTCCAACCCCGACGTGTCCGACATCGACCACATCACCCTGTCGGACGCCATCGACCGGCTGGACCTGCCTGAGGAGCAGCGACAGTTGCTGCGATCCTTCTGGACGCTGAACTTCAACGGCAGACTCGACGAAGCCGCGTACACGCAGGCGCTTCGCTGGTGCGCCGTCGCGTCCGGTTCCTGGTCGACCATGTTCGAAGCCTGCGCCTCCTTCAAGGTCGAAGGAGGGACCCTCCGCCTCGCCGAAGCGATCCTGGCCGACTCAACTGCTGACCTCCGGCTGGATCGGGTAGTTGCGGCCATTCAGCAGGACGACGCTGGTGTCACGGTCAGGACGGCCGATGGCTCACACTATGCCGCCCAGCAACTCGTTCTCGCCATTCCGCTGAGCACACTGAACGACCTCGACATCCAGCCCGAACTCTCGGCGGGCAAACGCGAAGCCGCTGCCCGCGGACAGGCCGGACGAGGCGCCAAGTTATGGATCAAGGTCAAAGGCCGCCAGGAACGCTTCGTCGCCATGGGCCCCGAACATGCTGCCCTCAACTTCGTTCAAGCGGAGTACATCGATGATGACTCGACCACGCTCGTCTGCTTCGGACCCGATGCCGCAGCCGTCGACGTCGACGACCCCGCAGCCGCCCAGCGCATCCTGGACGCACTGGTACCCGGCCTGGAAGTTCTTGAAGTCGCCGGGCACAACTGGGTCGACGACGAATACTCCCGCTCCACCTGGCCGATGCACTACGCCGGATACCTCACGCAATCCCTCGCAGAACTACAACGAGCCGAAGGGCGAATCCGCCTGGCAGGATCTGACTTTGCCAATGGCTGGGGCGGATTCATCGACGGGGCAATTGAAAGCGGTCTGGACGCCGCCCGCGCCATCGAACAGGAACTCGAGCGTAATCAACCTGTCGAATCAGCAATGACGACCCACTCTTAAATTTCTTTCCGAGCCATCGAACAGACAACTTCCCACAGGAGACATGACTGCTATGACAACCTCCACAGAGACAACCGCACCAGCCACCTTCGAGGGCCTTCTCGCCGCGATCCAGCCGGCCGAGGGCGGCAGGGACATCAAGGATCCCGCTACCGGAGCTGTGGTCGGACGCGCCCCGGAACACGGAACGCCCGACCTCGAGGCTGCGATCGGAAAGGCGCGCGCTGCCCAGCCGGCCTGGGGCGATCTGTCCCACGACAAGCGGTCTGCGTACCTCAACCGGGCAGCTGATGCGGTCGAAGCATCCGCCGAAGCACTCGCGCAGCTGCTCTCCCGCGAGCAGGGCAAGCCATTGAACGGACCGAATGCACGCTTCGAGGTCGGCGCCTGTGCGGCCTGGCTGCGGGCCACCGCATCCTTCGAGATGAAGCCCGAAGTGCTCGTGGATGATGATGGGGGCCGCGCGGAGCTGCACTACCGCCCGCTCGGTGTTGTGGGAGCTATCGGGCCCTGGAACTGGCCCATGATGATTACGATCTGGCAGATCGCTCCTGCCCTTCGGATGGGCAACGCCGTCGTCGTCAAACCCTCGGGGATGACACCCTTGTCCGTGCTGGCGCTTGTTCACGTGCTCAACAAAGTCCTGCCCGCGGATGTCCTCCACGTCATCGCCGGCCGCCGGGACGTGGGCGCCGTGCTGGTAAGCCACCCCGACATCGCCAAGATCATGTTCACCGGGTCCACCGCCGCAGGTCAGGACATCATTCGGTCCTCGGCTGACACGGTCAAGCGCCTCACCCTCGAACTGGGCGGCAATGACGCCGGCATCGTCCTGCCTGACGCCAACCCGAAGGAGATCGCCGAGAACCTGTTCTGGGGTGCGTTCATCAACACCGGCCAGACCTGCGCCGCCCTCAAAAGGCTTTACGTCCACGAGGACATCTACGACGCGGTGTGTGAAGAGCTCACCACGGTCGCCGCATCGATGCCCATGGGCGTGGGCCTGGATGAGAACAACGTTCTCGGTCCGCTGCAGAACAAGTCCCAGTACGACATCGTCGCCGGACTGGTCGAGTCCGCCCGCGATTCCGGGGCCACGGTGCTGCTCGGTGGCAACCCGGAGAAGGACCAGCCCGGCTATTTCTACCCGGCCACCCTCGTAGCCGATATCGACAATGACAATCCGCTGGTGACGGAGGAGCAGTTCGGACCGGCACTACCGATCATCAAGTACTCCAGTGTGGATGAGGCTGTCGCCATGGCGAACGGACTCGATGTGGGGCTCGGCGCTTCCGTCTGGTCGTCCAATGTGGAGTCGGCACTCAAGGTCGCCGCCCGCATCGAGGCCGGCACTGTCTGGATCAACAAGCACGGCACCGTGGACCCTCGGGTGCCCTTCGGAGGGGTCAAGACCTCGGGGTACGGCCTCGAATTCGGCGTCGAAGGCCTCAAGCACCTCGGAGCTCCCCAGGCCATCAGCTACTAGAACCGGTCACCCGCGGCGCCACACACCAGGAGTGGCGCCGCGACTACCTCTTGCGTCGACGGCCGTCAGGTGGCGAATCTGCCGATAATTCAGATATGTCGAAGCGGCGGAGCGCCCATGTGGCTCATCGGCGACCGTAGTCCATGCCCTGCAGCTACCCACCTTCTTCACAGGTCTTATACAGCCTTGGCCTAATGCCTGAACAGGGTCTGGCGATGAACTCTTTCCATGACTACTTCGACTTCCCCTGCCACACAGCGCTACTGGCGCAGGTTCGTATCCTCCGTCGCTGCGCTGACCCTCGCAGGTTCACTTGCCGCCTGCAGCGTCCCGGGCACGGCTTCCACTTCCACCACGGACACGTCCTCCAGTACGTCTTCCACGGCTACTGCTGAGGCCACCACCGACGCAACTGCTGAATCGACGGGGTCATCGACCGCTGAGGCATCGTCGAATGCATCTGCTGCGAGTAGCGAAACCTCGGCCGAGAACACCGCCGCAGTGTCGGAAGCGGCGGCGGCATTCACGGCGACCCTGACTGAGGGCCAGATCACCACGCTGAGCTTCGACTACACCGATACCGCAGCTAAATCGAACTGGTCGAATCTTCCAGAGGGCCTGGTTCAGCGCAGCGGCTTGGCGATGGGTGACCTTACCGATGAACAGCGCGAGGCCGCCTTGGCACTCCTGCAGGCCATGCTCAGCGAGGAGGGCTACCAGCAGGTTCTGGATACCTTCGCCGCGGACGATGTCCTGGGTTCGGGCACCCTGAGCGGTGGTACGGGTCCACAGCTGGATTGGAGCAGCGATAACTACTTCTTCGCTTTCTTCGGCGACCCGACCGCGGACAGCCAGTTCATGGTCCAGTTCGGCGGGCACCACTTGGCACTGAACATCGATTACAGCGATGGTGCGGTGACGATGACACCGGAGTTCGTCGGTATCGAACCGCAGACCTGGACCGACGAATCGGGCACCACGATCGAGCCTCTGGGTGCCCTGAAGGATTCCGTCTTCGCGGTGCTGGGCAGCCTCAGTGCCGAGGAACTGACCACCTCCGAACTTCCGCAGATCTACGACGACGTCGTCATGGGTGCGGGCGCCGACGCCGATGCTTTCCCCGAAGACGGCGGCGTCCTGGTCTCGGACCTGACGCAGGAACAGCAGGACCTTGTCACGGCGGCCATCGAGGAGTGGGTCGGCGATATCGACGAGGCGGTCGCAGCGGAAATCACCGCGTCCTATGTCGCGGCCTACGACGAGACGTACATCTCGTGGTCGGGTTCGACGGACCCGGAAAGCGAGGACGCCTACTTCCGGATCAGCGGCCCCCAGGTCTGGATCGAGTACGTACACCAGGCGGGCATCGGCGGATCCGACATCCACCTCCACACGGTGTACCGCGACAAGACCTCGGCGTACGGGGCATGAGCCGGCGGCCCGCCCGGGTCGCCGCAGCCAGCATCGCGGCGGGGGTAGCCCTCGCCGCGATGCCCGCCGCCGTCGCCTCAGCCCACCCCTCCGAGACCTCCGCCGTGCTCGTCACGGTCCACCAGTCCGACGTCGACCTCGAGCTCCAGGTTCCCCTCGACCGTTACACTTTGGCCACCGACACCACCATCGAGCCAACGGACACCGCTGTCAGCGACGCCGCAGCAAGCATCGAGTCCTACGTGCTGGACCATGTGGCCGTGACCGACGCCGATGGCGGCCTCGCCACGACCGTCGACTCGGTGTCCCTCGACACCATCAACAGCGTTCCTACCCTCATCGTCAACGTGACGGGCACGGCCGATGACGGGTCGGTCGGCGAGAGCCTCATCCTTGCCTACGACGTCGTCAGTGAGCGCATCGCCACCCACGACGTCTACGTATCACTGGTCAGCGACTGGTACAGCGGGGCTGTTGCCGACGGCGAGCCCCAGCTGCTCTCCGTCCTGACCAGTACATCAAAGACGGTCGGGCTCGATCGCGCGGGCTCCTCCTGGTGGAGCGGTTTCCTCGCCACGGTGCAGCTTGGCATGAGCCACATCGCCGAAGGCCCGGACCATGTGCTGTTCCTCGGGATGCTGCTGCTGATCGCACCCTGCCTCGCCGTTGCGACGGGCCGAGGAGCCGCACGTTGGCAGCAAGCGCCTATCAAGGGTTGGCGAGCGGGCGGAATCGTCCGCCGAACAGCACTGCTCGTCTCCGCGTTCACCCTGGGCCACGCGCTCAGCCTTGCGCTGGTGTCGTTCCAGCTCTTCTCACCCCCAGGGATGGTGGTTGAAACCCTGGTCGCATTGTCGATCGTGCTTGCCGCTGTCCATGCCCTCCGGCCCTTGGTCCGTAGGGGTGAACTGCTGATTGCCGCTGCTTTCGGGCTCGTTCACGGGACGGCCTTCGCCACGACCCTGGTGGAAATGCACCTTGATACCGGGGCCCTCGTCGGAGCCATCCTCGGCTTCAACGTCGGAGTCGAACTGGCCCAACTCATCGCCGTCGCGGCCATCCTGCCCCTGCTCGTCCTCGCAGCCCGAAGCACTGCCTACCGCTACCTGCGCGTGGTGCTGGCAGCTGGCGGCACCATCGCAGGCAGCGCCTGGGCCATCGGCGTCCTCACCGGCACTGACTCCGTATTCAGTCCCGTGTTCGCCGCCATTGCTGCTGCCCCCCGCGTCTCCTGGGGCCTGCTCGCGGTCGTGTGCATGCTCGTCTGGGCCCTTGGTTCCCGCGAAAGAAGCACCAGCCGCTGCCACCGCGCCTCGTTCCCACTCTCGGGATTCTCGCGCTAGACACCGCAGGCGCGACCGAGCTGATGCCAGGCCTTACCCGCCCTAGCGTTGCAGACCGGAGAAGCCCCGCAGATGAGCAACCACCTGCGGGGCTTCGGTTATGCGACCGTGTCCGATCAGGAGATGTTGGGGGTAGCCGGTGTTTCGCTCGGCTTTACGGCGGTGTCCGTCGTCGAGCTGGTTCCTTCGGCGAGGATGAGCCGTGCCCGCTTCGTCATGGGCCCGAAGATCGCCAGTGCTACTGCGCCGACCATCCAGGTGCCGGCGATGAAGATGAAGACGCTTTCGTATCCTGTCCTGGTGTAGAGCGCGGCGATGATGAGGGGTCCGGCGGCGTTGGAGAGCCGTCCCAGCCCGTAGGAAACGCCGGTGCCCAGCGACCGTCCGCGGGTGTCGAAGAGCTCGGGGGAGTAAGCGTAGGCGAGTGCCGTGTAGCCGCGCTCGAACATGTTCACGAGGAAGCCGAACACGACGATGAGGATCGGGTTGAAGGTCAGTCCGTAGAGGAGCCCGCAGACGGCGATCAGCGTTCCGAAGACGACCAGGCACCATTTGCGCTCGAAACGGTCGGTGACCAGGGATGCGACGAATGAACCCAGGGGCGCCCCGACGGTTGTCAGCGCCACGTAGAAGATGGACTTCTGGACGCTGAAGCCTTCCTGCGCGAGCAGGGTGGGCGCCCAGGATGAGTAGCCGAAAAACCCGATGGTCTGCGTCACCCACAGGATCGTGAGGAGGATCGTAGGGCCAAGGTATTTCTTCTGCAGCAGGATGCTCAGGGGTGCCTTCGGCTGCGGGCTGGTGACGACGGGGGCAGCTGGTGCGGACAACGTGCCCTTTTCTGCCTCGACGCCTGCCTCGATCTTCGCGAGGACGGCGTCTGCCTTGTCGTACTGGCCCTTGCTCTCGTACCAGCGGGGGGACTCCTGAAGGTGCCGTGTGAAGAGGATGAACAGGATTCCGAGCGACCCCCAGAGGTAGACGAGGCGCCAGGACCAGTCGGTGAGGGGTACGACGCCGGCTGCGATGAGGTTGGTGACGGGTGTTCCGCAGATGCCGATGACGATGGCGTAGGCCTGGTACTTGCCGCGCACGGCGGCAGGGAAGATCTCGTTGATGTAGACGACGGCGACGACGGTCATGGCGGCCAGTCCGGCGGAGGTCAGGACGCGGAAGACGCCGAGGGAGATGATGTCCCACGCGAACACGGCCGCGAAGGAGAAGAGGGCGAACCAGAGGGTGGTGATGGTGAGGGCGTTCTTCCTCCCCCACCTGTCGGCGATCCAGCTGGCTGCGATGGAGCCGAAGAACATGCCGACGAAGGACAGGGAGGTTACGTAGGCGATCTGGTTGATGGTGACGCCCCACAGTTCGACCAGTTTCGGTGCGGTGGTGGCGAAGCTGTTGATGTCCGCGAATTCGAAGAAGTACGCGAAGGAGACGGCGACGAGGGTGATCTTGTGGAAGCGGGAAATCGGAAGCCGGTCGAGCCGGTTGGCTGCATTGCTGTGCTGCTGCATGGGGAGCCCTTTAAAGGTTGTGGGGGAGGCTCAGGCGACGTCGCCGGGCCAGTAGAGGCGGGTGGGGTTGTCGACGAGGAGCTTGTGCTGTTGGTCCGGGGTTTCTGCGATGAGGGGGATGTAGTCGACGAGGAGCCCGTCGTCGGGCATGTGGTCCTTCAGGTTCGGGTGAGGCCAATCCGTTCCCCAGAGCACGCGGTCCGGGAATTCTGCGATGACCCGACGTCCGAACGGAACGGCGTCCTGGTAGGGACGCAGTTCGCCGTTGAGGGCTGGAGGTCCTGTCAGGCTGAGGCGTTCCGGGCAGCTGACTTTCACCCAGACGTCGTTCTTGTCGGTGAAGCGGAGGAAGCGCGTGAAGTCGGGTCCGTCGACGGGCTGTGATGTGTCGGGTCGGCCCATGTGGTCCACGACCAGGGGTGTGGGCAGGGCGGCGAAGAAGGCCTCCAGTTCCTCGAGGTCGGCGCCTTCGAAGTAGATGACGATGTGCCATCCGAGTGGGGCAATCTTGTGCGCGATGGTCCGCAGCTCGTCCTTCGGGGACGTGTTCACGAGACGCTTGAGGAAGTTGAAGCGCACTCCCCGGATGCCGGAATTGTGTAGCTGTACCAGCTCGTCGTGGGTGATATCGGGTCGGACGGTGGCGATACCGCGGGCCCGGCCGTTGGAAGCGTCGATTGCGTCGAGCATCGCGCTGTTGTCCGCGCCGTGGCAGGTCGCCTGGACGAGGACATTGCGGCTGATGCCGAGGTGATCGCGCAGGGCGAAGAGCTGATCTTTGCCGGCATCGCACGGAGTGTATTTCCGCTCCGGGGCGAACGGGAAGGTCGCTCCTGGGCCGAAGACGTGGCAGTGCGTGTCGACGGTCCCCTGCGGGAGGGCGAATCGGGGCTTGGAGGGGTTG
Source organism: Arthrobacter burdickii (assembly GCF_030433645.1). Lineage (NCBI taxonomy): Bacteria > Bacillati > Actinomycetota > Actinomycetes > Micrococcales > Micrococcaceae > Arthrobacter > Arthrobacter burdickii. The sequence continues at coordinate 1,310,414 of NZ_JAROCG010000001.1, forward strand.
GGATACCAGTCCAGCCAGTCGGGGGTTTTCGTGAACTGCTCGGTCATCGGTGCTCCTTTGCTCCTGGCCTGTGGGGGTCCTAGTCGATGTAGCGCAGGCCGGCTGCTTCGAGCGGTTCGCGCATGGAGTAGATGTCGAGGCCGAGTTCTCCGGCGGCGAAGCGGACGCGTTTGGTCTCTTCGTTGTCCTCGCGTGTGCGTGCCGCTGCCGCGACTTCCGCCGCGCGGGCGGCGGGGACGACCACGACGCCGTCGACGTCGGCAATGACGACGTCACCGGGAGTGACCAGGGCATTGGCGCAGACTACGGGGATATTGACGGAGCCGAGGGTGGCCTTGACGGTGCCCTTGGAATTGATGGCACGGCTGAAGACCGGGAAGTTCATGTCCTGCAGTGTGGCGACGTCCCGGCATCCGCCGTCGATGACGAGACCGACGGCGCCTCGGGCGTGCAGGGAGGTGGCGAGCAGGTCCCCGAAGAAGCCGTCCTCGCTTTCGGTGGTGCAAGCCGCCACCAGCACGTCTCCGGGCTGGATCAGCTCTGCTGCCACGTGCATCATCCAGTTGTCCCCCGGCTGCAGGAGCACGGTGACTGCTGTGCCGCAGAGTTTCGCGCCCGGGAAGACGGGCCGGATGTAGGGGCGCATCAGGCCCAGGCGGCCCATGGCTTCGTGGATGGTGCTCACGCCGAAGGCGGACAGTGCTTCGACGTCGGTCGTGGCGGCTCGGGTGATGGTGCGGTGGACTACTCCGAGTTCCTGCATGACAAGAGGGCTCCTATAAGTCGTGGTCATAAGTCGTGGTCAGCGGCCCTGCTGTTTGAGCAGGTCGTTCAGTCGGGGGTAGACGGTGCGCGCGTTGTGTTCCTGGATGGCTGCCAGGTCCACGTCGTCTAGCCCCGCGGAGTCGATGTAGCGTGCGGTGTCGTCGAAGTTGTGGCCCGTGCACGGGTCGACGTCGCGGACGGCGCCGATCATCTCGGAGGCGAAGAGGATGTTGCGGGTGGGGATGACGTCCAGCAGCAGGTCGATCCCTGGCTGGTGGTAGACGCAGGTGTCGAAGAAGACGTTGCCGAGGACATGCTCCTCGACCGGAGGCTTCTTCAGGGCCATGGCCAGTCCGCGGAAGCGGCCCCAGTGATAGGGGACGGCGCCGCCGCCGTGGGGGATGACCAGTTTCAGGGTGGGGAAGTCTGCGAAGAGGTCGCCCTGGATGAGCTGCATGAAGGCGGTGGTGTCCGCGTTCAGGTAGTGGGCGCCGGTGGTGTGGAAGGCGGGGTTGATGCTGGTGCTGACGTGCACCATGGCCGGAATGTCGTATTCGACCATCTTTTCGTAAATGGGGTACCAGGATCGGTCTGTCAGGGGTGGGGAGGTCCAGTGCCCGCCGGAGGGATCGGGGTTGAGGTTCAGCGCGACGGCGCCGTATTCCTCGACGCACCGGACGAGTTCGGGGATGCAGGTCGCGGGGTCTGCTCCGGGGGACTGGGGGAGCATGGCTGCGGGAACGAACCGTTCCGGGTAGAGCCGGCTGACGCGGTAGCACAGCTCGTTGCAGATCGCGGCCCATTCTGCCGAGGTCGTGAAGTCGCCCACGTGGTGCGCCATGAAGGACGCCCTGGGTGAGAAGACGGTGAGGTCGATACCGCGCTCGTCCATCAGGCGCAGCTGGTTCTGCTCGATGCTTTCCTGCAGGTCGCCGTCGGAAATCGCTAGGTCCGCGCGCGACGGAGCCAGCGACGGGTCCTCCAAGCCGGCAACCTGGCGGTCGCGCCATTGGCCGAGGGCCGCGGGGGCCGTCGTGTAATGCCCATGGATATCGATGATCACTACGAGTCCTTTCCAGCGGATGCGGAAGCTGCATCCGAGTCGTCGAGGTTCCAGTGGCGGCTCGGGATGAAGACATCCCCGGCCATGATGAGGCGGGCGGTCCGGACGAGGGCGGACTTTGTGACGTGCTGCGGATCGGCCGGTTCGAGGCCGAGTTCGACACTGAATTCACCGGCGGGATGTTCCACCGAGACGGTGACCTCAGGACCATCCCCGACCTGGGCGACCCCGCGGGCCACCGTTCCGTCGATGATGCAGGCGGTGGCGACGGTTACCGCTGCCAGGACGCCGATCGATTCATGGCAGACATGCGGAATGAAGCTGCGGGTATGGATTGAACCGCCGTGCACGGGATCGGCGACAAGGGTCATTTTCGGGTAGTTCTTCAGTGCCACATCACCCAGACCCATGAGGTGACCGCTTGCGAGCCGCAGGGTTTCCAGCGTGTCCTTGAGCTCCTGGTTTGCGTTGAGATCGGCGGGAGTCTCGTACCCGGTGGCTCCGACTGCGTCCGCGCGGAGAATTACCAGCGGCATGCCGTTGTCGATGCACGTGACGTCGATGGTGCCGGTGCCATCGACGTCGATCGGGTCCCGGACGTTGCCTGTTGGTAGCAGGCCCGGAGCCACGGATCCTGCTGTGTCGAGGAAGTTGATGGCCACTGCGGCGGCGGTTCCCGGGACACCGTCGACCCTCGTGTCGCCCTCGTAGTCCACGTAGCGCCCGGCCGGTCCCATGGGAGTCGGAACGGTGATTTCCGCGACCATGTCCGTGTTGAGCGTCAGTACCCGTGCGGTCGTGGTGTCCGCAACGGGAGTGAGCAGCCCGGATTCGATGGCGAAGGGAACCACGGCTGCGAGCATGTTCCCGCAGTTCGGGCTGATGTCGACGACGTCACTGGCCGGTTGCAACTGCGCGAACAGGAACTCGAGGTCGACGCCCTCCCGCTCGCTTCGTCCGACGATGCCGGCCTTGCTGGTCAGCGAATGCGCCCCGCCCAGACCATCGATCTGCCGCGGATCAGGGGAACCCAGAACCGCCAGCAGGACAGTATCCCGCGTGGCCGGGTCGACCGGCATATCGGCAGTGCGGAAGAACGGGCCCCTGGAGGTTCCGCCCCGCATGAACCAACAGGGAATAGCAACCTGACTGCCGGCCCACCGCGCTCCCACGGACAGGACTGCTGTGGCTGGTGCTGGGAAAGACACGTCTTCTCCTTGCTCGGGGGGCTTCAGTGCGCGGGCACGGCTACGGGAGGTGTGCCGTGGGTGTGGAACGTCTCGATGGTCTTCATGCCCCAGGCCTGGCCCTTGGCACGGTCTGCTTCCGTCCACTCCACGGTTTTCCAGTCGGGCGCCAGAATCATCCGGGCTCCGGAGTTGCACAGTTCGATCCGGTTGCCGCCGGGTTCGTACACGTAGAGGAAGAAGGTCTGCTGGATGGCGTGCTTGTGCGGCCCGGATTCAATGTGGATGCCGTTTTCGAGGAAGATGTCCGCGGCTTTCAGGATGTCTTCGCGGGTGTCGGTCGCGAAGGCGATGTGGTGCAGGCGGCCGGTGCTGCCCGTCCAGTCCTCGCTGTAGACCAGGTCGTAGCTCTTGTTGTTGAAGGTGAACCACTGGGCGCCGAGCTTGCCGCTGTCGAGGCGGATCTGTTCGGTGGCGCGGCCTCCCAGGGTTGCTGATGTGAAATTCCCGTTGAGTGTGACGTCTGCGGCCAGGAAGTTCACGTGGTCCAGGCGGCGGGCGTTGACGCCGGTACCGGGGAACCTGTCCGCCTGGTTCTTCAGCGCGGGCCGGGATTCGTCGGTGGGAACATGCCACTCGGACTCGTAGTAGATGTCCATGGGGTGACCGTCCGGGTCGGTGAAGGCGTAGGTGCGCCCTATGCCTGGTTCACCGTCGTACCATCCGATTCCGCGGCCACTGGCTTCGATGGCGGCTACCCGCCGCTCGAGTGCGGCGTCGCTCGAAGCACGCAGTGCCACCTTTCCCACGCCCGAGGTGGGACTGGCCGTCAGCTTGATGGTGTGGTGCTCGTAGTCGTCCCAGGCGTGCAGATACGCGGAATCACCCACGCGCGCCACTTCCCGCATCGCAAGCAGCTCCGTGAAGAACCACAGGCTTTTCTCGAACTCCGGGGTCAGAAGTTCCACGTGGCCCACATGCGCCACGTCGTGGAAGGCATCGTTCATTCTCGCTGTCCTTTGTCATCGGGGGAGGGGCGTCCGCCGAACGACGCCGTTTCGATCGAGTGAACCAGCTCACACGCAATATTGTCAACAATTTAGCGAACAACAGAAGTGAAGTGCAGGTGAACGGAACCTCGACGATTTAGGTCGCAACATTGTTGACAATAATGGTGGCAGGACATAGCTTGATCGTGTCGTAGTGACCCGCACCACACCTACTCAGAGGATTGACAATGAAGTCGTACCCCGCCGTCATGGCCGTCACCGCACTCCTTCTCACCGGCTGCTCGTCGGCGCCCCTGGCTCAGGGGGCGGCTTCTGCTGAGGCTGAAGCCGGCGCCGGCGAGCAGATCCAGGTGGGCATCATTCCCATCGTGGACGTCGCCCCCATCTACCTCGGCCAGGAGCAGGGATTCTTCGAGGACGAAGGGCTGTCCCTGGAGCTGGTTCCCGCGCAGGGCGGAGCTGCGATCGTCCCCGCCGTCACGAGCGGCACGATGGATTTCGGGTTCAGCAACGTATCGTCGATGCTGCTGGCCAAGTCGAAGGGACTCGATGTCAAGGTCGTGGCCTCCGGTGCCAGCTCCACGGGCGAAGAGGGCAAGGACTTCGGCGGCATTTTGGTGGCCAAGGACAGCCCGATCACGTCGGCTGCGGATCTGGCGGGCAAGACCGTTGCCGTCAACACTCTGAACAACATCAACGACACCACGGTGCGGGCATCCGTCCGCAAGGCCGGAGGTGACCCGTCCACCATCAAGTTCGTGGAACTGGCCTTCCCTGACATGCAGGCGGCACTCGAGCGGGGCCAGGTGGACGCGATCCAGGTCGTCGAGCCGTTCCTCACCACGGGAACGGGCGCCGGCGACACGCTTCTTGCCTCGAACTACGTCGACGCGGCGGACGGCCTCACTGTCGGCGCCTACTTCACCACCGCGGCCACCGTCTCCGACAACCCCGAACTCGTGGAGAAGTTCACCGCCGCCATGGAGAAGTCCCTGACCTACGCGCAGGACAACCCCGACGCGGTCCGCGAGATCCTGCCGACCTACACCAAGATCGATGCCGCCACCGCGGAGAAGCTGGTCCTGCCCGACTTCGCCAGCGAGATCAACCGCGCGTCCGTCGAAGAGCTGGTGACGCTGTCCAAGGATGACGGGCTGCTGACCGAAGACGTGAACCTCGATGAGCTGCTTCCATGACCAAACGAACCCTCGGGCTTGCGGGCATCCTCGGATTCCTCCTCACCTGGGAGCTGATCCCACGGCTGGGACTCGTTGAGGCGCGCTTCCTGCCACCGGCCTCGGAGGTGCTGGCTGCGCTTGCCGTGGACTTCCAGCTGACTGCCTTCTGGGCGGCGGTGGGGGAGACCCTGCTGGCCTGGGTTCTGGGACTGGCTGCCGCCGTACTGTTGGCGGTGGCCGCAGGATTCGTGGTGGGTTCCTCGCAGTTCCTACGGCGGTTCACCAACTCGACCGTCGAATTCCTCCGACCCATACCGTCCGTCGCGCTGATCCCCCTGGCCGTCCTGTTGTTCGGGGTGAAGATCGAATCCTCGCTGATGCTCATCATCTATGCATCGTTCTGGCAGATCTTCATCCAGGTGCTCTACGGAGTGGCCGACGTCGACAACGTCGCCATGCAGACGGCCCGGAGCTTCGGGCTCAAGACCGTGGCGCGTGTGCGATACGTCGTCTTCCCGACGGCACTGCCCTACCTGATGACCGGGGTCCGGCTGGCCGCGTCGGTCGCCTTGATCCTCGCCATCACGGCAGAGCTTGTCATCGGTTCTCCCGGACTCGGCCGGGAAATCGCACTGGCACAATCCGGCGGGGCGATCTCCGGGATGTACGCCCTGATCGTGGCCACCGGCCTGATCGGCGTTCTGATCAACCTGCTGATGAGGTTCATCGAGCGCAAGACCCTCTCCTGGCACTCCTCCATCCGTTCCGAGGTGATCGTATGAGAATCGCGAAAAGCTTCCTGTATGTCCTGGGGCTGCCGGCGCTGCTCGTCCTGATCTGGTGGCTATCCACGCTCGGCGCGACAAGCTTCTTCGTCCCCACGCCGGGCACTCTTGCCTCCACCTTCGGCAAGACATGGTTCGGCGACCGGATCTTCACCGACGTGCTCCCCAGTATCCTGCGGCTCCTTGCCGGCGTTTCGGCGGCGATCATCCTCGGCATCCTTGCCGGGCTACTGATCGGGTCGATCCCGTGGCTCCGGGCATTGACCGAACCGGTGCTCGAATTCTTCCGGGCCGTTCCGCCACCGGTCCTCGTGCCCGTACTGATGCTGCTGATGGGCATTTCCGATTCCATGAAGGTAGTAGTCATCATTTCCGGCTGCATCTGGCCGGTGCTGCTGAACACGATCGAGGGTGTCCGGGCGATCGACGGCGTACTCTCCGACTCCGCCCACACCTACGGCATCGGCGGATGGGCCCGGGTCCGGTACCTGGTCCTACCATCGGCCGGGCCGCAGATCCTCGCCGGGGTGCGCCAGTGCCTCTCCATCGGCCTCATCCTGATGGTCATCTCCGAAATGTTCGCGTCCTCATCCGGACTCGGCTTCACCATCGTCCAGTTCCAGCGTTCATTTGCCGTGCCGGAAATGTGGTCCGGCATCGTGATCCTCGGCCTGATCGGCGTTGCCATGTCCTTCATCTTCCAATTCACCGAGCGCCGCATCCTGCGCTGGTACTACGGCCTGCGAGAGGTAGAAAATGCAGTCTGACATCAATCAGAACCCGGACCTGGCTGGGAGCCCCGGTGCAGCAACCGGAGCCGGCCGCACCATGACCGGTGGAAAGGCCATGCTCTCGGTCCAGGGCCTCAAGAAGGTCTACCAAACCGACGGCGGCCCGGTGGAAGCCGTACGCAACCTGACCTTCGACCTGCGCGCCGGGGAACTCGCCTGCCTGGTCGGACCGTCCGGGTCCGGCAAGACAACCCTGTTGAAGTGCATCTCGGGACTCATGGCACCCACCGAGGGCGAGGTACTGCTCGACGGCACCAAAGTCACCGGCCCTCCCAAGAAGATGGCTGTGGTATTCCAGGAGTACGGCCGCTCACTATTTCCCTGGATGCGGGTCCGCGAGAACGTCGAACTCCCTCTCAAGAACCAGGGCATGCCTAAGGAGGAGCGGGACCGCCTGGTCGATGAGGCACTGGAGGCCGTCGGCCTGTCCCACGTCCCCCTGTCCTACCCCTGGCAGCTTTCGGGCGGCATGCAACAGCGCGTCGCGATCGCCCGGGCCGTCGCCTACCAGCCCGAAGTGCTGCTGATGGACGAGCCCTTTGCGGCCGTCGATGCCCAGACCCGTGCGGATCTGGAGGACCTGATCCGTACTGTCTGGAAGAAGCTCGGCGTCACCGTCCTCTTCGTCACCCATGACATCGACGAATCGGTGTACCTGGGCGAAAGGGTGATCATCCTGTCCAGTTCGCCCACAGTCGTGCAGGAAGACCTCATCATCGACCTCCCGGCGGAGAGGGACCAACTCAACACGCGAGCCCTCTCGCGCTTCACGGAACTGCGGCACCACGTCTACGAGCAGATTCAGCTCGCTAAGACCGGACACCGTCCTGCCTCGGCGTCGCACTGACTCCGTGTACTTCGAGGCGGAAGGGGCCGAAGCAGTGTGGAGTACCCTGAGGAAGCAAATTGTTAGCAATGCCGGCTGAGAACGCCGGCCGGGAGGCATCACGCGTGGAAACCCTGGACGAATCACTTGGCCGCAGCGTGACGGCGACCGAACTGGCCGACCTGCTGCGCACCGCTATCGTGACCGGGGAGCTGGTGCCAAACCAGCGACTAGTCGAAGCCGACCTCGCGGCGGAATATGGTGCGAGTCGCGGGAACATCCGGGTGGCATTGTCCGAGTTGAGTGTCGAGGGCCTCGTGGAGCGGGTACAGAACCGGGGGGCGAGGGTACGTGCCGTTTCCGTGGACGAAGCCGTCGAAATCACCGAGGTCCGAGCGGCGTTGGAAGCACTCTGCGCTAGGAAGGCCGCTGAACGCATCACGGACAAGGAAATCGCCGAACTGCAGCAGCTCGCGGAGCGCATGACAGACGCCGTGGAGCGCGGCGACCGGGAATCCTACTCCGAGAACAATCAAAAGCTGCATGCCCGGATCATCGCCATCAGCGCGCAGCAGACAGCGGCCGCGACGATCCAGCGACTTCGAGGACAGGCCGTACGCTTCCAGTTCCGACTGGCCCGGCAGCCTGGCAGGCCAGCAGTGTCACTTCCGCAACACCTGGCGATCATCACCGCCGTCTGCGCACACGACCCTGATGCAGCCGCCCAGGCAATGCGCGTCCACCTCGAAAGCGTCGCCGACGTCATCCGATCCAGCAACCCCTGAAGCGCTCCTGCCTCGTCCCGAACCAGGCGTAGCGCCACGAGCCGTTTTCATCCCCAAAGGCAGGCCTGCCGGGGGTGGAAGCGGTTTTTCGTTCCCCTGAGGCGGGGGTTGTGCTGCGCCACGGTCCCGGAAACGGGTCCCTCTCTCGTGCCCGATGGAGCCGCAATTCTCGTTAGCAAGAAAGCCTTTACAAATCGTTAACAATATCGATAACGTTCAGCGTGTCATCGCCGCGAACGGTAGCCACGCCGGTCCGCTGACTCAAAGGAGAGCCGATGCATTTCTTATGGTCCAGAACCAAAAAGTCCCTGCCGAACAAGAACCTCGCGCTGCAAACAAAGCTGATAGCTGGCCTGTGTATCGCCACAATCGCCAGTACCGCCCTGCTCCCCGCGGCCCAAGCCGGGAGCGTCCCGGCCGCCCCTGCCGCAAAGCCGGCGGTCACCGCCGAAGGCCTCCTCGACCTACCCGCCCTGACCCCTGTGATGTCCTGCACGGATCTGGTCGGCTTCGACTTCAGCTCTGCGGCCGGTTCACCCGTAACAATCACTTCGGCCGCCGTCGTCACCGCCGGGGTGCCCGCACCCTACTGCGAAGTCACCGGCACCATCGCTCCGGCGAACACCATCATCGTCCGGTTGCCCACCGAAGGGTGGACGCAACGGTACGTCCAGACCGGCTGCGGTGGGCTCTGCGGCAGAGCATCCATCAACATCGGCCAGGCCGCCGGTTGCTCCATCGTGGAAGACGGAACGGTGGCGACCGCCACCACCGACATGGGCCACCAGGGCCAGAACGACGGCTCGTGGGCAGTGAACAACCCGCAGGCACAGATCGACTTCGCCTACCGGGGCGTGCACGTCACAGCGTTGACCGCCAAGGCACTAATCGCGAAGTTCTACGGCCAGCAGCCCGCCTTCTCCTACTTCACGGGTTGCTCCGACGGCGGCCGCGAGGGACTGATGGAAGCCCAGCGCTTCCCTGATGACTTCGACGGCATTGCCGCCGGCGCTCCCGCCAACAACATGGCCCTGCAGAATACTTACCACCACGCGTGGAACGTCCTGACCAACGAGGACGAGAACGGCAACTACATCCTGCTGTCAGGGAAACTGCCGCTGATCCACAGCGCTGTGCTGGGCGCGTGCGACGGCCTGGACGGGCTGACTGATGGAGTCCTCGATGATCCACGGGCCTGCGACTTCGACCCCGCGTCGCTCATCTGCGCTACCGGGCAGGACGCCAACACCTGCCTGTCCGCGGAAGAGGCAGCCGTGGTCCAGCGCCTGCACGACGGAGCGGTGGATGAACAAGGCCACCAACTCGAGCTTGAGATCTCCCACGAGTGGGGCTCGGAGCTGGCATGGACCCTGTTCGTACCTGCAACCCAGCGCCAGACAGTCCCGAGCGAGAACTTCGCCCTGTCCTACCTCCGGTACCTCGCCGAGCCCAACAGCCCCCGGCCGGACTTCCAGCTCTCGGATCTCGAGTTCACCAAGAAAGCCTTCTGGGACACGATGGAGTCTTCGAGCTACATGTCAGCCCTTGACCCCGACCTTCAGGATTACGAGGAGAGCGGCGGCAAGCTCCTGCTCTGGCACGGCTGGAATGACCAGCACATCTCCCCGCAATCCACGCTGGCCTACTACGACGCCGTGCGTCAGGCGATGGGAGCCAAGACGGCCGACAGCTTCAGCAAGCTCTTCCTCTTCCCAGGAGTGGAGCACTGCAGCGGCGGAGCCGGACCGAACACCTTCGACGTCCTCACCCCGGTGATGGCATGGGTGGAAAGCGGTAAGACGCCGACCGTCATCGTCGCCTCGAAGACGGTCACGGCGGAGGGTTCCACCGCACCCATCACACGACCGGTCTACCCGTACCCGGCGGTGGCCCGGTATGACGGGAGTGGCAGCACGTCCGACGCCTTCAACTTCGTCCCCTACACGCCGGCGAAGGACGAAGGTCCCGGATACAACTGGGTGGGCAAGAAGCTCTACTCGTCCGATTACCAGACATGGTGCACGGCGAATGGAACACAGCTCTCCTGCAAGCCCCAGAAGGGGCGAGAGACCTGGCTCACCAAACTGGCTCAACGGGCTTAGAGCCGGGTCATTTGAACCGAGGGCTCCGCTGGTCCCAGTTCTCACTGGGGCCTGCGGGCCCTTTGGCCTGTTCAACCGACACCCGGAGTGCGGCGAGTTCGCGAACGATCTGCGACGCTACCAAACGCCTGATCTGAATCGCCGATGACCGACCTTCTGTCGACTCGGCGAGTGTGATCGAGCGATCGTTCCTGTGCACTAGCAGATTCGGCTCTGTTGAATCGGACGATCGACTACGACCGACGACCCTTTCGCCCTCGGTTCGAGTCTGAGTCAGAGGTTGGGTGGTGTTGCGCAGGCGTCACGTTCTCAGCAACGTGTTGACTCAATGCTCAGGGCAGGAGCCTCGCTCATGTCAGCCTTGAATCGGCTGCGCCTGCGGCGCTAATGCGCCCGCTGGGGATACACCGGATCGAGCGGGTGTCCGTTCTCGCAAACATATGGCGGCCCCGGTTGTGGTCCTGATCGATCCAAATGACAGTGGCCTGCGGGGTTAAATCCTCGATCCGACCGGAGACCGGGGTGATTGTCCAGGTCGAGGATGATGCCCTGGCCACTTAGCTAAAGCGTCTGCTCCAATGGCCGGTCAGGGCCGCTTGGTAGGAGCCTCCCAGACATCCTCCGTGGGGTGGAACCGGTGGCGGCGTTAGCGTGCCTGTGTGTCGGCGTAGGGGTCGGCGATGCCGATGTACTGAGTGGTGGTGTATTCGGCGAGGCCTTCGGATCCGCCTTCACGTCCGAGTCCTGAGTGCTTGACGCCTCCGAAGGGAGCGGCGGCGTTGGAGATGACGCCGGCGTTGAAGCCGACCATGCCGAACTCGATCTGCTCGGCGACCCGCAGCAGGCGGTTGAAGTCCCGGCTGTACAGGTAGGAGGCGAGACCGTACTCGCTGGCGTTGGCGAGGCGGATCGCGTCGTCCTCGGTGGCGAACGTCGTGACGGGGGCTACCGGGCCGAAGATCTCCTCGCGGAGGATGGCCGCGTCGTTGGGCACATCACCCAGGACGGTGGGCTGGTAGAAGTATCCGGGCCCCTCGACCGGAGCGCCGCCCGTGACGGCTACCGCTCCGGCATCCACCGCTGCACTCACGAGTTTGTGGACGTCGTCGCGCGCGCCGGCGTCGATGAGCGGGCCGACCTGCGTTGCCGGGTCGGTACCGCGCCCGGTGGACAGCGCACCCATGGCGGCAGCGAACTTCCGGGTGAACTCCTCGGCAACGCTCTCGTGGACGAGGAAGCGGTTGGCAGCGGTGCAGGCCTCGCCCATGTTCCGCATCTTCGCGGCCATGGCTCCCTCGACGGCCCTGTCCAGGTCGGCATCCTCGAAGACGAGGAACGGCGCGTTGCCGCCGAGCTCCATGGACGTGCGGAGGACGTTCTGGGCTGCGTCGGCCATGAGCCGCTTCCCCACGGGGGTGGACCCGGTGAAGGAGATCTTCCGCAGGCGGGGATCGCCGAGGAGTGGGCCGGAGATCCCGGAGGCGCTCGCGGAGGACACGACGTTGAGGACGCCTGCGGGCAGACCGGCGTCGAGCATGGTCTGGGCGAAGAGCTGCGCGGTGAGAGGAGTCAGCTTCGCGGGCTTGAGGACCATCGTGCACCCGGCGGCGACGCCGGGGGCGACCTTGCGGGTGGCCATGGCCAGCGGGAAGTTCCACGGGGTGATCAGCAGGCAAGGCCCTACCGGCTTGTGCTGGACCAAGATCCTGTTCGTGCCCTCGGGTGCTGTCAGGTAGCGGCCGTAGTCGCGGACCGCTTCCTCGGAGAACCAGCGCAGGAACTCGGCGCCGTACTTCACTTCTCCGCGCGCCTCCGCCAGCGGCTTGCCCATTTCCAGGGTCATGAGTAGGGCGAAGTCCTCGGCGCGCTCGGTGACCAGGTCGAAGGCCCGTCGCAGGATCTCGGAGCGTTCCCGGGGTGCGGTCCGCGCCCAGGCGGCCTGCACGGCGGAGGCCGCATCGAGCGCCGCCACGGCGTCCGCGCTCGTTGCCGAGGCCAGGGTTGCGAGCGTCGCACCAGTGGCGGGATCATGCACGTCGAAGGTGCCGCCGTCGGAGGCATCCCTCCACCGGCCATCGATCAGCAGGCCGGTCGGCACTGTTGCAAGAAGCTCGGCTTCACGGGTCGCGGAGACGGCAGGGGCAAAGGCTGGAACTGTCATGGGAGTCCTTGAAGAGTCAGTAGCTGACGGGGGAGGTGCCGTCAGCGGAATCGACGGCGGGAGGGATGAAGGCGGCGGCGAGGGCTTCGGATCCGCGGGCGAGCAGGGCGACGTCGGCGCCGACGAGGACGAAGGATGCCCCGTGATCGAGGTAGTGGCGCGCGGTGTCGGCGTTGAAGGCATTCACACCGGCCGGTTTTCCTGCGCGTACTGCAGCCACAAGGCACCGTTCGACGGCGGCCCGGACGTCGGGGTGTTCCTGCTGTCCGAGCAGGCCCATGGACGCCGCGAGGTCGGAGGGCCCGACGAAGATCGCATCCACCCCGTCGACCGCGAGGATGTCCTCAACCGCATCCACGGCTGTCGCCGATTCGATCTGGACCGTCAGGCTGATCGTCGTCGACGCGCGGGCCAAATAGTCCGGGACCCTGTTCCAGCGGGCGGCACGGGCCAGTGCCGACCCCACGCCGCGGACACCCTCGGGCGGATAACGCGTGGCAGCCACGGCGGCTTCCGCATCTGCCACGGTGTTGACCATCGGGATGAGCAGGTTCTGGATTCCGAGGTCGAGGTACTGCTTGATGAGGACCGTGTCGTTGACCGGCGGCCGGACGAGCGTCTGCACGGGGTAGCCGGAGATGGCCTGGAGCTGGGCGAGGATCGATTCGAGCCCGTTGGGGCTGTGCTCGGCGTCGACGAGCAGCCAGTCCAATCCCGATCCGGCGCAGATCTCGGCGACGAGCGCACTGCCGGAGCACACCCACATGCCGGCCAGCGGACGGTCTGCGGCAGCCAGTGCCTCGGCGAAGGTGGGTCCTAGACGAAGCGGCATGTGATGGCTCCCAGCGGTCCGTAGTCGGCGTGGACGGTATCGCCCTTGTCCACCCACATCGGGCGGGTGAAGGACCCGGCGAGGATGATGTCCCCGGCCTTCAAGCCGTCACCGTGGGGGGCGATCTTGTTGGCCAGCCAGTGCACGCCCGCGGCCGGGTGGTCGAGCACCCCGGCGGCTACTCCGGTCTCCTCGACGACCTGGTTCTTGTAGAGGATGGCGGACACCCAGCGCAGGTCGACGGCGTCGGGCCGCACCGGCCTGCCACCGACGACCATGGCGCCCATGGCCGCGTTGTCGGAGATGGTGTCCACGATGGTCCTGCCTTCCATCTCGATCCGCGAGTCCAGGATCTCCAGGGCCGGCACGACGTAGTCGGTGGCGTTGAGGACGTCGAAGATCGTGCAGCCCGGACCGGCGAGGTCGGCTTTGAGCACGAACGCGAGTTCCACCTCGACCCGCGGGTGCGTGTACGCATCCCACGCCACCGAGCACCCGGTCTCGAGGACCATGTCGTCGAAGATCGCGCCGTAGTCCGGCTCCGTGATGCCCGTCGCCGCCTGCATCGCCCGCGAGGTGAGCCCGATCTTCCGGCCCACCAGCGTGCGGCCGGCGTCCTCGTTGCGTTGGCGCCACAACCGCTGCACGGCGTAGGAATCCTCCACCGTCATGCCCGGGTAGCGGGCGGTCAGCAGGGGGACAGGGGTGCGGGTCCGGGCAGCGTCGACGAGTTCGTCAGCGATGGACTCGATGGTCGCGGGGTCAAGCATTTCCGTACTCCTCAGGTGTTCGGGCAACTCAGGGGACCTCTGGGAGCCGGTCCCACATCTGGGGGAGGCGGGACCGGCAACGCGATGAGCGGTTAGAGCTGGGCGCCGAGCTTGAAGCCCTCGGCTGCCGTGTCGTCGTCCTTGCGCGTGTACGAGAAGCCGTCGGCACCGACGGTGACAGCCATTTCGCTCTTGTCCTCGCGTGCGATGACGGGCTGCGGGTTGCCGTCGAGGTCCAGGACCAGGGAGGCTTCGGTATACCAGGACGGCACGACGGCGTTGCCCCACCAGTCGCGGCGCTGGTTGTCGTGGACGTCCCAGGTGACGGTCGGGTTGTCCGGGTCTCCGGTGTAGTAGTCCTGCGTGTAGATCTCGATGCGGTGGTCGTCCGGGTCGAGGATGTAGAGGTAGAAGGCGTTGGAGACACCATGGCGTCCGGGGCCGCGCTCGATGCGGTCGCTGATCCGCAGGGCGCCCATCTTGTCGCAGATCTGGATGATGTTGTGCTTCTCGTGGGTGGCGAACGCAACGTGGTGCATGCGCGGGCCGTCACCGCCGGTAAGCGCGGTGTCATGGACGGTCTGCTTGCGGTGCATCCAGGCGGCGTAGGTGACGCCGTCGGAGTCCTTGATGTCCTCCGAGACGCGGAAGCCGAGGTCCTCGAGGTACGCCCGGCCGCGCGGCACGTCGGGGGTGACCTGGTTGAAGTGGTCCAGACGGACCAGTTCACCGGCGGAGTAGAGGTCGTAGCGCTGGGTGAGGCGCTCGACGTGCTGCACGTCGTAGAAGAACTCGTAGGGGAAGCCCAGCGGGTCCTCGACGCGGACGGAGTCCCCGACGCCCTTGGTGAAACCGTTGCGGCGGCGTTCGGTGCGGCAGCCGAGTTCCTGGTAGTAGGCCTCGGCGGCGTCGACCTCGGCGGGCGACTTCACGCGATAGGCGAAGGCCGCGACGGCGGCGACCGGGCCCTGGCGGAGCACGAGGTTGTGGTGGATGAATTCCTCGAGGGAGCGCAGGTAGATCGCGTTCTCGTCCTCCTCGGTGACGTGCAGACCGAGGACGTCGACGTAGAACTGGCGGGAGCGGGCGAGGTCGGTGACCACGATCTCCATGTACGCGCAGCGCACGATATCCGGAGCGGGGAGGGTGGGGGTGGGGACGAAATCAGTCATGGTCTTCTCTTCTTCGAGCAGGGATGGATTCGAGCAGGGATGCAGGAGTCGGACTCAGCCTTCGTTGGCAGCGGAGTCTTCGACGCTGCCGAACTTCGGTGTGTGGACGGTGCCGAGCGTGATGTGCACGGCCTGCTGGTCGGTGTAGAAATCGATGGACCGGTAGCCGCCTTCGTGGCCGAGCCCGGAGGATTTCACGCCGCCGAAGGGGGTGCGAAGGTCGCGGACGTTGTGGCTGTTCAGCCACACCATTCCGGCTTCGACATTGGAGGAGAAGGTGTGGGCGCGTGTGAGGTTCTGCGTCCAGATGTAGGCCGCGAGCCCGTATTTCGTGTTGTTGGCGAGTGCGAGTGCCTCGTCGTCCGTGTCGAACGGTGTGATGGCGACGACGGGGCCGAAGATCTCCTCCTGGAAGATCCGCGCGTCGGGGGCTACATCGGCGAAGACGGTGGGGGCGATGTAGTTGCCTTCGGGCAGGTGGTCGGGACGGCCACCGCCGGCGAGGAGCCGGCCCTCTGTCTTGCCGATCTCCACGTAGGACGCGACCTTGTCGTAGTGCTCGGGGTGGACGAGCGCCCCGACCTCGGTCTTCGGATCGTGCGGGTCGCCGACGACGATCGTCTTCGCCCTCGCGGCGTACTTGTCGCAGAACTCCTCGTAGACGGCTCGCTCGACGAGGATGCGGGAGCCGGCTGTGCAGCGTTCCCCGTTGAGGGAGAAGACACCGAAGAGGGCCGAGTCAATGGCGGCGTCGATGTCCGCATCGGCGAAGACGACGCAGGGGGACTTCCCTCCGAGCTCCATGGAGAGTCCCTTGAGGTTCGCCGCGGCGTTGCGGAAGATCGTCTGGCCGGTGGTGGTCTCGCCCGTGAAGGAGATCAGGGGGACGTCGGGGTGCTTCACGAGGGCGTCCCCGGCTTCCTCGCCGAGTCCGTTGACGAGGTTGAACACGCCGTCGGGCAGGCCTGCGTCCTGGAAGATTCGGGCCCAGAGTGATGCTGAGAGGGGAGTGAACTCGGCCGGCTTGAGGACGACGGTATTGCCGGTCGCCAGGGCGGGAGCGAGCTTCCAGGACTCCAGCATGAAGGGCGTGTTCCACGGCGTGATGAGCCCGGCCACGCCGATGGGTTTCCGGTTCACGTAGTTGATCTGCGACCCGGGAACTTTCATGGCGTCGTCGAACTGCGCGACGATCAGGTCGGCGAAGAAGCGGAAGTTCTCCGCCGCGCGCAGGGCCTGGCCCTTCGCCTGGGTGATGGGCAGCCCGGTGTCGAAGGTCTCGAGTTCTGCGAGCCGTTCCTCCTGGGCCTCGACGGCGTCGGCGATCCGGTTGAGGACGCGGGCGCGCTCGCGGGGCTTCATCCTCGGCCAGGGCCCGTTCGTGAAGGCCTCCCGCGCGGCTGCTACCGCGAGGTCGATGTCCTCTTTCTGCCCCGCCGCGGCTGTGGCGTAGGTCGTGTTGGACACCGGGTCGAGGACATCGAACGTCTTCCCTCCGATCGAGTCGACGAACCTGCCACCGATGTAGTGCTGGATGGAGGTGGGCAGGTCCTGCGGCACGTAATGCGCTGTGGTCTGGTCTGCAGTGAACGTCATCGTTGATTCCTTACTGCTCGGGTGATTCGAGGCGTGTGTCAGGTGTTCTTGGTCTGGCTGAGGTAGGCGTCGAGGGTGGCACTGCGATGGAGACGGGCGGCGCGTTCTATGTCGGCGGCGTCTGCCCCGGACTGGATGAGCTGAAGGAGCGCCTCGTGTTCCTCGACCGACTCCTGGGCGCGTCCGGGGACGAAGCGGAAGGTCGAGGACCGCAGGGAGGCCAACCGATTCCAGCCGCGATGCACGAGGTCCAGGATGTGCGGATTGGGACAGTTCTCGAACAGGACGCTGTGGAAGTCCTGGTTGAGCCGGGTGAAGCGCACGGGGTCGAAGTGCTCGAGGCAGGCGCGCATCTCCTCGTTCACGGCCCGGGCACGGGCGATGTCGTCCGGTCCGATCAGGGGTGAGGAGAGGGCCGTCGCTGCACCCTCGACAATGCTGAGCGTCTGCATGGTGTAGAGGTACTCGGTGGGATCGATGCCCGCGACCGTCGCGCCGACGTTGCGTTCGAAGGTGACCAGTCCCTCCGCTTCCAGCCGACGGATGGCCTCGCGGACCGGCACCACGCTGACGCCGAGGTCCTCGGCGATCTTTGCCAGGACCAGCCGGTACCCGGGGGAGTAGGTACCATCCACGATCTGCTTCTTCACGGCGTGATAGGCCTGTTCCGACTTGCTGCCGGCAGTGGCTGCGGCAGAAGGGCCAGCGAGTGTTGTGTCAGCCATCAGCCTTGCTCGCTTCCCAATCCGTGTAGCGGGCCCGCCATTCGGCGTTCATCGGGTAGAGCCCGTCCACACCGTGTCCCTGCTGGACCATGTCGAAGATGAAGACTTCTTCCTTCTCCTGCTGGATGCAGTCGTCCACCAGTTCCTCGGCGATGGCCGGCGGGATCACGAGGATGCCGTCCGCGTCGGCCACGATGATGTCACCGGGTTGGACGGTGGCGCCGCCGCACGCGATGGTGATGTCGGTGTCCCACGGGATGTGGCGGCGGCCCAGGACGGCCGGGTGGGGGTTGGCGTAGTAGGTAGGCATGTCCATGGCCGAGACTGCGGCGAAGTCACGGACGCCGCCATCGGTGATGATGGCTGCGGCACCTCGGACCTGCGCTCGCAGGGCGAGGATGTCGCCGATGGTGCCGGTGCCCTTCTCGCCCCTCGCCTCCATGACGAGGATCTCGCCTTCGCCGACCGAGTCTATGGCCCGCTTCTGGGCGTTGTAGCCCCCGCCGTGGGCCTTGAAGAGGTCCTCGCGGTTGGGTACGTAGCGCAGCGTACGGGCGAGTCCGACAATGCGCCGGTCGGGTCGGGTCGACGTGAGCCCGTCGATGCTCACGTTGTTCAGTCCGCGCTTGCGCAGCTGGGACGACAACGTCGCAGTCGACACGCCCTCAAGCTTCTTCTTCAGTTCAGGGGTCAGCGCAGGCCGGCGTGAAGGAAGTCCCGCGGCTTCCCGTGACCCGTAGGCTTCCTCGCGCTGGGCGTCGTCGATCTTCGGCTGTGCGCCGAAATCCGCGAAGGGCGCCGTCCCGTCCGTGACCCTGGTGGCGAGGCGGCCGGTCGTGAGCCCGCCATCGATCTCCGTGACCTCGACTTCGAGAGTGTCGCCCGGAACGGCGACCGAAGCCCCGGCTGGTGTACCGGTGAGGATGATGTCACCGGTCTCGAGCGTCAGGAGCTGTGACAGGTCGGCGACGAGCCGCGCGAACGGGAACAGCAAGTCTGCGGTCGTGTCGTCCTGCACCAGGACGCCGTTGTGCCAGGTGCGGACGCGGAGTGCGGCAGGATCGACATCGCCGGCCGGGATCAGCCCCGGTCCCACCGGTGTGAATCCGTCGCCGCCCTTGGACCGGAGGTTCGAGCCCTTGTCCGCGTAGCGGAGGTCGTAGACGCCGAGGTCATTGCTGGCCGTCACCCACGCCACATGGTTCCAGGCATCGGAGATGGACACACGCCGGGCCGGAGCGCCGATGACCAGCGCTATCTCGCCCTCGAAAGCGAGCAGTTCGCAGCCCGCGGGCCGTTCCACTGCCAGGTCCGTGAGGGCAAGGGATGACGACGGCTTCAGGAAGTAGGACGGCTGCTCGGGTGTACGGCCCCGCTGGGCGGCACGGCTGGGGTAGTTGATGTGCACCGCGATGACTTTGCCGGCGGCAGCCAGCACGTCCTGCGTCACTTCCTGCATGGTCCGCTCCTTTGAGGCCTGATGAGATATGAAATCGTATACGAACACTAGGTCGAGATGCGTCCGCCGTCAAGAGTTCTCCTCGAAGGGAAAGCAGCACTCGGTGTTGCCCGTGCCACATTCGGGCCGTAGCATTCAAATTGCAATAGTAGAACGACTCGTTCGAATATAGAACACCGATAGCTTGCGCCACAACGAAGTGAGGACAGCCCCGTGCAATTCCACCACCATGGTTACGTCTCCGGTGAGCCCCGTACCCAGCCCGCAGCAGGGGTCGGAGTGAACCGGCCTGCAGATCTTCCGAACGAGGTCGACGTCCTGATCGTCGGCACCGGGCCGGCCGGCATGATCACGGCGGCGCAGCTCTCGCAGTTCCCCGACATCACGACGCGCATCGTCGAGCGCCGGCCGGAAAGGCTGGCCATCGGTCAGGCCGACGGCATCCAGGCCCGGAGCGTCGAGACGTTCCAGGCGTTCGGCTTCGCCCAGCGGATCACCGAGGAGGCCTACCGGATCGTCGAGATGGCATTCTGGAAGCCGGACCCCGAGAATCCGTCGCGCATCGTCCGAACGGCCCGCCCCGAGGACGATCCGACGGGCATCAGCGAGTTCCCGCACCTCATCGTCAACCAGGCACGCGTCCTGGACTACTTCGCCGAGTTCATGAAGAACTCCCCCACCCGGATGGAGCCCGACTACGGGTTCGAGTTCGTCCGGCTCGAGGTGGACGATGACGCCGACTACCCGGTCACGGTGACGCTTATCGAGACGGCGGGGGAGCGGCAGGGACAGGAGCGCGTTGTCCGCGCTAAGTACGTGGTGGGCGCCGACGGTGCCCGCAGCAAGGTCCGCCAGGCCATCGGGTGCACGCTCGCCGGCGACAAGGCCAACCACGCCTGGGGTGTCATGGATGTCCTCGCCGTCACCGACTTTCCCGACATCCGCTTGAAGTGCGCCATCCAGTCCGGGAGCGGCGGCAGCATCCTGCTGATCCCCCGCGAAGGCGGACATCTCTTCCGCATGTACGTCGACCTCGGCGAAACGGACCCGCACGACAACGGCGCAGTGCGGGCAACGACCATCGAGCAGATCATCGCCAAGGCCAACGCGATTCTCAGCCCCTACGCCCTGGACGTGCGCGACGTCCCCTGGCACAGCGTCTACGAGGTGGGGCACCGCCTGACCGACCGGTTCGACGACGTCCTCCCGGAAGATCTCGGTACCCGGACGCCGCGGGTGTTCATCACGGGGGATGCCTGCCACACGCACAGTGCGAAGGCCGGTCAGGGAATGAACGTCTCCATGCAGGACGGCTTCAACATCGGCTGGAAGCTCGGCCACGTGCTCGAGGGCCGTAGCCCGGAGAGCCTGCTGGCGACCTACTCGGCGGAGCGCCAGGTCGTGGCGAAGAACCTCATCGATTTCGACAAGCAGTGGTCGACCCTCATGGCGAAGCGGCCCGAGGAGTTCGAGGACCCCTCCGAGCTCGAGGATTTCTACGTGCGGACACAGGAGTTCCCGGCGGGCTTCATGACGCAGTACCAGCCCTCCATGCTCGTCGCCGAACCGGTGCACCAGGGCCTGGCCCAGGGCTTCCCGATCGGCAAGCGGTTCAAGTCCGCCCCTGTCGTACGCGTCTGCGATGGCGTCCCGACGCACCTCGGACATCACGCGGTTGCCGATGGGCGCTGGCGCATCTACGTCTTCGCGGCTGGGGCGACGGCAGGCGCTTCGACGAAGACGGCCGAGTTCGCCCACTGGCTCACGACGGCTCCCGGTTCGCCCCTGGCGGCCACTCCGGAAGGCGCGGACGCGGACGCGTGGTTCGACGTGAAGGTGATCTACCAGCAGGACCACACCCAGGTGGACATCGGCGTCGTGCCGGCAGCCTTCAAGCCGGCGGTCGGACCCTTCGGGCTCACCGACTACGAAAAGGTTTATGCCACAGATCCGGCTGAGAACATCTTCGACCTCCGCGGGCTCGACCGTTCCGGGGTCGTCGTCGTGGTCCGCCCCGACCAGTATGTTGCCGCGGTGGTTCCATTGGACGCTACCCGGGAACTTGAGCAGTTCTTCGCGGGCCTCCACTCGCCGGTCCGCACGGCGCAGCCTGCCACCTAAGATGGGTCCGGTGAGCGAAGTGAGCAGTTCGACGGAGGCCGCGACCGGAGCGAAGGGCGCACCGCAGAGCCAGACGCTCTCTCGGGGTATCCGCGCTCTGGAGATCCTCGCCGATTCCTCCAGCGGCATGTCCATCGCCGAGGTTGCTGCCGCCCTCGGCGTCCATCGTTCCATCGCCTACCGGATCCTGCGGACGCTGGAGGACCATGCCCTCGTGCAGCGGGATCCCGCGGGTAATGTCACTATCGGCCTGGGCATGGCCAGCCTTGCCCGCGGCGTGGCGCGGAACCTGCAGTCCGCCGCGTTGCCGGAGTTGACCGCCTTGGCGACGTCGTTGCAGATGACCGCCTTCATTGCCGTGTGGGACCGCCGCGAGTGCGTGACCCTTGTCGCGGTCGAGCCTCCGCATGGCGAAGGGACACTCGTCCAGCGGCCCGGTTCACGCCATTCCTTCAGTGCGGGCGCGCCGGGCATCGCCATCCAGTCCGCGTTCGGCGAGGACGAGTGGGGGCGCCTTGCCCCCGGGGAGCCCTACCGGGCGGAGTCCCGGCAGGCAGCCCGGTGCGGATATGCGCTGAGCCACGATGAGGTGATTCCCGGCGTCAGTTCAGTGGGCGCCGCCGTGCGGGTGCCAGGGCAGCTTCCGGCTGCCCTGGCGGTCGTGTACCTCAGCAGCGATCTGCCGACGGAACGCATCGGAGCGGAAGTAGCACGTTCCGCAGGGATCATCGAACGGAGCCTGCGCTGATACGGCCAGGGTCCCGCCGGGTGGCCGGCTCGGGTCAGGTCGGCTAGGACGAGCGCGCCCCGTGCACGCGGAGCCGCTCGGAGGACAACAGGCGCCCGACGAGGCTGGACGCCGTCATCGCCGTAACGAGTTCCACCGCCATGACACCGAGCATGGCCAGATGGGCGGAGGGTTGGCTGATGTCCGCCAGATCTCCCGCCCTGGAGTGTGGATGCCCGGCGGGGCTGCCGGCGCAGAGGATGACCAGGTGCAGGGCGACCATGCCCAGCGCTGCTGCGGTGACCCGGCGGGCCGCACCCACACTGGCGCTGCGCCAGAGATGAACGACGCAGGGCAGGCAGAGGGCGACCATCCCCACCAGGAGGGCCCCCATCGCCCAGTTCCCGTGCCCGCCGATCATCGCGAGATGCAGGGCGCACGAGAACGCTGTCGCCGTCGCGCTCAGGCGGGAGTGGATGCGGAACCGTATGCTCCCGCCCGAGCCGGCGGAACTCATCGCCTAGCCATGGCAGTGGGAGCCGGACGTGGGAGCTGATGGAGGGACGTCCAGGACCGGGCTGCGATCGAAGAAGCCCTCGGGCCGCAGCTTGAACCCGACGGTGTCGACCGGCATGATCGGCCAGTCCTCGACCCTCGGGAAATGGGTCAGGCCGAAGGTGTGCCAGACGACGATGTCCTCGGCGTCGATCCCGCGGTCCTGCGCCACGTATTCGGGCAGGCCTCCACCGCCGCCGTGCTGATTCACGAAATCACCCGTGGGGTAACGTTCCGCGTCGGAATAACGCGTCACCCACACGTCCTTCGTAGCGAAGGCGGCCCGTCGAGCGATGGACGATTCCGGGTCGGCCAGTAGGGTGGGCTGGTTCTCGGGCAGCAGCTTGTAGCCGACCGGCTCGCCCAGCCTGTTCAGGGAGTTCGGGTTGGAGATGAGCCAGGTGCGACCGACGTGAGCGTCGGCGGTACGGACGCCCTCCGACTCGCGGAGCAGGGGTGTCCGCTTCTTCGTGAAGGCGTTGCCCCGCGGATTTTCAGGGCCCATGGGCTGGCGAACGATCTCTTCTTCTTCCACGGTGTTCGTGAAGCCGTCGATCGCCATGTCCAGACGTGCCCCGAACAGGTGCTGGTGGTAGGGCGCCCCGAGTCCGGGAGCCAGTTGCGAGATGTTCGCGGATCCTCCTTCGGGGAAAGCGCTGGTGAAGACGACGCCGGTCGCTTTTGCCTCGAATTCGAGGGTGCCGTCGAGGTAGAGGTACCAGTAGAAGCCGTAGTCGTAGTTCCCGATGGTCGTGAAGAAGGAGATCACCATGCGGCGGTTTCGACGGGTGTAGTTGACTCCGGACCACAGGTCGGAGTGCTTGGCGAGGATGCCCCAGTCCTCTTCGTGCATGCAGATGCCGTTCCGGATCTCGCGCGGGTTGCCGAAGGCGTCGCTGATGACCGGGCTGAGGTAGGTGATGTCCCCCAGGCAGTCGCATCCGAGCTCCAGGGAGTTGGCGTACTGGCCGACGAGGTATTCGCCCGTGTCGAAGTAGTTCTGCCACGACCGGATGGGGGAGGGGTCTCCGTAGGGGACGACCATCTCGGCGATCGACGCACGCTTGACGATGGGCCGGCGACGGTCGCCGTCGTCGAACGCCAGGTTGTGCAGCACCACGCCTTCGCGGACGTCGAACCCGACGTCGAGGCTCCATTTCTCCCATTCGAGGTGGTTCCCGTGGGAGATGGTGAAGCTGGGGCCGTCCGGCTGCGTGATCTCGATGGGTTTCTGGGTGGAGCGCAGCGGCCCGGTGAGCTCCGGATCCGTGTAGTTCCCATGTTCCGCGGGTACGGGGAAGACTTCGGTGTCGATGACCTGGTCCACCGTCCGGCCGACGACGTCGACGTAGGCGACCAGGCCGTCGACGGGATGCGCCCAGGCGCTGTCCTCCGGGAAGTCCTGGACGAAAGCAAGACCGCGGAGGATCCTGCGGCCTCGCTCCTCCGCGTACTCGAACACACCTGCCGAAAGTGGAGCAACCCGCACTTTGTCGACATCCAGACCACGGGCAGCCAGGGCCTTGAGCCACCGCTGGTCCTCCCGGAGCAGCGTCTCGACCATTTCGAACTCCTCCTCGAGGACTGGCAGTTCACCTGTCTCCCTGGTGTCGAGGGTGACAGCCGACAGGACCCGCCCCTCCAGCACGGACACGCGGACGTCCGAGGGCATACCGCCCGACAAGTCATGGATGAACACCCGGAAGACGCGGTCCGCATGTTCCGCAGGAGCCTTTCGGGGAGGGTCGACCAACCCCAGGTACGCGATGCGGTGCCGGTTCTCGAGCAACCCCGCAGAGCGCAGGATGTTCTGTACGCAGGTGACCTCGGCAGGGCTCGCCAGGGCGTAGGGGGCGGATACTTCAGTCATTGAAGAGGTCATAGCAAGCCTTCGGTCAGAACCAGCAGGTCCGGTTTTTATTCTATGAGTGTAGAGAATAAGCGCCGACAGTGTGGAAGGACAAGGGATACTGGGTGAACAGTTCGTGATGGAGGGAGTGAAGTGCCGAAGATCGTCGACCATGATGCGCGCCGTCTGGAGCTGGTGGAGGCGACCTGGCGAATCATCGCGCGAATGGGACCCGAGGCCGCGACGATGCGCCAGATCGCGCTCGAGGCGGGTTTCGCCAACGGAGCATTGAAGCCCTACTTCCCCTCGAAGGACACCCTGCTGGCGTTCGCGTTCGGACACGTGCTCAACAGGACCAACGCGCGCATCGCAGAGGCCAAGCAGGGTCAGCGGGGCCTCGCAGCGCTGCGCATCTTCTGCCAGGAGATCCTGCCACTGGATGCCGAGCGACTGAACGAGGCCAGGATCGTCATTCCCTTCTGGCAGCAAGCCGTCCAGGATCCGGAGAAGAGCGATCTCTACCGGCGGTCGATGGATCAGTGGCGTGCGGCCATCCTCGCGCATCTCCACGAGGCGAGGATCGACGGCGAGGTCACCACGGCGGTGGAAGACCCGATCATCGCCGCCCAGTTGCTCGACATGCTCCTGGGCGCCCAGGTCACCGCCGTGTTCGGCGACGATCTCGCCGACATCCAGCGTCGCACCGACGA
Organism: Arthrobacter burdickii; assembly: GCF_030433645.1. Classification (NCBI taxonomy): domain Bacteria; kingdom Bacillati; phylum Actinomycetota; class Actinomycetes; order Micrococcales; family Micrococcaceae; genus Arthrobacter; species Arthrobacter burdickii. The sequence goes on from NZ_JAROCG010000001.1 coordinate 1,335,583, forward strand.
CTACTTCACGCTTCTCAGGTGAGGCCTGCAATTATTTTTCACCGGCTGTAGAAAAACCGTGACAAAGCTTCAGGCGGGGCGCTAGCCTTGACGCACTGTGTTCCACGGCACATCTCGGATAACCGCGTCAGGAAGCACCACGATGCCCACACCCTCGCCCAAGCTGGATCGACAGAACGTCACGACGTCGAGTGCCTCCTCGGTCGAGGAGTGGCGGCACATCGTCGCGCAGTCGTTCGTGCCCCTGGTGACCGAGGCGCCGGCCAGGACATCGTTTCAGGGAACCATGCGCTCACGCAGCTGGGACCGCACCTCCATCGTCGAGATCTCCGCGGATGGACACGAGGTGCACCGCACTCCTGGTCTGATCGAGCGAAGCGACCAGAGGTACTTCAAGCTCAACGTCCAGCTCGAAGGTGCAGGGTTCCTTGTCCAGGGCAACCGCGAGGCGATGCTGCAGCCCGGTGATATGGCCGTGTACGACACCACCAAGCCCTACAGCCTGGTGTTCGAGCGACATGCCCGCATGGTTGTCGTCATGTTCCCCCACGACGCTCTCACTCTTTCCCCTGATCTGGTTGGTCAGCTGTCCGCCGTCCCTATGTCCTCGTCCCAGGGAATCGCCGGTATCGTCGGGCCGTTCATCCGGCAGATGGCGGAGAATCTTGCGGCCCTGAAGGGGCCCAGCGGCGCTCGGCTCGCCTCCAGTGCGTTGGAGTTGGTCGCCACGATGCTGCATTCGGAGCTGGACGAGCGACGCGACGCCCTGACGCCCCACGCTCTCCTGCTGGCTTCTGTCCATGACTACATCGAAGCGAATCTGGGAGATCCGAGCATGTCGCCGGCCTCCATCGCAGCTGCACACTTCATCTCCACACGTCATCTCCACCACCTCTTCCAGGACTCCGGTACCACCGTGGCGAGCTGGATCCGTCATCAGCGGCTGGAGCGTACTGCCCGGGATCTCCGTGATCCGCTGCAGACCGGCAAGCCGGTCTCATCCATCGCGAATCGTTGGGGTTTCGTGGACGCTGCCCATTTCAGCCGTGCTTTCCGTGACGCCTATGGCCAGTCACCGAGTTCGTGGAAGAGCGCGGCCTGAGCAGTCTGCATCAGGGGGCGCCGTAGTGTCCTGCCGGAGTGACCTACTGTCCGATCGGCTCCTGATCTGCCTTCCTCCGGTTCTTCCCCCGGCGTGCACTCACGGCTGACTCCGTCAGCAGTCCGACGAGGAACGTCAACGGAACCACCACGAGCAGGGAGATTGCTGTGGCCATGCTGCCGCCGATCAACGCCGTGAAGTTGTTGACCACCAGGTAGAGAACCCAGGCGAGCAGGACCAATGCCAGCACCGGTGCGATCCGGGTCTGCCACTGCCGGCTGCCCTCGCGGTGCCGCCTGAAGAAGGCCACCACAGCCAGGGACGTCAGGACATACAGAACGAGGAGCGCCACGACCGCCAGGCCGCTGAACCAGGAGAAGAGCGCGAGCACGGGATCCAGTCCGAGGATCGCGAACGGCACGACGAGGATCAGCGCGGCGGCGGTCTGGATACGACCGGCGACAGCGGGAGCCATGTGCTTGTTCGTGCGCGACACTGCGGCGGGCATGGACCCGCGTAGCGCCAGTGAGTGGAGGTAGCGGTTGACGCCGTTGTGGAAGGCGACGATGCCTGCGAAGAGCGAGGTGACCAGCAGGATCCCGGTCGCGGTACCCGCCCACGGCCCGAACATCTCCACGATGGGACCGAGGACGAACGATGTGGCGTCTCCGGACTCGAGGGCAGCCCCGGCCGCCGTTCCGACCCGGGAGGCTCCGTAGTAGCTGACGAGCATGAAACTGATGAACGAGAAGAACGCCGCGATGACGACGACGGCGAGGTAGGTCGCGCGGGCGACGGTCCGGCTGGGGTCCTTAGCTTCTGCCGAGTAGATCGCCGTGGATTCGAATCCGAACATGGAGGCCACCGCGAACATGATGGCGACCCCTGGTGCTCCACTCGCGATGGCACCGGGGGAGAAACTGGCCCCGACGTCGATGCCTTCGGGACCGCCGCCGCTCAGCAGCACTCCGATGCCGAACGCGAGAAGAATCAGGATCTCCAGGCCGACGAGGACGGCGAGGATGCGTGCGCCCAGCTCGACGTTGAGGGACCCCAGGACCTGCACCAGTGCCATGGTCGCGACGGAGAGCAGCCACCAGGGAAGTGGCAATCCGACGGAGGCGAGCAGCCCGGAGAAGGCGGCACCGTACAGCCCGTACATGGCAGCCTGGATGGTGCAGTACGCCAGGAGGGCGAGCCAGCCGGCTCCAGCTCCGACGCGGTCACCGAAAGCTGCTGTGACGTAGGCGTAGAAGGCGCCGTTCGCCTGGATCCTCCGGCTCATGGCCACGAAACCGACCGAGAACACCATGATCACCAGACCGACGACCAGGTAGGCGCCCGGTGCGCCGGCACCGTTGCCGAGCGCTGTTGCAAGGGGAGAGGCCCCGACGATGCCGGTGAGGGGTGCCTGAGCCGACAGCACGAAGAACAGGATGCCGAGCACCCCTACACTGCCCGCCCGGAGCGCGGTCGGGTGCACCGTGCCGTCGTCCCGGACGGTGAGCGCGGGATCGGGATTGGAAATGCTCATCGGTACCTCTTCGTCGTCGGAGTCGCAGTTCGAAGGCATCCCCGTGTGCCTTGATTCACAGCATGGACCGGGAGTTGTGCACTGGCCTTGTCTCTGCGCGACTGCTTGTTGCGGCAGAGCGCAATCCTGACTGAAACGGCCCCGACGAAGCCGTGCATCAGCTTCGTACGCGCGTTGGCAATGCCCGTGCGCTCAGAAGAAAGCGGTACGCGCGCCGTTGCTCCAGAATCGGGTGAGACCGGGACACCAGACCCTTTCCGCCACCGTCGGCCTGAAGGGCCCGCTGAGAACAAAGGACACTCCATGACCACGCAGGCCGAGATTTCCACCGCGTATACGAGCGCCGCCGATCTGCTGGGCGTGATCCAGCCGACTCAGGGCGGACGCCCTATTCATGATCCGGCGACGGGGGAGCTGGTGGGTCGTGCACCGGAACACACTGTGGCAGATCTCGAGGTCGCCATTTCAGCCGCCAAGACCGCACAGCCGGCCTGGGCCGCGAAGACCCACGGGGAACGCTCCGACTATCTTCGCCGGGCCGCTGACGCCATTGACGCCAATGCCGAGGCCTTGGCCGAGCTGCTCTCCCGGGAGCAGGGCAAGCCGCTGAACGGCCCCAACGCCCGATTCGAAGTGGGAGCCTGCGCAGCCTGGCTGCGGCAGACCGCCGCGTTCGACCTCGAGCCGGAGGTCCTCGTCGATGACGAGAGCGGCCGGGTCGAACTGCACTACCGGCCGCTCGGTGTCGTGGGCGCCATCGGCCCGTGGAACTGGCCCATGATGATCAGCGTCTGGCAGCTGGCTCCCTCCCTGCGGATGGGCAACACCGTGGTCATGAAGCCCTCCGGTATGACGCCCCTATCCGTTCTGGCGCTCGTGCATGTCCTCAACCTCGCGCTGCCCGCCGACGTCCTGCAGGTTGTCTCGGGGCGACGTGATGTTGGCGCTGTCCTTGCAAGCCATGCCGACATCGCCAAGATCATGTTCACCGGATCGACGGCCGCCGGCCAGGACATCATCCGTTCATCGGCCGACACCGTGAAAAGGCTGACCCTGGAACTCGGCGGCAATGATGCCGGCATCGTCCTACCCGACGCCGACCCCCGCGCCATCGCCGAGGACCTGTTCTGGGGTGCGTTCATCAACACGGGTCAGACCTGCGCCGCATTGAAGCGGCTCTACGTCCACGAGGACATCTACGAAGACACCGTTCAGGCCCTGGCGGACATCGCGCGTGCCATGCCCATGGGCGTGGGCCTCGACGAGAACAACGTCCTCGGCCCCCTGCAGAACAAGGCGCAGTTCGACATCGTCGCGGACCTCGTCCAGGCGGCCAAGGACTCCAACGCCCGCATCGTGGTGGGCGGGGAACCGGAGAAGGACCAGCCCGGCTACTTCTACCCTGCCACCCTCGTCGCCGACGTCGACAACGACAACCCGCTGGTCACCGAGGAGCAGTTCGGCCCCGCCCTGCCGATCATCAAGTACTCCGACGTGGAACAGGCCATCGAATGGGCGAACGGCCTGGACGTGGGGCTCGGCGCGTCTGTGTGGTCCTCGGACAGGGACAAGGCCCTTGCCGTCGCCGCCCGCATACAGGCGGGATCGGTCTGGATCAACAAGCACGGCACAGTGGACCCGCGCGCACCCTTCGGCGGCGCGAAGAAGTCGGGATACGGACTCGAGTTCGGAGTAGAAGGCCTCAAGCACCTCGGCCAGCCCCAGGTGATCAGCGCCTGAGCTGCAGCACAACACTCCTGCCGGAAGGAGCCCGAACCCGAGGGGTCCGGGCTCCTTGCGGTGTCATGACGTCTCACTGCCCCGGCTGTGGTTGACAGCACAGGCCAGGGATTGTCTACTGAACATTCGGTCACAAATGATGAGGAGACATCGATGTCCCAAGACCATCCCCTCCTTTCCGGAGATCAAGCATCCCGGTGGCTGGGTATCGAGGTGGACCGGATCGGTGAAGGCCATGCGCAGATCCGGATGACGCTGCGCGAGGAGATGCTCAACGGGTTCGGCATGGCCCACGGCGGCATGATCTTCGCTTTCGCCGATACCTGCTTCGCTTTGGCCTGCAATAGCCCCTCCGGAAGCGATGGCACCATTACGGTGGCGGCCGGTGCGGACATCAACTTCATCTCCTCCGCCAGGGAGGGCCAGACCCTCGTCGCCAAGGGCACGGTCCGAGCCCAGGCCGGACGCAGCGGGGTCTATGACATCCAGGTGACAGCTGACGAAGCTCTGGTGGCCGAGTTTCGCGGGCGGAGCCGCACCATCCCCAAGCCCAGACAGAAACCGGCTCTACACCCACGAGCAGACCTCACGCCGAGCCTGAGCCACCCATCACCAGCCCCCGATGCGGCGGTACCGCCCCAGTCCTCCTCCACTTCCGCACAGCACGCCAAGGAAGCCCGACTATGACCACGTGTTCCGTACCTAACCCGTACACCCCCTCCGTTGTCCCTGCTGATCGATTGCAGCCCGACCTCGAGGAGACCATGAGTCGGGACCAGATCGAGTCGCTCCAGTACGATCGGCTCCGGTGGACACTTCACTACGCCTACGAGAACGTTCGGGCATACCAAGAGCTCTTTGATGGGCACGGGGTGCACCCCGGCGACTTCAAGGACCTCGAGGACCTCCGGCTGTTCCCGTACACGGACAAGGAATTCCTGCGCAAGGCCTACCCCTTCACGTCCCTCGCGGTGCCGATGAGCGACGTGCGACGCATCCATGCTTCCTCCGGAACCACCGGTCAGCCGACAGTGGTCGCCTACACGGAGAACGACCTGCAGACCTGGGCCTCGCTCGTGGCCCGCTGCTTTCGGTTCTCGGGGATGCGCCCAGGCGACAAGGTGCACAACGCCTACGGCTACGGGCTGTTCACCGGCGGTCTCGGCGCTCACTACGGCGCTGAACGCCTCGGATGCGCGGTCATCCCCATGTCCGGCGGGCAGACCGAGAAGCAGGTCCAGATGATCCGCGACTTCGAACCCCAGACCATCCTGTCCACGCCGACCTATCTCCTCACAATCGCCGATGGCTTCAGGAAGCTCGGACTGGACCCCCGGAAAACCTCACTCCGGACCGCCGTCCTCGGCGCCGAGCCGTGGACGGAGGAGATGCGGCGCGAGATCGAGAGGACGTTCTCGATCGACGCCTGCGACATCTATGGCCTCTCCGAGGTCATGGGGCCAGGCGTGGCCGGCGAATCAGTGGAGTCCAAGGACGGATCCCACATCTGGGAGGACCACTTCCGGCCCGAGATCATCGACCCCTTCACCGACGAGGTGCAGGAGACGGGCAGGCCGGGTGAACTCGTCTTCACCGCGCTCACCAAGGAAGCGCTCCCCATCATCCGGTACCGCACCCACGACCTCACCCGCCTGCTTCCGGGAACGGAGCGACCCGGCCACCGGCGGATGGGCCGCATCACCGGTCGCTCGGACGACATGATCATCCTGCGCGGAGTCAACCTCTTCCCCTCCCAGATCGAAGAACTCGTCCTGCAGGTCCCCGAGCTGAGCCCTCACTTCACTCTCGAAATCAGCCGCCCGGCCCGCATGGACCAGATGGTGATCATTATCGAGCGACGCGAGGAAGCCCCGGTCGAGGCGGCCGAGATCGGCGGAAAGAAACTCCTCCACGCCATCAAGACGAAGATCGGCTGCTCCGCCACCGTACGTATTGCAGAACCTGACACCCTTGCCCGTTCCTCGGGCAAGCTGCGCCGGGTCTACGACCTGCGGGACAAGGGATGACGGTCGGGGGGCAGCAGCCGGCGGCCTGGACCGGCTCCCCGGCTGCGGAACCCGTCATAGACTCGTAGCTTCAGCTTCGTCCTTCCCGTCGGAACAGAGGTCCTCATGACGAACGCACAGGCGGCCGCGCCGACGGACACTCCGCGTCGGGGCCGGCCGGGCTACGACCGCGAGACGCTGCTGCGCGTGTGCGTGGATGTCTTCAACCTTCACGGCTACGACGCCACCTCGATGGGTACCCTGTCCGGGCACCTCGGGATCTCCAAGTCGGCCATCTACCACCACGTCGAGTCGAAGGAGGAGATCCTCGAGCAAGCCCTGAACCGAGCCCTCGACGCGCTCGAGGAGGTCATCGCCTCCGAGGACAGCGCTGCCGTGTCGGACCTGGAGCGACTCGAGCACGTGGTGCGGCGCACCGTCTTCGTACTCGTCGAGCAAATGCCCTACGTGACCCTCCTGCTGCGGCTGCGGGGCAACTCGGACGTCGAACTCCGGGCGCTCAAGCGTCGGCGTTCGATCACCGGTCAGGTCGCGGGGTTCATCGAACGGGCACAGCAGGAAGGCTCGCTGCGGACCGACCTCAGCAGCCGGTCGGCCGCCCGCCTGCTGCTGGGCATGATCAACTCGATCGTCGACTGGTACAAGCCCGAGGCCGGCAAGTCCACGGGTGAGCTGGCTGACACCGTCGTCGCTCTCGCCTTCTCCGGGTTGCGCGCTCCGTAGAACTGGACGCTCGACTACCCGCGCGGCCGCATGGCAAGGGCCCCGGCTCGATGACCGGGGCCCTGCCATGCGGGCTGATCAGGCGGGAGGCCAGGTTTTCGCGACCAGGGTCAGCACGTCGTAGGTCGCCACGATCTCATCATTCTGGTTGTGCAGGATTGCGTCCCAGCAGACCTCGCCGTATTCATCCGTTACTCGGGGCGTGATCTGCTTGGCCGTCAAGGTCACCCGGATGGCGTCGTCGTAGGTAACGGGCGTTATGAACCTCAGGTTCTCCAGCCCGTAGTTGGCCAGGACAGGTCCCGGCGCGGGGTCGACGAACAGTCCTGCCGCCCAGGAGACGAGAAGGTAGCCGTGCGCGACCCTGCGGGGGAAGAAGGGGTTGGCGGTAGCAGCTTCCTCGTCGGTATGCGCATAGAAGGTGTCGCCGGTCTTCCCGGCGAAGTCGCCGATGTCCTCGAGGGTCACAGTGCGAAGCTCGGACGCGAACTGGTCGCCGATGCGCAGATCCTCCAGTGATTTCCGGAAGGGATGGACACCCGTACCGTTCTCCACACTCTCGCGGGTCACGGTCTCCGCCGCGGCGCCGCGGTGCCAGACCCCGGTGATGGCCGTGAGGATGTCCGGCGGCCCCTGGATCGCGGTGCGTTGCATGTAGTGCTTGACGCCGCGGACGCCTCCGAGTTCCTCGCCCCCGCCTGCACGACCTGGCCCGCCGTGGATGAGGTGCGGCATGGGGGAGCCGTGACCGGTCGAGGTCTTGGCATCCTGACGGTTCAGGTAGTGGAGGCGACCATGGTGGGCACTGATGCCGGCGGCGAAGCGGGCAGCGGTGGGACCATCGTTGGTGCAGACAGTGGCTACGAGTGAGCCGCCACCGAGGGCTGCCAAGCGTACGGCGTCCTCGATGTCGGTGTAACCGATGACGCTGGTGACGGGACCGAATGCTTCGACGAAATGCACCTCCGGCGTGAGCGGGTCATCGAAGGACAGGATGGTGACGGGGAAGAAAGCCCCTGCTGAGGCATCGGCATCACCCGTCGAGGCATCCGGGCCTCCGAGCCGGACGGTGCCCCCGGCTCCCACCAGTCGCTCAACGGCCTTGCGCACTTCGGATTGCTGTTCCTTGGACGCAAGGGCGCCCATCGTAACGCCCTCGGCGCGGGGGTCGCCGATCACCACCCGCTGCTGCACCCGTTCCGCAACAGCCGAGACGACGTCCTCGACCCGGTCCTGCGGCACGATGACACGACGGATGGCGGTGCATTTCTGGCCGGCCTTCGAGGTGATCTCGACGAAGACGGCTTTGACGAAAGCATCGAATTCCGGGGTGTCAGGCGTGGCATCCGGACCGAGGATGGCGGCGTTCAGCGAGTCCGTCTCTGCGGTGAACCGGATTCCACCGTTGATCACCTTGTCGTGGTTCCGTAGCGTCTGCGCGGTTCCGGCGGATCCGGTGAACGCGACATGGTCGCGGTAGTCCAGGTGATCGAGCAGGTCCCGGGCAGATCCGGAGATCAACTGAAGCGAGCCTTCGGGCAGGATGCCGGAGTCGACCATCAGCCGTACGCAGGCCTCGGTGACGTAACCCGTGGGAGTCGCCGGCTTCACGATGGTTGGCATGCCCGCGAGGAAGGACGGGGCGAACTTTTCGAGGAAACCCCAGACAGGGAAGTTGAAGGCATTGATCTGCACGGCGACGCCCGGCATCCGCGAGTACAGGTGTTCGCCGAGGAACGAGCCGTCCTTTGACAGTTGCTCGACGGTGCCGTCCACGATGACGTTGGCGTTGGGAAGTTCGCGGCGCCCCTTCGAGGAGAAGGTGAACAGTGTGCCGATTCCGCCGTCCACGTCGAAGAAGTGGTCCTTCAGCGTGCCTCCGGTGAGATAGGAGACGTCGTAAAGGGCCTGCTTGTGCTCCGTGAGGTACTGGGCGATTTCCTTGAGCTTGAGCGCCCGTTCATGGATGGTGTACTCGCCGAGGGAGGTCTGGCCAACCGTGCGCCCGAACTCGATGGCCGCGGAGATATCAAGACCATCGGTCGAGACTCGTGCCACTGTCTCACCGGTGGAGGCATCCATGACCTCGGCAACGTTCTGCGGGTTTTCCGGCGTCCACCACTGGCCCTGGATGTAACTGGGGAGGATGGTCTGTGTCTGCGTTGCCACGGAAGTCCTTTCACTGCGATGTCGGGGGAAGGTAGATCTAGTCGTCGTAGGTGAAGAAACCCTTGCCGGTTTTCCGGCCCAGCTCTCCTCGTTCGACCATGTCCCGCATCAGCTGCGGGGGTTCGAACCGAGGGCCCAGGGTGGAGGCCAGATACTCCGCGATTCCCAGTCGCACATCGAGGCCGACGATGTCGGTGAGGGCGAGAGGTCCTACCGGAAATCTGTAACCCAGCACCATCGCGTTGTCGATGTCGGTTGGTGAGGCGACGCCTTCCTCCACCATGCGGATAGCTTCGACGGCGATGGCGACGCCCAGTCGCGACGAGGCAAAGCCGGGGGCATCATGAACCACGACCGGAGTCTTCCCCAGGTCCTGGACCCACCGCACGGAGAGGTTCTCGAGTTCAGGCGCGGTGTGCTTGGAGATGACGACCTCGACGAGCTTCGACGCCGGTACCGGGTTGAAGAAGTGCAGACCGCAGAACCGTTCGGGTCGGGCCAACTGCTCGGCCAATCCGTCCACGGACAGGGAGGAGGTGTTCGTGGCGAGCCAGGCGGTCGGGGAGAGGTGACGTTCCACTTCCTGCAGCGCGGCGACTTTCAGATCCCAGGACTCGGGGACGGCCTCGACGACGAGTCCGGCCGGCGCGAAGTCGGCATGGTCGAGGGAGACGGTGAGCCGGCCCGCGAGCTCCTCGAAAGTGCTGTCGACGGTGCCGCGTTCCACGGAGGCGGCGAGGTCGCGCTCGATCCGTTCGCGGGCGATTGTGGCCGCTTCGTCGTCGCGTTCCACCACCGTGACCGTCGATCCGGCGATGAGGAGGGCGTGCGCGATGCCTCCTCCCATCCGGCCTCCGCCGAGGACGCCCGTGACGGCCGGGATGGTCTGTGCGTGGCTCATTCGTGCTCCTGGTGCGGCGGGTTCTTCCGGTCGAGAAAGGCCTGCATGCGGTCGAACTTCGCCTGGGACTCGAAAAGCACGGCCTGGGCGAGCTCATCGATGTGCGGGTGGGCCGAGCGGGGCGCGGCGAAGACGCGTTTGGAGATCCGCACGGCGAGTGGGTCCTGCCTCGCGATGCGGTCGGCCAACGCGTGGGCGGCTGCTGGCAGATCGTCGGGGGCGTGCAGTTCGGTGACCAGATGCAGGGCGAGGGCTTCCTCGGCATCGAGGATCCGACCCGCGAACAGGATGTCCAGCGCGACGGGCTCGCCGACGAGCTCCTTGAGCCGCCACAAGCCACCTGCGGCAGCAATGATCCCCAGCCCGGTTTCGGGCTGCCCGAGCTTGAGTTGGTGAGTGGCGATGCGGAAGTCGGCTGCGTAGGCAAGTTCCGCGCCCCCACCCAGAGCGAAGCCGTCGATCGCGGCGATCACGGGCAGAGGTAGCTTGTGGATCCGGTCGAAGATCTGCGAATTGATCCCAGTCAAGGCGTCGTCACGACGTCGGTCACGCAGCTGGGAAATGTCCGCCCCCGAGGCGAAGATGCCTTTGCCATCGACCCTCGTGCCGGAAATGATCAGAATTTTTGGGACGCGCTCCAGGTAGCCGCACACTGTGTGCAGTTCCTCGACCATGATGGTGTCGATGGCATTACGGACGTCAGGGCGGTCGAGGGTGACGTGGAGGCGGTCCTGCTGCTCCTCGACCCGCAGGGCGGTGAACTCTTCGAAGAGCAGCTGGTCCATCAGAGCCCTTCCACGAGAAGGGCAGTGCCCTGGCCGACGCCCACGCACATGGTCGCCAGCCCCCGCGCAGCTCCTTCACGCTCCATCCGTCCGAGCAGTGTGACCACCAGGCGTGAACCTGACGAGCCCAGAGGGTGTCCCAGCGCGATGGCCCCGCCGTACCTGTTGACCACGGAAGGGTCCAGCCCCAGGCGTCGAATGCTGGCGAGGGACTGCGTCGCGAAGGCCTCGTTCAGCTCGACGGCACCGAGGTCCGCGACCCTCCAGCCCGTGCGTTCGAGTACCTTCTGCGTGGCCGGAACAGGTCCGAGGCCCATGATGTGCGGTGGAACGCCGGCGGAGGCGCCGTCGACGATCCGCGCCCGCGGGGTCAGCCCGTATTTCTCCACGGCGGCTTCGGATGCGACGAGGATCGCGGAGGCTCCGTCGTTGAGGGAGGAAGAGTTCCCGGCAGTGACGACGGTACCGTGCGTCACAACCGGGCGCAGCCCGGCCAGGGCCTCCATCGTCGTACCAGGGCGCGGGCCCTCGTCGGTATCGACGACGGTCTCGGTTCCCTTCCGGCCCTTGACCGTCACTGGAATGATCTCCCGGTCGAAGGAGCCGGCCTTGATGGCCGCGATCGCCTTGTCATGGGATGCCACGGCGAACGCGTCGGCGTCCTCCCGCGAGATGCCGTCGAGCCGGGCAACCTCCTCGGCGGTCTCGGGCATCGAGAGCGTCATCTTGTCGATCTTCTTGAAGGCGGGATTCGTGAACCGCCAGCCGATGGAGGTGTCGAAGACTTCTCCAGGCTTCGCATAGGCGGTGGTCGGTTTCTCCATGACCCAGGGGGCGCGAGACATCGACTCCACGCCGCCGGCGACGACAAGATCCGCCGCTCCGGCTTTCACCATGTGGGAGGCCATCGTGATCGCACTCAACCCGGAGGCACACAGCCTGTTGACGGTGATGCCGGGCACGGTGTCCCCGAAGCCGGCCAGCAGCCACGCCATGCGCGCGACGTTGCGGTTCTCCTCACCGGCGCCGTTGGCGTTGCCCAGGATGACTTCGTCGACGTCGTGCGGATCGATTCCGGCGTCGGTCACCACCTGCCTGACCACCAGGGCGGCCAGGTCGTCAGGGCGCACGCTCGCCAGCGATCCACCGTAACGCCCGACGGGAGTGCGCCTGCCGCCGACCAGGAAGGCTTGGGGAAGGAAAGACATGAGTTAGCTCCTGTCACGACCGCAAGGTGGATCGTCGCACACTGTTAGTTACCGACCGTTCGTTCACCAAAGAATCCCACGCGTTACTGGGCGCGTCAATATGCATCCTCTCGTCCCGGGGGCCAGCGCCGCACTCGATGCTATCGACGGGGAGGGGCTGAAGGGGGCAGGGCCTGTCGGCCTTCCCTCGCGGCTCGACCTCCACTGGCGCAATCCTTCCGAAGCGTTGACGCCACGGTGACTGATGCATATCCTGAACGAACGATCGGTAAACAATCTCTGTACTCGTCGGCCTCGACCAGGAGCAACCATGGCAATGCAGAACGTGCAGTCAGTGCCCGCCGAGCTATCCCCGGAGGCACTGGAGTCCGCAGCTCAACTGGTAGCGGAAGCCCAGGCTGACTTCGACCGCGTCATGGCCGAGGACTCGCGCGTCGAGCCGCGGGACTGGATGCCGGAGGCCTACCGGAAGACGTTGCTGCGCCAGATCTCCCAGCACGCCCACTCCGAAATCATTGGGATGCAGCCTGAGGCCAACTGGATTTCCCGCGCCCCCAGCCTGAAGCGCAAGGCCATCCTCATGGCGAAAGTTCAGGACGAAGCCGGCCACGGGCTGTACCTGTACTCGGCCGCGGAAACCCTGGGGCAGACCAGGGACAAGATGATGGCCGATCTCATCGCCGGCAAGGCCCGCTACTCCTCGATCTTCAACTACCCCGCGCTGACCTGGGCGGACATGGGTGCCATCGGCTGGCTGGTGGACGGTGCAGCTATCTGCAACCAGGTTCCGCTCTGCCGCGCCTCGTATGGTCCCTACGGTCGCGCGATGGTGCGCGTGTGCAAGGAGGAATCGTTCCACCAGCGCCAGGGTTTCGAGATCCTCCTGGAGCTCGCCAACGGAACGCCGGAGCAGAAGGCCATGGCCCAGGACGCTGTAGACCGCTGGTACGCCCCGTCCCTGATGATGTTCGGCCCGCCGGACGATGATTCACCCAACTCCAAGCAGTCCATGGCCTGGAACATCAAGCGCTTCAGCAACGATGAGCTGCGTAGCCGCTTCGTAGGCATGATGGTGGAGCAGGTCAAGGTCCTGGGCCTCACACTGCCGGACGACCAGATCCGTTTCAACGAGGACGCCAAGAAGTGGGAGCACAGCCCACTGGACTGGAACGAGTTCCAGGAAGTACTCGCCGGCCGAGGCCCCTGTAACGCGCAGCGCCTGGAACGCCGCAGGCAGGCACACGATGACGGCGCGTGGGTGCGGGAAGCAGCTTCTGCTTACGCCGCGAAGCAGAAGGAACAGGCAGCATGAGCCCGCATGGCAATCCGGACGTTCCCGCCAGCGGCGCCAGTGACGTGATCCGGGGGGCCCGGCACGTTCCCGCCGGTCCTCCGACCGTGGAAGCGGCTGACGCCCAGGCGCAGGCCGCGTCCACCACGCCCAGGGATCAGGCAAGCAGCCCGACGGTGAGCAACGAGCCGGTAGGTCGTTCGGCAGAACATACCGCTTGGGGGCTGTGGGAGGTTTTCGTCCGGTCCAATCGAGGGTTGAGCCACGTCCACGCCGGTTCGCTGCATGCCCCGGATGCAGCCATGGCCCTGCGCAATGCGCGGGACCTCTACACCCGCCGCAATGAAGGCGTGTCTGTCTGGGTTGTTCCTTCGGAGGCGATCACCTCCAGCGACCCCGGCTCCAAGGGGGCATTCTTCGAGTCCCCGCAGGGCAAGGATTACCGGCACGCCACGTATTACACCAAGAGCGAAGGGGTAAAGCACCTGTGAGCAGCCCCGACTCCATCACCGGCCACGGCGATATCTCCACCGGTGTAGCCGGTGGAGACTCGAATGCCTCCGCCACCCGCATCACGCCCGGCAACGCCCTCCGCCCGGAGGACATCGCTCTCGAGGTCCGCACCGGCCTGAGCAAGCCCACCGGAGATGTAGCCGAGTACGCGCTACGCCTGGGCGACGATGCCTTGATCCTGGCTCAGCGGCTCGGTCACTGGATTTCGCGTGCCCCGGAACTGGAGGAAGACGTCGCCCTTGGCAATATCGCCCTCGATCAGTTGGGCCATGCCCGAAGCTTCCTGAGTTACGCCGGAGGTGCATGGGGGAAGTCCGAGGATGACCTCGCCTACTTCCGTCGGGAGCACGAGTTCCGTTCTGCCCATCTCTTCGAGCAGCCCAACGGCGACTTCGCTGTGACCATCGCCCGCCAATTCCTGGTGAGCTACTACCAGTACGAGCTCTACCGCCGCCTCACCGAATCCACCGACTCGACGCTGGCAGCGATTGCCGCGAAGGCTGTGAAGGAAGTGGACTACCACCGGGACCACAGCGCCCAGTGGATCCTGCGCCTGGCCGGCGGCACCGATGAATCCCGACGCCGAATGATTCACGGCCTACGGCTCATGTGGCCGTACGTGAATGAGATCTTCGACGACGACGAGTTGGTCATCCGACTGGCACAGTCAGGTATCGCCGTCGCGCCATCCAGTGTCCGCGACGACTTCGACCAGCTCACCGGGCAGATCCTCGCCGAAGCGCAGCTCGAGGTGCCCAATGTGCCCGCAGCACCTGGTGGCGGTCGCCGCGGCCGACACTCCGAACACCTGGGCTACATCCTCGCCGAAATGCAGGTACTGGCGCGCGAGCATCCTGGGGCGAGCTGGTGATGCCCAGGGACATCGGTACGTCCGATGCCGGAACCCATGCGACCGCAGTGGGGCGAAGCCCTGATCACCAGAAGGTGTGGGCCATCGCCTCCACGGTCTGTGATCCCGAGATCCCCGTGCTCACGATTGCGGATCTGGGCATCCTGCGCCGCGTCGAAGTGACGGAGGACCAGAACGTACTCGTCACCATCACGCCTACGTACTCCGGTTGCCCCGCCATGGATGCCATCCGTGACGACCTGAAAACAGCGTTCGCCAAGGAGGGCTACCCCTCGACGGAGGTGGAGCTCGTCCTTGCTCCGGCGTGGACCACGGATTGGATGACCGAAACGGGCAAGGCCAAGTTGCAGGAATACGGCATTGCCCCGCCCTCGGGAAGAGCGGCGGCCGGAGGACACTCCGGCCTTGTCAGGCTGAGTCTGGCCGTCAAATGCCCCCAGTGCTCCTCGCTCAACACCAGGGAACTCACCCGCTTCGGTTCCACCTCCTGCAAAGCGCTCTACGTGTGCCAGGTCTGCAAGGAACCGTTCGATTATTTCAAAGTGCTGTAAGGAAGCCTCATGCCTGCTGTCCGCCAGACTGCCGCCGAATCGGCGCAGGCCCCCGGCCGTCGTCGCCCGTCCTTCCACACCCTCGCCGTGCGTGACGTGCGCCGACTCACCGAGGACGCCATCGAGATCACCTTCGACGTCCCTGCCGGACTTGCCGGTCACTTCGACTACCTGCCCGGACAGTACGTGGCATTGCGTACTGAACTGCCGGACGAGAACGGCACACCGCGCGAAGTACGCCGAAGCTACTCGATCTGCGCGGAGCCGCGCAGTTTTGCCGATGGCAGCAGTGAGATCCGGGTGGCCGTGAAGAAGGACCTCGGCGGGCTCTTCTCCACCTGGGCGAACGCCGAGTTGAAAGCAGGGGACACCCTGGACGTCATGAGTCCCATGGGTGCATTCGTCTCCAGGTACGGCCGAGACGGCACGGCCATGGACCAGAACCGTATGAACTCCCTGAATCATCCGGAGGAATTGGCGGGGGATGTCGCCGCCAATGGAGAAGCGAGTTTCGTCGCCATCGCCGCCGGATCCGGGATCACCCCCGTGATCGCCATCGCCCGCACGCTGCTGGCCGCGAATCCGAAAACCCGGTTCGACCTCATCTACGCCAACAAGGCTGCTATGGACGTGATGTTCCTCGAGGAGCTTGCGGACCTCAAGGACAAGTACCCGCAGCGGCTGGCAATCCATCATGTCCTTTCCCGCGAGCAGCGGATTGCGCCGCTACTGAGCGGAAGGATCGACGCCGAGAAGCTGCAGCAGCTCCTCGGCACGGCCATCCGCGCGGACGACGTGGATGAATGGTTCCTTTGCGGGCCGTTCGAGCTGGTGCAGCTGTGCCGGGACACTCTCGCCGAACGCGGCGTCAAGCCGGAGAACATCCGCTTCGAGCTGTTCAGTTCTGGCAAGCCCGACCGTCCGGAGGGCAACGCCGGCCGACCCGTGGTGGTGGACGAGGCGCAGGAGACGTACAAGATCACGTTCAAGCTCGACGGACTGCAGGGGGATGTCACCAGCCCCATCCATGCCCGGGAGTCCCTTCTCAACGCGGCCCTGCGCGTCCGTCCCGACGTGCCCTTCGCGTGTGCCGGGGGAGTATGCGGTACCTGCCGTGCCAAGGTGGTCACCGGCAGCGTCACTATGGACGAGAACTACGCCCTCGAACAGGATGAGCTGGACAAAGGGTACGTGCTCACGTGCCAGTCGCATCCCACCAGCAAGGAAGTCAGCGTCGATTTCGACGTCTGAGTCTCACCGACATTTCTGACAGGAACCGCCATGATCTCGCTGTCCATCAATAACGGCGTTGCCGAGGTAGTGCTGGGCGCGCCTCACAAGCTGAACTCACTCGATGAGCATGCGCTGTCGGATCTTTCCGTGGCCTACGACGACGCCGCCGTCGCTGCAGCCCGCGGTGAGGTGAGAGCGCTGCTCCTGAGGGGAGAAGGACGGGCTTTCTGTGCGGGCCGGGACATCTCAGGTGTCAGCCCGGACAGTGACGATGCGGCTGCCTATCTGGGGGGACTGGTACAGCCACTGCTCAAGAAGATGAGTGCTTTCCCGGCGCCTACTTTCGCGGCCGCCCAGGGTGCCTGTCTGGGCGTCGGACTGGGGCTGCTGTTGGCCACGGACGTCGTGTACGTAGCGGAAAACGCCAAGTTCGGCTCGCCGTTCGCCAAACTGGGAGCCACGTTGGATTCCGGTGGGCACTGGTACTTCACCGAGCGGCTGGGCATGCACCGAACGTTGGACCTGATTTACACCGCTGAGCTGATGAGCGGCACGGAGGCCGTGGCGAAGGGGCTGTTCAGCCGCGCCATGCCAGCTGATGAGCTTTTGCAGACCACGCGCGCAATTGTGGCCAAGGTGGCAGTGGGTGCTACCGGCGCCTTCACCGCCAGCAAGGAGCTGGTGGCTCACATCCGTGACCAACGCTTGGGACTGTGGGAGTCCATGGCAGAGGAAAACACGGAGCAGGCAAGACTGTGCACAACGTCCGACTATGCCGAGGGATTCCAGGCTTTTCAGGACAAGCGCGAACCAGTTTTCGTAGGCAATCGGCCCTCCTGACGGGTGCCTATGCTCCGACGTGTCAGGACTGTGCAAGCACCGCGGTGAGGTCCTCCCATTCGCTGCCCGGAGGGCATCCGCCGGCCAGGGGATGTGTCACCACCGCCACGGACGGCGTAACAGGGGATGGGCGCTGTGTGCGCCGGAACCCTCTCCAGTACGCTGTCCTACTGTGAAGGTTCTTGTGCTGGGCCCCGGAGGCCGCGAACATGCCATCGTCCGGGCCTTGCTGGCCGACCCGCACGTGCGGGAGGTGCACGCAGCCCCCGGCAACGCCGGGATCGCCGAGGACGTCCCGACCCACGACGTCGACGCCAACGACCCCGCCGTCGTGACCGGACTGGCCCGCCGGCTCGGTTCCAACCTCGTGATCATCGGCCCCGAGGCCCCGCTCGCCGCCGGCGTCGCCGATGCACTGCTGGAGGCGGGCATCCCCGTCTTCGGTCCCACGAAGGCCGCGGCCCAGCTCGAGGCGTCCAAGGCGTTCGCGAAGCAGGTCATGGCCGCTGCCGGCGTACCCACCGCGATGGCCCGAGTGGCCGCGACGGACGAGGAAGCGAACGAGGCGCTGTGCACCTTCGGCGCCCCCTATGTCGTGAAGGACGACGGGCTGGCCGCCGGCAAGGGCGTCGTCGTCACCGACGACCTCGAGGCGGCGCGTGCGCATGCATCGGCGTGCTTCGAGGCAGGCGGCAGCGTGGTCATCGAGGAATACCTCGACGGACCCGAGGTCTCGCTGTTCGTCCTCTCCGACGGCAGCACCGTGGTCCCGCTCGCGCCGGCCCAGGACTTCAAGCGCATCTCCGACGGCGACCAGGGCCCCAACACCGGGGGCATGGGCGCCTACTCACCACTGGAATGGGTTCCCGCAGGTCTCGTCGACGAGGTCATCGCCCGTGTCGCGCAGCCCGTGATCGACGAGATGGCCCTCCGCGGCACACCCTTCGCCGGTGTCCTCTACATCGGCCTCGCCCTCACCTCGCGGGGCATGCGGGTGATCGAATTCAACGCACGGTTCGGTGACCCCGAGACCCAGGCGGTGCTCGCCCGACTGACGACACCGCTCGGGGGAGTGCTGCTCGCTGCCGCGAAGGGCACCCTCGACCAGGTGGACCAGCTCAACTGGTCGCCGAAGACGGCTGTCGCCGTCGTGCTCGCATCGGAGAACTACCCCGATGCTCCCGCGACCGGGCGCCGCATCCGCGGGCTCAAGAAGGCCGCGAAGGTCGACGGCGCGCACGTGCTGCATGCCGGCACGGCGCTCCGCGACGGCAAGGTGGTCAGCGCCGGCGGCCGCGTGCTTGCCGTCGTCGGCCTGGGGGACTCCCTCGAGGACGCGCGGTCCACCGCCTACGGGAGCCTGGAGCTGATCGAGCTCGAGGGCGGCCAGTACCGGACGGACATCGCGCTCAAGGCCTCCCGCTCGGAAGTCACGGTCACCGGGCCGGCGGCGGCTCCGGCATGAGCACCTTCGCCCCCGCCCACCCCGAACTGCCCGGCTGGCGGCACGTCTACTCCGGCAAGGTCCGCGACCTGTACGAACCGGAGGACGGGCGCGACGACGTCGTCCTCGTCGTCGCGAGCGACCGCATCAGCGCGTACGACCACGTCCTGGCCACGGAGATCCCCGACAAGGGGCGCGTGCTGACCCAGCTCAGCCTCTGGTGGTTCGAGCGGCTCACCGGCATCCCCAACCACGTGATCGCCGCCGACGTGGCCGGCGGGGTACCCGCTGCCGTCGAGGGCCGGGCCATGATCTGCCGGAATCTCGTCATGTACCCGATCGAGTGCATCGCCCGCGGCTACCTCACCGGGAGCGGGCTGGTCGAGTACCGGGAGTCGCAGACGGTGTGCTCCCTGCCGCTGCCCGCCGGGCTGGTGGACGGTTCGCGCCTCCAGCCGGCCCTGTTCACGCCGTCGGCCAAGGCCGAGGTGGGCGAGCACGACGAGAACATCACCTATGACGCCGTCGTCATGACCGTGGGCGACGATGCCGCAGCGCAGCTGCGTTCGCTCACGCTCGACATCTACTCGAGGGCCGAGGCCATCGCCCGGGAGCGCGGCATCATCCTCGCGGACACCAAGGTGGAGTTCGGCCTCGACCCCCTCACCGGCCGCATCACGCTCGGCGACGAGGTGCTGACACCCGACTCCTCGCGGTTCTGGGACGCCGCCCTCTACGCACCCGGACAGGCGCAGCCCTCCTTCGACAAGCAGTTCGTGCGCGACTGGCTCACGTCCGACGCCTCGGGCTGGGATCGGCACTCCGAACCGCCGGCCCTGCCGCACGACGTCATCGAGCGCACGCGTGCCCGCTACATCGAGGCGTACGAGCGGCTGACCGGGCGCACCTTCACCTGAGGCACCGGTCCACGAACATCTCCGGTGCCCGGAGGTCCTCCCGCTCGGGATGGCCCCTACCCGTCGTCGTTCCCGCGTCCTGCGGCAGGACTCCCGGTCTCATGGCGTGTCGACCTCCGGCACGCCGTCCCGCGCCTACCACGAGCGGCGGTCGGCTACCCACGATCGGCTCCACGCGGTCCATCTGCCGGGCACGGGGACCATCTGCGTGATCAAGGCGTTATGCTTCGGTCCTGCCCTTCCCGGCAGGTCCGGCGGCCTTCCCGGCCGCAGTTCACGATGATCGTCTGTTCACCGGCGAGATCCAACGCCTATTTCGACACAGCGCAGTGCGGAACCTTCGGTTAGGGCCGTTCGCGCCGAACCATCGAGGAGCACAGTGAATACCATCCATCAGACCACGCCTGCCGCCCCCCGCCCGGGCACCCGCCGGGCCGCCGCCACCCTCGCAGCCGTCACAATGACAGTGCTCCTGCTGCCTGCGACCGGCGCGGTCGCGGCCCCGCCGTCGGCCTGCCCGGAAGTGTCCCACCAAAAAACCTCCGACGACTCGCAGAAGCAGGGAGCGGTCATCCAGCTCCCCGGCGCGTCGGGTGCGGAGGGCATCGCCGCGGGCAGGGGCAACACGTTCTATGCCGGTGATCTCGGCGACGGCGACATCTACCGCGGGGATATCCGCCGCGGCACGGCCGAAGTCTTCATCGACGCCCCCGAGGGCCGGGCGGCCGTCGGCCTGAAGGCGGACGTCCGCAACGACCTGCTGTTCGTCGCGGGCGGCGCCACGGTCGACGCTACGGGCGGCGCCACGGGCCACGCCTACGTCTACGACACCCGCACCGGTGCTCCGGTGGCGGACATCCAGCTCACCACCGGTGACGCGTTCATCAACGACGTCACACTCACGCGGGACGGCGCGTACTTCACCAACTCGCAGCGCGCCGAGCTGTACTTCATCCCGGTGGGACGCAAGGGAGCGCTCGGCGAACCGCGCACGATCGCGTTGTCCGGCCCGGCGGCACAGTTGACGGGTGATTTCAACCTCAACGGCATCACGTCCGTCGACCGCGGCAGGACGCTGATCGTGGCGCACTCGACCAACGAGGCCCTCTACACGGTGGACCCGGCGACCGGAGCCAGCGCGCTCATCGAGACGGACGCACTGCCGAACGTCGACGGCATCCTCGCCAAGGGCGACACCCTCTACGCCGTCCAGAACAGGTGCAACGTGGTCAGCCGGATCGACCTCTCGAAGGATCTCTCCACGGGTGAGGTCGAGGACGTCATCGGGAGCGATGCGTTCAACGTCCCCACCACGGTGGCCCTCTTCGGCAACACCCTGGCGCTCGCCAACGCGAAGTTCGGCGTTCCCGATCCCGAGGGCTACGAAGTGGTGACGGTCTCCGCCCGCTGATCAGGGCAAGACGAAGGCCCGCCGGCGTCTGCCGGCGGGCCTTCTCTGGTCGGGGTGACAGGATTTGAACCTGCGGCCTCGTCGTCCCGAACGACGCGCGCTACCAAGCTGCGCCACACCCCGTTGTCGCCCCGGAAGGAGTGAACCTCCCGAACAGCAACTGTCCAAGAATAGCCGAGGATGAGCGGCGAGGAAAACCGGACCCGCCGAGCGCACGCCGAATCAGACGAGCGAGTCCTTCCACGCCGCGTGCAGGGTGGCGAAACGGCCCGTTCCGCCGATCAGCTCCGCCGGCGTTCCATCCTCCACCACCTGGCCGTCGTGCACCACGAGGACGCGGTCGGCAATGGCCACCGTGGAGAGGCGGTGCGCGATGATCAGCGCCGTCCGGTTGCCGAGGAGCTTCTGCAGGCCCTCCTGTACCAGCCGCTCGCTCGGGATGTCGAGCGACGAGGTCGCCTCGTCGAGGATGAGGACGGCCGGGTCGGCGAGGAATGCCCGGGCGAAGCTGATGAGCTGCCGCTGCCCCGCGGACACGCGACCGCCGCGCTTGTTGACGTCCGTGTCGAAGCCCTCGGGAAGCTCGAGGATGAAACTCTCCGCGCCCACGGCACGGGCCGCCGCCACGATCTCCTCCCGGCTGGCCTCGGGCCTGCCCAGGGCGATGTTGTCCGCCACGGATCCGCTGAAGAGGAACGCCTCCTGCGTGACCATCACGACGGCGCGCCGCAGGTCCGCCGGCGCGAGGTCCCGGAGGTCCACGCCGTCGAGCGTCAGGACGCCCTCCGACACGTCGTAGAAGCGGGCGATCAGCTTGGCGATGGTGGACTTGCCGGCTCCCGTCTGGCCCACCAGGGCGACGGTCTGCCCGGCGGAGATGGACAGGTTCAGGGTGGGCAGCACCACCGGCCCGTCCCCGTAACGGAAACCGACGTCGGAGAACTCGATGGTTCCGCGTGGCTGGGGCAGGGGCACGGGGTTCTTCGGCGGCCGGACGGTGGGCACCTCCTCCAGCAGCCCGGAGACCTTCTCCAGGGCCGCGGAGGCGGACTGGAACGAGTTGTAGAACATGGCCATCTGGTCCACGGGCTGGAAGAAGCGCTTGCTGTAGAGAAGCAGGGCGAGGAGCGCGCCGACCTCGAGGGTTCCGCCGAGCACCCGGAACCCGCCGAACACCAGCACGACGGCGACGGTGACGTTGCCGATCAGTACGAGCCCGGGCTGGAAGACACCGTTGAGGTTGATGGAGCGGATAGTGACCCTGCGGTAGTCCTCCGCCAGTTCGTCGTACCGGCGTGCATTGACCGCCTCCCGGCGGAACGCCTTCACGGCGCGGATGCCGGTCATCGTCTCGATGAAGTGGACGATCAGCTTGGCCGACACCACGCGGGATTCGCGGTAGGCGATCTGCGAGTGCTTCTGGTACCAGCGGGCCAGGAAGAACATGGGGATCGCCGCCGCCAGGATCAGGAAGCCCGTCCGCCAGTCGAGAGCGAAGATCGTCACGGCGGTGAAGAGCATGAAGATGACGCCCGAGGCGAGGGAGCTGACACCGGAATCGAGCAGCTCCCGCAGCGCATCGAGGTCCGAGGTCTGCCGGGAGATGATGCGCCCGGACGTGTATTTCTCGTGGAACTCGAGGCTCAGCCGCTGTGTGTGGCGGAAGACCCGTACCCGGAGGTCCAGCAGCATGGCCTGACTGAGCTGGGCCGTCGCACGCACGTAGCCCGCGGTCAGGACCGAGGCGAGTACCGCCGCCAGGAGGTAGGTGCCGCCGGCCGCCCACAGGAGGAACGGATCGCCCGCGATCAGGGCGGGCAGGGCGTGGTCGATACCGAAAGCGATGACGGCCGGCCCTGCCACGCGGGCTGCCTGGGAGATGACGACCAGGAGGATGGTCCACAGGAACTGCCTGCGGTTCGGCCGGATGAGCGAGCCCAGCAGCCGGAAGGACCTCGAGCGCACGGATTTGCTCTGCGCCCGATCGAGCAGGACGTCGTCCTCGTTGAGGACGCCGGAGGAGGTCGCTCCCCGTGGGTCCCCGTTGTCCCTGGGGACGCCACCGGGTGCTGCTGTGCGGCTCATGCGAGGGCCTCCTCGTCGTCGTGCTCCGGCCGGGCCGCGCGTCCCAGCTGCGCGATCTCCTCGTCATCGAGGCTGGCGATGACGTAGCGGTAGTGGTCGTTGCGGGCCAGCAGCTCGGAGTGCGAGCCGACGTCGGCGATGCGCCCGTCCTGCAGGAGCGCCACGCGGTCGGCCAGGGCGACGGTGGATGGCCGATGCGCCACGATCAGCGTTGTCGTCGACCTCAGGACCGCGCGCAGCCCCTCCTCGACGCGTTCCTCGGTCGCGACGTCGAGCGCCGAGAGCGGGTCGTCGAGTACGAGCACCGTGGGGTGCGCGGCGATGGCCCGCGCCAGCGCGATCCGCTGGCGCTGGCCGCCGGACAGGCTCAGGCCCTCCTCGCCGATGAGGGTGTCGAGCCCCTCCGGCAGGGCGAAGGCGAACTGTGCCTGCGCCACCTCCAGCGCCTCGGCGAGGACCCTCTCGGCCTCCGGGCCGGTCGCATCCGAACCCATCAGGACGTTGTCCCGCACGGAGCTCGAGAAGAGGGTCGTGTCCTCGAAGGCGACCGCCACGAGCGTCCGCAGCTCCTGGAGGCTGAACTCCCGCAGATCCACGCCGTCGATCATGATGCTTCCACCGGTGACGTCGTACAGCCGCGGGACGAGCTGGAGGAGCGTGCTCTTACCGCATCCCGTGACTCCGACCAGGGCCATGGTCTCGCCGGCCCGCAGGTGCAGGTCGATGCCGTCGAGGACGTCGCCGGCGTCGTCCTGCGCATCGGGATAGCGGAAGTGGACGGACTCGAACAGGACGTCCCCGCGGGGTTCGGCGAGGTGGGCGGGCTCGACGGGATCCGTGATCGTGTTCTCGGAGTCCATGACCTCGTAGTGGCGGTCGATGGCCGTCTTCGCCGTGAAGGTCATGGCGAGCAGCGGGCCGATGAATTCGACCGGCCCCGCAACGGCTGCGGCGGTTGCGAAGAAGGCGACGAGCGCCCCGATGGACACGGTCCCGTCCGCGGCCAGCATGACGCCGACGACGAGGGACGCGGCCAGCGCGAGTTCGGGCAGCAGAGTGACGGTCATCGAGAAATTGGCGAGCGACTTCGCCTTGAAGATCTCGGTGCGGCGCAGTTCCTCCGCCTGCTCCTCGAAGTCCTCCAGTGCCTCGCGGCTGCGCCCGAAGGCCTTCAGGACCCGGATGCCATGGACCGATTCCTCGACCGTGGTGGCGAGGTCGCCGGCCTGGTCCTGGCTCTTCCGGGAGACCCGGCTGTAGGACCTGCGGAAGCGGTAGCCGTAGACCATGAGGGGCACTGCGGCCGCGAGGAAGATCAGGGCGAGCACCCAGCTGGTCAGGAACATGACGGTCACGCCCATGACCACGGTCAGGGAGGTGACCACCAGCATGATGAGCCCGAACGCCATCCAGCGGCGCATCAGGTTCAGGTCGCTCATGGCGCGGGAGAGGAGCTGGCCGCTACCCCAGCGGTCGTGGAACTCGATCGTCAGATCCTGCAGGTGCCGGTAGAAGGAGGTGCGCATGCTCGTCTCCACCGCTGTGGCCGGCGTGATGACGAATTGCCGCCGCAGCGCGACGAAGGTCGCCTCGAGGACTCCCAGCAGGAGGACGACGCCGGACGCGATCCACACGGTGCGTGCGGATCCTCCCTCCGCCAGGGCGTCATTGATCAGGACACGCAGCACCTGGGGGATGGCGAGAGCCATGACACTCGCTCCGAGGGCGCAGAGCAGTCCGAGAAGCAGGCGCGGGATGATCGGCCGGACATGCGGGTACAGCCGTCCGAGCGATTGCCACAGTGTGTTCTGGTTCGTCATGCCAACTCTTCGGTGATCGATGGTCGTTGGTGTCCCCTAGCAACCATGCTAGGGCAGGGCAGCTGTTCCACCGATCGCGGTCCGTGAACCCGCAGGGAGATGCTGGCTAGCGGGAACTCCGGGGAGTGAGCGTCAGGAGCACTGCTTCCGGCCGGCAGGCGAACCGGACCGGCGCGAAACGCGAGGTTCCGATGCCGGCGGAGACGTTGAGCGGTACGGTGCGGCCGTTGGAGTCCCACTGGGTCAATCCGCGGGCACGCCAGGTCGGCAGGTCGCAGTTGCTGACGAGCGCTCCGTAGCCCGGGATGCACACCTGGCCGCCGTGCGTGTGGCCGGCGAGCATCAGGTCCGCTCCGCCGTCGGTGAAGTAGTCGAGGACGCGCTGGTAGGGTGCGTGCGCGACGGCGATCCGGATGTGCGGAGCGTCGGCCGAGGTGCTGCTCCCGGGAGGGTAGGGAGCGTACCGGTCGCGGCCGAGGTGCGGATCATCGACTCCCGTGAAGTCGATGCGCATGTTCCGGAAGCCGATGGACTGTGCCCTGTTGGTCAGGTCGACCCAGCCGGCGGCGCCGAAGGCGCTGAACAGGTCCGCCCAGGGCAGGTCCTGGGGGCCCTTCGGGGTGATCGACGGCCCTGCGAAGTACCGCAGCGGATTCTTGAACACCGGAGCGTAGTAGTCGTTCGATCCCGGCACGAAGACACCCGGAATCCTCAGCAGCGGCTCGAGTGCCTCGAGCAGCGGACCGACGGCTTTCTTGGAGCTGAGGTTGTCGCCCGTGTTGACCACCAGGTCGGGCTTCAGGCTCGCCAGGCTGGAGAGCCAGTCAGCCTTTGACTTCTGTCCGGGAACCATGTGGATGTCCGACAGGTGGAGGACCCGCAGGGGAGCGGCGCCCTGCGGGAGGATCGGAACCGTCTCCTCCCGCAGCTGGTACAGCGTGCGCTCGACCGCCGAGGCGTAGGCGAGGGTTGCGGCTGCGGTGGTCAGGGTGAGCCCTGCCGCCCAGCCGAGCGGTGCCCCGCTCCGGGTTGTCTGAGTCGATTTCACGCTAGCTGCTTCCTCCGTCGTCGTCCGCCTATCCCCCAGTGGTACCACCGGTGGAGTCGCCCGTGCCAGTCCCGCCGTTGTCGGTGCCCGGTGTGGCAGGAACCGCCGTGCGGGACGTGCCGGGGATCGGGCGCTGGGGGCCGTTGATCATGCTGGCCGGAGGGTTCGCGAACGGCGCTCCCACGTACAGGCCGGGGATCTGCTGCATGAAGCGCGCCCAGGACGGTCCCGCGATGAGTGAGCCGTCGATCTCGGGGTAGACCTGCCCGCCGATCTGCAGGCCGCCGAGCGAGCTGGCCTCGCCTTCACCCTGCCAGTTCCCGACCCAGCTGGCGGTGACCATGCCGGAGTTGTAGCCCATGAACCAGGTCTGCGAGCGTGCATCGTTGGTGCCGGTCTTGCCCGCCATCGGGATGTCACCGTACTCGAGGAGCTGCCCGGAGCCGTTCGTCATGACGCGCTGCGTGGCGTAATTGACGCCGCGCGCTACGTCCTGGGAGATCTTCCGCTCGCAGGACACGGCGGGGACGGGGTAGCTCGTCCCGTCGACGGCGGTCACCTCGGTGAGTGCACGGGGGTCGCAGACGACACCCTCATTGGCGAAGCCGGAGTACGCCTTGGCCATCGACATGGGTGCGGCCTCGCCGCCGCCGCCGATCAGGGCAGATGGCTGGAAACCGAACTTCGCTTCCTCGCCCTCGGCGCTCTTGGCCTGGTGGACGCCGAGGTCGTAGGCGATGTCGCGGATCCTGCAGAGGTCGAGCTGCCGGGCGCTGGCCATCGTCATGGTGTTCAGCGACTGTGCGAGTCCGTCGAGGACGGTCGTGAAGCGGTAGTTGATGTCCCCGTAGTTCTGCGGCGTGTAGCCGTCCTCTTCCTGGATCAGGAACTTCCCGCCCTGCGCGCAGCTCGCCTTCCACTCGTCGAACTGGCGGTAGGTCTTCTTGGTGCCGTCGAGGACCTGGTTCAGGCTCCTCCCGTCCTCGACCCACGCCGCCACGGTGAACGGCTTGTAGGTCGAGCCCGGCTGGAACCCGCCGCCGCCGCCGAGGCTCTTCGACGGATCCCCGCCGTCGAACTGGTCGACGTTGAAGTTCAGCACGGTGTTGCCCTGGCCCGCTTCTGGGTTGTACCGGGTGTTCTGCGCCATGGACAGGATGTTGCCGGTCTTCGGGTCGAGGCTGATCATCGTGTGACCCACCTTGCCGTCCGTGGTGTCCGGGTTGGCCGTCTCGGTGACGGCGGTCTGCGCCGCGGCCTGCACCCGGGAGTCGAGCGTGGTCTTGATCGTCAGGCCCGAGCGGAACAGGACCTTCTCGCGGTCCTCCACGGTCTCGCCGTAGGCGGGATCATTCATGATGAGGTGCGTGACGTAGTCGCAGAAGTAGGGGGCCTGCGCGGCGCCGACGCAGCCGCTCAGGGTCGGGCTGATATTCAGTCCGAGATCCGTGGCGAGGGCGGCGTCGTGCTGCTCCTGCGTGATCTTGCCACGGGTCAGCATGGCGTCGATGACGATGTTGCGGCGCTGCAGCGCTCCCTCCGGGTTGGACTCGGGGCTGTAGGCGCTCGGACCGTTCACCAGACCGGCGAGCAGTGCGCTCTGCTGGATGTTGAGGTCCTTGGCGTCGACGTCGAAGAAGTACTTCGAGGCAGCCTGGACGCCGTAGGTGGTGCCGCTGAACGGCACGATGTTGAGGTAGCCCTCGAGGATCTCGTCCTTGCTGAGCTCCTTCTCGACGGCGATGGCGAGCTTCATCTCGCGGAGCTTGTCGCCCACGGTCTTTCCGCCACCACTGAGCGTGAGGGTCCCGCCGTTCTGGCGGGCGGTGTCGATCAGGACGTTGTTGACGAACTGCTGCGTGATGGTCGACGCGCCGCGCTGCGTGCCGTTCGAGACGTTGCTGGCGATCGCCCCGAGGATGCCCTCGAGGTCCACGCCGCCGTGCTCGTAGTAGCGGTAGTCCTCGATGGAGATCAGTGCGTCGCGCATGGTCGGCGACACCTGGTCGAGCGTCACCGGCTGGCGGTTCTCCTCGTAGAGGGTCGCGATCAGTGATCCGTCGGTCGCCACGATCTTGGTGGGCTGGGCGAGCGCCTCGCGCTCCAGCTCAGCCGGGAGTTCCTCGAAGAACTGGATCGAGGCGGAAGCTCCCGTCCCCGCGGCGGCAGCCACCGGTACAAGCAGGCCCGCGGCGAGCACGCCGGCGAGCCCACTGATCCCGAGGAATGCCATGATCCTGCCGAAGGTGGTTGCCGTGTCGAACAGGGGAGATTTGCGCGCAGCCATTATTCCAGTTTACAAGCACGCGCTAGGCTTTCCTCATGAAGAAATGGGAGTACTCTACGATTCCGCTCATCATCCACGCGACGAAGCAGATCCTCGACCAGTGGGGCGATGATGGATGGGAGCTCGTGCAGGTGGTCCCCGGGCCGGACGGAAACGGCCTCGTCGCGTACCTCAAGAGGGAGAAGAACTAGCGGTGTCTGCTGGAAATACAGCGGTTTCGGCGGTCGAGGCGCGTCTCGCGGACCTCGGGATCACGCTCCCCGAGGTGGCTCCGCCGGTCGCCTCCTACGTCCCTGCGGTCGTCACCGGCAGCTACGTGTACACGTCCGGCCAGTTGCCGTTCATTAATGGCAAACTCCCAGCTTCGGGCAAGGTCGGTGCGGCCGACGGCGGTGTCGATGCC
Source organism: Arthrobacter burdickii (assembly GCF_030433645.1). Taxonomy (NCBI): domain Bacteria; kingdom Bacillati; phylum Actinomycetota; class Actinomycetes; order Micrococcales; family Micrococcaceae; genus Arthrobacter; species Arthrobacter burdickii. The sequence continues at coordinate 1,364,486 of NZ_JAROCG010000001.1, forward strand.
GGGACGGCAGCCTCCCTCGCCGCTACCTGCGCGGTCAACGCGCTGGCGGCGATCAAGAGCCAGATCGGCGACCTCGACCGCATCACGCGCATCGTGAAGGTCGTGGGCTTCGTGGCGTCCGACCCCTCATTCACCGGGCAGCCCGCGGTCATCAACGGCGCATCCGACCTGCTCGGAGCCGTCCTCGGCGATGCCGGGATCCATGCCCGCTCCGCCGTCGGTGTCGCCGTCCTTCCCCTCGACTCACCCGTGGAGGTCGAACTCCTCGCGGAGTTCGTCTAGGCCGTGGACCGCGTCAGCACCAGGCTCTTCCCCGTGCACCCCGACCAGCGCACGGCAGCGGAGAGCTGGATCGAACACGGGGAGCGCACGCCCCTGAAGGCCCGGTCGGCGTCGTCGGTGGTCCTCCTGCGTGACACCGCGATCGGCACGGAGACGTATCTCTCCTACCGTCGGGGTCAGTCGCCGCTCGGCGTCATCGGGTTCCCGGGCGGGAGCATCGAGGAGTCCGACGACGACGACCTCCCGTGGTTCGGGCCGACGCCGTCGATGTGGGCGAAGAGCCTCGGCGTCGAGGACCACCGGGTGGCCCGGCGGCACGTGCTTTGCGCCATCCGCGAGCTGTTCGAGGAGACCGGCGTGCTCCTCGCCGGTCCCGACGCCTCGTCGATGGTGGAGGGCACCCAGGCCAAGGAGTGGATGAAGGCCCGGGAGGCCATCAACGAGGGTGAGAGCCGCTTCTCGGAGATCCTCGCCCGCCGCGGCCTGGGCGTCCGCACGGACCTCATCAAGCCGCTCTCGCACTGGCTCACCCCCGATTTCGCCCACCGCCGCTTCGACACGCACTATTTCGCGGCGGCGCAGCCCGTGAACCAGGAGCCCAGCATCCTCGAGAGCAAGGGCGTCTGGGGTGAGTGGCGCTGGGCTGCGCAGGAGATCGCGAACCGGGACACCACCAGGCTCGGCGACGAAGTGGGCCAGGCGAACACCGTGGGCCGCACGCTCAGCGAGCTCGCCGTCCCGGCGGTCGAGATCATCCTCGAGAAGATCGGTTCCTCGCGCGGCTGCATCGCCTACCTCTCGCACAAGCGCCCCGTGAAGATCTACCACCCGCAGCTCTCCGAGCACGACGGCGACCTCGTGCTGCAGGTCGAGTGTCCGAAGCTCAGCGAGGGCGGCTCGGTCCAACGGGGCCGCTGACAGGCCGTGCCCGTCCCGTCGAGACGGCAGAAAAGACCGCTCTTCGCGGCTCGCGGCGGTCACTTCTGTCTTCTCAGGCCTCCCTGGACCCGGCGTGAGGCCCTGCACAACAACGCCGCCCCTGCACAACGAAGAAGGTGCACAACGGAGAAAGGCACCTGCCCTCGGGCAGGTGCCTTTCCTCGTCCTTTGGAATCAGCGGCTGCGCTGGCGCAGCCGCTGGATGTCGAGGATGACGACGGCGCGGGCCTCCAGACGGAGCCAGCCGCGCTGCACGAACTCGGCAAGGGCCTTGTTGACCGTCTCGCGGGATGCGCCGACGAGCTGGGCCAGTTCCTCCTGGGTGAGCTCATGGGCGACGAGGATCCCGTCGGTCGCGGGGCGGCCGAAGCGGTCCGCGAGGTCGAGCAGGGCCTTTGCTACGCGGCCGGGAACGTCGGAGAACACGAGGTCGGCGAGCGACTCGTTGGTGCGGCGCAACCGCCGGGCGAGGGCCTGCAGCAGCTGGGCCGAGACCTCGGGGCGGGTTTCGAGCAGCGTGCGGAGGTTCTCGTTCTTGAGACCGGCCAGGCGCGTCTCCGACACCGCGGTGGCGGTCGCGGTGCGCGGGCTCGGGTCGAACAGGGCCATCTCGCCGAACAACTCGCCGGGGCCGAGGATCGCGAGGAGGTTCTCGCGGCCGTCCTGGGCGGTGCGGCCGAGCTTGATCTTGCCGGAGACGATGAAGTACAGCTGGTCGCCCTGGTCACCCTCACGGAACACCGACGAGCCGCGGGGGAGGTCCACTTCGATCAACTCGTCGGTGAGTGCGGCGAAGACGTCGTCTCCCAATGATGCGAAGAGGGGCGCCCGGCGCAGTACCTCGATATCCATGAATTCTCCTGATGCGTCTTGATGCGGCGGTCCGCGCTGTATTCTCCTCTCCATCTTGCCGTACTGGAGCGGATGTGACGACAGATACGCGCTCCGGAGGCCCGTATTCGCGCTCCATTCCCGCTGCCGCACCCTTCCTTCCCACCGTGCTCCCATGCTTCGCGGCTAGAATCGCTCGCAGTGCCGGGAGGTGGGCCACCTTCCGTCGTCCATAGCCAGGGGAGAATAGACGTGCCGGAATTGAATCTCGCGGGGTTCACCCTCCTCGACGTCGTCCTGGCGGTGATCCTCCTCGGGTACCTCGTGAGCGGGATCCGGAAGGGGTTCCTCGTCACGCTCGGGGGCATCGCGGGTTTCGTCGCGGGTGCGGTCGCGGCGTTCTTCGCGATACCCCTCGTCAGCGGGTGGGTTCCGGACAATCCCTGGCGGCTCATCGCCGTCATCGCGACGGTGATCGTCCTCGTCCTCGTGGGCCAGGCGGTCGGCTCCGCGCTGGGTGCCTCCATCCGCCGCTGGTCCGACTTCCCACCGCTGCGCCTCGTCGACCGCCTCCTCGGTGGCGTGGTGAACGTCGTGGTCGCCGCGCTCGTCCTCTCGATGCTCGCCTTCAGCGTGGGGACCCTCGGCGTCCCGTTGGTGTCCCAGCAACTCGCTTCCTCGCAGGTGATCCGCGGAATCGATACCGCGACACCGGGACCGGTGCGCTCGTGGATGGCGCAGCTGCGGACGATCGCCGTCGACGACGGCATCCCCACGCTCCTCGAGGGCGTCGCACCCGTGCCTGCAGAGGTACCGGACGCATCGGTGGACACCCCCGAGCTCGCCGCTGCGGCCGCCTCCGTGGTCCGCATCACCGGCACCGCCTACCAGTGCGGCCAGAACCAGACGGGATCGGGGTTCGTCGTCGCTCCTGGCCGGGTCATCACGAACGCCCACGTGGTCGCCGGGGTGAACGAGCCCGTCGTCGAGGTGCCCGGCGGAGGCGCCCTGCCGGGCCGGGTGGTGCAGCTCGACACGGCGCGTGACATCGCCGTGATCGCCGTCGACGACCTCGAGGCGGCTCCGCTGCCGCTCGGGGACGAACTGGCCAATGGCACGACGGCCGCCTTCGCGGGGTATCCGGCCGGCGGGCCGTACCGGATCCAGCCCGCCAGCGTCCAGGGCCTTTCACCCGTGCTCGTGAACAACATCTACGGTGCGGACCCCAAGCCCCTCCAGATCTACAGCCTGGCCGCGAACGTGCAGCAGGGGAACTCGGGCGGACCGCTGCTCGACCTGCAGGGCCGCGTGGCCGGCGTCGTCTTCGCCAAGTCCACGGCGGATGCCCCCGTCGGCTACGCACTCTCGCTCGAGGAGTTGCGGCCGATTGCGGAGGGTGCCGTAGGGCTGGGCGACTCCGTCTCGGCCGGACAGTGCACGCGGGGCTGAATAGTCACGCTGGTACGCTTCAGCGCATATCTCGCTCTTCGATGAAGGGGACATCATCTCCAGATCAGCCGCCCCCGCCGCGCGGGTCCGCGTGGCCACGCCGCCGGTGTTCATGTACCACTCCATCAGCCCCTCGAGTCTGCCGGATCCGCACCGGTTGCGGGTCCACCCGGACCGGCTGGACCGGCACCTGAGGCTGCTGCGGCGGTTCGGCTATCGCGGGGTGTCCCTGTCGGAGTTACTGCGCGCCCAGGAGCGGGGGGAGGCCCGAGGCCTCGTCGGGCTCACCTTCGATGATGGTTACACCGACTACCTGGAGCACGCCCTCCCGGCCCTGCGACGATACGGGATGACGAGCACGCTGTATGCGGTGGCCGGCCGTCTCGGCGGCAGCAACGAGTGGGACGACGGCCCCCGCCTCGGCCTGATGGACCGCGACCAGTTGCGCGCCGTTGCGGCCGCCGGGCAGGAGGTGGGCAGCCACACCATGACCCATCCCCACCTCGCGGGTACCGGTGCGGACTTCCTGATGGCGGAGATCGGGGGCAGTCGTGAGGTCCTCCAGGACGTCCTGCAGGAGGAGATCGCAAGCTTCTGCTACCCCTACGGTGAATTCGACGACGACGCCGCCGCGGCCGTGCGCGCGGCAGGCTACGATCACGGCTGCGTGATCGGGGACTACGAGCCGGCCGATCGGTTCACCCTGCCGCGCTGCTACATCAGCCCGCGTGACACGTCTGCCCACCTGATTGCCCGCATGATGCGACACTCGGTGCGCCTGCGGCTGCACTGACCGGTTCTCCTGTTTCGGCGAGATTACGTCGCCGTGTCGCCGGCCGCACGTACCACTCACGATGCCAAATCGTAACCACTTCGGCCCGGAAAATACCGCTGGCGGCGCTCGCGGAAGTTAGGCTCGTCACACGGATCAGCGCGCTCGCCGCTGTGGTCCCATGGCTGCCGGTAGATCCGGTAGGAATCACTCGTTCACCAGGGAGCAACACATGTCTAACAAAGGCACTTCCGTGCGAGGCGCAGGATTCGCGAGAAAACGCGCTGCGCTCACCGCCGGTCTCTCCATCACCGCCCTCCTCCTCACCGGCTGCGTACAGAGCCAGCGCGAGGAGAACACCGGCACCGAGGGAGAGGCCGCCGTCGACTCCACCTTCGTGTTCGCCGCGTCCGCGGATCCCAAGTCCCTCGACCCCGCGTTCGCCAGCGACGGCGAGTCCTTCCGCGTCAGCCGCCAGATCTTCGAGGGACTCGTAGGCGTCAAGGAAGGCACTCCCGATCCCGAGCCCCTGCTCGCGGAGTCGTGGGAGACCGCCGAGGACGGACTCTCGACGACCTTCAAGCTGAAGGAAGGCGTCAAGTTCCACGACGGCACCGACTTCAACGCCGACGCCGTCTGCTTCAACTTCGACCGGTGGTACAACTGGACGGGCCTCCAGCAGGCGCCGACCGTCTCCACCTACTACAACGACCTGTTCCACGGCTTCGCCGACAAGCCGGAGAATGCCGTCTACGAGTCCTGCGAGGCCAACGGAGACAACGAAGTCACCGTCAACCTCGCCAGGCCCTTCGCCGGATTCGTCCCCTCACTCTCCCTCCCGGCTTTCTCCATGCAGAGCCCCACGGCCCTCGAGCAGTACAAGGCCGACGAGATCGGCGGCTCGGCGGAATCCCCGAAGCAGAGCGAATACGCGACGGGTCACCCCGTCGGTACCGGACCGTTCAAGTTCGACTCGTGGGACGTCGGACAGCAGGTCGAGCTGTCGATCTTCGAGGACTACTGGGGAGAGAAGGGACAGATCACCAACACGATCTTCCGGATCATCGACGACCCGCAGGCCCGTCGCCAGGCCCTGGAAGCCGGAACGATCGACGGGTACGACCTCGTCGCACCGGCCGACATCCAGTCGCTGAAGGACGCCGGCTACAACGTCGTCGCCCGCGATCCGTTCACCATCCTGTACCTGGGTTTCAACCACAAGGTCGAGCAGCTCGCCAACCCCAAGGTACGCGAAGCGATTGCCTACGCCATCGACAAGCAAGCCCTCGTTGACCAGACCCTTCCCGAAGGCACCAAGGTCGCAACCCAGTTCATCCCCGACGTCGTCGACGGTTACAGCGAAGATGTCGAAACGTACGACTTCGATCCGGAGAAGGCCAAGGAGCTCCTCGCCGAAGCCGGTTACCCCGACGGGTTCGAGATCCAGTTCAACTACCCGACGAACGTCTCCCGTCCCTACATGCCCACTCCGGAACAGGTTTTCACCAACCTCCAGGCGCAGCTCGCCGACGTCGGAATCACGGTCACCCCGGCACCCGCTGCCTGGTCCCCCGACTACCTCGACCAGGTCCAGGGAACCGAGGACCACGGCCTGCACCTGCTCGGCTGGACCGGTGACTACAACGACACCGACAACTTCGTGGGCGTGTTCTTCGGTCAGGAGAAGCCGGAATTCGGCTTCAACAACCCCGAGCTGTTCGCCGCACTGAGCGAGGCGCGCGGCATGAGCGACCGCGACGAGCAGACCAAGGCGTACGAGGAGATCAACAAGCAGATCTCCGAGTTCATCCCGGCCATCCCGCTGGCGCACCCGGCTCCTTCGCTGGCGTTCAACGAGCGCGTCACGTCCTACCCGGCCAGCCCCGTCAATGACGAGGTCTTCAACAACATCGAGCTCAGCAAGTAGCACCAGCATCTCCAGTGGAGCCGGACCCGCATTCAAGGTCCGGCTCCACTGTGGTGGCGAGCACATCCTGGTTCATCCCCGAGAGGACATCGTGTTACGCGTCATAGGCAAGCGAATTGCCCTGCTCATCCCTACTCTGTTCGGGCTGTCGGTCCTGCTGTTCCTGTGGGTGCGCAGCCTTCCGGGCGGTCCCGCGACAGCGCTGCTCGGCGAGAAGGCAACCCCTGAGGCCATTGCCCGGGTCAACGAGCTCTACGGGTTCGACCGCCCGCTCCTGGTCCAGTACTTCACCTACATGGGCAAACTTCTGCGGGGAGACTTCGGGGTCTCCATCAACACGGGCCGTCCCGTGCTCGAGGAGTTCGCCACCCGGTTCCCCGCGACGGTCGAACTCACGATCGTGGCCCTGATCTTCGCCATCGGCGTCGGTGTGCCGCTGGGCTATGCAGCGGCCCGCCACTACGGGCGTTTCGTCGACCACAGCTCCGTCGTCCTCAGCCTGATCGGCATCACCGTTCCGGTGTTCTTCCTGGCGTTCATCCTGAAATACCTCTTCGCCATCCAGTGGTCCATCCTGCCCCCCGACGGCCGGCAGAATCCGCGTATCGACGCGACCCATTTCACCGACTTCTACGTCCTCGACGGCATCCTCACAGGGGAGTGGGATGCCGCCTGGGACGCCGTCCTGCACCTGATCCTCCCGGGACTGGCCCTCGGCACCATTCCGCTCGCGATCATCGTCCGCATCACCCGCGCATCGGTCCTCGAGGTGCAGAACGCCGATTACGTCCGTACCGCCCGTGCGAAGGGCCTGATGGAGCGCACGATCAGGGGCAGTTTCATCCTGCGGAACGCGATGCTCCCGGTCGTCACCACCATCGGCCTCCAGCTGGGCCTGCTGATCTCGGGCGCGGTGCTGACCGAGACGGTCTTCGCGTTCAACGGGATCGGTAGGTTCCTGCGCGACGCGATCTTCGGGCTGGACTACCCCGTCCTCCAGGGCTTCATCATCTTCATCGCGATCCTGTATGCCCTGATCAACCTGATCGTCGACCTCTCCTACTCCGTCATCGACCCGAGGGTGCGTGTGCAATGAGTACGATCCTCCCCCCAGCTGCGGACGGTTCCGCGGCGCCGACTGATCCCGCCATCGACACCGGGCGCGGCACTGGCCTGTGGAAGGATGCGTTCCTTCGGCTGCGCAGGAACCCGCAGGCGATCGCGGGTGCCGTCATCATCGGGCTCTTCCTGCTCGTCGCGATCCTCGCCCCGATCCTGGCACCCTACGGAGGCAACGATCTCCCCGGCCGTACCTCGATCACGCCGACCACCATCCCGGGGCCCGGAGAGATCGACGGCTTCCCGCTGGGCCTCGACCGCTTCGGCGGCGACGTTCTGAGCAAGCTCATCTGGGGCGCGCAGGCATCGCTGCTGATCGGCGTGGTCTCGACGGGGCTGGGACTCGCCGGCGGCATGCTCCTCGGTGTCCTCGCCGGAGGCCTCGGCGGCTGGGTCGACAACGTGATCATGCGTTTCGTGGACATCCTGCTGTCCGTGCCGAACCTCCTCCTGGCCGTCAGCATCGCGGCGGTGCTCGGGCAGAGTTCCTACGCGATCATGATCGCCATCGGCGTGTCGCAGATCCCCATCTTCGCGCGGCTCCTGCGCTCCTCGATGCTGTCGCAGCGCGGAGCGGACTACATCCTGGCTGCGCAGACCCTCGGGCTCAGCCGCAGGACGATCACCATGAGCCACCTGCTGCCCAACAGCATGGGGCCCCTGATCGTGCAGGCGACCCTCACTCTCGCGACCGCCGTCATCGATGCGGCCGCGCTGTCCTTCCTCGGCCTCGGCGGTGGACTGCCTCAGGCCGCGGAGTGGGGCCGCATGCTCACCTATGCACAGGTGGAACTCGCCGTCGCCCCGCAGCTCGCCTTCCTACCGGGTGCGTGCATCGCGATCACGGCCCTGGGATTCACCCTGCTGGGTGAGTCCCTGCGCGAGGCCCTCGACCCGAAGACCCGCAGGAAGTAGCACCATCGCATCAGCCGCCGGCGGCCATCGACCTCCAGGTCGGTGGCCGCTTCCGTCGGAGTGCGACCGACGGGTCCGTCGCTCCCGTCATCGGGCATGCCTGTCCAGCCGGTGCGGGTCGATGAGGAGGGCGGGATCCCAGCCGCCCGCGGTCGCCGCGGCCCGGTAGGTGCCCCGCAGGAATCGGAGGAGCGCGGCGTCCGGATCCGCCGCGCTGCGCACGGCCTCGTAGGGCAGCAGGAACTGGCGGAACTCCGTGCTGTAGTAGGCGCCGTCGACGTCGATGACGGCGCCGCTGTACCCCTCCGGCTCCGGGTAGGCGTAGGAGTAGAAAGCGCCTTCTTCTCCACCGCCAGGCCAGAATCCGCAGCTGGAGAGCTCGTGCGAGTACCCCTCCTCCATGACCCAGTCGGCGCAGTTCGGGGCGCCACCGGGGTGGGTCGGGGCGGGGCGGCCGGTGAAACGCGTGCACGCGAGGTCCATGGCGCCCCAAAAGAAGTGCACGGGGCTCACCTTGCCGAGGAACTCCGCACGGAAGCGCGTGAGGACCCGCTCCGCCTGGATGAGCTGCCGCCAGAACGCCGTGACCGCCGCTGCGTCGTAGGATGCGTGGTGGTGGTCCTCCGCGAAGGGCACGGCCGGATCCACCTCGGTCGGGACGGGCCGGATGGGTGCCTCGATGCCGAGCTCGGACAGCGCCGTCATGGTCCGCGCGTGGAACTCCGCCACCGACTGCGGTTCGAGGGGCACGCTGCGGTCCTCGCCGGAACTGCTGCGCATCACCAGCCGGTGCGCCACGACGTCGACCTCGATGTCGAACATGCCGTCCCGGTAGGGGATCGGTGAGGTGCCCAGCCCGCGCGGCGTCACGTAGAGCGGCACCTGCCACCAGTGGTTGACCAGGGGCGCGTGCGCCATCCGGACCTTGCCCACCACCTGCAGCCACATGTGCAGCGTCGCCTGCGTGTCCTCCCAGTCCCCGACGCGAAGCGCCGGCCACCCCGAAACCGCCGTCGTCCCGCCCGTCATGACCTGCTCACCCATGGTTCCTCCGCATCATCGTGTGCGGCCAATCTATGCGCCTTCCCAGGGCTGGTACAGGGCGCATCTCCTGGGTGGAGTCCCTCAACCCGCCGCGCGGCCGCAAGCTCCGGGAAACCTTCGACCGCATCGGCTGGTGACGGGGGCTAGGACGCGAGGTCCTCGTCGATGTTGAGCTCGTTGCCGGGAATGGAGGCCAGCAGCTTACGGGTGTACGGGTGGCGGGGGTTCTGGAAGACCTCCTCGGAGCTGGCGGCCTCCACCAGCTCACCGTCCTTCATCACGCAGACGTAGTCCGAGATGAGGCGCACCACCGCGAGGTCGTGCGAGATGAACAGGTAGCTCAGGCCCAGCTCGGACTGCAGGTCGCCGAGGAGTTTGAGGATCTGGGCCTGGACCAGGACGTCGAGGGCGGAGACCGGCTCGTCGCAGACGATCAGTTCGGGCTGCAGGGCGAGCGCCCGTGCGATCGCGACACGCTGCCGCTGCCCGCCGGAGAGCTCCGCAGGGTAGCGCCGGAGGGCGTTCTGGGGGAGGGAGACCTGATCCATCAGCTCGCGGACCCGTGCCGAGCGTTCCTTCTTCGATCCGCGCTTGTAGGCGTTGAGGGGTTCCTCGACGATGCGCTCGATCGTGAACATGGGGTTCAGCGAGGAGTAGGGGTCCTGGAAGATGGGCTGCACGCGCTGGCGGAAGTCGTTGAGCTGCGCCTTATCGAGGGTGGCGACGTCCATGCCGTCGAAGGTCATGGTGCCCGACGTGGGCTCGATGAGCTTGAGCAGCATGCGTGCCGTGGTGGTCTTGCCCGACCCCGATTCGCCGACGATCGCCACGGTCTGCCCCCGCGGGACATCGAGCGTGACGTTCTTCGCGGCGTAGAAGTCCTCCTTGCTGCCGCGGCGCTTGTAGACCTTCGTGAGGTCCCGGATCTCCACGATGTTCGCGGGGGCGGCTTGCTCCGCGGGGGCGGCGGGCCGGTCGGTGGACGACGTCGCGGCATGGGCACCGGCCGGGGAGGGAAGCGGCCCTGCGGGAGCCGCCGCGTCCCCGGAGTCCGGGGAGCCCGCGGTCCCGTGCCCGGCCTCGTGCTCCGCGAACACTTCCTCGGCGAGTTTCCGCCGGGTGGCGGCGTCCGCCGTGAAGGCGCCGGGGCGCAGGCGGACGGCAGCGACGCTCGGAGCAGCGCGGACGAGCGACTGTGTATAGGGGTGCTGCGGATCGTTGAGCAGCCGGTCGGCGGGGCCGGTCTCCACGACGCGTCCGCGGTGCATGACCACGAGCTGCGAGGCGCGCTCGGCGGCGAGCCCAAGGTCATGGGTGATGAGGAGCACCGACGTGCCGAGCTGGTCCGTCATCGTCTCGATTTGGTCGAGGATGGTGCGCTGCACCGTGACGTCCAGGGCCGACGTCGGCTCGTCGGCGATGAGGAGCCGGGGCTGGCAGGCGAGGCCGATCGCGATGAGGGCCCGCTGGCGCATCCCGCCCGAGAACTCGTGCGGGTACTGCTTGGCGCGCTCGCCGGCGTCGGGCAGGCCGGCGGCCGTCAGCACCTCGATGACGCGCTGCTTGACGTTCTTCTTGGTGGCCATGCCGTGGACGAGGAGCGTCTCGGCGACCTGCGTGCCGATCTTCGTCACCGGGTTGAGGTTGGACATCGGGTCCTGCGGCACGAGGCCGATCGCCCTGCCGCGGATCGAGCGCATCCTCGCTTCCGGCAGGTTCACGAGGTCCTGGCCTTCGAAGAGGATGCTGCCGGAGGTCACCTTGCCGTTCCCCGGCAGGAGGCCGATGCACGCCATCGCCGTCGTCGACTTGCCGGATCCGGATTCGCCGACGATCGCGAGGGCGCTGCCGCGTCGAAGGGTGAAGCTGGCATCCTCGACCGCCTTCACCTCACCGCCGGTCGTACGGAAGCTGACCGCCAGGTTGCGCACCTCCAGCAGGGGTGCGTCAGGGTCGTCGGTCAGGTCGGTCATGCTGCCGGCCGGGGTGATGTCCGTCATAGCACCATCGTGCCCTATGCGCAGGGCGGTCACCGCCCAATCGGCGGGCGCTGGGCTAACTTTCTGGCAACGGTGCGGCGCCCCCGGCGGTGAGGCGTGCGGCGAGGTGGTCCACTGCAAGGCGGTAGCCGTCGATCCCTGCGCCGACGATCACCGCGTCGGCCACGGCGGAGAGGAACGAGTGGTGCCGGAACTCCTCGCGCCGGTGCACATTGCTGATGTGGACCTCCACCACCGGGAGCTCGACGCCGGCGAGGGCGTCGCGGATGGCAATCGAGGTGTGCGTGAAGGCCCCGGCATTGATGACGATCCCGTCCGACGTCGAGCGCGCGGCATGGATGGCGTCGATGATCTCGCCCTCGTGGTTGGACTGCATCGCGGTGGTGGTGCACCCGCGTTCCCGTGCGGTGTCCGAGGCGAGGCGGACGACGTCGTCGAGCGTCGCCGTCCCGTACACGGCCGGTTCCCGGCTGCCGAGCAGGTTCAGGTTCGGTCCGTTGATCACGAGGATGCTGGGTGTGCGTGCCGGGTTCATGCCCTAACTATGCCGCACTGCGGGCGGCGGGCACGGGATCCGCCGTTCGCGCGCGCAGGACCGCCGCACCCAGCGCTCCGGCTACGGTCACGAGGCTCAGGACCGCCAGGACGACGCCGGGGTGCCACCAGGCGCCGCCCGTCGCGATCCCCAGCCGCTGCGTGATCGACGGCACGAAGCCCGCCACGATGGCGGCGATGCTGTAGGCGAAGGACAGGGCGGTGAATGCCGTCGCCGGCCGGAAGATGTCCGCCATCAGCCCGCCGAGGGCGGCCCAGCTGGCGGTCGGGAGGATACCGCCGAGGATGATCGCGGCGATGTACATCGGCTCGGTCGCGATGCTGATGATCCAGTAGAGGGGGAAGGCGATCAGGGCCGTGCCCAGCGCGCCGCCGGCGACGACCTTCGCGGAGCCGATGCGCATGGCCAGGTAACCGAAGGCGGGGATGGTGGCGAGCTGGAGGACGGATCCCACGAGGGCGGCGTTCAGGACGGTCTCCTGCGACAGGCCGAGGGTCTGCGTGCCGTAGGCCTGCGTGTACGTGACCATCAGGAAGTAGGAACCGATTCCCAGCACCGCGGAGGCGATGGCGACCACGATGGCGACGGGCTGGGACTTCAGGACCTCGAGGAAGGGGACGCGGGGGAGCGCGTGTCGCCGGTCCGTTTCCTGGAAAACGGGCGTCTCGTCGATGGCGAGCCGCAGGTAGATCGCGACGGCGAGGAACGGGAAGGCGAGCAGGAACGGGATACGCCAGCCCCACGAGGTCATGACATCGGGGGCGACGACGGCGAGGACGAGGAAGATGGCGGAGATCAGCATGGTGCCGACGGGGGAGCCGAGCTGTGGGATGGAGGCGTACAGCGCGCGCTTGCGCGGTTCGGCATGCTCGGTGGCGATGAGGATGGAACCGCCCCACTCGCCGCCGAGCGAGAGGCCCTGCAGCAGCCGGAGCACGGTGAGGATGATCGGGGCCCAGACGCCGATGGTGGTGTAGTCCGGCAGCAGTCCGACGGCGCCGGTGGCCAGTCCCATCAGGGTGATGGTCCAGATCAGGGTGCGCTTGCGGCCGATCCGGTCACCGAGGTGCCCGAACAGGATGGCGCCGAGGGGGCGGGCGACGAACCCCATCGCGAAGACCAGGAAGGCCGACAGCGTTCCGGCGAGCGGATCCTGCTCGGTGAAGAAGACGGTGTTGAAGACGAGTGCGGCGGCCGTGCCGAACACGTAGAAGTCGTAGGACTCGAGGGCGGTTCCGACGAAGGAGGCTCCGGCGACGCGGCGGGCCATGCGCGGATTCGATACGGGGGGCTGCTGCAGGGTTGTGGACACGCTGAAATTGTCCTCTTGCCCCCGGGCCCGGGCCACCTTTCAGGACGAACGTCACACCGGCGGCAGGGCGCCGTTCCCACCGGCCGCGGCCTCCCGCGAAGATGCTTCCGCATCCCTCAGGCAGGACCGCGGTGCGTCAGGCGGGAAGCGGCGTGCGGACGTGGGCGGCGACGATGGCGCGCCCGGCGGTCACGAGGGACCGGGTCACGGCGGACGCATCGCCCATGAAGCCGTGCACCATCGCTCCGTCCCGCAGCATGATGAGCTGGTCCGCGACGACGTCGGGCTGGTCCGCTCCCAGCTCGTCCAGGAGTTCGGCGACCACGCCGTGCAGCCAGGTCCGGTAGCGATCGACGGCGTCCCGGACCGGGTTGCCCTCCGCCGGGTACTCCGCCGCGGCGTTGATGAAGGTGCACCCGCGGAAGCCCGGCCGGCAGGCCGCGGTGCCATTGACGGTGGCGAGACGGAGCAGGACCGCGCACGCGTCCCGGTCCATCCGTTCCCGCGCCACGACGGTCTTCAGCTGCTCGAGCTGGCTGTCCAGGTACGCGACCACAAGGTGGTCCTTCGACTGGAAGTGCCGGTAGAACGTCACCTTGGTGGTGCCGGCGTCGGAGATGACCCTGTCGGCGCTGACCGAGCGGATGCTGGTGGTGTCGAACAGTCGGGTAGCCGAGGCGAGGATGCGCTCGCGGACGGGAAGCTGCGCGTTCATCATGCTCCATTGTGGGTCGGGGGCGGGATGCCCCAGGATTTGGACGACGTAGAGTTACTAGTTAGTCTACCTGTAGTGAGGGTGCCAGTCCGGCCCCGGAACGGAAGGATCGACAGCATGGGTGCTCTCTACACTGCAGTGGCAACAGCGAGCGGCGACGGACGCAACGGCAAGGCGCGCACCGACGACGGGGAACTCGTCGTCGATTTGGCGGTCCCGAAGGAGATGGGCGGCACCGGCGGTGCGACGAACCCCGAGCAGCTCTTCGCCGCCGGCTATGCGGCCTGCTTCCACAGCGCGCTGAAGCTCGTCGCGAGCCGCGGCAAGGCGAGGATCAGCGACACGGCGGTCACCGCCGAGGTGAGCATCAACGCGGTCGACGGTAGAGCGTTCCAGCTGGCCGTCGCCCTGCACGCCGAGATCGGCGGAGTGGACCAGGAGACCGCGGACCGGCTCGTCGAGCAGGCGCACCAGGTCTGCCCGTACTCGAACGCGACCCGCGGCAACATCGAGGTCACCGTGGACGCCACCGTCGGCTGACCGTTCCGCCGCCCGGCTCGGCTCGATGCCGTCGGGCGTCGTCCCGCCGCAACGAGGAAGGACCCCCGCAGGTGCGGGGGTCCTTCCTCGTCGTGCGGGCCTCGGGCCCCACGCCTCCTGCTCAGCTCCCGGGCCTCATGCCCGGGCCGAGCCGCTACTTGCGGAGTGAGACGGCGATCTGCTGCATGATCGTCGGATCGGACAGCGTGGTGGCGTCGCCCACCTCGCGGCCCTCGGCGACGTCCTTGAGCAGGCGCCGCATGATCTTACCGCTGCGCGTCTTCGGCAGTTCGGGGACCACCAGGATGTTCCGCGGCTTGGCGATGGGTCCGATCTCCTTGCCCACGTGGTTACGCAGGGTGGTCACGATGTCGTCGTCGTCCTTGGCCGAACCGCGCAGGATGACGAACGCGACCACCGCCTCGCCCGTCGTCTCGTCGCTTGCACCGACGACGGCCGCCTCCGCCACGGACGGGTGACTCACCAGTGCGGACTCGATCTCCGTGGTCGACAGGCGGTGGCCCGAGATGTTCATGACGTCGTCGACCCGGCCGAGGAGCCAGATGTCCCCGTCCTCGTCCTTCTTGGCGCCGTCCCCTGCGAAGTACATGTCGTCGAAGCGGGACCAGTAGGTCTCCTTGAAGCGCTCGGGGTCACCCCAGATGCCGCGGAGCATGGCCGGCCACGGCTCGCGGATGACCAGGTAGCCGCCTGATCCGTTGGGCACGGACTCGCCCATCTCGTCGACGACGTCGATGGCGATCCCCGGCACGGCGACCTGCGCCGAACCGGGCTTGGTCGCGGTCACGCCCGGCATCGGCGCGATCATGTGGGCGCCGGTCTCCGTCTGCCACCAGGTGTCCACGATGGGAGCCTTGCCTCCGCCGATGACCTCCCGGTACCACATCCACGCCTCGGGGTTGATCGGTTCCCCGACGGATCCGAGGACGCGGATGGAGGACAGGTCGTACTTCTTGGGGATGTCGCGGCCCCACTTCATGAACGTGCGGATGGCCGTCGGTGCCGTGTAGAGGATGCTGACCTTGTACTTCTCGATGAGCTCCCACCAGCGGCCCTGGTGCGGCGTGTCCGGCGTCCCCTCGTACATCAGCTGTGTCGCGCCGTTCACGAGGGGTGCATAGGCGACGTAGCTGTGCCCGGTGACCCAGCCGATGTCCGCCGTGCACCAGAAGACGTCCGTTTCGGGGCGCAGGTCGAAGGTGTTCCGGTGGGTGAAGGCGGTCTGCGTGAGGAAGCCCCCGGTCGTGTGGAGGATGCCCTTCGGCTTCCCGGTGGTGCCCGAGGTGTAGAGGATGAACAGGGGGTGCTCGGCGTCGTGCGCCACGGCCGTGTGCTCGTCCGAGGCCGTGTCGACGACGTCGTGCCACCAGAGGTCGCGTCCTTCGGTCCACTGGACCGGCTCATTGTTGCGCCGCACCACCACGACGCTGGTGATGGTGTGACCCTCCTTCTCGAGGGCGCCGTCGACGGCGGGCTTGAGCGGGCTCGGCTTGCCGCGGCGGTAGGTGCCGTCCGAGGTCACGACGATCTTGGCCTCGGCGTCGTCGATGCGGCTGCGGAGGGCGTCTGCCGAGAAGCCGCCGAAGACCACGGAGTGGACGGCGCCGATGCGGGCGCAGGCGAGCATCGTGACGACAGCCTCGGGGATCATGGGCAGGTAGACCGCCACGCGGTCACCCTTCTGCACGCCGAGGGCCTCGAAGGCGTTCGCCGCCTTCTTGACCTCGCGGGTCAGCTCCGCGTACGTGATGGTGCGGGTGTCGCCGGGCTCGCCCTCGAAGTGGATGGCCACGCGGTCCCCGAGCCCCGCCTCGACGTGCCGGTCGAGCGCGTTGTACGCCGCGTTGACGGTGCCGCCGACGAACCACTTGGCGAACGGTGCGTCCGACCAGTCGAGCGTCTGCGTGAAATCCGAGTCCCAGGTGAGGAGGTTCCTGGCCTGCCGGGCCCAGAACTCCGTTCCCTGTTCCCGCGCCTCGTCGTAGAGTGACGGCTGCGCGACGGCGTTCGCGGCGAATTCCTCGCTGGGCGGGAAACGGCGTTCCTCGTGCAGCAGGTTCTCGAAGGCGTCGCCTTGTCGTTCGGCGCTCATGGTCTACCCCTTTGTGACGTGGTGTGGAACGGATGGGACGCAGGGCGCCGCGACGACTCGCAGCACCGCCACGTGCTCTAGGGGAACACTATCGAGTTCTGTGCGCGGCGTGTGCCCGGCGTCACAGGACCTAGCCGAGTTGCGCCGATTGTGCGGTGAGCGGCTGGGTGCCACGGCCCCGTCGTTGGTGGAGAAGGCGGGTGCCGGTGGCTAGGGTGGAAGAAGGTAATCGACACCCGCCGGTCGAGAGTGGGCCGCGGGTGACCAGCGCTAGAAACGGGAGTAAGAGATGACCGAAGCATCCGAGGGGCAGCGCACGATTCGCCCTGAACCGTCGACGTCGGGACAGGGCTCCTCGCCCGGTACGGACGGATCGGCTCCAGGGACGACGGGCGCGAGCGCCTCCGGTGCATCAACCCTCGCGGCAGGGACGACGGGACAGGCCACAGGTCAAGCGGCAGGTCAGGAGGCCGGAACGGTCGTTGGCCGGACGGCTGGACAATCGTCGGCCAGTAGCTCTGCCGGTCCGAGCTCTGCGGTGCTCGGTCCCTTCACCCTGCGTGAGCTCGTCTTCGGCGGCGGTGTCGTGATCGCCTTCATCGGAACGCTGCTGCCCTTCACCGACGGCAGGGTGCTGTACGCGAACTTCTGGAACAGCGTCCAGCTCTTCTTCATCGGGATCGGCATCCTGCTGCCCGTGGTCGCCCTGGCCCTGCTCGCGGGACGGCGCCTGGGCAGTTCCAACCTGCGGGTGGGTTCCCTGTCGGCCGATCAGTTCGCGTCGGTCTCCGCGGTCCTCGCGGCGACGTTCTTCTTCCTCCAGACCGTCACAGCGTTCCATCCAGGGCCGCTGCTGGCGCTGATCGGCTCCCTGCTCATGGTGGCCGCGACCGTCGTCGGGCCGTTCCTCCCCGTCTTCCGGAACGACTTCGCGGACCGGCCCGAGACGCCGGCACATACTGTGGCGCGCCCCATCACCGCGGCCCGCCCCCGACCGCCGAAGCCGGCGAAGCCCGCCGCTGAAGCGAAGGACGGCCCGACCGTGACCGCGTCCCGCAGCGAGTCGGGTTCGGCCGGAGTGAACCCGGCGGCTGCGGCGGTCCGGCAGAACGGAGCAGGGCTGTACGGCGCGGGCGGAGCCGGGGCGGTGGGTGCCGGGGCCGCGGCCTCGGGCCAGTCGGGCATGGAGCGCGAGGGGTCCGAAAACAGTTCGACGTCCGCTTCACCCGTATCCACCTCAGCATCCACTGAGTCGCATGCGCCGCGTCATGTGGAGAGCGGCGCCCACGCCATCGGCGCTGACGAGGAGAACGGCGTGCACCGTCCGTCCCCGGACCATTCCTCCGACGCCGTCCCGGCACAGCCCGCTACGGACACCGTCGGCGAAACGCGCATCCAGGATGTCGTCCACGACGGCTCCACCGCCGCCCCCGCTGGCTCAACCTCCGCTGCCTCCGCTCCCGCCGCGGAGGAACGGCGCCAGGAGACCATCACCGCGACCCGGTCCACCGACGACGAGGAGCCTGTTGTCGAGGCTTTCTGGTTCGCTGTCGGCTCGTCCCGACCCGTCTTCGACGAGCAGACGGGCCGCCAGGTCTTCACCCTCCAGCCAGGCGACTGGGAAGTGGGTATCGAGGATCGCGGCAACGAGTTCCTGGTGCAGGACAAGCGCACGGGCGCCGTCGGGATCCTGCGGGACCTGCGCAACATCGAGCGCGCTCCCCGCGACTGACGCCTGCCACTGGTGCCCAGTGGTCCGAGAAGCACCACCGAGAAGCACCACCGAGAGGAGATCCGCGAGTGGCAGGCAGGAAAGCGAAGCCCGAGGAAGAATCGCCCGTCGCCCTGAAGCGCCGGGCTCGGAAGATCGGCCGGGTCCTCGGCGAGACGTACCCGTACGCGGTGGCCGAGCTCGACTTCGGCAACGCCTTCGAGCTCCTGGTGGCAACAGTGCTCTCCGCGCAGACCACCGACGTCCGGGTCAATCTCACCACCCCTGCGCTGTTCGAGCGGTACCCCGACGCCCGTGCGATGTCCGAGGCCCAGGAACTCGAGCTGCAGGAGATCATCCGCCCCACGGGGTTCTACCGCGCAAAGGCCAACAGCCTCCTCGCACTCTCCCGGCGCCTGGTCGACGAGTTCGACGGCGAGGTCCCGGGAAGGCTCGAAGACCTGGTGACCCTTCCCGGTGTCGGGCGGAAGACCGCGAACGTCGTCCTGGGCAATGCCTTCGGCGTTCCGGGCATCACCGTGGACACCCACTTCGGGCGACTGTCCCGACGGTTCCGCTGGACGGCGTCGGAGGATCCCGTCACGGTGGAACGCGAGGTCGGTGCCCTGTTCGAGCGCAAGGACTGGACCATGCTCTCGCACCAGGTCATCTTCCACGGGCGTCGGATCTGCCATGCCAAGAAGCCCGCGTGCGGGGTGTGCCCCGTCGCCGCGCTGTGTCCGTCCTTCGGTGAGGGTGAGGTGGATCCGATGAAGGCGGCGAAGCTGCTGAAGTACGAGCTGGCACCCGGCCGCGAGGAACTGGTGGAGCTGATGCGAGCCGGGCGGACCCGCGCGGAGCTTCGCGAGGCCGGGTATGGTCTGGGTGCCTAGCCTCCGGCCCACCCCGGCCAGGCCCGTCCCCGCCCGGGGCACGTCTGCGGGACCGGTCCTGCCGTGACGGTGTACGACGAACTGGCGGCGTGGGCGAAGTCCATGGACCGCCCCGGTGCCACCCTGGTACGCCCGAGCGGCTGGCAGTTCGCACGGCTCGATCCCGCACGCGCCCGGCGTGCGGCGGTCCTCATCCTGGTCGGTCCGCGCGCACCCTCCGCGCGGGATCCTGAGCGTGCCGGTCCCGACGACATCCCCGGTTGTGACCTGGACATCCTCTTCGTGATGCGCGCCAGCTCGCTGTCCAACCACCCCGGCCAGGTCGCCTTCCCCGGCGGCACCATCGACCCGGGTGACGCGGATGAAGGTGCGGCGGCCCTGCGCGAAGCCCGGGAGGAGACAGGTGTGGATCCGGACGGCATCGAGATCCTCGGCCTGCTGCCGGAGGTGGGACTTCCCGTCAGCAATTTCATGGTCACGCCGGTGCTCGGATGGTGGGCCGAGCAGTCACCCACCCATGCCGTCGATACGGCGGAGTCGGAGCTTGTCTTCCGGGCTCCCGTGAGCACCCTCCTCGACCCGGTGCACCGCAGGACGGCCGTGGTCCGGCGCGACGGATTCGTCAGCAGGACCCCTGCCTTCCTGGTGCCGGAAGCCGTGATCTGGGGCTTCACGGCGATGCTGCTGGACGCGATGTTCGAGGGGCTCGGTTGGACGCGCGCCTGGGACCGATCCCGGGAGATCCCCGCGCCCCTGTGAGCCGGCCGGGACCCTGGAATCCGGCCGCCGGGACCCGGATGCGACCGGGGGAGTACCGGTCCCTGAGGGAACCCGGAAGTGCGGCCAGTCCGGTGACCGTGTCGATCCGGCCCTTTGTCCTGAGCGCCGCCTCGGCGGCGGGTACGACGGGCAAGGCGCCGAAGCGGGAACTCCGCAGCACCGCCAGGGCCTGATCCACCCCGCTACCCCTGACCGCCCCGGGTCCGAGGACGGCGCGCCGCGCCTGGTAGGACAGGACATTCCGCGCCAGAGCGGCAGGACTCGACAGAGCGATGGAGACAGCCGTTGAATCGAGCCCGCGGAGTCCGGCCGCTCCGATGGGCCGGAGGATGCGTACGGCCGGCGCGAGGCGGGAAAGGCGACCCGGTGCGGTTCCCGCGCCCGGCGCCGATCCGAGCGCCTGACGAGCGGACTGGACGGACCGGAGAAGGGCCGGTGCCCTTGCGCCCCGCAGCCCCGTGACCAGCCTCGCCGCTCCGGGTAGCCGCGCGGCGACGACCGGCACGGTGCGCGCGAGCGTGCTCAGCCGTGCGAGGACCTGATGTACCCGGGCCACCATCTGCGCGGTGCGGGCCGCGCCGACCAGGGCGGTGATCGCGGCGGAACCACCGAGCGTGGCAAAGCTCAGCGCGGTTCCGACGGCCGCCAGCGCGGCGCACTCCAGGGCGAATGACCGGGTCTCGTCGATCAACTCCTGGTGCGCCCGGTCGACGGCGGCGGCGAGCGACGCGCACCCGGTGGCGATGTCCCTCGACGCCTCGGCAACACGACGGCCGCAGCTCTGGAGCACCGCACTCCTCGTCCGGAGGAGCACGAGATCCTCGGCCAGCAGGCCATCCAGGAGCGTGTGCGACCGGGAGGCGGGACCGTCGACGGTCGCGTCGACGTCATCGGCGAGGACGGCCCAGGACATCCCGGCCGAACGGAGGAGTTCCGGATCACCGGAGGGCCACGCAACGCCGGCTATCCCGGCGACGATGTCCCAGCACGGCGGGGGCCAGCCGGGATTGACATCGCAGGCGGACGGCGGGCACGGAGCCGCTACCTCCCCTACCGCCGCCGGAAGCGACGGACGAATCAGCGCAGACACGCCCCTGGACGCGACGTGCTCCGCGAGGATGTAGTTTCCCGCCGAGAGGGTCAGCGCCTGCGACGTGTCGGACGACGCGAGCGCGAGCTCGTGGCATGCGGCCAGGACCTCGCGGGCCGCCGGGTCGTAGGAGGCGGCCCAGCCGGCGCCCATGGCGTCCCACCCGGCCATGCCGGCGGTCCGCACCAGTGCCGCACTCGCCGCATCCGCGGCGTCGGCCAGTCCACGGGCGGCGACCGAGGCCAGCGCTGCTGCTTCCGCGTACCGGTCGGTATCGATCCTCAGGACGTTCACGCACTCCGCCTTCCCGTGCTCTGCCTTCCCGCGCTCGTGCTGCCACCGTACGGGGAGGCCGATACGCGCTCGAAGCATCCTCGGACGATGTGGATAACGGTCCGGAGCCCGGACTACTTGGCGTCGGCGTAGGAGGAGACCGTGACGGTGTTGATGGAGAACTCGATGGGGATGTCGCCGTAGATCAGGCGTGTCGCCGCACGGGCGGCGAGGTCGAGGATGGTGCCCGCCTCGGCCGCCTGCTGCGCGGGGACATGCAGCACCACTTCATCGTGCAGGAAGAAGACGATGCGGCTTCGCGGTTCCGGGATGCTGCTTGCGGCCAGTCGCCGTCGGATCTCGGCGAGCCAGCACAGCGCCCATTCCGCCGCCGAGGCCTGGACCACGAAGTTCCGCGTGAAGCGACCGCGAGCCCGGGCCGCTCCGTCCGCCCGGCGCTGCTCCTCCGCCGTCGTCGTCCTCTGCCTCGCTCGCCATTCCTCCGACGCGGGCGGGCAACCGCGGCCGAGGTAGCTGGAGACGCCGCCCCCTGCTTCACCGGCCCGGGCGGCAGATTCCACGACGGCGATGGCGCGTGGGTAGGCGCGCGTCAGCTGTGGCATCAATCTGCCCGATTCACCGCTCGTCGCGCCGTACATCGCGCCGAGCATGGCGAGCTTCGCTTGGGCGCGGTCGCCGCCGAACCCCTGGTCCGCGATCCCCTGGTAGAGGTCCTGTCCGCGGGCCGCGGCTGCGAGCGCCGCATCCTGCCCGAGGGCTGCCAGGACCCTCGGCTCGAGCTGCGCTGCGTCGGCGACGAGGAAGACATGGCCCTCGTCGGGCCGCACGGCGTCGCGCACCTGCCTCGGGATCTGCAGCGCACCTCCGCCGCGCGACGCCCAGCGTCCCGATACGACACCGCCCACCACGTACTCGGGCCGGAACCGCCCGTCCCGGACCCAGGCGTCGAGCCAGTTCCAGCCGTTAGCGGTCAGCAGCCGCGAGAGCTTCTTGTAGGCGAGGAGCGGCTCGATGGCCGGATGCGCCTGGCGCTCGAGCTCCCAGGAGCGCGTCGTCCGAACCTCGATACCGGCGCGGTGCAGGGCTCGCAGAACCTCCTGCGGTGAATCGGGATTCAGCGCGGGATTACCCAGGGCGGTGCGCAGCTCCTGGGCGAGCCGCTCCAGCTCGGTCGGTCTCGAGCCCTCCGGCGGGCGCGGTCCGAGGGTTCGTTCCAGCAGGTCCTCATGGACGTC
Source organism: Arthrobacter burdickii (assembly GCF_030433645.1). NCBI lineage: Bacteria > Bacillati > Actinomycetota > Actinomycetes > Micrococcales > Micrococcaceae > Arthrobacter > Arthrobacter burdickii. The sequence goes on from NZ_JAROCG010000001.1 coordinate 1,387,003, forward strand.
CCGGCGCCAGGGAAGCCCCCAGTGCTCCATCTCGGCGGCGATGAGCGAGCCCGCGGATTCGGCGGCGACGAGGAGATTGAGGCGGCCGGGCTCGGCACCCGATACCGCGGCGAGCTGCTCCCTGAACTGCCCGACGACGTCGCCCACCGGAGGGCCCACCGGCTCCTGCGGTTCGTCGAAGAGCGAGTGCTGGTTCGGCGCCGCCGGGGGCGGCAGCAGGAGGCGGGGAGGCTCCGTGCCGTCGTCCGTCCGGGCCGTGGCCCTCAGGGATTCGATGTACGGAGAGGGGCGGCACGACGGCGAGTGCGCGAGGATGTTCCCCGTCAGCGCCAGGTCCCAGCACCTGTCCACGGACACGCCTGCGGACAGGAGGTCGGGGTACCAGAGCCGCGTGCTGCTCCACACCCAGCGCGGCCGCCGATGTTCGGCCTCTGCGACGGCGGCCGCGAATGCGTCGTGATCGACGACGTCGGGCTCTCCGAGGTGCCGGCCCTCGGAGTCCAGCTGCTGGAGCGCCATTCCCGCGCTGCCACCGCGACTCGACGGCACGGAGGCCACGGCAATGTACATGAGCACATTGTCGGCGGTGGGAGTGTCATTCCTCGAATCGGAAGGGCTGTCCACATAGCGGCGGTGCCCGGTCCGGAGTGAACTCGCCGGACGATGCTTGGCGGATGACGCAGGCGATGTGGGCCCTGAACGCCCGACGGGGGCCGGTGGTCCTTGCGGGCGGCTCACAGCTGGTCAAGGACCAGGTGGCGAGGGCCTGTGCTGCCGCAGGCGTCACGCCTCTGCTCGTTCCCGTCCTCACAGAAGCCCTCTCCCTCGATCCACTGGTGCTCCTCGTCGGCTGCGAGCAGGTGACTGAAGGGCTGCACGGCCAGCGTGAGGTCATCGTGGTCGGGGCAGCCGGGGATGAAACGAGGGCATGGGGGAGCGCCGCCGGCCTGCCGTCGTCCCGCGTCGTCATCCTGCCCCAGGGTGCGGGCTGGCTCGCGGAACACCTCGGACGATTCCTGAACCCGGCCGCCACCGGGCCCGTCGTCGGTGTCCTCGGGACCGCTGGTGGATGCGGGGTCAGTACGTTCGCTTTCTGGTGCGCACGCCATGCCGCTACCGAGGGGGGACCCGCGTTGCTGGTGGACGGGAACCCCCTGGGTGGGGGCCTCGACCTCGCCCTCGGCCTCGAGGACCGGCCCGGTGTGCGATGGCACGACCTCGGGGAGATCCGAGGCACACTGAGTGCCGAGCAGCTCGCGGCGGCACTGCCGACGGACGGTACCTTCTCCCTGCTGTCGCACACCGCGCCGACCGGCTCCGTCCAAAGTCCGCCAGGGGACAGTATGGGGTCCGCCGGAGTGGTCCTCGAAGCTGCACGGGGCGCCTTCGACACCAGTTTCATCGATCTCGGCAGCAGCGGTGCCGCCGTTCCGTCGCTGGCGGCTGCATGCGATCGGCTGGTCCTCCTCGTCCCGGCCAGGCCCCGCAGCGTCGCCGCAGCTGCCGGCGTCCTGCAGGCCCACGGGTCGACACCTGTGACGGTGGTGCTGCGCGGCCCGGTACTCGACGGCCTGGACGCGTGGTTCGTCGCCGAATCGATCGGACGAGCCGGGCCCCTCCCGTACCTTCCCTTCGTGCGGGGAGCGGCCCAGGCGGAAGCAGACGGCAGGATGCTCGATTTCCGAGTGCCGAAAAAGGCGCGCAAAGTCGTCCAGTCCGTGGTCGCGGGCGTCGTCGCGGGTGTCGCCACCGGTGGCGTCGCCGGTATGGAGCGGACGGCATGAGGGGCGGTGACATGCGGGGCGGGCCCACCCGGCGCCAGTTGCGTACCGCCCTCGGCAGTGCCCCTCCCTACCAGGATCCCCCGGGGTGGCCGGCCGGCGACGGGGTAGGGGGCAGGGATCCCGGAGGGGTACCCGGGGCACCCGGAGCCTCCGGGGCCTCCATGGTCGAGTCGGTGCGGAGGGCTGTTCTTGCCGGAGAGGTGCCGGCGACCGGAGCGGCCTTCGCCGACGCCGTGGGATCGAGCGGGAGGCTGCTCGGGTCGGAAGGAACCCTGTCCGCGCTCGACCACGTCCGTGCCGAACTCAAGGGACTGGGGCCGCTCGAGTATCTCCTCGCGGAGGAAACCGTCACGGACATCCTCGTCAACGGACCCGATGACGTCTGGATCGACGGCGCCACAGGCCTGCGGCGGATCGGCCGCATGTTCGACACCGACGAGGAGGTGCGCGCTCTCGCCGTCCGTCTCGTGGCCGCTGGCGGCAGGCGCCTCGACGACGGGTGTCCCGCCGTGGACGTGCGTCTGGGAGGACTGCGGATCCACGCCGTCCTTCCACCGATCTCGACGGCGGGGACACTCCTGTCGATCCGGATCCGGAGGCCCAGGGTGTTCACCCTTCCGGAACTCGTCGCTAGCGGGACGATCGCTCCCGCGATGGCGGAGGCCTTGACGCTGATGATGCGGCACCGCCTGAATTTCCTCGTCAGCGGCGCGACAGGAACCGGGAAGACCACACTCCTCTCCACCCTCCTCGGCCTGGCCGGGCATCAGGAGCGCGTGGTGCTGGTCGAGGATGCGGCAGAGCTCAACCCGTCCCACCCGCACACGGTCGGACTCCAGTCCCGGCACGGCAACCTCGAGGGGGCGGGCGTGCTCGATCTCACCGAACTCGTGCGACAGGCGCTGAGGATGAGGCCGGATCGGCTGGTGGTCGGGGAATGCCGCGGTGCGGAGGTCCGCGAGTTGCTGTCGGCGATGAACACCGGGCACGACGGTGGCGGGGGAACGGTGCATGCGAATTCAGCGAACGCCGTCCCGGCCCGTCTGAGCGCGCTCGCCGCTCTTGCGGGCCTGACGCCTGACGCCCTCGCACTGCAGGCGGCCAGCGGCCTGGATGTGGTGGTGCATGTCGTGCGCGATGCCCGGGGCCGACGCGTCGAAAGCATCGGGCTCGTGGAGCTGAGTCCGGGCAGGGACCTCGAGGTGACGCCGGCCCTGGTCGATACCCGTGAGGGCTGCCACCGGGCGGCGGGATGGAGCGGCTTCGCCCTCAGGGTGGGCTGGACCGGGCCCGACCCGGGACCGGGACGACCGTCGCATGCCTGCTGGCGTGTGCTTCCGTCGTGCTCGCACTCCCCAGGACGGTTCCGCGGAGCAGGAGGCAACAGCCGGGTACGGTCCTCATCGGGGCGTCCGGTGTTCAGGGAGTCGGCGTCCGGATAGGGCGAGGGCCGACCGGCCCCAAGACGGCCGACCTGCATGAATTGCCACTGTTCGTGCACCAGCTGGCCGGGCTCCTCAGGGCGGGGCGGCCACCCCATGTCCTGTGGGCGGACCTCGAGGTCGTCTACGCAGACCGGCACAGCGCTTTCGGCGATGCGGCCCTACCGGTGATCGCGACGGCATGCCGGGCGGCCGGCCTGGGCCTCAGCATCCCCGATGCCCTCCGTCAGGCTGCAGGGGGCTCCAGCGACACACGCCGCAGGGGCTGGAGCAGCACCCACGTCGACCACCTGTGGATTGACCTCGCGGGCTGCCTGGAGGCCGCGGAGCGCAGCGGGGCACCGCTGGCAGGGATCCTCGAGCACTACGCAGCCCAGCTCGACGCCCAGCTCGACGGGCTGTCCGCCCGGGACACTGCGCTCGCAGGACCCCGCGCAACGGTCGTCCTCCTCGCCTGGCTGCCGATCGTCGGCCTGGTCCTCGGCTTCGCCCTCGGCATCAACCCGTTCGAGGTGCTCATCGGCTCAGCCCTGGGACGGCTCGCCCTCCTGACGGGCGCAGTCCTGATGGTGGCATCACGTGGATGGTCCCGGCGCCTCGTGCAGCGCGCAGGAGGTGCGCCATGATGGCCGGGCCGCTGGTCTCCCTGCTGCTGGCCGCTGCGGCCTTCACGCTGATGGTCGGGTCGGGGCGGGTCAGGTCAAGGATCCCGCCACCCGCACGTCCGGGAGGACGACGGGGAATCGGGGACGCGCCGCTCATCCTCGACCTGCTGGCCGCCGTGTTGTCCTCGGGAGCTTCGGTCGAGAAGGCCCTGTTCCTCGTCGCGGAAACCTGCGAGCCCCGGATCCGTACGTCCCTGGTGCGGGTCCACGCCGCCCGGGTCCTCGGCGCTTCGTGGGACGCCGCATGGGATGCCGCGTGGGACAGCGCAGGGGGATCCGCCGGCGGACCCGCGTGGCACCACGGGCTGAACGGTGGGAGCTCTTCCGCTGCCCCCAAGCAGCGGGCACACGGGCCCGGCCGGAGACGTGGAGCGCTGATTCAGGATGGCGTCGTTGAAGACGTCCGGCAGGGCCTTCGCTTCGCTACTTCCACGGGCGCGCCGTCCGCGGCGCTCCTGCACGCCCACGCGGCCCAGCTGCGACGACGGCACAACCGCGAGGTGGACAGGAAAGCCGCGGCACTGGGAGTGCAACTCGTCCTGCCCCTCGGCCTGTGTTCACTACCTGCCTTCATCTGCCTCGGAGTCGTGCCCGTCGTCCTGGGGCTCCTGCCCCTCTAGTCCCGCCAGGGGGTTATCCACTTAGCCCTTCGGGGAACCCGCCGGGCACTTCCGCCTCGCGAGAGTTGGTCCTGCGGCGACTGCCGCTCCCAGCACGGGGACCAACGCCCCCGCCGACAGAAGGAGTTCCAATGTCATCGGAAACACACGCCAGGAGGCTGGATGGTTCCTCGTTCCGGGCGCCCGCGGAAGCCCGACATGACGGATCGTCCTGCACGATCAGCGAGCCCCCCGTTGACGCGGTCATCCCCGAGCCGATCCTCGGCCAGGGCGGCAGGGGGAGTTTCCCCGACCCGGAGCCCGCGGGCGATCGGGCTGCCCGTCGGGCTGATGCACGGCGGCGGCGGTCGAACGCACGGATCATCCGGCACCGCCAGGATGGCGTTCCCGGCGGGGAGGCAGGCATGGCGACCGCCGAGTATGCCATCGCCACGCTCGCCGCAGTCGCCTTTGCGGCATTGCTCGTCGCGGTGCTGTCCAGTGGCGAGGTCAAGGGCCTCCTGATGTCCCTGATCACGTCTGCGCTGAATTTCGGCTGATGGGCGCGGACCGGGGCGGGCCGAAGCGGGGACAGACGAGAGGGAACGCGTGCGGTCACCCCGGCATCCCTTCCTGCGGTCTCGGCGGGACGCCTGCCGCCCGGGATCGTGGCATGGGACGCGCACACCCTGGTCAGCGTGGGTCGGTCACCGCCGAGGTAGCCGTCGTCCTTCCCGCCCTGGTCGTCCTGCTCGCTCTCCTGCTCGGTACCGCGCACGTCGGCACGGTCCAGCTGCAGTTGGAGGAAGCAGCACGGGCAGGAGCACGCGAGGCCATGCGGGGTGAGAGCAGCGCGTCCGTGGAACAGACGGTGCGGCGGCTTGCAGGGAGCAATGCGACCGCCTCCGTGGCGTTCGGCTCCGGCTGGACCACCGTGGAGGTGAGGGCGCGGGTCGAAGGGCCCGTCGTCGAACTGATGGGAATCGAGCTGACTGCGACGGCCTCGGGTAAGGAGGAGGACGGTGGGTAGGTGCACGGCCGTGGGCAGCGCGGGGTCGCCCACCGACTCGGAGAGCGGAGCCGGGTCGCTCACCGATTCGGAGGGCGGGGCCGGGACGCTGCTGATGGCAGGCCTCGCCATGCTGGCACTGCTGCTGATTGCTTCCGCGGCCCTCCTGCTGCAGGCCGCGTCGGGCGCGTCGAAAGCGGCGACAGCAGCAGATCTCGCCGCACTGGCCGCAGCGGACGCTGCCCGGGGACTCACGGTCGGCGACCCGTGCTCCGTGGCCGGAACAGTTGCGGAACACCACGGTGCAGCCGTGCAGGACTGCGTCATCGGTGAGACGGGTCCGGGAACTGCCCTGGTCCGCGTCTCCGTCAGCATTGCGGGCCTGCTTCCCGATGCGGTGGGTGCGGCGCGGGCTGGGCCTCCGCCCTGACGTCGAGGACAGCGCGGCCTGGATGTCCTCCATGACGCGGCGTCCTGGTCCTGGCGGTCTAGGCTTTCCGGCCCAACGAGACGGCGGATCCGGGCGTGGATCCGGACGCCGGCTCGGCTCCGGTCGCCGTGTCGGCGGCCTGCTTCAGGATCAGTGAGAGGACCGCGACGGCACCGCCCTTGCTGAGCGGGTTGTTGCGGTTGCCGCACTTCGGGGACTGGACGCAGGAGGGGCAGCCGGACTCGCACTCGCAGGCTTCGATCGCGTCGCGGGTCGCGGACAGCCAGGTCCGCGCCGCCTCGAAACCGCGCTCGGCGAAGCCTGCACCCCCCGGGTAGCCGTCGTACACGAAGATGGTCGGGAGCCCCGTGTCGGCGTGCAGGGCGGTGGATACCCCACCGATGTCCCACCGGTCGCTGGACGCCACCAGGGGCAGCAGTCCGATCGCGGCATGCTCCGCCGCATGGAGTGCTCCGGGAAGCTCCTCCGCGAGGATGCCTTCCGCCTCGAGGAGCTCCGGGCTGATCTCGAACCACACGCTCTTCGTGAAGAGATCCCGTGCCCCGAGCTCGAGCGGCTCCTCGCCCAGGACCTCGTTGGAGGAGAAAGCCTTGCGCTGGAAGGACACCACCTGGGTGGTGACCTTCACATCACCGAAGTTGGCGAGGACACCGCCCCAGAGTCGGCTGACATCGCGTCCGATGACCTCGATCTGCGTGACGTCACGTGCCTGCGTGTAGTAGTCGGGATGGGCGCGGGAGACGACAGCACAGTGGTCCTGCTCATTGAGCTCCTGCACCACGTAGGCGCGCCCCTGATGGACGTACACCGCGCCCGGATGTGCCTGGTAGTGGCTCTGGGGTGAGTCCATCGTCCCGAGCAGCGCCCCGGAATCCGCCTCGACGATATTGATCGGGCCGCCCCCGTCGGCGCGCAGATTGACCATCGCGGCGGCGCTCTGCGGGTGTGTCCAGAACCATCCCGCGGGACGGCGCCGCAGGAAGCCCTGGTCGCACAGGGTGCCGAGCAGATCCTCCGAAGTGGCACCGAACAGGCCGAGGTCCCCGTCGGTGAGGGGCAGCTCGGCCGCGGCGGCGCACAGGTGCGGACCGAGGACATAGGGATTGGAGGGGTCGAACACGGTCGCCTCGACGGCGAGGTCGAAGACCGCCTCGGGATGGTGCACCAGGTAGGTGTCCAGCGGGTCGTCGCTGGCGACGAACGCCGCGATGGCGTCCTGTCCTGACCGTCCGGCGCGGCCGATCTGCTGCATGAGGGAAGCCCTCGTCCCGGGCCAGCCGGCCACCAGGACGGCATCGAGGCCGGAGATGTCGATGCCGAGTTCCAGCGCCGACGTGCTGGCGACACCCAGCAGTTCCCCGCTCCGCAGCGCGGATTCGAGCGCCCTGCGTTCCTCCGGCAGGTATCCGGACCGGTAGGCCGCGATGCGGTGCGGGAGGCTCGGATGTACATCCTCGAGCATCCTGCGGGACGTCTGGGCAATGCTCTCGGCGCCGCGTCTCGACTTGATGAACGCGATGGTCCTCACCTGGGAGGACACGAGGTTCGCGAGGAGGTCGGATGTCTCGGCAATGACGGTCCGCCGGGTGGGAGCGCCGTTCTCGCCCTTCATGCCCGTGAGCTGGGGTTCCCAGAACGCGACCGTCGTCGAGCCGTGCGGCGAGCTGTCCTCGGCGACGGCGGCCACCGGGGCGCCGATCAGCCGTCCGAAGGATGCGGCGGGCTCGGCCGACGTCGCCGAAGCCCCGATGAACACGGGGTTCGCGCCGTAGCTCGCGCAGATCCGCCGCAACCGTCGAAGGAGATTCGCGACGTGGGACCCGAACACCCCCCGGTAGCTATGGGCTTCGTCGATGATCACGTACTTGAGGCGACGGAAGAAGCGGGCCCACCAGGTGTGGTGGGGCAGGATGCCGTAGTGCAGCATGTCCGGGTTCGCGAGGACCAGGTTCGCATGGTCGCGGATCCAGCGGCGCGCGCCGGACTCCGTGTCGCCGTCGTACGTCTCGGCCCGGACCGTGGGCAGTTTCAGTGCGTTGATGGCGGACAGCTGGTCCGCGGCCAGGGCCTTGGTGGGCGCGAGGTAGAGGGCCACGGACCCGTTCGGTGCGAGGGTCGCGCGATTTCCGAGTTCGCTGCGGTGGATCTCGTCGAGGACCGGCAGCTGGTAGCAGAGGGACTTCCCCGAGGCGGTGCCCGTCGCGATGATCGTGTGCGCCCCGTCGTGGGCGGACGTGGCACCTTCCACCTGGTGCCGCCACGGTTCGACCACCCCGCGCGTCCGGAACGCCTCGACGACGTCCTGGTGCGCCCACGCGGGCCAGGGGGCGTGCTCGGCCTCTCGGGCCGGGATCTCGCGGACATGCAGTAGCTGCTCAGGGTCGGGTCCACCTCCGAGCAGCGGGATCAGGGAGTTCTGCGCAGCCACGCCGCAATTGTCCCATCGGGAATCCCGCACGCACGGCGCAAAGGCTCCTTATCCTCTGATGACGAACACGTCGGCGAGATTTTGCCACCCGAGGAACGCGTACAGGGCGCGGCCGTCCGCCGAGGCCATGAGCAGGCCGGTGGTGATGTCGTCCTCCAGGACCGCGGCGGTCAGGGCACGCATGACGTAGCTGCCGAGCCCCCGCCGCCGGTAGCCCTCCTCCGTGACGATGCGATCGTAGACCGCGTAATCGCCCACCACGGAGACCGATCCCCGGGCTGCAAGCTCCCCTCCGGCATGGACCGTCACGCTGCGGCAGGCACCCTCGCTGGAACGCTCGAGTGTGAAGTCGTCACTCGGCACCCGCGGGTCCTCGACGTCCTGGCCCCGCATGTCGACGCTCATCAGGGACTGCTGCCGGTCCGTCACGTGCACGTGCAGCGGCCGAGCCGCGTCGATGAGCTCCTGCATCCGGTTGGTGACGACCGTCAGCACCCGTCCCGGATCCTGCCGGGTCTCGGACGCCAGCTCGAGGAACCGTTCGGTGGTGGGTTCGAAGAGGAAGTGCTCCGTCTGGTTCTGCTGGTCCGTCAGCAGGACGGAGGTACTGCGCCCGTCCCTGTGCGGTTCGTATCCCCGGCACGCGGACCATCCGTCGATCCAGGTCTGGAGGAGCTCGTCGTCTGCGTGTGCGCCCATGTGCTGAACGATAGTTCTCGGGGACCGCGAATCACAGGGAGTGCAGCAGCGGAGGCGACCGTTTGAAGCCGCAAAGTAGGCTTTAAGTCGTGTCGATGAACCGTATTGCCCTTTATTACGCCTTTTCACCCTTGCCCGATCCTGAAGCAATCCGTCTGTGGCAGCGCGCACTCTGCGAGAAGTGGGGACTGCGCGGGAGGATCCTCATCTCCAAGGACGGCATCAACGGAACGGTCGGTGGCGAGATCGGCGCGGTGAAGCAGTACGCGAAGACCACGCGGGAGTACCCGGCCTTCCGGGGCATGGAGATCAAGTGGTCCGACGGCGGTGCGGACGACTTCCCGAGGCTGAGCGTCAAGGTGCGGGACGAGATCGTCTCCTTCGGCGCCCCGGGTGAGCTGAAGGTCGACGGGAACGGCGTCGTGGGCGGCGGCACGCACCTCGCACCCGAAGAGCTGCATGCGCTGGTCGACGCCAAGCGTGCGGAGGGGGAGGAGGTCGTCTTCTTCGATGGCAGGAACGCGCTCGAGGCGCAGATCGGCCGCTTCAAGGGTGCTGTGGTCCCCGACGTGCGGACCACGCACGACTTCGTCCGTGAACTGGACTCCGGCAAGTACGACGAGCTCAAGGACAAGCCTGTCGTGACCTACTGCACGGGCGGCATCCGCTGCGAGGTGCTCTCCAGCCTCATGGTCAACCGCGGCTTCCAGGAGGTCTACCAGCTCGACGGCGGCATCGTGCGCTACGGCGAGAAGTACCGCGACGGCGGACTGTGGGAGGGCTCGCTCTACGTCTTCGACAAGCGCATGCACCTCGAATTCAGCGACGACGCCGTGACGATCGGCAAGTGCGTGCGCTGCGAGTCACCCACGAACAAGTTCGAGAACTGCTCCAACCCGTCCTGCCGCAACCTGACCCTGTACTGCGCCGGGTGCGCGGCGGACCCCGCCACCCTGCGCTGCCCGCAGGGGTGCGAGTCCGACGAGGCCGAGGCGACGGCAGCAGGGGCTGCCTGATGCCGGTCACCGAGGGTGCCGGCCGGCAGGAGTTCGACGACGACGTCCCGTCCGCGCCGTCGAGCACCGACCTGCCCGCGCTCGAGGCGCTCGCCGGGGACCTGGCTGCCCTCGACTACACCGTCGACGGCGTCGAAGCCCTTCTCGGGGTTGCCGCATACTCCGCCCTCGGCCGGGGACAGCTGGTTCCGGCGCTTCTCGAATGCCGGCGCCTCCTCCGTGGAGGCGGCAGTGCGCAGGTCATCCCGGTGCTGCTGTGGCTCCTCGGGGAGACCGTCCCGGAAGAGGGTCTCCACGCCGCTTTCCCCGGCATCGGCGTACCCGGCCTCGAACGGCTGAGGCTCATCGAGAGGACCGGACCGGAAGGCGGTGCCGCGGAAGGCGCCACGGGAGCCGGGGCCGGAGATGCCGCGGAGGGTGCCGCCGGCAGTGGTGCGGGAGCGGCCCCGGCGCGCTGGCGCGCCGCCGTCGAGCTGCGTCCGTACGGCTCGGACGTCGGAGGCAACCTGTGGGTGGCGAGCGACCTCGGGGCCGAACAGCGCCCCGGACCCCTGCGTCACGACCACGTCCTGGGCATCGGAGGGGCTTCGCTGACCCTTGCCCAGACCGTTCTGCGGACGCCGGTGGACCGCGCCCTGGACCTGGGAACAGGGTGTGGCATCCAGGCCTTCCACCTCCTGGCGCATGCCCGCCACGTGACTGCGACGGACATCTCCGACCGCGCCCTCGCTTTCGCGCGGTTCAACCTCCTGCTCAACGCACCGGCACTGGACCTCGACGCCCAGCGGCTCGGGAACCGGGTTCTCCTCCGCCGGGGCAGCCTGCTCGCGCCGGTCGGGGGGGAGCACTTCGACCTGGTGGTCTCCAATCCGCCGTTCGTGATCACGCCGCGCACGGGGGAGGAGGGCTATACCTACCGTGACGGGGGACTGGCAGGGGATGCCATCGTCGAGACACTGGTCCGGGACCTGCCCGGGATCCTCGCACCGGGCGGCGCCGCGCAGCTGCTCGGCAATTGGGAGATCACCGAGGGTACGGCCTGGGACCGCCGCATCCGGAGCTTCGTCCCTCCCGGCGTGGACGCCTGGATCATCCAGCGCGAGCAGCTGACGCCGGTGCAGTACGCCGAGACGTGGCTGCGCGACGCCGCCGAGAACCGCGACCGCAGCGCCTACCTGGACGGCTTCGCCGCCTACCTGGCGGACTTCGCCTCGCGGAACGTCGAGGCGATCGGCTTCGGTTCGGTGTGGCTCCGCAGGCCGGGAACGCCCAGCAACCTCGTCCGGGTGACGCTCGAGGAGATCACCCACGACATCGAGCAGCCCGTGGGCCCGCACCTGGCCGCCGCCATAGGCCGCAACGACTGGCTGGCGGCCCACACCGAGCAGGCCGCCTCGGGCATCGGCATCGCCGACGAGTTCCTGCTCGTCGCCGACGACGTCACCGAGGAACGCCACCAGCGGCCCGGGGCCGAGCACCCCGGGGTCATCCTGCTGCGGCAGGGGGCCGGCCTCCGGCGCACCACGCTCCTGAGCACCGAGCTCGCCGGATTCGTCTCCGCGTGCGACGGCGACCTCACCGCGGGGCAGATCGCAGGCGCCCTCGCCATGCTGCTGGAGAGGCCCGATGCGGCCTTCACCTCCGCGCTGCTGGTCGACGTCGAGCAGCTCATCCGGGAGGGCTTCCTGATTCCTGCCCCCTGAAACCAGCGGTTACCCTTGTGCAGGTACGCATGACGCATACTGTCAGGTGAAGGCCCAGCAGCGGGATCCGGACCGGATATCCGCGTTACTGCTGCGGCATCGCACCCGCTTATATAGGAGAGAAGTGCCGACCAAGGCCACGGACAAGAAGCACGGCAAGAAGCTCGTCATCGTTGAGTCCCCCAGCAAGATCAAGAGCATCTCGGGCTACCTCGGCGAGGGTTTCCAGGTCGCCGCGTCCATGGGGCACATCCGCGACCTGCCGCAGCCCTCCGACCTCCCCGCGGAACTCAAGAAGTCCTCCGTGGGCAAGTTCGCGGTGGACCTCGACAAGGATTTCGAGCCGTACTACGTCGTGTCACCCGAGAAGCGGAAGACCGTCGCGGAGCTCAAGGCCGCCCTGAAGGACGCCGACGAGCTCTACCTCGCAACCGATGCGGACCGCGAGGGCGAGGCCATCGCCTGGCACCTGCTGCAGGTCCTCAAGCCGAAGGTCCCCGTCTACCGGCTGACGTTCGGCGAGATCACCAAGGAAGCCGTCACGCGCGCCATGGGCGAACTGCGCGACGTCGACATCCCCATGGTGGATGCCCAGGAGACCCGGCGTATCCTCGACCGGCTCTACGGCTACGAGATCTCACCCGTCCTCTGGCGTAAGGTGGCCCGCGGCCTGTCCGCCGGCCGCGTGCAGTCCGTGGCCACCCGCCTCGTCGTCGAACGCGAACGCGAGCGCATGGCTTTCCGCGCGGCGTCGTACTGGGACCTCACGGGCACCTTCACACCCGAGGATTCCTCGAAGGGCAGCACCTTCCCCGCGAAGCTCGTCGCCGTCGACGGCAGCCGCATCGCCTCCGGCAAGGACTTCTCCGACCGCGGTGAGCTGAAGGCGGCCAACGTCGTCCGGCTCGACGAGGACGCCGCACGCTCCCTCGCCGTCGGGCTGGAGAGCGCCGCCTTCACGGTGCGGTCCGTGGAGACCAAGCCCTACACGCGCCGTCCCGCGGCGCCGTTCACGACGTCGACGCTGCAGCAGGAGGCGGCCCGCAAGCTGCGCTTCAGCTCCAAGGTCACAATGCAGGTGGCGCAGCGGCTGTACGAGAACGGGTACATCACCTACATGCGTACCGATTCGTCGGCGCTGTCGGACCAGGCCATCAACGCCGCGCGTCGGCAGGCCTCGGAGCTGTACGGCCCCGAGTACGTCCCCGGGTCTCCCCGCGTCTACAAGGGCAAGGCCAAGAATGCGCAGGAGGCGCACGAGGCCATCCGCCCCGCCGGCGATTCCTTCCGCACGCCCGCCCAGGTGGCGCAGGGCCTGCGTGGTGACGAATTCCGGCTCTACGAGCTGATCTGGAAGCGGACCGTCGCCTCGCAGATGGCGGACGCCAAGGGCTCGACGGCGTCGCTGCGCCTCGGTGCCAGGAGCGCCGATGGCCGGGATGCCGAATTCTCCGCCTCCGGCACCGTCATCACCTTCCGTGGTTTCATGGCCGCCTACGAGGAAGGCCGCGACGCGGACCGCAACGAGGACGGCACCGACGACGACGCACAGGGTACGCGCCTGCCGAACGTCGCCCAGGGCGATGCCCTCGGTGCAACGGCGATCGAGGCTTCCGGCCACGAGACGTCGCCGCCCCCGCGCTACACGGAGGCGTCCCTGGTGAAGGTCCTGGACGAGCGCGGCATCGGCCGCCCGTCGACCTACGCCGCGACGATGTCCACCATCATGGACCGCGGCTACGTCCGGACCAGGGGCCAGGCCCTCGTGCCGAGCTGGATCGCCTTCTCCGTGGTACGCCTGCTCGAGGAGCACTTCAACGACTACGTCGACTACGACTTCACGGCGGAGCTCGAGGAGGACCTGGATCGCATCTCCCGCGGCGAGACCGGGCGTGTGGAGTGGCTCAACCACTTCTACTACGGGGACCGCAAGGACACCGGCCTGCACACGATCGTCAGCGAGCTCGGCGAGATCGACGCGCGCCGCATCAACTCGGTGGAGATCGCCGATGGCATCACGCTGCGCGTGGGCAAGTTCGGACCGTACCTCGAGAAGCCCCTGCCACCGGACGCACCGGAGGGCACGGAGCCGCAGCGCGCCAACGTGCCCGAGGACCTCGCGCCGGACGAGCTGACCGCCGAGAAGGCGATCGAGCTGATGGAGGCCCCGACGTCGGAGGAGCGTGTCCTCGGGACCGACCCGGAGACCGGGCGGACCATCGTGGCACGCGACGGCCGCTACGGACCGTACGTGATCGAGCTGATCCCCGAGCAGACGGCCGAGGAACTGGCCAGCCAGCCGGTCGAGTACTACAAGAACGGCAAGCCCAAGCCCCCGAAGAAGCCCGCGAAGGTCAAGCCGCGCACCGGCTCGCTCTTCAAGTCCATGACGGTGGACACGGTCACGCTCGAGGATGCCCTCAAACTGATGAACCTGCCGCGCGTCCTCGGGACGGACGAGGACGGCAAGGAGATCACGGTGCAGAACGGCCGGTTCGGCCCGTACCTGAAGAAGGGCAGCGACTCCCGCTCCATCGGCTCGGAGGAGGAGATCTTCACGATCACCTTCGAGCAGGCGCAGGAACTCTACAAGCAGCCCAAGCAGCGTGCCGGCAGGACGGTCACCCCACCGCTGGCCGAGTTCGGGGACGATCCCGTGAGTGAGAAGCCCATCGTGGTGAAGGACGGCCGCTTCGGCCCCTACATCACGGACGGCGTCACCAACATCACAGTGCCCAGCTCCATGGCGATCGAGGAACTGACCCGCGAACAGGCGATCGAGATGCTCGCCGACAAGCGTGCCAAGGGCCCGGCCCCGAAGAAGACCACGCGCCGGGCGCCTGCGAAGCGCAAGGTCGCGGCGGGCAAGTAGCGCTGCGGGTAGACAGACGATAGCGGGGGATGAGCGGGAAGCGCGGGAACAATGCGGCTAGGTGTGCTGGACATAGGGTCGAACACGGTCCATTTGCTGCTCGTGGACGCCCACCCGGGTGGGCGTCCCGTGCCGTTCGCTTCCCACAAGAAGCCCCTCCAGCTGGTGGCCTATCTCGACGAGGACGGCAGTATCTCGCGGGAGGGCCAGGACGAGCTCGTTGGCTTCGTCGGTGAGGCGCGTGAGTTCGCGAGCGGGCACGACGCCGAGGACTTCCTCGCGTTCTGCACCTCGGCCATCCGCGAGGCCGGCAATGGCAGCGAGGTCCTCGCGCGCGTGCGTGAGGAGACCGGCGTCGACCTCCAGGAACTGTCCGGGGACCAGGAAGCCGCGGTGACCTTCCAGGCCGTCCGCCGCTGGTACGGCTGGGGAGCCGAATCCATCCTCAACCTCGACATCGGCGGCGGGTCCTTCGAGATGGCGATGGGCACCGACGAGCTCCCCGAGGTGGCGCTGTCCGTTCCGCTCGGCGCGGGCCGCCTCACCCGCGACTGGCTCCGCGGGGATCCGCCGTCGGCGAAGAGCGTGAAGGAACTGCGCCGCTACATCCGGGCGACCCTCCGGGAAGCGGTGCCGCAGTTCGCCCACCTCGGCAGCCCCCACCTCGTGGCCGGAACCTCGAAGACCTTCCGCTCGCTGGCGCGCATTGCAGGGGCGGCCCCGTCGGCCGCCGGGCCCTTCGTGCGCCGCGAGCTGCGCCTGGAGGACCTCAAGCTGTGGACCAAGCGCCTGGCCGCGATGAGCGTCAAGGACCGCATCAACCTCGACGGCGTCTCCGAGCTCCGTGCGCCACAGGTCCTGGCGGGTGCGCTCGTCGCCGAATGCGCCCTCGAACTGTTCGACGTCCCGTCCATGGACATCTGCCCGTGGGCGCTGCGGGAAGGCCTGCTGCTGCGGCGGTTCGACGCCAAGATGTTCGAGGCCGACGA
Organism: Arthrobacter burdickii; assembly: GCF_030433645.1. Taxonomy (NCBI): domain Bacteria; kingdom Bacillati; phylum Actinomycetota; class Actinomycetes; order Micrococcales; family Micrococcaceae; genus Arthrobacter; species Arthrobacter burdickii. Next base: position 1,402,660 of record NZ_JAROCG010000001.1, read on the forward strand.
GCCGCTGCCCGGAGTCGGGGTGGGCCACATCCAGCTCGATTCGGCACGACGCCTGTCCCTGCCCGGGGGAGCCTGAGGTGGCACAGCCCGACGGCCGCATCCCGGTCGCGCTGTCCAGCGCCTCCGTCTACCCGCTCTCCGTCCACGACGCCTTCGCGCTCGCACAGGACCTCGGCTACGACGGCGTGGAGGTCATGGTCACCAACAACTCGGTGAGCCAGAACCCCGACCAGCTCAGCATGCTCAGCCAGCGCTACGAGATGCCGATCCTGGCCATCCACGCGCCGACACTCCTGTTGACGCAACAGGTATGGGGCAAGGCCTGGACGAAGATCGAGCTCTCCGCCGCCATGGCTGCGGAGGTGGGGGCGAAGACCGTGGTGACGCACCCGCCGTTCCGGTGGCAGACGGGGTATGCCGAGGAGTTCCCGGAGGGCATCACGCGGGTCGCCCGCGAGTACGGTGTCGAGATCGCCGTCGAGAACATGTACCCGTGGAAGGTTCGGGGCCGCGAGGCGAAAGCGTACCTGCCGCACTGGAACCCCGTTCCAGAGCCGTACGAGCGCATCACGTGGGACTTCTCCCACGCCGCGATCGCCGGGATGGACTCCTTCGAGGAGATCCGTACCCTGGGGAACAGGCTCGCGCACGTGCACCTGACGGACGGCACGCCGAACGGCAAGGACGAGCACCTACTCCCGGGTCAGGGCCAGCAGCGGTGCGCCGAGGCGCTCAACCATCTCGCCGCCGCGGAGTGGGACGGTGTGGTGGCGGTGGAGGTCAGCACGCGCCGGGCACGCGGGGCGGGCGAGCGCGAGGAGTGGCTCGCGGAGACGCTCCGCTTCGCGCGGATGAACCTGCGCCACTGACGGGCCGCCGACAAGGGCCGGCGGAACGGGGCCGGAAGCGCCGGACACGAAGAAAGGCGCCGGCGGGAACGGATGTTGGGGGATCATCCGCTACCACCGACGCCGGACCGGATCAGGAATTCCGGCCCATCACTCGCACCTTTATGGGGTAGTTGGAACACTAGCCGCCTTCCTTGTGCCGTAACACCGAGAACGCTGGGAACAGGCTGGAAGCGCTCGTGGCAGGATGGGGCCATGACTACGGACACCACGCAGCGCATCGCCTTCCTCGGCTGCGGATCCATGAACGAGTCCATCCTGGCCGGGCTCCTGGCAGCCGGCCTCGACCCCGCCCTGGTCACCGCCACCGTGCGGCGCGCCGAGCGGGCGGAGGAACTCCGCCAACGCCACGGGATCGACGCGCAGGCCACTTCGGAGGTCGACGGCGCGAACACCGCAGCCGTACGGGATGCCGACGTCGTCATCCTGGGGGTGAAACCGGTGGGCATCGTTCCGCTCGCCCGGGAGGTCGCCCCGGCGCTGAAGCCCTCCGCCGTGGTCCTGAGCGTTGCCGCCGCCGTGTCCATCGCGATGATCGAGGCAGCCCTGCCCGCGGGGCAGCCTGTCATCCGGTCGATGCCCAACACCCCCTCACGGCTGGGCAGGGGAGTGCTGTCCATCTCCGCGGGATCCTCCGCCGGACCGGACCTCATGGCGCGGGCGCGTGACCTGCTGCGGCCGGCCGGTACCGTCGTCGAGATCCCGGAGGAGCAGGTCGACGCGCTGTCGGCCGTCAGCGGCTCCGGCCCCGCCTACGCCTTCTACCTCGCCGAGGCCATGGCAGCGGCAGGCGAGGAGCTCGGGCTCGATCCGGACCTGGCCGGGCTGATCGCCCGCGAGACGGTCGCCGGGGCAGGTTTCATGCTCGCCGAGGAGGGCGCTGACGCCTCGGCGCTGCGGCGGGCGGTCACCAGCCCGAACGGCACCACGCAGAGCGCGATCGAGACCTTCGACAAGCTCGGGCTGGCGCACATCGTCGCGGACGGCGCCCAGGCGGCCACTGCCCGTGCGGCCGAGATCACGCGCGAGCTGGCGGAGTCGGCGTCGTCTTGACCGCGCCGGGCCGCGGGCACTGACCTCTGCCAGCGCCGGACGGGCCGCGGGCACTGACCCGGACGGGCCGCGGGCACCGACCTCTGCCAGCGCCGGACGGGCCGCGGGCACTGACCCGGACGGGCCGCCGGCCGGCTCCGACGGGCCGCGGCTAGGGCCGGCCGGCGAAGCGCTCGAGCAGGTCCACGTGGCCCGAGACGATCAGCATGTCGCGGCCGGACACCTTCGTCTCGGGCCGCGCATAGGTGAAGTCCTCGCCGGGCGACTTCACGCCGACCACCGTGACGCCGTACTTCGAGCGTACGGAGGACTCGGCGAGCGTGAAGCCCTGGGTTTCCTTCGGCGGATACATCTTCACGATCGCGAAGCCGTCGTCGAACTCGATGAAGTCGAGCATGCGCCCGCCGACGAGGTGCGCGGCCCGCTGGCCGGCGTCCGCCTCCGGATAGATGACGTGGTTGGCGCCGATGCGCTTGAGGATCTTGCCGTGCGAGGGGGTGATGGCCTTGACCCACAGGTGGTCGATGCCGAGGTCCACGAGGTTGGCGGCGATGAGCACGCTGGACTCGATCGAGGTCCCGACCCCGACCACGGCGGCGGAGAACTCCTGGGCGCCGAGCTGCCGGAGTGCGTCGATGTTCGTCGCATCCGCCTCCACGACGTGCGTGAGGATGCCCGCGAACTTCTGGACAAGCTGCGGGTCCCGCTCGATGGCCAGGACCTCGCGGCCCTGTCGGACCAGTTGCTCGGCTGTCGCCGCGCCGAAGCGGCCGAGTCCGATCACGAGGACGGGTGCGTTGTGGGCGGGTCTTTCAGCCAATGATCGGCCTCTCGTCAGGGTAGTGGTAGAGCGTGCTGCGCTGCCTCAGCGCGAGAGCCGAGGCGAGGGTGATGGTGCCCATGCGCCCCGCGAACATCAGGGCGGACAGGACGTACTTGCCCGCAGGGGGCAGCTCGGCGCTCAGGTTGGTGCTGAGGCCGACGGTCGCGAACGCGGAGATGACCTCGAAGACCACCTTGTCGAGCGGTTCGTCGGAGAGGGCGAGGATGAGGCCGCTGCCGACCAACACGAGCGTGGCGCCCATGAAGATCACCGAGATAGCGACGCGCATCACGCTGTGCGGGATGGTGCGTCCCCAGGCGCGCACGTCGGAGTCGCCGCGCGCTTCGGCAACGATCGCGAGGAACATGACGGCGATGGTGGTGACCTTGATCCCGCCGGCCGTCGACGCGGACCCGCCGCCCGCGAACATGAGGGCGTCCGTCAGGAGCATCGTCGTCGTGTTCATGTCGTTCTGGTCCACGAGGTTGAACCCGCCGGAGCGCGTCATGACCGAGGCGAAGAAGGCATGGATGGTCTTGTCGGCGACGCTGAGGTTGGCGATCGTGCGGCTGTTCTCCCACTCGAGGAATCCCCACGCGAAGGTGCCCGCCACGAGCAGGATCAGCGAGACGGACACCGTGAGTTTTGCGTGCAGCGTCCACTTCCTGAACCGGTGGCCCACCTGCACGAGGACCATGACCACGGGGAAGCCGAGGCTGCCGAGGAAGACTCCGACCATGAGGGGGGTGAGGATCCAGAGATCCGTCTCGTAGGGCACCAGGCCGTCGCTGTGGGGGGTGAAGCCTGCGTTGTTGAAGGCGGAGATGGAGTAGAAGATGCCGTGCCAGAGCGCCTGCCACCACGGTTCGCCGAGGAGCATGAACCGGGGGATCAGGACGACGGCGAGCACCACCTCGATCACCACGGAGGTGGTGATGACGATCCGCAGGAGAGTGCCGATCTCACCGAGGCGGCTCGCATTGTTGAGGGCCTCCTGCGCCAGCAGCTTCCCCCGGACCCCGAGGCGCTTGCTGACGATCAGGGCCAGGAGGGACGCGAGGGTGAGGGTGCCGAGGCCGCCGATGAAGATGCCGAGCAGGATCACCAGTTGCCCGAAGAAAGACCAGTGTGTCGCAGTGGACACGACGGTGAGGCCGGTGACGCAGACGGCGGACACCGCTGTGAAGAACGCATCGTGGATGGGGGTGACCGTGCCGCTGCTGCTCGACATGGGCAGGCTCAGCAGTGCGGTGAAGACCAGGATGACGGCGGTGAAGATGAAGAGGGCGAGCCGGGCGGGTGAACTGTTCGCGAAGGAGTCGACGAAGTCGCGGATCGAGGCCAGCAGCCTGAAGTACCCGTTGTGATCGTCCTTCAGCCGTCGTGGCTGGAAAGTCACCATTGCCGCCCGCACTGCCCCGTTCGCTGGTCCTCCCGCCGAAGCGGCATCGGAATCATCCCTTATCCTCCCTTGCAGTAGTAAAGCATCTCACCCGGACGCATCGTCGTAATATCGCCTATCGCGTAGCCTTGCAGGGATGTCTACGCACTCAGGGCCAGCGGTACCCCTCCAGGTCGTCTGGGACGAATCGATGCTGGCCTACAACTTCGGCGGGCAGCACCCCATGAACCCCGAGAGGCTGCACCTCACTGCCCGGCTCACGCGTGACTGCGGTCTGCTCGACCTCGGCCACGTGACGGTCGCGTCACCCTTCGTGGCCTCGGACGACGACCTCGCGACGGTCCACAGCCCCGACTACATCAGCGCCGTCCGCAGCGTCAGCAGCAACCCGGACCGCTCGGACGCCGGGATGGGCCTCGGCACCGAGGACACCCCCGCGTTCGTGGGCATGCACGAGGCGAGCGCCCGTCTTGCGGGCGGTTCGCTGGGCGCCGCCGACGCGATCGTGCAGGGCTCCGTTGTGCGGGCGGTCAATTTCGGCGGAGGTATGCACCACGCGGCCCGGTCGCGCGCCAGCGGCTTCTGCATCTACAACGACGCGGCGGCGGCCGTTCAGCGGCTGCTCGACCGCGGCGCCCGGCGCGTCCTCTACATCGACGTCGACGCCCATCACGGCGACGGCACCCAGAGCATCTTCTGGGATGACCCCCGCGTCATGACGATCTCCCTCCACGAGACGGGGATGAGCCTCTTCCCCGGGACCGGCTTCGCCAACGAGACGGGCGGACCGGGTGCCGAGGGCTACGCCGTGAACGTCGCGCTGCCGACGGTCGCGGGGGATTCCGCCGTGCTGCGGGCCTTCCACGCCGTCGTGCCGCAGCTCGCCGGGGCCTTCGCGCCCGATGTCATCGTCAGCCAGCACGGCTGCGACTCCCACCGGGAGGATCCCCTGACAAACCTGCGCGTCAGCGTCGACGCACAGCACGCGATGATGCTCGGCGTGCGGGAGCTGGCGGACCGGCTCTGCGACGGGCGGTGGATCGCGACCGGCGGCGGCGGTTATGCCCTGGCGAGCGTCGTGCCCCGGTCCTGGACGCTACTCGTCGCCGTGGCGGCCGGAGCCGCGATAGCGCCGGCGACCCCGGTGCCCGCGGCATGGCGGGACTACGTGCTCGAGCGGCACGGCATCGACACGCCGGCGCTGATGGGCGACGGCGCCGAGCCGTGGTGGCGCTCCTGGGAGATCGGGTACGACCCGAACGACGACCTGGACCGCACAGTGATGGCCACCCGCAAGGCAGTGTTCCCGCTCCACGGGCTGGACCCCTGGTTCGACTGATCTCCCGGGCGTCAGGATGCCCTCCGGCGTATATATCGCTAGGGTGGGCGGATGGGAATCGATGATGTATTCGCTGTCATCGCCGAAGGAACGCGCAGGCAGATCCTCAAGCACCTGCGCGACGGCGACAAAGCGGTGGGGGAGCTCGTTGTCGAGCTGCAGGTGAGCCAGCCGACGGTGTCCAAGCACCTGAAGGTCCTCCGGGAGGCAGGACTGGTCAGCATGAGGGCGCAGGGCCAGAAGCGCTACTACTCGCTGGACACCGCCCCGCTCGGACTCGTGCGGGACTGGCTTGCCGACTTCGATCCGCGGGCCGCCCAGCCCGGGGACATCGAACCGGCCGGCGGAAGCGCCGCTGCGGGAGCCGATGCCGGGCGGGGCGCGGGACCCGAGGGGGCATCGGACGCGGTACCGGAGGCTGTGCCCGAGGCGGGACCGGACGCTGGTCCGGATGCTGCGCCGGATGTCGTCCCCGAGATTGTGTCCCCCGCGGTCGCCGAAGCGACGCCGACAGACGCGGGAGTCCTTGCCGCTGCGGTCCTCGCAAATCCGGAGGTCCAGGTCGAGCCGGGGGCGCCGAGACCCCAGATCGGCAGGACCATGGGCAGGGCGGCCGAGCGCGCCGCCGATCTCCTGTCGCAGTTGCGCCGTCGTCGCGATTCATGAGGTCCTCCGTGCGGGTCCGGCGCACGGCTTCCTTTTCGTTTGGTTCCGCCAGCCACTAAAGTGATTCCTTAGGCGGATCATCCTTTGCTACAAGGCGACACGCCGTGCAGTCGCTCCGGGCATCCTTCTCGATGCCGGTCCCGGAGCGGGATCCAGGCCTCCATGCAAAGGAATAGTGGTGTGATGGCAGACGGGAATAACTTCTCGGATGTGCAGTTTCTGACGGTCGCGGAAGTGGCCGACCTCATGCGCGTTTCACGGATGACGGTGTACAGGCTCGTCCACGCGGGAGACCTGCCGGCAGTCCAGTTCGGTCGGTCCTACCGGGTCCCCGAATCGGCAGTGGGGGAGTTCCTCCTCCGGGCGCAGGTCGACGTCCAGACCGAGAGCGCCTGAGCGGCGGGCAGACCGTCCAGTCCGTTCTCCAAACGGATGTACCCTGTTAAGGAGCGTTTTGGGCGGGCCTAGGCCCGCCCGACTTTTGCACCATCCGGGCAACTGCCAGCAGGCATGTGCCTTTCGTCATCACAGCGCCGGCCTCTTGGCTTCCTGCCTGGATCCGCGCTGGCTACACAACAGTTTGTGAGGACTCTATGGGTTCAGTAATCAAGAAGCGCCGCAAGCGTATGGCAAAGAAGAAGCACCGCAAGCTGCTTCGCAAGACCCGTCACCAGCGCCGCAACAAGAAGTAGTCAGGCGCCCGGCCTCGAGCCGGAGTGTGCCGACCGGCCCGGATCCCCGCCTAGCGGGGAGCCGGGCCGTCGTCGTTCCCGAGGCTATCCGGAGCGCATCGTCGGGGTCGTCCGGAAGGACAGGGCAGCTGCGTCAGTGGGCCCTGAAGCGGGAGAACCCGCGCCAGAGTCCATAGATGGAGCCGACGACGGTGGCCGCACGCAGGCCGAACGTGGCGGCACGCCGGCCGCTGCGGAAGTCGTAAACGGGCCAGTTGTTCGCGCGGGCGTGGCGGCGGAGCCTGCTGTCCGGATTGATGGCGACGGGATGCCCCACGACCGTCAGCAGCGGGATGTCGTTGTACGAGTCGCTGTATCCCCAGCAGCGCGCGAGGTCGAGGTTCTCGCGCTCCGCCAGCGCCACGATGGCGGCGGCCTTCGCAGGTCCGTGCAGGAACTCGCCGACGAGCTTTCCCGTGTAGAGGCCTTCCGCGACCTCGCCTACCGTGCCGAGGGCGCCGGTCAGGCCGAGGCGGCTGGAGATGACCGCGGCGACCTCGACGGGCGTCCCGGTGACGAGCCAGACCTGCCGGTTCGAGGACAGGTGCTGCTCCGCGAGGGCGCGGGCGCCGGGCCAGATCTTCGAGGCGATCATCTCGTCGTACACCTCCTCGCCGAGGGCGAGGATGTCCTCGTGGGCGATGCCGATGGCGAAGGCGAGGGCGGCATCGCGGACCGAATTGACGTCCGTCATCGTCTCGCCCCGCATGATGAAGCGAAGCTGCTTCCACGCCAGACCCGCGGCGAAGCGGAGGGTGAAGGCCTTGCGCTGGTACATCTTGCGGGCCACGTGGAACAGGCTCGCGCCGCGCATCAGCGTGTTGTCGACATCGAAGAAGGCCGCTTCGCCCTGGGCCGGCGCCGGAGGCTCTTTGGAGGGCTGCGTGCCCCGGGCGGCGTCCGGCATGGTCTGAGTCTAGTTCTTCCCCTCCGCGCCTGCCCCTGCGGCGCGGCAGTACGGTTGGAGGATGGAAATGCCCGCGGATCCGCCTGGTACCGGCGTCGTTCTCCTGACCCGGCCGGAGTGCCACCTCTGCGAGGACGCGCGCATCGTCGTGGGGCGTGTGACGGCGGAACTCGGCGTCGGGTGGCGGGAGCTGTCCGTGACGGACGCGCCCGCCCTCGGGAAGCGTTTCGCCGAGGAACTGCCCGTCCTGTTCATCGACGGTGTGCAGCGGGACTTCTGGTCCATCGACGAGGCGAGGCTGCGCCGGTTGCTGTCCTAGCAGCCCACCCGTACGGCGCGGCCTGCCGGACGGCGGCCGTCCAGGAGCGGCGGGCCCGGCTTGGAGGCCCCGCGTCGTCGGCATACAGTGGTTCTACTTCCGCCCCCGACGCCGGGGGACACCCGGAACTGCCGCCCTGCCACCGGGTGCGGCGGTGCTAGCAACGGAGCCGATGACAGTGACAACGCCGGAGATGCCAGGCCTTCACCCCGTGGGCGACACGGCGCGTCACATTCCGCCTGCGTCCGTGGCCCGGCTCACCATCTACCTGCGGGCGCTCAACTCCCTCCTCGCCGAGGGCATCGAACGCGTCTCGTCCGAGGAGCTGGCGGATGCCGCCGGCGTCAATTCTCCGATGCTCCGGAAGGACCTCTCCTACCTCGGGTCCTACGGCACGCGCGGGGTGGGGTACGACGTGCAGTACCTGAACCGACAGATCTCGATCGCCCTCGGGCTCACGCTGGACTGGCGCGTGGCCATCCTCGGCGCAGGTAATCTCGGCCGCGCGCTGGCCGGCTATTCCGGTTTCGTCTCTCGCGGCTTCGAGATCGTTGCGATCTTCGATGCGGACCAGCTCGTCGTCGGTTCCGAGGTGGGGTATCTCCGCGTCAGCGCCGTGGACGACCTCGAGACCGTGCTGGAGCGCACCCGGACCAACATGGCGGTCCTCGCCGTGCCGGCGTCCGTGGCGCAGGAGCTGTGCGACCGGCTCGTCGCCGCGGGGATCTCGAGCATCCTCAGCTTCGCGCCGGTGGTGCTGCAGGTGCCGCCGCACGTGCAGCTGCGGAAGGTGGACATGTCCACGGAGCTGCAGATCCTGGCATACCACGCGCAAAGGGCGCAGGAGCCGGACCTCGGCCCGATCTCCCGCGCCCAATAGTCCGCGCCCGGTAGTCCGCTCGAGGCGGGGCCGCACTCAGTAGCCGAGCCGCCGCGGCGCGAAGTAGGGCCGCGAGGGCCTGAGGTACGTCAGGACGACGCCGGCGACTCCGAGGAGCATGACGATGACCCCCAGTGTGAGCGACAATCCCGACGGCGTCGCCAGCGGCTGGTCGCTCAGCTCGGCGGCCCGGCCGACCAGCGGCATGAGGAGGAAGCTGCTGAGCACGGACAGCACGTTCAGCGCGGCGAGCACCGTCGCGGTGATGCGCGCCCAGTTGTGGCCCTTCCTGATGAAGACTGCCAGCACCACGTACACGGCGGCGAAGAGCGCCGCGAACACGATGCCGAGCCCGACGCCGATCGATGCGCCTGCGATGTCGGGCACCTCGGTGGTCAGGGCCGAGATGATCGACGCGACGAGCGAGAGGACTCCGGCGGCCACGATCAGGTAGTAGGCCCTCACGACCTCCGCCGGAGCGGGCCCCTTCTCCGCGGGCCGCAGGCCTGCACCTCCGCCGGGGTAGGCGTAGGGCTGGGCGGCCTGGTAGCCGTACTGGCCGGTGTGGCCCGGTTGGCCCACCTGGCCGTAGGGTGTCCTGCCGTCGTTCTGCTGCCAGGTGCCCTGCTGCCCGGACGGGGACGTGCCGCCCGTCGAACCCGGGGGAGTCCCGAACTGCCTGTCGTCCTGGCCCGAAGGCGGGTTGTCCTGCGTGCTCATCGCGGCCCCCTCGTGTGGTCTGCCATCCGACTCGGGCGCCCTCTGGACGCTCCTTGCGCGGATGCGGTCCTCGTCAGCCTAGTTCGTCGGCCCGGGCGGGAACAGGCCTCAGCGCCGACGGCCGGCGTCGTCCAGTGGACGACGCCGGCCGGGAGCCGCGGTGCCTTTCGGCAGGGAAGCCGCGCGGTCGATCAGACCGTCACGGCGGCGGAAGCCACGAAGGCGGCTTCGATGGTGATGGTCACCTTGTCACCGACGAGGACGCCACCGGCTTCGAGGGCCGCGTTCCAGGTGAGGCCGAAGTCCTTACGGGAGATGGTGGTGGAGGCGGAGACGCCGGCGCGGGTGGCACCGAAGGGATCGACAGCGACGCCGTTGAACTCGGCGTCCAGGACGACGGACCGGGTGATGCCGCGGATGGTGAGGTCGCCGTGGATCTTGTAGGTCTCGCCCGAGCCCTCGTGGGAGGTCGAGACGAAGGTCATCTCGGGGAATTCCTCGACGTCGAAGAAGTCGGCGCCCTTGACGTGCGCGTCGCGGTTCTCGTCGCCGGAGGTGAAGGATGCGGTCTTGATGGTCGCCGTGATGCGGGAGTCCTCGAGCGAGGAGCCGACCGCGAGGGACGCGTCGACGTCCTTGAACGAGCCGCGGACCTTGCTGATGCCTGCGTGGCGGACGCTGAAGCCGACTTCGCTGTGCGCGGGATCGAAGGACCAGGTACCGGTGGTGAGGCCTGAGGGGACAGTCATGGTGAACTCCTGAGTGGAAGTGGGTGGCGCATGCTTACGAGATACAAAAGCATGCGTATGCATCTTTTATTCCAGAGATCGGTAAAACCTTCAAGTAAAGCGATGGCGAGGGGTCGTTGTCGTGATTCCCGATTGGCCGTCGCACGGGGCCATGCGGGAAACTGGAGGCATGCAGAGATCAACCGTCCACCTGGTGCGCCACGGTGAGGTCCATAACCCCGAGGGGGTCCTCTACGGGAGGCTCCCCGAGTTCCACCTCTCCGACCTCGGCCAGCGGATGGCCGAGCAGGTGGCCGGCTACTTCGAGCAGCGGCGGGATGAGGGTGCCAATATCGTCCACCTCGTGGCGTCTCCGCTCACCCGGGCGCAGGAGACGGCGCAGCCGCTTGCCGATGCCCTGGGCCTCCCGATCACGACCGATGAGCGCATCATCGAGGCGGCGAACGGCTTCGAGGGCATGTCGAAGATCAAGAGCCGGCTCCGCCAGCCGCGCTACTGGCCGCTGCTCGTCAACCCGTTCAAGCCGTCCTGGGGTGAGCCCTACCACCAGCAGGTGGAGCGCGTGATGGCGGGCGTGCAGGATGCCCGACGCCGTGCCGTGGAGCTCGCCGGACAGGAGGCCGCGGATCGTCCGGCCGAGGCCATCCTGGTCAGCCACCAGTTGCCGATCTGGGTGACGAGGCTGGCTGCCGAGCACCGCCGCCTGTGGCACGATCCGCGCCAGCGCGAGTGCACGCTCACGTCGGTCACGTCCCTCGACTTCGAGGGTGACGCCATCCGGCGGGTGCGCTACGCGGAGCCCTGCGCCGATCTGCTGCCCGGTGCGGCGAATGTCCCCGGCGCGTAATAGAATTACTACAAGCCGTAGAAATCATCGGAAGAAGCCGTGACCCAAACCGCCCGTTCTCCCAAGCGCCGCCTCCTGCTCAAGCTGGGTATGGTGCTTGCCTTCAGCGTGCCGGTTTCGCTCGTGGCGTCCTGCGCCGCTGAGGATCCCCTCGCCCAGCAGGCCGCGGCGGGGGACGGCAAGAACTACATCGCCGGGGACGGCTCCGTCACCGAGTACGCGGAGGCGGACCGGGGCGAGCCCGTGGACGTGACCGGCAGCCTGTTCGACGGCACCTCCGTCTCCAGTTCCGACTGGAGCGGCCAGGTCACCGTCCTGAACTTCTGGTACGCCTCATGTGCACCCTGCCGGGAAGAGGCCCCCGACCTCGTGGCACTCCACGATGAGTACGGACCCCAGGGTGCCGCGTTCTACGGCGTGAACATCCGCGACGAGCAGGCGACGGCAGAGGCCTTCGAGCGCAGTTTCGGCATCCCCTACGAGAGCTTCAACGACAAGGACGGCGGGGTGCTGCTCGACATGACGCAGTATGTGCCCCCGCAGGCCGTTCCCACCACGATCGTCCTCGATCGCGAGGGCCGGGTCTCCGCACGTATCCTCGGACTCGCCGACCGCGGGACCCTCAAGGCACTCATCTCCGATGCGCTCGCCGAGTAGCGCGGTCGCCGCGCCGTGCCGATGACCCTGCCGATGGCGGGCCAGCTGACCGCGTCCGTTCCCCTCGTGGCGGGGAATGCCTTCGCCGACGCCGTCCTCAACGGCTCCATGCTCCTCGCCCTGCCGGTCGCGCTGCTGGCGGGCCTGGTCTCCTTCGCGTCCCCCTGCGTCCTTCCCCTGGTCCCGGGATACCTCGGGTACGTCACGGGACTGACGGGTGTGGACCTCGAGAAGCAGAAGAAGGGGAGGATGCTCGCCGGGATCGGACTCTTCGTCCTCGGTTTCTCCGTCGTCTTCATGGCCTACGGAACGCTGTTCGGCCAGCTCGGAGCGTTCCTGAGGGTCTCGCAGGGATGGCTCATCCAGGTGTTCGGCCTCGTCGTGATCCTGCTGGGCATCGTCTTCATGGGAGGCATCTCCTGGTTCCAGCGAGAGAGCCGCGTGCACGCGAAGGTGCCCGCGGGTCTCCTGGGTGCCCCCCTGCTCGGTGTGACCTTCGGGCTGGGCTGGGCTCCGTGCATCGGTCCGACACTGGGGGCCGTGCAGCTGCTGGCGATCTCCGGGAACGATGCGACGGCCCTGAAGGGCGCCGTCCTCACGTTCGTCTACTGCCTGGGCCTGGGCCTGCCGTTCCTGCTGATCGCAGTGGGCGTGCGGCGCGGCATGGGAGCCCTCGCCTTCTTCCGGAGGCACAGGCTCCTGCTGCAGCGGGCCGGGGGAGGGCTGCTGGTGCTCGTCGGAGTCCTCATGGTGACCGGCGTCTGGAACTACTGGATCACACAACTCCAGGACCTCCTCATCGGCAACGTCGTCCTGCCGATCTGACCCATGACGACCGATGGAAGCCACGCGAGGACCGATACGAAGGGACAGGGCACAGTGAAGCAGGACACCCCGCAGGACACGAGGGAACGGGCAGGCGCCCAGGGCGCGACGCCCGACGTCGTGCTGCCCTCACTCGGGTTCTTCGGGACCCTGCGGTGGGCCTGGACGCAGCTCACCAGCATGCGTACCGCGCTGTTCCTGCTCCTCCTGCTCGCCGTCGCCGCCGTTCCCGGCTCGCTGTTCCCGCAGCGCCCGGCCAATCCCGCCGTGGTCACGCGGTACATCCAGGACAACCCTGACACGGGGCCCGTTCTCGACTGGTTCCAGCTGTTCGACGTCTACTCGTCGGTCTGGTTCTCCGCGATCTACCTCCTGCTCTTCATCTCCCTCATCGGGTGCGTGGTGCCGCGGGCGATCGCCCACTTCAGGGCCGTCCGTTCCAAGCCTCCGCGCACTCCCAAGCGGCTCTCCCGCCTGCCCGTCTACGGGACGCTCGAGGTTCCCGCGCACACCGCACGCGAAGCCGGTCTCACCCCGGTGTCCGCCGCTGAGGAGGCCGCCGCCGTCCTGCGGAAGCGCGGCTACCGGGTGGACCTGCGCGACGCGGGGACCGACCGTCCGTCCGTCGGCGCTGAGCGCGGACTGGCGAAGGAGCTCGGTAACCTCGTCTTCCACACCTCACTCATCGGCGTGCTGGTCTCGGTCGCCGTCGGCGGGCTCTTCGGCTACAACGGCCAGAAGGTCGTCGTCGAGGGTGAGAGCTTCGTCAACACCCTCATCGGCTACGACACCTTCAACCCGGGCTCCAACTTCTCGGACGACCAGCTCGAGCCGTACTCGCTCCGCCTCGACTCGTTCGACGTCCGCTTCGACCGCGAGCAGGAGAGCCATTACGGCCAGCCGCTCGACTTCACCGCGAACGTCACCACCCAGGACGGCCCGGGGGAGGACGAGACGCAGCAGGTCCTCAAGGTCAACGCGCCGCTCACGATCGGCGGGACGAACGTGTACCTCGTCGGCAACGGCTACGCGCCCGTGGTGACGGTCCGGGACGGCGAGGGGAACATTGCGCAGCAGGGCCCCGTCGTCTCGGTTCCGTCGGACGGCCTCTACACCTCCCTGATGGTCATCAAGGCTCCGGATGCCAAGCCGGACCAGCTCGGGTTCGTCGGCTTCTTCCTCCCCACCGCCTTCGTCGACGAGCAGGGTGTGTCCTTCTCGCGCGACCCGGACCCCTTCAACCCGCAGCTCAACCTGAACTCCTACTACGGGGACCTGGGGCTGGACGACGGCACGCCGGAGAACGTCTACGTCCTCGACACCGACAACCTCACCGAGCTCAACAGCCGCAACAGTGACGACGGCGGCATCGTGCTCGGCGTGGGCCAGACCGTCGACCTGCCCGAGGGCAAGGGGTCGATCACCTTCGACGGGCTCAAGCGCTACGTCGCACTCGACATCCACCACGATCCGGGCGAGGCAGGGGCCCTCGTGTTCTCGACCCTCGCGCTGCTCGGCCTCTCCGCGTCGCTGTTCATCGGCCGTCGCAGGCTCTGGGTGCGGACGGGCGAACACCCGGACGGGCGCATCATGGTCGAGTACGGGCTCCTCGCACGCGGTGAGGACAACCGGCTGCCGGCCGAGGGCAAGGCCGTCGAGAAGCTGCTGGCGGACCGCTGGTTGGTGCCGTCCGGCGCGGCGGGGGAAAATGGACAGCAGGAGGTCGGCGCCTCGTCGGCAGCCGGCGCGGGGCAGTCGCACCACAACTCAAAGGACAACTCATGACAGCACCAGTCAACGCTGAGCTCGGGCAGGTCAGTGAGCTCTTCATGCTGCTGGCCTCCATCGCCTACGTGGTGGCACTCGTCTTCTTCGTGCTCGACCTCGTGAAGTCGAGCCCGACCATCGGTTCCCTCGAAGCGCGCCTCGCCGGCGAGCAGGCAGTCCCGGCGCGCGCCCTCGCCGGTGTCGGCTCCCGTGGGGCGGGTTCGACGACGGCGGCCGCCCGCACGTCGCCCGCGGCCGACGACTCCATGGACTACGGGTCTGGGCCCCGGCGCAGGACCGCGCGGATCGCCGTCTCGCTGACGGTCCTGGCCGCCGTCATCCACGGTGCCGCCGTCATCACGCGCGGGGTCGCCGCGCACCGCGTCCCGTGGGGCAACATGTACGAGTTCTGCACCACGGGTGCGTTCCTCGTCGCTGCGATCTTCCTCATCACCCTCACCCGCAAGGACCTGCGCTTCGTCGGCTCCTTCGTGGTGGGACTCGTGGTCATCATGCTGTGCGCCGCCACTGTCGGGTTCCCCACGCCGGTCGCACGGCTGATCCCGGCCCTGCAGAGCTACTGGCTGATCGTGCACGTGTCCATCGCCGTCGCGTCCTCGGCACTGTTCACGATCACGTTCTCGATGTCCGTGCTCCAGCTCCTGCAGACCTCGCGCGAGGCCAAGCTCCAGGCAGGCAAGGCGGATCCCGCGAAGTTCCTCCGCCTGGTGCCGTCCGCCCTCAGCCTCGAGAACCTGTCCTACCGCCTCAACGCCATCGCCTTCGTCGGCTGGACCTTCACACTCATGGCCGGCGCCATCTGGGCGGAGCAGGCGTGGGGCCGCTACTGGGGCTGGGACACCAAGGAAGTCTGGACCTTCGTGATCTGGACCGTCTACGCCGGGTACCTGCACGCACGGGCTACGCGCGGCTGGACCGGGACACGTGCAGCGTGGCTCTCGATCGTCGGGTACCTGTGCATCGTGTTCAACTTCACGATCGTGAACATCTACTTCTCGGGCCTCCACAGCTACTCCGGGGTCTAGGCCGGGTCTCCCGTCCGGGCGGTACGCAAAAGCCCCGCGGCACATGCCGCGGGGCTTTCGTGTATCGGGAGAACATAATGCCGCGGGGCGGCCCGGGGGCTGACATCGCCGCGAAGGCTTTCGCACGCCGGGAGGGCCGTCGTCGCCGCGCTCCCCTGGAGGTGTCAGGCCTCCGGCCGCGTCAGGGGCGGTGGACTCCCGCAGGACCGGAGCCGGCGTCGTCGTTGCCCTCGCCGTCGTGCTTGTCGTCCTTACGGCTGTCCCCGGAGGCGTCGCGGGCCTTGGCCTCGCGCTCCCGCTGTTCCTTCTCCCGGAGGCGCCTCTCCTGCTCGCGGGCCCGCTGTCGGCGCTGGGCCTCGAGATTCTGGAGGAAGGCGGGATCGTCGTCGGGAGCGGTCGGCGTGCGTGGCGCCGGTCGCCGCGGCCCGGAGGGACCTTCGCTGCGCGGGCGGCCGAACAGGAACCACATCCCCGCACCGATGAGCGGCAGGACGAGGATCGTGACGAACCACGCGGTCTTCGAGATGCTCCGCACTTCGTGTTTTCGGCTCATGACGCAGTCGATCAGTGCATAGATCACGACGGCGACCCCCAGGATCGCGGCGAAGAGCAGGAGGCGGGGCATGCGCCAATTGTAGGCGAGTAAACTTGCAGCGTGGCCTTCCTCAAATTCACCGCCCTCCGCCTGCTGCTGATCGTCGTGTTCTATGTGGCGTGCGTGCTGCTCGGGCTGGGACTGTTCCTGTCCGCGGTGGTGGCGGCCATCCTCGCCTGGTGCGTGACGTACCTCTTCTTCCGCAAGCTCCGGGATGCCGCAGGGGCCACCCTGCAGCGGCGGTTCACCCCCGGTGCCCCGCCGCTCCGCACGGCCGTCGAGCTCGACGACGCCGCGGCCGAGGACTCGCTGGATCCGAACACCCGGGTCAATGCGGATCGCCGGCCCCGCGGCAACGCGGCCTGATCCTCGGCTGGGCGCGGCCGCTCAGCCTCGCAGAAGTACGGTGGTGACGATGCCCGCAGCGAAGAGCACGCTGAACGCGAGGTTGATCAGACCCGTCTGCTTCAGCACCGGGATCAGGCTCCTGCCCTTGTCACCCTTCAGCATCAGCCGGCTCGGCGTCAGGCAGGCCGGGATGAGCAGCAGGACGAGCAGCACCCAGGGGTAGTCGGAGATCAGGAACACGGGCAGCAGGATAGCTGCGGCCAGCATCAGGACGTAGCTGATGCGGGCAGCAGGGTCCCCCAGCCGGACGGCGAGTGTCCTCTTCCCGACGACGCTGTCCGTCGGGATGTCCCGGACGTTGTTGGCCATCAGGAGCGCCACGGCGATCAGGCCGGTGCTCACGGCCCCGATCCACGCCGCGCCGCTGAGCTGGCCCGCCTGCGTGTACGTGGTCCCGAGCGTTGCGACCAGCCCGAAGAACACGAAGACGAACAGGTCGCCCAGGCCGAGATACCCGTAGGGATTCTTTCCGCCGGTATACCCCCACGCGGCCGCGATGCAGCCCACGCCGACGAGGAGCAGCACCCAGGCCTGCGACAGGACAACCAGGGCCAGGCCGGCGAGCATGGCGAGGCCGAAGCACGCGAAGGCGGCCAGCTTGACCTGCTGCGGCTGCGCGACACCCGACCCCGTCAGGCGGAGCGGACCGACGCGCTCGTCGTCCGTCCCCCGGATGCCGTCGGAGTAGTCGTTCGCGTAGTTCACGCCGACCTGCAGCAGCACGGAGACGACCGCCGCGAGCACGGCGTTGACGGGCCGGAAGGATCCGAGGCCGAACGCGGCGGCGCTCCCGATGATCACGGGCGCGAGAGCCATCGGGAGGGTGCGGGGACGGGCTCCTTCAAGCCATTGAGCGGCAGTCGCCACGGAGTTCCTTCTTGTCGGTCGGTCGGTTGTGCTTGGTGCCTCGAACGCCCTAGGCGCGCTCGAGGAGCGCCTGGATGGTCCGGCGATCGGGCTTGCCACCGGGTAGCAGGGGGAAGGCGTCGAGGCTCACGATGGCCTTGGGAACGGCGTGCGCTCCCAGTTCGACGTGGACCGCCTGCCGGATGACGTCGGCGTCGACGTCGCCGACGATCGCCGCGGCGACGGCCGTGCCCCATTCCTCGCTGCGGATGCCGAGCACCATCGCCTGTTCCACGCCCGGGAGGGCCTGGATCACATCGGAGACCTTCGCTGCCGACACCTTGAGTGCGCCCGTGATGATGACGTCGTCCAGACGCCCGTGGACGGTGACGGAGCCGTCGAGTGCCACGTCGCCGGCGTCGTCCGTGACGAACCAGCGCTGGCCGGAATTGAAGACGAACTTCTCCTCCGTGAGCTCGGGGGCGTCGAGGTAGCCGTCGGCGAGGACGGACCCGCCGATGCGCAGCCGGCCCGCGACCGAGCGGAGTTCGACGCCCTCGAGCGGAGTCCCGTCGTAGACGCAGCCGCCACAGGTCTCGCTCATGCCATAGGTCTCGACGATCTTCAGGTCCTGGCTGCGGGCGAGGGCGCGCAGGGGTGCCCCGGCCCGTGCACCGCCGAGGAGGATGGCATCGAAACGGCGCAGGAGCCGGAGGGTCTCGGCGGACGGATCCGTCAGCAGCCGGTGGAGCTGCGTCGGGACCAGCGACGTGAGACGGACCCGGTCGGTCAGTTCCGCCGCAGCCTCGGTGAAGGCCTGCGGCGTGAAGCCCGCGGAGGTGTCCATGACCCAGGGCTGCGTGCCGGCGTAGAGCGACCGGACGAGCACCTGGAAACCGGCGACGTAGTGCACGGGGAGGGTGAGGAGCCACTGGCCCTCCGCCTTCAGGGCGAAGGCCGTACCCATGGCCGACGCGGCGAGGGCGTCGACGCTGAGCATCGTCTGCTTGGGTGCGCCGGTGGACCCCGACGTGCTGATGACGGCGGCGATCTCGTCGTTCGGCAGCGAGCCGCCGAAGGTCTGGTCCGGCCGCACGTGGGGCGCGACGGCGGGACCTTCGCCTGCCAGCGCGGCGGCGAGGGGCTTCAGCAGTCCGAGGGGGTCGAAGCCCTCGGGGGTGTGCACGGGGAGGAGTTCCACGTGTCTCCTAGAAGTAGTAGGGGAACGAGGACCAGTCCGGAGCGCGTTTCTCGAGGAACGCTTCCTTGCCTTCCACGGCCTCGTCGGTCATGTAGGCGAGGCGGGTCGCTTCACCGGCGAACACCTGCTGGCCCGCGAGGCCGTCGTCGGCGAGGTTGAAGGCGAACTTGAGCATGCGGATGGCCTGCGGGCTCTGCCGCGCGATGTCTGCGGCGTAGGCCAGCGCCGTCGTCTCGAGTTCCGCGTGGTCGACCGCCTCGTTGACCGCGCCCATGTCCACCATGTCCTGTGCGGAATATTCGCGGGCCAGGAAGAAGATCTCGCGTGCCTTCTTCTGGCCGATCTGCCGGGCCAGGAGCGCGGAGCCGTAGCCGGCGTCGAAGCTGCCCACGGTGGCATCGGTCTGCTTGAACTTCCCGTGCTGGGCCGAGGCGATCGTCAGATCCGCGACGACGTGCAGGCTGTGTCCACCGCCCGCCGCCCAGCCGTTGACGACGGCGATGACGACCTTCGGCATGGTCCGGATGAGCCGCTGGACCTCGAGGATGTGGAGCCGACCCGCACGGGCGGGGTCGATCGTCTCCTTCGTCTCGCCCTCCGCGTACCGGTACCCGTCACGGCCCCGGATGCGCTGGTCGCCGCCCGAGCAGAAGGAATGCCCGCCGTCCCGCGGGCTGGGACCGTTGCCGGTCAACAGCACGGTCGCGACGTCGGGGCTCATGCGGGCGTGATCGAGGGCCCGGTACAGCTCATCCACTGTTCCGGGGCGGAAGGCGTTGCGGACCTCGGGGCGGTCGAACGCGATGCGTACGGTGGGGAGGTCGCGCACTACGGCGCCGTCGCGCTCCACCTGGCGGTGGTAGGTCAGATCCGTGAAGTCCTCGAAACCCGCCACGACGCGCCAGCGGGTGGGATCGAAGATGTCGGATACCTTGGCGGGAAGCTCTGAAGTCACCCGTCGAGTCTAGCGGCGAGGCAACCCAAGGCCGGTCCGGACATCCCGCTGCACGAGGGGGCCGGCGCGGGGCCGGCTGCACCGGGCCGGGCAGGACGGATCAGCAGCGCCCTAGCGCTGGAGTCGGGCGAAGTTGACCGCGCTCCGCACGGCCGGGTAGTACCCGGACTTGTAGCCCTTGGCGGTGGGGTGCAGGTTGTCGACGGCGCCCGGCTGGAAGGTGATCCACGGGTTGCGGGAACCGAGCCCGTGTCGCTCGAACCTCGGCACCAGATCCACGAAGATGAAGCCGTGCGCTTCGGCCTGTTGGCGGATCACGGCGTTCAGGGCGTCGGTGCCTTCGTTGAATGCCTTCTGCGACGCCAGTGGAATCAGCGCGTTGCCGAAGTCGGGCGAGAACAGGTGAGGGTAGCCGGTGACGACGACGGTGGCGTCGGGGGCCTTTTCCCGGATGCTGTCGTACAGTGCGTCGAGATTTGCAGCGAGCACCGGCAGCGCCTTCGCACTCGTGGCTGCGATCACCTGCTGGCAGACATCGGTGGGCTGCGTCGCGCAGGCCCCTGCCACGGTTCCGAAGCCGGCGTCATTGCCGCCCGCCGAGATGGTGACGAGGTCGGTATCAGCGGACAGTGCAACCAGCTGCTCCCGGAGGTCGATGGCGCCTCCAGGCTCCGTGGCGACCTTCGCGCCGGCACACGTCGCGTCCTCGTCCAGATCGATCTGCTTCTTGGCGTCCAGGAGTCCGGGTAGGCCGAGGTCCGACCGGCCACAGAAGCCGTATTGCTCCGTGTCGGAACCCGACAGAGCGCCGAAGCCGGACGCGTAGGAGTCGCCGAGGGCGACATAGGACAGGGGCTCCTTGGGCGCTGCCGCGACAGGACCCGCGGAACCGCCGAGCAACGCCGCGGAGGTCGCGGCGGCAAGGGCGATGAACCTGGTGGGACGGAACCGGAGGGTGCGCGTCGCTGGAGTCATGGCTCAACGCTACTCACGGTTGCGGGTTTGTCGAGGAGGAGGTTGGTGATGCGGAGCGTGCAGAGCCGCCGGCCGGCCTCGTCGGTCAGGAGCACCTCGTGGGTCGTGAGGGTCCGGCCGAGGTGGATGGGGGTCGCCGTGATCGTGACCGTGCCGTCCCGCGCGCTGCGGTGGTGGGTCGCCGACACGTCCACTCCGACGGCGGTCTTCCCGAGGGTAGACGCGTGGATCACCGCGGCCCAGGAGCCGACGGCCTCGCCGACGGCAAGGGAGGCGCCTCCGTGGAGGAGCCCGAAGGACTGGCGGTTGCCTTCCACGGGCATCGTCGCCACGACCCGCTCGGCTGATTGCTCGAGGATGGACACGCCCATCTTCTCGTCGAGTTCACCGAGCGAGATGGTCCAGGGGGGAAGGGATTCGTGCGTCATCGCCCGGCTGCTCCTGATCGGGGTCCTGGTGGGTCGTCCACCACTCTAACCGCGGGGGCGCCGGGACGTGACGTGGCGTAACGATCGGATCACGGGTAAGCAAACAGACAGCCCTGACCTGCGGCTATAGGTTTCGGGGAAAAAATGTCGTGGCCGTGGAAGCGCTCCCACTTGACAGTGTCCTGGGTCACAGTCAGGATGGGTGCACAGCGTGAGAGCGCTCCCACGGTGCCTGATCAGTCGGTGGGTCCGCGGCCTCTCCTGCTTCGAACCACTCTCTCCGGCAGGGTTCCGGGTACTCCCGCAACCGCCGCCGCCACCGTCCTGGACCGGGTCCGCAGGAACCGGCTCCGCAGGCGGATCCCCCTCCGGCAGTTCCTGCCGGGATGTTCCACCCAGACTCCGCTGCACCCCGCAGCGGTATCCAAGCTGACAAAGGAGTCACCCGTGCACAGCAGAGCACGTATCACCGCACTTTCGGCCGCGGCAGCATGCCTCGCCATGGCCCTCACCGCCTGCGGGTCCGGCGGATCCGGCGAGGCCGGCGTCGACGGCGAAACCGGTACCGAGGACGTCACCCTCTCCATCGGCACGTTCAACGAGTTCGGCTACGAGGAGCTGTTCGACGAATACGAGCAGCTCAACCCGAACGTCACCCTCGAACACAAGAAGGCTGCCACCTCCAACGAGGCCCGGGACAACCTGACCACGAGGCTCGCCGCCGGGTCCGGCCTGTCGGACATCGAGGCGATCGAGGTGGACTGGCTGCCCGAACTGCTCGAGTACCCGGACCAGTTCGCCGACCTCACCGACCCCGCAGTCGAGGGCCGCTGGCTGGACTGGAAGACCGCCGCAGCGACCACCGAGGACGGGCAGCTCATCGGATACGGCACCGACGCCGGGCCCCAGGGCGTGTGCTACCGCGCCGACCTGTTCGAGAAGGCCGGACTGCCGAGCGACCGGGAGTCCGTCGCCGAGATGCTCGACGGCTCGTGGCAGGACTACTTCGATGCGGGCAAGAAGTTCGTCGCCGCCAGCGACGGCGTGGCCTGGTTCGATTCCGCCGGAGCCACCTACCAGGGCATGATCAACCAAGTCCAGAACGCCTACGAGGACGACGACGCAGCCGTGATCGCCACCGAGAACCCCGAGGTCAAGGACATCTACGAGCAGGTCCTGCAGGCGTCCGTCACCGACGGGCTCTCCGCCCACCTCACGCAGTGGGAGGACGACTGGACGGCGAGCTTCCAGTCCGACGCCTTCGCCACGAAGCTCTGCCCGGGCTGGATGCTCGGCATCATCGAGGGCAACGCCGAAGGCGTCGAGGGCTGGGACATCGCCGATGTCTTCCCCGGCGGCGGTGGCAACTGGGGCGGTTCGTACCTGACCGTTCCCACCCAGGGCGCACACCAGGCCGAAGCCAAGAAGCTCGCCGAATGGCTGACCGCCCCGGAGCAGCAGATCAAGGCTTTCGAGTCGAAGGGCACGTTCCCCAGCCAGGTCGAGGCGCTCGAGAGCGAGGAACTCCAGGGACAGGTCGACCCGTTCTTCAACGACGCACCGACCGGTGAGATCCTCGCCAACCGCGCTGCCGCCGTCGAGGTCACGCCGTTCAAGGGCCCCAAGTACTTCGCGATCAACGACGCGATGCAGCAGGCACTGACCCGCGTCGACGTCGACAAGACCGACGACCCGGCCTCCTCCTGGGAGAAGTTCGTCACCGCTGTGGGCGCTCTGTAGCCGATGGCCGTCACGGACCGGGTCCAGCCTCCTCCCGATACGCATCAGCGGCCGCCGCGCGACAGGAACGTCAAGCGGCTGGCCCTCTCCCAGAAGGTGTCGAAGTGGGACGTCAAGCTGTCCCCGTACCTCTACATCTCGCCGTTCTTCCTGCTCTTCGCCATCACGGGCCTGTTCCCCCTGCTGTACACGGCATGGGTCTCGCTCCACACCTGGAACCTCATCGGGGGCCAGGGCGAGTTCACGGGGCTGGAGAACTACGAGTTCGTGCTCGCGCAGCCGTTCTTCTGGAATGCGGTAGGGAACACGTTCAGCATCTTCCTCCTCTCGTCCATCCCGCAGGTCGTCCTCGCCATCGCCATCGCCGCGGTGCTGGACGCCAACCTGAGGGCCAGGACGTTCTGGCGGATGGGCGTCCTCGTTCCCTTCGTGGTGGCCCCCGTGGCCGTCGGGTTGATCTTCAACAACCTCTTCGCTGACCAGGCAGGCCTGTTCAACGAGCTGTTGACGGGGATTGGGCTGGACCCGGTCCGCTGGCACTCCGAGTCCCTGGCGAGCCACGCGGCCATCGCCACGATGGTGAACTTCCGGTGGACCGGGTACAACGCGCTCATCTTCCTCGCCGCCATGCAGGCCGTCCCCCGGGACGTCTACGAGGCGGCAACCATCGACGGTGCCGGACGCCTCCGGCAGTTCTTCTCCGTCACCGTCCCCATGCTGCGGCCGACCATCATCTTCGTGGTCATCACCGCCACCATCGGCGGACTCCAGATCTTCGACGAGGCCAGGGTCTTCGACCAGGCGGGCCTCGGCGGCGCGGACCGGCAATGGCAAACGCTCACCATGTACATCTGGGAGCTCGGCTGGGGCCAGCGCAACTTCGGCAGGGCCTCGGCGGTCGCCTGGCTCCTGTTCCTGATCATCGTCCTCATAGCGATGGCCAACTTCCTCATCACCCGCCGCATCGCAAGCCAGGGAGGCCGACGATGAGCTCCATCCCCATGATCGAGCAGACTGCAGGCAAGGGCGCCGCCCGTGCGGCGCAGCGGGGGCTCGGCGCGAGGCGCCGCGGCGCTCCGGGCGGCACCATGCGGCGCCCCGGGTTCCTGACCTACGGCTTCCTCGGCGCGGTGATCCTCGGCTCCGTGTTCCCGCTGTGGTGGTCCTTCCTGGTGGGCAGCCACGACAGCTCGGTGATCAGCAAGGGCGTACCCCTGCTTCCCGGGGGCAACTTCCTCGCCAACGCCGCCACCGTGCTGGACAGCATCCCGTTCTGGAAGGCGCTCGGCAACAGCTTCATCGTCTCCACGGTCACGGCGGCGTCGGTGGTGCTGTTCTCGACCCTCGCCGGCTTCGCCTTCGCCAAGCTCCGCTTCCGGGGCAGCAAGGTACTGCTGGTGTTCGTGGTCGCCACGATGGCCGTACCCACCCAGCTGGGTGTGGTGCCCCTGTTCATCGTCATGGCGAAGCTCGGCTGGACCGGCTCGCTCTGGGCCGTCATCGTCCCGGGCGTCGTGACGGCCTTCGGGGTCTTCTGGATGACGCAGTACCTGCGGGACGCGTTGCCGGACGAGCTGATCGAGGCCGTACGGATCGACGGCGCCTCCATGATCCAGGCGTTCTGGTACGTTGGCCTTCCAGCGGCCCGACCGGCGGCGGCGATGCTCGCACTGTTCACGTTCGTCGCCACGTGGACCAACTTCTTCTGGCCGTTCATCGTGCTGGATCCGTCCAACCCCACACTCCCGGTGGCGCTGCAGCTGCTCCAGGCCGCGCACTTCGTCGATTACTCGATCGTGCTGGCCGGAGCGGTTCTCTCCACCATCCCGCTGCTGCTCCTCTTCGCGGTCGCGGGACGCCAACTCGTTTCAGGAATCATGCAAGGAGCAGTCAAAGGATGAGCAGCACCGAACGAACCTTCCCCGAGGGCTTCCTCTGGGGCGCGGCGACAGCCGCCTACCAGATCGAGGGCGCCGCCCGGGAAGGCGGCAGGGGACCGTCCATCTGGGACACGTTCTCCCGCGTCCCGGGAGCGGTGGCCGACGCGCACAACGGCGACGTCGCCTGCGACCACTACCACCGGTCCGCGGAGGACGTGGAGCTCATGAAGAGCCTCAACCTGCAGGCCTACCGCTTCTCGACGTCCTGGTCGCGCTGCATGCCGGACGGAGTGACGCCCAACCTCGAGGGGATCCGGTTCTACTCCACCCTCGTGGACCAGCTCCTCCAGGCCGGCATCACGCCGTGGCTCACCCTCTACCACTGGGACCTGCCGCAGGCCCTCGAGGACAAGGGCGGCTGGACGAACCGCGATACCGCCTACCGCTTCGCCGAGTACGCAGCGGTGATGCACGAGGCCCTCGGCGACCGCGTCCGGATCTGGACGACCCTCAACGAACCCTGGTGCGCGGCGTTCCTCGGCTACGCGGCCGGCGTGCACGCGCCGGGACGGCAGGAGCCGACCGCGGCACTCGCCGCCGCCCACCACCTGCTGCTCGCGCACGGGCTGGCAACCCAGGAACTGCGCCGCCGGGACGGGGACGCCACGCTCGGCATCACCCTGAACCTCACCGTCCCTGATCCCCTCGACCCCTCCAGCGAGGACGACCGGGACGCCGCCCGGCGCATCGACGGCCAGTTCAACCGCATCTTCCTCGACCCCGTGCTGCGCGGCTCGTACCCGGAGGACGTGCTCCGGGACGTCGAGCACCTGGGGCTGACCGATTCCATCCGGAAGGGCGACCTGGAGATCATCGGCACCCCGATCGACGTGCTGGGCGTCAACTACTACCACGGCGAGGCCGTGACGAAGACGCCGTCGGACGAGGCGGCGCCGCAGGAGGGCCACGCGCCCGTCGAGCGCCCGGTCTCCTCGCCCTACGTCGCCGCCTCCGGCGTACGCTCCGTTCCACGGGGCCTGCCGGTCACGGCCATGGACTGGGAGGTGCAGCCGGACGGTCTCCGCCGCCTGCTGAACAGGCTGCAGGACGAGTACACCGGCCCTGCGGGCATCCCGATCTACATCACGGAGAACGGCGCCGCCTACGACGACGTCCCCGATGGGTCCGGCTTCGTGGACGACCAGGACCGCCTCGCATTCTTCGACGTCCACCTCCGGGCCATGAAGGACGCGATCGACGACGGCGTGGACCTCCGGGGCTACCTGGCCTGGTCCCTGCTGGACAACTTCGAGTGGGCGTGGGGCTACCACCAGCGCTTCGGGCTGGTCCGCGTGGACTACGGGACGCAGGAGCGGACTCCGAAGGCCAGCGCCCTCTGGTACGCACGCGTCGCGGCCTCCAATGCGCTCCCGTCGGCCCTCCCGTCGGCCGCCTCATCCACTGACGGCGGAAGCGCGGGTGTCGTATTGTCGAGGTGATGAACACGTCCCCGCCCCGGTCGCTACGGCACGCAGCAGTTCGCCCGAGCCCCACGCTCGAGGATCTCGCCGTGGCAGCCGGGGTGTCGCGGTCCACGGCGTCGCGTGCCATCAACGGCGGGGACCGTGTCAGCCCCGAGGCGCAGGCCGCGGTGGACCGCGCCGTCGTCGCCCTCGGCTACATCCCGAACCGGGCCGCCCGCAGCCTCGTGACCCGCCGGACGTCCTCCATCGCCCTGGTCATCCCGGAGCCGGATGTCCGCGTCATGATGGACCCCTTCTTCGCCGTCGTCATCACCGGCATCACGGAGGCGCTCCGCGAGACCGACGTGCAGCTGGTGCTGCTGATGTCGAGGACAGACGACGACTCGTCCCGCACGCTGCGCTACCTGCGGGGCGGGCACGTGGACGGGGCCATCGTCGTCTCGCACCACAAGGCCGACTCCTGGGCGAGGTCACTCGCCGAGACCGGCCTGCCGACCATCTTCATCGGGCGTCCGTGGGACATGGCGTTCGACGTCACGTACGTGGATACCGACAACGTGGGCGGCGGACGCCTCGCCGCACGTCACCTCGCGGGCATCGGGCGACGACGTCTCGCGACGGTCGCGGGTCCTGCGGACATGACAGCCGCCGTCGACCGCCTCCGCGGGTGGCGGGAGGGCCTGGCCGAGGCAGGGCTGCCCGAAGGGCCGGTGGTCCACGCCGACTTCACCACCGACGGCGCCGCGGCCGCGGCCCGCAGGCTGCTCGCCGAGCACCCCGACATCGACGGGATCTTCGCGGCCTCGGACCTCATGGCGCTCGGGGTCCTGGACGTCATCCAGGCGGCCGGCAGGACGGTCCCCGGGGACATCGCCCTGATGGGGTACGACAACCATGCCGTGGCGGAGACCGCCCCGACGCCCCTGACCACCATCACCCAGCCCATGGTCGAGATGGCCGTGAAGGCCGGGACCATGCTCCTCGAGGAGATCGAGGCTCCGGGCTCGCACCCGGAGCCGGTGATCTACTCCACGGAGCTGGTGGAACGTGCCAGCACCTCCGTGGCGCCCACCGCATCCGCCGCGAAGGCGTAGTCCCAGGCGACGTCACGCCAGCGCGAGTAGCGTCCGCTGGCCCCGCCGTGGCCGCCGTCCATCTCGGTCTTCAGGACGATCGGCTCGCTGCCCGTGGTCGTCTCCCGGAGTTGCGCCACCCACTTGGCCGGTTCGACGTAGAGCACCCTGGTGTCGTTGTAGCTCGTGACGGCCGCGATGCGCGGGTACGGCACCGGCCGCACGTTCTCGTAGGGGGTGTACTCCTTCATGTAGCGGTACACCTCGGGGTCGGTGATCGGGTTGCCCCATTCCTCCCATTCGAGCGCCGAGAGGGGCAGCTCCGGGTCGAGGATGGTGGTGAGCGCGTCCACGAACGGCACCTGTGCCACGATCGCCCGGTACTTCTCGGGAGCGAGGTTGGCGACGGCGCCCATGAGGAGGCCGCCGGCGGACCCGCCCATCGCAGCGATCCGCCCGGGATCCGCCCAGCCCGAGGCGCCGAGGTAGGTGGTCGCATCGACGAAGTCGGTGAAGGTGTTCTTCTTCGCGAGTTTCTTGCCCTGGTCGTACCAGCTGCGCCCCATCTCACCGCCGCCGCGGACGTGCGCGGTGACGAAGACGATGCCGCGGTCCAGCAGGGACAGCCGCGCGATGGAGAAGCCCGGATCCATGCTGACCTCGTAGCTGCCGTACGCGTAGATGACCGCGGGATGGGTGCCGTTCGGGACGAGCTCTGCGCGGCGGACGACCGAGAGCGGGATCAGCGTACCGTCCGCGGCCGGCGCCCACTGCCGCTCGGCGACATAGGAGGAGGGGTCGTAGCCGCCGCGCACCTCCGTCTCCTTGCGTAGCTTCAGCGAGCCGTCCTCGAGGACGTAGTCGTAGACGCGCGGGGGTGTGAGGTAGGAGGTGTAGGACAGCCGGATGATCGGGGAGTCGAACTCCGCGTTGGCGAGGTTGCACGAGAAGAGCTCCTCGTCGAAGTCCGGTTCCGTCGGCGGCTCCTGGTCCGCCGTCCCGAGCCCGGCGAGCGGGAGGACCTGCACGCGCTCGATGGTGTCCTTCCGCACGGACAGCACGAGGTGGGTGCGCGTGACCGAGGCGCCATTCACCCGGACGGCGTCGTCGTGCGAGATGACCGTGGTCCACTGCTGCTCCGCGAGCGGGCGTGCGAACTCGCCCGCGGCGACGAGGCTCACCATGGAGTTCTTCGCGTTGCGGTCGTGCGTCAGCAGATAGTGGGGCGCCCCGCCGATGGTGACGGGCTCGGCGTCGTACAGGATGTGCTCGTCGCGGGAGATCAGCGTGGTCAGCCCGTCCTCCGGCCTCGCGAGGTCGAGGACACGGTACTCGCTGTACTCGGAGCATCCGATACTGATGAGGAGCTGCGTGCGGTCGGCGGAGACCTCGAAGCCGGTCCACATCGCGACGTCGTCCTCCTGGTACACCACGACGTCGTCCGCGACCGGGGTGCCCAGCGTGTGGACACGCACCTGGTAGGGGCGCCAGGCGTCATCGACGACCGTGTAGTAGACGCGCGTACCGTCGGGGGAGAAGGACAGCCCGTAGAAGATGTTCGGCACCTCGTCGGGGAGGAGTTCCCCCGTCTCGAGGTTCTTGATGCGCAGGGTGAACCGCTCGTCGCCGGCATTGTCCTCGCAGTAGGCGAGCAGCGTGCCGTCCTCGGTGACGGACAGGCCCCCGAGGGAGAAGAACGGCTTGCCCTCGGCGAGTTCATTGCCGTCGAGCAGGATCTGCTCGCCCGGAACGGGCCGGCCGGGTACGACCTCGGGGGGCGTCCAGTCGCGGCTGAGGTCGCCGGTGTCCTCCGCGGCAGTCCGGCACTGGATGCCGTACTGCTTCCCTTCCTCCGTCCGCGAGTAGTACCACCAGCCCTTCTTGCGAGCCGGCACCGACAGGTCGGTCTCCTGCGTCCGTTCCCTGATCTCGTCGAAGATCGCTTCCCGCAGCGGTTCCTGGTGGCGCGTGACGGCGTCGGTGTACTCGTTCTCGCGCGTGAGGTAGTCGATCAGCTCGGGGCTCTCCTTGTCGCGCATCCACTCGTAGGAGTCGACGAACGTGTCGCCGTGGTGCGTGCGCGGCTGGGGCACCTTCCTGGCCGGCGGCGGAACGGGGACAACGAGTGCGATGGCATCAGCGGTCATGGCTCCCATCTTGCCACTGCCGCTCCGGCGTCCGGTGACCCCGGAAGGGCGGGCGGGCCCTTGGACCCGGGCGGCCTGCCGTGCTGTTTCGACGTCATGAACCGGTCAGATGTAGTTGGTAAGCATACTTATCAGTAAACTCACTACTGATCGTCCGATTCCTGCTTTCGAGAGGCCATTCCATGGCGACGACATCCTGGGAGGTTCGGCTGAGGGCCCTGACGGCCTTCGTCGCCGCCGAAGGTCGGGAACCCTCCGGTCGCGCAGCCTCGCCCGGTGAGCACCGGCTCGCCCTCTGGCTCGAGGAGCAGCGGAAGTCGGTACGGGCCGGAAGGCTGGGTGCCGGGCGCGTACTGGCCTTGCAGGAAGCAGGGCTGCTGCAGGAGCGGGAGCAGCGCGACAGCAGCCACAGCGGTGCAGTGTGGCTGAAGGTCGAGAGCATCGCCGACTTCCTCGAGGAGGAGGGGCGCCTGCCCTCGTTGACGTCGCCGCAGTCGGCCGGAGAGAAGCGCCTGGCAGCCTGGCTGCACGCGCAGCTCGCCGGACGCTCGAATCCCGAACCGGCCGCTGCCCTGCGTCATCTCGTGCAGCTCGCAGAAGCGGCCGAGGCGGCCAGGGCGACGGAAGCGGCCGCCAAGGCGGCGGAAGCCCGCAGAGCCGCACCCCTCGCCCACTCGCGCTGACCCGCCGTCACCCTCCGGACCGGTCGTCATGATATCTTCTGGCACATCCGGCGTGATCGCGCGCACTTCGCGGCAGTGCGGCAAGCGCGGACGTCGAGGCCTCGTCCGAAGGGGGACCATGGAAAGCCTGGCGGCAGCAGGCGGAAGGGCTACGGTCCGGTTGGTGGCATCGGACCTCCAGCACCTCGCCTGGGCTGCGCGCGTGGCGATAACTCCCGACGACGCATTGTCCGTCCTCGCCATGAGCAGGCAGCTCTCGGGTGGCCGCCCCTACGCGATCCTCGTCGAGATGACCGAGATCGTCGATCTTCACCCCGGTGCGCGTGCTTCGTTCAACGCGGAGGCGCTCGTGGTCGCGGCGGCATTGCTGGGGGATGGGCCCATGGACGAGGTGCTGGCGGCCGGGGCCCGCCGTGCCGTTCATCCCACCCGCTTCTTCACCTCGGAAGCCAGCGCGTACGAGTGGCTGCGGGCTTCCCTCGAGGATTCCAGGTCAGGGCTGACCAAGCCGTAGTTCCGCTGCTCTCGCACCGCGAGGACGGTGACGAGTCAGCGCGTGTCGAGGTCCTCGAAGACGAGGAACGTCTGCGTGTCGAGTACGCCGGGCATCGACTGCAACTGGTCGAAGATGACGCGTCGCAGCCCGACATTGTCTTCCGCCCGCACCAGCAGGATCACGTCGAAGTCGCCACCCACCAGTGCGATGTGGTGGATCTCGGGGATGGTCCGGAGGCTGTCCCGGAGCTCCCGCCACGAATCCTGCCGCACCTTGAGCGTGACGTAGGCGGAGGACCGCAGCCCCGCCTTGGCATGATCGATGATCGCGGTGAACCGCGTCAGGACGCCGTCCTCGGTCAGCCTCGCGATCCGTGAGTAGGCGTGTGCGCGCGAGATGTGCACGCGCTCCGCCACCGAGGTGACCGACTGCCGGCCGTCCCTCGTGAGCTCGGCGAGGATCTTCCGATCGACGTCGTCCAGGCTGCCATCCGCCACGTGTCCACACTCCTTCATGTAATGCAGCTCACACTACCAATACGTCCACACAAAAGTGCGTTTTTCGCCCGATGATCCACACTTCCCGCAGTCCATGGATACAAAAGAGGCGCCTGCGCATACTGGACCTACACAGCATCCAGCGCCGGAGCTACCGCCCGGTGCATCGTAGGAGAGCCGCCGCGGGCGGCCGAAGATGGAGGCGGGATGAGTACGGCAACGAATGGGCGCGGAAGCATGGAGGCGTCGGCCGGCGGAACCCAGCAGAGCATGGACAGCGCCCTGCTTCCGTCGGCGAAGCCCGTGCAGCTGGTGGATCCGGAGGGATGCCACACGCACGACGACCGCTACCCGCTGCCCGATGGGGAGCTGTTGCTCAGCGCCTACGGACACCTCGTCGCGGGCCGCCGCATCAACGACCAGGCCAACGCCCTCGTCCGGCAGGGGCGCCTGGCGGTCTATCCCTCGTCGCATGGCCAGGAGGCCTGCCAGGTGGCCGCCGCCGTCGTCCTCGCCGGGGAGGACTGGCTCTTCCCCACCTACCGCGACACCGTCGCCGTCATCACCCGTGGCATCGATCCGCTGCAGGTCTTCTCCCTGCTGCGCGGCGACTGGCACGGCGGCTACGACCCGCACGAGCATCGAGTGGCACCGCAGGCCACGCCGCTCGCCACCCAGCTGCTGCATGCCGTCGGGGTGGGCCACGCGGCCAAGCTGCGCGGAGAGTCCACCGTGGTCCTGGCGATGTGCGGGGACGGGGCGACCAGCGAGGGTGACTTCCATGAGGCGATGAACTTCGCGGCCGTCTTCCACGTCCCCGTGGTGTTCCTCATCCAGAACAACGAGTTCGCGATCTCCGTTCCTCTCGATCACCAGACGGTCGCTCCCTCGCTCGCGCACAAGGCGATCGGCTACGGGATGCCCGGCGAGCGCGTCGACGGCAACGACCTCGCTGCCCTCCTCGCCGTGCTCGGAGCCGCGGTGGACCGCGCGCGCGACGGCGGCGGACCCTCGCTCATCGAGGCGCACACGTACCGGATGCACGCCCATACCAACGCCGATGATGCCACGCGCTACCGCTCGGCCGACGACGTCGAGCGCTGGGTGCCCAGGGATCCGATCCTGCGGATGCGCACCTACCTGCGCGGGCTGACCCTGCTCACGGACGAGGGCGAGCACGCCCTGTCCGACGCGGCGGATTCGATTGCCGCCACCATCCGCGGAGGATTGAACACGGAGGCCGAGGTGGACCCGGCACAGCTGTTCGAGTACGTGTACGCCGAGAAGACATCCCAGCTACGCGAGCAGGCGGAGCAGCTGCGGGAGGAACTGGCGCGGGATGCCGAGGCCGAATCAGCGGGAGCCGGGGACCAGGCGGAGGGGGAACTTCGATGACGCAGACCACGGAAGCACCCCCGGCGGGCTCCCCGCACCGGTCCCGGCCTGTTCCGGTCAAGGCCGCCTCGACCTTCGCACAGGCACTCAATGCTGCGCTCGCGGACGCGATGGAAGCCGACCCGACCGTCCTGATGTTCGGCGAGGACGTGGGCGTGCTCGGCGGAGTCTTCCGCATCACTGACGGCCTCACCGCCAGGTTCGGGGAGGAACGCTGCTTCGATACGCCGCTCGCCGAGGCGGGCATCGTGGGGATGGCCGTGGGGATGGCCATGAACGGCATGAGGCCCGTGGTCGAGATGCAGTTCGACGCCTTCGCCTACCCGGCCTTCGAGCAGGTGGTGAGCCATGTCGCGAAGATGCGCAACCGCACGCGGGGCGCGGTGCACCTGCCGATCGTCATCCGGATCCCCTACGCCGGGGGTATCGGCGGAGTCGAGCACCACTGCGATTCGTCCGAGGCCTACTATGCGCACACACCCGGCCTCACGGTGCTCGCTCCGGCGACGGTGCGCGACGCCTACTTCCTGCTGCGCGAGGCCATCGCGTCCCCGGATCCGGTGGTGTTCCTGGAACCGAAGAAGCTGTACTGGTCGCGGGAGGACGTCGACCTCGCGGAGCTCCGACGTACCTTCGAGGACGGGCAGGCTCCCCGGCGCATCGGGCGCGCCGTCGTGGCCCGTGCCGGAACCGACGCGACCCTCATCAGCTACGGCCCATCCGTTCCGACGGCTCTCGCAGCAGCTGCCGCTGCCGCCGAGGAGGGGCGCTCGATCGAGGTCATCGACCTCCGGTCCATCGTCCCGTTCGACGACGAGACCGTCTGCGAGAGCGTGCGACGCACCGGACGCGCCGTCGTCGTCGCCGAAGCCCCGGGGTTCGCCTCGGTCGCCTCGGAGATCGTGGCGCGGGTGCAGGAACGCTGCTTCCATTCCCTCGCCGCACCCGTGCTCCGCGTCACGGGCTTCGACATCCCGTACCCCTCCCCGAAGCTCGAACACTTCTACCTGCCGAGCGTCGACCGCATCCTCGACGCCGTGGACGACCTGCAGTGGGAGGACTGACCGTGAGCGTGCCGACCATCACCCCGAAGCTCCTGGTCTTCGCCCTTCCCGACCTCGGGGAGGGGCTGACCGAGGCGGAGCTCGTGTCCTGGCTCGTCGCCGAGGGCGATGAGGTCGCTGTCGACCAGCCGGTCGCCGAGGTGGAGACCGCCAAGGCTGTCGTCGAGGTTCCGTCGCCCTTCGCGGGCACCGTCGCCGTCCTGCACGGCAAGCCCGGGGAGGTCCTGGCCGTCGGGGCACCGTTCCTGTCGGTGCGCCCCGAGGGTGTCGACTCACCGGCTCCCGGTGCGACCACCGGCGAAAAGTCCGCGCAGGAGTCCGCGCAGGAGTCCGTCGAGCAAGCGGCGGTCGAAATGCGGGAGGACGCGGGGGTTCCCGCACCGGCGGCCCGGGCGATGGAGGACCGGCCCGCGGGCAGCGCGGGTTCGGGAAACGTACTGATCGGGTACGGGACCCCCGGCGGCCTCACCGGAGGGCGGACCCGTCCGCGCAGGAAGGGCGGCCGCCCAGCCGCATCCGCACCTGCCACCGGGCCGACCGCCAACATGGACCCCGGGGCGGCTCCCAGGGCATCGGCTCCCACGACAGCGGCCCGCGGGCTCGCACCTCTCTGTGTGTCCCCGCTGGTCCGCAGGCTGGCCCGGGACCACGGGCTCCGCCTGGATGCCATTTCCGGATCGGGGGAGGAGGGGCTCATCCTGCGCAGGGATGTGGAGCAGGCCCTCGCGCGATCGGAGGACCAATCCGGTGCGGTCCGATCGGCCGGTGACCAGCCGTCATCGGGCGAGGACTCCCGCATCCTTCCGGCACAGTTGCATGAGCTCGACTCCCGCTCCGGGCTCGCCGTGCTGGAGCGGACACCGCTCCGGGGAGTCCGCCGAACCATCGCCGACGCGATGACCCGCAGCAGGCGCGAGATCCCGGAGGCGACGGTCTGGGTCGACGTCGACGTGACGGCCCTCGTCGAGTTGCGTGAGGGCATGAAGCGACGCACCCCCGACGCGGTCCCCGGCATCCTGGCCTTCGTGGCCCGTTTCGTGGTCGCCGGCCTCGCCCGGTACCCGGAGTTGAACAGCAGGATCGCGACGGGCGGCGACGGCACCCAGGAGGTGGTGCGGGTGGACGGAGTGAACCTCGGGATCGCCGCGCAGACGGAGCGGGGGCTCGTCGTGCCCAGCATCCGTCGGGCGGACACCCTGTCCGCCCGGGAGCTCGACGCGGAGATCCGGCGCCTTGCCGCCAGCGCGCGTGACGGCAAGGCCTCCCCGTCGGACCTGTCCTCGGGCACCTTCACCCTCAACAACTACGGCGTGTTCGGCGTCGACGGCAGCGCGGCGATCATCAACTATCCCGAGGCGGCGATCCTCGGCCTGGGCCGCATCCTCGATCGTCCCTGGGTCGTGGACGGGCAGCTCGCGGTGCGCAAGGTGACCGAACTGACGCTCGCATTCGACCACCGCGTCTGCGACGGCGGCACCGCGGGTGGGTTCCTGCGCTTCGTCGCGGACGCGATGGAGGACCCGGGGGCGATGCTCGCCGACCTGTGACCGCGGCCCTCCGGGCGGGGACCGCGGCGACGGGTATCCAGCGGTCCGGTATCAGGCGTCGTCAGGGTTGCCGAGCAATCCCCGCTGCGCCAGGTCGGCCTCGGGCGCGGAGCCCTCGGGCAGCGGGTCCGTGGCGTCCGGGACGTCGTCCGGCACGTAGTCCTTCAGGCCGAGAGCGACTTCCTCGCGCTCGGTGGCGAGGGCGAGGGCGTCGTCGTCCACGTGGTCGTCGGCCTTCCCGTGTGTCTGGCGGGAGGGGCGCGGCAGGGCGTCGTTGTCGGGGTTGAGGTCGTCCAGGGTGGGGAACTCTTCGTTGATATCAGCCATTCCACCACCCTAGGAGCGGGACAGCGGCCGGTCGATGCGAATCCGCCGGCGTCGGGCGCCTTCCGCTTCGATTCCAGGCGACCTATGATCCGCCATCCGATGGCCGTACTCCGATGGTCGTACTCCGGTGCGGTTGAAGGACCGTAGGGTGGGACTGGTGATCGAATCGTTGAACGACGCCCCTGCCGAGCTGTCGAGTGTCCGGGACGGGTTCGTCCGGGTACGCGGCGCGAGCGAGAACAACCTGCGCGGGATCGACGTCGACTGCCCGAGGGACGCCGTCGTCGCCTTCACCGGTGTGTCCGGCTCGGGGAAGTCCTCGCTGGCCTTCGGGACCATCTACGCGGAAGCCCAGCGGCGGTACCTCGAATCCGTCGCTCCCTATGCGCGCAGGCTGATCCAGCAGGGACACACGCCGCATGTCGGGTCGATCACCGGGCTTCCTCCCGCTGTCGCCCTCCAGCAGCGCCGCGGCACGCCGAGCGTCCGCTCCACCGTCGGCACCCTGACCACGCTCTCGAACTCCCTCCGCATGCTGTACTCACGGGCAGGGACGTACCCGGCCGATGCTCCGGACAGGCTGGAGTCGGACGCGTTCTCGCCCAACACGGCCGCCGGAGCATGTCCCCGCTGCCACGGACTCGGGATCGCCCGGGACGTGACGGAGAAGACGCTCGTCCCCGACGAGTCCCTGACGATCCGCGAAGGCGCCATCGCGGCCTGGCCCGGTGCCTGGCAGGGCAAGAACCTCCGTGATGTCGTCAGCGAGCTCGGCCACGACATCGACGTCCCCTGGCGCGACCTTCCGGAGGAAGCACGGGCCTGGCTCCTGTTCACCGAGGAGCAGCCCGTCGTCGAGGTGACTCCCCAGCGGGACCGTGTGGCCAAGCCCTACAAGGGACGGTTCTGGAGTGCGAAGAGTTACGTGCTGCACACGCTGCACGACTCCAAGAGCCAGCAGATGCGCGACCGCGTCCTGCCCTTTCTGGAATCCGGGCCCTGCGGCGTGTGCGGAGGCAGCGGATTGCGCCCGGAGGCGCTCGCCGTGACATTCGGCGGGCTCTCGATCGCTGACGCCAACGCGTTGCCGCTGGGGGAGCTGGCGGCCCGGCTCGAGCCCGCAGCGACGATCCAGCATCCGGCAGCCGCGCACCGGTCCTCCTCCTCGGGCGAGGGTACGGAGGTGTCCGTCACCATCAGCAGGGACCTCGTGCAGCGGCTGGGCGTCCTGGTCGACCTCGGTCTGGGGTACCTGAGCCTCAACCGGGCCACGCCCACGCTCTCACCCGGTGAGATGCAGCGGCTGCGCATCGCCACGCAGCTCCGTTCGGGCCTGTTCGGCGTGGTCTACGTGCTCGACGAGCCGTCCGCGGGCCTGCACCCTGCCGACGTCGAGCCGCTCCTCGCCGTGCTGGAGGCCCTCAAGGATGCGGGGAACACGGTCTTCGTGGTCGAGCACAACATGGACGTCGTCCGACGGTCGGACTGGATCGTCGATGTCGGACCGCTCGCCGGTGAGGGTGGAGGCACCATCATCTACAGCGGGCCCGCCGACGGGCTCGCGCAGGTCCCCGATTCCCTGACGGCACCCTTCCTGTCCGGGACTGCGCCGTCCCGGAACGGGCAGGGCGAGGTGCGGACGCCGACCGCGTGGTTGCGGCTCGAGGGGATCCACCGCCACAACCTCCGGGGGCTGGACGCGGAGATCCCGGTGGGAGTGCTGACAGCAGTGACCGGTGTCTCCGGCTCCGGAAAGTCCACCCTCGTGAGCAAGGTCCTGGCGGAGGCCGTCGGTTCCCACGTGCGGGATGACACGCCGGTCGACGGCGAACCGGCCGATGACGTCGCGGACCGGGCGGCCACCGTCGTCGGACGCATCAGGGGGCTCGAATGCATCGACCGTCTGGTCAGCGTGGACCAGAAGCCGATCGGCCGGACACCGCGCTCCAATCTCGCCACCTACACCGGGCTCTTCGACGCGGTGCGGAAAGCCTTCGCAGCGACCCCCGCCGCGAGGGCAGAGGGCTACGGCGCGGGCCGGTTCTCCTTCAACGTGCAGGGCGGCCGGTGCGAGACCTGCCAGGGCGAAGGCTTCGTGTCGGTCGAGCTCCTCTTCCTGCCCGGAAGCTACGGGCCCTGCCCCACCTGCCACGGCTCCCGCTACAACGAGGAAACCCTGTCGGTGAGGTTCAAAGGGCGCACCATCGCCGATGTCCTCGGGATGACGGTCGATCAAGCGGCAGGCTTCCTCGGTGATGTCCCGGGCGCGGCCCGTTCCCTCGCCACGCTTCGGGAGGTCGGGCTCGGCTACCTGCGGCTCGGCCAGCCTGCGACCGAGTTGTCCGGAGGAGAGGCCCAGCGCATCAAACTGGCTACCGAACTCCAGCGTGCCCGGCGCGGTTCCACCCTCTACCTGCTCGACGAACCGACCACG
Organism: Arthrobacter burdickii; assembly: GCF_030433645.1. Classification (NCBI taxonomy): domain Bacteria; kingdom Bacillati; phylum Actinomycetota; class Actinomycetes; order Micrococcales; family Micrococcaceae; genus Arthrobacter; species Arthrobacter burdickii. The sequence goes on from NZ_JAROCG010000001.1 coordinate 1,440,474, forward strand.
GGGCTGCATCCCGCGGACGTCGTCCTGCTCCTCGCCCAGCTACGGAAGCTGGTGGAGGCCGGCAACACTGTCGTCGTCGTGGAGCACACCATGGCTGTCGTCGCCGCCGCCGACTGGGTGGTCGACCTCGGTCCCGGCGGCGGCTCGGCCGGTGGCCGGATCGTCGCCACCGGGACTCCGCAGCAGGTTGCCGCGCTCGCTTCGGGGACGAGCGTCACGGCGCCCTACCTCGCGGACTACCTCGACGGTCGCCCTCCGGCAGCGTGACGTACCACATCCCCTTCAGGAGAGGTCAACCGGATTCCTGCAGGCACGAGCTGAGGCGTTTGATGCCGTCGCGGATCCGGGTCTTCGCCGTCGGCACGGGGATGCCCAGATGGTCGGCGACCTGGGCGTAGGTCATGCCCGCGTAATACGCGAGATCGATCGCCTCACGCTGCACTGCGGAGAGCATGCCCAGGCCCGCCCGGACCGCGTCGGTCTCGGTCCGCTGGACGACGGCGTCGGCGACCTGGTCGTAGTCGACATTCCGGTTCCTGATGCCCCAGTTCAGATCCCTCGCGCGGTGGGATTCCTCGGCGCGGACCCTGTCCACCGCGCGGCGGTGCGCGAGCGTCAGAATCCATGACATCCCCGAGCCCAGGGCGGGATCGAAACGGGCTGCTCCACCCTGCCAGAGGGCGAGGTACACGTCCTGCGTCGTTTCGGCGCTCAGCTCCGCGTCCACCAGCACCCTGCGCACAAGCCCGTACACGCGGCGGGAGGTGCACTCATACAGTGCGGTGAACGCCGGCACATCACCGTCAGCGACATGAAGCAGCAACGCATCGACTGACACCGGGCCGCCGGTGTCAGCGCGGGCAGATGGATCCGACGGACTCGTACGAGGCGAGAGAATTGGCAACGGAGCAGTGAGCATATGACTGAGACCTTCTAGGAACCACCACGTTCAACCAGAGGCCCACGACACTGTGCGCCACGACCCGCCTGATTGCTAAGTAACCTAAGGACATCCAACCACAGGTTGCAGAGTGCCACCAGAGACCCGGCTCAGCCACCGGGGCCGGTGTTTGCGCATCAGGTCCAGTAGAGAAGCCGGGCAGCCGGCAGGCGCCGCTCGAGCTCCTCCGTGAACCACTCCCGCATCTCCGTCATGGTCTGCTTCGGGTACACGTACTTCACTCCGCCGAATTTCGAACGCTTCTGGCTCCGCAGATCCTCGTCCATCTCGAGCTTGGTCTTCGGGTACCACCCCAGCAACACCTCCTTGCTAGCGGGGGTGAAGCGGTGCGTGATGATCTCGGCCGTGAGATCGAGGTCACCGATGCCGGCGACCGCGCCGGAGACGTCATCCAGCAACGCGCCGTACTGCTCTCGCCAGCCAGGGATCGGCATGATCGGGGCGATCGTCAGGCCCACCCGGTAGCCGGCGGCCGCCACCGCGCGGAGAGCGGCGAGGCGCGCCGGCATGCGTGCGGTTCCGCCCTCGAAGCGGTTTGCCACCTCTGCAGCGTTGACCGAGAACCGGACGCGCGTCCGCCGCCCGTGGTCCAGAGTCACCAGTTCACCGACGTCGTCGAACTTCGTCGTGAACCGCATCTGCACGTCGCTGCCGAACTCACCCGCACCGACGCGGGAGATGGCGGCGGCAAGCGAACCGGTGACGCTCTCGATGCCGAGCGGGTCGGTGTAGCAGGACATCTCGAAGGTCGTACCCTCGTTCCCGCGCTCCAGTGTGCCGCGGGTGACGGAGCCCCTACCGGCGTGAGTGCGTATGCCATCCAGCACATCGTCGATATTGGCGTACACGCGGGTCACGGGCGGCCCCTGCAGGGATCCGGCGAGGTAACAGTACTGGCAGTGGGCGGGGCAACCCTTCGCGAGGTCGATCCGCCAATCAGCGCTCGGCGGGATCGGCTGCGGCTTGAGGGCACTGGGAGGGGCTACGACGACCGCGAGCGTGTTCTTCGCCGACGCATAGGTCTCGCGCTCACTGGCACCGCGGAGGCCCGTGAGCGCATTTCCGGGCAGGAACCGGATGTCGTCGACCCCGGCACGCTCGCAACGCCTGATGATCTCGGCAGTGTGCGGTAGGTCCGCCGCAGCCCGGGTAATCATGACGTGTTGGGGAACCCACAGACGCGTGGGAGAGATAGTGGTCAGATCCAGTTCCTGGGGTGTCGTCATCACTCTGTACAACAACCTGGACGACGGGTATGTTCCGTCAGGTTCCGGTGGCAGTCCATTACTGACAGCAGGCCCGGGACTTGTGACGGCTTCATCCCGGTGCATTTCTCCACGCCGGGAACGGAGGCTCGAATATGGTGGGTTCCAGCGAGGGAAGGGCGTGGATTCTCCGATGCTGGGACGCTGCAGGGGTCGGCGATGCCAGGCGCTGACGGAAGCACAGGTTCGTTCTCCCGCTCCTGAAGGAAGGGCGAACATGGACGTGTGGGCAGGCACCCCGTATCCGCTAGGGGCGACCTATGACGGCAACGGCACGAATTTTGCGGTGTTCAGCGAAGCGGCCACGGCCGTGCATCTGTGCCTGTTCGACGAGGCCGGCACCGAGTACCGGATTCCGCTGGAGGCCGTGGATGCTTTCGTGTGGCATTGCTACCTGCCGCATGTGATCCCGGGCCAGAGGTACGGATACCGGGTGGAGGGCCCTTTTGACCCGTTCCGGGGTGCGCGGTGCAACCCCGCCAAGCTGTTGCTGGACCCCTATGCAAAGGCGATCAGTGGAGACGTCCGTTGGGGGCCGGCGGTGTTCTCCCACGATCCCGGTGATCCCGGATCCTTCAATGCGGAGGATTCGGCTGCCTCGACCATGCGGTCGGTGGTCATCAGTCCGTTCTTCGACTGGCAGGGGGACCGGCCCCCACGGATCCCGTATCACGACTCGGTGATCTACGAGGCTCACGTGAAGGGCCTGACCATGCGGCACCCCGAAGTGCCGGCCGCGGAACGGGGAACCTTTGCCGGGGTCGCTCACCCGGCGGTCATCGAGCATCTGCAGAAGCTCGGGGTGACCGCGATCGAACTGATGCCGGTCCATCAGTTCGTCCATGACGGGCTGTTGCTGGAGAGGGGGCTGTCCAACTACTGGGGTTACAACAGCATCGGCTTCTTCGCCCCGCACAATGGCTACAGTTCGACCCCGGAACCGGGGCAGCAGGTCCAGGAGTTCAAGGCCATGGTCCGGTCCCTGCACCAGGCCGGGATCGAGGTGATCCTCGACGTGGTGTACAACCACACCGCGGAGGGCAACCACCTGGGTCCCACCCTGTCGTTCAAGGGCCTGGACAACTCTGCCTACTACCGGCTCGTCGAAGGCGACCGGCAGTACTACACGGACTACACGGGCACCGGGAATACCCTGAACGTCCGCCATCCCCACTCCCTGCAGCTGATCATGGACTCCCTGCGCTACTGGGTGGTCGAGATGCACGTGGACGGCTTCCGTTTCGATCTCGCCGCCGCGCTGGCTCGCGAGTTCTACGAGGTGGACCGGCTGGCCAGTTTCTTCGACCTGGTGCAGCAGGACCCGGTCGTCTCCCAGGTGAAGTTGATCGCCGAGCCGTGGGACGTCGGACCCGGCGGCTATCAGGTGGGCAACTTCCCGCCGCAGTGGACGGAATGGAACGGCAAGTTCCGGGATGCGGTGCGTGACTTCTGGCGCGGAGCGCCGGCCACCTTGGGAGAGTTCGCCTCACGTCTTGCCGGATCAGCGGACCTCTACGAGTCCTCAGGCCGCCGCCCGGTCGCCTCGATCAACTTCGTCACCGCCCACGACGGCTTCACCCTGCGCGACCTGGTGTCCTACAACGAGAAGCACAACCATGCCAACGGCGAGAACAATCAGGATGGGGAGTCCCACAACCGCTCCTGGAACTGCGGAGTGGAAGGCCGCACCGACAACGCCGAGATCCTGGCCCTCCGCGCCCGGCAGCAGCGAAACCTCCTGGCCACCCTGATGGTCTCCCAGGGGGTACCGATGCTGGTGCACGGCGATGAGTCGGGCCGTAGCCAAGAGGGCAACAACAATGCGTACTGCCAGGACAACGAGTTGACCTGGGTGAACTGGGATCACGTCGACAAGCCGCTGAGTGAATTCGTCGCGGTGCTTTCCCGGCTGCGCCGCCAGCACCCCACCTTCCGGCGCAACCGATTCTTCAGCGGACGGCCGATCGAACGGGAACAAGGCCAGCCGTTGCCTGACATCGTGTGGTTGAACCCCGATGGTGCACCCATGCTGCCCTCCGATTGGGGTCAGCCGCTCGCCCGTGCCCTGGGGGTCTTCTACAACGGGGCCTCGATCGGCAAGGACTGGCGGGGACGCCCCATCACGGACGTGAACTTCCTGCTGTGCTTCAACTCCCACGACCGGCCCGTGACCTTCACGCTGCCGCCGGATGAATACTCCCCGCAGTGGGAAGTGGCTCTGGACACGGCGGGCACGATCGTCGGTACAGCAACCGTGGCAGCCGGGACGAACCTCGAGGTGGCGGACAAATCGGTCCTCATCCTCCGGGCCCACACTGCTCCCCTCGAGGAACCGGATCACTCCGTGGCAGCGTCCCTGGCCGCCCTCGCCGCAGGACCGGATGAGGGAGATCGGCCAGCTGTTCAGTCAGAACAGGAGGATCACGACCAGGGGTAGATTCAGGGTGTAACCGGTGAGGGAGTCAGCTGGGGTGGCCCCCGGTCCGCCCGGGTGAGCAATGAGCGTCCGCTACGGCGGACGTCCACGGGCCGAGCTTGCCGGGGCTTACACCCCCGGGCGTGCGGGTCTACTGGGGAGGCACCCTCCAGCCGGCGATGCAAGGAGACCCCGGCATGGACGTTCGCGTGCCCGGGCAGCTCATCTTCTGCACGGCCGCGGCCAGACACATTGCCAAGGCCATCTCCGCCGGCTTGTCAGCGGAACAACCAGCGCCATGAGTTCCAGCAACGACGTGCCACGGAATGAGGGCCCTACACCAGCGCCGGGGCGAAGTCGTCGTGGACCGACACCCCCGGATCCAGCGAGTGCCAGGCGGAGGACAGGATGTCGACGGCCTGGCGCGTGTCCTCGAGCGGGTAGCTGAAGGGGACGCGGAGGAAGCGCTCGAAGACCCCTCCGATGCCGAAGCGCGGCCCCGCTCCCAGCAGCAGGCCACGGTCCCGGGCCGCGAGGGCGAGCTGCGAACTGACAGGCGCACCGAGGTTGACCCACGTGCACAGTCCACCGGTCACGTGCGGAACCTCCCACTCCGGCAGGACCGCGCGCAGGAGCGACTCGAGGTTCCCGCGACCTTCCGCCAGCTGGCCCGCGCGGAACCGCAGCAGTTCGTCGTAGTTCCCGAGCATCTCGAGTGCTATCAGTTGCTCGAGGATCGGTGTCCCCAGATCCTGCGAGTATCGGGACTGGACGAGCCGGTGGATCAGCTCCTCACCCGCGCGGATCCATCCGATGCGCAACCCGCCCCAGACCGTCTTGCCCATGGATCCGATCAGGACGGCCGGCCCGTAGGCGGCAAGGGGGAGTTCCGCACCGCCGTCGATGCGCAGTTCGGCCATCGTCTCATCGGCGACGACGACCGTGTCCTGGCGCACGGCTGCGCCCATCAGCCTCTGCCGCTGCTCGGCGGGCATGACGGCGCCGGTCGGGTTGTGGAAGTCGGGCATGACATAGGCCAGGGCCGGCTGCGCACGCCGGAGGGCCTGGTCGAGTCCGTCGTCGTCCCAGCCGCGGTGCACATCCACGGCCACGGGAACGAGGCGCCGGCCGGCCGACCGGAGGGCCTCGTACGCGTGGGGGTAGCTGGGCGCCTCCACGAGCACCGTGTCGGTGCGCTTCAGCAGGGTTCGCGCGAGGAGCGCGATGGCGTGCTGCGCACCGAGGGTCACCATGATCTGGTGCGGACCGGTGGGGACTCCGCGCGCCGTGTACCGGTCCGCGAGGGCCTGCCGCAGGCGCGGAAGTCCGTGTGGGTCGTAGCCGCTCGCGTTCAGGTAGGCGGGAAGCTCCGCGGCCGCCCTGGCCGCGGCCTCGCCGACCTGGGGCGCTGCCGGAAGGGTCGCCTTGCTGAGGTCGAGGACGACGGCGCCGCCGCCGTCGTCGTGGCCGGCACCGCGTCCGGGCATGGCGACGACGCTTCCCGAACCCCGCGTGCTCTCGATGTAGCCGGCGGACCTGAGTCGCGCATAGGACGCGGCCACCAGGGTGCGGCTGACGGCGAGCTGTACGGCGAGCTCGCGCTCCGCCGGCAGCCGCGTGCCGAGGGGGATCCGGCCGTCCAGGGTGAGCAGCCGGATGCGGTCCGCCAGGGCGACGTAGGCGGGTCCGGTGGAGCGCCAGGCGCCGAGTTCCGTGACCAGGCGGCGGGCGGGTAGAACCATCATGGGGCCACGATGCCACGATTGGCATCTTGATGTAAGTCCAATCAGCGGCTCTACTGGAGGAATGACGTTTCTCGGCGCCCGGCGCGGGCTGCAGCTCCTTCTCGGCCTCTTCCTCTACGGATTCTCGCTCGCCATGATGATCCGGGCCACGCTCGGGGTGTCTCCGTGGGACGTCCTCAGCCAGGGAGGCTCCCTCCGGACCGGGATCCCGTTCGGTTTCATGACCAACATCATCGGCTTGATCGTCCTGCTGCTCTGGATACCGCTCAGGCAGCGCCCGGGCATCGGGACCATCCTGAACGCTCTGCTCGTGGGACCGAGCGCCGAGGTGGGCCTCGCGCTCCTGGCCGAGCCGGGCGCGCTGTGGGCGCGGATCCTGCTGTTCTCGGGTGGACTGGTGCTGCTCGCCGCTGCTAGCGGGCTCTACATCGGTGCGCGGCTCGGTCCTGGGCCCCGCGACGGCCTCATGACCGGTCTCCACGACCGCTTCGGTCTGCCGATCTGGCTTGTCCGCACGGCGATCGAGGGTACGGTCCTGCTGCTCGGCTGGCTGCTCGGAGGATCGGTGGGCCTCGGAACGGTGGCCTTCGCACTGCTCATCGGGCCACTGGTCAATGTCGCGCTGCCGCTGTTCCGCATCCCCGAGCATCCCCGGCCGGTGCCGGGGGTCGCGGTCGGCTGATTCCCGGCGCCTGCGGAACTCCCTCGGCGGAGCCGGAGGTAACCGGCGGACGCCGCCCTAGACTGGTAGTCCTGCCGCCACCGAGAGGATCCAATGATCACCGTTGTCCCCGCTGCCGAGAACCTCACCCCCTGGCGGGAGGTGGGGCAGGGCATCTACGTGCTGCGCACCGCCGGGTTCCGGATGAACGTCGGGCTCGTCGTCGGGGCGGACCGGGCGCTCGTCGTCGACACCGGTGCCGGCCCCCTCGGTGCCGCCGAGGTGTTCGCGCACGTACGGGACATCACGGGGCTGCCGCTGATCGTCGTCAACACGCACGCCCATGCCGACCACTTCTTCGGCAACAGCTACTTCGCCTCGCGCGGCGTCGAGGAGTTCTGGGCGACGTCGCGCTGCAGTGCGGTGCAGGCAGAGACCGGTGAGGGGCAGCGGACGCTGGTCGCCGCCGTCGAGCCGGCCATGGGTGTGGGCGACGGCGCCCAGACGGACGTCCTGCCTGCCAACCGCCTGGTCGAGGGGACACCCGTGGACCTGGACCTCGGCGGCGTATCCGTGACGCTGTTCCACCTCGGCCGGGGCCACACCGACCACGACCTCCTGGTCGGAGCGGGCAACGTCCTCTTCACAGGAGACCTCGTCGAGGAGGGGGCCGACCCGGCGTTCGAGGACTCGTTCCCCACCGACTGGGTGCGGACGCTCGGCAAGATGGTAGCGCTGGAGGACCTCTACGACGTCTTCGTGCCCGGACACGGTGATCCCGTGGCGGTGGCCGAGGTCATCACGCAGATGAACAAGATGCGCAGTGCCGTCCGCGTGACCCGCCTCGCGATGGATGAGGCGTCCCTGGACGTGACGAAGGCCATCCCTATCCTGCCGTACGGTCCCGAGCAGTCGCGGGTGCTGCTGATCCGCCTGCGCACGCTGGCGCACTGGAAGTGGCTCACGCGCAAGCACTAGCGCCGGGCCGGCAGCGACGGAGTGGTGTCGGCTCCCTGCCCTCGAAACCATGCTGCCGGTGCGCTACTACTTCCGTACGGACGGCGTCGAGGTGCCTCTGGTTCCCAGCCCGACCCGGACCGTCTGCCCGTGCAAGGGCAGGGCGTGGACCTACGCGGAGCCGTTCGGCGACGCTTCGGCACTGGCCGGGTACCTCTGCTTCTTCTACGAGCGGCTCGATCTGGTGCTGGACTGGTCGCGGAGGCCTCGCCCCGTACCCCCTCTACCTAACGCGCTCGCGGGGCAATCCCCCTCTGTACCTAACAGGTCACTCGGCGTTACTCCTCCACCCCTAGCCCCTGCGATACCGGGGAATTCCCCAAGTAGGAAGCGCTATAAAAGCGAGTACCTGCTACTGGTGTTTACCCGGGTTGGTCGACTATATGCTCGGGGGTCACTGGCACCCACAACGGGGCGTTCCAGAGGCCGAAGTAATCTACACACCCTGAAGTGGTGAGGCATTTGTCTATTTCCATCCAGCCCTCGATTTCGTTTTCCAAACCCGCGGCAGCGCCGGTGAGGGCGTCGATAAGCGTCGTAATTCCAACTTTGAACGAGGCCCAGAACATCCCTTGGGTCCTTCGGCGTATGCCTTTGTACGTGGACGAGGTCGTGCTTGTCGACGGTCGTTCCACGGACAATACCGTCGGGGTGGCGCGGGCACTGCGCAGCGATATCGTCGTGGTCAATGAACTGCGTAAGGGCAAAGGTGTCGCACTCCGGTCAGGATTTGCTGCGGCAACCGGTGACATCATCGTCATGCTGGACGCCGATGGAAGCATGGATCCCCAGGAGATCGGCTGGTTCGTCTCCCCACTCCAGCACGACTACGACTTCGTCAAGGGTTCCCGGTACGTCACCGGAGGAGGGTCCGAGGACCTGACGTGGCTGCGGCGGACAGGGAACCGTGCGCTGACCGGACTGGCCAACGCGGTTCTGCACAGCAACTACTCGGACCTCTGCTACGGCTACATCGCATTCCGGCGGGAGTGCCTGGACATCCTGCAACTGGAATCCGACGGATTCGAGATCGAGACGGAGCTGATCGTCAGGGCCGCGAGGGCGGGCCTCAGGATTGCCGAGGTCCCCAGCTTCGAACTGGACCGCATCTCCGGGGCGTCGAACCTCCAGACTTTCAGGGACGGCTGGCGGGTACTGGGGACGATGGCCCATGAATGCCTTCTCTGGGAGGCCCCCACAGCCGGCGCGCGCCCGGAGGCGCTGCGCCGCGTGAAGTACGCCTACGCCAACGTGACCTTCCCGCGAACACCCACTGATCCGACAAGCGTTCTTCCAGTGATAAGCGTGGCCTGACCCGGCTGACACCGCCCACCAGCACGACAATCCGACCTACACCACATCCAGACAGGGGACGACCATGCGCACCTCGCAGACCGAGGCACTGTATTTCGACATCCACGGCCGCGTCACAATACGCGTCGACGCACAAGCGCCGGCAGCGATGCAGCTCAAGAGCATGTTGGCGTGCTTCGCCACCGACACGGAACGGCCGGCCGACATCGTCGTCGATGCCCAGCCGGAGCCGATGCCCGAGGCCGGCCTGCTCGAGCACGAGCTCGCGTACACGGAGAACAGCGTTCGTTTCCAGGACGATCGGGTCCAGATCGTGAGGGACGCAGAGCAGTGGCGCATCCACGGGCCGGGCGAACTGCTGACCTCCGTGGTCCCTGTTCTCGATGCCGCCATGATCAGTCGGGGAGCCGGCATGATCCACGCGGCGACGATGGCATACCGGGGCCACGCGATCGCGCTTCCCGCCGCCGGAGGGACCGGCAAGACGAGCACCGCCGCCAAGCTGATGCGGCGCGAGGGATGGTCGTTCATCGGCGACGACTGGGCCTTCCTGTCCGAGGACGCCGAGCTGCTCGGCTACGCGAAGCCGATGTTCATCAAGCCACACCACCGGACCATCTACCCGCATCTGTTCGAAGGTGTCCGGAAGCCCCTCGTCCCGTCGCAGCTCTCCCAGAGCGTCGGCCGTCTCACCACGGTGGTGCATCCGTACGTCATCCGCTATCCGCGCCTGGCGGACTTCTCCCGACGCTGGTCGCCCGAGCACCGCATGGTTGAGCCGGCAACCGCGTTCCCGGGACAGGAAGTGACGACCTCGGCCCCGCTCGCGGCCGTCATCTACATCGAGCGTTTCGAGGGCACCCGGTCCCGGCTCGTCGAGAAGTCGAAGGAGTGGATGGTCGACCGCATGATCGGCAACTTCCACATCGAGATGGCAGGCTTCTCGCAGCAGGTTGTCACCGGTCTGGCGGCTACGTCCGTCGTCCCGTGGCGCGAGCACTTCGCGGCCAAGGGGGACGTGCTGAGCAAGGCGCTCGACGGACGACCCTGCCACCTGCTGCAGGTGCCCGCCGCATACTCGGCCGACGAGGCGTCGGACGACATCGTCCGGTACCTCGAGGAGCTGCTGCCGTCGGTCCTCGAGCAGGTCTGAGGGGGACACCGTGGGTCACAGCCCTGCCGAGGTCACTGCGGTCGTTCCGGCCCGCAACGCCGAGCAACTTCTTCCGCGCTGCCTGGAGGCCCTGCGGGCGTCCGGTGTCGCCGAGATCATCCTGGTGGACGGGTTGTCCACGGACCGCACCGTCGAGCTCGCCCATGCGGCCGGCGCCCGGGTCCTGAGCGACGAGGGCCGCGGTCTGCCATGGGCACGAACACTCGGCGTGCAGAGCAGCACCACCCGCTGGGTCCTGCTCTGCGACGCCGACGTCGTCTTCGGGCCCACGGGGGTCGCCGACCTGCTCACGGAGCTGGTCGAGGGCAACTACGACGCTCTCCAGGCCGGTCTGGAGAGTGTCGCCGGACCGGGCTACTGGGGGCAGGCGCTGGCGCATCACCACCGCACCGGCCGCAGCCGGAACTGGTTCGGGCTGGTGGCGACGCTCGTCGACCGGGACCTGATGCTGGGCATGGGGTTCGACGACTCCTTCAAGTCGGGGGAGGACATCGAGCTGCGCTGGCGGATGAGGCAGTCGGGGCTGCGAACCGCGGTGTCGGACCGGGTCATGGTCGAACATCGCTTCGCCGCGGATGACTTCGACTTCGCGCTCGACCAGTTCCTCATGGACGGAACGGGACTGGGCCGGATGATCCGGAAGCACGGCTGGCGTGGGGCGAGGTTGGCGCTGCTGCCGGCCGCCGCAGCAGTCCGGGGTAGCGCCCTGAGCCTGGTCGCAGGTCAGCCCCGGTGGCTGCGCTACTACATCGCTTTCTGCTGGTACAACTACGCGGGCCTGGCGAGGGGAGTCGCGCGCCGTGAGGGCTAGGCGGGGGACCGCTGTGGCGGATGCGGCGATCGTCCGCCATTCCGCCCTGCGCAGCTCGCTCGGCCTCATCGTGGGCAAGGTCGCCCAGACGGGCTCGGGTTTCGCCTTCTGGGTCGTGGCGGCCCATGCCACCGCGGATCGTGAGATCGGCCTGACCGCGGCCGCGGTGTCGGCGGTGATGATCTGCACGCAGCTGGCCGTGCTGGGTGCCGGGTCCGCCGTGATCGTCGCGGTAGGCCGAGGGGAGGCGCCCGCGCGGGTGCTGGACGCAGCGTTCGCCATCGTGGGGCTGGCCGGCACCACGCTGGCCCTTGGCTACCTCGTGCTGCAGTCCGCCCTCGCACCGGACACGTCGTCGGAATCGGTGCTCTTCTGGCTCACGTTCCTCGTGGCTGCCGTCGCCGGTACCGTCGCCATCGTCCTGGACCAGGCGCTCGTGGCGTTGGGCCGGGGTGCTACCGCTACCCCGAGGTACATCCTGGGCGGCGGGGTCTCACTGGCGGCCGCGGCGCTCGTCGCATGGCAGGCGCAGGGTGCAACCGCCGACGTGCTGATGGCCTGCTGGGCGCTCGGATCGATCACGGCGTGCGCCGTCGGCGCGGTACAGCTGCGACGGCTGGTCGGTTACCGGCCGCGACCATCCTTGCGCTCCGCACGAGGCCTCCCACTGCTGTCGCTCGGCATTCCGAACCAGCTCCTCACCCTCACCGAGCGCCTCCCAGGGCTGGTGCTGCCGCTGCTGCTTGCGCACATGGTGGCGCCGGAGGCCGCTGCCTACTGGTATCCCGCATGGATGATGGCCTGGGCTGCCTACACAGCACCGATGCTGATGGGCATCGTCCAGTTCTCCGAGGGAGTCCGCGAACCGGCCCGCCTGGTGTCGACCACCTGGGCGAGTCTCCGGTGGTCACTCGCGGTGGGAGGCCTGGCTTCCGTCGTCCTCATCGTCTTCGCCCACCCACTGCTCACCCTGCTGGGTGAGCGGTACGCAGACTCCTCCGCCGGCGCCCTGCGATGGTTGGCGGCCGGAGTGGTGGCGTACGCGGTGCTGCAGGCCTACAATGCCGTGTGCCGGGCCCGCGGTCGGTTTGCGGAGGCGATCGCGGTCGGCCTCGTACTCGGCATCGCCCTGTGCACCGCGGCAGTGTGGGCCGCCGACAGGGGCGCCACGGCCATGGCCTTGGCGTGGCTGGTGGTGCTCTCCATCGGGGCCGTGGCGGTCGGTGTCCGGTTGGTCGCCGTCCTCCACCGCCTGACGAAGGACGCTCGATGACGACCAGCACGCTTGATGAGGCCAGCCGCCGCACCGCCGGACGCTGGAAGCCGCGCGACGTGACGTGTGTACTGGCCGGCGTCGTGGCGCTGGCACTCGCCGTGGGAGCCGCCTCCACGGTGGCTGTGCCCGTGAACAGCGACCTGGGGCTCGTCGCCGTGCTGCCCTACCCGTTCTGGGTGGGGGTCCTGCTGCTGCACGTCGCCTTCGTCGTGGCGTTGCGGGGGGATGCCGCCGGCCCGGCGCGCCGTCCGGTCATGATCTGGCTCATGGTGGTGCTCGTACTCGTGATCTTCGGGACAGCAGCCTTCGTGACGGACGTACCGCGGGGTGAGGTTGCGTTCCGTCACCTCGGCATCGCCGACGCCCTCGCAGGCACCCAGGGGATCGACCCGACCATCGACGCGTACTTCAACTGGCCGGGTTTCTTCGCCCTCCTGGCGACGGTGCTCGGGGCGACCGGACTCGACCCGGTGACCCTCGCCCTGTGGGCACCGGTGCTCAACATGGGTTTGTGGCTCGCTGCGATGGGCGTGCTGACCGGCTACCTGACGCGCGATGCGCGACGGCGCTGGCTCGCGCTCTGGCTCTTCTGCCTCGGCAACTGGCAGGACCAGGACTACCTGTCCCCCCAGGCGTTCGGCTTCTTCCTGCATCTCGTCGTGATCGCGCTGGTCGTCGGCCCCTTGGCGGCGCGGGTGCCCAAGATCCACGGTCTCGGGCGCGCGCAGCTCACGTCGTGGTGGCGAGGGCGATCGGCTGCCGAGACCCGACCGGTGCTCCGGACGGGCGCCCTCGCGGTGGCCCTTCTGCTCGTCGCCGTCATCTGCGCGAGCCACCAACTGACACCGTTCATGTTGCTCATCGCCATCACCGCCCTCACCCTGAGCGGACGTATCTGGCCCAGTCGGCTGCTGCTGATCACGGCGGTCGTGCTGGCGCTCTGGCTTCTCTACCCCGCCAGTGCCTACCTCGTCGGGCACCCGCCGCTGGCGGACGCGGGACTGCAGGTCGCGACCGAGGCGAACGTCACCGACCGCATAGCCGGGTCGGCCGGGCATGTGTTCGTGGTGAGGATCAGGGTGGTTCTCACCCTCGTGCTGTGGGCGCTCGCCGCACTGGGCGCACTACGGGACTGGCGCCGGGGGCGTCTCGATATCCGCGTGGTACTCCTCGCCGTCACCCCCCTGGTGCTCTTCCCCGCGCAGGCGTACGGCGGGGAGATGCTCATCCGCGTCTCGCTGTTCGCACTGCCCTTCGTCGCCCTGCAGGCGTGTTCGGTCCTGCTTCCCGACGGCGGCACACGTCCCTCCTCCCGCGCCGTGGCGGGCCTTGTCCTCACCTGCTTCCTGCTGGCCGTGCTGACCGTGACCGGCCGGTTCGGGAACGCCCGGTACGACGTCTTCACCGACGATGAAATGAGCGCCATCGCTGCCGTGCAGGGCATGGCGCCGCCGGGTTCGGCGATCATCTCGGCTGCGAATCCGACGCCGTGGCGCAGCGAGGGCTACCTCGACCACCGGTACAGGACGGTCGATGACCTGTGCCTGAAAGACCTGGCGGCAGCGACCTGCGGCCCGGCCGTCTACGATTACATCCGGCACAATCCTGGCGGCGGAGTCGTGCTGCTCACGCGCTCCGCGGAGGCGAGCCTCGTGCTTCAGGGCACCACCACCGCGGGCGAGTTCGCCGAGCTGGAGGAGTGGCTGAGCGTGCAGGATGGCGTGGAGCTCGCGTTCAGCAACGCCGATGCGCGAGCATACACGGTGGCGCGATGAGCGGCGTCAGCCGGGGCACCGTGGTGCTCGGTCTCCTGGCCGTCGCGCTGTCGCTGGCGACGCTCGTCGGGCTGCCGGCACCGCTGCAGGCGGTCGCCGCACTGGCCGTCCTCATCCTGCTCCCGGGACAGGCACTGGTGCGGCTCATGGACGTGAAGGACCTCGCGCTCGGCGCCCTGCTCGTCCTGGCGCTCGGCCTCGCCGTGCTCACGGCAGTGTCCACGGCGATGTTCTACCTCGCGCTCTGGTCGTGGCAGGCGTGCGTGGTCACGATGGGCGTCATCACCATCCTCGCGTGCATGGCGCGCGCACGGCAGGAGGCCGCAGCATGATCATCGACGTGGCGGGACTTCTCGCGACGGCCGTTCTGCTCTTCACCCTCGTCGCGCTCGAGTTCCGGCGCGTCGGACCGGACAGCGGCCTACCGTCCGCAGCTGACCGGCCCCCCGCTCGGCATGCTGCTCGTCCTGGTGTTCTGCCCCGCCTTGCTCCGGGCGATGTCCTACCCCGCTTTGCGGCCGTGGCAGGTGTGCGTCGTCACGATGGGCGTCATCAGAGTCCCTACGTGCAGGGAACGCGCTCGGCGGGCGGGATGCTGATCGACCTGGCAGGGACCGTGAGTCGCAGGGGTGTCGCCGTCATGTGGATCATGTACCTGCTCCTCGTCCTTCCCCGTGTCATGGGACTGCTCCTATGAACGGCGCGGCGCGGTGGTGGCTCGTCAGCGACCTCCACCTGGGCGTCTCGGACGACGACCCCCGTTCCCCCGGGAGGGTATTGCCCGAGTTCCTGCGCGGCGAGGTTCTTGCAGCCTCCGATCTGCAGCAGCACGTCGTGTTCGTCGGTGACACGTTCGAACTGGCCGGGTTCACCGAGGAGGAGACCCTGGCCCGGCTCGAGTCCATCCTGTCCTGCCACCTCGACACCTTCCGGGCACTGAAGGCGTGCGCCACGCGCGGTGTACAGCTGCACTTCGTGTGCGGCAACCACGACGTGGAGCTGGCCCGGCCCTCGGTCGCCGCCCGCCTGGCGGCGCTGCTGTCACCCGTCGAGCCTGCCCGGGTCCAGGTGCACCCGTGGTTCCTCCATGTGCCCGGCGTGCTGGTGGCGGAGCACGGGCACCAGCACCACGCGCTGCACCGGATACCCGAGGTGCTCCGGGCCGCGGTCAACGGTACCGACGAGCTGGACCTACCGCCGCTCGCCGCTTGGAACGAAAATCCGTCCAGGTCCCGCCTGAGTCGCGCGGGGGCCGTGGCGCGGGCGTGCCTGGCGTCCGAGCGGGCGGAACTCCGCGTCCGGGAACACGCGTACGACCAGTTGTTGCAGACCGAGTCACTGCGGCTCGCGCTCGATGGGGTGGCCGTTCGGGATCTGGCGCGGCTGTCCCGGTTCCGGACGGTGTCGGCGCTCCCTGTCACCGCGACCCGGATGGTGCTCGCGGCCGCGGGGCGGAACGTCGTCAGGGAGGACGCCCCCGCTGCAGCGGTCCGGGTCGCGCGTACCCTCGAGGCGCACGGCGCCGCGGTGTCCTGGTACGTCTCGGGTCACACCCACCGGGCGCTCGAGTCGGCCCTCGAGGCGAGCCCCACCCGGTACGCCAACACCGGCACCTGGGGGTCGGACGTCCGCGGTCGTGGACTCGACCAGTCGGACCGTCGTGCGTTCCCGTACGTCGTGGTCGACGTGGCCCGCGACGGCGCCACCAGCGGTGGGCTGCGCTACTGGCGACCGGCGGGTAGCTGAGCCCTACCGGGTCGCGGCGCGCCGGCGGGCCAGCTGCATAACCTGGGCAGGGCCGTTCAAGTGCTCGCAAACCGCCTGCTCGAAGATCCTCCCCGCATGGAGTGAGTGCCGGCGTACCCGCCCGCAGAAAACGGGTCGCCGAGCAGGATTCAGACAGGACTCCCAGCCACGGGGCCTAGCGCGGTAGGTGTGGACATGAATGTGCCGGGACTTCCTCTTCACAGATGAAGTCCCGGCACATAGCGTCCGAATGCCGGCCGTGACCTGTTACCTCAGCGTGAGCACCAGCGTGGGTGCGGAGGTAGCGCCGGCTTCCTTGGAGTTGAGGATCAGGCCGTCGCTGCTGCTGGAGTCGATGCCCAGGGAGAGCTGCTGGCCTAGCTCACCGGCCAGGCCGGTGGCCGAGAGCGGAACGCTGTAACGGGTGTTGATCGCTGTCGGACCCAGCGTGCCGATGCTGGCGCCGGGGGCAGGAGCGTTGGCGTACGTGATCCCGGTCTCGGTCCAGCTGTCATTGGCGACCAGCTTGATATTCTGCTTGCCCGTCGACCCGTTACCTGCGCTGGTCAGCTGCAGCGTGGCACTCTCGATCGTCCTGCCCGCATACGCTCTCAGGTTGAACGCCAGGTACGTGATCTCTATCGGGCTGCTGTCCACCCACAGCGTGGGGCTCGTGCCACGGTTCGTCCCCGGCGCCCCGCTGGACACATAGCTGTCGGCGGTCGCCGTCAGCGTGACGGTCTCCAACGTGCCACCGGCCGCGGGAGCCGTGGTGAAGGTCCAGGTCCTGCTTGTCGCCAACGGGTTGCCGGCAGCATCCGTCACCCCACCGGTTCCGCCCGTGATCGTCGCCGTGTACGTGGTACCTGGCGTGAGGTCCGCAGTCGGGTTCAGCGTCGCAATCCTGCCCGTGCTGTCGAGTGTGACGGTGGCGCCCACTGAGGTGCTGCTGCCCTGCGCCATGAGGGTGAAGGTGTTCGCCGTGACCGTCGCCGGGCTGATCGCCTCCGAGAACGATGCCGTCACATCGGACGCCGGCGCCACGGACGTGGTGCCATCAGCCGGCGTCGTAGCCGTCACCGTCGGAGCCGTCGTATCCGTTGGCGTCGGCGCAGGACTCCCGCCGCCGCTGGGGTCGTGGAAGTGCCAGTAACGGTTCGTGGCGTTCACGTCGGCGAGGATCAGCACACCGCTGTTGGCCGTGCCCCGCGCCGCGCTGTTGAGGTTCTGTTTCGTCGACGTCACGTTGTGCACGTACTGGTCGGCGTCCACGATGCGAGGGATCTTCGTGGCGGCGGCCAGCTGGCCGGGGTCGTTCAGCGGCGCGGACTTCTCATAGATCGCGCCCCCCGTGGTGGAACAGACGCCGGCGTTCGTGGTGCCGCTGGGCTTGGGATAGGTGGCGAAGGTCCGCAGCCGCTGCGCGGCCTCGTCGATCAGGACGATCACCCGGTTGGGGCACTCGCCCTGGGTCGCGATCGTGTGGGCCGTCCACTGCGAGGACGCGTTGTCCAGTGCCAACAGCTGGATCAGCGGCTGGGACGGGGAGGTGAATGATGTCTTGACCGCGGCGAAGACCCGGCCACCGGAGGAATCCAGCCACTTCAGGTTCATGTGGTCATCACCGCTGTTCAGTCCCGACGTCGCCGCCACGGCAGGGCTCCAGGAGGTGTTCGACGCTCCATCGACGTGGAAGCTCCAGTACATGCCGTCGGTGGCATCGCCGACCTCACGGCTCCACATCAATCCCATCTTGCCGGGTCCGAACGCGATCAGGGCGGAGATGTCGTCCACTGAGACGTTGCTCAACCCCGCGGGGTGCGGAAACGGCGTCCCCCACGTCGTGCCGTCCGTGCCGGTGACGTTCAAATAGATCCGGTTGTCCTGCTCTCGCCAGGTGGCCCACACCCGACCGGTCGAGTCCTTGTCGATGGTCAGGGCCTCGACCTTGGAGTTGTTGATCTGCGTGGAGCTGAGCAGCGTGTAGGTCTTCGTGCTCGCGTTGTAGCTGTAGCGGCGCATCGTCGTCGGGAAGTTCGGCTCGGCCGGCAGGCCGTCGTTGACGAACCGGTAGCTGGCCACAAAGAGCGTCGACCCGTCCCACAGGACATCGTGATGGGTGCTGGCGCGCGTCTCAGTCGCCACACCGGTATCGACCCACGAGCTCGTTCCGGTGTCGAACCGGAAGATGTGGAAATCCGCGCTAGCCGTGTCCCACAGGTTCCCCCACCAGAACCCGTCGTTGAACCAGAGCGCGTTGGTCGCCCGCTTCGTACCCGTCGGGGTACCCGTCCCGGCATGGGACGGACCCTCGACCCCGACATCACCGGGAGCAGCCGACGCCGCGACCGGCACCACCAGGGCGCCCAGCGCAAGCAGCAGCGCGGTCAGCAGAGCGCCGAGCCAGGAAGCCCTGCGGCCTCTACCACGCCTGCCCAGGGGAAGGAATCCATCGTTGCGCATCGTTGCTCCCGAAGTCGACTGACATATCGAACCTCCCCAGGTTTGTCCAGTGTCCATTGGTTGACCCTTGAGAATCAACCCTCAACGTGGCGCGAAACTACCTGTCCAGCACGCAGTATTGCCCGTGATCGTGTGACGTTCCCCCGGGTAGCCGGCCTTGTCGTTGCTCCGGCACCCCTACCGTGGAGATCAGTGCAGGCGGGCCAGCAGCGGCCCCTCCTACGGCGTCGTGCCGAAGATCGTGCGGTCGAGGAAGGGGTTGCGGAACTTGCCCTCGGGGTCCATGCGCAGGGCCAGCGCTCGGAAGTCGTCGAAGCGGGGGTAGAGCGGCGCGAGGTGTGCTGCCTCGGCAGCGAACAGCTTGCCCCAGTGCGGGCGGGCCTGGAGCGGGGCGAGCGCGGCCTCGATCTCGGGCAGGAGTGCTTCCACCTCGTCCTGCAGAGGCTTCCAGGTGAAGTGCAGGCCGATTCCGGGACGCTGGTAGTTGGTGCTGAGCCACAGCTCGTCCGCCGCCATCGACCGCACTTCCGAGACCTGCAGCAGGGGCGTGATCCGCGGTGCGAGTTCGCGCATCCGCTGGATCGCCTCGACGGCGTGCTCGCTTCCCACGAGGTACTCGGTCTGCAGCTCCTGGCCGTTGCTGGGGGTGAAGGCGAGGCGGAAGTGCGCGAGGCGGTCTGACCACGGTCCGGGGACGCCGAGTTGCTGTGTGCAGTGGTCGGCGGCGACGCCCGGTACCGGGTGGTAGGCGCGGTCCGCCGGGACGCCGCCGTAGAACTGCGCCGGCACGTCGGAGCCGCTGTCCATCCTGCTCTTGAGCCACACCTGTCCGATCGTGTCTCCGGCCCAGTCGGTGAACAGGCTGACGCTGTAGGCGGACGAGGTCGCGGCGTCGTAGTCGGCGAGGACCGCGTCCCACGGCACCTCGGTGAAGACGTCCTGGCGCACCTCGAAGGTCGGCTCGATGCGCAGGGTCACGCGGTGGACGACGCCGAGTGCGCCGAGGCCGACCACCATGCCGTCGAAGTCGGCGTCCCCCTTTCCGACGGTCAGGACGTCGCCGGACGCGGTGACCAGCTCCAACCCGACGACGGCGGTGGCGAGGTTGCCGTTGGCGTTCCCCGAACCGTGAGTGGCAGTGGCGATGGCGCCACCGACCGAGATGTGGGGGAGCGAGGCGAGGTTGTGGAGGGCGAAGCCGCGGCGCTGGAGGTGCTCCGCGAGGACGCCGTACCGTACACCGGCACCGACCGTGACGGTGAGCGCGCGCTCATCGACCTCGACGCCCGGGTCGAGCACGTCCAGGGACACGAGGGTCTCGGGGCTGTCGGCGATGTCGTTGAAGGAGTGGCGCGAGCCGAGAGCGCTGATGCGTGTGGCGCCGGCCACCGCCCTCCGGAGGTCGGCGAGCGACGTGGGATGCTCGATCGTGCGGGCGCGGTACTCGTAGTTCCCCGCCCAGTTGAGCCGGTCCCGTACCTGTTCCTCGATCATGGTGGTCCTTCTCTGGCCGGTGTCGCGACGTCTGGCCGGTATCGCGACGATGGGATGAAAGCTGGCACCACCTCGTCAACGGTGCCCGGCCATCCTACATCGTTGTAGACTCGCCTCACGCGTGACGTACAGGGCATCACGGCGGGATGAGGGAGCGGCATGGCGGCCACACTGAAGGACGTCGCGCTGGCGGCCGGTGTCTCGATCAAGACCGTCTCGAACGTCATCAACGACTACCAGCACATCCGCGCGGACACCAAGCAGCGGGTCATGGAGGCCATCTCCGAGCTCGGGTACAGCCCGAACCTCTCCGCGCGCAGCCTGCGCTCGGGCAGGACGGGCGTGATCGGACTCGCCGTGCCCGAACTCTCGCTGAGTTACTTCGCGGAGCTGGCGGACTCCATCATCAAGGCCGCTGAAGGGCGGGGCCTGAAGGTCCTCATCGAGCAGACGGGGGGAGACCGCGCCCACGAGCTCGAGATCCTCTCCAGCCCACGGCTCCAGATGACGGACGGGCTGCTCTTCAGTCCGCTCGGTATGTCCAACGAGGACGCCGACCACCTGAACGTCAGCTTCCCGCTCGTCCTCCTCGGCGAACGGATCTTCGGTGGGCCGACCGACCACGTGACGATGAGCAACGTCGAGTCCGCGCAGGCTGCAACGGCACACCTGCTGTCCAAGGGCCGTCGCCGGATCGCCGTCGTCGGTGCGCACGAGGGTGAGGTGATCGGCTCCGCCGGGTTGCGCCTGCGGGGCTACCGGCAGGCGCTCGAGGAGGCCGGCGTTCCGTTCGACCCGAGGCTCCTGGGTTATACGACCCTGTGGCATCGCTCGAACGGTGCCACGTCGATGCGGCAACTGCTCGAGTCCGGCGTCGAATTCGATGCGGTGTTCGGCTTGAACGACACGCTGGCCCTCGGTGCCATGCGGGTGCTGCAGGAAGCGGGCCGGAGGATTCCCGACGACGTCGCCGTGATCGGCTTCGACGACCTCGACGAGGGCAGGTACTCCCTGCCGACGCTCTCGACGATCGACCCGGGCAGGGCCGAGATAGCCGACACCGCCGTGCGCGTCCTCCAGGAGCGCATCTCGAGCCGCGAGGACGATGTTCCACCGCGGGAGTTCGAGGCGCGTTTCCGGGTCGTCGAGCGCGAGTCCTCCGCACTGCCGGGCTAGTTCTCCGACCGGCACCGAAATTTTCGCCCAGCTGCTTGACAGTGACAGCCCTCACTCTGCATGCTTCTTCTACATCGTTTACCTACAACGATGTAAATGACGGAACCGGCACTTGTAGAGACCCTCGCCCGGCGAGCTGACCTGCAGGAGGACGGACCCGGATCAAGGAAGATTCGAGCGGGCTCAGCATCTGTTGCCCCGGCGATCCTCCTCCCTGCAGCACCCGGACCGGCCGCCCCTGGGCGGACCACGGTGGAATACCACCGCGAGAGGAAGCAAGAGATATGAAAGCCAAGTTCCTGGCATCGGCAGGCATCGTCGCCGCCACTGCTGTAGCACTGACCGGCTGCTCCGGAGGAAGCGGAAGCGGCGGCGGAGGCGGCTCCGAAGCTGCGTCCTGCACCAACACCATCGTCAACGCCGAGGCCCCGCAGGTCACCGTGTGGGCCTGGTATCCCGCGTTCAACGAGGTCGTCGACCAGTTCAACAACGCCAACGACGACGTCCAGATCTGCTGGACGAACGCCGGCCAGGGCAACGACGAGTACACGAAGTTCTCCACCTCCATCGAGTCCGGCTCCGGCGCCCCCGACGTCATCCAGCTCGAATCCGAGGTCCTCTCCAGCTTCACCATCCGCGATGCCCTCGTGGACCTCACCGAGTTCGGCGCCGATGACGTCAAGGCGGACTACGCCGAGGGTGCCTGGGAAGACGCGAGCAGCGGTGACGCCGTCTACGCCATCCCCGTCGACGGCGGCCCCATGGGCATGCTCTACCGCCAGGACCTCTTCGATGCCGCAGGCATCGAGGTGCCGACCACCTGGGAGGAGTTCGAGGCAGCGGCCAAGAAGCTGAAGGAGTCCGGCGACGGCGCCGTCATCGCCGACTTCCCGACCAACGGGCGCGCGTTCAACCAGGCGCTCTTCGCCCAGGCCGGCTCCGTCCCGTTCGAATACGACTCCGCGAACCCGCAGGAGATCGGCATCAAGGTGAACGACGAAGGTGCCAAGAAGGTCCTCGAGTACTGGGACGGCCTCGTGAAGGATGGCCTCGTCGCCACCGATGACGCCTTCACGGCCGACTACAACACCAAGCTCGTGGACGGCTCCTACGCCGTCTACCTGGCTGCCGCCTGGGGCCCCGGCTACCTGCAGGGCCTGTCGGACGCCGATCCGAACGCCGTCTGGCGTGCGGCCCCGCTCCCGCAGTGGGACGCTGCCAGCCCCGTCCAGGTGAACTGGGGCGGCTCCACCTTCGCGGTGACCGAGCAGGCGAAGGACAAGGAGCTCGCAGCGAAGGTCGCCATGGGCATCTTCGGCAACGAGGAGGGCATGAACCTCGGCGTCGACAAGGGAGCCCTCTTCCCGTCCTACGCTCCCGTCCTCGAATCCGAGGCGTTCGCCGACAAGGAGTACGAGTTCTTCGGCGGCCAGCAGATCAACAAGGACGTCTTCCTCGACGCCGCAGCCGGCTACGAGGGCGCCACGTTCAGCCCGTTCCAGAACTACGCCTACGACCAGCTGACCGTCGAGATCTACGCGATGGTCCAGGGCGAGAAGGACGCGAGCCAGGCGCTCGACGACCTGCAGGCCTCGCTCGAGCAGTACGCGACCGAGCAGGGCTTCACCATCAAGTAAGCCACGGGAGGGCGCCCGCTCCTGCGGGCGCCCTCCCGAACCGCTCCCGAACCGCTCCCGAACCGCTCCCGAACCGCTCCCGGCAGGCTTCCGCCGCACATGCGTCCCACAGCTCGAGGAAAGACCACCATGGCCACGACCACCGCGCCGACGTCGTCACACCGCGCCGAGGCACCCCACCAGGTCAAGCACCGCCCGGACAGGAACTACCGGCGCAAGCAGCGCTGGGGATGGCTGTTCGTGGCGCCCTTCGCCCTCATCTTCCTGACCTTCCTCATCCTTCCCCTGGTCTATGCCTTCCGGATGAGCCTGTTCACCAGCACCCTCGCGACCGGCAACAGGTTCGTCGGCGGAGACAACTACATCAAGGCGTTCTCCGATCCGATCTTCCTCCAGGGCCTCGGCACCGTGGCGAAGTTCGCCCTGATCATGATCCCGGCCCAGATGCTCGTGGCACTCGTCGCGGCCCTCGTCCTCGACAACCTGACCACGTGGGCCTCGAAGTTCTCCCGCCTGATGATCTTCATCCCCTATGCGGTGCCGGTCGTCATCGGCGCCCTGATGTGGGGCTTCCTCTACAGCCCCCGCTTCGGCCCGGCGAGCAGCATCTTCGGCATCTTCGGACTCGCCGCACCGGAATTCCTGGCGCAGGACAACATCTTCGGCAGCCTCGTGAACATCGTCACCTGGCAGTGGGCCGGCTACTACATGATCATCATCTACGCCGCCCTGCGCGGCATCGACCCCGGGATCTACGAGGCGGCGGTGCTCGACGGCGCCTCCGACCGGCAGATCGCCCTGCGGATCAAGGTCCCGATGATCTCGTCCTCCCTGGTCATGGTGGTCATCTTCGCCCTGATCGGCACCCTGCAGTTCTTCACCGAGCCCCAGGTGCTGAGGGGTGTGGCGCAGGGCGCCATCCCGACCTCCTACACGCCGAACATGTACGCGTTCTCCCTGGCGTTCTCCTACAGCCAGTTCAACTACGCCTCCGCCATCTCCTTCGCCCTCGGCATCGTCGTGTTCGTCTTCTCCTTCTTCTTCCTCTTCCTGACCCGCAAGCAGAGCGGACTGAAATAAGCCATGGCACTCGTCACAGACACCCCCCAACAGCAGGACAGCGGGCGCAAGGTCCGCGGATCGGCCTCCCGCAACCGGGCACGCAACGGTGGTCCGCGCGTCGGCTCCCACATCTTCCTGCTCATCCTCGTCATCTACTTCATCACCCCCATCTGGTGGCTGACGGTCGCGAGCACCAAGGACACCGCCGGCCTGTTCGGAGGATCGGGCGGACCGCTCTGGTTCGACAGCGAGTTCCACTTCTTCAGCAACCTGCAGGGCCTGTTCGAGCGGCAGGACGGCATCTACTGGCGCTGGCTGGGCAACTCGTTCCTCTACGCGATCTCCGGCGGGGTGGGTGCGACCATCCTGGCGGTCCTCGCGGGCTACGGCTTCGCCAAGTACAACTTCCGCGGCAGGGGTGCCTTCTTCGGTATCCTGCTCGGCGCGGTCATGGTGCCGCTCACGGCGCTGGTGATCCCGACCTTCGTCCTCCTGAGCTCGGCGGGACTGGTGAACACCATCTGGGCCGTCATCCTGCCGTCGCTGCTCAGCCCCTTCGGTGTCTACCTCATGCGGGTCTTTGCGCAGGAGGCGGTGCCCGACGAACTCCTCGACGCCGCACGGATCGACGGCGCGGGCGAGATCCGCACGTTCTTCCAGATCGCGCTTCCGCTGCTGCGCCCGGCGATCGTGACGGTGCTCCTGTTGTCCGTCGTCGGGACCTGGAACAACTTCTTCCTGCCGCTCGCGGTCCTCAGCGACCCGCTGCTGCTGCCCGTCACGGTCGGCCTCAACGGCTGGCAGGCCCTCTCCAATGCCGGCAGCGGGGGCGAGGCGCTGTGGAACCTGATCACCACGGGTGCCTTCATCTCGATCATCCCGCTGATCATCGCCTTCCTCTCCCTCCAGAAGTACTGGCAGGGCGGGTTGTCGCTGGGCTCGCTCAAGTAGCCCGCACCCGGCCCCACCGCACGCCACTCCATCAAGAAAGTAGCCCGATGCAGAACGCACGCCTCACGCTCGACCCCCATTTCACGGTCGGGCCCATCAACCGCAACATCTTCGGCGGGTTCGTCGAACACCTCGGCCGCCACGTCTACGACGGCATCTACGAGCCCGGCCATGCGACCGCCGACGACGAGGGCTTCCGCCAGGACGTCATCGAGCTCGTGAAGGAGATGGGCGTCTCGACCATCCGCTATCCCGGAGGAAACTTCGTCTCCGGCTTCCGCTGGGAGGACAGCGTGGGGCCGCGCGAGGAGCGCCCCACCCGCCTCGACCTCGCCTGGCACTCCACGGAGACCAACCAGGTGGGCATGCACGAGTTCGCCTCGTGGCTGCAGAAGGTCGACAGCGACCTCATGCTGGCCGTGAACCTCGGCACGCGCGGCACCCCCGAGGCCCTCGAGCTCCTCGAGTACTCCAACCTGCCCAAGGGCACCGCACTCGCCGACCAGCGCATGGCCAACGGCCGTCCCGACCCGTTCGAGGTCAAGATCTGGTGCCTGGGCAATGAGATGGATGGTCCGTGGCAGCTCGGCCACCGTTCCGCCGAGGACTACGGCAAGCTGGCCGCCATCACGGCCCGGGCGATGCGCCAGCTCGATCCGTCCATCGAACTCGTGGCCTGCGGCTCCTCCAGCGCCCACATGCCGACGTTCGGTGAATGGGAGCGCGTCGTGCTCTCGCACACGTACGACGTGGTGGACTACATCTCCTGCCACGCCTACTACGAGGAGAAGAACGGCGACCTCGGGTCGTTCCTCGCCTCCGCCGTCGACATGGACTCCTTCATCGAGTCCGTGGTCGCCACCGCGGACCACGTGAAGGCGGTCCGCGGCAGCTCGAAGACCATCAACATCTCCTTCGACGAGTGGAACGTCTGGTACATCAGCCGCTTCGAGAACGTCGACAAGATCGAGGGCCTCGACAACTGGCCCGTGGCACCGCGCCTGCTCGAGGACTGCTACTCGGTCGCGGACGCCGTCGTGTTCGGCAACCTGATGATCTCCCTGCTCAAGCACGCGGATCGGGTCACCTCGGCGTCGCTGGCACAGCTCGTCAACGTGATCGCCCCGATCATGACGGAGCCGGGTGGGCCCGCCTGGCGCCAGACCACGTTCTTCCCCTTCGCCATCACCTCGAAGCTCGCGCAGGGTTCGGTGCTCGAGCTCAAGCTCGACGCCGGCACGTACCAGACCAGCGAGTACGGCGTCGTGTCGCTCGTGGACGCCGTGGCGACGCACGACGACGCGACGGGCGCGACCGCCGTCTTCCTCGTCAACCGTTCGCAGACCGAGGAGACGACCGTGACGATCGACATCGCGGCGCTCGACGGGTTCACCACCGTGGACGCCCAGTCGCTGTACGATACGGACGTATATGCCAAGAACACCCTCGAGGAGCCCGAGCGCGTGACCATGAAGACCAACACCTCAGCGAAGCTCGACGGCAGCGCCGTCACCATCACGCTTCCCCCCGTGTCGTGGACGGCCGTATCCCTCGCATGAGCTCTTCCGAATACAGGATCGAGGGCGGCGGCTACACGGCCGTCGTCCTCGGTCTCGGTGCCGCTGTCCGGGAACTGACCTATGAGGGGCGGCCGCTCGTGGTCGGCTTCGGCGCCCACGAGGAGATGCCCAATTTTCGGGGCGCCTTCGTCGCGCCGTGGCCGAACCGCATCGAGGACGGGCGCTACTCGTTCGACGGCTCCTCCCACGAGCTGCCGATCAACGAGCCCGAGCGCGGCACGGCCCTCCACGGTCTCGTGTTCGACATCCCCTGGACCCTCGTCGAGCACACGGAATCCGCCGTGACGCTGGGGTGCACCATCGAGCCGACGGAGGCGTACCCCTTCACGGTGGCGCTGCACGCACGCTTCGGCGTCGGAGCGGAGGGTTTCCGGACGGACATCACCGCCCTCAACACGGGATCGCGGCGAGCGCCCTACGGGGTCTGCCCCCATCCGTACCTCGTCGCCGGTCCCTCACCGCTCGACGCGTGGGTCCTCGAACTGCCCGCCGCTACGGTCCTCACCGTCACTCCCGATCGCCTGCTGCCCGTGGCCAAGGAGCCCGTCGCCGGCACTCCGTTCGATTTCCGGGTGGCCCACGCGCTGGGTGACGTGCAGATCGACCACGCCTTCACCGACCTGACGCGCGACGACGCCGGCCGGGCCACAGTGCGAGTCACCGATCCGGCGTCCGGGACCGGGACCGCCATGGTGTGGGACGACACCTGCCCCTGGGTGCAGATCCACACCGCGGACCTCCCGAAGAAGCCCGAGAGCACACGGCTCGGACTCGCCGTGGAACCCATGACGTGCCCGCCCGGGGCCTTCACCACCGGCGAGGACCTCGTGGTCCTCCACCCGGGGGAGACCCACCACACGGGCTGGACCATCACCGCCCTGTAGCTCCGGCGTCGTCCTCGATCCGGTCTGCCGTCGCAGTTGTCCGACGAGACGGCAGAAATGACCGCCTGAGCGTCTGTTCCGCAGTTCTTCCTGCACTCTCGCGGAGCGGGCGGCACTGGTCCGGCCCGGGGGACTAGCCGGAGCGGAGCCCGGTGTCGTCGAGCACGAGCCGGCCCTGGATCGCCCCGCCATCGCAGTATTCACCGTTCGGATGCACCATGGCCGGGTCGACCGTGGCCGTGTAGGAGTCGGTGCGTCCATCCCGCTGGTGCACGGTCACGTCGGCACGCACCTCACGCTCGGGCAGGTCGAGTTCCGCGAACCCGATCAGCGTCCCGTCCGGCGTGGAGACGGCGCTGCAGGTGCCGTCCGGGGTGCAGGTTTCCTCCGTCGTCGTCGACCCGGGGGCGAGGTCGACCCCGGTGGCGCTGCAGCCGTCGTCGGTGCAGACCGAGACCTCGAGGCGTTCGGTGACGGCGGCCGGCCCTCCGGCCAGGGTGATGGACAGACCCGGAAGGGCCGCGATGGCAGTGCAGGACACCGCCGAACAGGACGGAACGGCGAGGAGTAGCCCGCACAGGACGGCCGGTATCGCGGTTCGCATGGTCCTCCTCCTTCGTGTCCCCGGAGGTCTTGCCGGCAGGGTAGGCCCCGCCGGGTGCCGGGGCAAGACGTCGGCGCTGGTTGGTGCCGCACTGCAGCGCGGCGGTATCTGCGACCCGGGCTACCCGCCGTCGTCGGGGCGGTCCCGCAGTTCTCCCAGGAGCTCTCCTTCCTCGGCCCGGGACAGCCCGGCCCTGCGATTGCGCTCGAGCCCCCGCGCGCGTTCGTCGTCGAGCGTGTCCCGCAGCGTTCCGCGCAGGCTCCGGAGCGCTCCGCCCGCTGCACGGAAGGCTGCATTGCTGCGCCGGGAGAAGCCTTCGAAGCCGTCGGGAAGCCAGAGCGGCAGCGACCGCGGACCGGACCAGTAGGCGACGCCCTGCTCCGCCAGCCAATTCGGGGCGGCCTCGACGACGGTGCCGGTGTGCCCGGCTACCGAGCGTGCCTGGGCGATCACGTCCTCGAAGGTGTGCTCGTTTCCGACGGCATTGATCGCTCCTCGGACGCCGTCCCGCCCGCCGCGGAGGGTCCACGCCGCGAGGTCGCGCACATCGATGACCTGGACGTGGCGGCCGGCGAGGGTGGGCGCGAGCACGTCCTCGTTCCCTGCGAGGGCGCACCGCGAGACCCAGTAGCCGAAGCGGTCGCTGCCGTCCCCCGGTCCTGCGATCAGGCCGGCGCGGAGGATCAGCA
The DNA here is from genome assembly GCF_030433645.1 of Arthrobacter burdickii. Lineage (NCBI taxonomy): Bacteria > Bacillati > Actinomycetota > Actinomycetes > Micrococcales > Micrococcaceae > Arthrobacter > Arthrobacter burdickii. Next base: position 1,469,175 of record NZ_JAROCG010000001.1, read on the forward strand.
GGCGGTCGCCGACGGCTGCCGTCGAGGACTGCTCGCACAGCACCTTGGCCTGCGCGTAATCGTCATCGGCGTTCGCCTGCACCAGCACCGCCGACTCGTCCGCTCCGGCCTCGGTATCGGGCGCGTACACGGAGCAGGAGGAGATGAGCGTCCAGTGAGTCGCCCGTCCGGCGAGGGCATTGAGGGCATTTCTGACATGCCCGATGTCCCAGGAGAGCTCGATGACCTCGTCCCAGTCCGTGGTGCGGACGGCGTCGTAGGCTGCCCCTGCGGTCCGGTCCGCCGCGACGAAGACCACACCGGGCGGTGGCGGGCCCGACCTGCCGCGGGCCAGGCACGTGACGTCGTCGCCGCCGTCCACGAGCTGGGTGGCCAGTTCCCGGCCGAGCCACGCGGTACCGCCGAGGATCAGGACTCTTCTCATACCGCCACTCAACAGGACGTCCGCGGTGGGCGGAAGGCTCCGTGGGCGATGCGGCGCAGCGGATCACGTCATGGCGATCACCGGTGGTGCGCCCCGCCGGAGTTCGACGCCTCGACGACGCGCGCTGCGAGGTCGCGCGCCTCGCGCAGCCGGTCCGGAGGGCAGGTGCCGACGGGAGGCATCGAGAATCTGGGGGCATGGCGATCGTCGGAGGAGCTGGAAGGCGGAGATCCCGGCCTGAAGCACAGCCTCGCGAGCATGATGCCGCCCGCTACGACCAGGAGGAGGGGGTAGCCGCGGTCGCCCGCGAACAGGGCGAACATCCCGAGGGAGATGCTGAGCATGCCGAGGAGGAGGAGGAATCTGGTGGTCATCACACGTCCGTCGTCGTTGACTGATTGTGGTGGCACCGATGATACTCCCGTCGGGCCGAATCAGTGCAGGAGACGCTGATGGAACATGTGCCTGCGCGCGGTGCCTCCTGCCTCCGCCTGGGGATCCTCCTGGTCGGCAGCCCTCGTCGCCCTTCCGGCCGCCCGCGGGCGCTGGCACACTGTCCCCATGGCCGGAGCACCCGATCCCCGGATCGACGACTACATCGCCGCGCTGCCTCCCTGGCAGCAGGACATCTGCCGGGCCGTCCGCCGCCTCGTGCACGACGCGGATCCGGAGGTCGAGGAGACGATCAAGCGCACGCGCCAGCCCTACTTCGTCCTCCAGGGGAACGTGTGTGCCCTCCTCGCCACCAAGGACCACGTCAACGTGTTCCTGTACGACGGGGGCCTCGCGCCCGATCCCCGGGGAATCATCACGGGAGGCCACACCAACTCCACGGGGCGGACCATCGCCGTGTACCAGGACCGGCCGCTCGACGAGGATGCCCTGCGCGAGATCTTCCGGGCGATCATCGCCGCCAACCGCGAGGGCGGTTGGCGCAGTATCAAGAAGCGTGCAAGCCTAGGCGAATGAGCTCATTCCAGGACATCGCGACGGCGTCCGGCGCGCTGTCCGCCTACGTCGCGCGGCCCGACGGTCCCGTGAAGGGCGGTCTCATCCTCATCCACGAAGTGTGGGGGCTCGTCGCTCATACGCGGGATGTGGCAGACCGGTTCGCGCGGGAGGGCTACGTCGTCGTGGCACCCGACCTGCTCGCCGACCACGGCATCACCGAGCAGAACACCGCGGGGATCGGTGAGGCGATCGCCGGCCCGGACGCGGAGGCACGCAACCGGGCCCAGCCGAAGCTCCGGGCCCTCCTGGCGCCGCTGCAGAACGCCGAGTTCGCTGCGCTCACCATCGGGCGCGTCCAGGCCTGCTTCGACTTCCTGTACGACGACGCGGACGTGCGCGGACGCGTGGCCATCACCGGCTTCTGCTTCGGCGGCACGTACAGCTTCTCGCTCGCCGTGCACGAGCCGAGGCTCCTCGCCTGTGTGCCCTTCTACGGCCATGCCCACTTCTCCGGCGAGGAACTCGCCCGCATCAAGGCACCTGTCCTGGCCTTCTACGGCCAGGACGACCACGCGCTCATCACCGCGCTGCCGGCCCTCGACGCGGCGATGGCGGATGCCGGCGTGGACTTCACGGCCAGGGTCTACCCGGGTGCCGGCCACGCCTTCTTCAACGACTCGAACCGTTTCGCATACCGGCCCGACGCGGCCGCGGACGCGTGGGCCCTGACCCTGGACTTCCTCGCGCGGAACGTTGCCTGAGTCCAGGGCAGGTGTGCCGAGCCAGGACCAGAGCGCGCCACCGTACGTCCGGCCCGCCTACCTCGGCCTCGTCTTCCTCGGAGGCATGGGAGGAACCCTTGCCCGTTTCGGCCTCGCGGCGGCACTCCCTACTCCCGGGGGGCTCCCGCTCGGGATATTCCTGATCAATATCGCGGGTGCCTTCGCCCTCGGCCTCCTCCTCGAGGCCCTTGCGCGGCGCGGCGCCGACCACGGGCGCCGTCGTGCCCTGCGGTTGCTCCTGGGCACGGGCTTCCTCGGCGGCTTCACCACGTACAGTGCGCTCGCCGTCGACTCCGCGCTCCTCCTCGGGGCCGGTCGGGCGGTCGAGGGTGTCGCCTACCTCGCGGTCTCCGTGCTGGTGGGGCTCGGCGCGACGGCGGTGGGTATCGCCGTCGGGAGCCGTACCCCTTCGCGGGCGGCATCGGACAGTGCTCCGTGAGCGTGGTATCCGTGCTGGCGCTCGGCATCGCGGGCGGCCTCGGGTCGGTCGCGCGCTTCGTGCTCGACGGCGCCATCCGGTCGCGCCTCCGGGGTCCCGTCCCGGTCGGCACCATGGCGATCAACATCAGCGGATCCCTCCTGCTCGGATTCCTCACCGGGCTCGTCCTCGCGTCGGCCCTCCCGCCCGCATGGACCCTCGTCTGCGGGACGGGCTTCCTCGGCGGATACACGACCTTCAGCACGGCGAGCACCGAAACGGTGCGCCTCATCCAGGCCGGCCGCGTCCGCGCAGCCCTGGTGTCCGGTGCCGGGACCGCGGGAGCGGCGCTCGCCGCGGCGGGCCTCGGCCTGTCGGTAGGCCTCCTGCTCGCCTGAGATCCTGCCGGCAGTCCGATTCCCGTCTGGGACGGCATTTCCTTGACACCGGGTCGGGAGCGAGGACGATCGATGCAGGGGACGCGCCGCGACCCCGAGGGAGGGGAATGCCGTGTCTCCGAGTGATTTCACAGGGGTACCGCTGCGGGTGGCCGCAGTGAGCGACCCGGCAGCCGCAACGGATGCGGCGACGCGCATCCCGGGTCCGCTCGCGGACGGGACGCCACTGGATCCCGTCGAGGTCGCGGCCTGGCACTCCCCGGACGACGACCGCGGGACGGACTACGAGGACCCGGCGATCCTGCGTGCCGGAGACTCGGGCCAGACCTTCAGCGCGGTGGTGGAAGCCGGCCCGCCGGCAGACCTGCCGGGGTGTTCCGCTTCAGCGATCGGCGATGGGGACGGCGGAGAGTAGGCCGGTTCTCCGCAGCTGCCGATCCCGCATCCTCCCGAGGGGCGGCTCCACGCTCCTGCGCGCGGACTAGGGTTGAAGGGTGCCCCAGGAAACCTTCGACCTCCGCTCGATCGCCCTGGGAGCGTATGGTCCCTCGCTGCTGTACGGGGTCGCGACCGGCGCCATCCTCCCGGTCATCGCCCTGACCGCACGGGACCTCGGCGCCGACGTCGCCACGGCGGCCCTGGTCATCACGCTCTCCGGCGTCGGATCCCTCCTCGCCAACGTCCCGGCCACCCTGATCGCCACCCGGTTCGGCGAGCGGAAAGCACTCGTGGGTGCCGCCCTCTGGTGTGCCGCGGCGATGTTCCTGGCGCTGTGGGCACCTGCACTGCCGGTCTTCGCGGCAGCCGTCCTGATGGTCGGCATGGCCGGTGCAGTGTTCGGACTTGCGCGGCAGAGCTACCTCACCGAGGCCGTTCCGGTGTACTTCCGCGCCCGTGCGCTCTCGACGCTCGGAGGCGTCACCCGCATCGGTGTCTTTATCGGGCCCTTCGCCGCGGCCCTGGCCATGAGCGCGCGCGGGCTCGACGGCGCGTACTGGGTCGGAGGTGCGGCGAGCCTCGCCGCAGCAGCACTCAGCTGGCGGGTGCCCGAACTCGAGGCGGGCAGGCACGGGCCCGCAGCGCGGACACTGCTCGGCGCCGCTCCACCGTCGGCGCCGACGGTGCGTTCGGTCCTGCGCAGCCACGCACGCATCTTCGCCACCGTGGGGATCGGCGTGCTGCTGATCGCTGCGGTCAGAGCCACGCGCCAGGCGGTGCTGCCGTTGTGGGCGGAGGACATCGGCCTGGACGCGTCCGCCACGGCACTGATCTACGGGCTGTCCGGCGCCATCGACATGCTGATCTTCTACCCCTCCGGCAAGGTCATGGACATCAAGGGCCGCCGCTGGATCGCGGTCCCGTGCATGCTGATCATGGGGACGGCGCTCGCCCTGCTGCCGACGACCGGGGAGGCGGTGGGCCTGCTCCTCGTCGCCCTGCTCATCGGCTTCGGCAACGGCATCGGGTCGGGCATCGTCATGACGCTCGGGGCCGACTTCTCGCCCTCGCCCGGACGCCCGCAGTTCCTCGGGATCTGGCGCCTGCTCACCGACGCGGGGACCATGGGCGGGCCGGCGCTCCTCTCGCTCGTGACCGCCCTGGCGACACTCTCCGTCGGGATCTGGGCGACGGCGGCCCTGGGCTTCCTCGGCGCGGCGGTCCTCTGGTACTGGATCCCGCGCGCCGCTCCGGGGACGGTGGGCGCAGCGGCGCACCGCTGACGGCGGGCGTCCCTTCGCCCCGTCTCCGACACGCGTGCCCTTCCGGCCTCAGCGCCGCGCGCGGCGGGCGATGGCGCGCGCGGCAAGTGCCGCACCCGCCGTCGCGACGACCCATGGACCACCGACGACGATGGGATCGATCCAGGTGTGGTTGACGTCCGCGCGTCCCGTGCCGAACCGTGACGCCAGTCCGTGCCGGCGCCCCTCGGACAGGATGCCGGTCTCCGTAATGGGGTTGTCGGGCCGCAGTGTGGCGAACGAGGCCAGGTGGGCGCCCCACGCGTCCACGCGGTCGCCGAGCAGGAGCAGGAGCCAGTGCGCGGCGCGGCCCTCGCTGTACCGGTAGGCGTAGCGGCGGATGCTGCCGGAGACGCCTTTCAGGGGCACGCTCGTGCCGAAGACCGGAGTCAGCTGGCCGTGCTCGATCGACCGCTCCCTGCGTTCCCCGCCCTGCTGTTCCTCCGGGTAGTCCCAGTGCGCCCCCGTCCCGGCGGTGTCGAACACCTCCCGCGGGAACGACGGTCGGTCCTTCGGGTCGAGGTCCACGCCCCAGCCGGGGATACGGGCGCGCAGCGCCTCGGCGGTCGGGATGTCCTTGGGCTTGTTCGCGATGTAGGGCGTTGACGGCGTGGAGGACGACACGGTGATCTCCTAGCTGGGGGTCGGGATGACGAGCGTCTTGATGCAGTTGTCGAGCTTCGCCGAGAACATGTGGTAGCCCTCCGCGATCTCCTCGAGGGGTATCCGGTGGGTGACGATGTCGTTGGGCTTGAGGTACCCGTTGCGGATGTGGTCGAAGAGGCGCGGCCACTGCCGCTTGACCGGCGTCTGGTTCATGCGCAGGGTCAGGCCCTTGTTGAGCGCATCACCGAATTTCACCGCACTGAAGATCGGGCCATAGGCTCCGACGACGGATACCGTCCCGCCCTTGCGCACGGCATCGATCGCCCAGTTCAGGGCGATGGGGGAGCCGCCCTGCAGCTTGAGCTTCGTGCCGGTCACCTGCTGGAGGAAGTTGCCGTCCGCCTCCGCTCCCACCGCGTCGATCACGACGTCCGCCCCCAGAAAGTCGGTGGTCTTCTTCATCTCGACCACGATGTCGTCGTACTCCGCGAAGTTGAAGGTCTCGGCGTGGGCGAAGGTACGGGCCTTCTCGAGCCGGTATTCGAGGTGGTCGACGACGAGAACGCGTCCGGCCCCCATGAGCCACGCCGATTTCGCGGCGTACAGCCCGACCGGGCCGGCACCTAACACCACCACGGTGTCGCCCTCGACGATGTCGCCGAGCTGCGCGCCGAAATACCCGGTGGCGACGGCGTCCGTGAGGAGCACCGCGTCCTCACTGTCCATCCAGTCGGGGATGATCGCCGGCCCCACGTCGGCGAAGGGCACGCGCACGAACTCCGCCTGGCCGCCGTCGTAGCCGCCGGTCGTGTGGGAGTAGCCGTAGATGCCGCCCACCGCCGTCGCGTTCGGGTTGACGTTGTGGCAGTTCGAGTACAGGCCGCGCGCACAGAAGTAGCAGGACCCGCAGTAGACGTTGAAGGGCACCATGACGCGGTCGCCGCGCGTGAGGTTCTGGACGGAGGGCCCCACCTCCTCGACGACGCCGATGAACTCGTGCCCGAAGGTGGTGCCCACCCGGGTGTCCGGCATCAGCCCGTGGTACAGGTGCAGGTCCGAGCCGCAGATCGCCGCGGTCGTGACCCGGACGATCGCATCGTTCGGGTGCTCGATCTTCGGCATGGGTTTTTCCTCGACCCGGATCTTGTAGGGCCCGCGGTACACCATGGCTTTCATCGTCCGCCTCTTCCGTCGCTGGTCCGGCCAGCGTTGCACCGTCGTCCCGGCGCTTCAACAGGGGAAGCGGGATACGGAAAGGGCGTGCGGCGGGGCCCCGAGGGTGTTACGGCCGCGTCTGCTCGGTCGTCGTCCGCGCCTGGGCCGCGAAGAGCCAGCCGACGGAGGCCGAGAGGGCGAAGCCGACGCCGACGATGCAGGTGAGGCCCGCCCAGAAGAACAGGGGCACGCCCGCCGTCCCGGGTGCGGGTGGGGGGCCGGCGGCCTGGACGGAGAGATAGAGGGCGGCGGACAGCGCCAGGCCGCCGAGCCCGAGCACCCAGCAGAGGACGAGCCAGCCGCGCGAGGACGCCCAGTGCGCACCGAAACCCTGCCACGTGTTCCACGTGTTCCCGGTGCGCATGATGATCAGGCCTCCGACCAGCGTCCAGGCCCCCACGACGAGGAGGGCTGCGACGACGTCGGCCGGGCGGTGCCACAGGTTGAGGAAAGTGGCAGCGCCCGCGAGGACGGAGTAGCCCCCGCCCGCCGCTGCGGCTAAGGGGCGCCAGCGGGGAGTTGCGATGATGAAGACGGCGGCAGCGGCGGATGCCGCGAGCGTCGTATGCCCTGACGGTAATGAATTGAAGTCCAGCGTGTCGACGCCCCGGTCGGGGCGGTCGAAGACGAGGTTCTTGAGGATCTGCGTCGTCAGGTTGGAGGCCGCGATGACGGCGACGGCCGTCAGGGCGGCGGCGTAGCGCCTGCGCCCGAAGGCCACGAACAGGATGGCGGCGGCCGCGAGGACCGCCGAGATGGTGGGCAGCGTGTCCAGGAACCGCAGGAACGGCAGCTGCGTGTCCGGCGCTGCGACTCCTGCCTCGCGCCACGCGGATTCGTCGGCGAACTGACCCGTGGTGGTCCGGACGAAGGCCCAGTAGGTCCATCCGAGCGCCGTCGCGCAGGCGAGGGCGGCCAGCACGAACAGCAGCGGCGAGCGTGCTGCCCGCGCCTGCCGGGAAGGGGTTCGCTGCGAGGTCATCGACCCCATGGTTCCACACGATCCTGCGAGTTCCGCCACCGTCCCGCGACCTCCGGGCGAGCCGGGTGCTCCCGTAGCCTGAGGTCGTGCACAAGCTACCGATGGCCCCGCCGGTTCCCCTTCCGCTGCCTCCGCTGGAGGAGATCGAGGCCTCGGCCCACGTGGTGTCGGTCCCCATGCGGGTGAAGTTCCGGGGCGTCCTCGTGCGTGAGGCCCTCCTGGTGCGCGGGCCGGCAGGGTGGGGCGAGTTCTGTCCGTTCCTCGAGTACGACGACGCCGAGTCCGCTCCGTGGCTCGCCTCTGCCGTCGAAGCGGCCTGGCACGGATTCCCGGACCCGGTCCGGGCGTCGGTGCCCGTCAACGCGACGGTCCCCGCTGTCGGACCTGGCGCCGTCGAAGGGGTGCTGTCCCCTTTCGGTGCCGTCGGCGCCGTGAAGGTGAAGGTGGCGGAGAAGGGACAGGACCTGGCGGACGACGTCGCCCGCGTCGCCGAAGTGCGCAGACTCCTCCCCGAGGCGGGGATCAAGGTGGACGCCAACGGCGGGTGGGAGGTCGGCGAGGCGCTCACCGCCCTCGACGCGCTGGCGCCATTCGACCTGCAGTACGTCGAGCAGCCGGTCGCGGACATCGCCGGTCTGCGTGCGGTGAGACTCGAGTTGCGCCGCCGCGGCGCTCCGGTCCTGGTGGCGGCGGACGAGAGCGTGCGGCGCCAGGACGACCCGCTGCGCGTCGCCCGGGAGGACGCGGCCGACCTCCTCGTCATCAAGGCGCCGCCGCTAGGAGGCGTGCGCCGGGCGCTCGACATCATCGGCCGCGCGGGCCTTCCCGCCGTCGTCAGCTCCGCCCTCGACACGTCCGTCGGAATCCGTGCCGGCGTCGCCCTCGCCGCTGCGCTGCCGGACCTGCCCTACGCGTGTGGCCTGGCAACCGTGTCGCTCATGGCCGGTGACGTCACCGACGCGTCGCTCGTGCCGCTGGGCGGGGCACTGCCCGTGCGGGACGTGCAGGTCTCGGGGGAGAAGCTGCTCCACTTCGCCGCAGCCCCCGACAGGAGGCTGGAGTGGCTGGAACGCCTGCGTCGCTGCTACGCGGTGCTCGCCGCGGCGGGGCAGCACTGACCAGGGCTGGAAGCGATACGGAATCCTCACCTGTCCGAAACGTGGCGACAACAATGAAGTACTAGAATTGGATGTCAACGGTCTCATGAAAGGAATATCCACTTGACATCCTCGGACTCGCTCCCGATGCCGGTCATCGGCCTCACGGCCTATCTCGACCCGGCCGTCACCGAAGGGTGCGGAACCGTCGAGGCAGCCTTCCTGCCGCAGAACTATCTGGCGCCCGTCCTCGCTGCCGGTGCCATCCCCGTCCTGCTGCCGCCGCAGGGAACCGACGGCGGCGTCGTCGAGCAGCTGCTGCCACGGCTCGACGGCGTGATCGTGGTCGGAGGCTGGGACATCGACCCCTCGCGCTATGGGGCCGAGCCCCACGCCGAGACGGACGCCCCGCACCGGCTGCGCGACGCGTGGGACTCCGCCGTGGTGCGGGAGGCGGTCCGGATCGACCTGCCGCTCCTCGGGATCTGCCGCGGCGAACAGATGCTCAATGTCGCTCTCGGGGGCTCCCTGCACCAGCACCTGCCCGATCTGGTGGGCGACAGCCCCTACCAGCTCGGCGATCACCGCTTCAACGCGGTCCCCGTGGACCTGCGACCCGGCTCGCAGGTGGCGCAGGTCATGGGAGCCACCCACCTCGACGCCGTCCCGGTATCCCACCACCAGGCGGTGGACCGGGTAGGACTGGGCCTGCAGGCCTCCGCCTGGAGCAGAGACGGCATCATCGAGGCCATCGAGTTCCCCGCCAACCGTTTCTGCATCGGCGTCCAGTGGCACCCCGAGCAGAACCCGGCGGAGACCGCGCTGTTCGACGCGTTCGTGCACGCGGCTCGGGAGCGGCAGCTGGGACGCGCCCTCCCGCTGCGGGTCGAGGGCGGCTTCCAGGACGCAGGCCTCTCGGCGGCCTGAGACGGGTGGATCGGTGCCGGTCCCGGGACCGGCACCGAGGCCCGAGTTCGGACGGCGTTCATGCGCCGTTCACCGCCACGCACCGCGGTTGTTCAGGTGCGCTCTGCAGGGTGGGGACGGACGACGTTCATCCTGCGAGAGGTACCACCCCATGACTGAAACTCCACGCCGCCTTCTGCCGATGCTCGGCTCCACCAGGGGAAAGCGCAGCGCCGTCACCTGTGCGCTGAAGTGTGACAACGCCTGCTCCGATGCGGTCTGCAACACCTCCACCAACACCTACTTCCGCGATATCGTTTCGAGCGAGTTCTCACGCCGGAGCGCGCTCGGCGCCGGTGCCGCCGGCGCGTTGACCCTCCTCGTCGGCATGCAGACCGGAGCCGGCTCGGCTCAGGCCGCACCGCCTCCCGGCACGGGCTATCGCAAGAGCAACCTGCCGTTCGACGCCATCGCGCCGGTCGACGCCTCCGTGGACGCCATGACGGTGCCGCAGGGTTACGGCTGGAAGCCGGTGATCCGCTGGGGCGACCCCCTGTTCGCGAACTCCCCGGCCTTCGATGCCGAGAGCCAGACTGCCGCGGCGCAGGCGCTGCAGTTCGGCTACAACTGCGACTACACCGACGTCCTCGAGATCGAGGGCAGCAAGGGCCGCCGCGCGGTGCTCTTCGCCAACCACGAGTACACGAACGAGACCATCATGGTCCCGCCGACCCTGCCCGCCGCGGACGTGCGAGGCATCGGCAAGGCCGCCCACGGGCTGTCCGTCGTCGAGCTCGAGCGCAGGAACAGGAACAAGCCGTGGTCCTACGTGCAGGGCGCCCCGCTCAACCGCCGCTACCTGACCACCACCCCGTACGAGGTCACCGGCCCCGCCGCCGGGTCGGACCTGCTGAAGACGAAGGACGACCCCGCGGGCCGCACCATCCTCGGAACGCTCGGGAACTGCGCCGGCGGCACCACGCCCTGGGGCACCATCCTCTCGGGTGAGGAGAACTTCAACGGTTACTTCGTGGCCACCGGCACCAGCGACGGCGACCGCCGCTACGGCCTCACCAACCGTCCGACAGCGCGCGGCTGGGAGATCGACGAGGCGCGGTGGGATACACGCAACGCCGGCTACGAGAACGAGAAGCACCGCTTCGGCTACATCGTCGAGGTCGATCCCTTCGACCCCACCTCCACGCCGAAGAAGCACACCGCGCTCGGACGCTTCAAGCACGAGGGCGCGAACGTGACCGTCGCGTCCGACGGCCGCGTCGTGGCGTACATGGGCGACGACGAGCGCTTCGACTACCTCTACAAGTTCGTGTCGACGAACACGGTCCAGCCCGGCACGAGCGCCGCCGCACGCAAGGCCAACATGACGCTGCTGAGTGAGGGCTCGCTCTACGTCGCACGCTTCCAGGGCGATTCCGTCGCCGAGATCGACGGGAGCGGCAGGCTGCCCTCGGACGGAGCGTTCGACGGCGTCGGCGAGTGGCTGCCGCTCCTCGTCGACAACCGGTCCGTGGTCGCCGGGATGACCGCCGAGGAGGTCGCCGTCTTCACCCGCCTCGCCGCCGACAGGATGGGCGCCACCAAGATGGACCGCTGCGAGGACGTGCAACCGAACCCCCTCACCGGCAGGGTCTACGTCGCCTGCACCAACAACACCAACCGCGGCGTAGGGTCCAACGCGATCGCGGACGAGGCCAACCCGCGCACGCTGAACCGTGACGGCCACGTGGTCGAACTGAGCGAGGCGGGCGGCAACGCGTCGGGTACCCGGTTCACCTGGAACCTCCTCCTCGTCTGCGGCGACCCTGCACGCAGCCCGGCGACGTACTTCGGCGGCTACCCGAAGGACAAGGTCTCGCCGATCTCCTGCCCCGACAACGTCGCCTTCGACTCCCAGGGCAACCTGTGGATCTCCACCGACGGCCAGCCGGGCACGGTCGGCTACAGCGACGGACTGTTCAAGGTGGGCCTCGAAGGAGCGGAGCGCGGACGCGTGCAGCAGTTCCTCGCGGTACCGCGGGACGCCGAGACGTGCGGTCCGATCATCCACGACCAGGAGGGCACGGTCTTCGTCGCCGTGCAGCACCCGGGTGAGGATGGGAGCTGGGCGAACCAGCACTCCTCCTTCCCCGACTACGTGCCGTCCGGGAGCGCCCCCGGCAAGGGCCAGGCAGCGCTTCCCCGGCCCTCCGTGGTGCAGGTCTACCGCGCCTAGGGATCATCGCCGGACGCCCGGCCCGGCGCACCCCCTTCTCCGAGGGTGTGCGTCCGGGTGGAAGGATGGGACCGTGACGAAACCAGCGACGCCCCCGCCAGCTCCGCTCGACTCCGCCGCCTCGGCCGCCCGCGCGGTCGCGGCCCTCGTGGCAGGCGGCGTCGTCGACGTCGTCGTCGCGCCGGGCTCCCGGAGCGCGCCCCTCGCGTATGCGCTCGCCGACGCGGAGGCGGCGGGGCGCGTCCGCCTGCACGTGCGGATCGACGAGAGGTCGGCCGCCTTCACCGCTTTGGGCCTCGCACTCGGCGCCCAGCGGCCCGCCGCCGTGGTGACGACGTCGGGAACGGCGGTGGGGGAGCTGCTGCCGGCCGTCATGGAGGCCAACCATGCGGCGGTCCCCCTGGTGGTGGTGTCCGCCGACCGACCCGGGGAGCTGCGGGGGACTGGCGCCAACCAGACCACGGTGCAGCCGGACCTGTTCGGCGTGCACGTGCGGGCGAACCTCGACCTGAGGGCCGGTGAGGATCCGACCGGTCCCATCACGGACGCACTGCGGGCCGCCGTCGGTCGGCCGGCGGACGGGGTGCCCACCCAGCCGCCCGGGCCGGTGCACCTGAACCTCGCCTACCGCGATCCGCTCGTGCCCACCGGCGCGACGACGGTTCCCGCCGCGGCCCCGGTGCCCGGACCCGCGGTGGTCCCGGCCGCAGCGACGGGCGCCCCGGCGCCGGCGAACGGGCAGCGCGACGGCACCCGGACCGTCGTCGTCGCCGGGCACGGAGCAGGAGAGCTGGCCGCGGTCTTCGCCGCGCACCTGGACCTCCCACTGCTCGCCGAACCGTCGTCGAACGCGCGCTTCGGCACCAGTGCGATCGCCCCCTACCGGCTGCTGCTCGAGCACCTCGGCCCGGCGATCACGCGCGTGGTGACGTTCGGTCGCCCCACGCTGTCGCGTCCGGTCACAGCGCTCCTCGCGCGGGCCGACGTCGAGCACGCCCTGTACCTGCCCGCGCCGGTGGCCTGGTTCGAGGAGGGTCGGCGCACCGAGCGCATCATCGACACCCTGCCCGATCTGCTGGAGTTCGCGGGGCGCGGCGAGGAGGGCTGGCTCCGCTCGTGGCGGGAGGCGGGAGCGAGCACGGACGCCGCCGTCCAGTCCCTGCTGGCGGACGAGGACCGCATCACGGGTCTGCACGTCGCCGACGCGGTGTGGGAGTACACGGACGGGAACCTGGTGCTCGGCTCCTCCAACCCCATCCGCGACGTCGACCTCGTCGCCGCGACCGACTGGCACCCCCTGGAGGTCTTCGCCAACCGGGGACTGGCCGGGATCGACGGCACCGTCTCGACGGCGACGGGCGTGGCACTCGCCGCCGGCATCCCGACACGCGTGCTGATGGGCGACCTGACGTTCCTGCACGACGTCGGCGGGCTGCTCCTCGGCAGCGGTGAACCGCAGCCGGACCTCCACATCGTGGTGCTCAACGACGGCGGCGGGGGCATCTTCGGCCTCCTCGAGCACGGCGCGGAGGCGACGACGGAGCGGTACGGGGCGGCCGTCGAGCGCCTGTTCGGGACACCGCACACCGTGGACCTCGCCGCGCTCGCCGCTGCCTACGGGCTGCACTACGAGCGGGCGACCACGCTGGAGGAGCTGGATACGGCGATGGAGCGGCCCATTCGGGGCCGCTCCATCCTCGAGGTCCGGACGGACCGCAGTACGCTCCGGGACCTCCACGCGCGCATCCGCCTTGCGGTGTCCGACGGGGTCCGGCCGGTGCCCGGCTAGAGCACCTTCGACAGGAACAGTTTCGTCCGCTCGTGCTGCGGGTTCCCGAGGACGTCCTCGGGCTTGCCCTGCTCGACGACGACGCCGCCGTCCATGAAGACGACGCGGTCGCCGACCTCGCGGGCGAATCCCATCTCGTGCGTGACCACCATCATGGTCATGCCCTCCTTGGCGAGCTCCTTCATGACCTCGAGGACGTCGCCGACGAGCTCGGGGTCCAGCGCGCTGGTGGGCTCGTCGAAGAGCATCATGTCGGGGTCCATGGACAGCGCGCGGGCGATGGCGACGCGCTGCTGCTGGCCGCCGGAGAGCTGTGCGGGGAAGGCGTCGGCCTTCTCCGCGAGGCCCACCTTGGCGAGGTTCCTCCGCGCGATCTCCGTGGCCTCGGACCTGCTGCGCCGCTTGGCGCGCTGCTGTGCGAGGGTCAGGTTCTTGAGGACCGTGAGGTGGGGGAAGAGGTTGAACTGCTGGAAGACCATGCCGATGCGCGTACGCACATCGTCGAGGTCCGTCTCGCTGTCCGTGATGTCGATGCCCTCCACCATCACCGTGCCCGTGGTCGGTTCCTCGAGCCGGTTCACGCAGCGGAGCAGGGTCGACTTGCCGGAACCCGAGGGGCCGATCACGCACACCACCTCGCCCTGGTCCACGTGGAAGTCGATGCCCTTGAGCACCTCGTTGCTGCCGAAGGTCTTGCAGAGCGCGCGGACCTCGATGGCCGGCACTGCCGCCGTCGATCCCGGTGCCGTGGCACCCGATGCTGGATGGGACACCGGAATCACCGGCCTCTCTTGTTGTGTCGTTCGAGCTTCGCGACCAGCTGGGTCAGCGGCAGCGTGATGATCAGGTACATCGCCGCGGCCACCACGAGCGGCGTCGCGTTCGCCTGGCTGGTCAGGGCGTCACGCGAGAACGTGGTCAGCTCACGGTCGCCGATGGCCATGCCCGCGATGAACAGGAGGGACGTGTCCTTGATGAGGATCACGAGCTCGTTGGTCAGGGGAGGTGTGATGATCCGGAAGGCCTGGGGGAGGACGACGGTCACCATGGTCCACGCGGAGTTCATGCCGAGTGAGCGGGCGGCTTCCACCTGCCCCTTGGGCACAGCCTCGATACCGGCACGGATCGTCTCCGCGATGTAGGCCGAGGAGACGATGATGAGGGCGATCAGGCCCGCGCCCGCGTTGCCGCCCGGCGGATGCCACTGGAACGCGATCGGCACCGCGTAGGCGAATGCGAAGATCACCAGCAGGGCGGGAAGGCCGCGGAAGAGCTCGATGTAGCCGGTGGCGAGCCAGCGGTACGGCAGGACCGGCGAGAGCTTCATGAGGGCGAGGACGAGCCCGAGCAGCAATCCGCCGAGGAAGGCGATGGCCGTGTAGACGATGGTGTTCTTCGCCGCGATTGTGACGATCTCCGGGAAGGAGGCGGCGGCGACGTCGAGGTCGAAGAAGTTGGAACGGATCTTCGCCCAGTCGGCGGCGAGGACGATGAGGAGGACTACGGCGGCGAATACCGCGTAGAGGGCGCCCTGGATCAGGCGCCTGCGTGTCGATCGTTTCACGCGGGGGACTACCTTCCTTCGGGAAGTGGCACCCGTGCGGCCCGGAGCTCCGGGCCGCACGGGTCGGATGGGCTACTGCGCGAAGTAGGAGTCGTAGATTTCCTGGTACTTGCCGTTGTCGCGGAGCGCGGTGAGCTGCTCGTTCACGGCGGCGACCAGTTCGTCGCTGCCTTCCTTCGCCATGATGAAGCCGTACTGCTCGTCGGTCTTGAACTCCTCGGCGATGGTGAAGGAGCCGTCCTCGGTGTGGCCGAGATTGACGGGGAGGTCCTGCAGCAGGGCGTCGACGTTGCCGGCCTGGATGGCGGCGTACATCTCCGCGTCCGAGGGGAACTGGACGATCTCAGCCTCGGGCGCGTTCTCCGTGGCGTAGGTCTCGCCGGTGGTGCCCTGCTGGACGCCGACCTGCTTGCCGGCGAGGTCGTCGATCGAGGCGATGTCGGAATCCGCGGGAACGAGGAGGGACTGCAGCGAGTCGTAGTACGGGTCCGAGAACGCGAGGTTCGCCTTGCGCTCCTCCGTGATCGTGACCGCGCTGGCCCCGATGTCGCACTGGCGGGCCGCGAGGACGGCGCCGCTCTGGAGGCCGTTGAACTCGACGTCCTGGACGGCGAGCTCGAGGTCCAGGCCGGAGGCGATCTCCTTCATGATGTCCATGTCGAAGCCGGTGTACTCGCCATTCTCCTCGAACTCGAAGGGCGGGTAGGGGATGTCGGAGCAGACGGTCAGCGAGCCCTCGGAGACGAGGTTCAGGCCGCTCTCCTCGGCGGAGCCGGAGCCGGCGTCGTCGGAACCTCCGCCGCAGGCGCTCAGCGCGAGGGCGCCGGCGGCCAGGGCGGCCAGCATTGCGGACTTCTTGGAAAACATGGGTACCTCACTGGGACGGGCGGAAAGGAACGGAACGGAAAAAAGGTCGTGCTGATTCTAGCGACGAAAGAGAGATGTGCATCACAGGCTACAGGTATTGCCTATTGGTAACCAGAGCTCCGCCTCAGCGCGAGAGCCCGAGGGCCTCGGTCATGGGACGGAACTTGCTCCACGTCTCGGCCAGTTCGGCCGCGGGCTGGGAGCCCTCCACAATGCCGCAGCCCGCGTACAGCCGGACGCGGGTGGGAGCCTCGATGACCGCTCCGCGCAGGGCGATGCCCCATTCACCGTTTCCGCCGGCGTCGATCCAGCCCACCGGCCCCGCGTAGGGGCCGCGCTCGAGGTGTTCCAGTTCGCGGATGAGGGCTCCGGCGACGGTCGTCGGTGTCCCGCAGACGGCCGCGGTGGGGTGCAGCGCCTGGACCAGGGCCAACGACGTCGGGACCTGGCCGGCGTCGTCGGGCGCGAGCTGGGCCGTGACGTCCGAGGCGAGGTGCCAGACATTCGGCAGCTGCAGGACGAAGGGCTCGCTGTGCGAGGTCATCGAGCTCGTGAAGGGCTCGAGGGTCTCGGTGAGCGAGTCGATGGCGATCTGGTGCTCGTGGAGCTGCTTCTCCGAGCCGGCCAGGACGCGGTCGGCGTAACCGGGATCGCCCTCGGGGGCGTCGGCCCGGTCGAGGGTGCCGGCGAGGACGCGCGCCCGGGCCGTGTTGTCCTCCACCTTGATGAGCATCTCCGGGGTCGAGCCGATGAGGCCGTCGACGGCGTACGTCCAGCAGTCCTCGTACCGCACGGCGAGCTCGCGCAGCACCTGGGCGGTGGCCACCGGCGTCTCGAGGTGCGCGACGACGTCGCGCGCCAGCACGAGCTTGCTCAGCTCGCCGGCCTGCACGTGCTTCACGCCCTCCGCAACGGCGAGCTTGTACTGGTCCTCACTGAGGACGCCCGGGCCCAGGCTGTCGCCGGGACTGGGGGAGCGGCCGGCGTCGGGGGCGGCGAGGTAGGCGGCGAGCGCCGCTTCCGCCGAGGCGGCGCTCAACTCGGCCTCGGCGTCGTCCGTGATGTAGGTCAGCCAGCTCCTTCCCTCGCTGCAGCCGACCACCACCTCGGGGACGATCAGGCGCGATGGGTGCGAGGAGGTCTTGGAGAACGCGAAGGACCCGAAGGCGATGAGGCCGGAACCTGGGACCCCCAGCTCGTCCAGGACCTCCGCGCCGGCGAGTTCGCGGCGCCACCACTCCTGGGCCTGGGTGAAGCGGTCCGGCCCCGTTCCCGTGAATCTCGCCGTCTCCCCGTAGGCGACGAGCCCGCCGCCGCGGCGGATCCAGGTGTGAGCATCGTTGCGCACCACGTACTCGAGGAGGCCGGACCGGGGATCCATGGCGCCGTGGGCCACCGTGATGCTGCGGAGCCCGCGGGACTGTCCGGGCGCAGGCGTCAGCGCAGTGAGGGACGGAGTGCTCATGATGCTCCAAGCGTACTCCGCGGCTCCGCGCCGCATCCGTGCCCGGCCGTGAGCTTCGGCACGTCCCGGGAGGCCCGAGGCTACGCGGCCGGGGCTGTCCGGCGCCGCCCGGATCGGGGATCGGCGCCGATTAGGTGCGGGGTGTTTGTTTGAGACAATGAGCGGGTGAATCGTGCATCCCTGGAGAAGCGCCCTGACGAAGTAGCGGCCATGTTCGACGACGTGGCCCCCAAGTACGACGTCGTCAACGACGTCCTGTCGGTGTGGCAGACCCGCCGCTGGCGTCGCATCGTCGTCGACGCGGTCGGGGCCGAACAGGGCCAGCGCGTGCTCGACCTCGCTGCCGGCACCGGCACCTCGAGCGAGCCGTACGCGGACGCCGGGATCGACGTCGTTGCCTGCGACTTCTCGCTCGGCATGCTGAAGGTGGGCAAGCGCAGGCGGCCGGACATCGCCTTCGTCGCCGGCGACGCCACGAACCTGCCGTTCGCGGACAACTCCTTCGACGCGAGCACCATCTCCTTCGGGCTCCGCAACGTCAACGAGCCGAGGAAGGCGCTGGCGGAGATGCTCCGCGTCACGCGCCCGGGCGGCCGGCTGGTCATCGCGGAGTTCTCCTCGCCCACCGTCGCGCTCTGGCGCACCACGTACACCGAATACCTGATGCGGGCACTCCCGGCGATCGCCCGCAAGGTGAGCTCCAACCCCGACGCGTACGTCTACCTCGCCGAGTCCATCCGGGCCTGGCCGAACCAGGACGAGCTCGCGGCGTGGATCAGCGAGAGCGGCTGGAACGACGTCGAATACCGAAACCTCAACGGCGGCATCGTCGCCGTCCACCGCGCCACCAAGGCCCCCGCGGCTCCCGGTGAGGAGCCGCTCCTGCCGGGGCAGGTCCGCCTGCGCCGCACGTCGGCGGCCGTCTAGATGTCCGTGCTCATCGTCGGGGCGGGCCCGGCCGGCTCCGCGGCGGCCTACTACCTCGCCAGTGCCGGCATCGAGGTCACCGTTCTCGAGAAGACGTACTTTCCCCGCGAGAAGGTGTGCGGCGACGGCCTGACCCCCCGGGCCACGCGGGAACTGCAGCTCCTCGGCCTCCCGCACGACGAGAGCGAGGGGTGGCGCCGCAACAAGGGGCTCCGTCTCATCGCGGGCAAGCGCACCGTCGAGGTGCCCTGGCCCGAACTGAGCGACTTCCCCGACTACGGACTGGTCCGCACGCGCCTCGGCTTCGACGAAGCACTTGCGCAGCACGCCCGTTCGGCCGGGGCCACGATCCTCGAGGGTCACTCCGTGTCCTCCGCGCTGCGTGACGACGCCGGCCGGGTCACCGGGGTCACCGTGAACCTGCTCGACGCCGACGGGCGCAAGACCGGCGAGACGCGCACCTTCACGGCCGACGTCGCCCTCGCCGCCGACGGCAACTCGACGCGGACCGCCGTCAGCCTCGGACTGCAGAAGCGCGACGACAGGCCCCTCGGCGTCGCCGTCCGCACGTACTTCACGAGCCCCCGGACGAACGACGACTGGATGGAAGGGTGGCTGGAACTCCCGGACGCCACCGGGAAGCCGCTGCCGGGCTACGGCTGGGTCTTCGGCGTCGGCGACGGCACGTCCAACGTGGGCCTCGGCATCCTCAACTCGTCCGCGGAGTTCGGCAAGCTCGACTACAAGCAGGTCCTGCGCGACTGGACCGGGGGCATGCCGTCCGAATGGGGCTTCACGCCGGCCAACCAGGTAGGCGAGATCCGCGGTGCGGCCCTGCCCATGGGCTTCAACCGCACGCCGCACTACAGCCCCGGGTTGCTGCTCCTCGGCGACGCCGGCGGCATGGTGTCCCCGTTCAACGGCGAGGGCATCTCCTACGCGATGGAATCGGCACGCTACGCCGCCGAGTTCATCGCGCGGGCCCAGGCAGTGGCGACGCCGCTCGGACGCGACCAGGTGATGTCCGGGTACGCGCCGTACGTGCGGGCGCAGTGGGGCAGCCACTTCACGCTCGGACGCGTCTTCGCGCAGCTGATCGGCAAGCCGGCGATCCTCTCGCTGGCGCTGCGCACCGGCATGCCGGTGCCCGTGCTGATGCGGTTCGTGGTGCGGATGCTCGCCAACCTGACCGACGCCGGCGGCCGCGGGTTCGAGGACCGCGTCATCCACCTGCTCGAGTCGCTCGTGCCGCCCACCTCCAACCAGCCGTCCCTGACGGGCCACCTGCGTGCGCAAAGCGCCGCCCCACTTGGTTAGTCTTAGACCGTGACACAATCCTTCAACTCCGGGTGGACCAGCGTGGGTCCGAACAGCGCGCTGGACACGGCGGACATCCCGGACGACGCCGACGCCCTGCGTCTGCCTCCCGGCTTCGCCCTCATCGCCGAGGACCCGGATCTGGGGCCGTCCGTCTCGTCATGCCTCGCGGAGGTGGAGAAGCAGCTCCGCGGAGCCATCGCCCACTCGGATCCCCTGGCCGATGCCACGAGCCGCCACCTGGTCGAGGCCGGCGGCAAGCGCATCCGCCCCCTCCTGACGATCCTCGCTTCCCACCTCGGTAACCCGACCCACGCCAAGGTGGTCCAGGCGGCCGTCGTCGTCGAACTGACGCACCTCGCCACGCTGTACCACGACGACGTCATGGACTCCGCGCCGTACCGGCGGGGCGCACCCACCGCGCACGAGGTGTGGGGCAACTCCGTCGCCATCCTCACCGGCGACCTCATCTTCGCCCGGGCATCGATCCTCGTCTCCGAACTCGGCGGCGAAGCCCTCGGTATCCAGGCCCGCACCTTCGAGCGGCTGTGCCTGGGCCAGCTGCATGAGACCGTCGGCCCGCGGGACGGCCAGGACGACCTCGAGCACTACCTCTCCGTGATCGCGGACAAGACCGGTTCGCTCGTGGCGGCCTCGGGCCAGCTCGGAGCCCTGTTCGCGGACACCTCTCCCGAGGTGGTCGACGTCATGGTCTCCTACGGTGAGAAGGTCGGTGTGGCCTTCCAGCTCGCCGACGACGTCATCGACGTCACCGGCCTGAAGGTCACGTCGGGCAAGGCGCCCGGCACGGACCTGCGCGAGGGCGTCCCCACCCTGCCGGTCATCCTGCTGCGCCGCGCCGCGGCTGCGGGGGATGCATCCGCGGCCGACGTCATCGCCCTCGTCGACAGTGACCTCTCCTCGGACGAGGCGCTCGCGGGCGCCGTCGAAGCCGTGCGCTCCCACCCCCAGACGCAGGAGGCCTGGGCCGTGGCTCAGCAGTGGGCCGACGACGCCGTGGCCGCCCTCGAGCCGCTGCCGGACAGCACGGTCAAACAGGCGCTGGCGAGCTTCGCGCAGGCCGTCGTCAGCAGGGACGTCTAGCTCTCCTGCGGTTGCCGCGCCGCGCCGTCGTTCCTGCGGCTTCGTACCGGCCAGTGTTTCGGCTGCCGTCGCGCCGCGCCGTCGTTCCTGCGGCTTCGTGCACGGCTTTCCCGGGGGAGTGTCCTTGATAATCGGCGTGTCCCGTGACGACACGCGTCCTCCACGATGAAACGCGTGCACGACGCCGCATCCTGGCGTGTCGCTGCACCCCCCTGTCGTCACTGGTAGTCATTTCCGCACGTAGCTGCACCCGCTGCGCGTCACGGGCGCCGACATGCGCCCGCCGCTGCGCCCCGCGGCCCGTCCACATAGCCGTGGGTTCAGCGCCGATCCCGGGCGCCAGCCTCTTGGCTTGGTCCATGACGATCGAGCACATTCTCGCAGTATCGGGCGGTGTGGCTTCCACGGGTGCCCTGCTGCAGCGCGGGGTGGGGGAGCGGGCGATCGAGCGCTATATCGGCGACGGCAGGCTTCTCCGCGTTCGACGGGGAGTCCTGGCCCTTCCCGACGCGCCACCGGAGTTCATCCAGGCGGTCGATGCGGGAGCGCGGCTCACGTGTGTCTCCGCCGCGGTCCACTATGGGCTTTGGCTCGTCCGACCCGCGATCGATGTGCATGTCAGCCGGCCGACCCGCTCGGCCACCGGCTGCATCAACCATCGCGTCGTCACCGTTCCTCCGCACCCTCGGCTGCCACTCGTCGGCCTGGCCGACGTGCTGGTGCACGTGCTGCAGTGCCGCCCTGCCGACGAGTCGGTCCCTATGGTCGAATGTGCTCTTCGACGCGGTGACACTGAGGCGGTGTTTCTCGAGTCTCGGCTGCCTGGAAAGCGCAACGGCAGGGCTCGCGCAGCGTTGGCGTCGGTCGACCTCACCGGCGAATCGCCGATCGAAGTCGTTACACGACTCCTCCTGCGCGGGGCCGGTCTCGGTGTTCGCTCCCAGGTCCGGATAGCGGGCGTGGGGCGGGTCGACTTCCTGGTCGAGGAATGCCTCGTCGTGGAGATAGACGGTGCCGCATTCCACTCCGACCGGCGGGCACTCCGGCTCGATCGCATGCGGAACAACATGACGGTCATCGGCGGCTACACCGTGCTTCGCTTCTGCTACGAGGACGTCATGTTCCAGCCGGAGGAGCTTCTCGCCATGGTCTTCAAGGCCCTTGGACGCCGACCGATCCGCTGATATCGACGGCCAGATGCGGCCTCGTGCACGCCTTTGACGGGCAATTGACTCTGATAACCGGCGTGTCGTCGTAGGACACGCTCTTGTTGCCCAAAACCCGTGCACGAAGCCGCGTTAGCGGGCCCCCGGCGGGACGGGAACCACGGCGAAGCCGGGGAACGGCCGAACAGGGCAGTACAGGCGGGGCTACGCCGCCGGGAGGAAAGCCCTCAGCTCGTCGGCCTTCCGTGCCCTGATCGCCGGGTCGACGATTGGCCGCTTCGGCGTGAAGTAGAAGCCGTCGTCGTGCCAGCGCGGGAGCACGTGCTGGTGGTAGTGCCAGACGTGCTGGCTGCCCGCTGGCTCGTTGTGCTGCCGCGTGGAGACGCCGTCCGGGCTCCATGCCCGCTTGATGGCGATCGCGATGTCACGGGTGAGGGTCATGATGCGGGCAGCGACGTCGTCGGGCAGTTCATACAGCAGTTCGACGTGCGCGCGCGGGGTGATGAGGACGTGGCCGGGGTTCGGTTCGAAGCCGTGGGAGGCGATGAACGCCAGCACGAGGTCGTCCGAGTAGATGACATCGCCGGGGCGGCACAGGTTCTTCGGGTTGCTGAAGTCGTCGCGCGCCAGGTCGCAGAACGGGCACTGGTAGCCCTCGGGGGCGTGGTGGGCGAACTCCATCAGTCCTCGTCGTCCTCCTCGAAGACCCACTCGAACAGGTCGAGCACGTATTCGCTGAACGTGCCCTCCTCGCTCTGCCACTCGCCCCGCGCGTTGTTGCGCCGCCAGACGATGGGGTCCGGCACGTCCAGCTGGTCCGCCCGCATGCCCCACGTGAACTGCTCGTCCTCGTCCTCGAGGAACAGGAGGAAGCCGTCCTCGATCTCGAGTTCGTCGGGATCCCAGAAGAAGTGGTAGGCCTCCATGATGTCCTCGGTGGCTCCGACCGCACGGTAGAACTCCCGGAGCGCCAAGGGCAGTTCGAAGTCCTTGCCCTCGAGCATCTGGGCGAGCTCGTCGTCGGACAGGCCGTCC
This sequence comes from Arthrobacter burdickii, assembly GCF_030433645.1. NCBI lineage: Bacteria > Bacillati > Actinomycetota > Actinomycetes > Micrococcales > Micrococcaceae > Arthrobacter > Arthrobacter burdickii. Next base: position 1,492,160 of record NZ_JAROCG010000001.1, read on the forward strand.
TCCTCGGCCCACTCGCCCTCGAAGTACTGGGGCACGAGGGCGCGGAATTTGTCGGCAAACAGCTCAGTCACAAGTACTCCAGGAGTGGTGGTGGGGATGCTCCCATCCTAGCCGCCGCGCCCCGCGCCCGGGTCACCTTCGTGCGCTGGACGTCCTTGCTGCGAGCGGGGCGTGCCAGCCGTAGCGCCAGGCGAGGACACGCAGGGTGAACACGAGCGACGCCGCCACGCTGCCCGTGAAGAGCGTGAAGGTCCCCGTGAGGTACAGCGCGGTGACGACGACGGCGCCGAGCAGTGCGGGCAGGGCGTAGATGTCGCGCGGATCGAAGAGCTGCGGGATCTCGTTGGCGACGACGTCGCGCAGCAGGCCCCCGCCGACGGCGGTGGTCACGCCGAGCAGGACCGCGGACACGGGATTCAGGCCGACCTCGAGTGCCTTGATCGTGCCGGTGATGCAGAACAGGGCGAGTCCGGCGGCATCGAAGATCACCAGGACCCGCTTGACGCGCTCGACGCCGGAGAAGACGAAGTAGACGAGGACGGTGGCGAGGAGCGGAGGCAGCAGGTAGGCGGGAGTGGTGAAGGCCGCTGGTGGAACGTCGATGATGAGGTCCCGGGCCACTCCGCCACCCAGTGATGCGAGCGATGCGAGGAGGAGCGAACCGACGATGTCGAAGCCCTTGCGTGCCGCCAGCAGGGAGCCGGAGACCGCGAAGAAGAAGACGCCGAGGAGGTCGGCGGCGAGGGCGATGTGTGAAGCGGTATCCATGTCTTCCTTCGGCGGACCGGAACGGGTGCGGCGGGGCGCTGCGCCCGTTCGTCGACGGGCGGCACGTCGACGGGCGGCAGAAGGGCCCTGACCAGCATGACAGAGGCGGCGTCGGCTTCGGTTCCCCTAGGCTGGGCCCATGACGCGCGGATACGCAGCAGGCACGGAGACGGTCGAACCGAGCGTGAAGGACGGCTCACGGCCGATGCGCCTCGCGTCCCTGCTCATCAGCCTCCTTCCCACCAAGAGGAACCTGACCGGTACCGACTGGGTGAACTCGAAGTACCCGGGCCGGACCTACCCGTCGATGGCCGCCATCCCCTGGACCTTCAGGCAGACTCACACCATCCAGGAGAAGCGGGTCGATGGTGTCCGCACGCTCACGGTCCGGCCGCTCCTCGGAGGCACGCGGTCGCACATCGTCTACACGCATGGCGGCATCTACATCAACGAATTGAGCCGACCGCACTGGTGGATCATCGCCGAGCTGACCAGGCGGACGGGTGCTGCCGTCACCGTGCCCCTGTATCGCCTGGCTCCGGAGAGCACCTACCGCGAGGCCTTTCCCTATCTGGTGAGCGTCTACCGTGAGGTGCTTCGCACCGCGGCGCCGGACGACGTGACGCTGATGGGTGATTCCGCCGGCGGGGCGCTCGCCATCGCCCAACCGTGGGCCTTCCGCGACGCCGGCCTGCCCGCGCCCGGCCGCATCGTCGCGTTCTCCCCGTGGCTCGACGTCACGGCCACCAATCCCTCCATCCCGAAGTACGACGCCGTCGACCCGATGCTCTCCGTGGGCGGCGGGGTGCAGGCCGGGCTGTGGTGGGCCGGGGGCGACGATCCGAGGACATCGCTGGTGAGCCCCGCATGCGCTCCCGATGATCTGCTGGCCACGGTGCCGGTCACGCGCATCTACCAGGGCACCCGCGACGTGTGTATGGCGGACGCGACCGTGTTCCGGGACAGGGCGGTCGCCGCCGGCGCCGACGTCACACTGAACGTCTATCCCGGCGCGTTCCACGTCTTCCCCGCGTTCCCGCGTCTGCCGGAGTCCAGGGAGGTCTATGCGGACATCGCGGCGTTCCTGGGGCGGCCGCCACTGCCCTAGCGGAGCGGACGCCGCGAGCGGCTCCGCGTCAGCGGACTGACGGGGGAACGACGCTCTCTGCAGGCGCTGTGCGGGAACGCACCGCCGTGCCCACCCGACGCGGCGGAACGACGCTCGCTGCAGGCGCCATGCGGGAATGCACCGGCGTGCCCACCCGACGGTGGAACGACGCTCTCTGCAGGCGCCATGCGGGAACGCACCGGCGCCCACCTGACGCACGGCCCGAGGGGTCAGTTTCCTGCGCCGGAGTCCCGCGACAGGACCCACACGTTGGTATCGCCCTGGCGCTCGACCGTGACCGTGGTGACGAGTGCCCGGATCATCGAGAGTCCGCGGCCGGATTCGTCGTAGTCCTCGAGCAGTTCGTCCGGGTCGGAGACCAGGGGTGGTCCGTCGAGGTCGGGCACCGGATCGAGCGCCGCGGCCCCGATCTCGCTGATGACCGCACGGAGGCGTCCTGGGGCGACGGTGAGGTCGACTCCGAGGAGCAGGTCGCACCCGGCTTCGGGGACGCCGTGCTGCACCACGTTGCTCGCGGCCTCGATCACGGCCGTGGTGAAGGCCATCTGGTCGAGTGCGGGCACGAAGGCCGCATCGAGCCACAGCTGGTCCAGGATGCCGTGCAGGTCCTCGATCGCCTGCTCGTCGGCCGGCTTCTCGAGGGTGCGCCGGGCCAGGATGTCAGTCATTGAGGAAGGCTTCCTCGGGTGTTGCGTGCGGTGTCAGGACGCGGTGCATGCTGGTCAGTTCGAGCACCATGTTCACCTGCGGCTGCACGGCGGCGATGCGCAGGTCCCCGCCCGACTGCCGGGCGAGCTTGAGGCAGCCGATCAGCGCGCCGAGGCCGGAGGAATCCATGAAGCTGGTGTCCGCGAGGTTGACGACGATCCGCTTGCCGCCCCCGCTGACGACCTCGTCGATGACCTCGCGCAGCTTGGGCGCTGCGACCATGTTCAGGCGGCCGCTGGCCGACACCTCGGTGTAGCGTCCCTTGTCCTGCGTGGTGAATTCCATGTGTACTTCCTCTTCCGATCCCTGTCCGCGTTCCTGAAGTGTTCCTGAAGTGTTCCTGAAGTATTCCTGGGTGTTTCGGAGCGGCGCCGCTCCCCGGCGCCGGTCAGCCCAGCAGGCGCTGGAGGACGACGACGGTGACGTCGTCGGCCACCTCGGGCACGTCAGCCATGTCCAGCAGGACCGCGCAGGCGTCCTCCGCGCTGGAGGCGGCCGTGATGACGCCGGCTACTGCCTCCGTGAACTGGTCCACCGTCTCATAGATGTCCAGCAGGCCGTCGCTCACGATGGCCAGGGAGTCGCCGGGCCGGAGGCTGACCGTACCGGGCGGCCACGCCTGGTCCGGCCAGGCACCCACGGGTGGTCCCCCCGACGAGAGTCGCGTGACGCCACCGTCGGCCGCGACGTGCAGTGCGAGGCCATGGCCCGCGTCGACATAGCCGACGACGCCGGTGGCGGCATCGAGGCGCCCGTGGAAGAGCGTGACGAACGAGCTGGTCTGCTCGAGGTCCGCCTCCGTGGCGCGCGCCGCCGTCGCGAAGGCGGTCTCGATGCTCGGCTGGGGCGCCACGGACCGCATGATCGCGCGGACGGTCGCTGCGATCAGCGCGGCACCCATGCCCTTGCCCATCGCGTCCGCGACGGTGAGGTGCAGTCCGTCCGGCGTGCCGTACCAGTCGTAGAAGTCACCTCCGACACTGCGGGACGGCCGGAACCGTCCGGCGAGCTCGTAGTCCTGGATCCTCAGGTTGTCGCGGGGGAGGAGGTTCTTCTGGACCTCGGCGGCGCGCTGGCGCTCGTCCGCGTTGGCGACGTCGACGGCCGCCTGGCGGCTCTGGCGGCGGAAGAGGGAGTTGATGCGCGCGACGAGCTCGCGCGGACTGAAGGGCTTGCTGATGTAGTCGTCCGCGCCGGTCTCGAGGCCGGTCAGGCGCTCGATCTCGTCCGTGCGGGCGGTGATCATCAGGATGTAGGCGTCGGAGAACTCGCGGACAGCACGGCAGACCTCCACGCCGTCGCCGTCGGGCAGGTTGAGGTCGAGCGTGATGAGGTCGGCACCGGCGCGGGCCTTCTCGAGACCCTCGCGGGCGGTGGCGGCTTCGGTCACCTCGAAGCCCTCACGCTTCAGGATCTGCACGAGCAGGCCCCGAATATCTACGTCGTCCTCAACAACCAGTGCACGGCGTATTTCCGGGGCGGCAGTCATGGTCCTCATTAAACGCTACGCCGCGCGATCGTCTGGACGCAGAACGTAGCTTCGCCGCGATCGGCGGGTTGTTGCGCCGAACTTGATGTGATCTTGAGGCCCGGCGGCACTTTCAGCACCCGTAATACCGGGACTCCCGCGCTATTCTGTGGACACTGGCGCGGGAGGTCCGTCTGCCACGTCCTGCAGGAACGGGACGGCTCGACGACGGACAAGGGGGATGGCCGACTGATGGACAGGGTGCTCTCCCACCTCACGCTCAACACGAGGCAGTTCCACGAACTGACCCTCCGGATGCGTGTCGTCCTGAGCCAGCTGCCGCTCTCCCTGACCGTCCTGCTCATCGTCGTCGGGGGCTTCCTGTTCCACCGGGACCTCCTGGCGAGCCAGGCCTTCCTGGTCGGCGTGGGACTGCAGGTCGTGCTGCTGGCGGTGTGCGTGCTCGTGCCCTGGCACCGTCTTCCTCACGCCAGCTTCCTCGTCATCCCGCTCCTCGATTTCGTCCCCATCGGACTCATGCGCCATGGTGCCGGCACCGTCATCACCGGTGTGGGCCTGCTGGCGGTGTTCCCCGTCATCTGGCTGGCGGCCTCCGGGCTCTACCCGCGCGCCGCCCTCGCGGTGGGCTTCCTCGCCTCGCTCGGCATCGTCTGGGCACCCGTCTTCGTCGGCGGTGCAGCGGTCAGCCTCGAGTCGCTGACCCAGTCCTTCCTCCTCCCGTTCATCATGCTCGCCATCGGCGTGACCATCCGTGTCATGACGGCGAGCATGATGGCGCAGCAGGCGGTCGTGGAGGAGAAGGACCGCGCGCTGCAGGTCCTCCTGGAGGAGAGCGCGCGGCGCGAACGTCTGCTGGAGACCGTGGTCAACAGCGTGGACATCGGGCTGATGGCCGTGGACGAGGCGGGCCGGCCCATGCTCACGAACCGCAAGCTCGAGCACTTCCGGGCGCTTGCGGGCGGGACTGGCGACGCCCCCGAGGCGGACCTCCAGATCTTCCAGCAGGACGGCCAGTCGGCCATGCCCGAGGCGCGGCGGCCGACGCGGCGCGCGGCCGAGGGCCAGGTCTTCTCCGATTACCTGCTCTGGTGGGGCGAGCGGCCCCACCAGAGGGTGCTCTCGACGTCGTCGCGCCTGATGACCAACCAGGCCGGCTCCCGGGAGGGTTCCGTCGTGACGTTCAACGACGTCACCGAACTCGTCACCGCACTGAACGCGAAGGACGAGTTCGTGGCCACGGTGTCCCACGAACTGCGGACGCCCCTGACCGCGATCCGGGGTTACCTCGAACTGCTCACCGGCATGCCCGATCTCCAGCCCGAGGTCGCCTCCGGCCTCGAGGTGGTGTCGCGTAATTCGGAGCGCCTGCACAAGCTCGTGGTGGACCTGCTCTCGACGGCCGAGGGTTCACCGGAGATCACGCCTGTGCCCACGGACCTTTCCGAACTGGTCGTCCAGCGCGTGGCCAACGCCAGGGAGCGCAACATCAACCCCCAGGTGCGTTTCGAGGACTCCACGGAGCCGGGCCTCGTGGCGTTGTGCGACGCGTCGCGGATAGGTCAGGTGCTCGACAACCTGCTCTCGAACGCCGTCAAGTACTCACCGGGCGGAGGACGCGTGACGGTCCGCGCCGCGGAGGTCGACGGCGAGGTGGAGTGCAGTGTGACGGACCAGGGCAGCGGCATGTCCGCCGAGGAGCTCCGCGGTGTCTTCTCGAAGTTCTTCCGGACCTCGGCGGCACGCAATGCGGCCATCCCCGGCGTCGGGCTCGGCCTCGCCATCTCGAAGGCGATCGTGGAGCGCCATGGCGGCACCATCAGCTGCCGGAGCGTCGAGGGCGAAGGCTCCACGTTCACCTTCCGTCTTCCGCTCGCGTACGCCGGCCGGAACCAGCAGCTGCAGTCGCAGGAACGGTAAGGGGCGCAGGAGCCCGAGGAGGCCGGCGCGCAGTGCGCCCGCGTCAGGCTGCGGGGCCGAGGTCCACGGTCACGGTCGTGCCGCCGCCCGGTGTCTCCGCCAGGCTGATCGATCCCCCGTGTGCTGCCGCGATCCGCGAGCAGGTCGCGAGGCCGATGCCGGTGCCTGCGGGATCACCGTCGCGCTGCAGGCGCACGAGCGGCTCCAGTACCCTCGTCCGGTCCTCGGCAGGGATGCCCCTGCCGTGGTCGACGACGCGCAGCACCTGGGTCTCGCCGACGCTCGCGAGGACCTCGATCCGCGGAGGCCTGCCGTCCGCCGAGTACTTGATGGCGTTGGAGACGAGGTTCTGCAGGAGTGCGGTGACCTGCGCCTGATCCACCAGCAGTGGCGCGTCCTGCACCGTCACGACGGCGTCGTAGGCGCTGCTGAGCGGCAGGACGTCCTGCAGGACGGCGTTCACCATCGTGCCCAGCCGTACGGACCGGCGGCTGATCGTCCCGCCGATCCGGGAGAACTCGAGGACCTCCTCGACGGTGGAGAGCATCCGGCTGGCACTGCCGCGGATGATGCTGAAGTAGCGTGCTGCCGGTCCCGAAGGTTCGACGTCATCGTCCTGTTCGCTGAGCTCCGTGTAGCCCAGGATCGCCGTCAGGGGGTTCTTCAGGTCATGGCTGACGCGCGCGGCGAAGCCCGCGAGGTCCTCGTTGCTGCGGCGCACCACCTCGAGGGCTTCGACGAGCTGGCGCGTCGTGAGCTGCAGTTCGAGGACCTCGACCACCTGCCGGGCGAGGATCTCGAGTCCTTCCCGCTGTTCCACCCCGAAGCCGATCGCCCGGAGGGAGAAGACGCAGAGGGTGCCGAGCGCGTACCCGCTCCCGGTGACGAGTGGAACGGACGCGTACGCCCGCACGTCCGCGATGCGGCCGTTGACGAAGGGGTTGTCGGCGAAGCGCGGGTCGAGGGACGCGTCGGCGAGCGCGGTGATGGAGCCGGACCGGAAGACCTTCGAGCACATCGAGTCGTCCCGCGAGCAGACTCCTGCGTCCACTCCCACGGCGGCGATCTGGTGCTGCTGGTCGGCGGTGATGATGTTGATGACGCCCGCGTCCATGCCGCTGACCCGGACGGCGAGCTTCACGAGGTTGAGGAGCTCCGGGGGAGTCTCGTAGTCGCGCTTGTCCACAGGGAGGCCGTCGGTCTCGCCGTAGGGAAGCCGGTAGTCCTGGAGGGCCGTCTGGCGGGCGAGCTCCTCCAGGTCCCACTCGTCGGCATGAAGCACTGACATGTATACCCCCGAAGAACTTTGAGACCGGTGTAGGTAGGTCCAACTATCGCATGAGGTTTCGCCCGCCGGTGCCGCCGCGCACGGATGTTGCGAACGGGTGCCGGTCGCGTCAGCCGAGTGCCCGCACGCGGAGGGCGAGGTACAGGTGGACGCGGTCCGCGGTGACCGCCGGGTCGTACCCGGTCAGTGTCAGGACCTGCTGCAGCCGGTAGCGGATGGTGTTGCGGTGCAGGTCCAGGTCGGCGGCGACGGCGGCGACCGAGCCGTCGAGGTCGAGGTAGCGCTGGAGGGTGGACAGGAGGCCCGCGCCGTGCGCCTCGTCGAAGGCCTCGAGCGGTTTCAGGGTCTCGCCGGCGAGGTCGGCGAGGGGCACATCGGCGCTCGACATCAGCAGGGAGGTGATGCTCAGCCGGTCCGCGAGGTTCACCGACTGGCCCCGCTGCAGCGCCTCGCGTGCCTCGAAGTAGCTCCAGCGCAGCCCGTTCGGCTGGGCGTAGGTCCCGCCGACCCCGATGCGCGAGGTGAGCCCGGCGCCGTGCAGGTACCGGCTCAGGTCCGCCGGCTCCGGTGCGGCGCCCGCCGGGAGTACGAGGACGAGCCGCTCGTCCACGAGTGCGGCGGCGGCATTGTTCCAGCCGTCGGGCAGGGGAAGTGTCCGCAGCGCACGGCGTTGCCCCGACGCGACGTCGACGATCAGCACGCTGTGCCGGGACGAGGTGTCGATGCCCGAACTGGCGAGCCTGGCTGCGGCTTCCGCCCCGGCGAGGGTGCCGCGCATAACGTCCTCCAGCAACTGGCCGGCCGCGGTCCGCGCCCCGGTGCGGTTCCTGGCCTGGTTGGTGAGCTCGACCGAGATCAGGCTCTGCGCATAGTCGACGATCGCCGCGTGCCCGTAGGGTTCCGCGATGGCGAGGGTGCACCGGTCCTTGAGACCCGTGGCGATCGGGAGCCGGTGCCATTCGGGGGGATCCACGCGCGCCCGGGCAGGGTCCGGGGGGCCCGCGATGCGCGCACCGTACTGGAAGAGTGCGACGTCGGTGCCGAGCATCCTGGCGAGCTCGCCGAGGAGGGAGCCGAGACCTCCTGCCCCGAGCAGCGCCGATGCGAGGACGGCGTGCCCCTCCAGAAGGTTCTCGAGGCCGGCGTAGTGGTCTGCCGACAGGGCGTCGGCCACCTTCTTGCCGATGGCGATGAAGGGGGTCTCGTAGGGGACACGGAAGGCGGGCAGGCCGACGTCGTCCGCCTCCGCCAGCACGGCCGGCGGGATTCTGCGATGGGTGAGGCCGACACCGAAACCGAGGGCCAGCGCTCCCGCCTCGTGCACCCGCTGCACGAAGGCCCGTTGCGCAGCCCCCGTCTTGAGCCGCACACCCGTGGTGAGGACCACCTCCGCGCCGTTGAGGAAAGGCCGGGGGTCCTCGAGTTCCGTCACCGCGACCCACTGGATGGAGGAGGCCGGGGCCTCGGAACGGCCCTCCGCGACGAGTCCGAGGGCGGGATCGGACAGGAGGTCGGGAAGGGTGATGGCCATGGAGCCAGCTTACGTGCGGCTGTGCCTTTGCACGGGACCTTCCGGTATCTGCTGTGCAGATACACGTGGCGGAGGTTACCTCCTCCCGGTACCGTCGTCTCGATACCTGCGGCCGGTTGCATCCGGATTGCCCGCGGACTCCACCTCGTGAAAGGCACTGCAGCGTGGCTGAGACCCTTCAGAACTACATCGACGGCGTGTTCGTGACGCCGGCCGGGACCGAACTCCTGGACATTGTCAACCCGACCAACGGGGAAGTGGTGGCCCAGTCCCCGGTCTCCACCCGTGCGGACGTCGACGACGCCATGCAGGCCGCGGCACGCGCCTTCACCACCTGGAAGCGGACCACGCCCAGCCAGCGCCAGCTCCTGCTGCTCCGGCTCGCCGACGCCGTCGAGGCCGCGAGCGATGAGCTCGTCGAGGCGCAGCATCGGAACACGGGCCAGGTACGCGAGATGATCGCGGCCGAGGAGGTAGCCGCAGGAGCCGACCAGCTGCGGTTCTTCGCCGGCGCCGCGCGCATCCTCGAGGGCAAGTCCGCGGGCGAGTACCTCGAAGGCCACACGTCGTTCGTGCGACGGGAGCCCATCGGCGTCGTCGCCCAGGTGGCCCCGTGGAACTACCCGTTCCTCATGGCCATCTGGAAGATCGGCCCCGCGCTCGCCGCCGGGAACACCGTCGTGCTCAAGCCCAGTGACACCACGCCGGAGTCCACCCTCGTGCTGGCGCGCCTCACGCAGGGCATCCTGCCCGACGGCGTCCTGAACGTCGTGCTCGGCACGGGCGAGACCGGCGCCGCGATGATCGAGCACCCCGTGCCCGGCCTCGTGTCGATCACCGGATCCGTGCGTGCCGGGATCGCCGTCGCGACCGCCGCGGCCAAGGACCTCAAGCGGGCACACCTGGAGCTGGGCGGCAAGGCGCCCGCCATCGTCTTCGCCGACGCCGACCTCACGAAGACCGCAGAGGCGATCACGGAGTTCGCGTTCTTCAACGCCGGCCAGGACTGCACCGCCATCACCCGCGTGCTCGTGCAGGAGGAGGCGCACGACGACCTCGTCGCCGCCATGGTCGCCCACACCGCCACCCTGAAGACGGGCAGCGAGGACGACTCCGAGAACTACTTCGGGCCGCTCAACAACATCAACCACTTCAACGCCGTGAACGCGGTCGTCGACGCGTTGCCCGCCCACTGCAGCATCGCGACCGGCGGCAAGCGTGCGGGGACGAAGGGCTACTTCTTCGAACCCACCATCATCACCGGCGCCCGCCAGGATGATCCCGTGGTGCAGCAGGAGACCTTCGGGCCGATCCTCACCGTCCAGACGTTCACCACGGAGGAGGAAGCGGTCGAGCTCGCCAACGGCGTGGACTACGCCCTGGCCTCCAGCGTCTGGACCTCGAACCACGGAACCGCGATGCGCGTTTCCCGCGACCTCGATTTCGGCGCCGTGTGGATCAATACGCACATCATGCTCACCGCCGAGATGCCGCACGGCGGCTTCAAGCACTCCGGCTACGGCAAGGACCTCTCCATGTACGGCGTGGAGGACTACACCCGCATCAAGCACGTCATGAGCGTGCTGGACGTCTGATCGTCCCGTCTAGATAAGGAACTCGCATGACAACGTACGCAACTCCTTCCGGCGCGGTCGCGCCGAGCTTCCGGCTCGAGCAGAAGCGCCGCATCAACGGCGACTTCCCCGGCCCCAAGTCGACGGAACTCGCCGCCCGGCGTGCCGCCGTCGTCGCCAAGGGTGTCGCCTCGACCGTCCCCGTCTACGTCGCGGATGCCGACGGCGGCGTGATCCACGACGTCGACGGCAACTCCTTCATCGACTTCGGCTCGGGCATCGCCGTGACGACCGTCGGAGCCTCCGATCCCGCGGTCGTCGGGGCCGTGAAGGAGCAGGCTGAGCACTTCACCCACACCTGCTTCATGGTCACGCCCTACGAGGGCTACATCGCCGTCGCCGAGCAGCTCAACGAGCTGACCCCCGGTGACTTCGAGAAGCGCACCGTCCTGTTCAACTCGGGCGCCGAGGCCGTGGAGAACGCGGTCAAGGTGGCACGCCTGGCCACCGGCAGGGACGCCGTCGTCGCCTTCGACCACGCGTACCACGGCCGCACCAACCTGACCATGGCACTGACGGCCAAGGCCATGCCCTACAAGACCAACTTCGGTCCGTTCGCCCCCGAGATCTACCGCGTGCCGATGAGCTACCCATTCCGCGAGGAGAATCCCGCGATCACGGGGCCCGAGGCGGCGCAGCGCGCCATCACGATGATCGAGAAGCAGATCGGCGCCGGGTCCGTCGCCGCGATCATCATCGAGCCAGTCCAGGGCGAGGGCGGATTCATCGTGCCCGCCGACGGCTTCCTCCCGGCCCTGGCCGAGTGGGCCAAGGCAAACGGCGTCGTCTTCATCGCCGACGAGGTCCAGTCGGGCTTCTGCCGCACCGGCGAGTGGTTCGCGGTGAACCACGAGGGTGTGGTGCCGGACATCATCACGATGGCGAAGGGCATTGCCGGCGGCTTGCCGCTCTCGGCCATCACGGGCCGGGCGGACCTGCTCGACTCCGTCCACGCCGGCGGCCTCGGCGGCACCTACGGCGGCAACCCTGTGGCGTGCGCCGCCGCGCTGGGTGCGATCTCCTCCATGAAGGAGCAGGACCTCATCGGCCGGGCCCGGCACATCGAGGCCCAGGTCACGGAGCGATTCGCCGCCCTGCAGTCCGAGCTGGGCGACGCCAGTATCGTCGGTGAGCTCCGGGGCCGTGGCGGAATGCTCGCGATCGAGTTCGTGGAAGCCGGGAGCAAGGCGCCCAACGCCGACGCGACCAAGGCGATCGCGGCACTATGCCTGCGCGAGGGCGTCATCATCCTGACCTGCGGAACGTACGGCAACGTCGTCCGCCTGCTGCCGCCGCTCGTCATCACCGACGAGCTGCTGGCGGACGGCCTCGACGTGCTGACGAACGCCATCCGCACGGTGAACGCCGGCTGACCACCGAGCACGAAACAAGGCCCGCAGCGATGCTGCGGGCCTTGTTTGGTTGGAGGGCTGTCAGCCGACCGGGATGAGCGCCCGGAACTGCGGGTTCTCGGCCAGGAAGGCCTGTGCGTGCCTGCAGTACGGGATCGGCGCGAGGCGGCGGCGGTGGGCGTCCAGCAGGGCCTCCCGCACGAGGACGGGCTCCAGGCCGGCACCGCGGTGGTCGGGACCGACGACGGTCTCCAGCAGGCGGATGCGTCCCGCCCGCAGGTCGTACTTCACGTAGCCCACCATGGTGCCGTCGTGGAAGAGCTCGAAGCGCGAGCTCACGGGATTGTCGCGGAACTTCTCGCGCAGCTTCTCGCTCTCGGAGCGTTCGGCTGCCCGGGCCTCGCGGTCGGCGAGGACTTCGACCACGGCTTCGTAGTCTTCCTGCAGGCCGAAGGGCGGGAAATCGGTGTCCAGCACGCGGTACAACTGGTTGCACAGGACGCGGAGCTCGCGGGTGGACACGGCGGACAGGTCGTGGGGGACCTCAGGGACCACCGGGCCGAGGGCCGCGGGCGAGTCCGGCGCCGGGGCGAAGTCCACAGCGTCCAGGTCCGACCAGGCGCTCCGGGAGCCGTACTCCGCGTGCTGCGAGGGGGCTGGGGAGAGAGGGGCAACAGACATGACGAACCTCGAATAATCGACAAAAGGGGTAGGCCGTTGCTTGACCGTCCTCAGACCGTAACAGCTAGCTCGGCATCCGTAAAGCTAGTCCTTCTAGCAATCAGTAGGCTCACGACGCCGGACCACGGGCGCCCGGAGCCGGGCACCTGCCCGTTCTCCATCGAGGAGTGCCTCTAGACGGCCGGGTCCGTCCCCTTCGAGTGCTCACGCATCAAATGATGACAGGGTATGTCGTCACTCAGTCGTGATGGCATACCCTGTCATCGACTAGGGTGGGCGCATGAGTCGATGGGCACCGGACGCCGCGCTGCGCCTCGAACGCGCAGCACTCGAGCTCTTCGCCGAACAGGGCTTTGCTGCGACCTCCGTACCCCAGATCGCCGCCCGCGCGGGGCTCACCACCCGCACGTTCTTCCGCCACTTCCCGGACAAGCGCGAGGTGCTCTTCCTGCTGGAGCGGGAACTCCCCGCCGTCGTCGCCCCCCTCGTAGCGGGCGCTCCCGCCTTCCTGTCACCGCTCGGCATCGTGATGCACGGGTTCGAGGCAATGGCAGCCGGGCCGTTCGAGGGCTGGCGGCCGGCACTGCAGGCCCGGCGGGCCATCATCGGCTCGGACCAGGGCCTGCGCGAACGCGAGCTGCTGAAGAACCTCCTCCTCGCAGGGGTCATCACCGAGGCGCTCGCGGGGCAGGGCGTGGGCGGACGTGAAGCACGCCTGGTGGCGCGCTACGGCATGCTGGTGTTCGAGATCGCGCTGGCCGACTGGCTCGACAGCGACAGCGACACGTTCTCCGACGTGCTGCACTCCACCGCGTACCGGATGGGACAGCTCGTCCGGCCCGCGCGCCAGGACGAATAGCTCGTCCGGCCCGCGCGCCAGGACGAATAGCGCGTCAGGACGAATAGGCCGCCAGCTGCTGGCGCAGGCCGGCGATCATGCCGTCGAGCCCTGCGCGGAAGGCGGCGTCGGCAGCGCTTTCGGCGCCCGCCGAATCGGTCGCGCTGCGCACCGCGGAGGTGAAGACGGGAAACTGGTGGGCCAGGGTGCCCGAGTCGAAGATGTCGCCGGGTGCGGCGACGTCGAGCGCCGAGCCGTAGATGAAGGACTCCAGCGCCACGATTGCCGGTACGATCCGGTCCTCCGGCCAGCCCGCCCGCAGGAAGCCCTGGGCCACCTCCTCGTACATGCGCAGGGTCTCTGCGGCATCCGTCACGGGCAGGACGGCGATGACGGGGATCAGGGGCGCGTGCCGAGCGAAGACCTCCCGGTAGGACCAGGCCCACCGCCGGACGGCCTCGTCCCACGGCTCGTCCGCGAAAGTGCTGAAATCCACCATGGTCATTACATGGTCCTGCACCCACCGGAGCACTTCCTGCTTCGACTCGGCATGGTTGTAGAGGGCCGAGGGTGCCACGCGCAGCCGTCGGGCGAGGGCGGACATGGTCAGCCCCTCGTAGCCCTCGGCGGCGATGAGGTCGAGGGCCGCCGCGGTGATGCGGTCCCTCGAGAGGACGCTGCGTGGAGGCCGCCCCGCTCGCCGGGGTGCCGATGAAGCTGCGGTCATGGATCCTGCTCCCTGTTGCGGTGGCGTTAACTCTACGGGCGCGCCCTTCCCTCCGGCGGCACCCATGGCTATAGTAGGGCGAAATAATGAACGGCATTCATTTAGTGGCCTGCGTCATGCAGGCCCGGGAGGAACACGTGAAGATCATCGAGCGCGACGTCGTCGTCATCGGAGCGGGGCCGTCCGGCCTCACCGCCGCACGGGAACTGAAGAAGGCCGGCCATTCGGTCGCCGTCATCGAGGCACGGGACCGCGTGGGTGGAAGGACGCACACCGACGTCATCGATGGCGCCGTCATCGAGGTCGGGGGCCAGTGGGTCTCCCCGGACCAGACCGCCCTCATCGGGCTCCTCGACGAACTGGGCCTCGGGACGTTCTCCCGCTACCGCGAGGGCGACTCCGTCTACATCGGCCCCGATGGGAAGCCTGTCCGCTACACCGGGGAGATGTTCCCCGTCAGCGACTACACACGGGAGGAGATGGAGCGCCTCATCACCCTCCTGGACCGCCTCGTGGCGGAGGCGGGACCCGAAGCGCCCTGGAACCACCCCGACGCCCGCGCCCTCGACACCATCTCCTTCCACCACTGGCTGCGGCAGCAGTCGGACGACGAGGAGGCCTGCAACAACATCGGCCTGTTCATCGCCGGCGGCATGCTGACCAAGCCCGCCCACTCCTTCTCCACGCTGCAGGCGATCCTCATGGCAGCGACCGCCGGCTCGTTCTCGAACCTGGTGGACGAGGACTTCATCCTCGACAAGCGCGTCATCGGCGGAATGCAGTCCGTGTCCGAGCGCATGGCCGCTGAACTGGGGGAGGACGTGGTCCTCTCGAGCCCGGTTCGCACCCTCCGGTGGAGCGGCATGGACGGGCGCGACAGTGCCGAGGGAGTGACGGTCGTCTCGGACACGGCGACGGTCAACGCACGGTACGCCGTCGTCGCCGTTCCGCCCAACCTCTACTCGCGCATCAGCTACGAACCGCCACTGCCGCGCCGGCAGCACCAGATGCACCAGCACCAGTCTCTGGGGCTCGTGATCAAGGTGCACGCCGTCTACGCCACGCCGTTCTGGCGCGAGGAAGGCCTCTCCGGAACCGGGTTCAGCGCCGACTCGATCGTCCAGGAGGTCTACGACAACACCAACCACGAGGACCCTCGCGGCACCCTGGTCGGCTTCATCTCGGACGAGAAGGCCGACGCGATGTTCGAACTCGCCCCGCACGAGCGCCGCGAACGGATCCTCGCCTCGATCGCCGGCTTCCTCGGCCCCCAGGCGCTCGAACCCGAGGTGTACTACGAGTCCGACTGGGCCTCGGAGGAGTGGACGCGCGGCGCGTACGCGTCGAGCTACGACCTCGGTGGCCTGCACCGCTACGGACGCGACCAGCGCACGCCGGTCGGCCCCATCTACTGGTCCTGCTCGGACATCGCGGCCGAGGGCTACCAGCACGTCGACGGCGCCATCCGGATGGGGCAGCGCACCGCCGCGGCCATCCACCGTGAGCTCGCCTCCGGACTGCAGTCCGCAGCATCCGGCCGGGAATCCTGACGGTGCGCTATATCGTCGGCTATACGGCGGACGAGCGCGGGCATGACGCCGTCTGCCTGGCCGTCGCCCTGGCGCGCCGACAGGACGCCACCCTGGACCTCGTCCTCGTCACGCCCGAGCACTCGCCCTACGCCGGGACCTACCCGCCGGGCAAGGGCTTCGACAGCCTCCTGTCCGAGCAGATGCGGGAGTGGATGGACCAGGGGCTCGCCCTCGTGCCCGACGACGTCTCCGCACGCGGCGTCGTCGTCCGGGCCGAATCGAACGCGGAGGGTCTCATCCAGGCGGCCGAGGACACCGAGGCGTCCCTGATCGTGATCGGCGCGAGTTCACGCGGGCTCGCCACCCGGTTCAGTGTCGGCAATGTCGCCCGCAGCCTCCTGCACGCGTCCCCGGTGCCGGTGGCCCTGGCCCCCAGGTCCTACCGGCGCACCGATCCCGTCACCCGCCTCACCTGCGCTGTCGGGCGGAGGGCGGGCGCCGACGACGTCATCTCCGTCGCCGTCTCCTCGGCCCGACGCCGCGGGCTGCCCCTGCGGCTCGTATCCCTCGTCTCGCTCGACGCCGGCCAGCCGGATTCCGGCGGGGCGGAGGACGAGGCGAACCGGCGGCTCGCGGAGGCGGCGTCGTCCCTTGCGGCAGGTGGACGCGTCAGCGTCGAGACCGCGCGAGGGGCCTCCGTCGAGGAGGCCATCGAGGCCCTGGCCTGGGACGAGGGGGAGGTGCTGCTCGTCGGATCGAGCCGCCTCGCGCAGCACATGCGCATTTTCCTCGGCTCCACGGCCAACAAGATCCTACGTACGCTGACCATCCCCATGGTCGTCGTCCCGCGTACGTACGCAACGCCCGGCACCACTTCCGGCCCGGGCGCCTTACCCACAGAGGCGGACGCATGAGCATCGACGAGACAACACAAAGGGGAACAGGACTCAGCAGCAAGGGCCTGGACTCCGGGACCGTAGGCCTGCTGGGCGCCGTGGTGATCGGGGTGTCCTCCGTGGCCCCCGCCTACACCCTGACCGCAGCCCTCGGCCCCACCGTCGCGGAAGTGGGGGTCAACCTCCCGGCCATCTTCCTGGTGGGCTTCATCCCCATGCTGCTCGTGGCCCTCGGCTACCGCGAGCTGAACAACTCCATGCCGGACTCCGGGACGTCCTTCACCTGGGCCACGCGCGCCTTCGGGCCCTGGATCGGCTGGATCAGCGGCTGGGCGAGTGTTGCCGCCACCGTGATCGTGCTGTCCAACCTCGCCGCCGTCGCGGTGGACTTCTTCTACCTGATGCTCGCCCAGCTGCTCAACGATCCCGCCATCGCGGACCTCACGCTGAACCTGCCGGTGAACATCGCGACGACACTCGTGTTCATCGCCCTCGCCTGCTACGTCTCGTACCGCGGGATGGAGGCCACCAAGACCGTCCAGTACGTGCTCGTCACCTTCCAGCTAGTGGTCCTCGCCTGGTTCGCGATCGCAGCCTTCCTCCACGTCGCCGACGGCACCGCCTTCGACGCGACGCCCATCAGTGCGGAGTGGTTCAACCCGTTCGCCGTCGGATCCTTCTCCGCCTTCGCCGCGGGCGTCTCGCTCTCGATCTTCATCTACTGGGGATGGGACGTGACACTCACGATGAGCGAGGAGACCACCAACCCGAAGAAGACCCCGGGCCGCGCGGGTGCGCTGACCGTCTTCGTCATCGTCGTCATCTACCTCACGGTCGCGCTCGCGACCCTCGCCTTCGCCGGCGTGGGCGAGGGCGAACTGGGCGCGGGCAACCCGGACAACCAGGAGAGCATCTTCGCGACGCTCGCAGGTCCCGTCATGGGCCCCTTCGCCATCCTCATGTCCATGGCCGTGCTCAGTTCCTCGGCCGCGTCCCTGCAGTCCACGTTCGTCTCCCCGGCGCGCACGCTGCTGGCGATGGGCCACTACAAGGCCCTGCCCGAGGGCTACGGGCGGATCAGTCCCCAGCACAAGTCACCGAGCTTCGCGACCGTCGCCGCCGCCGTCGCCGCCGCCGGTTTCTACGTGTTCACCCGGCTGGTCTCCGAGAACGCACTCTGGGACACCATCACGGCCCTCGGCCTGATGATCTGCTTCTACTACGGCATCACCGCCCTGGCGTGCGTCTGGTACTTCCGGGCGCAGGCGTTCTCGAGCATCCGCCACATGTTCTTCCGGTTCCTGGCACCCCTGCTCGGTGGCGTGATCCTGCTGGTCATGTTCTTCAAGACGGCCGTCGACTCCATGGATCCCGAGTACGGTTCCGGGTCGGAGCTGTTCGGCGTCGGCATGGTGTTCATCCTCGGCATCGGAGTCATCCTGCTCGGCGTGGTGCTGATGCTGGTGTGGTCGCGGATCAACCCGGCCTTCTTCCGCCAGGAAGTGATCACCCAGGGGACCGCACCCGTGGAATAACTGCCCGGGAATAACGGACCGGAAACAACGGACCGGAATAGCTGGACGGACGAGGCGGCATGGCCGGAAGCGCTGCGGAGGAGTGGATCAACTCCGCGGCGCCCCCGGCCGTGCCGTCCCCGTGTCCGCTCAGGGGACTGCCGAGGCCGACGACGCGGGCCTGACCGGCGCCGGCACCAGCCGGCTGCATCGCTCTCCCGCAGTCATCAGGGCGGGTAATGCCGTCATAATAGGGTGCCGATGCCCTCCCGCATGCCTACTATTCGGCCATGGAAGGACGCGATGAACGGGCAGGAAGCGATTCCCGCCGTGCCGCGCTCGACGCGGTCGAGGAGAAGGCGGCCGCGATGTGCCGCAGCGAGCAACTGGTGTGCCGTGTCCTCGCCCGCGACATCGACCCCGGGATGGAACCGGCCGCGTACAGCGTCCTGACCGCAGTGCGCATCGCCCGGGCGTGCAGGGTCACCGACCTCGCGGCGACGCTGGGCATGAGCAAATCCGCAGTGAGCGGACATGTGGCGGCGCTGCAGCGGCTGGGCCTCGTGGAACGCCGCAGGACCGGCGACGACGAGCGCTCCCACCCGGTGGCACTGACGGAGGAGGGCATGCGCAGGGTGGAGCGTGCTCGCGGGGCCCGGCGCAGGGCCTTCCGCCGGCAGCTCGAGGGCTGGAACCAGGCCGACGTCGTCGACCTCGTCGGTCTGCTGTCGCGTTTCAACGCGTCTTACCTCGGTGCAGAGGTCGGGGGCGGCACGGCGCCCGGCACGTCCGTGCAGCTTCCGCACCCGGACTGACCGGCGGTGCTACGGCGCTGAGGACTGCCGTGGAGGGGACCCGTCCTCAGGCCGCCGTCGCGGCCGGTTCGGGGGTCTTCGCAAGCCGTGGCTGACGGCGGACGGTCCGCAGCATGTCGACGGTCAGGAGGATGAGGCCCGCCCACACGAGGCCGAAGCCGATCCACCGCTCGAAGGGCATCTCCTCGTGGAGGACCAGGAGTGCGAGAACGAACTGGAGCACGGGGGCGAGGTACTGCAGGAGCCCGATCGTGGTCAGCGGCAGGCGCCGGGCCGCAGCACCGAAGAAGATCAGCGGGACGGCGGTGATGACTCCCGACGCGGCCATGATCCAGAAGTGGCCCGTCCCCTCGGTCATCAGGGTCGCATCACCGGTCGACCCGAGCCAGAGCATGACCGCCGCTGCGATCGGCGCCAGGGCCGCCGTCTCGATGCTGAGGCTCGTTATCGCGTCCACGCGCGAGCCCACCTTCTTCTTCGCGAAGCCGTAAAGGCCGAAGGAGAAGGCGAGGGACAGGGCGATCCAGGGGACGGCCCCGTATCCGACGGCCAGGACGACCACTGCCAGCAGACCCATGCCGATCGCCGCCCACTGCAGCGGCCGCAGCTTCTCGCGCAGCACGATCACGCCCAGCAGCACCGAGACGATGGGATTGATGAAGTAGCCCAGGGCGGCCTCGATGGCCTGTCCCGTGGTGACGCTGTAGGTGTACACGAACCAGTTGACGGCGATCAGGAGCGCCGCGACGGCGAGCGTCCCGACGATCCGCGGGGTGCGCAGGGCGGCGAGCACCGGCCGCCAGGAGCGCAGGACCGTCAGGAGGAGCGCGCAGAAGAGCAGGGACCAGAGCACGCGGTTGGCGACGATCTCGATCGGACCGGCCGGCGCCAGGACCAGGAAGTACAGCGGCAGCAGACCCCAGAGCCCGTAGGCGCCGATGCCGAAGAGGATGCCTACCGAGTTCTCGCTCCTCGCGGGTCGCTGAGTCTTTTCGCCTGTTCCAGTCACGAGGGCGTGAACCCGCCCCGACCGGCCTTTATTCCCTCCCGGCCTGCGCACGGGGGACGGGTGCGCCGGACGAGATCCCTGCCACTGATTTCGGCGGTGCTGCGTGCCGGCATTTAGAATAGGGAAGCGTGCGCTTATTCTGCGCCGCGCTATCCACCAGGAGCATCCCGGGAAGAAGGCTAATCAGTGTCTACCTCAGCTGCGGCACGACCGCTGCGGGTCGCGATCATCGGCGCCGGTCCGGCAGGCGTCTACGCTGCCGACATCCTGACGAAGTCGAACGAGGTCCAGGGCGGCGATTTTGCCGTCAGCATCGATCTCTTCGACCAGTACCCGGCACCCTACGGCCTGATCCGTTACGGGGTTGCTCCTGACCACCCCCGCATCAAGGGCATCGTGAACGCCCTGCACAAGGTGCTGGACCGCGGGGACATCCGCTTCCTCGGCAACGTCAACTACGGCCGTGACCTCACGCTCTCCGACTTCCGCCGCTTCTACGACGCCGTGATCTTCGCGACGGGCGCTATCCGGGACGCCGACCTGGACATCCCGGGCATCGACCTCCAGGGCTCCTTCGGAGGTGCCGACTTCGTCTCCTGGTACGACGGCCACCCCGATGTCAGCCGCGACTGGCCCCTGGACGCGAAGGAGGTCGCCGTGATCGGCAATGGCAACGTCGCACTCGACGTCGCGCGCATCCTGTCGAAGCACGCCGACGACCTCCTCTCCACCGAGATCCCGGACAACGTCTACCAGGGCCTGAAGTCCTCGCCGGTGACCGACGTCCACGTGTTCGGCCGGCGCGGTCCGGCCCAGGTGAAGTTCACCCCGCTCGAACTCCGCGAACTCTCCCACACCCGCGACGTCGACATCGTCCTCTACCCCGAGGATTTCGACTTCGACGCGGGCTCGGAGGAGCAGATCGCGACGAACAACCAGACCAAGACGATGGTCAAGACCCTCACCAACTGGCTGGTGGAGGATGAGCCGACGGGTGCCTCCCGGCGCCTGCACCTCCACTTCCTGCACTCGCCCGTGGAGATCCACGACTCGCCCGAGACGCCCGGCAAGGTCGCAGGCATGAAGTTCGAGCGCACGGAGCTGACCGGGGACGGCAACGTCCGCGGAACGGGCGAGTTCATCGACTACCCCGTCCAGGCCGTCTACCGGGCCATCGGGTACTTCGGCTCGGAACTGCCCGAGGTCGGTTTCGACGACAAGCGCGGCGTCATCCCGAACGAGGGCGGACGCGTCATCGACGAGGACGGCAAGCCCGTCCCGGGGATCTACGCCACGGGGTGGATCAAGCGCGGGCCGGTGGGCCTCATCGGGCACACGAAGGGTGACGCGCTGGAGACGATCGGATTCCTCCTCGAGGACCGGCTCAACCTTCCTCCCGCCGAGGACCCGTCCGAGGACGCGATCATCAACCTCCTCTCGGAGCGCGGCGTGCGGTACACGACGTGGGAAGGCTGGCTCAAGCTGGACGCCCACGAGCTGAAGCTGGGAGCAAACTTCGTGAACACGTCGGGCAACGCGGAACTCGTACGCGAGCGAGTGAAGCTCGTGCCCCGTGAGGACATGGTGGCCATTTCTCGCGGCGAGTAGTCCCGCTACACTGTGGCCTGTCCCCGGTCACGGGACGATCACGAAGCGGAGTGCCGATGTCGCCGTCCCGTTCCATCCCCGTAGCGGAGCTGTCCTCCGACGTCCTGCAGCGGAAGGCCCTCGCGGCCCATGAGGCGCTGGGCCAGGGAGAGGGCGTGGACGGGTCCCTGCGCGGCATCGTGCACGACTCCTGGCTCCGGTCGCTGGCGTTCCTGCCGAATCCGGGCACGGCGCGTGCCCGGATGTTCTGTTCCGAGGAGGACCTCGAGGCGTACCGCCAGGGGCACCCCCTCGCCGCGATCATGCCCGTCATCGACCGCCTGCTCGTGCAGCCGAGCCTGGAGTCGGGGATGCTCGTCGCGGTGGGGGACGAGAACGGCCGGCTGCTGTGGGTCGACGGCGACCGTGACCTGAGGCGCCGGGCCGAAGGCATGCTGTTCATGGCCGGCACGGACTGGTCCGAGGCGAGCGTCGGCACCAGTGCGCCGGGCACCGCACTGGCCCTGCAGCGCAGCGTGCAGATAGCGGGAGCCGAGCACTTCAGCCCCCTGGCCCACCCGTGGAGCTGCACGGCCGTGCCCCTCCACGACCCCGACTCGGGCACGGTGCTCGGCGTCATCGACATCACGGGAACGGCCGACGCCGTCGCCACATCCACGCTGTCGCTCGTCGAGGCTGCGGTTGCCGCAGCGGAGGCGCACCTGAGCATCCACCGGCTCAGGAGCCGGCTGCCGGGGGCGAAGCGGCGCCGCTCGGCCTGTACACCGGCGGCCCTGTACCGGAACAGCCTCCAGATCCTCGGCACGGATCACGGCGTGGTGCATGCCGGAGGGGCGGCGCTGGAACTCAGTCCCCGCCACGCGGAACTGCTGACGCTCCTGGCACTGCATCCGGAGGGGCTGACCGCGGACCAGCTCGCGATCATGGCCTACCCCGAGGACGCATCGGTCACCACGGTCCGTGCCGAGATGCTGCGGCTGCGCAAGGTCCTGGCGGGGCACGGCGGCGGGATCGTTCCCCAGTCCAGGCCGTACCGCGTGCCCACCGAGCTGGTCGTGGACGCCGTCCAGGTCCTGAACTACCTGCACCGCGGCGCACACCGCATGGCGCTCGAGATCTACCGCGGGCCGGTGCTTCCCCGCTCACAGGCACCGTCCATCGTGCGCCTGCGCGGCGAGGTGTCGGCGTTGCTGCGGGACGCCGTCCTCAACGACGGGGCGCCGGACACGGTGCTGCAGTACCTTGCCCTCGCCGAGGCGGAGTACGACGCCGAGGCATGGCAGGTCGCGCTGCGGGTCCTGCCCGGGCGGTCCCCGAAGCGGGCTGCGGTCGTCGCGCACGTGGAGTGGCTCGAGGCGGAACTGTCAGCCGCACCGTCGTCCGGCTCAAGTTCTCCTAAATTTTGGTAGCGGATCTCGACAATTCGTCGCGACATGGCCGGGATCGGGCTACCGTTGTCCATGGTGGCCGACGATCCGGCGGGCAGAGCGGTCCTGCGGATGGATCACCAGACGCACCACTACAAGGGGAATTTCGTGACGCAGGCTGGCCAGCACCCGGGAACACCTGGGGTGCGTATCGTCCGTACCTCCCGCACGAGAATGAATGCAAGCCTGGCCATGGTGGTCTGCTTCGTCGGATTCCAGGGGATCGTCCCGCAGTCGTGGGAAGCGGCGTCGGCCGTGGCGCCCGGCGCGCCGCGCCATTCCGCGGTCCTCCAGGGTGATGACCTTCCGACGGGTGTCGTGGGCTCGTCCCTCCTCGCGCCGCTCGACAGTCTTGATGCGCTCGACGCAGTAGGTCCGCGCATGACGGTGGCCCCGAAGCCCGCAGGAAGCGGAGCCGGCGCAGACCCTGTCTCGACGACCGCAGTCCCCACGCAACGACCGCCCGCGGGCAAGCTGTTCGCACCCCTCGACGAGCTCGCCCCGAGTTCCTCCTTCGGGTTCCGCATGAGCCCCATCACCGGGGAGGCGGGGGAATTCCACACGGGTCAGGACTACTCCGCCCCCTGCGGCACTCCGGTCTATGCTGCCGACGCCGGCACGGTGCGTGCCGTCGGCTGGCACCAGTGGGGAGGCGGCAACCGGGTCGAGGTCGATCACGGCAACGGCCTCATCACGAGCTACAACCACCTTCAGGGCATCTCGGTCGTGGAGGGGGACACCGTCAACAGCGGCGACCCCATTGCCGAAGTGGGCTCGACGGGTTCCTCGACCGGCTGCCACCTGCACTTCGAGACCATCCTCGACGGAGAACATGTCGACCCCGCGCGGTGGAAGCTGGTCTCCACCCGGCACGGAGAGCGCAAGGGCGAGCTGAAGGACTACTCGCCGAGCGGCAGCAGTGCATCCGACATCCCGGCCTGGGCGCAATCCTCCACCCGCTCGGACCAGCCGGCACCGACCACGGAACCCGGTGCACTCCCCGTGGCATCCGGTCCTTCGGGAATCGTCGGATCCGGGGGACAGCAGCCCTCCAAGCCTGCGACGCCGAACGTGCCCGGTCCGGCACCCCGGGCCCCCAAACTGCCTGCTGCGAGTGGTGCTCCCAAGACCACCCCGAGCGCTCCGTCGAAGCCCGCCAAGCCGGGATCGACCGCTCCGCGTGCCTCCAGCCCGTCCGTCCCGGCAAAGCCGGGGACCCCGACGACCCCGACGAAGCCGACGACCCCGGTGAAGCCGACGACCCCGCCGAAGCCGACGACCCCGCCGAAGCCGGTGACCCCGGTGAAGCCGACGACCCCACCGGTCCCGCCGACGTCGACCCAGCCGAAGTCCAGCCCTTCAACGCCGCCGAAGTCGACCCCGTCGGACCCCGCCGGCCCGGACGCTACGAAGCCGGTGGATACGACGCCGGCTCCCACCCCGGAATCGACGCCGGCTCCGACGCCGGCTCCGACCCCGGCTCCGACCCCGGTTCCCGACCCGGATCCGACCCCGACGACGGACCCGTCGTGTGACACCGACCCGTCGACTCCGGATTCGTCGGCAGATGGCACGTCGACAACGGATCCCGCGCCATCGGGGACCCCGACGTCCGCTTCAGCGACGCCTGAACCCGTATCGGTTCCTTCCGCACCCGGCACGCACCCGACCACCGGAACTTCAGAGCCGGGCACGGACCCGACCCCGGAAGCTGAACGGGCTTCGGGCAAGGAGACCGACCCGGCCGACCCGCCGTGCGGCGACCCCGAGGCCCCCGCTGATCCGTCAACCGAACCCGACACCGAACCCGACACCGACCCCGGCGCCGATCCCGAGACGGTTTCCCCGGGGACGGACCCGTCCCAGCCGGTCGAGGGTGCGGCAGGCGCCACGTCCGGGCAGGGCTAGGCGCCGCTCGGCCCGCACCGTGGCCACGGGCGTCCGCGAGGAACGCCCGCATGCAACGTTGCTGCAACTATCCGGCTCCTACGCTGTGGAACAGGGACGACGACGTCCCGCATTCACGGAGTTCAAGGAGTTCGACAATGCCTGTTTACGCCCAGCCCGGCCAGGACGGTTCGAAGGTCAGTTTCAAGCCGAGGTACGAGAACTGGATCGGCGGTGAATGGGTCGCCCCGAGCAAGGGCCAGTATTTCGAGAACATCTCTCCCGTGACGGGCAAGAGCTTCTGCGAGGTCGCGCGCGGCACTGCGGAAGACATCGAACTCGCGCTCGATGCGGCACACAAGGCCGCTCCCGCCTGGGGCAAGACCTCGGTCGCCGAGAGGGCCTCGGTCCTGAACCGCATCGCCGACCGCATCGAGGCGAACCTCGAGATGCTCGCGGTCGCGGAGACCTGGGACAACGGCAAGCCGGTGCGTGAAACCCTCGCCGCCGACATTCCGCTCGCGGCCGACCACTTCCGGTACTTCGCCAGCGCAATCCGCGCGCAGGAAGGGCGCCTGTCGCAGCTCGACGACGACATGACGGCCTACCACTACCACGAGCCGCTCGGCGTCGTCGGACAGATCATCCCCTGGAACTTCCCGATCCTCATGGCCACCTGGAAGCTCGCCCCCGCTATCGCCGCGGGGAACGCCGTCGTGCTGAAGCCTGCCGAGCAGACGCCGTCGTCCATCCTGGTGCTGATGGAGCTCCTCAGCGACATCCTGCCCGCGGGCGTCGTGAACGTCGTCAACGGGTTCGGTGTCGAGGCGGGCAAGCCGCTGGCCTCGAGCAAGCGCATCCGCAAGATCGCGTTCACCGGTGAGACGACCACGGGCCGCCTGATCAGCCAGTACGCGAGCCAGAACCTGATCCCCGTCACGCTGGAGCTCGGCGGCAAGAGCCCCAACATCTTCTTCTCCGACGTCGCGGACAGCAACGACCCGTTCTACGACAAGGCGCTCGAGGGCTTCGCGCTCTTCGCCTTCAACCAGGGCGAGGTCTGCACGTGCCCGTCCCGTGCCCTCGTGCAGGGTTCGATCTACGACTCGTTCATGTCCGATGCGATCGCCCGCGTGGGGAAGATGGTGCAGGGCAACCCGCTCGACACGGAGACGCAGGTGGGTGCCCAGGCCTCCAACGACCAGCTCGAGAAGATCCTGTCCTACATGGACATCGGCGCACAGGAGGGTGCGAAGGTCCTCATCGGAGGCGAGCGGAACGTGCTCGACGGCGACCTCGCCGAGGGCTACTACGTGAAGCCCACGGTGTTCGAGGGCACCAACAGCATGCGGGTGTTCCAGGAGGAGATCTTCGGACCGGTCGTGTCCGTGACGCGCTTCGCCGACTACGCCGAAGCCATGGAGATCGCCAATGACACCCTCTACGGCCTCGGCGCCGGAGTCTGGTCGAGGAACGGGAACGTGGCCTACCGCGCGGGCCGGGAGATCGAGGCGGGCAGGGTCTGGGTGAACAATTACCACGCCTACCCCGCGGGAGCGGCCTTCGGCGGCTACAAGTCCTCCGGTATCGGCCGGGAGAACCACGCCATGATGCTGGACCACTACCAGCAGACCAAGAACCTGCTGGTCAGCTACTCGGAATCCAAGCTCGGGTTCTTCTAGGAGTTGCGATGACCGTCGAGGCCTCGGTGACCATCCCGGGGGAAACCGTCTCCCGGGTGGCGCTGACCATGAGCGCCGTCGAACTGCTGGACAAACTGTGGCTCGTCCACGGGCCGCTGATGTTCCACCAGTCGGGCGGGTGCTGCGATGGTTCGTCGCCGATGTGCTATCCCGCGGGGGAGTTCCTCACCGCCGAGGCGGACATCCTCCTCGGCGTCCTCGACATCACCGCTGGGTCGGGGCGTCCGGACGGGCACGGCGGCGGAGACGCCGCCGGCCCGGCGGATGGCGACGCGCCCCGGCTCATCGAGTTCTGGATGTCGCGGGAGCAGTTCGAGTACTGGCGCCACACCCACCTCACCGTGGACGTGGTGCAGGGCCGCGGGAGCGGGTTCTCCGTCGAAGCTCCGGAGGGCAAGCGCTTCCTCATCCGCTCGAGGCTGATGGGCTAGGGAAGGGGCCCGGGACCGTCACCCGGGCTCCTTGCGCCGTCAGGAGTCCTCCGGTACCCGTGATCCTGGTGCTCCGGATCGACCGCCAGCACGATCCCGAGGAGATCGGTGAGGGCGTGGCCGAGCTTCGGATCCACGAGTTCGTAGCGCGACCGTCTCCCCTCGGGCACGGACACGACGAGAGCGCACCCGCGCAGGCACGAGAGGTGGTTGGACAGGCTCTGGCGGCTCACGCCCAGGACCTCGGCCAGTTCACTGGGATACGCCGGTGCGTCCCGCAGGGCCACCAGGACCCGCACGCGGGTCGGGTCCGACAGGGCCGTTCCCACACGCTCCAGCACCGAGGTCGAGGTCACGGTCGTCGGGGTCAGGGTCGCCGGCATCAGTGGCTCAGCTCCGTCTCGTGGGGCACGTGGCCCAGTGGCTCGATCTGAAACGTGGAATGGTCGATGCTCACGTCGAAGTGCTGGCCGACGCATTCCTGGAGCTGGTCGAGGACGGCGTGGGCCGAGCCGTCCCGGTAGCAGCAGTCGTCGACGACGATGTGCGCCGTGAGGACGGGAAGGCCGGTGGCGATCTGGGTGATGTGCAGGTCATGGACGTCCCGGACCTGGGGGAGGCGGGCGATGTGGGAGCGCACCTCCTCGAGGTCGATCCCGACCGGCGTGGACTCGAGGAGGACGTCGATCGTCTCGCGCAGCAGCGTCAGGGTGCGCGGGATGATGAGCGCACCGATGAGGAGGGCGACGACGGCGTCCGCGCGCATCCATCCTGTCAGGGCGATGACGACGGCGGCGGTGATGACGGCCACCGACCCCAGCGCGTCGTTGAGCACTTCGAGGAACGCGGCCCTCAGGTTGAAACTGGCGGCGCGGTGGCGCGCAAGCAGGACGAGGGCGGCGACGTTCCCGGCGAGGCCGACAGCGCCGAAGACGATCATCTCCGGTGCGGCCACGTCCTCGGGTGAGATCAGGCGCCGTACTCCCTCGATGACCACGTAGGTCCCGACCGCCAGCAGGAACGCTGCCTGCAGCAGTGCGGCGATGACTTCTGCACGACGGAAACCCCACGAACGCCGAGGGGTGGCGGGGCGGACCGAGAGCGTGACGGCCCCGAGGGCCATCGCCAGGCCGGCCGCGTCGGTCAGGACGTGCACCGAATCGAAGAGCAGCGCCAGGCTGCCGGTCCACAGCGCCCCGATGACCTGCAGGACGAAGACGCAGAGCGTGATCACGAGCGCGCCGACCAGCGGCCTGCGGCCGGCTGCCGCGCTGGGGGCGTGGTGGTGGTGCGAACCCATGAGGAGATAGTACAGCGGTGGGTGAACACCGGCCCGGGCGGCGGAAGTCGCTGGTACCGTGATGCTTGCGGCCACCGGGGGCTTCCGCCCCCAGGACTGTGTCGATCGAGCAGGAGGGCTGCCATGACCACGGATGACGCACTTCCGGTCCGTGACGACGCCTGGAGCGTGCCGCAGGACGACGTCGCCGGAAAGCTGAGCGAACTCGCCCGGTCCCTCCAGCGGGAGGACAGCGAGGACGCTGTCCTGGAGCACCTGGTGCGGGCCGCGATCACCCTGGTTCCCGGCGCCGACGAGGGTTCGATCACCCTGGTGCTCGGGCGCCGCCGGGTCGAATCGCGTGCTGCGTCAGGGGCCCTCGCACGGACGATCGACGAACTGCAGGAGCGCACCGGCGAAGGACCCTGCATGAGCGCCGCCTACGAGGAACAGACTGTCCGCGTGCCCGACATGCGCAACGAGGACCGGTGGCCCGCGTTCTCCGCCGAGGCGGCCGCGGCGGGAGCGGGCAGCATGCTCTCCTTCCAGCTCTTCGTCGAGGGGGACAACCTCGGCGCACTGAACCTCATCGGCCGCTCGGCGCATGCCTTCACCGACGAGTCCGATTACGTGGGGCTGCTGGTCGCCTCCCATGCCGCCGTCGCCTTCGCCGACGCGCAGAAACTCCACCAGTTCAGGGATGCCGTCGCCACCCGGGACCTGATCGGCCAGGCGAAGGGCATCCTGATGGAGCGGTACGGCGTCACGGCAGGACAGGCATTCATCATGCTGGTGCAGGTGTCCACGGAGACGAACGCCAAACTCCTGGCGGTGGCGGAGGAACTGGCGAACACGGGCACCCTTCCCGTGCGCCGCACCGGCCGACGCTGACAGGATCCGGTACTGACGGGCCCTTGTGACCGCTACGTCATCCCGTGATGCCGTGGCGCTGCAGCCAGAGTTCCAGCACGCCCAGCTGCCACAGCATGTTGTTTCCCCCGGGGCTGTAGTGCCCGTTCGGTTCATCCAGCAGGAGGTCCACGTAGTCGGTGCGGAAGAGCCCGCGGTCCTTCGCCTCGGGGGCCCGCAGGGCGTCACGGACCGTCGAGAGGAGCGGCTCGGCGAGGTACTTGACCGGTGGGACCGGGAAGTAGCCCTTGGGTCGGTCGATCACCTCCGCCGGGATGACCCGGCGCGCGATGTCCTTGAGGATGCCCTTCCCGCCCTGTGTGGCCTTGAGCTCGGGAGGGCACTGGGCTGCGAGGCTGACGAGGTCCTGGTCGAGGAAGGGGACGCGGGCCTCGAGACCCCACGCCATCGTCATGCTGTCCACGCGCTTCACGGGGTCATCAACCAGCAGCAGGTGCGTGTCGAGCCGCAGGACGGCATCGAGGGCGGTCTCCGCGCCGGGTGCGCCGAGGTGCGCCTCCAACAGGGCCCTGCTGACATCGGTGTCGGCATACCACTCCGGTTCGACGACGTCGGCGATCTCTACGTGCGTGCGATCCAGGAACGCGCCCCGGAACGCATCGAGCGCCGCATCACGCGGGGCGGTGCCCGCGGGCTGGTGGTAGGCATAGCCCGCAAAGACCTCATCCGCCCCCTGGCCGGACTGCACCACCTTGATGTGCTCCGAGACGGTCTTGGACAGCAGGTAGAACCCCGTAACATCCTGCGTGCCCATCGGCTCCGTCATGGCGGCGATGGTGTCCTCGATGGCCGGCACCAGCTCCCCGCTGTCGATGGAGATCCGGTGGTGCCGGGTCCCGTACTTCTCGGCGATCAGGTCCGAGTAGCGGAACTCATCCCCTTCCTCACCGCCCGCACCGTCGAAGCCGATGCTGAAGGTGCTGAGTCCCTCCTGGCCGAGTTCCGCGAGGAGCGCGACGATCAGGCTCGAGTCGACGCCGCCCGACAGGAGTACGCCCACGGGTACGTCCGACACGAGGCGGCGGCGGACGGCGGTGGTCAGGGACTCCCGGAGCGCATCCTGCCAGTCGGCCGCGCTCCAGTCCGCCTTGTCCGGGTCCCGCACGTAGTCGGGCTTCCAGTACACGCGATCGCGCTGGCTGCCGTCGGCGTCGATGACCCGCACCGTCGCGGGGGGTACCTTCCGCACTCCACGCAGGATGGTCCGCGGTGCAGGGACGATCGAGTGCCAGCTCAGGTAGTGGTGGAGCCCCACCTCGTCGATCGAGGTGTCGATTCCTCCACCGGCCACGAGGGCGGGAAGGGTCGACGCGAAGCGCAGCCGTCCCGGCAGGTCCGCCACGTAGAGGGGTTTGATGCCGAGCCGGTCCCGGGCCATTACCACGCGCTCGCGGCGCTCGTCCACGATGGCGATGGCGAACATGCCCACGAGGTGGTCCACGAAGTCCTCACCCCAGCGCTCGTAGGCGCGCAGGACGACCTCCGTATCACTCGTGGAGGAGAAGACACGGTCCCCGCCGAGCTCAGCACGGAGCTCGGGGTAATTGTAGATGCAGCCGTTGAACACGAGGGAGAGCCCGGAGCCGCCGTCGTACATCGGCTGTGCGCCGGCATCGGAGAGATCGATGATGGTGAGCCTCCGGTGTCCCAGCGCGACCCACCCGTTGGTCCAGGCCCCATGACCATCCGGCCCCCGCGATTCCATCGCGGCGGTCATACGCGCGACGGGTTCCTGCTCGGCACGGGCGCCCCGAAAGGCGATCTCCCCGGCAATCCCACACATGTCTTCTCCTTCTTCCTGGGCTCCACACAGTGCGGAGCTCCTCCTTGGCCTGCGTCATCTGCGTCCCCGCTATCTCCGGGGGTTGGCGGCTTCCGGTTCGTCCGAGGGTTTCGGCATCATCCGGACCGTCGCCTCCCGCAGGAGGTCGCGGGTGAGCCGGACGCGTTCGGTGTCGTGTCCGTGCCGGTCCATGACCTTCTCGAGTTCGGCGAGTGCGTCGCGAAGCGGCGGGATCTCGGCCTGCTGGATCACCGCGGGAAGGGCTGCGTCCAGGGCCTGGTCGAAGGCCGGCCGATCGGTGTCCTGCAGCCTGGGCAGCAGCCGGGCGAAGGAGTGCAGGATCTTGGCCGTGGTCTGCGCCTGGCGGGATTCGGAGGCGCCGACGAGCAGGGTGGACAGGGCGACCATGCCCCGCTCGACCGCGCCGTCGGTGTAGACGACCGGGAGTTCGTCCCGCGCGATGCTCCGGTCCGAGCGGTCGCGTTCGCCCGCGATGAGCCACCGGCCCAGCAGGTCACTGAGCGTACGCACCGCCGTCGACGCCGTCTGGGGACTCTGCGAGGCACTGGTACCCGTCTCCCAGGCGATGTTCTCCAGCTGGTCCAGGGCGTACCCGGACTCGACGTTCACATCGCGGATGTCGTCGATGCCGAAGGCGCTGATCACCTCCTCGTCGTAGCTGGAATCCTCCGGCCCCACGCCGACGAGCCGCACCAGGAGGTCATCGAACACCAGGTACTCGCCCAGCCGGCCCTCCACGATCACCTCGACGTCATCCCCCGCCGCCGCGGCGATCTGCCCGAGCTTCTCGGTGTCCACCGTGACCACGAAGCCGGTATCCATGGCGTGCACTTCGCGCTCGGGCTCGTCCGGGTCCGAGTGGCGCGCCATCCGGGTCCGCCCGAGCATCTTCAGTTCCACCTCCCGGGCGCGCAGCGCGAGTTCGTGGATGGAGCGCACCACGGATTCGGGGCGCATCTGGTCGATCGTCGAGTGGATGAGCATGAGCAGGACCACGAGGGCGGCTACGGCCAGGACCAGGGTCAGGGCGGCACTGTAGAGCGGGGCGGGCTGCTGACGGGCGAGCCCGAGGACGAGGAAGGAGAAAGCGGTGGCGCCGATGAAGAAGCCGAAATACAGCTGGTTCGAGGTCCTGCGGAGGAACTGGTCGAAGACCACCGGGGTGAGGGAACTCGCCGTCTGCTGCACGGCGAGGAGCAGGACCGAGAAGGTGATCGAGGTGACCGTCAGGAGGCTCGTGGCCACGGCGGCGAGGAAGTCGACGGCGCCCTCCTCGGACACGATGGACCGGACCACCGTGCGCACGCCGGCGTCGTCGGAGGTGAGCCGGTCCAGCAGCGAGACGCCGACAGCTACGAGGCAGAAGGCAGCGGTCACAACCAGCGGAAGGCGCAGGAACTCCGCGACACCGCGCTGGAACCGGTTGGCCTCGTGGAGCCCGCCGGAACTGCGCAACGGGTCGTGGCCGACCCCCGGTGAATCAGCAAGCATCCTTACGGTCTATCACCGTGAACGACGGTTCCGGGCGGAAAGTTCGCCCTTGCGGACCGCCGGTACCGCCCTCCGGCTAGCGGTTGACGGCCGACATGTCCTCGTAACGGTCCCCGACGGGAGCCGCGACGGCGCCGAGCTGCGCCAGCTGGTCCTCCGTGAGGACCAGGGCGTCGGCCGCGACGTTCTCCTCGAGGTAGCGCACCTGCTTGGTGCCGGGGATCGGGGCGATATCGTCTCCCTGCGCCAGGAGCCAGGCAAGGGCGACTTGCCCGGGGGTGGCGTCGAGTTGGCGTGCGACATCGTCCACCTGTTCCACGATCCGGATGTTCGCCTGCAGGTTCTCTCCCGCGAAACGGGGGTTGTTGCGGCGGAAGTCCGTCTCGTCGAGCTGGTCGACCGAGCGGATGGTCCCGGTCAGGAATCCCCTGCCGAGTGGGGAGTAGGGCACGAAGCCGATGCCGAGCTCACGCACCAGCGGGAGGATCTCGGCTTCGGGATCCCTGCTCCACAGCGAATACTCGGTCTGCAGTGCTGTCACCGGGTGGACCGCGTGCGCCCTGCGGATGGTCTCCGGCGCTGCCTCGGAGAGGCCGATGTGCCGGATCTTGCCCTCCTGGACCAGTTCGGCCAGGGCGCCCATGGTGTCCTCCACCGGCACGGAGGGGTCCATGCGGTGCTGGTAGTAGAGGTCGATGGAATCGGTCGCCAGGCGCTTGAGGGATCCTTCGACCGAGAGCCGCACGTTCTCCGGGCTGCCGTCCAGACCCCGGGCATCGCCGGCCGTGTGGCGGATCGTCCCGAACTTCGTCGCGATCACGGCGTCGTCGCGCCTGCCCCGGAGGGCACGGCCCAGCAGCTCCTCGTTCGTGTAGGGGCCGTAGATCTCCGCGGTGTCGAAGAAGGTGACGCCGAGATCGAGGGCGCGGTGGATGGTCTTCGTCGCACCGGCGTCGTCCTTGCCGCTGCCCGTGTAGAACGCGGACATTCCCATGCAGCCCAGACCGAGCCGGGAGACGTCGAGGCCGGAGCCGAGGGTGATGGTCTTCATGAATGCCTCCGGAGTCGAGGGTAGGTGCCTGGGCAAGAGTACGCCCGGCAGGAGCGGGTCACGAGGGAAATCCCGCGATCGCCTTTGTTGCACGGTGTGCAACTTCGCATCTAGGCTTGGTTCGTGCTGAGTACAACCGACAACGCGGAGCCGCTGGGGCGCCGCGAGCAGAACAAGGTCGACACGCGCCGCGCGATCGCCGACGCGGCCTTCGACCTCGCACGGTCTGTCGGGCCGGGGGCCTTCACCGTCGACCAGATCGCCGGACGCGCCGGTGTCTCACGCCGGACGTTCTTCAACTACTTCCACAGCGCGGAGGATGCGCTGACCGTCCGCACCGACACGTTCCTCGAGCTGGCGCTCGAGGTCTTCGGGGAGATGCCCCAGGACGAGCCGCTGTTCGACTCCATCGTGCGCTCCTTCAGCGAGACGACGCGGATGGAGGGTCTGTCGCTGCACGGCGAACTCTTCCGCATGGCGGACACGAATCCGGATCTCCTGCGCGCCCAGCTCCATTCGTGGGAGCGGGCCGAAACCCGGATCGTCGGGGCACTGCGTCGCCGGCTAGGGGCCGCCGCACCGGATCTCTACCTCTCGGCCCTCGTGGGGTGCGTGCTGTCCTGCACGAAGGCCGCGATGCGGGACTGGGCGGCGAGTACGCCGGAGCCGGGCGACGACGCCGGGAAGCAGCTCGAGGCACGCATCCTCGCTTCCCTGACCATGCTGCGGGACGGCTTCGCCGATCCCGTCGCCGTCCCCGACGGCACTCCTGCCGGTTCCTGATCCTTCCGCTTTCCAACTCCCCGCAAGGACTCCTCATGGCTTTTCTGCTCTACCGGCTCGGCTCGTTCGCCTTCCGCAGGCGATGGTGGGTCATTTCCGCCTGGTTCGCGATCATGCTCGCAGTGGGAGGCGCCGCCGTCGCCTTCTCCGGCACCCTGACGAACAACTTCACGATCCCCGGCACCGAGTCGCAGCGCATCTCCGACCGTTTGCGGGAGGAGCTGCCCGAGGCCGTCGGCGGCACGGGCACGGTCGTCTTCACCACCGACGACGGGGCCGCGTTCTCGGCGGAGCAGCGCGAGGGCGTCCAGTCCGCGCTGGCCGCCATCTCGGGGCTCGACGGCGTCCGGGGCGTCATCGATCCGTTCGACGTGGCGGACCAGATGGCAGCCGGAGCCAAGGACCTCGAGTCAGGACGTGCCGAGCTCGAGGCGGGGGAGCAGCAGCTGAGTGCGGGCGAGGCGCAGCTCGAGCAGGGGCAGGCGCAGCTCGACCAGCAGCGCACCCAGTTCGAGCAGGCCCGCCGTCTGCTTCGCCCGGCACGGGTCGCAGCCATCGAGGAGCAGCTCCAGCAGGGACAGGCCCAGCTCGACGCCAGCCGGACGGAGCTCGAAGCCGGACGCGAGCGGCTCGAGTCGAGCAGGACCCAGCTCGACCTCGGGCAACGGCAGGTGGACGCCACCTCCGGCGTTCGCCTCCTGTCCGAGGACGGCTCCACCGCCGTCGCCAGCGTCCAGTTCGACCAGCAGATCAACAGCGTCTCGCCTGAACTGCGGGAAAGCGTGCAGGAGCAGGCCGCAGGGGCCGAGTCCGCAGGAGTGACCGTCGACTACAGCAAGGAGATCGTCGAAGACGTCTCCGGCATCGTCGGCGCCACGGAGGCCCTCGGTCTGGCCGTCGCTGCCGCCGTCCTCATCGTCATGCTCGGTACGCTGATCGCTGCCGGCCTGCCGCTCCTCATGGCCGTGGTGGGCGTCGGCGTGGGCGTGGGCATCACGTTCGCACTCTCGGGCGTCGTCGAGCTGAACAGCATCTCGCCGGTCCTCGCCCTGATGCTCGGCCTCGCCGTCGGCATCGACTACTCACTGTTCATCGTGAACCGCCACCGGACGCAGCTGCTGCACGGTATGGAGATGCAGGAGTCGATCGCCCGCGCGACCGGAACGGCAGGCAATGCGGTCCTCTTCGCGGGCATCACGGTGATCGTTGCGCTGGCGGCGCTGGCGGTCCCCGGGCTGCCGTTCCTGACCGTGATGGGCCTGTCGGCTGCCGGCACGGTCGCCGTCTCGGTGCTCGTGGCGCTGACCCTGACGCCGGCCCTCCTCGCCCTGATGGGGCGGCGGATCATCTCGAAGCGCCGCTGGGACAGGGCGCGCGGCCACAAGCACTCGGCCGCGGTGCCCCTGGACAGCGACAGTGGGACGTCCCTCGCGGACCAGCGCGCGGCGAACGGCGCCGGCTGGGGCGGACTCGCAACCCGGAAGCCCGTCCTGACGGTCCTTGCTGGTGTGGTCCTGCTGGGCGTCATCGCCGTTCCGGCGGCGCAACTGCGCGTCGGGCTGCCCGACGGCGGCACGGAGCCCGCCGACTCGACGGCGTTCCAGGCCTACAGCACCATCGGCGAGAAGTTCGGAGCAGGAACCAACGGGCCGTTGATCGTCGTCGGGTCCCTGCCCGAGACGGCCGGCGAGGCGGAGCTCACGGCCCTGCAGCTGGACGTCAACGACCTGCTGCGCGACGTCCCCGGCGTAGCCGCCTCCGTGCCCGCGACGGTGAGCGAGGACGGCCGCACGGCGATCTTCCAGGTCATCCCGGAGGAGGGTCCGGCCAGCGAGCCCACGGAGAACCTCGTCCGCGACCTGCGGAACTCGACCGACGAATTCGAGGAACAGACCGGCGTCCCCATCGCCGTCACCGGCCAGACGGCCGCCAACATCGACGTCTCGGCCAAGCTCATGGAGGCGCTGCCGGTCTACCTCGGCATCGTCGTCGGGCTGTCGCTGATTCTGCTGCTGCTGGTCTTCCGCTCGATCCTCGTGCCCATCATCGCGACCGCGGGCTTCCTGCTCTCGCTGCTCGCGAGCTTCGGCGCCACGGTCGCCATCTACCAGTGGGGCTGGCTGGGCGACTTCTTCGGCATCACGAACCCGGGGCCGATCCTGAGCTTCCTCCCGATCATCCTGATCGGTGTGCTCTTCGGGCTCGCCATGGACTACCAGATGTTCCTGGTGTCCGGCATGCGCGAGGCGTTCGTCCACGGCGGCGACCCTAAGGCGGCGGTGCGCGTCGGCTTCAGCCACGGGGCGCGCGTGGTCACGGCCGCGGCCATCATCATGGTCTCCGTCTTCGCCGGCTTCGTGTTCTCGCACCTCGCCATGGTCCGCCCCATCGGGTTCGGGCTCGCCTTCGGGGTGCTGCTGGACGCGTTCGTGGTCCGCATGACGCTGGTCCCGGCAGCGATGTACCTCCTGGGCAGGCATGCGTGGTGGCTGCCCGCGTGGCTCGGACGGATCCTGCCCGACGTCGACGTCGAGGGCGCGAAGCTCCTGCGCGAGGAGAAGGAGCGTGAGCCGGTCCCGGTATAGGGCGGTTACGGGGCCCGGGCGGCTACGCGCCGAGGTAGCGCCCGGGCCGGTGGTTGAGGGCCAGCACGAGGTTGAGCAGTACGGCACCGATCGCGGACAGCAGGACGGCCACCGGCTCGACGACGGTGAAGGCGGCGAGGATGATGCCCGTGTCCAGTGCCATCTGCACGTACCCGGCCCGCCAGTTCAGTCGTTCCTGCAGGATCAGTGCGAGGATGTTGAACCCGCCGAGGCTCGCCTTGTGCCGGAAGAGGATGAGGAGTCCGACCCCGGCCAGCAGGTTGCCGCCGAGGGCGGCGTAGAGCGGGTCGAGGGTCAGCCCGCCGAGTGCCAGCGGGTGCAGGTAGGACAGGCCCGAGACGAGGGCGACCGCCGCCATGGTGCGCAGGGTGAAGTCCCAGCCCTTCTTCCACACCGCCAGGGCGAAGAAGGGCACGTTCACGGCGAAGAACAGGACGCTGAAGGGGAGTCCTCCCACATAGCTCAGCAGCAGGGCGAGGCCGGCCGTACCGCCGGTGACCGCGCCGCTCGTCTTGAGCAGGAACAGGCCGAGGGACACCGTGAACGTGCCCGTGACGATCCCGAGGACGTCCTCCAGCAGGGAGTGCCGGACGATCAGGTCCGCGTCGTCGAGCTCGGGGCGGTGCGTCGTGGTGTCCATGGCCGCAAGGTATCACCGGCCTTTTGCGCGGGACCAATGAATTCCCCCGGATGTGAAGGAAAGCACAGAATCCGGGCCCGGTGAAGGCCCCTGCGGTGATCCGTCGCGGCCGCGAATACGTTGTGCGGTCCTTCCCGCGCACAGGAGTGTTGAGCCATGACATCCCAGTTGAAGTCCCTGAAGGACCAGGTCATCGTCATCACCGGAGCCTCGAGCGGCATCGGCCTGGTCACGGCGCGGATGGCGGCGAAGCGCGGAGCCGCCGTCGTCCTGGCCGCCCGCAACGGTGAGGCCCTCCGGTCCCTCGAGCAGGAGATCCGTGCTGCGGGCGGACGTGCACAGCACGTCGTCGCCGACGTCGGTCGGCAGGAGGACGTCGAGCACATCGCCGTCGTGGCCCGACAGGAGTTCGGCGGGTTCGACACCTGGGTCAACAACGCGGGGGTGTCGATCTTCGGGTCCGTGGACGAGGTGTCTATCGAGGACATGCACCGCATGATGGATACGAACTACTGGGGCGTCGTCTACGGGTCCAGGGAGGCTGTGCGGCAGTACAGGGGGCGGACCGGCGCGTCGGGAGCCATCGTCACCGTGGGCAGCGTTTTCGGCGACCGTGCCACCCCGGTGCAGTCCACGTACTCGAGCACCAAGCATGCCGTCCACGGGTGGACCGACGCCCTTCGGATGGAGATGGAGGCGCAGGGCGTGCCGGTGAGCGTGACGTTGCTGCACCCGGGTCGGATCGACACCCCCTACAACGAGCACGCCCAGAGCTACATCGACCAGCAGCCCGCGCATCGCGGCATGATCTACCCGCCCGAGGCCGTTGCCGAGGCCATCCTGCACGCCGCCGTGCATCCCACCCGTGACCTCTTCATCGGGTCCCAGGTGAAGCTGGGGGTGGTTGCCGCTGCCATCGCCCCACGGCTCATGGACCGGTTCATGGAATGGCACATGTACCGGTCGCAGCGCGCGGACAGGCCGTCGCGGCGGACCGGCGACAGCGCCCTGCACCAGCCGGGCTACGGCCTTCACGAGCGCGGAACGCACCAGGGCTGGGTCCGTGGCCGCAGCTACTACCTCAAGGCGGAGAAGCACCCTGCTCTGGCGGCGCTCCTTGCCGGGACCGCCATCGGCACCGCCCTGTCGCCACTGGGCCGACGGCGCTGAGGCGCGGACCGGGCGGACCTCCCGCCGCAGCAGGGCGGTAGCGTCCGGGGTCAGGCGGTGCCGGCCTGTTCCGCGGCCCGCCAGGCCTCCACCTCGGCCAGCAGCGCCGCACGGCGTCCGGCATCGAGGAACGCGGACCGGAAGGAGTTCCCGGCAAGCGTGGCGAGTTGGTCCGCTCCGAGCCCGAAGGCCTTCCCCAGCGCAGTGAAGTTGTCGTCCACGTAGCCGCCGAAGTAGGCAGGATCGTCCGAGTTCACCGACACGTTCAGCCCACGCGCAAGCATCTCCGGCAGGGGATGGGCCGGCAGGGTGTCGACGGCGCGGAGCCGGACGTTCGAGAGCGGGCAGACGGTCAGCGGTACGCGGTCGAGGACGAGCCGCTCCACGAGGGCCTCGTCCTCCATGCAGCGGATGCCGTGGTCCAGCCGGTCCACCCGCAGGACGTCGAGCGCCTCCCAGATGTAGGCGGGCGGACCCTCCTCGCCTGCGTGCGCGATGCATTTCAGTCCGGCGCCGCGGGCGCGGTCGTACACCTCGGCGAAGAGCGACGGCGGATATCCCACCTCCGCCGAGTCGAGACCGATACCGATGATGGGGGCGTCCATGGCGAGAAGGTTCTGCAGCACCCCGAGCGCCTCGGTGGCCGGACGGTCGCGGAGGAACGCGGCGATGAGCGCCGTGCTGACGCCGAACTCGGCCTCGCTCGTGGCGAGGGCCCCGGCCACTCCGTTCACGCACGTCTCGAGGGCGACGCCGCGGGCGAGGTGGGCCTGCGGGTCCATCATGATCTCGGCGTGGCGCACGCCGGCGGCGGCTGCGCGGCGGAGGTACGCCCGCGTCATGTCCGCGAAGTCCTCTTCCGTGCGCAGCACGTCCATGTTCGCGTAGTAGAGATCGAGGAAGGACTGAAGGTCCGTGAACGCGTAACGGGCCGCGAGGTCCGCGGTGTCGGCGTAGGGGAGGTCGATCCCGTTGCGGGCGGCGAGCGCGAAGATGAGGTCCGGCTCGAGGGTCCCCTCGATGTGCAGGTGGAGTTCGGCGCAGGGCAGTGACGGCATCACCCCAGCCTAGGAGAGCGCACCACCACGTGGCGAACGCCGGTTCCGGGTTCCGGTGGCGCCGACGCGGAAGGGCGGACCCGTGCGGGTCCGCCCTTCGTTCGTGCGGGTGTTCGTGCGGTTCCTGCAGTGGTTCTGCAGGCCGGTGCGGTCCCCCTAGTAGAGGGCTGCTTCCGACTCGGTGGCCGGCGTGACGCCGCGGCCGAGGTTCGCGGCAAGCTTCGCGCCGAGCTCGGCATCCACATTGGCCCAGTACTGGACGGCCCGGGCGCGGATCTCGTCGCTCTTCACGCCGCCGACCGCACCGGTGATCGTCTCGAGGAAGCGGGCACGCTGGGCGTCGTCGAACACCTCGCGGTACAGCGTTCCGGCCTGGCCGAAATCGTCATCCTCCGCGTGCAGCGAGTGGGCCGCGTAGACGAGGTCGCCGTCGTTCTCCCAGCCGCCGTGCGCACCGTACTGTGCGGGGTCCGCGGCGGGTCCGCCCACCGAGTTCGGTGCGTACACCGGGGTGGAGGCGGAGTTGAAGTGGTAGCGGCCGGCGCCGTCCTTCGAGTAGTTGCGCACCTCGTTCTTCGGCATGTTCACCGGCAGCTGCGCGTGGTTGGTACCCACGCGGTAGCGGTGGGCGTCCGCGTAGGAGAAGATACGGGCCTGCAGCATGCGGTCCGGGCTCGCGGCGATGCCGGGCACGAAGTTCGACGGCGCAAAAGTGGCCTGCTCGATCTGCGCGAAGTAGTTCTCCGGGTTGCGGTTGAGCGTGAGCCTGCCGACCGGGATCAGGGGGTAGTCGGCCTGCGGCCAGACCTTCGTGAGGTCGAACGGGTTGAAGCGGTACGTCTTCGCGTCGTCGTAGGGCATGATCTGGACCTTGAGGTCCCAGCTCGGGTGGTTGCCCCTGGCGATGTTCTCGGACAGGTCGCGCAGGTGGTGGTCGGCGTCCGAGCCGGCCAGCGACTCGGCCTCGTCGACGGTGAGGACTTCGTGGCCCTGGTTGGACTTGAAGTGGTACTTGACCCAGAACTTCTCGTTGGACTCGTTGATCCACATGTACGTGTGGGAGCCGTAACCGTTCATGGTGCGCCAGGAGTTCGGCAGGCCGCGGTCGCCCATCAGCCAGGTCACCTGGTGTGCCGATTCGGGGCTCAGGGTCCAGAAGTCCCACTGCATGTCGGCATCGCGCAGGTTGGTGCCGGGGAGGCGCTTCTGCGAGTGGATGAAGTCAGGGAACTTGATGCCGTCGCGGATGAAGAACACCGGGGTGTTGTTGCCCACGAGGTCGTAGTTGCCCTCGGAGGTGTAGAACTTGAGCGCGAAGCCGCGAGGGTCGCGCCACGTGTCGGGCGAACCCTGCTCGCCGGCCACGGAGGAGAAGCGGAGGAGGGTCTCCGTCGTCGTGCCCTGCTGGAAGAGCGCCGCGCGGGTGTACATGCTGACGTCCTCGGTGGTCTCGAAGACACCGAAGGCTCCGCCGCCCTTGGCGTGCACCACGCGCTCGGGGACGCGCTCTCGGTTGAACTGGGCGAGCTTCTCGACGAGGTAGTGGTCGGTCAGCGGGACGGCGCCGTCGCGGCCGAGGACGGACGAGTTGCTGTCATCGATGACGGGGGCGCCGGACTGCGTGGTGCTGAAGTTCGCGGACATAGTGCTCCTATTCGTGGGATTCGGATGGTTGGGGGCTGGGGGCTGCCGAGCGGCAGTCGTCGCAGAGGCCCTGGTAGAGGACCTCGGCGATCTGGATGGTCATGCGGTGGGCGCCGGGCGACCACTCGGGAGTCAGGCAGGGGGCGTGTCCCACGGCGCAGTCCACGTCCTCGATCCGGCCGCAGCCGGTGCAGACGGCGTGGTGGTGGTTGTCGCCCACACGGGTCTCGTACCGGGCGGGGGAGTGCGGCGTGTCGATGCGGCGCAGGAGGCCGAGGTCGGTGAGGTCGGCCAGGACCACGTAGACCGACTGCACGGTGATGTGCGGCAGGGCGGCGCGGACCGCGGTGGCGGCCTCGTCGGCGGTGGCATGCGGCGACTGCTCGACGGCGGCGAGGACGGCGAGGCGCTGGCGCGTCACCCTCCGGTGGGAGGAGTGCAGTGCAGCCGACCACCGGGCCTCACGGGCCTCCGGGGTGCTGGCTGTCTGCGTCATGCCCCGAGTCAATCAGTAAATCTGAGTAAGTCACAATAAGGCGCGACTAACTTGCACACCACGCGGCCCGTCGGGTCGGTACCGTGGAAAGCGTGAATCTCCTCGAGCGGGGCCGGGCCTGGATGCTGGACTACGCCTATGTCGGTTTCTGGCAGGTGCACGGCTTCATCCTCCGGGAGGACCCGGCACGGTATCTCACGCCTGCGCCGGGCGCGCCCGCCGGCAAGGTTCCCGTGCTGCTGATCCCGGGCATCTACGAGACGTGGCAGTTCATGCGGCCCATCGCCGACCACCTGCACCGGGCCGGCCATCCGGTCCACGTGGTGCAGAAGCTGGGCTACAACCGCGGCACCGTCGAAGCCATGGCTCTGCTGGCCGCCGGCTACATCGAGGAGCACGACCTCACCGATGTCGTCGTCGTCGCGCACAGCAAGGGCGGACTGATCGGCAAGTTCCTCATGACCATGTCGAGCATCGCTCCACGCATCACCCGCCTGGTGGCGATCAACACGCCGTTCTCCGGCTCCGTCTACGCCAACTTCTTCCTCCTGCCGAGC
Source organism: Arthrobacter burdickii (assembly GCF_030433645.1). Lineage (NCBI taxonomy): Bacteria > Bacillati > Actinomycetota > Actinomycetes > Micrococcales > Micrococcaceae > Arthrobacter > Arthrobacter burdickii. The sequence continues at coordinate 1,534,553 of NZ_JAROCG010000001.1, forward strand.
ATCCGCGCCTTCTCCCCCCGGGACCGGACCCTGCGGGCGCTGCTCGCCAATCTCGAGATCAATGCGCACATCACCTCGATCTACGGCCGGTTCGACCCGCACATCCCGGGCGGCAGTTTCGTGGAGGGTGCACGCAATATCCAGCTCGACACGATGGGCCACTTCCGCCCCATCGCGGACGCGCGTGTGCTGCAGGAGGTCGACCGCGCCATCGAGGCGGGGGAGCGCGACACCGCCTGACGCGGCCTGACGCCGGCCGACGCCCACTGGGGGCATTCCGGAGGCCCACAGGGAGCCTTCCGGGCACATTCCGGCTCGCTGGACGAGGCATCCCGCCCACCGTGATGCCGCTGCGTTGCGGTCCCAGGGAGACGGGCGCAAGGTAGTCGTATGGGGCAGGATATGGAGGCCCCGGAGGAACCGGGAATTCCGGTCCGGATCACGGACCTGGGTGCTCCGTGCGCCGAGCCGCCCTGCGGGGGACCGCGTGCCGAGGCCGGCGGGTCGGCGGGGCACCGGCGTCGGGTGCTGGCCGCCGTCGTCGGGCTCGCGCTTGCAGGAGCTACCTACGTGTCCACAGCCCGCGGGGAGATGTTCCCTCCTCCGCACGATGCACCTCGACCGTCTCCGGCCGTGCCCGAGGTGGGCGAGCCACTGAGGGTGTGCGACGTCTATCCGGGTGCCTGCCCCTCGCCGCGCGACGATGATCCGGCGGCCTGCAGACCCGTCAGGAGCATCGGTGCTGCTCGCGACACCTCATTCTCCCGGTCCCCCTCACCGCCCGGGCAGTCCTATCTCCGGGTTGCCGCAGGGGACGGCCCCCCATCGGACGCCGGAACCCGGTACCCCGAAGCGGCAATCACGGTCTGCGGCCCCCTGGAGTAGCCAGCAGGTCGTTGCTGGTACGAACCAATGCCCGGCTAGACTCTCCCCGTGCCCAGACTCCTCGCCGACATCACCCCGCTGAGGGAGTCCCCGGCATTCCGCCGGCTCTACATCGGAACGGCACTCTCCGCCATCGGTACGCAGCTCACCATCGTTGCCGTGAGCCTGCAGATCTACGCGCTCACGCAGTCGACCTTCAGCGTCGGGCTGCTCAGCCTCTTCGCCCTGGTGCCGCTCGTCGTCGCGGGCCTCTACGGTGGTGCGGTCGCGGATGCGCAGGATCGCCGCAGGGTGGCGCTCTTCTCGGGCCTGGCGCTGTGGGGCACCACCATGGCCATCGCGGCCCAGGCCTGGCTCGGTGCCGACAGCGTCTGGCTGCTGTACATCCTGATCGCCATCCAGTCGGGAGCCGCCGGTATCAACCAGCCCACGCGCAGCTCGATCATCCCGCGCCTCGTCCGCCCGGCACTGCTGCCCGCGGCGAACGCGCTGAGCATGATCACCTTCGGGCTCGCGTTCACCGTCGGCCCGCTGCTCGCCGGTGTCCTCGTGGCACAGGTGGGCTACGCCTGGACGTACACGGTCGACGTCGTCACCTTCACGTTCGCGCTGTGGGCCGTCTTCCGCCTCCCGCCCCTGCCACCCGAGGGCCCCACCCGGCGGGCGGGCCTCGCCACGGTACTCGAGGGCTTCCGCTTCCTCGGCACACGGCCGAACATCCGCATGACCTTCATCCTCGATCTCATCGCCATGATCACCTCCCAGCCGCGCGCGCTGCTGCCCGCCGTCGGCGCGGTGCTCATCGGCGGGGGCGAGCGGACCGTGGGCATCCTGCTCGCCTCCGCCGCCTTCGGGTCGGTGCTGGCCGGCCTGTTCTCGGGGCCACTGGGCCGCGTGCACAAGCAGGGCCAGGCCGTCATCTGGTCGATCGTCGGGTGGGGTGCCTCGGTGGCCGGCTTCGGGCTGGTCGTCGTCCTCGCGACCTCATCCTCCCTGCCGGCACCCGGCGAGGGGGAACTGTCCGTGTGGGTGCTGCCCGCGTCCGCGTGCCTCGTCCTCGCGGGCGTCGCGGACTCCATCAGCAGCGTCTTCCGCAACACCATCCTGCAGTCGGCGACGCCGGACGCGATGCGCGGACGCCTCCAGGGTGTCTTCATCGTCGTCGTCGCGGGTGGTCCCCGCCTCGGGGACATGGTGGCCGGTGGGCAGGCGGCGTGGCTGGGGGAGGGGTGGACCGCCGTCGCGGGTGGTCTCTGCTGCGTGGTGCTGGTGCTCGCCGTGGCCCGCTGGCAGCCGCGCTTCGCCCGGTACGATTCCCGCCGGCCGGAGCCCTGACCGCTGCTTCTTCCCAGCCGCCGTGCAGCGCTCCGCCGTACGATGATCGGAACACCCCGCTCCGACCCTCCGTTGTACTGATGGGCCACCGGGCCGCCACATCCAAGGAGTGACAGTGCACAACCATTTCAACGGTGCCAAGACGGCGTTGTTGTTCGGCGCCCTCATGGGCATCTTCCTCGTCTTCGGCGCGGTGATCGCCGGCGCCACGGGCAGTTCGTCCTTCATCTGGATTTTCGCCCTCTTCGGCGTCGGGTCGATCGCCTACAGCTACTGGAACAGCGACAGGATCGCCATCCGCAGCATGGCCGCCGTCGAGGTCACCGAGCAGCAGGCGCCCGCCATGTACCGGATCGTCCGGGAGCTGAGCGCACGCGCCAACAAGCCCATGCCGAGGCTCTACATCTCGCCGACGATGGCCCCGAATGCCTTCGCGACCGGCCGTAACCCGGAGAACTCCGCCGTGTGCTGCACGCAGGGCATCCTGCAGCTGCTCGACGAGCGCGAACTGCGCGGTGTCCTCGGACACGAGCTCATGCACGTCTACAACCGCGACATCCTCACCGGGTCCATCGCGGCCGCCGTCGCAGGTGTCATCACCTCTGTCGCGCAGATGTTCGCCTTCACCGGCATGATGGGCGGCAACCGGAACCAGGGCGGCAACGCCATCGGCGCGCTGCTCCTCGCCATCCTCGCCCCGCTGGCCGCGGGCCTCGTCCAGACGGCCATCGGACGGACCCGCGAGTACGACGCCGACGAGGACGGCGCGGTCCTGACCGACGATCCCCTGGCGCTCGCCTCGGCACTTCGGAAGCTGGAGACCGGCACCCAGCGTGCTCCGCTCCCGCAGGACCAGCGCCTCGTGAACACCTCGCACCTCATGATCGCCAACCCGTTCAGGGGCGGGGGCATGGGCCGGCTGTTCGCCACCCATCCGCCGATGGGCGAGCGCATCGCGCGCCTCGAGGGCATGGCGGGCCGTCCGCTCCGCTGACGCCGTCCTCCTTCAGGGAGTCGGGGGCGCCCTGCCACTCCCGTGGCGCCCTTGCTCTCCGTAGAGGGCAGGGGCGCCACGAGGTCTAAGCACCACCGGGCTGCTGAAGGACCGGGATGATGGCTCCGCTCAGGTGACGGTTCTCCACGGCTCGTTCTGGGCCGGTGCACCTTGCGTCGTCCGGAACGTCGCGGCATGGGCGAGTTGTCGTCCCCGGAGATACCCTCCGGTCGTGCACGCCAGAACCGCGAGGACGGCGCCCGCCCGGCTGAGTCCGGCCGTGTCGTTCCCCGACCCCCAGTCCCGGATCCCGGACAGCACCGCCCGAGGAAGGATCCTGCGCACGTACGAGCGCTCCGATCGAAGAGCCCGCTTGTGCCCGACGAGGTGGCTCACCTGCGCCTTGGACAGCCCTTCCGACCAGGCGCGCGACAGCATGTAGTTCAGCGTCCCCCTGGTCGCGGGCACATGGTGGTTCACCACGGCCGCGGGGTCATAGACGATCCGGGCTCCGGGCAGGGCGAGGCTCGCACGGATGCAGATTTCCGTCTCCTCACAGCCGAGCGGCTTGACCGCCTGTCGGCCGAGCTCGTGGTTGAAGCCGCCGACGTGCTCCAGCACCTCGCGGCGGAAGGACATGTTCGCACCGATCAGGTTCCGGACCTCGGTGGCCACGCGGGGCATACCCCGGTGGCTGCATCCGACGATCCAATCGAGTTCCTCGCCGAAGTGAGCGGGGCGGGCCGTCTCCCACACGGGGTCGACGCGCCCTCCGACGGCGAGTACGTCAGGATCGTCGTAGAAGGCGGCCAGGCGCTCCAGCCAGTCCGGCGCGGCCTCGGCGTCGTCGTCGAGGAAGGCGATGATCTCCGCGGTGGCGACGCTTGCTCCGGTGTTACGAGCACCGGCGAGTCCCGGTTGGCCACCGCTCTCGACCAGCACCACGTCCTGGAAGTCCATGATGAGGCGCTTGTACAGGTCCTCGTTGTGGTCGACGACGAGGATGATCTGTTCCGGGGCGAGCGACTGGACCCGGACGGAGTCGACGACCTTGGCCAGAAGGCTCAGACGCTTCTCCGTGTATGTGCAGATGACAACGGAAACGGTGGGTATTTCACTGGGCATGGAGCTCTCCTACCTCATGTGGCACTGCAAGAACGCTTTGCGGATCGGTCGGTGTGCGGGGGAAACGGACACTCGGGTAGCTGTACTTGACGCGCCGGAGGGCTTCCGGGCGGGCTCCTGCCGTCGGAGCATCCCAGGAGCCGCACTCGCGGGCGAGGGTGCGGAGTACGCGCCATCCGTCGCGGAAGGTCTGGAGGTTCGAGTTCCCGGATATCCGGTTGAGTTCCAGGCTCGGCACCTCCGCGATACGGAGGCCTGCGCGGGCGGCCCTGACGATCAACTCGGTCTCGATCTCGAATCCGTCCGACTCGAGTTCGAGGACGTCGAGACACTCTTTGCGCAGTGCGATATAGCCGTAGCAGAGGTCCGAGTAATTGCTGCGCAGTACTACGTTGGCCAATTCCGTGAGCGCACGATTGCCGACGTCGCGTAGCGGGGTGAGGTCCGCGGAACCGCCCCCGGTGATGTACCGCGACCCCTTGACGAAATCGAAGTCGTGCTGGAGCGGGGAGATGAACCAGCCGATCTCCTGCGGGTCCATGCTTCCATCGGCGTCGAGCATGACGATGATGTCCCCGGTGCTGGCCGCCAATCCGGCCCGGACGGCGGTCCCCTTCCCTGCACGGGGTTCGGCGACCACGACGACGTCGGCCCGAAGCGCCCGGGCGATCTCCACGGTGAAATCGACCGAACGGCCATCGACGATGACGACCTCGTCCACGTAGGCGGGCATCCGGCGAAGCACCCACGGGAGATTCTTCGCTTCGTTGAGTGTGGGGATGACGACGCTGATCGACGCTCGCGGAGCCTGCGTGTCCCCGCTCCGAAGCGTACGGGAATCAGGAACGCTAACTGACAAGGATTTCACCGTCTTACGAGTGGAATGGGCGTGGCGGCCCGCGGCAGCTGGTTAGAGCCAGGAGGGGTCCCCAACAGACCTGGTCGACGGCGGTTCCTCCGCCCTCGATGCGACCGAAGTCGTCCCGAGAGCCCGTCCTCCGAGCCGGACCTCCGAATTCCCGGTGAATAAAGGGTGAATTCGAAGATACTGCTTGGTGAAATTCAGCTTAAACCCCGATCGTTGAGGTGTCGCCGGCCCGTGATACCCGAATTACCTGCAATCTGATACCCGCGCTATTCGACCGATACTTGGGTTGACGGCCCTTCGGCTAGGTGGCCGGCCCTGCGGTACTCGTGCGCCGCCGATCACTACCTGCCGCGGTCCACGGAGCAGGAGACGTGACGGTGGGGTCGATCGTCGCTCCCTGAATGATTGACCGCGGCGAGGGCGGCGGCCAGGCGCACCGCCCTCGAACACTCGATGCCAGTACTGCCCGCTGCCGGAGCCTAGCTGTACTGGGCTGGGACGTTGTTGACGCTTGGGGCTTGATAAGAGGAGGACCTCCGGGCTTAGTGGAGCTGTCTAGTTCCCACACTTCGCGACCGGAGGTCCTCGTGTCCCACGTTAATGCTCGTCTGACGGTGCATGGAAGACAGTTGCTTGTTGATCGGGTGGCGGCAGGTCGCCCGGTCGCCCATATCGCTGCCGAGTTGGGCGTGTCCCGCCAGACCGCGTACCGGTGGGTCGGCCGGTACCGGGCCGAAGGAACCGCGGGGCTGCGGGACCGTTCGAGCCGACCACGATCATCGCCCAGGCATACCAGCGCCGATCGGGAACAGGAAGTCCTGCAGGCCCGGCAGGCTCTGCGCTTCGGGCCGTTGCGGATCGCGGCCGCCACGGGTGTCCCGGCACGCGCCGTGACCCGGATCCTGCACCGCCATCAGGTGCCACGTTTCGCGGACTGCGATCCGCTCACCGGGACCCCAATTCGTGCGTCGCGGGCGAGCTCGAACCGGTACGAGCGCACCACCCCCGGCGAGCTGGTCCACCTGGACGTCAAGAAACTCGGACGGATACCGGCCGGTGGTGGCTGGCGGGCGCACGGGCGTTCCGAGCAGGTCAGAGGCCGCGGCATCGGCTACGACTACGTCCACGTCGCCATCGATGATCACACCCGGGTCGGGTACGCCGAAGTCCTCCCCGACGAAAAAGGCGCAACCGCCGCGGGGTTCCTCGTCCGCGCCGGCATCTACTTCGCCGAACAAGGCATCAACCGTATCGAACGCGTCATCACCGACAACGCCTTCGCCTACCGCAACTCCGCCGCATTCGCCCGGGCCGTGGCGGACCTCGGAGCCGTTCAACGCTTCATCAAACCCCACTGCCCCTGGACCAACGGCAAAGCCGAACGCTTCAACCGCACACTCCAAACCGAATGGGCCTACCGCCAGGTCTTCACCAGCAGCGCTCAACGCCAAGCCGCCCTTGCACCCTGGCTCCAGCACTACAACACTGAACGCATCCACACCGGCATCGGAGCCACACCCATCACCCGAGTGTCACCAACCTGATGGCCCAGTACACCTAGCGCATGTTGACGAACTGCAGGTCGGCTTCGTCGAAGTTCTTCAGCAGGGCCATGGTGGCCTGCAGGTCGTCGCGGGACTTGGAGCTTACGCGCAGCTCGTCACCCTGGATCTGGGACTTGACGCCCTTCGGCCCCTCGTCGCGGATGAGCTTGTTGATCTTCTTGGCGATGTCCTGGGCGATGCCCTCCTTGATGGAGGTCTCCAGGCGGAATTCCTTGCCGGACGGGTAGGGCTCGCCGGTATCGAGGGACTTCAGGGAGATGCCGCGCTTGATCATCTTGGACTGCAGGACATCGAGCACGGCCAGGACGCGCTCCTCCGAGTTGGCCTTCATGAGGATCTTCTCGCCGCTGAAATCCACTTCGGCGCCGACTCCCTTGAAGTCGTACCGCTGGGCGATCTCCTTCTGCGCCTGATTGAGCGCGTTGGCGACCTCCTGCTTGTCCACTTTGCTTACGACGTCGAACGTGGATTCGCTCGCCACGGTGCCTCCTCGGGGTGGTTGGGTTTCTTGCATCAAGACTATCCGCAACCCCTGCGCTGGGCGCCGAACGGTTCACAGCTCCGTGCCAGTTCCCGCCGGGCGTGCGCACACGGTCGGGTGGCACGGTGGAGCCACATGCCGCACCAGAGGAGCCACACGATGTCCACGAACCCACGCCGCCGCTACCGGGTCCGCCTCCGCAGGGCGGTGGCAGGATCCTTCCTCGCTGCGGCAGCGGCGGCATCTGTGGCCGGCCTTGCCGCAGCACCCGCGCTCGCAGTCCCGCCGGCGGTGGTCGCCGGCGTGGACTCCTCGGATTTCTCGGACTCCTTCGACTACGAGGCTCGCAACCTGATCCTCGGACTCCGCCCGGGGTCGTCACCGAACGCCGCATCGACGGTCACCGTGGGCGGAGAGCCCTCCTCGGCGGACCGTCTCGCCGGCGTCCGCGCGGACCTCGACCGGGCGGTGCTGCTGCGGATGGTCACGCCCGAACAGGCCGACGGATTTTATGCCCAGATCGAGCGCAGAGTGGCCGCGGGGCTGTAACGCTCCGCCCGATTCGTCACTGGAGCGGTTTGTCTGTAAAGTTGTCTTGCCCGCGCTTGCTGCGGGCGGTCTTCCTACGAAGACGTTCGGCAGATTACCCGAGCGGCCAAAGGGGGCTGACTGTAAATCAGCTGGCAACGCCTACGGGGGTTCGAATCCCTCATCTGCCACAGCAAGGAGAGGCCGGTACTTCCGCTAGAAACAGCGGAAGTACCGGCCTTTCGTGGTTAAGCGGTGGTCAGGCTCCTGGCAAGTCCCGCAGGCAGCCTGAACAGAGGGTTCGCCGGGATCGCCCGCAGGAGCTCGTGGATCGCCAAGGACACAACGATGACGGCCACCGTAAGGCCCAACGGGTACAGGGCGTCACCGGGGACCGTGCTCACTAAGCGTTCAACTGCCGGTACGCCGGGAAGAAACGCAACGCTGCAGAGCACAAGCGGATGCAGCAGGTAGATCGGCAAGGTCCGCACGCCGACATAGGCGCCCAGGCGGGCAAGCCACGCGATCCTGCACGCCTCGAAAGGAACCGCGATGGCTGCCGGAACCGCGACCAGGCTCGACAGCAGAACCACGGGAAGCACAAGTCCCTGTGGCACGACGGTGGCGAGACCCACGAACGCCAGGAACATCTGCGTCGCCCCACGCTCGCACTGTCCTGAACGAGTGGGGGAAGCCTCCTTCCTGTGCGGCGAGGAAGAACACGAGGTAGAACGTGAGCCACACCGCGTAGATGTAGTAATTGCTGACTGCTCTGCTCAGAAGTGAAGAAAGCGCGGACTTTTCCTCTCGTGGATCGAGGGATGGGCGCGTAGCCGGGGGTAATCGAGTTCCGGATGGATGGCGAGTCGCATCCAACCAAGGGATGTTCCGTGCGGCGGGCGGCATGCTGGCGCTTCTTCACAGCCGTCCAGGCGCTCCCAAGCCTCCGGCCGATCCGCTCGGCCCACTGAGGACCCCTGGTGACCGCGCCGCAGACAGCGACACCGACATCCGACACCTCACAAGCTTCCACCTGGCCTACTCGGTCCCGCCGCCCCAGGACGATCACGACCCGCAACCGGTCCCGGAATGCCGGGCTACGAGGCTGCGGATCCCCATGACACCCGCAGGTTTTGCCGAATAATCTGCTTTCACACTGGAATCATCCGTAACAAGGGTCACACCATATGTAGTCTTCTCGGAATTCATCCGGCTGGCTCAGGTCCGGATTCTGCTGGGTTCGAAGCACTCTCGAGCGCCGAACCCGCGGCTCACATAAGGAAGCACGATGCGTCTCAGATCCACGAAGGTTCTTGCTCTGGCAGTGGTCGGGGTGATGCTCAGCGCCTCCGGTGCTGCGGCAGCCACCGACTTCACTGCCCCTTGTACAACGGCAGAGACGGCCTGTCTGGCCCAGCGGCTCACGGCTGTCGAAGCATGGATCGAGGCGAACGACACGGATGCGCCCGTACCCAGCCCGAGCCCCAGCCCCTCCGCAACACCCACCGCGGCTCCCGCCACGTGGGACGGTTCGATCCGCTTCGGATCTGTGGCTGCTGGAAAGGCGACCTCTCTCGCCGTCACCATCACCTCACCGTCGGGTTCACAGGGAAACAAGGTCGTCTACGTCGAAGCGTGGCAGAACAACGTCAGGAAAGCGGACGTGTTCGTGGAGGGCCGGGACCTCACCGGGACGACGACCCAGAACCTCAGCCTCCCGGCACTCCCAGCGGGCGTCTACGAGCTTCGATTGATGGTGTTCGATGGACCTCCCGCGGGTTCCTACGCCTGGGGGGCCCTGCGCCTCAGCTCGGTCGAGCAGAACCTCACTGTTCCTGCTGCAACAACCCCGGTTTCCACGACCACGGGGGTCCTGTACGACGGGCCCGGACAGGTCGACCAGTTCGCCGGATTCGAGATCCTGAAGACCACTCCGACGGCCCATTGGTTCGCAGGCGGCACACCGGCCGAAGTTCAGGCCGAAGCCCGGCAGCGGGTGACTGCGGCGAACGGGAAGGTCGTGAGCATGCTGGCCTACAACGTCCCGATCCGGGACGTCGGCAGTTACTCCTCCGGCGGGGCTGCGAACCCCGCGGCATACCGGGCATGGATCGACGCCCTCGCCGCAGGGATCGGCACCGCTCCCGTCATCGTCGCCGTGGAGCCCGATGCGCTCGGCCACCTCGGAGACCTGCCGGCCGCCCAGCAGACGGAGCGTATCGAGTCCCTCAAGTACGCGGTGCAGAAGCTCAAGGCAAACCCGAAGGCGAAGGTCTACGTCGACGCGTCGAACTGGATCGACGCGTCGGAGATGGCGAACCGCGTCAAGCGGATCATTCCGGCAGGAGTCACGATCGACGGCATCAGCGTGAACGTGTCCGCCTACAACTCGAACGCCTCCATCATCGACTACGGGAACAGGGTCATCACGGCTTCCAAGCTCCCGTGGAAGATGATCGTGGACACGAGCCGGAACGGTGTCGCCACAGCAACCACGTGGTGCAACCCGACCGGGCAGGGACTCGGGAAGCTGCCGACCCTCAGTTCCGGAGTCCCGAACGTCGATGCCTTCCTCTGGCTCAAGGCTCCGGGCGAGTCGGACGGTACCTGCAACGGAGGACCCCGCGCCGGCCTGTTCTTCCCGGAACGCGCCCAGGAACTCATCAACAAGGCCAAGTTCTAGCCGGCGGGCACGCCCGCGTCCGGTCCCTGACAGTGGTCCGGGCGTGGGCTTGCTTCACCAACACCAGAACAGAAGGCCCGCTCCCGTGGAGCGGGCCTTCTGTCTTTGCCGTGGCGATCTTCGCCGTGGCGCTGCTCCGCACCTGACAGCCACCGGCGCAGTTCCGTGAGCTGCGATCCGCACCCCCGTCATCGATTTCATCCACTCATCCCGGCCGCGGGGCCATCCGCGGGAGCGTCGTCCACGAAGCCTCAGTACGCATGCTCAGGACGTACCGAGTCGACGGGGAGGCCGCCATCAGCACTACGCCCGGGCCGCGGATCGGCTGGCTGGACAGCCTGCGCGGCGTCGCCATCCTCCTCGTCGTCGTGCTGCACGCGGGGGAGTCCCTCCGGGTCGCCGGCGGATCCACTGCCGGTATCGACGGGTTGAACCTCTTCCTCGAGCCCTTCCGGATGCCCGTCCTGATGTTCCTCTCGGGGATCCTGCTGCCGCGGTCGGTCGCGAAACCATGGCGCGAGTACCTCGCCGGCAAGGTCTCCCTGGTCGCATGGCCGTATCTCCTCTGGTCGCTGATCATCCTGGCGGCGAGCGGCGATCTCAGCCCCGGCGGCGTGGCACAGATCTTCTACCTCGCACCGACCTACCTCTGGTACCTCTGGTTCATCCTCGCCTTCTACGCGCTCGCCTACCCGCTGCGGCGCATCTCGCCGCTCGTCGCGTCAGGTGCCGGCCTGGTGGCCTCGCTGGTGCTGCCCGACGGCAGTCGGCCCGAGACAATGGTCTTCCTCGCTGCGTTCTTCTTCCTAGGTGCCTGGTGCGCCGTGCATCCCCGGCTCCTGGAGCGGGCTCCTGCTAATCCCTGGCTGCTCGGTGCGGGAGCGGCCTCGGCAGTCGCCGTGGGCGTGTTCAACGTGCTCGACCGGAACGTCCTGTACCGCACGGAGTACGCCTGGGGAGTCCTGGGTGGACTGGTCGTCGTCTGCTGGCTCTTCCCCCGGCTGGGATCCACCTGGGCGACGGGCGCGCTCGAGTTCGTCGGGCGCTACTCGATCGTCTTCTACGTCGCGCACCTCGGACCGATCATGATCACGCTCGCGCTCGCCGATGGCCTCGGACTGGCGGGGGAGTGGTTCGTGTTCCCCCTGCTGCTCCTCGGAGGCGTCGGGGTGCCGCTCGGCCTCGCCTGGATGTACTCGACGAGGGAGCACGCCTCGGTCAACCTGCTGTTCGAACTGCCGGCGCTGAAGTCCAGGCCGCGCGAGCGCGCGAAGGCTTCCGCCGGGCGAGGGCCTGAGCGGGGTTTCAGTCCTGGCGCGTGAGCGTCGTCGTCAGCAGGTGGTCCTTCGCCGGTCCGGTGACGTCCCAGGAGTACTCGACCGTGCCGAACGAGGGAACCCGGAAGTCGACGAGGTAGGTGTCCGGAGAGCACCAGTGCTCGTCGTGTGCCCTGCCGCTGCGGAGGTCGAGCCGGCAGAGCAACCGTCCGTCCGGGAAGTGGATCGCCATCGTCGTGCCCTGGGCCGTGACCCGGTAGGAGCGGGAGGCGGGCCCCTGGAAGGACGGCCAGGACATGGTGCCCTCCTCGTCCCACCGCAGCCCGTCGTCGTCGGGCGTGAAGGTGGTGATACCCGTGAAGATCCCTTCCGTGCCGCTCGAGCGGTCCAGCAGGTGGCGGCGGGTCGACCAGCTGCCGGCGAGGAAGGCGAGCGGGTCGACGACGGGGAGGGCTGCGCTCGATGCCACTCGGCTGCCTCCCCTCGGTCCTCCGCGCCACGTCGGCGCCTTCTGGCACTCTACGTCCTGCTGCGACACCGTCCTGCTACGACTATGTCCGGCTCCATCGCCGGCTTGCCCGGGCATCGCAATAATGTTAGGCTACCTAACTATGAGTCTCTCTACCGACGTGCGGCTGCTGGCCCTCGCGCAGTCCTTCCGCACCACCCTGCGCCACGCCGTGTACCTCAGCCGCTCCATGGACAGCGACGGGGAGCTGACCACCATGCAGATGAGCACCCTCAGCATGGCGGCGGAGGAACCGCTCCGGGTGAGCCGTGTGGCCGCCAACCTCGGCATCCGCGTCCCCTCGGCCACCGAGCAGATCATCAAGCTCGAACAGGCCGGGCTCGTCCTCCGGCAGCCGGATCCTACCGACTCGCGGGGTGTCCTCGTCCAGCTCACGGACAAGGGCCGGGCGGCCTGGGAGGCGGCCAGTAGGCGCCGTAACGAGCGCGTGGCCGCGCTGCTGGACCAGCTCGACGAGGACGAGCGCGCCACGCTCGCGGCCGCCCTGCCGATCATCGAAAAACTGAACCACACCGCCTGAACCACACCGCCTGAACCACCGCCTAGGAGTACCCGAGTGACCACCCACGCGCAGCCTGCGCAGCCCGCATCGGTCCTTGACGAGGACAAGCAGTCCTTCTTCCGGCAGCCCAAAGCAGTATGGGCCACAGCCCTGGCGGCCGTGTTCGCCTTCATGGGCATCGGTCTCGTCGACCCGATCCTCCCTGCCATCGCCGAGAACCTCGACGCGTCACCGAGCCAGGTGTCCCTGCTGTTCACGAGCTACTTCCTCGTGACGGCCGTGGCGATGCTCGTGACCGGCTTCATCTCCTCGCGCATCGGCGGGAAGAAGACGCTCCTGCTCGGACTGGGACTGATCGTGGTGTTCGCCTCGCTCTCGGGCCTGTCCGGTGACGTGGCCACGCTGGTCGGCTTCCGGGCCGGCTGGGGCCTCGGCAACGCGCTCTTCGTGGCCACCGCGCTCGCCGTCATCGTCGGCGTGGCCAGCGGCGGTACCGCGACAGCGATCATCCTCTACGAGGCGGCCCTCGGCCTCGGGATCTCGCTCGGCCCGCTGCTCGGTGCGCTCCTCGGCGGCTGGCAGTGGCGTGCGCCGTTCTTCGGCACCGCCGTGCTCATGGCCGCGGCGTTCATCGCCCTCACCATCCTGCTGCCCGCCACCCCCCGGCCCGCCACCACGACATCGCTCAAGGACCCACTCGTCGCACTCGGGCACAAGGGCCTGCGCACCACGGCGTCGAGCGCCCTGTTCTACAACTACGGGTTCTTCACCATTCTCGCCTTCACACCCTTCGTGCTGGGGATGGATGCGTACGGTATCGGTGCCGTGTTCTTCGGCTGGGGCCTCATGGTCGCGGTCTTCTCGGTCCTCGTGGCGCCCGCGCTGCAGCGCATGCTCGGCACCACCCGGGTGCTGCTCCTGACCCTCGCGGCCCTGGTCCTCGTGCTCGTGGGCCTCACCCTGGCCGCAGAGCGCTCGGTGACCGCCGTCGTCGTGCTGGTGATCATCTCCGGCGCCCTGCTGGGCATCAACAACACCCTGTACACGGAGCTCGCCATGGGTGTCTCGGATTTCCCGCGGCCCGTCGCGTCCGCCGGCTACAACTTCGTCCGGTGGATGGGAGGAGCGCTCGCACCCTTCGCCGCGACGAAGCTCGCCGAGATCTTCGACCCGCAGGCCACCTACGCCGTCGCTGCGGTCATGGTGCTCGTCGCGGGAGCCGTGGTCTTCGCCGGCCGCGCCTCGCTCACGCACGCAGCCGAGGTCGGCGAGTAGGAACGGGAGCGACGGCGTCAGCCGTCGAGGATCGCCGTCGTCGCCCGGTCCTCCTGGCCCGCGTAGTACCGGTCGAGCACGGCCTTGAACCACGGTTCCTGCGGGCCGGCCCGGTGGAAGAGCGTCATGGAGGACTGCAGCTTGCGGGCGTCGATCCCGCCGAGTACCCCGACCGGATCGCTTCCCGGGAGGTTGAGGAGGGTATGGACGCTTTCCATCAGTCGGGGTCCGAGCAGGGTATGTGCCAGGTAGGCGCGGGCCTCGTCGATCGAGCCGATGGCGTACCGGACCGACGTCGGGCTGCTGCCGAGTCCTTTCATCTGCGGGAAGACGAACCACATCCAGTGCCCCACCTTCCGGCCGTTCCGCAGCTCGGCGAGGGCCTGCTCATAGGTGCCGGAGGCCTCCTGCGCGGCGATGAATCGTGCGAGGTCATAGGTGTCGGTCATGCAGGCCTCCGGTGGGAGCGTGGGAACGGGCGGTCACTTCATCGGTAGCGAACAGGCCTGACAGGTCCGGCGGTGGTCGCTAGCGTTAAGGGATGTCGACAATCAATATCACTGAGGCAAGCTTCCCGGAAACCATCGAGGGCAACGACATCGTGTTCGTCGATTTCTGGGCCGACTGGTGCGGGCCATGCAAGCAGTTCGCGCCCGTGTACGACGCCGTCTCGCAGCAGCACGAGGACGTCACCTTCGCGAAGGTCGACACCGAGGCGGAGCAGTCGCTCGCTGCGGCCGCAGGGATCACCTCCATCCCGACGCTCATGGCGTTCCGCGAGAAGGTCCTCGTCTTCTCCCAGCCCGGTGCCCTCAACGCGACGCAGTTCGGCGAACTCGTCGACGCCGTCAAGGGACTGGACATGAAGGCGGTGCACGAGCAGATCGCGCAGCAGCAGGCCCAGGGCGGAAGCCCGGCCGGGGACGCGCAGTAGCCTTCCCCGAACCAGAAGAGCCCCGCACTCGATGAGTGCGGGGCTCTTGCGTGGGGGGATTAGGCCGCCTGGTCCGAACGCACCACATCGACAGGCCTGGCCAGCAGCGCGCTCAGCGATTCGTTGAGGTCCTGCACGGCAGGTCCGCGCAGGTGCGTGTCCAGGAGTTCGGTGGATTCCCACTGCTCCGTGAGGACGATGCGGTCCTCCTGTGCGTCCGTGATCTCGTACCGGATGCAGCCGGGCTCCTGCACCACCTGTTCGATGGCGATGTCGAGGGCGAGCTTCACGCGGAAGAACTCGCCGTCGAGGGGGGTGAATACTGCGGTGACGTCTACGGGTTGGGTCATTCCTCAACCCTAGCGGTGCTCGTTCGTCGGCCGCATTCCTGCGCCCTAGCGCCGCCGGTGGTCCTCGGGGGACAGACGGGGCCCGAAGGTCGGCTTGCGGAAGCCGCTCGAGTAGAGCGATCGGACGACCCGCTGGCGCTGCCCCCGCCAGGGTTCGAGCAGTTCGATCATCCCGGCGTCGTCGGTCCGCCGGCCGGTGAGGGCCGCGCCCACGTAGGCCGCGAGATGGTAGTCGCCCACCGAGATGGAGTCGGGGCAGCCGTGCGTGCGCTGCACCACTTCCGCCACCGTCCACACGCCGATGCCGGGAACGGACCGCAGGCCGGCGCGGACGGCCTCCCCGCCCGGCAGCGACGCGAGGCGCTCCAGTCCGCTCGCCACGAGGGCCGCCCTGAGGATGGTCGCCGAGCGCTTCGAATCCACTCCGGCCTTGTGCCAGTCCCAGGAGGGGACGCGGCGCCACTGTTCCGCGGTCGGGGGTAGGCGGAGCGCCGCGGGGGCGGAATCTCCCGCACCAGGAGCGGCATCCCCGTACCGCGTGAGCAGGTAGCGCCAGGCGCGCTTGGCCTCGAGGCCCGTGACCTTCTGTTCGAGGATCGCCCGGGCCACCGTATCGAGCATGCGGCGCGACGCGGGCAGCCGTAGCCCCGGGTCGAGGTACCGGCCCTTGCGGGCGAGCTCGGGCAGGCCCGCGCGGAACCGGGGGCTGTCGAAGGCACTCCAGTCGTCCTCCGCGCCGAGCAGGCGCGGAAGGGACTCGAGCGCCCGGGCGGCACCCGGCCCCCACGCCGTGGCCTGGATGCGGCTGTCGTTCAACGAGCCGCGCTGCCGCAGAGCGAGCGTGACCGGTCCGTCACTCGTCCGGAACGCGAGCCAGCGATCAGGGCCCTGGACGATGAACGAGGGGTCGTGCGGGCCGCACTGCAGCGTACCCACCGTCCCTGCCAGGTTGTACGGGCCGTCGGGAATCCATTCCGCAGCTTCCGCGCCGGAGGAAACGGCGGCGGGGGCGATGCTCATGCGTCTATCGTCCCACGAGGCCCCTGCGGTCCCGGGATGTGTCATGCTCGGGGTCCCGCAGGGGTACCATCGGGCCGTCCGGTGGAAGAGGTGGAAGGAACAGCAGATGGCAGAGGTGCGGAGGGCTCGGGCGGGGAAGATCCCGTCGTCGGCGGCCAGGGGCCGGCGTCCGCGTCCCGCGCTGAGCACGGGCAGGCGTCTCGGCGTCCTCCTGGGGCTGGCGCTGCTGTGCGGCGGGTGCACCGCGGACAGGTCCGGCGATGCCGCGGAGACGTCGACACCGGCCGCTCCAGCAACGTCGTCCCCGTCGTCGTCCCCGACGCAGTCCTCCCAGGCCTGCGAGGACTGCGTCGGGATCGTGCTCACGGGCGACCTCCTGGTGCATCCGCAACTGTGGGAGCAGGCCGCGGAGGATGCGGCGGTGACGGGGAAGCCTCCGCTCGATTTCGAGCCGCTTCTTGCGGGGCAGCGCCCCTACCTCGCGGCCGGGACGCTGGGGATCTGCCACCTGGAGACCCCGGTGGCCGACCCTCAAGGGCCCTTCTCGGGGTACCCGCAGTTCAACGTCCCCCCGCAGATCGTCGTCGCCGCGAAGGAAGTCGGGTACGACGCCTGCACCACTGCCAGCAACCATTCGATGGACTGGGGCCCGGAGGGCGTAGAGCGTTCACTCGCGGCCCTGGACGCGGCGGGCCTCCCGCACACGGGTTCCTATGTAAGCGCCGCCGATGCCGGGAAGGCCCTGATCCTCGACCAGCCGGAGGCGAAGGTGGCGGTCATCGAAGCGACCTACGGCCTCAACGGGCTGGTGCCCGACCAGCCCTGGCGGGTGGACATGCTCGACGCGCCGACGATGATCGCCAAGGCCAGGGCCGCCAGGGAGCAGGGAGCGGACATCGTGGTCGCAGCCCTGCACGCCGGAGACGAATACGCCTCCGTCCCGAATGCCCAGCAGACCGAGGTGGCGCACGCGCTCGCCGACAGCGGCGAGGTGGACTTCATCTACGGACACCACACCCACTCGGTCCTGCCCATCGAGAAGTACAACGGCACGTGGATCGTCTACGGCCTGGGGAACGGGGTGACCGAACTGTCGCCCACCTACGAGGTCAACAACGAGGGGCTGATGGTGCGGGCCCGCCTCAGCCGGGACGACGCGGGCGCCTGGTCGGTCTCCGGGCTGGACTGGCTGCCGTCGCTGATCGTCGCCGGGCCCTATCGCTGGTGTTCGCTGGCGCCCGACCAGCCGGCCGGCGCCTGCTCGTCGCCCGAGCAGGAGGCGGCCGTCCGGGAGCGCACCCGGAGCGTGGTCGAATCCCTCGGCGCAGCCGAGGCGGGAGCTCGTCAGTGGGAGCTGTCCACGGAGGGCCCGGGACGCTAGCGCGCCCCTGCGATGACCGAGGCGATGGTTCCGCCGAGCGACGCCGTCGTCCCTGTGCCGCCCAGGTCCCGCGTCAGCGCATCGCCGCCGGTGGCCAGCACCGACTCGATGGCGCCCAGGATGCCGGCGGCTGCCTCCGTCTCGCCGAGGTGGTCCAGCATCATCGACGCACTCCAGATCTGTCCCACCGGGTTCGCGATGCCCTTGCCGGCGATGTCCGGCGCGGAGCCGTGGACCGGTTCGAAGAGGCTGGGGAAGGTGCGGTCCGGATTGATGTTTCCGCTGGGCGCCACGCCGATGGTGCCGGTGCAGGCCGGCCCCAGGTCGGACAGGATGTCCCCGAAGAGGTTGCTCGCCACGACGACGTCGAACCAGTCCGGGTGGAGTACGAAGTTCGCACAGAGGATGTCGATGTGGAACTTGTCCACGCGCACGTCGTCGTACCTGCCCGCCATCGCCTCCACGCGCTCGTCCCAGTACGGCATGGTGATCGAGATGCCGTTGCTCTTCGTCGCGGACGTGAGGTGCTTCTTCTCGCGCTTCTGCGCAAGATCGAAGGCGTACTTCAGGATGCGATCCACACCCGTGCGGGTCATGACGGTGTCCTGGATGACCGTCTCGCGGTCGGTGCCCTCGAACATCCTGCCCCCGACGCTCGAATACTCACCCTCGGTGTTCTCGCGGACGACGTAGAAATCCACGTCGCCCGGCTTCCGGCCGGCGAGGGGGCTGGTGATCCCGGGCAGCAGCCTCACCGGGCGCAGGTTGACGTACTGGTCGAAGTGGCGCCGGAACTGCAGCAGGCTGCCCCACAGGGACACGTGGTCGGGCACGACGTCGGGCCAGCCGACGGCTCCGAAGAAGATCGCGTCGAAGCGGCGCAGTTCCTCGAACCAGCCGTCGGGCAGCATCTGGCCGTGCTCCAGGTAGTAGTCCGCGCTGGCGTAGTCGAACTCGACCGCGTCCACCTCGAAGCCGTACGCGTCCGCGGCCGCGCGGAGTGCTCGAAGGCCCTCCGGCATGACCTCCTTGCCGATGCCGTCGCCGGCTATGACCGCGATCCGGTAGGTGTTCGTCATGGTGGTTCTCCTCATCGGCAGGCGGCTTACCGTTCCAGCCTAGGCTCATCGGCCCCAGGAGAGCACGACGACGGCGGACGGCAGCGTCAGTGCCGTCACCAGCAACCCGGCGAGGCCGAAGGGCACCCAGCGGATGGACAGGCCCAGGGATCGCAGCCGCTCGGCCCAGAGGAGTGTCGCGAGCGAGCCCCAGGGAGTGACGAGGGGACCGAGGTTCACGCCGACGAGCAGGGCGGCGAGGCGTAGCGGGGAGGCCGCGGACGGCTCGAGGGCGAGATAGGCGGGCAGGTTGTTGACGGCGTTCGCTCCGGCCGCTCCTACGGCGGCCAGTCGCAGCAGGTCCGGGAACCCTTCGCCGGTACCTGCCATGGGGGCGACAAAGGCGTCGAGGCCCTGTGCGTGCGCGGCGGTGACGAGGACGAAGAGGCTGAGCGCGAGGACGAGCGGAGCAACGGGGAGCATCTTCACCGTCAACGCGCCGGGCCGGCGGACCGCGCAGAGGACGGCCAGGACCACCGCGGCGAGGGTCGCGCTCAGTGCGACCGGCAGCCCGCTGACGAGTGCCGGCAGGAGGAGTGCAAGGACCGCGTACCCGCAGTACAGCAGCACGCGGTCCTCGGCCGGGCGGGGAGGGGCGGGGGAGAATCGCCCCGCGAGCTGCCGGCGGAAGATCAGCAGCAGGACGGCGCAGGGCACGACGACCCCGACCAGCGCAGGGCCGGCCACGAGGCCCGCGAACTGCGCCGGGCTGAGCTGCAGCCCTTCCTGCACCAGCAGGTTGGTCAGGTTGGACACCGGCAGGAGCAGCGACGCGGTATTGGCGAGCCAGACGATCGTCACTGCGAACGGCAGCGGCGGCAGACCGGCCCTGCGGGCGAGGAGCACCACGAGCGGAGTGAGCAGCACGGCCGTCGTGTCCAGCGAGAAGAACACCGTGCAGGCCACGGCGAGGAGGACCGTCACGAGCCACAGGACGAGGGTCCGGCCTCCGGCCGCGCGGGCCGAGGCCGCGATGATCTTCTCGAAGACCCCGGCAGCGAAGAGGAGGTCGGTGGCCACCGTCATGGCGGCCACGAAGAGCAGGATCGGCCAGATGCGCCCCCACAGCTCCGCCAGGTCCGGACCGGGCAGCGCGCCGGTTCCGATGCAGAGCGCCGCGAGGACCGGCAGGATCGCGCGGGAGGCACTGCGAAGGTTCAAGGGTGGTCTCCGTTCCGCCGGACAGTATGGCACGGACGCCCGCGAGCACTGCGCGACGGCCTCCGTCCGCGCGAGGACGTCCTGCGGCGTAACGGCGGCATGGAGGTCGGCTCGCCAGCCGGTAGCGTTGTAGGCATGAAGTACGCCAATTCCATTGTTGACCTGATCGGCAACACCCCGCTCGTCAAGCTCAACTCCGTCACCGACGGCATCGCAGCCACCGTCCTCGCGAAGGTCGAATACCTCAACCCCGGCGGGTCGGTGAAGGACCGCATCGCGGCGAAGATCATCGACGCCGCGGAGGCCGAGGGCAAGATCAAGCCCGGCGGCACCATCGTCGAACCGACCTCCGGCAACACCGGCGTCGGGCTCGCCCTCGTCGCCCAGCAGCGCGGCTACAAGTGCGTGTTCGTGGTGCCCGACAAGGTGGGCGAGGACAAGCGCAACGTCCTCAAGGCCTACGGCGCGGAGGTCGTCGTCACTCCGACCGCCGTCGCCCCCGACAGTCCGCAGTCCTACTACGGCGTCTCCGACCGCCTGGTCCGCGAGATCCCCGGCGCCTACAAGCCGGACCAGTTCTCGAACCAGAACGGCCCCCTGAGCCACTACGAGACCACCGGCCCCGAGATCTGGAACGACACCGACGGCAAGCTCACGCACTTCGTCACGGGCGTCGGGACGGGCGGCACCATCACCGGCACGGGGCGGTACCTCAAGGAGATTTCCGCTGACCGCGCGAGCGGGCCCGTACGCATCGTCGGCGCCGATCCGGAGGGCTCGATCTACTCCGGTGGCACCGGGCGCCCCTACTTCGTGGAGGGCGTCGGCGAGGACATGTGGCCGGACTCCTACGACCCGTCCATCCCGGACGAGATCCACGCCGTCACGGATGCCGAGAGCTTCGAGATGACGCGGCGCCTCGCCCGCGAGGAGGGTCTGCTGGTCGGCGGCTCCTGCGGCATGGCCGTCGTCGCGGCCCTCCGCGTCGCGAAGGACCTGACGGCGGACGATGTCGTTGTGGTCCTCCTGCCCGACGGCGGCCGCGGCTACCTCGGCAAGATCTTCAACGACGACTGGATGAAGTCCTACGGCTTCATGGACAGTGGCGAGGACGGGAGCGTCGGTGACGTGCTGCGGTCCAAGAGCGGCTCCCTCCCTGACCTCGTCCACACGCACCCGTCGGAGACGGTCCGCGACGTCATCTCGATCATGGACGAGTACGGGGTCTCCAGCATCCCGGTGCTGTCCCAGGAGCCGCCCGTCAAGATGGGCGAGGTGCTGGGCTCGGTCGACGAGCGCTCCCTGACGGCGAAGATCTTCCACGGCGAGGCCAAGCTCACCGACAAGATCTCGCAGCACATGGACGCGAAGCTGCCCCTGATCGGGTCGCTCGAATCCATCGGCACGGCGCGCGAGCGGCTCCAGGACAGCGACACGCTGATGGTGACGTTCGTCGGGTCCCCGGTGGGAATTCTTACGCGCCATGACTTGCTGACATATGTGAGCAAGTAACAACCCGATCCGAATTCCAGGAGTATCGTGACGCACTCGAACGACCAGGGCTTCAACACCCGAGCCGTCCACGCGGGCCAGACCCCCGACCCCACGACCGGAGCGGTGATCCCGCCCCTCTACCAGACCACCACCTTCGCGCAGGACGGCATCGGCAAGCTGCGCAACGGGTACGAGTACGGGCGTGGCACCAACCCCACCCGGGATGCGCTGCAGACCCAGATCGCGGCGCTCGAGGGCGGCAAGCACGCCTTCAGCTTCTCGTCCGGCCTCGCCGCCGAGGACGCGCTCATCCGGGCCGCGCTCCGCCCCGGCGACCACATCGTCCTCGGGAACGACGCCTACGGCGGAACCTACCGGCTGATCGATCGCGTGCTGTCCCAGTGGGGCATCACCAACACGGCCGTGGACATGGCGGACCCCGCTGCGGTCCAGGCTGCCATCGCGGCGAACAACACGAAGATGGTCTGGGTCGAGACGCCGTCGAACCCCATGATGAAGATCACCGACATCGCCGCGACCGCCCAGCTCGCGCACGACGCCGGTGCCCTGCTCGTCGTGGACAACACGTTCGCGTCGCCGTACCTGCAGCAGCCGCTCACGTTCGGTGCGGATGTGGTCGTGCACTCGACCACCAAGTACATCGGCGGGCACTCGGACGCCAGCGGCGGGGCCGTCGTCGTGAACGACGACGAGCTCGCCGAGAAGATCGGTTTCGTGCAGTTCGCCGTCGGCGCCGTGTCCGCCCCCATGGAGGCCTGGCTCACCACGCGCGGACTCAAGACCCTCGGGGTCCGCATGGACCGCCACTCCTCGAACGCCACCGCGATCGCGCGCTGGCTGCAGGAGCAGGACGAGGTGGAGCGCGTGTACTACCCGGGGCTGCCCGAGCACCCGGGCCACGACCTCGCTGCAGCGCAGATGAAGGACTTCGGCGGCATGATCTCCGTGACCTTCAAGGGCGGGGCGGAGGCCGCGAAGAAGGTGGCGGAGTCGACCCACGTCTTCATCCTCGCGGAGTCCCTCGGCGGCATCGAGTCGCTGATGAACTACCCCTCCGACATGACGCACGCGTCGGTCAAGGGCACGGAACTCGCGGTTCCCGAGAACCTGATCCGGCTGTCCGTCGGCATCGAGGACATCGAGGACCTGATCGGTGACCTCGAGCAGGCCATCTCCTCCCTGCGCTAGGTCCCGCTGCGCCGGCTGTTTTACACGGAAGGCCCCTCCGGTTGGAGGGGCCTTCCGTGTGTCCGGAGCTGTGTCCGGCCTCGCCGCCGCGCCGGGTGCCCAGATCCGGGGGTGCGCCGCCCCGGGTCTGCGCCGCTGCGCCGGGTGCCCGGGCGGAGATGGGGCTAGCGTGACCCCGGCAGCCGGAAGCGCTTCCTCGCCTTCGGCTGGGTCTGCTGGAAGAAGGCACTGCTCTGCGGCAGCCACAGGAGCAGCACCGCTACCAGCATCCCGACGGCGATCAGTGACAGGCCCGGCGTCCCGCGCACGACGACGGGCACTCCCGCGATGATGCCGATGGTGCTCAGCAGCTCGCGGGCGCTCCTCCTGCCCCGGCGCAGCGGGAGCAGGAGGAGCAACTGCAGGATGGCGAGCGCCCCGAGGAGCGTGCCGAGCCCGATGAACCCTGCACGGTCGAGGTCCTGCACCGCAGCCGATGCGATGAACGTGCCCGCCGCGACGAGCAGCAGCACCGCGACCACGAGCCACAGGGCGATCGCGGCCCGCAGCGTCCACGGCCGGGGCGGCAGGGCATCCTTCCGAGGACTCACCGGGAAGGCTGCCTAGCCCCGGGGAGCGACGGTGCCGCTGCGCGTCTCGGTGTCGTAGGAGTAGACCTCGGTGCCGCCGATCCACACCTGCAGGGCACGCTGCATTACATCGAGCGGATCGCCGCTCCAGAGCACCAGGTCCGCGTCCTTCCCGACGGCGAGCGAGCCGAGGCGGTCCGCCAGACCGAGGACTTTCGCGGGGTTGATGGTGATGGAGCGCAGGGCGGTCTCCCGGTCGAGGCCCTCCTTGATTGCGAGGGTGGCCTGGTGCACCAGGAAGTTGATCGGGATGACGGGGTGGTCCGTGATGATCGAGATCTCGACGCCGGCCCGCGCGAGCTTGCCGGGATTGGCGATGGAGCGGCCGCGCAGCTCCACCTTGGACTTCGTGGTGAACAGGGGACCGATCAGGACGGGGGTTCCGCGTTCTGCGAGGACGTCGCCGAGCAGGTGCGCCTCGGTGCCGTGGTCGAGGACGAGGTCGTACCCGAACTCGTCCGCGATGCGGAGGGCTGTCGCGATGTCGTCGGCACGGTGTGCGTGCTGGCGCCAGGGGATCTCGCGCCGCAGCACCATGGCCAGGGCCTCGAGGTGCGGGTCCCGCGCGTTCTCGTCGTCCTTGCCCATGTAGTTCTGGGCCTTCATGAACGCCTCGCGGATGACGAGCGCGGTGCCGAGGCGGGTCGACGGCATCTTGCCCTTGCCGCCGTAGACGCGCTTCGGGTTCTCGCCCAGTGCCGACTTCAGTCCGCTGGGGGAGCGCAGCACCATCTCCTCGAGGTAACGCCCGTGCGTGTGGATGGCGACGGCGAGCCCGCCGATCGGGTTGCCGGAGCCGGGGTTCACGTTCACGGTGGTGACCCCGCCCGCGAGCGCGTCGTCGAACCCGGGGTCATAGGGGTTGATGGCGTCGATCGCCCGGACGCCAGCCGTGTTGGGCTCGGTCATCTCATTGGTGTCGTCCCCGGCTGTTCCCTCGCCCTCTTCGTGCGTGCCCAGGTGCACATGGGCGTCCACGAACCCGGGGAGCAGCCACTTTCCTGCCGCGTCGATGACGGTGGCGCCGTCGGGCACGGGAACGGAGGAACCGAGCGCCGTGATGCGCCCGTCCTCGACGACGACCGTGCCGTCGAAGGGCTCGCCGTCGATCGGGACGACGTGGGCGTTGGTGATTGCTGTGGCGGGAGCGGGCGGGGTTGTGCCGCTGGGGGAGGACATGGTCGGCCTTTCGCGGGGGATCGGGGTGATTTCCACCATATCCGGCCGCGGGTGGCAGCCCGGGAGCCGTGCCTACACTGGATGAGCCGTTCTCCGGGCCACCGGGACCGGTGACCGCACCCTGTCCATCGGAAGGAAAGCATGAGCCAGCGCAGTACAGCGGCAGGAGTCCGGGCGCTGGGCCTTGTCGCCGCAGTGGCGGTGGCCTGGGCCCTGGTGGCCTGGGCGTTCGCCTGGGCCGACGTCATCGGCCTCGATTTCCGGGTGTACCGCATGGGCGGGCAGTCCGTGGTCGACGGCGACGGCTCGCTGTACACGCGCTCCTTCGGGGAGGGCGAGGGATCCCTCCTCTTCACGTATCCGCCGTTCGCGGCGCTCGCCTTCACTGTGCTCACGCTCGTCAGCGCCGAGACCGGCGCATTGCTGTTCGTGTGGCTGTCGATCCTCATCGCCGCCGCGACGTCCCTGCTGGTAACGCGGTACCTCGGCGGTTTCCGCACCGTCCGGGACGTGGTGATGCACCCTACGGCACTGCCGCTGGCGATCGCCGGAACCGGGCTCGTCTCCCTCCTGGGCCCGTGGCGCGAGACCATGGCCTTCTCGCAGGTCAACATCCTGCTCTTCGCGATGATCGCCGCCGACCTCCTCTCGGGACCGCACCGCCGGATGCCCACCGGACTGCTCACGGGCATCGCGGCCGGCATCAAACTGACGCCTCTGGTCTTCGGCCTGTACTTCCTCGTGCGCGGCGAGTGGAAGCAGCTGTTCACCATGGCGGCCGGCTTCTTCGGGACCATCGCGCTGGGCTTCCTCCTGCTGCCGGCCGAATCGGCGACCTACTGGCTGCAGATGCTGCGGGACACCGGCCGGATCGGCGGCGAGGGGTATGTGGACAACCTCTCCCTCCGCGGTGCCATCCTCCACTTCCTGGGCCCGGACTTTCCCTCCACCCTTCCGTGGCTGCTCATCTCACTGCTGCTCGTGGCGGCGACCGCCTACATCATCCGCGAGGCCCGGCGGCGCGCGGACCGGTTCCTGCCGATCGCCATGACGTCGCTGCTCATGCTTCTCATCTCACCGATCTCGTGGTCACACCACTGGGTCTGGATCGTCGTGGTCCTGGCGGTCCTCGCCGGCCAGGCTGCAGGGCTTCCCAGGGAACTGCGTGCACACCGTACGACGGCAGCCGTACTCTTCGTGCTCACCCTCCTGGTCTTCATCTACTCGCCCAAGACGATCGGTCAGCTGTTGGGCGCGGACGACCTCGATTCCCAGCTGGTGACCGGCTGGCTCATGGCGTCCAGCGCCGGCGTGTTCTGCGCGCTCGCCGTCACCGTGTTCTGGGTCCTCCTGTCGCGGAGGCTGCGAGCGGTGCGCCCGGAGCGGGCGATGCACCCGCACGAAGCGGTGCGTCCACGTGACGAGGAGCGGGCCACGGCAGGCGGCAGCACTGCCAGGGACCGCGTGTCCGGCGCCCTGCACGGCCGGCTCGACGACGGCGCCCTCCGCGGCAACCGCTGATGGTGACCGCAGCGCGGCGCACCCTCGCGGCTCCGGTCAGCCGCCCGCGGGTAGCCGCCGGCTGCGCCGTCGCACTGGTCCTGCCGCCGCTGCTCGAGACGGCCGTCTTCCTGGCGGGGAACTCGCTGCTCGCGGTCGACGTCCTCTTCCAGCTCGCCGGGGTCATCGCCGTCGCCCTGATCGGCGGCCTCTGGCCCGCGCTGCTCGGCGCCCTGTGGAGCAGCATCATCCTGAACTACACCTCGACGGAGCCCTTCGGGTCCCTCGAGATCTCGGATGCCGAGAACGTCATCACAGTGCTGATCTTCATCGCCGTCGCGGTGACGGTGTCGCTCGTCGTCGGGCTGTCGGCACGCCGGTCCCGGGAAGCGGCCCTGGCGCAGCAGGAGGCCGCCCTGCTCGGCGAACTCGCGCGCGGCGCACTGGCCGAGGAGGACACGCTCCAGGGCTTCCTGCGCCACGTCCAGACCCAGTTCGACGTGGATGCCGTGGCGTTGTTCGGGCTCGTCAGCCCCCCGGAGCAGGACGACGATGACGAGTCAGACGACCACGCGGGCGGTGCGCAGGGCGGCGCGCAGGACGGCGCTGCGCAGGACGGGACCGCGCAGGGCGGCGCGCAGGGCGGCGCTGCGCAGGACGGGGGCGTGCACGGCGAGGCGGCGGGCGGCGGAAGGATGGAGCGCAAGGCCCTGGCCGTGCGCCCACCGGTACCCGGTCCTGCCCTCCCGGGAGCCGTCCCCGGAGGGGCGGCGGCAACCGTTGCGGCAACCACTGCGGGCGCCAGGACAGAAGCCAGGACAGGAGCCAGGCTGCGCGCCGACCCGCAGGCAGGTGACATGGACCGATGGACGATGGACGCCGCGACCACGGTCGAGACGGTCGACGGCGACTTCTTCCTCGCGCTCTACGGGCACCACCTCTCGGCGCGCGAGCGCGGACTGCTGACGGCATTCGCCGGCCAGCTCCGCTCGATGCTGCAGCGGCAGGAACTCCTCGCGAGCACGCGCACCAACCAGAGGCTCATCGAGGGCAACGTCATGCGTACGGCGATCCTGCGTGCGGTGTCCCACGACCTGCGGACCCCCCTCGCCGGGATCAAGCTCGCCGTCAGCAGCCTCCGGCAGTCCGATGTGACCTTCTCCAAGGAGGACGAGGACGAACTGCTGGAAACCATTGAGGACTACTCGGACCGGCTGGACGCGCTCGTCAACAACCTGCTGGACATGTCGCGTATCACCGGGGACGCGGTGAACGCGCACGTGCGGCCGCTGCGATGGATCGACGTCGTCGGGCCCGCCCTCGCCAACGTGCCCGAGGACCGCGTCCGCGTGCACATCCCGCCGAACCTGCCCGCCATCGAGGGAGACCCCGGGCTGCTGGAGCGCGTGATCGCGAACATCGTCGAGAACGGGGTGAAGTACGCGCCGGGTTCCCCGATCGAGGTCACCGCATCCGTGGGCGGTACCGGGAAGGCCCTGATCAACGGCTTCCCGGCCAGTGAGCTGCGCGTCATCGACCACGGACACGGTGTGTCCCGGGACGACGTCGACGCCATGTTCCGCCCGTTCCAGCGGCTCGACGACGCTCCGTCGGGGGCCGGCGTCGGGCTCGGGCTGGCGGTGGCCAAGGGATTCACGGAGGTCATGGGCGGCGTGCTCGACGCCGAGCAGACTCCCGGCGGCGGCCTGACGCTCGTCATCCGCCTGCCCATCTCGACGGGAGTCGTGGAGCTGTGACGCGGGTGCTCGTCGTCGACGACGAACCGCAGCTCCTCCGCGCCCTGGAGATCAACCTCCGCGCCTACGGCTACCAGTGCGTGACGGCGGTCGACGGCGAGACGGCACTCGCAGCCGCGTCCGAACACCACCCCGACATCATCGTGCTGGACCTCGGGTTGCCGGACATCGACGGGGTGGACGTCATCCGTCGGATCCGCGGCTGGTCGCAGGTGCACATCATCGTGCTGTCCGCCCGGCACGGCTCGCAGGACAAGGTCGATGCGCTCGATGCAGGCGCGGACGACTACGTGACGAAGCCGTTCGGCCTCGATGAACTGCTCGCACGCCTCCGCGCGGCCAGCCGGCGTGCGGCGGCCGAGGCCGGCGCGCCGGTCATCGAGACACCCGATTTCACGCTCGACGCCGGAGCCCGCCGGGTGCTCAAGGATGGCAGGGACATCCGGCTCACGCCCACCGAGTGGAAGATCGTGGACCGCCTGATCGCACATCCGGGCCGGCTCGTCTCGCAGCAGCAGCTGCTGCTCGATGTGTGGGGTCCGGCGTATGCGAAGGACGTCCAGTACCTCCGCGTGTACATGGCGCAACTGCGGAAGAAGCTCGAACCCGATCCGGGTGCGCCCCGCTACTTCGTGACCGAGAGTGGCATGGGCTACCGGTTCGAGCCGTGACGGGGAGGCCGGCGAGGTGCCCCTAGGATGGTCGCCATGACCACCGGTACCCTCCTCGCCATCTGTCGCGTGCACGAGCTCCTTCCCACGCGGGACTCGACCGGTGTCACCGCGATCGACAAACGGGCGGTCGACGGGCCGGTGAACGTGCACCCGCTGGGCCTGACCGGCGACGTCCAGGCGAGCCGCAAGCACCACGGCGGACCCACGAAGGCCCTCTACGCCTACGCGCAGGACGACGCCGACTACTGGTCGCAGCAGCTGGGACGCGAGGTGACGCCGGGCCTGTTCGGTGAGAACCTCCGCGTGGCGGGTATCGACGCCTCCCATGCCGTCATCGGCGAGCGCTGGCGCGTGGGGGAGCAGGTGGTGCTCGAAGTGACCATGCCGCGCACGCCCTGCGTGAACTTCGCCCGGTACCTCGGCGAGAAATCCTGGGTGAAGCGCTTCGCGGAGGCGAACCGTGTGGGCACCTACTTGAGCGTCGTCACGAAGGGCAGCATCGTCGCGGGCGACACCATCCACGTGGACAGCGTCCCCGACCACGGCGTCACCGCGGCACAGGTCTACGCGGGCCTCGACGAGCCGCAGGCGCAGAGGCTGCTCGACACCGCGGCCGAAGGGCATCTCACGCTCACCCCGCAGGTCCGGAAGGCCGTGCTGAAGGCACTGAGGGTCGCCTCGCCGGCCTGACGTGCCGAAGGTCACCTCCCGGAGGACCCCGGATGGAACGGATCGATCCGGTTGTGCAGTAGACTGGATATATCCCCCACACCGGTATTCCCTTTATTTCCGCCCCTCAGGGCCGGATAGGTTGTGTTGGGGCTCGGAGCACAGACTCGCGAGCAGATTCATCAGGGAGCGCCGGCTAGAAGAAAAGTCACACATCACTGCTGAGAGAGCAGAGACCACGGTGTGACGAGGAAGTTCGGCCTCGGGATTGAAACAGTGCCGGATTTCCATGTTCATTCGGCACTGCAGGCTTCTTCCTGTCAGGCCGTCCGGCACCTACCTGAAGGAATTCTTCCGTGCCTGAAAACCTGTCCGAGCAGATCACCGACACCACCCTCGTCACCGAGACCACCGCAGCGGTTCCCGCAGCAGAGTCCGACGACGACGGCGTGAATATCCGCTTCACCGAGCTGAACCTCGACGGCCGTATCCTCGCGGCGCTGAACGACCTCGGCTACGAGAAGCCCTCACCCATCCAGGCAGCGACCATCCCCGCGCTGCTCGAAGGCCGCGACGTCGTCGGGCTGGCGCAGACCGGCACCGGCAAGACCGCCGCGTTCGCCGTGCCCGCGCTGTCCAAGATGGCGGAACTGGCCGACGTCAACGGCGGACCCAGCAAGAACACGCAGGTCCTGGTGCTCGCACCGACCCGCGAGCTCGCGCTGCAGGTAGCCGACGCCTTCACGTCCTACGCCAAGCACATGGAGGGCTTCACCGTCCTCCCCGTCTACGGCGGATCGCCCTACGGCCCCCAGCTCAACGGTCTCCGCCGCGGAGCGCAGGTCGTCGTGGGTACCCCCGGCCGCGTCATCGACCACATCGAGAAGGGGTCCCTGGACCTCTCGAACCTCGAGTACGTCGTCCTCGACGAGGCCGATGAGATGCTGCGCATGGGCTTCGCCGAGGACGTCGAGAAGATCCTCGCCTCGACGCCGGCGGAGAAGCAGGTTGCACTGTTCTCCGCGACCATGCCCCCGGCCATCCGCCGAATCGCCAAGAAGTACCTGAACGATCCGGCCGAGATCTCCGTCAAGGGCAAGACGACGACGGGCACCAACACGCGCCAGCGCTACCTGCAGGTCATGGGCCCGCACAAGCTCGACGCGATGACCCGCATCCTTGAGGTCGAGGACTACGACGGCATCATCGCCTTCGTCCGTACCAAGGCGGCTACCGAAGACCTGGCGGACAAGTTGCGTTCACGGGGCTTCACGGCTGCAGCCATCAACGGAGACATCCCCCAGCAGCAGCGCGAGCGCACCGTCGAGGCGCTGCGCGAAGGCAAGATCGACATCCTCGTCGCCACGGACGTAGCAGCCCGCGGTCTCGACGTGGAGCGCATCTCGCTCGTCGTGAACTACGACATCCCGAACGACACCGAGTCCTACGTGCACCGCATCGGCCGCACCGGCCGTGCAGGCCGTTCAGGTGACGCGATCCTCTTCATCACCCCGCGTGAGAAGTACCTGCTCCGTTCGATCGAGAAGGCCACGCGCCAGCCCGTCGAGCAGATGCAGCTGCCCTCCACCGAGAAGATCAACGAGCTGCGCCTCAGCAAGTTCGCGGACAAGATCACGCAGACGCTGGCCGGCAAGGACGTCGCGCTCTTCCGCGATCTGATCGCCACCTACGAGCGCGAGCACGACGTGCCCGCCAGCGAGATCGCTGCAGCCCTTGCCGTCATGGCGCAGGGCGGCCAGCCGATCCTCGTGCAGGACATCCCCGTCGCTCCCGCCGGACAGCGCGAGCGTGCCGAGGGACGCAAGGATGCCTTCGGGTCCCGCGGCCCGACGCGCACGCTCACCGAGGGCAACGCCACCTACCGCATCGCGGTGGGCCGTCGCCAGCGCGTGATGCCGGGCTCGATCGTCGGTGCCATCGCCAACGAGGGTGGCCTGTCCTCCTCGCAGATCGGCGGCATCGACATCCGTGCGGACCACAGCCTGGTGGAGCTGCCCGCGGACCTGACGACCGACCAGCTGCGCGCACTCTCCAGGACGCGCATCGGCGGCGAGCTCATCCACCTCGAGCTCGACAAGGGACGCAAGCCCGCAGGCAACCGCGGCGCAGGCGAGTTCAAGAAGCCCTTCAAGAAGGACTTCCCGAAGCGTGACGGCGACACCCGGTTTTCGGGAGACGCCAACCGCAAGCCCCGCCACGCCAAGGGTGCCGGAGCCGGAGCAGGACGCTCCACCGCGCAGTCCGAGCAGTGGTAGGAACTAGCTAGGCAAAACCCCGTCGGACCCGTGCACTGCACGGGTCCGATGCGGAATCCGGGGTCCGTCCCTCAGGGGGCGGCTGTCGATTTCGCACCAGCGGCTCGGAACTGGTAAAGTTTCTTGCTGTTGCCCCCCTAGCTCAGTGGTAGAGCGCGTTCTTGGTAAGAACGAGGTCACCGGATCGATTCCGGTGGGGGGCTCGTAAATGAGGGGCCCGTGACGATCATCCGATCGGTGCGGGCAGCCTCATTTAGGGCGGTGTAGCTCAGCTGGTTAGAGCGCACGACTCATAATCGTGAGGTCGTGGGATCGAGTCCCACCACCGCTACGGGCAAGGCCCCGGAACTTCGGTTCCGGGGCCTTTTTCGTTCTCCGGATACCGGACGACGAAGCCCGGCAGGCGTGCCTGCCGGGCTTCGTTCTGATGCTTCGATCCGAAGGTCTGGAGGAGGCCTATCGCTTGCCTTCCGCGACATCCTTCACTGATTGCGGGGTCTTGCGGCCCAGTTGCTGGTCGAGTGCGACCCGAAGACGTGCCTTCGCCGCTGTCACCCTCGGGGTATCGGCGGGCCGCCGGTAGCCCGCCTGCGCGGACGGGGCTTGCCGCACGCGTGCTGTATCGGTCATCGGCGCTCTCCTTGTCCTCATCCTCGTCTCATTGTCCGGTACCGCCGTCGGGCAGTCCAGCATCGGGGTCCTCCGGATTGGCTACGGGGTTGCTCACCCAGATCGCGTCGAGGATCCGGCGGTCCTCCTCGGTGGCCAGGTCGCTGTAGGAGAGCTGGAGGAGTGCCTCCACTCCTGCTTCCTGCCGGATCGGGTCGAGGGACGTCGCGGCGTCGATGGCCCACTGCGTCCTGCGCCACCATTCGGCACGGTCGTCGGCGCGCCGCTTCTGCTCCAGGGCGGCCCGGTCCGCCGTCGCGCGCTGCTGGAGGGTGGCGAAGGCCGTTCCGGCCGCCAGGACCGCCGCGATGAGCACCGCGACCGGAGCGAGGGCGCCCACGATCTCCCACCACGGAACGTCGGATGCGACCTCCACGAGGATCGGGGCCGGTGTCGGCGGGACGGCCGGGATGGACATGGGCGTCAGCCTAACCGCCGCCACTCCCGTTCCCGGTGCACCCGGTCGGCCGTTCGACGGCCGCGGTGGCCGATCAGTCGCCCTTCACATTGATGACCTGCCGTAGCGTATGGCGGACGTCCACCAGGTCCTTCGCATCCTGCATGACGACGTCGATGTCCTTGTAGGCTGCGGGGATCTCGTCGAGGAACGCCGGGGTGTCCCGGAATTCGATGCCCCGCATGGCGGCACGGAGCTGGTCCTGCGTGAACGTCCTGCGGGCAGCATTGCGGGAGTACTCACGCCCAGCCCCGTGCGGGGCCGAATCCATCGCCTCCCGGTTGCCCCTGCCCGTGACCACGTAGGATCGCGTGCCCATCGAACCGGGGATCAGCCCGGGACGCCCGGGGTCGGCGGCGATGGCTCCCTTGCGCGACAGCCACACATCCTTGCCGTAGTGCGTCTCCCGCTGCGTGTAGTTGTGGTGGCAGTTGATGCGTTCGCGCTCCTCCACCGGTTTGCCGACCCAGGAGGTGAACTGGCGGACCACGCGGTCCATCATCTCCTCACGGTTGAGCAGCGCGAATTTCTGCGCCCACATCAGTTCGCTGATGTACCGGTCGAACTCGGGGGTGCCCTCCTCGAGGTGCGCGAGGTCCCGGTGCGGCAGGGTGATGGACCGGCGTGCGCAGTAGTCCTGTGCTACCTCGATATGCCGCTGCGCGATGCGGTTCCCGATGCCCCGGGACCCGGAGTGCAGGAAGAGCCACACGTCGTCCACTTCATCGAGGGACACCTCGATGAAGTGGTTGCCCGACCCGAGCGTCCCGAGCTGCAGGCGCCATGCCTTCACGTAGGTCGACGGGTCGAAGCCGGCCGAGCGCGCCTCCCGTTCGAGGGAGTCGATGCGGGGCTCGGCCGAGGCGCTCACCCGCTTGTTGTTGTTGCCGGCCGAGAGGGGGACGGCCCGTTCGATCGCCTCGCGCAGGACACGGCGATCAAGGCGTGCGATGTCCCGTGCGGTGTAGTCGGTGCGCACGGCGACCATTCCGCAGCCGATGTCGACGCCGACCGCTGCGGGGATGATTGCCCCGAGGGTCGGCAGGACCGAGCCGACGGCGCATCCCAGGCCGAGGTGGGCGTCCGGCATGGAGGCGAAGTGCGGGTACACGAACGGCATCGAGCTCGTCATCCGATTCTGCGCGAGCGTCGCGTCATCGATGATGCTGGCGAAATTGACGTACTTCTCGCTGATCCACTCCATCCGTCGAGGCTACCGAGGAGCCCGGCGGGACGGCAGGCCGTACGTCCTCCCGCCGGACCCTTGCGGATGCCTCAGCGGATCCGTACCGCCTGGAGCACCGCATCGTGGACGGTGACGTCTCGGCCGTCTCCCGTGCGCTCGGTCCGCGGGCGCGACTCGCAGACCCGGATGTCCCAGGCGTCGTCGAGGAGGTCCGCGATCTCCTGCGGCGTGTAGAACAGCTCGGGCTGCGGCGGCCGCCGGATCTCGGTCTTCAGGTCCGAGGGATCATGGGCCACGATCAGCAGTGTCCCACCGGCACCGACGAGAGGGGCCAGCGCGCGGAAGATGCGGGAACGCGCCGGCTCGGGAAGGTGCAGAAAGTGGATGGAGACGAGGTCCAGGTTGCCGGGCAACTCCGGCGAGGCCAGCAGGTCCACCTGCCGGAACTCCAGGCGTTCGGCGACGGAGGCATCGAGGTCCGCCGTATGGGCGTGTGCCCGGGACAGGGCGACCTCGGAGATGTCGATCCCCAGGACCGCCCAGCCGCGGGAGGCGAGCCAGACGGCATCCGCTCCCTCCCCGCAGCCGACGTCGAGCGCCCTTCCCGGCGGCAGGTCCTCCACCACCGCGACGAGCTGCCGGTTCGGTCTGCCGCTCCAGATCCTCGTGTGCTGCCGGTAGCGGTCGTCCCAGAATTCCTGTGTGTACTCAACCCGCACGGCGTACCCTTCCCGGTCTGCGGCGCCGCCGGATGGGGCGCCACCTGCGCACCCATCATCGAGCCCACGAGCGCATGTGCCAAGGATGCGGTCCGGACTTGCTCGCCCGGCAAGAGGCTGCAGCCGGTGTGTCAGGCGCGCAGGCCGATCGTCCGCGACTGCTGCTCCACCCGCTGGTCAGTGTGTGCTGACGGAGGTGTTGCGAGTCCTGCCAACCAGGTCGCGAGTGCGCCGATGGCGGCGCCGGCAACGACGTCGACGAGGTAGTGCCACCCGAAATAGACGGTCGCGAGGGCGGTGAGCAGGACGTAGACCCAGAGGATTGCCCGCAGGACGAGCGGCAGACGGACCAGATGCGCGATCAGGGCGGCGGTGAAGACCACTGACACGTGCAGGGAAGCGAAGGCAGCGATGCCGTACATGGAGTCCGTGGCGTGGGGATCGACGAGGACCCGTAACCGACTCCGGTACAGCGATTCCTGCAGGTTCGTGACGGCCGTGTCGGGCAGGTCCGTGTAGTGGATCCGCTCGACGAAGATCGGCCCCAGGGAGGGCAGCGCGTAATAGCTTGCCGCGCCGAGCATCCAGTTGAAGGACACCGCGCTGACGTACCATGCCCCGCGGGACAGTTGCCGGGAGCACGCGAGGGCAGCGGCAATGGACAGCGGGACGAAGTAGAGGTAGGACACATACACGACGGACAGGACATGGGCACTCAGTCCTGTCCCGAGAGCATCCTGGAGCGCATCCCCGGGATGGCTGCCACCGGTGAGCCATCGATCGCTCTGCTGGAGAAGAGGATCCATCACCCGGTCACGGATGAATGGCAGGAAGCTCTTCATATTGCGGTACGAGACATACGCGAGGTAGAAGGTGAGGATCCCCACCGAGGTGGCCACCAGCCGTGGCCCGGACCATCGACGGCGGAACTCGGCAGCAGCCAGACCGAGGAGGTTCCGCGAGGAGGACCGCTGGAGCAGCGTCCGCGAGGCGACGTCGACCAGGATCATCGCGCCCAGGAGGAAGGGCAGGCGGATGTAGCTGGGACCCAGGAAACCGTCCGGGTCACGCAGCGGCAGGTCGAAAACCACGGCTGTCCCCGCGGTGAGGACGCTGAAGGAGGCCGCCACGGTGAAGGGAACGCGGAAGAACCCGGGCAGGACGCGCGTCGGTGGCGGAGCTTTCAGCTTCATCAGACATTTCTAGCGCAGTATGATGCGATTCGTTACTCATTTGTTAGTAATGCCCACAATTGCACCGGGCAGCCACACCCTACCCACGGGAGAGCAGCATGTCCGGAGACGACGTTCCAGGCACGAAAGTCGGAGGCGCGCACCGCGGCGGCAGTGGGGTCAGGGGATGACGAACCTGCCGTTTCCCGTCCAGCCGATGCTCGCGAAGGCCGTGGACTCCGTCCCCGAGCCGGACGGCGTTCCGGGCGGACTGCTCTACGAGCCGAAATGGGACGGCTTCCGGGCGATCGTGAGGATCGAGGACGGCACCTGCGAGATCGGGAGCCGCGGCTCGAAGATGCTCACCCGCTACTTCCCCGAGCTCGTCGACGCGCTGCTCGAGAACCTCCCCGGACGTTGCGTCGTCGACGGCGAGATCGTGGTGCGCCAGGGTGAGCACGGCGCGGAGAGGCTGGACTGGGAGGCCCTGTCCCAGCGCATCCACCCGGCGGAGAGCCGGGTACGCCTCCTCGCGGGGCAGACGCCGTCGTCGTTCATCGCCTTCGACCTCCTCGGTGTCGACGACAACGACCTGACGGGCGTGCCCTTCAGCCGGCGGCGGGCAGCGCTCGAAGGCATCGGGGAATCCTTCTCCGCGCCGGTCCACCTGTCGCAGGTCACGCACGACGTCGAGCTCGCCCGGCGCTGGCTCGTGGAGTTCGAGGGCGCCGGACTGGACGGCGTCGTGGCGAAGCCCCTCGCGGCGGCGTACGGGCCGAACAAGCGGCTCATGCTCAAGGTCAAGCACCATCGCAGCGCCGACGTCGTGGTGCTCGGGTACCGGGTGCACAAGTCCGGCCAGGGAGTCGGCTCCCTGCTGCTCGGCCTGTACGACGACGGCGGCGAGCTGCGGAACGTGGGCGGCATCTCGGCCTTCTCCGACAAGCGGCGCCTGGAGCTCGTGGACGAGCTGGAGCCCGACGTGATGCGCGACGACAGCGGCGGCGTCCAACTCGGCGCGACCGACCGCAGCCGTTTCGCCTCCGCGAAGGACGTGTCCTATATCCGGCTGGAGCCCCGCCGGGTCGTCGAGGTGCGGTACGACCAGATGGAGGGCGACCGCTTCCGCCACACCGTCCAGTTCGAACGGTGGCGGCCCGACCGCGAGGCCCGCTCCTGCACCTTCGAGCAGCTCGAGATCCCCGCGGCCTACGACCTCAGCAAGGTGCTCGCCTGAGCTGCCCGGTTTCCGCAGACCGCACCGCCGCTCCGCCTGTCTAGGCTGAAGGGATGAACCCCATCTACCTCTGCAGCGGCGTCAGCTGGCACGCCGCGGGTCCCGTCCTGTCGCTGCACCCGGTGCCTCCGGAGAAGGTGCACTCGGTGCCTCCGGAGAAGGTGTCCGAGGAACCGTCCGGGGCGCAGGCGGGCGACGGAGCGCACGACGACGGGCGATGGGACCTCGACCTCCCCGGGAGGAAGCTGGCCTTCGAGGTTCCGGAGGAGGGCAGGTTCTGCCTGGGGTTCCAGCGCGTCCACGGACGCGATGACCGCACCGGGGTGCCCTGCGCGGACCAGGCGCCGGCCGAACGCGGTTACCAGTGCACCCGGTGCTTCGCCCAGGACGACGTCCGTTTCATGCACGACATCCACCGCTCCGGCATCGCTCCGGCCGGGCTCAAGCGATACCTCGACCAGCCGCACTGGCTGTATGTCGCGACGTTCGCGGATGGTTCCAGCAAGGTCGGCACGGCGTCGGATCCCCGGAAGCGGGCGCGCCTCGTGGAACAGGGCGCCGTCGTCGCGCAGTTCGTCGCCCATGCGGCCGACGGGCGGATCGTCCGGATCCTCGAGGACGAGGTGACCCGGACGGTGGGCCTGCAGCAGGCCGTGAGGTCCGGGGCCAAGGCGGCATCCCTGTGCGCGCCGCTGCCCTTCGCGCGGCTCGAATCCATCAATGACGGCTTCGCCCTGGCTGCCCGGGGGCTGCTCGAGGGCGGGATCGGCATCGATGGCTTCGAGGTGGTGCACGAGGAGTTCGACCCGCCGCCGTCCTGGTCCGCAGTCCTCGGCCTGAGTGGACTGCAGCCGTACCCGCAACCCCTCGGGAGCGGGCAGCACGGGTTCATCATCCGGGAGTTGATCGGCCCGTCGGCCCTGGTCTCGATCGAGGGCGCGGACCTGGTGTTCGTCGCGGACCTCGCCCAGCTCAAGGGCAGGCGGCTGCGCCTCGGGGACTTCAGCACACCGGTACCCGCCGTGCAGGAAGCCCTCTTCTGAGCAATGACCCCCACCGTCGGCAGTAGAATCGGATCATGCTGAATACGCCCTGGGAGACCGGCTCGGACCTGTACCGACGGCTGGTGGTCTCGGCACTGGTGACCACGGCGATCGGCATCCTCATCGCCGTGGTCGGCGCCGCGACGGACCGGCCCGGTCTCGTCGTCACGGGCATCCCGATCATCGTGGTCGGCATGGTGTGCCACCTCGCAGGCATGGTCGTCCGCGCGCGCGACACCCGACGCCGCAGGCCGGACACGCGCTGACCCGAGCGCCGATCGGCGCCGACCCACAGATTCCGCACCAGGATTACCAGCACCGCCCGACGCCGCTTCCACCGGAGGATCCATGACCATCGACCCAGACCTGCAGGGACGCAGCTACCCCGCGGGAGACACCTACTCCGTGGGACGCGAGGCCATCCGCGACTTCGCCCGGGCCGTCAAGGCCACCCACCCGGCGCACTACGACGTCGACGCCGCGGCGGCGCTCGGCTACCGGGACCTCGTGGCCCCGCCCACCTTCGCCATCATCGTGGCCCAGCGTGCCGACGCCCAGCTCATCAGTGATCCGAGCGCGGGCATCGACTTCACCCGCGTGGTCCACGCCGACCAGCGGTTCGTCCACCACCGCCCCATCCTCGCCGGGGACGAACTCGTCGCCGAACTGCACGTGGACCAGGTGCGCGCCATGGGCGGCGGAGCGATGATCACCACACGCGCCGAGATCTCGACCGTCGACGGCGAGCCGACGGCCACGTCGACGTCATCCCTTCTCGTGCGCGGAGAGGACCAGTAACCATGGCAGTGTCAACAGCTTCCCTCGAGGTCGGTCAGCAGATCGGCTCCACCACCATCGGCATCACCCGGCAGGACCTCGTGCGGTATGCCGGTGCCTCGGGCGACCTCAACCCGATCCACTGGAACCAGTCCTTCGCGGAGGGCGTCGGGCTCCCCGGCGTGATCGCGCACGGCATGTTCACGATGGGTGCGGCGGTGCAGCTCGTGACCGACTGGATCGGCGACCCGGCCGCCGTCGTGGACTACCAGACGCGCTTCACCAAGCCGGTGATCGTCGAGGACACGACGGCGCAGCCCGGTGAGCCCGGGGCGGTCGTCGAGGTGACCGGCGTCGTCGGTGCGATCGACACCGAACGGTCGACGGCGCGCATCGACCTCACCGTGACGTTCGCCGGACAGAAGGTCCTCGTCAAGGCCCAGGCCGTGGTGAAACTCCCATGACCGTCCCCGTGACGGGCACGCGCCTCGCCGACCTCACCACGGCCCGCGTGGGAGGACCTGCGCGCACTCTCGTGGCAGCGTCGACGGAATCCGAGATCGTCGAGGCGGTCCGCGCCGCCGATGCCGCGGGGGAGCCGCTCCTGATCATCAGCGGGGGCTCGAACCTCCTCATCGGTGACGACGGTTTCGACGGGACGGTCGTCCACATCACCTCCACGGGCTTCACGGTGAACGATGACGACGCCACGTGCGGCGGCGTCATGGTCAAGGCGCAGGCAGGCCAGGACTGGGACGAGCTCGTTCGGTACACGGTGATGCATGCGTTCTCCGGGCTCGAAGCCCTCTCGGGCATCCCCGGCTCCACCGGGGCGACGCCCGTCCAGAACGTCGGGGCGTACGGATCGGACGTGTCCCAGACGATCGCCACCGTCCGGACGTACGACCGCGAGACGGACAGCATCAGGAGCTTCACCAACTTCGAGTTGAAGTTCGGCTACCGGGACTCCCTCCTCAAGCGCAGCACCGTCGACGGGTCGCCCCGCTACGTGGTGCTGTCGGTGGAGTTCCAGCTGGGACTGGGTCGCCTGAGCAAGCCGGTCCGTTATGCGGAACTCGCTCGCGCGCTGGGGATCGAGGTGGGCGCCCGCGCCTACGCGAACGACGTGCGCCGCGAGGTACTGAAGCTGCGGGCCGGCAAGGGCATGGTGCTCGATGCCCCCGACCCCGACACCTGGAGCACGGGATCGTTCTTCACCAATCCCATCGTCGCCCAGGAGACTGCGGACCGCCTGCCGGACGAGGCTCCCCGGTACCCGTCCGGCGCCGACGGCCAGGTGAAGCTCAGCGCGGCCTGGCTGATCGAGCACGCCGGGTTCTCGAAGGGCTTCGGCCTCGCCGACGACGACGGGCACGCTGCGGCGGGAGGGCGGGCATCGCTGTCCACCAAGCACACACTGGCCGTCACCAACAGGGGAGGCGCCTCGGCATCGGACCTCCTGGCTGTCGCCGGGCTCGTGCGGGACGGGGTCGAGCGCACCTTCGGCATCCGACTGGAACCGGAGCCGCTGCTCATCAACTGCAAGCTCTGAGCAGCCCCGCTCACGCAGGCCGGGCCGTCCCGGCCCGTACTCCTAGAGCGCGGGGGAGCGCCGCGCCTGCTCGGCGGCGGCGCGCGTGAGGACGACATCGCCCCAGCTGTCCTCGCGCTGCACGAGCCGCCGCGAGCACAGCCACTGGGCCAGACGGGAGGCCACGCTGATCTGGGCGAGGCGATCGTGGAAATCGGGCAGTAGCTGGGGGGCCGCGAGGAAGTCCGGCAGGGCATGGAGCAGTTCCCGGGCACCCATCACCTGGACGTACGGGGCGGCTGTGCCGAACTGTCGCTCCAGCTCGAGCAACTCGCGCTCGGCGGCCGCCAGACGGGTGACGGCTCCATGTTCGAGGTAGTCCCGGAGGTGGCACTGTACCCGCTCGTAGCGCAGGAGGCTCTCCGGGTGCCGCACGTGGCTGCTGCCCGCGAAGAAGCGCTTGAGGATGGTGTCTGCGTTCACGGGGTCCATGCGCATATCCTGCCGCTGCGCACCGACCTTTTCCCGCTCCGCGACAACAGCGCGATGCACCGGCGGAATGTCCGGAATACTGGATAGCATCGGATGTTCGTACGACCGCACGTTCCGGCCCGGCCCGGTGGTGGATCGTCTCGGGCGAGGAGGACTGCAATGGCGGAACAGGGGAGTGGAATGGCCGAGCAGCAGCACGTCGCGCAGCGTCGTCCCGTCGGTGCGGCCGATGCCCTCCGCGCGAGTACCTTCGAGGCGACGACGCTGGCCTACTCGCTGATGGACACGGACTTCGTCATCCTGGACGTCAACACGGCGTTCGCGGAGGCGACGGGCATGGCGCGGGACGAACTCGTCGGGCACCAGGCGTTCGAGCTCTTCCCCGAGAATCCCCTGCAGTCCGACGATGCCCCCGCCCGGGCCATGCGCCAGTCCCTGGAACGGGTGATCTCGACCAGGCAGCGCGACAGCATGATCATCCACCGCTACGACATCCCCGATCCCGACCAGCCGGGCGCTTTCGTGGAGCGCTACTGGAGCCCGGTCAACATCCCCGTGTTCGACGACGACGGGGAGCTGATCGCCATCCTCCAGCAGGTGGAGGACGTGACCGACTACCGTGAGGACCTCGTCAAGGTGCTCGGCTACCTGCAGGAGCCGACGCCGGGAACCTCGAGCGAGACCTCACGCCGCTTCGTGGAGTATGCCGCGACCGCCATGGCGCATTCCAGCCTCTACCACTCGGCCCGCCGTGAGGTGGAGCAGCTGCAGGAGGCGCTCACGTCCCGTGGAGTCATCGACCAGGCGAAGGGCATCCTGATGGGGCGATACCGGTGCGGGAGCGACGAGGCGTTCCAGCGCCTCAAGCAGATGTCGAACGACAGCAACGTTCGGCTCCGGGATGTCGCCACCGCCCTGATCTACCAGGTGTCCGCGCCGGGTTCTGCGCCCGCTAAAAGGGGGGAGTCCTAGAGGTTCCCGGTGGCGATCATCAGCATCCGGCGGAGCGGTTCGGCCGCGCCCCACAACAGCTGGTCGCCCACGGTGAAGGCGCTGATGTAGTCCGGGCCCATCTCGAGCTTGCGGACGCGCCCTACGGGGATCTCCAGCGAGCCCGTCGCTGCAATCGGCGTCAGGCCTGCGAGGGTGTCCGTCTTGGTGTTCGGGATGACGCGCACCCACTCGTTGTCCGCGGCGATGATCGACTCGATCTCACTGACCGGCAGGTCCTGGGTCAGTTTGAGGGTCAGGGCCTGGGAGTGCGACCTCATGGCGCCCACGCGGACGCACAGGCCGTCGAAGGGGATGCGGGTGTCGGTGCCGAGGATCTTGTTGGTCTCCGCACCGGCCTTCCACTCCTCCTTCGACTGGCCGTTGCCGAGGTCGCTGTCGATCCAGGGGATGACGGACCCGGCGAGGGGGACGCCGAACTGGGTCGCCTCGAGGCTCGGGTGCCGCTGCTTCGTGAGGATGGCACGGTCGATGTCGAGGATCGCGGACGCGGGGTCGTCCAGGTTGATGGCCACCGTGCTGTGGAGGGCGCCGAACTGGGTGAGGAGTTCGCGCATGTGGCGGGCACCGCCACCCGAGGCCGCCTGGTAGGTCATGGACGTGCCCCACTCCACGAGCCCGTTGCGGAAGAGCCCGCCCAGGCCCATGAGCATGCAGGAGACCGTGCAGTTGCCGCCGATGAAGTCGCGGATGCCGCCGGCGAGGCCGGCATCGATGGCGGACCGGTTGACCGGGTCGAGCACGATGATGCTGTCCTGCTCCATGCGCAGGGTGGATGCGGCGTCGAGCCACAGCCCCGACCAGCCGGCGTCGCGCAGCTTGGGGTAGACCTCGGAGGTGTAGTCGCCGCCCTGCGCGGTCACGATGATCGGCAGCTTGGCGAGCGTCTCGACGTCGTACGCGTCCTGGAGCGTCCCGGCGCCCTCGGCGAACGACGGAGCTGCGCCACCGGCGGCGGACGTCGAGAAGAACACGGGGTTGATGCGGGCGAAATCGCCCTCGTCCTGGAGTCGCTGCATGAGGACCGAGCCCACCATGCCGCGCCATCCCACGAATCCGACGGACGGCAGGGCGGAACTCTCGGGTACTGAAGTCATGCCCTCCAGTTTAGGGGCGAGGATAGCGTCCGGTCCCCTTTGTGACTGAGGCCTCCCTCACGCCTGCCGGGCACCTCGATCCAGCAGTCGGCGGCGATCCCGAGCCGGCTAGCCCTGCCGCACCCAGAGGCTGATCCGGTACCTGGTCCCGTTCGACGATTCCAGCCACCCGGACTCCGGGGTCAGTGCGGCGAGCGCCCAGTCGGTTCCGAGGGCGGGAGCGACGGTGTCGCCTTCCGCGGAGGACTCGACAACG
Organism: Arthrobacter burdickii; assembly: GCF_030433645.1. Taxonomy (NCBI): domain Bacteria; kingdom Bacillati; phylum Actinomycetota; class Actinomycetes; order Micrococcales; family Micrococcaceae; genus Arthrobacter; species Arthrobacter burdickii. The sequence goes on from NZ_JAROCG010000001.1 coordinate 1,577,598, forward strand.
GTGACGAGTGCGGCGTTGGCGCGGTGCAGGGCGTCGGCGTACACCCGGCCTCCGCCGATGACCCAGATCTCCTCGGCTCCCGGGCTGGCCTGCGCGGCCTCGAAGGCGGCGTCGAGCGAATCGACGACGATCGCCCCCGGCAGGTCTCCGGACCCGGAGCGGGAAAGGACGATGTTGGTGCGGTCCGGCAGGGGCCGGAACTTCTCGGGGAAGGACTCCCAGGTGCGGCGGCCCATGATCACGGGATGCCCCGTCGTCGTGGCCCTGAAGTGTGCCATGTCCTCCGGCAGGTGCCAGGGGATCCCGCCGTCCCTGCCGATCACGCCGTTCTCGGTCTGGGCCCAGATCATGCCGACCACGGGGCGTGACCCGACGGCGTCGGGCACGCTCAGGGTGTGGGCGGGGGCGTCACTCATACCGCCACCGGAGCCTTGATGGTGGGGTGGTGCTGGTAGTCGACCACGTCGAAATCCTCCAGGGTGTAGTCGAAGATGCTGGCGGGTTTCCGCTTCAGCTCGACGCGCGGGTACGGGTACGGCTCGCGGGACAGTTGTTCCGTGACCTGCTCCACGTGGTTGTCGTACACGTGGACGTCACCGCCGGTCCAGATGAACTCGCCCGGTTCCAGGCCGGTCTGCTGCGCGACCATGAGGGTCAGCAGTGCGTAGGAGGCGATGTTGAAGGGGACGCCGAGGAAGGTGTCCGCAGACCGCTGGTACAGCTGACAGGACAGACTGCCCGGACCGCCGTCGACGCCGGGAGTCACGTAGAACTGGAAGAAGACGTGGCAGGGAGGCAGCGCCATGTTGGAGATCTCCGACACGTTCCAGGCCGAGACGAGGTGCCTGCGCGAGTCGGGATTCGTCTTCAGCGCTTCGACGACCTGGGCGATCTGGTCGATGTGCCCGCCGTCGGGCGTCGGCCACGACCGCCACTGGACGCCGTAGACAGGGCCGAGTTCGCCGTCGTCGTCCGCCCACTCGTCCCAGATGGACACGCCGCGCTCCTGGAGCCAGCGGACGTTCGAGTCACCGCGGAGGAACCAGAGCAGTTCGAGGGCCACGGACTTGAAGTGCACGCGCTTGGTGGTGATGAGCGGGAAGGACTCGCGGAGGTCGAACCGCAACTGCCGGCCGAAGACGCTCCGTGTTCCGGTGCCCGTCCTGTCGCTCTTGGCTGCGCCGTTCGCCATCACATCGCGCAGCAGATCCTCATAAGGGGTGGGGATGGGGGTGCTCACCCGGCCAGTCTACGGGGAAACCATGACCGGCCGGCGGTCCACGGCGAGCGGCAGCGGCACTCCGGGAGGTGGTGTCACCGGCGTGGGCACGTCAGTTCCGCGACGGCGAGGGCCTCGATCACGAGGTCCCTGCTACGCGGGGTCGATTCCTGCGAATGCCCGAATGGCGTCCCGTACGAATTCCGCACCGGGGATGCCGCCGTAGTTGCGGGCGAATCGTTCATCGGTGGCATACATGTCGCCGTAGCTCGGGAAATGTTCGGCCGAAACCGGGTTCCCGGTCGCTGCAGCGGACAGGTTGAGCCAGTCGAGGTGTCGTGACACGATCGCCTGCACCACATCGCTGCCTGGTGCAAGACCCGCGTCGCGTGCCGCCGCATAGTCCCGCGCGATGCGGCGGTGCTGCTCCGTGAAGGCCTTCTTCTCGGCGTCCGTCTTCGACCGCCACCATCGGTCCCCCGAGGCATAGGCTTCGCTGCCCCATCGTTCCTCGACCTCGTCCCTGTAAAGCGTGTGGTCGAACCCGTCGAACATGTCTTCCGGCATGAGTTGCCTGCCCTCTTCCTGTGCAGCGATGGTGGTCCGGACCGATCGTATTTGTCGTTCGATCCGTTGTTGTTCCTGTGCCAGCCACGTGAGGTGGGAGCGGAGCGCCGGCACCGTCTGGTCCTGATGATCCAGGACCCGCGCGATCTCGGGGAGCCCGAGCCCGAGCTCCCTCAGCATGAGGATGCGTTGCAGGCGAACGAGGGCCTCCTGGTCGTAGTAGCGGTAGCCATTGGGACCCATACGGCTCGGCCTCAGCAGTCCGAGCCGGTCATAGTGACGCAACGTTCGGCTGGTCGTGTTGGCGAGCCGCGCTATCTCCTGGATCGGCCAATCCACGGTGCTGCCTCCTTCGCCCGTCGGTGCGGTGGATCGTCGCAGGCCCGGTGCGGTCATCGGGCACCCCACGGCGGGTCAGGCTTCGACAGTCCCTGCTCCGTGCTCCACTGTCGCATTCGTTCGGAGAACGCGGCATCGGTTGCCTCCGGTGGACGTCCGGCGGTGAAGACGACGACATTCCCGTCCGGGTCGGTCGCCGTGACATCGCGGGTGTTCCACGGTGAGTCGACGGGCCCCTCGACCGTGCCGGCACCATGGGCGCGGGCCCGGCCGGCCAGCTGCCCGATCTCGTCGTAGACGGCAGCGAAGCTCAGTATCAGGCCGGACCCCGGAGTGGCGGGGCCGACCGATGGCCGGACGAGCAGGTCCTGGAACTGCCATCTGCGGAGGTGCACCAGCGCGGTGCTTCCCCCGGGACCCGGGAGAGTGAACAGCACGATGAAACCGAGGCCTTCGGTGTACCAGGAGACCGTGGCCTCGATGTCGGCAACCAGCAAGGTCGCGAACATGGGCATCCCGTAGATGTCACGGGTGACGCCGGGGGCTTCCACGCCGGGTCCGGGTGCGGGAACCGGAGATTCGAGAGGAGTCATGCCACCAGTCTCGACCTTGCCGTAGCGTCAAGGTCAAGAGGGCGGGAACTCCGGCGGTACGTCGGCAGTCGGGATCACGGAGCCTCTCCCGGACTGCCACTGCCCGCCCGGCGCCGGTCAGTCGTCGTAGGCGCGGAACTGCTCCACGGAGACGATGCACCCGGCGTTGAAGCTGCTGACCTGGCAGATCACGGCCTCGCCCGGCGCCAAATAGGGGTCGTCGGCGGGGAGGAGCTTCCGCAGCCTGCTCGTCATGTGGCTGCCGAGGACCGAGAACACGAGCGGGAGCACCGGGCGGTGCGTGCAGATGGCCACCGGGCGGCGCTTGTCGAAGACCCGCTCGACGGCGTTCCGCGCACGCCCCGGCTTACGGGCGGCGTCGTGCTCGGTGAGGGCGTCCACGAGCTTCAGCTTCGCGCTGCGCTGGTGCACGTAGGGGGAAATCGTCTGGACGCAGCGCTCCCAGGGGCTGCTCACCACGCGTTCGGGGCTCCAAGCCTGCAGCAGCCGGCTGACCGCGACGGCCTGGCGCCGGCCGGTCGCGGCCAGCGGCCGCTCGCCCTCGGCCCTGCTCCACGAGGACCGGGGCTTCGCCTTCGCATGCCGGACGACGATCAGCGGCCAGGTCTGCAGGTCCTTCGCCCGGTGCGCTTCGACGAGGGCGTCCAGGGGTTCGATGTCGGACGGATTGGACAGCAGTTCGCGCGCCTTCTCCGGCGACACCCACTCGGCCCGATCCACTTCCTTGCCGTCCGGGGCAGGGACGAGCCGTTCGGCCCGGGCCGCCCAGTAGTGCACCACCTTGTCCCGGGAGGACACCGGGTAGTTGATTGTGGCGAGCGGGATGCCCAGCGTGACGCTCAACCCCACCTCCTCGAACGTCTCACGGACGGCGCACTCCGGCGTCGTCTCACCCGGATCGAGCTTGCCCTTCGGCCAGGACCAGTCCTTGTACCGGGGACGGTGGATGATGAGGAGCTCGAGTTCGCCTTTCCCGAGGCGCCAGCAGAGCGTTCCGGCAGCGACCACGGCGGCACCGCTTGCCTGCACCGCGGCGGCGGGGGCGACTTTCGTGGGGGCGGCCATCAGCGGCGCGACACCGCACGCTGGCGGGCCCGGGAGGCGAGCAGCCAGGACTGGATGTCCTCGAGCGGCGCGCCGTCGTCGTCCTTGTGGTGGCGCGTCCAGCAGCCGGTCTCGTCGAGGTGCCAGCTGGAGACCGCGGGGTTCATGTAGCGGTCCATGAGGTTCATCAGGTAGGAGATGTCCTCGGGCGAGCTGAGCTGCACGAGGGCCTCGACGCGGCGGTCCAGGTTGCGGTGCATCATGTCGGCCGAGCCGATGAAGACCGCCGGTTCGCCGCCGTTCGCGAAGGCGAACACGCGGGAGTGCTCCAGGAAACGGCCGAGGACGGAGCGGACGGTCACGTTCTCGCTGAGGCCCGGGACACCCGGCCGCACCGAGCAGATGCCGCGGACGATCACGTCGACCTGGACGCCCGCCTGGGATGCGCGGTACAGCGAGTCGATGATCGCCTCGTCGACCATCGAGTTGACCTTAATGACCACGCGTGCTGCGAGGCCCGCGTGCTTGTTGGCGATCTCACGCTCGATACGGTCGATCAGGCCCGAGCGCACGGAGCGCGGAGCGACGAGGAGCCGCTTGAAGGTGGACTTCGGTGCGTACCCGGAGAGCTGGTTGAACAGGCGCGACAGGTCCTGGCCCACCTGCTCGTTGGCCGTGAGCAGTCCGAGGTCCTCGTAGTACCGCGCCGTGCGCGGGTGGTAGTTGCCCGTGCCGATGTGGCAGTAGCGCCGCAGCCCGTCGATCTCCTGCCGCACCACGAGCGAGAGCTTGCAGTGCGTCTTGAGGCCCACGATCCCGTAGACCACGTGCACGCCGGCCTGCTCGAGCTTGCGGGCCCAGGAGATGTTCGCCTGCTCGTCGAAGCGGGCCTTGATCTCCACGAGCGCGAGGACCTGCTTGCCCGCCTCGGCGGCGTCGATCAGGGCGTCGACGATGGGGGAGTCGCCCGACGTCCGGTACAGGGTCTGCTTGATGGCCTGCACCTTCGGATCGGCGGCGGCCTGCTCCAGGAAGGCCTGGACCGACGTCGAGAACGAGTCGTACGGGTGGTGCAGCAGGATGTCCCGGCGGCGCATCGCCGCGAACACGTTGGCCGCCTTGGAGGTCTCGCTCTCGTTGAGGTACCGGCTCGTGTGCGGGACGTGCTTGGGGTAGTGGAGTTCGCCGCGGTCGATCCCGGCGATGACGCTGAGCCCGCGCAGGTCCAGGGGCGCGGGCAGGTTGTAGACCTCGTCCTCCTCGACGCCGAGTTCGCGGGACAGGAGCGCCCGGATGCTCGGGTTGATGTCCGTGGTCACCTCGAGGCGCACGGGCGGGCCGAAGCGGCGACGCAGCAGCTCCTTCTCGAGCGCCTGCAGGAGGTTCTCGGCGTCGTCCTCCTCGACCTCGAGGTCCTCGTTGCGCGTCACGCGGAACAGGTGGTGTTCCAGGACCTCCATGCCCGGGAAGAGCTGGTCCAGGTGGACGGCGATGACCTCCTCCAGCGGGATGAAGCGCGCGACGCGTCCGGCGACGTTGCCGGCGCGGGGTCCGTCGACGGACATCAGGCGCGGCAGCTGGTCGGGCACCTTGACGCGTGCGAAAAGCTCTTTCTCGCTGATCGGGTTGCGCACCACGACGGCGAGGTTCAGGGACAGCCCGGAGATGTAGGGGAAGGGATGCGCGGGGTCCACGGCGAGGGGCGTGAGGATCGGGAAGACCTTCTCGGCGAAGATCTTATGGAGCTCGGCCCTGGCGGGCTCGTCGAGCTCCTCCCACGTGGTGAGGTGGATCTGCTCCCGGGCGAGGGCCGGCCGGATGTGCTCGGCGAAGACGGCCGCGTGGCGCTGCTGCAGCTGGTAGCCGTCCTGCATGATCTTCTCGAGCTGCTCGATGGGGCTCAGGCCGGCGGCGGAGGGGACTGCCAGGCCTGTGGCGATGCGGCGTTTCAGGCCGGCGACGCGCACCATGAAGAACTCGTCCAGGTTGGACGCGAAGATGGACAGGAAACTGACGCGCTCGAGGAGGAAGAGGTCGGGGTCCTCGGCGAGTTCGAGGACGCGGGCGTTGAAGTCGAGCCAGCTGATCTCGCGGTCCAGGAAGCGGTCCGGCCGGATGTCGCCGGACGGCAGGAGGCTGGGGGCGAAGTCCGGGATGTCGATGCGGTCCTGGGTCGCCCTGGCCGGTGCCGTCTCGGAAGATCCGTACAGTGACGCTCCCCGGCGTTTTGTCTCTGAATCCATTGCGTCTCCTGCGGCGTGGGCGGGCGTAAGCGAGCGCGCCGCTCGGACCAGCCGGGGGGCGCCTCGAAAATAACCTTACAAGGTGGGTTGCTGCGCCTTGCCCGCGTACATGACGTCCACGTCCCAGCGGGTGAAGCCGAGCTTCCGGTACAGGGCGACGGCAGCGGTGTTGTCGGCGTCGACGTACAGCATGATGGCCTGCAGTCCCTTGCCGTGGAGGTACTCGATGCCCGCGATGGTGAGGGCCTTGCCGAGGCCCATGCCCTGGGCCTCCGGCGTGACGCCGACCACGTACACCTCGCCCATGGGAGGGTGCGCGCCGACAGCGGGATGGACCTTCGTCCAGTGGAAGCCGAGCAGGGTGCCGTCCTCCTCGCGCACCGCCAGCAGGAACCCGTCGGCGTCGAACCAGTCCTCGTCCATCCGTGCCTCGAGGTCGGCGCGCGTCGTGGCGCCCTGCTCGGGGTGGTGGGCGAACGCAGCCGCGTTGGCCGCGAGCCACGCGTCCTCGTCCTGGCCGCGGACGAACGCACGCAGGGCCACTCCCTCGGGAAGCTGCAGGGCGGGGACGGACTGCTCGACGGCGGCACGCGTCAGGCGCATGCGCCACAACTCCCGCACGGGTTCGAACCCGAATCGCGCGGCGAGGTCGGCGGCAGCGGAGTGGTTCCCGTGCGACCAGCCCCGGAGGCCGGGGATGCCCTCGGCCAGGACGGCCTCGATGAGCGCGGTTCCTGCGCCCTCGCCGCGTCCGTCGGGTGCGACGACGAGTTCGAGCACCGCGCCGTCCTCGGCGCCGCGGGTGATGACGGCGACGCCCGCCAGTTCACTCTCCTGCTGTCCGGATGTCCGTGCCGTGACGACCAGCAGCCGGTCCCCGGCGTCCTGCGCCCGGAGGGTCACCAGGGTCTGTTCGGACAGGGGCGGGTTCCCGTCCGCCTCGGTGGCGGCTGATGCGAGGCGGTGTATCTCCTCGAGGGCGGCGGGCGAAGGGGCACCCTCGACCCTGTCGACGGACCAGGTGGGGGTGTGCTGCGCGGCTGTCATGCGCCCAGCCTAGTCCCCGCTCCTTTCCTGCGGTTTGGCCGACCGGCCGGCGTGGGGTAGTGTCGGTAACTGCTCGAGGGGGATGCACCAGTGGGGTGCCCGCGATACGTTCGACCCGTATGTCCTCCACCAAGGGTCCGGCCATCAGGACCGGATACGCGAAAGCCCCCTTCACCAGCAGGTGGAGGGGGCTTTCGCGTATGTCCTCGTGGTGTTGCGTCAGGCGTCCTGGTTGACCGGGCTGCGGTCCTCCGGCAGGCGCGTCAGCGTGAAGCGGTACCCGACGTTCCGCACCGTCCCGATCAGCTGCTCATGGTCCGCTCCCAGCTTCGCCCGGAGGCGCCGGACGTGGACGTCGACGGTGCGCGTGCCGCCGTAGTAGTCGTAGCCCCACACCTCGTGCAGGAGCTGGTCCCGGGTGAAGACACGTCCCGGATGCTGCGCCAGGTACTTGAGGAGCTCGAACTCCTTGTACGTCAGGTTCAGCGGTTCGCCGCCGACCCGTGCCGTGTAGCTTGCCTCGTCGATCACCACGCCGGACGCGTGGATCTCGGCGCTCGTCTCCTCGCTCGCCGCCGTCGACCGCGCGATGACGAGGCGCAGCCGCGCCTCCACTTCCGCCGGGCCGGCCGAGTCGAGGACGACGTCGTCCGCGAGCCAGTTGGCCGCCACCGCCGCCATGCCACCCTCGGTGAGGACGAGTACCAGGGGCGCGCTCAGGCCGGTGGCCTTGAGGAGCTGGGTGAGGGACCGGGCGCCGACCAGGTCCTTGCGCGCGTCCACCAGGACGACGTCGCAGGGTTCGGTCTCGAGGAGTGCCGTGGGCTCCGCCGCGAGGATGTGCACCTTGTGGTTGAGCAGTTCGAGGGCCGGCAGGATGTCGACCGACGAGCCGGTGGTGTTGGTGAGCATCAGGATGTGCGGCATGGGTCCTCCACGGATCGGGTATGCGCATCATCGGGCAGCGGTGCCCTCGTTCCCGGAACCGGTGGCGAGGGCGGTAGAGATTTCGACAAGTATAGCCGCAGCCGTGTGATCGGCCGCACGTGCGGCGTATCGGCGCGGGCCGGTTTTCCCGTCCGAAGTACCGGTAGGGCAGTATTGCTGGAGTGAAGAGGACGAGCGTGGCCACTGCGGCCGGAGCCGCGGCCGTGGCGGCAGGCGCCATCGTCGCGTCCTCGTACGCCTCCCTGCAGATCACTGCCATCACCGCCGGCGCGGCCTGCGTCCTGGCCGCCATCGGGTGGCCCGCCATCCTTCGCGTCCCCGCCAGGAAGAGCCAGACGGCGGCCATCGGGCTCAGCGCCCTGCTGGCCATGGTCCTGACGGCCACCGTGCCCGGGCCGGCCTTCCTGGCCTGGTTCCCGGCGTCCGTGGCGCTCGGTGTCGGCGCGGTCTTCATGATCCAGCTTCTGCGCGGGACGGGCCAGAGCCACCGCCTGGAGTCCACCCTCGGTGCCAGTGCGGGCGTCATCGCCGTCGGCATGGGCTCCGGCTGGGCTGCAGCGGACCGCCTGGCCGCCAACGCGGCCGATTCCGGCATGATGCTCGTGACCGGGGTCAGCATCCTCGTCGCGATCGCCGTCTCCCTCCTGCCGCTCCCGGACCGGCTCGTGGCCCCCGCCGCCGTCGCCCTCGCGGCGCTCGCCGGGCCCCTCGGCGCACTGCTGTTCACCGACGTTCCCGAGCTCGCCGCGGCAGTGGTGGGACTCGCCTGCGGGGCCGTCATCGCCGGGACGCGCCGGCTTCTGGTCGGCCGCGAGGCGCCGCTGGACCCTCTCGCGGCCGTGGCGGCAGGCATCACCCCGGTGCTCGCGATCGGCTCCGTGGTCTACTTCCTCGACAAGCTCTTCCTGTCCTGAGCACGGATCAGGGCGCCGGTGCCACCCTGCGGTCCAGCGTCCCGTGCTGTCCGGAGCGGGCGTTAGGATGGAAGCATGTCCATCCTCGCTCTTGAAATCTTCTTCATCTCGCTGCTGGTCGTCGCCGGTCTCGGCATGGCGGGTTTCGCAGCCCTCGTCATCACGCGCCTGTACAAGGGCCAGAAGTAGCCGACTGACCCCGGAGTACCCATGTCGATTGACCTGCCCACCGACCTGACGCCCGAGCTCGTCCCACTGTCGTGGCTCCTCGGAACCTGGGAGGGGACCGGGATGCTCGGCGAGGGCACGGCAGACTCGGAGCGCTTCTCACAGCGCGTCGTGTTCTCGCAGAACGGCCTCCCGTACCTGCAGTACAGCGCCGAATCGTGGCTCATCGACGAGCAGGGCTCGCAGTTGCGCCCGCTCTCGGTCGAGACGGGCTTCTGGGCGCTCGACCGCAAACTGAACGACGCCGACGTCGGCCCCGGCCTGAGCCCCGCGGACATCGTCCCGGCCCTCAAGACCGCCGACGAGGTCGAGCAGTTCCGCAATGACGCCGGTGGCTTCGACATCACGGCCACCATCGTCCACCCCGGCGGTATCGCCGAGCTCTACTACGGGAGCATCAAGGGCCCGCAGATCCAGCTCAGCACCGACCTCGTGATGCGCGGCCAGCACTCCAAGGAGTACACCGCCGCCACGCGCCTGTTCGGGCTCGTCGAGGGCAACCTGTACTGGCGCTGGGACGTCGCCGCGGACGGCAACTCGCTCGAGGCGCACGCCTCCGCCATCCTGAAGAAAGCCTCCTGACCGAGGAGCACCCTGCCGTCGCGTCCCCGCGGGGTCGCGTACCCCCGTGCGGCCACGCCGCACCCCATCAGCTGACGCAGGAATAGTCCTGCCCGGAAGGCGTTATACCGTCATGATCCCAAGCCCCCTCCTGAACCGTCCCGGTGCCGTCGAGGGTGGCGGACCGGACACCGGCGTCGCCGCCCACTACGGCGACCCCTTCCGTGAACAGCGCTTCCTCGCCGACGGTCAGGCCGTCGTCGACCTCTCGCACCGCGGCGTCGTGACGGTCTCCGGGCCCGATCGCCTCAGCTGGCTCAACACACTGTCCTCGCAGCTGCTCCTCGGCCTCCAGCCCGGACAGAGCTCCGAGACGCTGCTCCTCACCGTGCAGGGCCGCATCGAGCACTCGGTCCATGTCGTAGACGACGGCGCCGTCGCCTGGCTCATCACCGAAGGGAGCGAGGCAGCACCGCTCGCCGCCTGGCTCGAGCGCATGAAGTTCATGCTCCGCGTCGAGGTCACGGACGCCACCGATGCATGGGCCGTCCTCGGCGCGACCCGGGCCCTGCCCGAACTGGGCGACGACGTCCTCGTCTGGGACGATCCGTGGCCCTCCACCGGGTCGGGCGGCTATGCCTACTCGACGGTCGACGACGCCGGACACCCGGGACGGGAACGGCCCTGGTTCGAGTACCTCGTGCCGCGTGACGGCCTGGAAGCGGCGGTCACGTCCTCGGGGCTCGCCCTCGCCGGTTCTCTCGCGGCCGAGGCCCTGCGCATCGCCGCCTGGCGGCCGCGACACGGCTTCGAGACGGATGAGAAGACGATCCCGCACGAACTCGACCTCCTGCGCACCGCCGTACACCTCGCGAAGGGGTGCTACAAGGGGCAGGAGACCATCGCCCGCGTCCACAACCTCGGTCACCCGCCACGCCGGCTGACCTTCCTCCACCTCGACGGCAGCCAGCACACGCTCCCGGCCGTAGGGAGCGCCGTCCTCAGCGAGGGCCGCACCGTGGGCCGCGTGACGTCGGTCGGCCATCACTACGAGATGGGACCGATCGCCCTCGCCGTGCTCAAGCGCTCCGCCGACGCCTCCGCCGACCTCCTGGTGCAGGACGGCGAAGAGATGTACGCGGCAGGCCAGGAGGTCATCGTGGCACCGGACGCCGGGCAGGTCGTCGGGCGCGCTACGGGATTCCTGAAGGGGCCGCGATGAGCGCCGGGAACGACGGCGGTGCGGGCTCGAACACCGACTCCGGAGTGAACACCGATGCGGGTAGGGACGGCGGTGCGGGCATGAATGCCGACGCAGGTAGGGACGGCGACGCAGGACCGGGCGGAACCGGCGACGACGCGGGGGCGGCGGCCGCGATTGCCCTGGCCCACGCGCTGTTCGATGCTGCCCGCCAAGGGGACAGCGCGCTCCTGATGCGGTACCTCGACGCAGGAGTTCCGTTCACGCTCACCAACACCGCCGGCGACAGCCTGCTCATGCTCGCCGCCTACAACGGGCACCCGGCCATCGTGCGCGACCTCCTGAACCGCGGCGCCGATGCCGACCAGGCCAACGACCGCGGGCAGACGCCCCTGGCGGGCGCCGTCTTCAAGGGGCACACGGACGTGGTCCGGCTCCTCGTCGACGCCGGAGCGGACCCCGACGCGGGGACCCCGTCCGCCCGTGCCGCTGCCGAGATGTTCGGCCGGACGGAGCTCGTCGAGCTGTTCGGCTAGTTATACCCACCGCTGCCTACAGGGCCCACTCGGTGGCGCGTCCCCAGGCCACGAACAGCGCGAGCAGCAGAGCAACGATGTTGATGGTGAATCCCTTTTCGCCCCGCGAGAGGTGGAACGCGATCGACAGCGCCATGATCAGCGCCAGCCCGATTGCTGCTGCCGGGATCAGGAACGTGGCCACCCGGAAGATCCCGGGGAGGATCAGCCCCAGAGCACCCAGGATCTCGAACACACCAGCAGTGCGCGCGTAGCCCGGCTTGTCGTTCACCCAGGTCATCCCCTGCCGGGACGAGAGCTTGTCGATGGGCTGGAAGGTCTTCGCGACGCCGGCAGCGAGGAAGAAGGCTGCTAGCGCACCGGCCACGATCCACAAGGCGATATGCATGACTTCTCCTCCCGAAGCCCCGACAGGGTAAGCATGCGCCCCTCGGGGTGCATTGGCTACGGGTTCGCACCGGGGAAAAGTCGGGGAAGGCAGCAGCAGGGGACTGCGGCGTTCGTCCCTTGCACAGCGTCCCCGGCGCCGCGCGGACACCGTCCGTCGAGTACCCGCACCCCGAGTACCCGCGCCGGGTTTTTCCCCGGCGCGGGTCAGCTGTCGAGTAGCACCGATGTCTGCGTCCCGGCGAAGGCGAACCCCGCACGGCGGGCGGTCCGCTGGGATGCGGTGTTGTCGGTCCTCGCGCGCCACTGCGGGACCAGTCCTGCGGCCATGGCCTCCTCGACGGCCACGGCAGTGATGCGCTGGGCGTGGCCCTTCCGTCGATGCTCGGGCGGCGTCAGGACCGCGAGATGGGCCAGGATGCCCTCCCAGATGTCGTAGCCCGCGCCGGCCAGGGGAGTCGGTTCGTCCGTCTCCTGGTCGCCCTCGTCGACGAGGACGAACGGGTGCTCCACGCCGCTGAGATCCGCCTCGGCGACGTCGTCGGGCGGGCACAGCCGCTCGAGCGCCCGGACGAGGCCCGCCTCGCTGGACACGACGGCCGACGGGCCCTCGAACTCGGGCAGGGCATCGCAGAAGTAGAGCTGCGCCTCGCCGAGGCCGCGCCCGCCGTGGTCGCGGCTGAGCGTGAGCAGGGTCGAGGAGCTGCGCAGTTCCAGGGCCGGTAGGTGCCTCCCCGCGTCGACGGCCCACCCCGGGCCCCGAAGGACCTCCCGGCCGAACAGCGTCACGAAGGTCAGCACCGGGGCGTCGTCGTCGATGCTGTACAGGCGGCCCTCGCCGCCGTCGGCGAGGGCGTCGTCGTCGAGCCCCAGCAGACGCGACCAGGCGAGCTGGATGATCGAGACCGTCCCGGGGTCGAGTTCCACGGGGACCTCAGCCGAACAGGATCGCGGCTTCGTCGTAGCGGTGCTGCGGAACCCGCTTGAGGTTGCCGAGCGCCGCCTCGAAGCCGACATGCGCGATCTCGGTGCCGTGGAGCGAGACCATGGTGCCCCACAGTTCGTCCTTCACGGAGTCGACGGCGGCCATCCCGAGGCGGGTGGCGAGCACGCGGTCGAACGACGTCGGGACGCCGCCGCGCTGGATGTGGCCGAGGATGGTCGCGCGGGTCTCGATACCCGTGCGTGCTTCCAGCTCCGGTGCGAGCTGGTCGGCGATGCCACCCAGACGGGGGCGGCCGAACGTGTCCAGACCACGCTCGGAGTGCGCCTGCTCCATGTGGGAGGGCACGAAGCCCTCGGCGACGACGACGAGGGGCGCGCGTCCTCGGGCGTTCGCGGTCGCGACCCACTCGGCGATCTGCTCGATGCTGGTCTGCTGCTCGGGGATCAGGATGGCGTGGGCGCCCGAGGCCATGCCGGCGTGCAGGGCGATCCAGCCCACGTGCCGGCCCATGACCTCCGCGATCATGCAGCGACTGTGCGATTCGCCGGTGGTGCGGAGCCGGTCGATCGCCTCGGTCGCGATCTGGACAGCCGTGTCGAAACCGAAGGTGTAATCGGTGGCGTCGAGGTCGTTGTCGACCGTTTTGGGGACTCCGACGATCTTCAGGCCGAGGTCCGTGAGCCGCTTCGCCGCGGCGAGGGTGCCTTCACCGCCGATCGCGATCATCGCGTCGATGCCGAGGCGCGCCATGTTCTCCTTGATGGCCTCCGCTCCGCCCTTGCCCTCGAAGGGATTGGTGCGCGAGGTGCCGAGGATCGTGCCGCCCTGCTTGGAGATGCCGCGCACTGCGTGGCGGGGAAGGTCGATGATGTCGCCCTCGACGACGCCACGCCAGCCATCACGGAATCCGACGAACTCCTGCTCGTGCACCTTGATGCCCTTGAGCACCGCGCCGCGGATGACGGCATTCAGCCCGGGGCAGTCGCCGCCGCTGGTGAGGATTCCGATCTTCATGTGGCTGGGGTTCCTTCGACGAGGGGGGTGGATGATCCTGGGGGAGCACGCCGTCGGGCCCAGCTATGATTCTAGACACACCGCGGAAGCCCACCCGACTGCGTCACATCGGCCTCCGGCCCGCACCCCTCCCTGCGCCGCGCCCGTCCCGGAACCACGTAGGCTGGGGGCACCCGGCGCACGAGCGGCCCAGACCCGTCCGTTGCGCCCCCGCCGGTCCGAGGAGGACGCAGCAGTGCCCCAGGCAGGTTTCGCGCCAGCGGCGCTGCGCATGGTCCATATCTCCCGGCCGGTCCTCTGGATCAACACCCTGGGCACCGGCGTCGTCGGCATGTGGCTCACGGGCACCTTCTGGGACGCGGGAGTCCTCGCCCTCCTGGTCTGGCTCACGCTGCCGTTCAACCTGCTCATCTACGGCGTGAACGACATCTTCGACCAGGACACCGACGCACTCAACCCGCGCAAGGGATCGCTCGAGGGCGCCCGGATCCGCGCCTCCGAGGTCCGGGCCATCTGGCTCTGGGTCCTCGTCACCAACGTGCCGTTCCTCGTCTGGTTCGTGGTGACGCTGACCCCGGCGGCGCTCGCCTGGATCGCGCTGTACGCGCTCGTCTTCGTCTTCTACTCCACGCCACCACTGCGCTTCAAGGCCCGGCCCTACCTCGATTCGATCAGCAACGCCGCCTACGCCTTCCCCCTGGTCTTCGTGCCCTATGCGCTCGGCGACGAGCCGGTCTGGGCCGCCGCGATCGGCCTGATGGCCTGGAGCGCGGCCAAGCACACCTACGACGCCGTCCAGGACATCGACGAGGACAGGGGAGCGGGCATCACGACGACGGCGGTTCGGCTGGGCGCTCGCGGGGTCGTGGCCTGGAGCGGTGCGTGGTGGGCTGCGGCGACGGTGTGCTTCGCGCTCGTCAACATCCCGGTGGCCGTCGTGAACGCACTCATCGCCGGCTGGCTGCTCCTGGGCCTGTATCGCGACCCGCGCCCCGAGACGGGCCACCGGCTGTACCGGTACTCCATCGCCTTCCCCTACGTGGCCGGGACCGTCGCCGGCGTGCAGCTCGTGGCCGCCCTGACGCTGGGGCTCTACCGGTGAGCCGCGTCGTCGTCGTCGGGGGCGGGATCGGCGGGCTGACCGCCGCCGCGCTCCTCGCCCGGGCGGGCCACAGCGTGACCCTGCTCGAGGCCGCCGGGCACCTGGGCGGGAAGAGCCGCCGCGTTGAGGTGGCGGGACAGCGCATGGACACCGGTCCGTCCCTGTTCACCTTCCCGGGTGTCTGGGAGGAACTCCTGCGACGGCTCGACGCCGTCGCACCGTCCGGCTCCGCGAGCGCGGCGGACGTGGCCGACCTCCGCCTGGAGCGGCTGCAGGAGGTCGGCACCTACTACTACCGCGGGGAGGAGTGCGCCCTGCCCGTTCCGGAGGGGCACCCCTGGCACGGGGCATGGGAGCGTTTCGCGGCCGAGCACGGCATCCTCGGTGGGGATGTCTCGAGCCTGCTGACCACGGGACCGCTGGAGCAGGCGTCGTATCCCGCGCTGGCTCGACTGGCCGGAGTGTACGGCCGCCGGCTCACCACGCGGAGCTATCTCGACAGCCTGCCCTGGCTGCCCGAGGGACTGCGCGAGGTCATCGCGATCCACACCCTCAACGCGGGCGTCAGTCCCACCCGCACGCCCGCCCTGTACGCGAGCATGCCCGCCATCATGGCGAACGACGGCGTCTGGATCCCGGAGGGCGGCGTCTACGAACTGGTGCTGGCACTGGAGCGGTTGGCCGTCGAGGCCGGCGTGGAGATCCGCACGGGAGAGCCGGTGCAGCGCATCGGACGACGGCGGGTGGTGACCGCCGTCGGCACCTACCCGGCCGACGCCGTCGTCAGCGGACTCGATGCCTCCCGGCTCACCGGCCTGCTGGCGGGCCGGCGTCCCCGCACCCCGAGGAAGCTCACCTGCTCGGCCGTCGGGATCTACGCCGTCCTCGCCGAACCGCTCCCGGAGGGGACCGCGCGCCACGGCGTGATCCTGCCCGACGACCCCGCGGCGCTCTACGCCAGCCTCGAAGCCGGGGACGAGCCGGAGCAGACCATGGCCTTCGCCAACTACTACCCCGCCCACGGCGTCTATCCGAACGCGTCGGCGACCCTCGCGCTACTGCTCACCGCTCCGGCGAACGGCAAGAGCTACTCCCTCGAGGATCCCTTCGTGCGCCGCGAGCTGAACCGGACGACGCGCGTCCTGGGGCTGCCCCTGCCCGTCGAGCAGTACTTCGAGGCCTACGAGATCCTGGATCCGGGCTACTTCGGCGAGCACGGTTCCGCAGGCGGTGCACTCTACGGAGCCGTCCATCCGACCTGGCGGAGCGGGCCCCTCCACGTCCCGGGCTACTCGGATCCGCTGCGGCCGTGGCTCTGGCGCGTCGGCGCGTCGGTCCACCCCGGGGGTGGCCTGCCGGCAGTGCTCGGCGGGGCGATGATGTCCACCCAGAAGCTGCTGGCCCGCCTGGGGTCTCCCGCCTGACCGGTGGGACCTGATCGCCGGTGAGACGCTCCGGCGACGGCGCCCGTCCCTTGCCGGCCCTTGCTTCCCCGTACCTAAGGATCCGAACCTTATGAAGCGCTCCTTTCCCCTGTCAGCACTGACCCTCGTCACGGCCCTCGCCCTCGCCGCCTGCGGCTCCCCGGGCAGCGGCGATACCCACACCGGCCACACCTCCGGCGCCTCCGCTCCGACCTCCGGCGCGGACGCTGCCACCTCCGGCGCGGATGCTGCGACCTCCGGCGCGGACGCTCCGCCGGAGGAGCACAACGACGCGGACGTGATGTTCGCGCAGATGATGATCCCGCACCACCGGCAGGCCGTCGAGATGAGCGACATGATGCTGTCGAAGGACGGCATCAGCACGGAGGTCCTGGACCTCGCGACCGCGATCAGGGACGCCCAGGGGCCGGAAATCGGGACCATGACCGGCTGGCTCGAAGCGTGGGGTGAACCCCTCGAAGCCGGAGGGAGCATGGAAGGCCACGACATGGGCTCGGACTCCGGCTCGGACTCTGCTTCCGGATCGATGGACGGCATGATGAGCGAGGACCAGATGTCCGAACTCGACGCCGCCGAGGGCGATGAAGCATCGCGCCTCTTCCTCGAGTCGATGACCGCCCACCACGAGGGTGCGATCGGCATGGCGCAAGACGAGATCGACAACGGCCAGGACCCGGAAGCTCTCCGGCTGGCGGAGACCATCGCCGAGACGCAGCAGGCCGAGATCGATCAGATGGCCGGCCTCCTCGAGCACCTCTGATCGGTTCCGCGCCTCCTGTCGGCAACGGGGGAGCCACCCCGTCCCTGGAGGAGGGGCGGCCGTTCCGGGGCCGAGGCGCCTGCTCAGTGGCGCCTGCTCAGTGGCGCGGCGCTGCGAGTCCTGTCGTGCCGGCAGGCACGGGGTCGACCGCACGCGCGAGCTGCAGGCGTCGTCGCACCAGCAGGACGATCAGGCCGGCGGCGAGCACGGCGGGGAAGACGAGCCCCGAGAAGATGCAGACACCCAGCCACAGGAACATCGAGACGAGCAGGCTGTCGAGCAGGCCCGGTCGCAGCACCCGGTCGGTGAGGCGACGCCCCCCGATCCCCGTGACGAGCGCCGAGGCGATAAGCCCCGAAAGCAGCCATCCGCCGTAGTTCGAGAGCGGGACCCCGTAGTAGGGGCCGCCGCCCTCCCAGATCCAGAAGCCGAGGGCTACGGCTCCCGGATCCAGGACGCCGTCGATGACGACCAGCAGTAGTCCACCGAGGACGATCCTGCGCAGGGCCGTTCCGGTGCCCGACACGGCGGCCACCGCGCCGATCACCAGCGGGACGTAGGAGAGCGGCAGCAGGTACGGCACGAGGCCGAGGATCGTGGGACCCAGCGGATCCCCGTAGTGGAAATCGCCGTAGGGCACGCCCGTCGCGACGCCGAAGCCTTCGATCAGGTAGCCGAAGACGGAGACCGCCACCAGTGCTGCCGCGCCGCGCGCGGCGCCGAACTGCCGTACCAGGGCGATGAACGCCGGCAGGGCGATCAGCAGGTTGAAGCCGTAGGACGCATAGCTCGCGCCTTCCACGTCCGGGAACCGCACCACGAAGTAACCGGAGATGAAGAGGAACGCGCAGGACGCGATGAGCAGGCGGGGGAAGCTGCGGGTGGTGGAGGTCTTCGGCACGGCATCCATCCTTGCAGGTACACGGTGGTCCTGGACGCAAGAGGAAGGGGCATCCGCGGGAGTGAACTGGTCCCCGGATGCCCCTTGTGTTCGTTCGGTGCGGTCCCTAACGGTGCCTGAGGAGCTGCTCCAGGGCGATGCTGCCGTCGGTCTTGGGCAGCAGGAGCCAGAGGACCAGGTAGAGCGGGAGGCCGATGAAGGGGAGGAGGAAGCTGAGCAGCATGGCGATGCGGACGTAGCTCACGCGCCAGCCGTACTGCCGGGCGATGCCGGACGCGATGCCGCCGAAGATGCCGCCGGGAGCCCGCTTGATGGGGGAGGAGCGGAGGAAGCTGTAGAGGGATTGCATCGGAGTGCCTTTCGATCGGGACGGAGGTTGGAACGAGGGAAGGGATCTGGAAGGGATAGGGGAAGGATAGGGAGAAGCGGATGGTTCTGACATGGCCGGTATCCGCTCAGTATTCCGGAGCGTGGACCGCGTCGTCGTCCTGGCTGTCGGTGGTCGTGCGGGTCCGCAGGGACAGGATGCCCCCGGCGACGAGCGACAGTCCGACGCCGATGAGCAGGCCGAGCGCCACCACCACGGGGTCGATGTCGAGTGTGACGAACTGGCCGAGCAGGACCAGGCCTGCGACCGCGAGGATCACAGCCCCCCACACGATGGTGACGACGCGTGGACGGCGTTGCGGTCCGGTGATCGAGGTGCTCATGGTGTGTCTCCTGTACGGGTGGTGCCGGTGCTCTGCGGCGGGAAGGTGCCATCGATTCCGGTACCGGTATCAATACCGGTACCGGTTGCGGTGAGGATGGTGAGGTTGCTCAGGGCGCCCCTCACATCGAGGATCAGGGCGGCTCCTGTCGCGTCGGGGTTCAGCTGGCCCCGGCCCAACTGGAGGACGCCTCCGTCGCCCCGGAAAGCGGGCGACAGGGTGTCCGGGTCCGCCGTCGTTCCCAGGGCGTCCGCATTGGCGAGGGCCATCCGGGTGCGTACCTCGACGGGCACGTCCTCCGGAACGATGACGGTGACGTCACTGGCGAGGGAGTTCACCGGGACCACGACGTCCTGTGCGGGTGAGGGCAGGCCGGCGAGGTCGATCGTGGCCTGCGCTGCCATGACGCTGTAGCCGTCGGACGCCGCCTGGAGTGATGCCGGCGTGGTCGTCGTCTCCTGCGCGACGACCCAGGAGCCACCGACGACGGTGAGGGACGCGATGAGCGCGCCGATGGTTGCGAGCGCAGCTGTGACGCCCACGAGGCCCGAGCTCCGTCCCCGCACGCCCAGTCCGACGATGCCGAGCGCGAGCACGATGGCGGCTGCCGCGAGCGCCACCGCGGCGGCGTTGGCGACGTCGAGGATGCGCGTGTAGTCCAGCACGAGGAGGACCGCCGCTGTGATGGTCGCCCCGCCGAGAAGGAGGGCCGTCACCGATCCGGAGGGCCGGATGCGGTCGGCTCGGTGGTTCCGGATGGCTGGCGGGAGGTTCTCCGGTCCCCCCGGGCCCTTGGACCACGCGGCGTCGGCCTCCGGATAGCCGGACCCCGCGGCCCAGGGCGCCGGCTGGTAGGGCAGCGGGTAGGTCTGCGTGTAGGGCCGCGGGTAGGACTCGGTGTCATTCTCCGAAGAGGACTGCTGGAAGGGTTCCGGAGAGTGCTTCGCAGGCGCCTCGGGGGAGCCCGGGGCGGGATCGCCGTCCACGTCTCCGGGGTCGGATCCGGTTGCATGCTTCCCGGAGAAGGCGGACGCGCCGGTTGCTCCTGACTGTCCGTCACCGGGCCCGGACGGGCCGCTGGAGGAGCCGGGCGCCGGTGTCACCGGGGATTCCGCCGGCCCGTAGGGCATCGGGCCGAAGGGCTGCGGCTGGCCGGGTCCACCGCCGGTGGGGCCCGGGTACGGGCTGCCGGGACGGGAGCCGCCCCTGCCGGAGCGATTGACGATCCAGTAGACGAAGAGGACGACGGCCCCGATCCAGAACAGCGTCCACAGCAGGCCACCGGCACCGCCGTCATGCGCGGAGACGTCCGGGCGCCACAGGCCGATCGCCACGAGCACGGCGGCTCCCGTCAGCCCGGAGGTCCAGGAGCCCCGTCCGGCCTGCTCCACATGGATGCGCCCATCGGGTTCCGGCAACAGTGCCCAGGCGAGCCCGTACAGCAGGACGCCGATACCGCCGAAGACCGCGAGGACCACGATCAGGCCGCGGACGAGGGCCAGATCGAGGCCCGTGCGGCGGGCGACGCCACCTGCGACACCTCCCACCCAGCGGTCGGGCGTCCGGGTGATGTCGAGACCCCGGATCCAGCGGAAGAACGAGGACGAGGCGGGAGGTTCCGCCTGATGGGATGCGGCCGGTTCGTGCTGCCAGGACGGCCCGCCTGGTGAGGGTGCTGAAGTCATGCTCCTATCCTTCTGGTGGCGGCCGGGTGCGACTATCGGGGCCTACCCTGAGCGGACCCTGATTACACCCTGATTGGCATCGGGGAACGGCCCCGAGCGCCCGCCGTCGTGCTTGGATGGGGGTATGAGACCCCCGCTGCTGCGCAGATCCGACGGCGTGATCGCCGGCGTCTGTGCCGGGCTCGCCGTGCACCTCGGGGTCAAGCGCTCCTGGGTCCGCATCGGCATGGCCGTGCTGACCCTGGCGTCCGGCGCCGGGGTCTTCCTGTACGCCTGGCTCTGGATCTTCGTCCCGACGGCGGCGGACAAGGCCGCGGAGCACGGACGGCCGACAGGCCCGGCCGCCTTCATGCAGGACGTCGGCGCGAAGAACGGGAAGACTCGGTCGGACGCGCAGGCCGGCGCAGCCGCATCCCGTCCGGCGGCAGGCCCGTTCGATCCCGAGTCATGGCGCGAGCGGACGCTGCGCGCCGGGCGGCGGGAGGTCCTGTTCGGTACGGTGCTGCTGGTCGCGGCGGCCGTGATCGTGGTGCAGTTGCTCGGGCTGCCGGTGAACTGGGGCTTCCTCGTCCCGATCGCCGTCGTGGCGACCGGCGCCGCCCTCGCATGGTCCCAGCTCGACGCCGTGCGCAGGGCCAGGGTCATGAACCGTGCGGGGGCCGGACGGGCGGGCGGGGTGCTGCGCCTGCTCGCGGGCATCGTGCTCGTCATCGCCGGCGTACTCGTCGCCCTGTCCAGCAGCGGCTCGTGGACTCTGACCATGGCCACCCTCGTCGCGGTGCTCGCCGTCCTCGCCGGCGTCGTCCTGGTCCTCGCGCCGTGGGGCCTCAAGTTCTGGCGCGATCTGGAGACGGAGCGGGCAGCCCGTGTGCGGGAGACGGAGCGTGCCGAGATCGCGGCCCACCTGCACGACTCCGTCCTGCAGACCCTCGCGCTCATCCAGAACCGCGCGGACTCCGAGACGGACGTGCTGCGCCTGGCGCGTGCGCAGGAGCGGGAACTGCGCCAGTGGCTGTTCGCCGATCCGGCGAGGGACCCCGGCAGCCTCGCCGAACGCCTCCGCGGGATGGCGGGCGAGATCGAGGACCGCTACGGGCATCCCGTCACGGTCGTCGCCGTCGGCGATGCAGTGCTGGGGGCGGGCGAGGACGCCCTGGCGCAGGCAGCGAGGGAAGCGATGCTGAACGCGGCGAAGCACGCGGGAGGCGCCGTCTCCGTCTACCTCGAGGCGGGCCCGGACTCCGTGGAGGTGTTCGTTCGGGACAGGGGCAGCGGCTTCGACCCGGCAGCGGTCCCGGCGGACCGCCTCGGGATCCGGGAATCCATCACCAGCAGGATGCTCCGCCATGGTGGATCCTCCGAGCTGCGCAGCGACGGGGACGGCACCGAGGTACGGCTCCGGCTGCCACGGCAGGCCGGAAGCGCCGCGTAGGCCACCGCGGGGCACGGCAGGGGCACGGCCGGGAACGACAGAGGCGCGACAGAGGGAACAACGGCCGGGAAACGGCGAGGAAGAGGGAGCACGTGGACAGCGAGAACCTACCTGCGGACGCGGCAGCACCGGGAACGGTGTCCGTGGTCATCGTCGACGATCATGGGATCTTCCGCTCGGGCCTCCGCGCCGCGCTGGGGCCCGTGATCCGTGTCCTCGGCGAGGCGGCGACGGTCGAGGAGGCGGAAGCGGTGATCGGTTCCACAGCGCCCGATGTCGTCCTCCTCGACGTCCACCTGCCCGGAGGCCGCGGCGGCGGGGGAGCGGAGGTCATCCACCGCTGCAGCGCCCTCGGCACGACGTCGCGCTTCCTGGCCCTCAGCGTCTCGGATTCGGCGGAGGACGTCGTCGCGGTCATCCGTGCGGGCGCGCGTGGCTACGTCACCAAGACCATCTCCGGCCCCGAGATCACCGACGCCGTGCAGCGTATCGCCTCCGGGGACGCCGTCTTCTCCCCACGGCTCGCCGGTTTCGTCCTGGACGCGTTCGGGACCGCGTCGGTGGCCGTCGACGACGAACTCGACCGCCTCTCGGCACGCGAACTCGAAGTCATGCGGCTCATCGCGCGCGGCTACAGCTACAAGGAGACGGCGAAGGAACTCTTCATCTCCGTGAAGACCGTCGAGACGCACGTGTCGGCCGTGCTCCGGAAGCTGCAGCTGTCCTCGCGGCACGAACTCACGCGCTGGGCGACGGAGCGCAAGCTGCTCTGAGGAGGTGCCGGCTGCCTACCGGGCGGAACCGAGGAACTCCTGCAGGCGTCCCACACCCGTCGCGAGGTCCTCGTCGCCGAGCGCATAGGACAGGCGCAGGTAGCCGCTCGGTCCGAAGGCCTCACCGGGCACGACGGCGACTTCGACCTTCTCCAGGATCAGCGCGGCGAGTTCGGCGGACGTGGCGGGGGTGACGCCGTCGAAGCTCCGGCCGAGCAGCGGCCGCACGTCCGCGTAGGCGTAGAAGGCGCCGTGCGGGGTGGGGCATTCGACGCCCTCGATCTCGTTCAGCGCCGCCACCATGGCACGGCGGCGTCGGTCGAAGGCCACCTTCATCTCGTCGACCGCCGTCAGCGGCCCGGAGACAGCGGCGAGGGCCGCCATCTGGGGCACGTTCGACACGTTCGACGTCGCGTGCGACTGGAGGTTCGTCGCAGCCTTGACGAGGTCCTTCGGACCGACCATCCAGCCCACGCGCCAGCCGGTCATCGCATACGTCTTGGCCACGCCGTTGAGGATGACCACCCTGTCCCCGAGGGAGGGAGCTGCCGTCGCGATCGACGTGAAGGGCACGCCGTCGTACGTCAGGTGCTCGTAGATCTCGTCCGTCACGACCCACAGCCCACGGGCGGCAGCCCACTCGCCGATCTCGCGGACGGCATCGGCGCCGTACACCGCTCCGGTGGGGTTCGACGGCGAGACGAACAGCAGCACCTTCGTGCGCGGTGTCAGCGCCGCCTCGAGCTGGTCCACGGTCACGAGGTAGCCCTG
This sequence comes from Arthrobacter burdickii, assembly GCF_030433645.1. Taxonomy (NCBI): domain Bacteria; kingdom Bacillati; phylum Actinomycetota; class Actinomycetes; order Micrococcales; family Micrococcaceae; genus Arthrobacter; species Arthrobacter burdickii. The sequence continues at coordinate 1,600,985 of NZ_JAROCG010000001.1, forward strand.
CTCGGGCCCGGCGAACACCTCGACCGGAACGCCGCCCGCGAGCCGGATGGCCTCCGGATAGGTGGTCCAGAACGGCGTGGGGACGAGGACCTCGTCCCCGGGGTCGAGGAGGGTGGCGAAGGACTCGTAGACGGCCTGCTTGCCGCCGTTGGTCACGAGCACGGAGGCGGGATCGACGGCGTAGCCGGAATCGCGCAGCGTCTTCTCCGCAATGGCCTGCTTGAGCTCGGGAAGGCCGCCGGCAGGGGAGTAGCGGTGGAATCGGGGCTGGCGGGCGGCAGCGATCGCGGCTTCGACGATGTAGTCCGGCGTCGGGAAGTCCGGTTCGCCGGCACCGAAACCGATGACGGGCCGGCCCGCAGCCTTGAGGGCCTTCGCCTTCGCATCCACGGCCAGCGTTGCGGACTCCGCGATCGAGCCGATCCGCCGGGAGATCCGGGGGAGGGCTGCGCGGGTGGAGTCGTCGGTCGTCGCGTTCATCGGGTCCCGTTCCGTGAGGTCTTCGTGGCAGCTTCCAGCTTAGGCGGTGGCCCCCGCCCGAGACCGCATCGGGTGTCCCCGCGTCGTACCGGCAGGCCGGGGACAGCCCCGGACGCCCCCGGACGAGCCCGTCCGGGGGCCGCTCGGGGACTGTTGGGCGACTGCCCGGCCCCCTCCGCGGCACGGTCGGAGCGCCCCGGTTCGACGTTCCGGCGGTGATTGCGTAGACTTGTTCCTCGGTGTTGAAACACCATGATGGTTCCTGCCCGCACCGGGCCGGCCGGAGTGGAAGCTGTACCGGTTTCGAACCAAAGGGTAGTGGCGCAATTGGTAGCGCAGCGGTCTCCAAAACCGCAGGTTGCAGGTTCGAGTCCTGTCTGCCCTGCGCGTGGCCTTCGCGGATGGATCGCGAAGGCCCGGCAGAAACAGATCACGAAGCCCCGGCGCAGGCACAGGCCCCGCGCGGCGGTAAACATGATCAGCTGGGGGCGCCACTGGTGGTCCGGCTGGAACACCACACAGATTGATGAGGTTGACGGTGACCGATACGGCTGCGAGCAGCTCCAAGGGAAGCCCCTCCGAGAAGAAGGCTCCCCAGCGCGGGTTCTTCGGACGCATCATGCTGTTCATCCGCCAGGTCCTCGCGGAACTCGGGAAGGTCGTCACGCCCACCCGCCGGGAACTGGTTCGGTTCACCATCACCGTCCTCGCCTTCGTGGTCATCATGATGCTCCTCGTGACCGCCCTGGACCTCCTGTTCGGGGCCGGCGCGGTGTGGGTCTTCGGCGACAGCTGACGCCGTCCTCCGGGAATGCAGGTTCCGGCACCGCTGTTGACGTGTCGGGCTGAGTACAGGCAAGCAGAACAACTTCCGAAGAATGTCAGAAAGCAGGCGGCTAGGTGTCCGAGCAAGAACTCGAACGGCAGATCACTCCCGAAGATGGTCTGGAGAACGAGGAGTACGGAACGGAGGCGGAGGTCGACGCCTTCGAATCCGACGTGCCTGCGGACGACTCCGACGCGGCTGACTACCCTGCCGCTACCGATGTCGCCGCCGAGGACGGGCTCCTCGCCGACGACGTCGAAGCCGACGAGACCGACGACGAGGTAGACACCGACGTGGATGCCGACTACGACGAGATCGAGGCCACTGCCTCCGACGCCGTCGACGATGCCGCCGCATCCGACGCGGACGAGGCCGGGGAGGCTTCGGAGGAAGCTCCCGCCGAGGACCCCGTTGCCGCCTTCAAGGCCAGGCTCCGCCGCCAGGAGGGTGACTGGTACGTCATCCACTCCTACGCAGGCTACGAGAACCGCGTGAAGGCGAACCTCGAGACCCGCATCCAGACGCTGGACATGGAAGATTACATCTTCGAGATCCAGGTGCCGATGGAAGAGGTCGTCGAGATCAAGAACACCACGCGGAAGATCGTCAACCGCGTGCGTATCCCCGGCTACGTGCTGGTCCGCATGGAACTCACCGACGAGTCCTGGGGTGCGGTCCGCCACACGCCGGGTGTCACCGGATTCGTGGGCAACGCCCACAACCCGGTCCCGCTGAGCCTCAACGAGGTGTTCTCGATGCTCGAGCACACGATCGTCCACACCGACGCCGAGTCGGGCAAGCCGGTCCAGCCCCAGTTCACGCCCGCCACCGTCAACTTCGAGGTCGGCGAGTCCGTCACCGTCAACGAGGGCCCCTTCGAGACCCTTCCGGCGACGATCTCCGAGATCAAGCACGAGTCGCAGCAGCTCGTCGTGCTCGTCTCGATCTTCGAGCGCGAGACCCCGGTCACGCTCTCGTACAACCAGGTCACCAAGATCCAGTAAAGCTTCGACGACTCCCGGCGTGCTTGGCCGGGAAGCGTCGTGAAGGCCGTCACGCCATGACGGCCACCACCCTGCGGGACGCTCCTGTCCCGCAGGAACGCAATGCAAGAGAAGGACCCTTTCATGGCCCCCAAGAAAAAGGTCACCGGCCTCATCAAGCTGCAGATCAATGCAGGCGCCGCCAACCCGGCTCCTCCGATTGGTCCCGCACTTGGCCAGCACGGTGTCAACATCATGGAATTCTGCAAGGCATACAACGCCGCCACGGAATCCCAGCGCGGAAACGTCATCCCCGTGGAGATCACGGTGTACGAGGACCGCTCGTTCACCTTCATCACCAAGACCCCGCCGGCGGCCGAGCTGATCAAGAAGGCAGCCGGAGTCGCCAAGGGCTCGGGCACGCCGCACACCGTCAAGGTTGCGAAGCTGACCAACGCCCAGGTCGAAGAGATCGCCACCATGAAGATGGAAGACCTCAACGCCAACGATGTGCAGGCAGCTGCCAAGATCATCGCCGGCACCGCCCGCTCCATGGGCATCACGGTCGAGGGCTAATACCCCTCCCTCCCGCTCCGTCCGGCACCGCCGGACAGGGCACACCACCATTTCACAGCACGACGGCGCCGCATCCCGCGGACGACGGCGTGAGTGGCAGGGCCCGGCGCGGTCCGCAGACCACGACTGCATAAGGAGAACAAGCAGATGGCACAGCGCAGCAAAGCATACAAGGACGCTGCCGCGAAGATCGAGGCGGACAAGCAGTACGCCCCCCTCGAAGCGGTAGTCCTCGCGAAGGAATCCAACCCTTCCAAGTTCGACGCCACGGTCGAGGTGTCCTTCCGTCTCGGAGTGGACCCCCGCAAGGCGGACCAGATGGTCCGTGGCACCGTGAACCTCCCCCACGGCACCGGCAAGACCGCCCGTGTCCTGGTCTTCGCGACCGGCGAGAAGGCAGAGGCGGCCATCGCGGCCGGCGCTGACTTCGTCGGCTCCGACGACATGATCGAGAAGGTTTCCGGCGGCTGGACCGACTTCGACGCCGCGGTTGCAACCCCTGACCTCATGGGCAAGGTGGGACGCCTCGGAAAGATCCTCGGCCCCCGCAACCTGATGCCGAACCCGAAGACCGGTACGGTCACGGCGGACGTCGCCAAGGCTGTCACCGACATCAAGGGTGGAAAGATCGACTTCCGCGTCGACAAGCACTCGAACCTCCACTTCATCATCGGCAAGGTCTCCTTCGACGAGCAGAAGCTGGGCGAGAACTACGCCGCAGCGCTCGAGGAAATCCTCCGACTGAAGCCTTCGGCTTCGAAGGGCCGCTACATCCAGAAGGCAACGGTTTCGACCACCTTCGGTCCCGGCATCCCCGTCGACCCGAACGTCACCAAGGTCTACGCCTCCTAAGGCGGGTCCCTGCAGAAGCCCCGCGGCGCGAGCCGCGGGGCTTCTGCGTTTAAGGGAGTCCAGCCCGGCCGGGACCCCGACCGGGTAGGGCTATGCTCGGCGCATGACGGCGATCAGCCTGCTCCGCGTCCCCGCAACCCTCGCCGAGCCCGAAGGGGACGACTTCGCACAGAGCGCCCGCGTGTCGGACGCCGTCGAGCGTGCGATCTGGGGTCACGACGACCACGGGATGGATCCGGCGGAGCGGCTCGCCAGGGACCAGCCGACGGCGGACCGGGGGTTCGTCCTGGGTGTCGCGAGGGACCGCGGGCGCATCGTCGCGAACGTGGGCATCGGCATCCCGCCTCGGGACAACCTGCGGAGCGCCGTCGTGCAGATCGAGGTCCTGCCGTCCTACCGGAGGCAGGGGATCGCCACCGCGCTCCTTGCCTTCGCGGAGCAGGAGATGGCGGACCGGGGCCGCTCCATCGCCATGGCCTGGAGCGAAGTGCGCGTCGACGACGGGCCGGAGGCGGGCCCGGTCCTCGTACCGGCCTCCGGCGCCGGCTCGTTCCCGGCAACCGATCCGTCGGCCATTCTTGCCCTGCGGTCGGGATTCGAGCTGGTGCAGGTGGATCGGCAGAGCGTCCTGCACCTCGCCGACGTGCAGGGCGGGCGGGACGGCATCGCGCGGCAGGAGCGCGAGGCGCGCGCCGTGGGCTCCGGGGACTACGACCTCGTGGGCTGGACGGACAGCTGCCCGGAGGACCTCATCGACGACTATTCGCTCCTGCGCCAGAGGATGAGCACCGATCCGCCGCTCGGCGGGTTCGCCCAGGAGGAGGAGGCGTGGGACGCCGACCGCATCCGGCGGGAGGAGGACCGCGCCCGCATGGCCGGTGCCGAGACCCTGGTCTGCGCCGTCCGCCATACCGCGAGCGGACAGCTGGTCGGGCACACCATCCTCGACCGGTCGGAGGCGAAGCCCGCCGTGGTGTACCAGGAGGACACCCTGGTGCTCGGCGGGCACCGTGGGCACAGGCTGGGCCTGTGGCTCAAGGCGGCGAACCTGCGGCGCGTGCTCGACGAATGGCCGACCGCACAGCGCATCTACACGTGGAACGCCGAGGAGAACTCCCACATGCTCGACGTCAACGTCGCACTGGGCTTCCGTCCGTCGGGCCGCACGGCCGGATGGCAGAAGACCCTCGGCTAGCGTGGATTTGGTCGAACCCGCAGAGTCACGTAGGCTTTAACTACCAAAGACCGTCGGTCGATCCATCTCCCCTTCCTGCAGCGCACTCCTGCGCGGCCCGGAAAAGGAACAGGATCCGAAAGTTCCCGTGAGGGACGGCCTACGCAGGTGAACGAAGCTCCTCTCCACCGGCCTGTGCCCGTGTCGAGCAAAGCCCCGTGCATCTGCGCGGGGCGTTTTTTATTGGAGCTGGAAGACCGGCGCATATTCCCCGGAAGGAGGGTTATGGCAACGCCAACAAAGGTTTCTGCAGTGGACGAGATCACCACCGATTTCAAGGACTCCACCGCGGCTGTCCTGACCGAATACCGCGGGCTCACTGTTGCTCAGCTCAAGGAACTGCGCCGTGCCCTTGGCACGGACACGAAGTTCTCCGTCGTCAAGAACACCTTGACGGGCATCGCGGCAAAGGAAGCCGGCATCGACGCGTTCGATGGCCAGCTGTCCGGACCCACCGCGATCGCCTTCATCAAGGGTGACGCCGTTGCTGCGGCCAAGAGCCTCACGGATTTCGCGAAAGCCAACCCGAAGCTCGTCATCAAGACTGGAATCTTCGAGGGCAAGGCCCTCGACGCATCCGAGGTCGTTGCCCTGGCAGCCCTCGAGTCGCGCGAACTCCAGCTCGCCCGGGTGGCAGGTGTCCTCAAGGCGCCGATGTCCGCCCTGGCCCGCAGCGTCGATGCACTGCGCATCAAGCTCGAGGAGGGAAGCGGCGCTGCACCTGCAGCCGACGCTGACGCTCCTGCTGCCGAGGAAGCCGCTGCTCCTGCAGAAGCTGCCGCGGAGGCTCCCGCCGAGGAAGCCGCAGCAACCGAAGCGAACTAGTTTCGCTTCGATCCCCACACTCCGGTGCAGTGCACCACTAAAGGAAGGACGCCTCCCATGGCGAAGCTCACCAACGAAGAGCTCATTGAAGCTTTCAAGGAACTGTCCATCATTGAACTCTCGGACTTCGTAAAGCTGTTCGAGGAGACCTTCGATGTCACCGCTGCTGCAGTTGCAGTTGCAGGCCCCGCCGGTGGCGGAGCCGGCGAAGCCGCCGAAGAGGAGCAGACCTCCTTCGACGTCGTCCTCGAGGCTGCTGGCGACAAGAAGATCGCAGTGATCAAGGAAGTTCGCGCCCTCACCTCGCTGGGCCTGAAGGAAGCCAAGGACGTTGTCGACAGCGCCCCCAAGGCCGTCCTCGAGGGCGTCACCAAGGAAGCTGCAGACAAGGCCAAGGAGGCCCTCGAGGCCGCCGGCGCCACCGTCACCCTCAAGTAACACCCGCTGCACCCGCAGCCCGGCGAAGGCCGGTGTTGCCGCAGTACACGAAAGAGCCCCGCTTCTCGCGAAGCGGGGCTCTTTCGTGTTCCGGGCCGGAGCCGCTCAGCGCCAGAGGAGGAGGGCTTCACCCTGGCCGCCGCCGCCGCAGAGGCTCACGGCGGCCTTCCCGGTGCCCCGGCGGGCCAGCTCCATCGCGGCGTGGAGGGCGAGCCGTGTACCGGACGCACCGATGGGGTGCCCGAGTGCGATGGCCCCTCCATGGATGTTGCACTTCTCGAGCGGGTAGTCGAGGTCCTTGAGGGACTGGACGGCCACGGACCCGAACGCCTCGTTGATCTCGATGAAGTCGAGGTCTCCGGCCGTCCAGCCGGCCCGCCCGAGGGCCTGCTTGATCGCCTCGGACGGCTGCGAGTGGAGCGTGTTGTCCGGTCCCGCGACCTGGCCCGGCCGCCCGACGACGGCCAGCACCGTCAGTCCGGATTCCTCGGCGTAGGAGCGTGTGGTCACGACGAGCGCCGCGGCGCCGTCGGACAGGGGCGAGGAGTTGCCCGCCGTGATCGCGCCGTCCGGATTGAACGCCGGCCGGAGCTTCGCGAGGGACTCGACGGTCGTGGCCGGCCGGATACCTTCGTCGCTGGTGAGGACGACGTCGTCGCCCTTGCGCTGCGGCACCCGGACCGGGACGATCTCCTCGGTCAGCACGCCGCTGTCCGTCGCGGCGGCCGCACGCTGGTGCGACGCCGCCGCGACCCCGTCCTGGGCCGTGCGGTCGATCTCGAGACGGACGTTCCCGCGCTCCGTCGACGCTCCCATCGACTCGTCGTCGAAGGCATCGGTCAGGCCGTCGTGCGCCACCGAATCGAGGGCGGGAATGGACCCGTAGGTCCAGCCCTGGCGGGAGCCGGGCAGCAGGTGGGGTCCGCGGGTCATCGACTCCTGGCCTCCGGCGACGACGACGCGCGCCTCGCCGCCGCGGATCAGGCGGGCGGCGTCGATCACGGCGGTGAGGCCGGAGAGGCAGACCTTGTTGACGGTGACGGCCGGGACGTTCCAGGGGATGCCCGCCTTGACCGCGGACTGCCGGGCCGGGTTCTGGCCGCAGCCGGCCTGGACCACGTGACCCATGATGACGGCGTCCACGGCGGAGGCAGCGACGCCCGCGCGCTCCAGCGCTCCCGTGATGGCCAGTGCGCCGAGCTCGACGGCGGTGAAGGAGGCGAGCTGCCCGTTGAGGCGCCCGAGGGGTGTGCGGGCGCCGCCGACGAGGACGACGTCGTCGGGGGATGGCGTGGGTGTCGCCATGGCGAAACTCTCTTTCGTCGTTGAAATGGTGCCGCTACCAGACTAGGACTTTTTGGTGGCGCTTCCGCTGCGCCGCCGTTCAGGGGACGTCGCGGGGTCCGGGGCCGTCGGCGCCCTCCGGGTAGAGCAGGGGGAGCTGCAGGGTGAGCCAGGGACTGAACGCCCACGGCGTCGCGGTGACGGCACGTACGAGTTCGCGTGCGTCGACCCACTGGTAGTCCATGACCTCGGCGGGCAGCGGAGCCACGGGGCTGTCCGCCACGGCCGTGTAGACGGGGCAGATCTCGTTCTCGACGATGCCCGAGGCGTCCACGGCTCGGTACCTGAACTCCGGCAGTGCGGGTCGGATGTCCGCGACCCTGAAGCCGAGCTCCTGGGCCGCGCGCCGCTGGACGGCGTCCTCGAACGGCTCGTCCGGTGCGGGGTGCCCGCAGAAGGAGTTGGTCCAGACGCCGGGCCAGGCCTTCTTGCCGAGGGCGCGGCGCGTGACGAGGATGCGACCGGCGTCGTCGAACACGTGCGTGGAAAAGGCCAGGTGCAGGGGGGTGTCGAGCGTGTGGACGGTCGCCTTGGGGTGCGTTCCGACGGGAGTGCCGTCCTCGGCGAGCAGCACCACGACCTCGGTCTCCGGACCCGTACCGCCGTCGATGCCCGTCCGCTGCGCCGTATATCCTGCTTCGCTCGCCATCGTGGCACTCTTTTCGCTGATCGTCCGTGCGGTACGCGGGGTTCGCTCCAGCCGGGTGGCCGGCCCGGCTGTATACACCCGACGTGTCGTCAGGGCGCCATATCCGTTGTTTACTTTACCTATGGACATGGACACTCTGCTGGTCGAGCCCGCCGGGCTCGAACAGGTCGAGAGTGCGCTCGAGCGGTTCTTCGAGGAGTCCAAGGCCCGTGCCGCGAGGATCGGACCGGGGTACCACGCCCTCTGGGAGACCCTCGAGCGGTGTACCGCCGGCGGGAAGCGATTCCGGCCCCGCATGGTGATGTCCGCCTACCAGATGCTCGGCGGCCGCGACCTCGCCAATGCGGCCGAGGTCGGTGCTGCCTTCGAGCTGCTCCATACGGCCCTGATCGTGCACGACGACGTGATCGACCGCGACTTCGTCCGCCGCGGGATCCCCAACGTCTCCGGCCGCTACCGCACCATCGCCGAGGGGGCAGGCATGTCACCCGAGGGAGCACATCACGTCGGCCTCTCCGCCGGGGTCATCGCCGGGGACCTGGCGCTCTCGAACGCCTACCGGCTGCTCGAGCGGGTCGAGGCGCCCCCCGCCGTTCGACGCCGGCTCGGGGACATCCTCGACGAGGCGGTCTTCGCGTCCGCCGCGGGGGAGTTCCTCGACATCGAGACCTCCCTGGATCCGGCCATGCCGTCCCTGGAGGCCATCGTCGACATGGCCCGGCTCAAGACCTCCGTCTACTCCTTCGAGGGACCCCTCCAGGCAGGTGCCGTCCTCGCCGGCGCCGACGAGGAGCTCATCGCCCGCCTCGGCGATTTCGGGCGGGACGCCGGCATCGCCTACCAGATCGCCGACGACCTGCTCGGTGTCTTCGGGAACGAGACGCGCACCGGGAAGACGAACTGGGGAGACCTGCGCGAGGGCAAGCGGACCGCGCTCCTGTCCTACGTCTCCGCGCGGCCGGAATGGGAGGACATCTCGGCCCTCGTCGGCAGTCCCGGGATGTCGGCGGCGGACGCCGACTTCGTCCGGCGCATCCTCGTCGACAGCGGTGCCAAGGACTACTCCTCGGACCTCGCCGCCGAGTACGCCGCACGCGCCCGCACCCACCTCGACTCCGACGTCGTGCCCTCCGCACTGCGGTCCGCCCTCCACCCCGTGGTGACGGCCGTCGTGGACAGGGTGCACTGAGTGGGCGTGAACGATCCGCTCGCACGCTACAACGCGGCAGCGCTCAAAACCTCCGCGGAGGTCATCCGCTGCTACTCGACGTCCTTCGGCATGGCCTCGCGCATCCTCGACCGCACCACGCGCGCCTCCATCGAGTCCGTGTATGCGCTGGTGCGCGTCGCCGACGAGGTCGTGGACGGCGCCGCTGCCGGAGCTGGGCTGCCGGTGGACGAGGTCGGACGACTCCTGGACGACCTCGAGCGTGACACCGAGACGGCCATGACCACCGGCTACAGCACAAACCTGGTGGTGCACGCCTTCGCCCTCACGGCACGGGCCACGGGCATCGGCGTCGACCTCACCCGGCCCTTCTTCGCCTCCATGCGCGCCGACCTCACCCGGAGCGAGCACACGCAGGAGTCCTTCGACCTGTACGTCTACGGGTCCGCGGAGGTCGTCGGGCTGATGTGCCTGCGGGCCTTCCTCGTCGGCCGGACCGGAACGCCGGAGGAGGACGCCGTGCTCGTGGACGGCGCGAGGCACCTCGGCGCCGCCTTCCAGAAGATCAATTTCCTCCGGGACCTCGCCGAGGACTTCTCCACCCTCGGCCGCAGCTACTTCCCGGGCGTGCGGCCGGGGAACTTCACGGAGGCGGACAAGATCCGCCTCCTGGACGACATCGACCGGGACCTGCGCATCTCGGCCGCCGCGCTCCCGGGCCTGCCCCCGACGCCGCGGCGCGCCGTCACCCTCGCACAGGGACTGTTCACCGAGCTCGCCGCCAGGCTGCGCCGCACGCCGGCCGACGAACTCCTGCGGGCGCGGGTCCGGGTGCCCACCCCGGTCAAGCTCCGCATTCTGGCGCAAGCCTTCACCGGTCGCGCGGCACCGGAACTCGCCGCGCAGGAGAGGTCGGCATGACACCCCAGCAGAGCGGGCGGATACGCGTGGCAGCCAAGGACGTCGTCGTCATCGGCGGCGGGATCGGCGGGCTCGCGACGTCGGCCCTGCTGGCCCGTGAAGGGCACAGCGTCACCCTCCTGGAGAAGCGCGGACAGGTGGGCGGCCGCGCCGGTTCCTGGGAGCAGGGCGGTTTCCGCTTCGACACCGGCCCGTCCTGGTACCTGATGCCCGAGGTGATCGACCACTTCTTCCGGCTGATGGGCACGAGCGCCGCGGAGCAGCTCGACCTCGTGAAGCTCGATCCCGGCTACCGCGTCGTCTTCGAGGAGGGCGGGGCGGTCGACGTCCCCGCGGACCGGGAAGCCGTCACCAAGCTTTTCGAATCCCTCGAGGCCGGCGCCGGCGAGCAGCTGTCGAAGTACCTCGACTCCGCGGAGGACGCCTACGAGATCGCCAAGAAGCGTTTCCTCTACTCGACCTTCCAGTCCTTCCTGCCCTTCGTCCGGCCCGACGTCCTCGCCCGGCTCCCGCGGATCGCGTCGCTGCTCCTCCAGCCGCTGCAGTCCTTCGTCGAGAAGCGCTTCCAGGACCCGCGCATCCAGCAGATCCTCGGCTACCCGGCCGTGTTCCTCGGCAGCTCGCCCTTCGACGCGCCGAGCATGTACCACCTGATGAGCCACCTCGACCTCGACGACGGCGTGCTCTACCCGATGGGCGGTTTCAGCACCCTCATCGACGGGATGCGCCGGGTGGCGGTGGCCGCCGGCGTCGAGATCCGCACCGACGCCGACGTCGTCTCGATCGACACCGAGCCCCGGACGCCCGGCAGGTCCCCCCTCGACCGCCGGGCCGCGACGGTGCGCGGGGTCACCTACCGCACGAACGGTACGACGACGTCGATCGGTGCCGACATCGTCGTGTCCGCCGCGGACCTCCACCACACCGAGACCACGATGCTGCCGGCGGACCTGCAGACGTACCCGGAGGGGTACTGGCAGAAGCGCGTGCCCGGTCCCAGTGCGCTGCTCCTCTACCTGGGCGTCCGGGGAAGCCTGCCGCAGCTCGAACACCACACCCTGCTGTTCACGACGGACTGGCGCGACAACTTCGGGCGGATCTTCGGCAAGGAGACCTCCGTGCCGTCACCGGCATCGCTGTACGTGTGCCGCCCGAGCGCCACGGACGGTTCCGTGGCCCCAGCCGGCCACGAGAACGTGTTCGTTCTCGTGCCCATCCCGGCGGACGTCACGATCGGCAGGGGAGGGCTCGAGCGCGGGGGAGACGCGAGGGTCGAGGACCTGGCCGACGCCGTCATCGGCCAGATCTCGGAGTGGGCAGGTATCCCCGATCTGGCCGAGCGCATCGTCGTCCGCCGCAGCTACGGGCCGCAGGACTTCGCCGACGACCTCAATGCGTGGCGCGGTACGTCGCTCGGTCCGGCGCACATCCTGAAGCAGAGCGCGTTCTTCCGCGGCTCGAACCGCAGCGCGAAGGTCGGCAACCTCTTCTACGCGGGGAGTTCCACGGTTCCCGGCATCGGCATCCCCATGTGCCTCATCAGTGCGGAACTCATCGTCAAACGGCTGCGCGGCGACACCAGCACGGGGCCGCTGCCGGAGCCTGCCGCCGGGTAGGACGGACCCCGGCCGCCGGATGCTACCGGCAGGACGTCCTCCCCACCAGGTGTGGTGGGCTTGACGCAGGGAGGGGAGAGGAGCTATTGGACTTTACGCTACGCATGCCGTAACGTAGTTCTTTGCGTCTTCCCTCTAAACCTCAGCCTTCATATAGCGGTGGGCTTTGCTCTGCTCTCGTTGTTTAACCTGGCCATACGGTTGGGGTCACGCGGGCGGACACTGGTGGGCACTGAGATCCCCGCAGCATACTGCGGTGGCGGTGCTGAGGCGAATGCGCTGACAAGCCTGACGGTCTGTGGAAGGATCCCTCTTGGTCGCCCCGAGCACCTCTAATAATGCAACCGCTACCAGCCAGGTCGACGCCGACGGCGCCGCACCCCGGCTCTCATTCGCAAAGATTCACGAACCGCTTGAAGTTCCCAATCTTCTCGCCCTCCAGACGGACAGCTTCGACTGGCTCGTCGGCAACGAGCGCTGGAAGGCCCGCGTTGAGGAAGCGCTGGAGAAGGGGCTGCAGGGTGTAGCCACGACCTCCGGGCTGGCTGACATCTTCGAAGAGATCTCCCCGATCGAGGACTTCCAGGGCACCATGTCCCTGAGCTTCTCCGAGCCGGAATTCGCAGACCCCAAGTACACGATGGCCGAGTGCAAGGATCGCGACGCGACCTACTCCGCCCCGCTGTACGTCAAGGCCGAGTTCATGAACAACAACACGGGCGAGATCAAGCAGCAGACCGTGTTCATGGGTGACTTCCCCCTCATGACCGACAAGGGCACCTTCGTCATCAACGGCACCGAGCGTGTCGTCGTGTCGCAGCTCGTCCGTTCACCCGGTGCCTACTTCGAGCGCACCGCGGACAAGACCAGTGACAAGGACATCTTCAGCGCGAAGATCATCCCGTCGCGTGGTGCCTGGTTCGAGCTCGAGATCGACAAGCGTGACCAGGTCGGCGTCCGTCTCGACCGCAAGCGCAAGCAGTCGGTCACCGTGCTCCTCAAGGCCCTCGGCTGGACCGAAGGCCAGATCCTGGAGGAGTTCGGCCAGTACGACTCCATCCGCGCCACCATGGAGAAGGACGCGACGGAGACCCGCGAGGACGCCCTCCTCGACATCTACCGCAAGCTGCGTCCGGGTGAGCCCCCCACGGTCGAGGCTGCCCAGACCCTCCTGGACAACCTGTACTTCAACCCGAAGCGCTACGACCTCGCCAAGGTCGGCCGGTACAAGATCAACCGCAAGCTCGGCATCGACAAGGACCTCACGGATTCCGACGCCTCGGTGCTGAACATCGACGACATCGTCGCGATGATCAAGTTCCTGGTCGCCCTGCATGCCGGCGACAAGACCCTCGGCGGCAAGCGCGACGGCGGAGACGTCGAGCTCCGCGTCGAGGTCGACGACATCGACCACTTCGGCAACCGCCGCATCCGCGCCGTGGGCGAGCTCATCGAGAACCAGGTCCGCACGGGCCTGTCCCGCATGGAGCGCGTCGTCCGCGAGCGGATGACCACCCAGGACGTCGAGGCCATCACGCCGCAGACCCTGATCAACATCCGTCCCGTCGTGGCCGCCATCAAGGAGTTCTTCGGAACCTCCCAGCTGTCGCAGTTCATGGACCAGAACAACCCGCTCGCCGGCCTGACGCACAAGCGTCGCCTGTCCGCGCTGGGCCCGGGTGGTCTCTCCCGTGACCGCGCAGGCATGGAAGTCCGTGACGTCCACCCGTCGCACTACGGACGCATGTGCCCGATCGAAACCCCTGAAGGCCCGAACATCGGCCTCATCGGTTCGCTCGCCTCGTACGGCCGCATCAACGCGTTCGGCTTCATCGAGACCCCGTACCGCAAGGTCGTCGACGGCATCGTCACCGACCAGATCGACTACCTGACCGCCGACGACGAGGTGGAGCGCCTCATCGCCCAGGCGAACGCGCCCCTCGACGCGAACAACACGTTCACCGAGGACATGGTCCTTGTGCGGACGCGTGGTGGTTCCGGCGAGCCCGTGCTCGTCGAGCCCGCCGAGGTCGAGTACATGGACGTCTCCCCGCGCCAGATGGTGTCCGTCGCGACCGCGATGATCCCGTTCCTGGAGCACGACGACGCCAACCGCGCCCTCATGGGTGCGAACATGCAGCGCCAGGCCGTGCCCCTGCTCCGTTCCGAGCGTCCCCTCGTGGGCACCGGCATGGAGAAGAACGCAGCCGTCGACGCCGGTGACGCCGTCACCGCGACGAAGGCAGGCGTGGTCAAGGAGGTGTCGGCCGACCTGGTCAGCGTCCTCAACGACGACGGCACCGAGACGAACTACCCGATCATGAAGTTCGCCCGCTCGAACCAGGGCAACGCGTACAACCAGCGTGTCCTGGTCTCCGAGGGCGACCGCCTCGAGTACAACTCGATCATCGCCGACGGTCCGTCCACGGACCAGGGTGAGCTCGCGCTGGGCAAGAACATGCTGGTCGCGTTCATGTCCTGGGAGGGTCACAACTTCGAGGACGCGATCATCCTGTCGCAGCGCATCGTCTCCGACGATGTCCTGACGTCGATCCACATCGAGGAGCACGAAGTCGATGCCCGCGACACCAAGCTCGGTGCCGAGGAGATCACGCGTGACATCCCGAACGTCTCCGAGGAGGTCCTCGGTGCGCTCGACGAGCGCGGCATCATCCACATCGGTGCCGAGGTCGAAGCCGGCGACATCCTCGTCGGCCGTGTCACCCCCAAGGGTGAGACCGAGCTGACCCCCGAGGAGCGCCTGCTGCGCGCCATCTTCGGCGAGAAGAGCCGCGAAGTCCGCGACACCTCGCTGAAGGTCCCCCACGGCGAGTCCGGAACGGTCATCGGCGTGCGCATCTTCGACCGCGACAACGACGACGAGCTGCCCCCGGGCGTGAACCAGCTGGTCCGCGTCTACGTGGCACAGAAGCGCAAGATCACGGACGGTGACAAGCTCGCAGGCCGCCACGGCAACAAGGGCGTCATCTCCAAGATCCTCCCGATCGAGGACATGCCGTTCCTCGAGGACGGCACCCCCGTCGACATCGTCCTGAACCCGCTCGGCGTCCCCGGACGCATGAACGTCGGCCAGGTCCTCGAGATCCACCTCGGCTGGGCAGCCAAGCAGGGCTGGAAGATCGAGGGCGAGCCCGAGTGGATGAAGAACCTCCCGAACCTTCCCCGGGAGATCTCCTCGACCACCGTCGCAACCCCCGTGTTCGACGGCGCCACCGAGGACGAGATCGTCGGCCTGCTCGGATCCACGAACGTCACCCGCGACGGACAGCGCCTCATCGGCGAGTCCGGCAAGGCGCGCCTGTTCGACGGCCGCTCCGGCGAGCCGTTCCCGGACCCGATCTCCGTCGGCTACATGTACATCCTGAAGCTCCACCACCTGGTGGACGACAAGATCCACGCGCGCTCCACCGGCCCGTACTCCATGATCACGCAGCAGCCGCTGGGTGGTAAGGCACAGTTCGGCGGACAGCGTTTCGGTGAGATGGAAGTGTGGGCCCTCGAGGCCTACGGTGCGGCCTACACGCTGCAGGAACTCCTCACCATCAAGTCGGACGACATCCACGGACGCGTCAAGGTGTACGAGGCCATCGTCAAGGGCGAGAACATCCCCGAGCCGGGCGTTCCCGAGTCCTTCAAGGTCTTGATCAAGGAAATGCAGTCGCTCTGCCTGAACGTGGAAGTCCTCTCCACCGACGGCACCACGATTGAAATGCGTGACTCGGATGAAGAAGTCTTCCGGGCCGCGGAGGAACTGGGCATCGACCTGTCACGGGCCGAGCCGAGTTCTGTCGAGGAAGTCTAGGTTTCACCACACCGAACCGGTGTTCGAACGCGGCCAACGAAATTTCTGGCGGCCGCGGACGGCCTTGAAATATTGAAGGCCGCTTCCTCGAACACCGGTCCGGTATGGGCCTAGCTCCCCGCCGCACCCCACAAGACTTCAAGAATTTAGAGAACAAAGAGAGAACAGGGACCCTATGTCCAGCGAATCCTCCTTCGGCCTCATGCGAATCGGCCTTGCCACCGCGGACGAAATCCGCGGCTGGTCTTACGGCGAGGTCAAGAAGCCGGAAACCATCAACTACCGCACGCTCAAGCCCGAGAAGGACGGCCTCTTCTGCGAGAAGATCTTCGGCCCTTCCCGTGACTGGGAGTGCTACTGCGGCAAGTACAAGCGTGTGCGCTTCAAGGGCATCATCTGTGAGCGCTGCGGCGTCGAGGTGACCCGCGCCAAGGTGCGCCGTGAGCGCATGGGGCACATCGAGCTTGCTGCTCCCGTCACGCACATCTGGTACTTCAAGGGCGTCCCCTCGCGCCTCGGCTACCTCCTCGACCTGGCTCCGAAGGACCTCGAGAAGGTCATCTATTTCGCGGCCTACATGATCACCTCGGTCGACGAGGAGAACCGCCACGCCGAACTGCCGAACCTCCAGGCCGAGCACGACCTCGAGAAGAAGCAGATGACGGACCAGCGTGACTCCGACATCGCCGCGATCGCCAAGGACCTCGAGGACGAGCTTGCCCGTCTCGAGGGCGAAGGCGCCAAGGCTGCCGACAAGAAGAAGGCACGCGACTCGGCCGACCGCCAGATGGCGAACGTCCGCAAGCGCGCCGACGCCGACATCGAGCGCCTGGTCCAGGTGTGGGAGCGCTTCAAGACCCTGAAGGTCGCAGACCTCGAGGGCGACGAAGGACTCTACCGCGAGCTGCGCGACCGCTACGGCCTGTACTTCGAGGGCTCCATGGGCGCCGAGGCGATCAAGAAGCGCCTCGAGAACTTCGACATGCCTGCCGAGGCAGAGATGCTGCGCGACATCATCCAGAACGGCAAGGGCCAGCGGAAGACGCGCGCCCTGAAGCGCCTCAAGGTGGTCAACGCGTTCCTGACGACGACGAACAGCCCCCTGGGCATGGTCCTCGACGCCGTGCCGGTGATCCCGCCGGAACTGCGCCCGATGGTCCAGCTCGACGGTGGCCGTTTCGCGACGTCCGACCTCAACGACCTGTACCGCCGCGTCATCAACCGGAACAACCGCCTCAAGCGCCTGCTGGACCTCGGAGCTCCCGAGATCATCGTGAACAACGAGAAGCGCATGCTGCAGGAAGCGGTCGACTCCCTGTTCGACAACGGCCGCCGTGGCCGTCCGGTCACCGGACCGGGCAACCGTCCCCTGAAGTCCCTCTCGGACATGCTCAAGGGCAAGCAGGGTCGTTTCCGCCAGAACCTCCTCGGCAAGCGCGTCGACTACTCGGGCCGTTCGGTCATCGTTGTCGGCCCGCAGCTGAAGCTGCACCAGTGTGGTCTGCCCAAGCAGATGGCCCTGGAGCTCTTCAAGCCGTTCGTGATGAAGCGCCTGGTTGACCTCAACCACGCGCAGAACATCAAGAGCGCCAAGCGCATGGTCGAGCGTTACCGCCCCCAGGTGTGGGACGTCCTCGAAGAGATCATCACCGAGCACCCCGTGCTGCTGAACCGTGCACCTACCCTGCACCGCCTCGGCATCCAGGCGTTCGAGCCGCAGCTGGTGGAAGGCAAGGCCCTCCAGCTGCACCCCCTGGTCTGTGGTGCGTTCAACGCGGACTTCGACGGCGACCAGATGGCAGTCCACCTGCCGCTGAGCCCCGAGGCCCAGGCCGAGGCGCGCATCCTGATGCTCTCCTCGAACAACATCCTGAAGCCGTCCGACGGCCGTCCGGTCACCCTGCCCTCGCAGGACATGATCATCGGTCTGCACCACCTCACCACCAAGCGTGAGGGAAGTGCCGGCGAAGGCCGCGTCTTCACCAGCGTCGCCGAGGCGATCATGGCGTTCGACATGGGCTCGCTCCACCTCAACTCGGTGGTCCGGATCCGCGTGGACAACTTCGTGCCCAGTGCCGACATCGAGGCTCCCGAGGGCTGGGAGCCCGGTACGCCGGCGCTGATCGAGACCTCGCTCGGACAGGTCCTGTTCAACGAGACGCTTCCCCTGGACTACCCCTGGGTGGAGAAGGTCGCTGACAAGGGCCAGCTCTCGACGATCGTCAACGATCTGGCGGAGCGCTACCCGAAGGTCGTCACGGCGGCAACGCTGGACAACCTGAAGGACGCCGGTTTCTACTGGGCAACCCGCTCGGGCGTCACCGTCGCCATCTCGGACATCTCCGCGCCGATCAACAAGGCCGGCATCATGGAGGGCTACGAGACGCAGGCCGCCAAGGTCCAGTCGCAGTTCGACAAGGGGCTCATCGCCGACGAGGAGCGCCGCCAGGAGCTCATCGACATCTGGAACAAGGCGACCAACGAGGTTGCCGCATCCATGCGCGACGCGATGCCGAAGGACAACACCATCAACCGCATGGTGTCCTCCGGTGCCCGTGGTAACTGGCTGCAGGTCCGCCAGATCGCCGGTATCCGTGGCCTCGTGGCCAACCCGAAGGGCGAGATCATCCCTCGTCCGATCAAGTCCTCGTACCGCGAGGGCCTGTCGGTCCTGGAGTACTTCATCGCGACGCACGGTGCCCGTAAGGGCCTCGCCGACACCGCCCTGCGTACGGCCAACTCGGGTTACCTGACCCGACGCCTGGTCGACGTCTCGCAGGACGTCATCGTCCGCGAGGACGACTGCGGGACCGAGCGTGGCCTGAAGGTCACCATCGCCGTGCCGAACGCCGATGGCGAGCTGGTGCTGCACGAGGAGGTCGAGAACTCGGCGTACGCACGTACGCTGGCCACCGACGTCGTCGATTCCAAGGGGGAGGTGCTCGCTGCCGCGGGCTCCGACGTCGGGGACGTGCTCATCGGTGAACTGTTCGAGGCCGGTATCGCCGAGATCAAGGTCCGCTCTGTGCTCACCTGTGAGTCCAGTGTCGGAACCTGTGCCCTGTGCTACGGCCGTTCGCTCGCGACCGGCAAGACCGTGGACATCGGAGAGGCCGTCGGCATCATCGCCGCACAGTCCATCGGTGAGCCCGGTACCCAGCTGACCATGCGTACCTTCCACACCGGTGGTGTCGCATCGGCGGAGGACATCACCCAGGGTCTGCCCCGTATCCAGGAGCTCTTCGAGGCGCGTACCCCCAAGGGTGTCGCCCCGATCTCCGAGGTCGCAGGGCGCGTCACCATCGAGGATGCCGAGAAGCAGCTTCGCCTGGTGGTCACCCCGGATGACGGCTCCGAGGAGATCGCGTACCCGGTCCTCCGGCGTGCACGCCTCCTGGTCGCCGACGGCGACCACGTCGAGGTTGGGCAGCAGCTCGTCTTCGGTGCGGTCGACCCGAAGCAGATCCTGCGTATCCTGGGCCCCCGCAAGGCGCAGGAGTTCCTGGTGGACGAGGTCCAGCGCGTGTACCGCAGCCAGGGTGTGGGCATCCACGACAAGCACGTGGAGGTCATCGTCCGCCAGATGCTGCGTCGCGTCACCGTGATCGAGTCCGGCGAGTCGGACCTGCTCCCCGGTGAGCTGGCAGAGCGTCGCCGCTTCGAGGACGAGAACCGTCGCGTGGTATCCGAGGGCAAGAAGCCGGCGTCCGGCCGTCCCGAGCTCATGGGTATCACCAAGGCGTCGCTCGCCACCGAGTCGTGGCTGTCGGCCGCTTCCTTCCAGGAGACCACGCGTGTCCTCACGCAGGCCGCCATGGAAGGCAAGAGCGATCCGCTGCTGGGCCTCAAGGAGAACGTCATCATCGGTAAGCTCATCCCGGCCGGTACCGGCCTGGACCGCTACACGAAGGTCACGGTCGAGCCCACCGAGGAAGCCAAGGCGAACCTCTTCACCGGTCCGAGCGCGTTCAGCGACTTCGACTACGCCGGTGTCGAGGGTGGCCTGAGCCCCGAGTTCCACGCCATCCCGCTGGACGACTACGACATGGGCAACAGCGACTTCCGCTGAACCTGACTGTCGGACGGAAAGGCCCCGGACCACTAGGTCCGGGGCCTTTCCCGTTCGCCCCGTCGTCGCCCGCCAGCGGGGAGCGGGGTACGCGAAGGGGCATGCCGGATCTCTGGTAGACTTGGGACCAATTGTTTGTGTGGCAAAGGATCGGCGTTGCGAAACGTATCTCCGCGTTGTACGTAAGTTGTACAACGAATGCCACATTTTCGCACGCCTACAGTCGTTTCGCGGCAGCTTGTTCGTTGGTAGTGCGCCAAACGACTGATCATCCCGACCTCTGGATGGCGGGGCCCTGCGAAGCGGCCGCAACCGCGGAGTAGGGCGACAGGGATCTCATCTTCTGACATTACGGAGAACACGAAAGTGCCTACGATTAACCAGCTGGTCCGCAAGGGCCGGTCACCTAAGGTCTCCAAGACCAAGGCGCCCGCACTCAAGGGCAGCCCCATGAAGCGCGGCGTTTGCACCCGCGTCTACACCACCACCCCGAAGAAGCCGAACTCGGCTCTCCGCAAGGTCGCCCGCGTGCGCCTCAACGGTGGCATCGAAGTTACCGCCTACATCCCCGGTGTCGGTCACAACCTTCAGGAACACTCCATCGTGCTCGTGCGCGGCGGACGTGTGAAGGACCTTCCCGGTGTCCGATACAAGATCATCCGTGGCGCGCTCGACACCCAGGGCGTGAAGAACCGCAAGCAGGCTCGCAGCCGCTACGGCGCAAAGATGGAGAAGAAGTAATATGCCTCGTAAGGGCCCGGCCCCCAAGCGGCCGCTCGTACTCGATCCCGTCTACGGTTCACCCCTGGTCACGCAGCTGATCAACAAGGTGCTCGTCGACGGCAAGAAGTCCACCGCTGAGCGCATCGTCTACGGTGCCCTCGAAGGCGCACGCGCCAAGTCAGGTGGCGACCCCGTGGCAGCCCTCAAGAAGGCCATGGACAACGTGAAGCCGACCCTCGAGGTCCGCTCACGCCGTGTGGGTGGAGCCACCTACCAGGTCCCCGTCGAGGTCAAGCCCGGTCGTTCGACCGCCCTGGCCCTTCGCTGGCTCGTCGGCTACTCCAAGGCCCGTCGCGAGAAGACCATGACCGAGCGCCTCCAGAACGAGATCCTGGACGCTTCCAACGGTCTCGGTGCCGCAGTCAAGCGCCGTGAAGACACGCACAAGATGGCCGAGTCGAACAAGGCCTTCGCACACTACCGCTGGTAGCAGATCTGCCGGCCGGGCCGGAACCCCACCAGGGACGGCCCGGCCGGCGGTCCAGCAGAACTCCATTTTCGTAATAAGGGAGACACCGTGGCACAGGACGTGCTTACCGACCTCAACAAGGTCCGCAACATCGGCATCATGGCCCACATCGATGCCGGCAAGACCACCACTACCGAGCGCATCCTGTTCTACACGGGTGTAAACCACAAGATCGGTGAGACGCACGACGGCGCCTCCACCACCGACTGGATGGAACAGGAGAAGGAGCGCGGCATCACCATCACGTCTGCCGCCGTGACCTGCTTCTGGGAGAACAACCAGATCAACATCATCGACACCCCCGGGCACGTCGACTTCACCGTCGAGGTCGAGCGCTCACTGCGCGTCCTCGACGGCGCCGTCGCCGTGTTCGACGGCAAGGAGGGCGTTGAGCCCCAGTCGGAGACCGTGTGGCGCCAGGCCGACAAGTACGAAGTGCCCCGCATCTGCTTCGTCAACAAGATGGACAAGCTGGGCGCCGACTTCTACTTCACCGTCGACACCATCATCAGCCGCCTGGGCGCCAAGCCCCTCGTGCTGCAGCTCCCGATCGGCGCCGAGAACGACTTCATCGGCGTCGTCGACCTGCTCCACATGCGCGCCCTCGTCTGGCCCGGCGATGTCAAGGGTGACGTGACCATGGGTGCGAAGTACGAGGTCCAGGAGATCCCCGCCGACCTCCAGGAGAAGGCCGAGGAGTACCGCGCGACGCTCGTCGAGACCGTCGCCGAGTCCTCCGACGAGCTCATGAACAAGTACCTCGAGGGCGAAGAGATCTCCATCGCGGAGCTGAAGGCCGGCATCCGCAAGATGACGATCAACTCCGAGCTCTACCCGATCCTCTGCGGTTCCGCGTTCAAGAACCGCGGAGTGCAGCCGATGCTCGACGCCGTCATCGACTACCTGCCCTCGCCCCTCGACGTCCCCCCGATGATCGGCCACGATCCCCGGGACGAAGAGACCGAGCTGACGCGCAAGCCCAGCACGGAGGAGCCGTTCTCGGCCCTCGCGTTCAAGGTTGCGACGCACCCGTTCTTCGGCCAGCTGACGTTCATCCGCGTGTACTCGGGCCAGGTGTCCGCCGGCACGCAGGTGACCAACTCGACGAAGTCGAAGAAGGAGCGCATCGGCAAGCTGTTCCAGATGCACGCCAACAAGGAGATTCCCGTCGAGGAAGCCCTTGCCGGCCACATCTACGCAGCGATCGGCCTGAAGGACACCACCACCGGTGACACCCTGTCCGACTCGGCCAACCAGATCGTCCTCGAGTCCATGAGCTTCCCGGCTCCCGTGATCTCGGTGGCCATCGAGCCCAAGACGAAGGGTGACCAGGAGAAGCTCTCCACGGCCATCCAGAAGCTCTCGGCCGAGGATCCCACCTTCCAGGTGTCCCTCAACGAGGACACCGGGCAGACGATCATCGCCGGCATGGGCGAGCTCCACCTGGACATCCTGGTGGACCGCATGCGCCGCGAGTTCAAGGTCGAGGCGAACGTGGGCAAGCCCCAGGTCGCCTACCGTGAAACCATCAAGCGCGTCGTCGCCAAGCACGACTACACGCACAAGAAGCAGACCGGTGGTTCGGGCCAGTTCGCGAAGATCCAGATCGCGATCGAACCCCTGGACACGTCCGAGGGCGAGCTCTACTCGTTCGACAACAAGGTCACCGGTGGACGCGTTCCCCGCGAGTACATCCCGAGTGTCGACGCCGGCATCCAGGACGCACTCAACGACGGCGTGCTGGCCGGTTACCCGGTCGTCGGCATCAAGGCGACGCTGCTCGACGGCGCCTACCACGACGTCGACTCCTCCGAAATGGCCTTCAAGATCGCCGGACGTATGGCGTTCAAGGAAGCTGCTCGGATGGCGCAGCCCGTCCTGCTCGAGCCGCTGATGGACGTCGAGGTGCGCACCCCTGAGGAATACATGGGTGAAGTCATCGGTGACCTCAACTCCCGCCGTGGACAGATGCAGTCGATGGAGGACGCCAGCGGCGTGAAGGTCATCCGTGCCTTCGTTCCGCTGTCCGGAATGTTCGGGTACATCGGTGACCTGCGCTCGAAGACCCAGGGTCGCGCAGTGTACTCGATGCAGTTCAACAGCTACTCGGAGGTCCCGAAGGCGGTAGCCGACGAGATCATCCAGAAGACGCGCGGCGAGTAAGCCCCCTCCCGGAAACGGGATTTCCGGAGAGAGCCGGCCTGTCCGAGGGCAGGTCGGCCCCCTCTCCAGCTGCCGGCCCGGTCGGGCCGGCAGCGCACAGCAATTTCATCAAAACCAAAAGCCCCCAGTAGACTTGCATGAGTTTCAGCTGCGAAAAGCGCGGCTGGGAAGCAATTCTTCTCAAACGTTCTAGGAGGAACCCGTGGCGAAGGCAAAGTTCGAGCGGACTAAGCCGCACGTTAACATCGGCACCATCGGTCACGTCGACCATGGTAAGACCACGTTGACGGCTGCCATTTCCAAGGTGCTGTACGACAAGTACCCCACTCTCAACGAGCAGCGTGACTTCGCGTCGATCGACTCGGCTCCCGAGGAGAAGCAGCGCGGCATCACCATCAACATCTCGCATGTTGAGTACCAGACCGAGAAGCGCCACTACGCACACGTAGACGCTCCCGGCCACGCTGACTACATCAAGAACATGATCACCGGTGCGGCCCAGATGGATGGTGCCATCCTCGTTGTCGCCGCCACCGACGGTCCCATGGCCCAGACCCGCGAGCACGTTCTGCTCGCCCGCCAGGTCGGCGTTCCCTACCTGCTGGTCGCGCTGAACAAGTCCGACATGGTCGACGACGAGGAGCTCCTGGACCTCGTCGAGATGGAGGTCCGCGAACTGCTCAGCTCGCAGGGCTTCGACGGCGACGAGGCTCCTGTAGTCCGCGTCTCCGGCCTCAAGGCCCTCGAAGGCGACCCCGAGTGGGTCAAGTCCGTCGAGGAACTGATGGAAGCTGTCGACAACAACGTGCCGGACCCCGTGCGCGACAAGGACAAGCCCTTCCTCATGCCCGTCGAGGACGTCTTCACGATCACCGGTCGTGGAACCGTCGTCACCGGCCGCGCCGAGCGCGGAACCCTCGCCATCAACTCCGAGGTCGAGATCGTCGGTATCCGTCCGGTCCAGAAGACCACGGTCACCGGTATCGAGATGTTCCACAAGCAGCTCGACGAAGCCTGGGCAGGCGAGAACTGTGGTCTGCTCCTCCGCGGCATCAAGCGCGAGGACGTAGAGCGCGGCCAGGTCATCGTGAAGCCGGGTTCCATCACCCCTCACACCGACTTCGAGGCCAACGTCTACATCCTGGCCAAGGACGAGGGTGGGCGTCACAACCCGTTCTACTCGAACTACCGCCCGCAGTTCTACTTCCGCACCACGGACGTAACCGGCGTCATCACCCTCCCCGAGGGCACTGAAATGGTTATGCCCGGCGACAACACTGAGATGACCGTTGCGCTCATCCAGCCCATTGCCATGGAAGAGGGCCTCGGCTTCGCTATCCGCGAAGGCGGCCGCACCGTTGGTTCGGGACGTGTCACCAAGATCCTGAAGTAGTCTTCCGACTGCCGACGTGATGTCGAAGAAGGGCCCCGCTGCTGATGCAGCGGGGCCCTTCTTGTGTCGGCGCTCCAAAGCGGGCAGCCCGTTCGCGGCACGGGGCCGGAGGGGGAGCGCGCGGTCCGGATCGTCGGGCAGAGGAGTGGCAGGGCCCTCCCGATTGGCGTTATCCCGGCGTCTCTGCCACACTGGATAAGTTGTTCAAGCGCTCGCGCGCGCGGTCTGAGACCTTCTCCCGGTCAGGATAATGCCTGATGCAGGGATGTGGTCCGCCGGCATGTGCGGCCCAAATATAATCCACCCCGTTCGGCTCGGCCGGAATTCGCGGACCGTGTGTGTCTAGGAAAAGCGACACGCCCGAGCGCGGGGGTCGGAGCCCTAGCAGGGTGAGGAACCCGGATTCCTTCCGGATTCAGCCTGCAGGGAAGCGTCGCACAACGGACGCAGGAAATGTACGTACGTACCGGAACTGCCCAGGCAGTTATGTAGAGAGAGAGTCGAGACGCCATGGCGGGACAGAAAATCCGCATCCGGCTGAAGTCATATGACCACGAGGTCATTGATGTTTCAGCACGGAAGATCGTTGAGACGGTGACGCGCGCAGGCGCAACGGTAGTGGGCCCCGTGCCCCTGCCCACGGAGAAGAACGTATTCGTTGTCATCCGGTCCCCGCACAAGTACAAGGACAGCCGTGAGCACTTTGAAATGCGTACTCACAAGCGTCTGATCGACATCATTGATCCCACGCCCAAGGCCGTTGATTCGCTGATGCGTCTCGACCTGCCTGCGGACGTGAACATCGAAATCAAGCTGTAAGGGAGAGCGGATACACATGTCTACTTCACTTACGCGCCAGGTCAAGGGCCTGCTGGGCGTCAAGCTCGGCATGACCCAGGTCTGGGACGAGAACAACATCCTCATCCCGGTCACGGTCGTCCAGGCTGACTCGAACGTCATCACCCAGCTCCTCACCGCGGACAAGGACGGCTACACCGCTGTCCAGATCGGCTTCGGCCAGATCGATCCCCGTAAGGTCACCAAGCCGCTCGCCGGCCACTTCGAGAAGGCAGGCGTCACGCCCCGCCGTCACGTGGTCGAGCTGCGGACGTCCGACGCCGACTCCTACTCGCTCGGTCAGGAACTCTCCGTGGAGATGTTCGAAGCCGGCCAGACGGTCGACGTCATCGGCACCACCAAGGGCAAGGGTTTTGCCGGTGTCATGAAGCGCCACGGTTTCCACGGTGTTGGAGCCTCGCACGGTGCTCACAAGAACCACCGCAAGCCCGGTTCCATCGGTGGAGCATCCACCCCCAGCCGCGTCTTCCGTGGAATGAAAATGGCAGGCCGCATGGGCGCCGTTCGTCAGACCACGCTGAACCTCAAGGTTCACGCTGTCGACGCAGAGAAGTCGCTGCTGCTGATCAAGGGTGCCGTCCCCGGCGCCCGCGGCCAGGTCGTCCTCGTACGCACCGCCGTGAAGGGAGCATAGCCAAATGGCTGCCAACACTGTAAAGGTCGATCTCCCCGCGGAGATCTTCGATGCACAGACCAACATCCCCCTGCTGCACCAGGTCGTCGTGGCCCAGCTTGCGGCTGCCCGCCAGGGTACGCACAAGACGAAGACCCGCGCCGAGGTGAGCGGCGCAGGCCGCAAGCCGTTCAAGCAGAAGGGAACCGGTCGCGCCCGCCAGGGTTCGATCCGCGCCCCCCAGATGACCGGCGGTGGCATCGTCCACGGACCGACGCCCCGCGACTACAGCCAGCGCACCCCCAAGAAGATGATTGCCGCCGCTCTCCGCGGTGCACTCTCCGACCGGGCACGCAACGGCCGTATCCACGTCCTCGAGTCCCTGGTCACCGGCGACAAGCCGTCGACCAAGGGTGCCATCGAGACCCTGCGTGCGATCTCCGAGCGGCCCCGCCTGCTCGTCGTCATCGAGCGTGCCAACGATGTCGCCGCGCTGTCGGTGCGCAACGTACCCGCAGTACACGTCCTCTACGTAGACCAGCTCAACACGTACGACGTGCTGGTGTCGGACGACGTGATCTTCACCCAGGCCGCCTACGAGCAGTTCGTCGGATCGGCTGACGCCATCTCCGAGGAGGATGCCAAGTGAGCGGCACCATCGCAAAGGATCCGCGCGACGTCGTCATTGCACCCGTCGTCTCGGAGAAGAGCTACGGCCTGATCGACGAAGGCAAGTACACCTTCCTCGTCGACCCGCGCTCGAACAAGGAAGAAATCAAGCTGGCGGTCGAGAAGATCTTCTCCGTGAAGGTCGAATCGATCAACACCATCAACCGGGTTGGCAAGCGCAAGCGCACCAAGTTCGGCTGGGGCCAGCGCAAGGGCACCAAGCGTGCCATCGTGTCCCTCAAAGAGGGCTCGATCGACATCTTCGGCGGTCCGCTCTCCTAGAGCGGAGACCACTTTAACGAGGAATTGAGTTATGGGAATCCGTAAATACAAGCCGACAACCCCGGGCCGTCGTGGCTCGAGCGTTGCCGACTTCGCTGAAATCACCCGATCGACGCCGGAAAAGTCGTTGGTCCGTCCCCTCCCCAAGAAGGGTGGACGTAACAACACCGGTAAGATCACGACCCGCCACAAGGGTGGTGGACACAAGCGTCAGTACCGCCTGATCGACTTCCGCCGCCACGACAAGGACGGCGTCGACGCCCGCGTTGCCGAGATCGAGTACGATCCCAACCGCACCGCGCGCATCGCCCTCCTGCACTACGTCGACGGCACCAAGCGCTACATCGTCGCGCCGAACAAGCTCAAGCAGGGTGACTTCGTCGAGGCCGGCGCCGGGGCTGACATCAAGCCCGGCAACAACCTGCCGCTGCGCAACATCCCCGTGGGTACCGTCATCCACGCCGTCGAGCTCCGCCCAGGCGGCGGCGCGAAGATGGCACGCTCCGCCGGTGCGTCGGTACAGCTCGTCGCCAAGGAAGGCCGCTTCGCCCAGCTACGACTGCCCTCCGGTGAGATCCGCAACGTCGACGTCCGCTGCCGCGCGACGATCGGCGAGGTCGGCAACGCCGAGCAGTCGAACATCAACTGGGGCAAGGCCGGCCGTAACCGCTGGAAGGGCATCCGCCCGACCGTCCGCGGTGTCGCCATGAACCCGGTCGACCACCCGCACGGTGGTGGCGAGGGCAAGACCTCCGGTGGACGCCACCCGGTCAACCCGAACGGTAAGGCCGAAGGCCGTACCCGTCGCCCCAACAAAGAGAGCGACTCACTCATCGTGCGTCGCCGTCGTTCCGGCAAGAACAAGCGATAGGAGCCTGGAGACATGCCACGCAGCCTGAAGAAAGGCCCCTTCGTCGATCAGCACCTTTACGTAAAGGTCGCTCGCGAGAACGAATCGGGCACGAAGAACGTCATCAAGACGTGGTCCCGCCGCTCCATGATCGTCCCCGACATGCTCGGGCACACGATCGCGGTGCACGACGGACGCAAGCACATCCCGGTGTTTGTCACCGAGTCGATGGTCGGGCACAAGCTCGGCGAATTCGCTCCCACGCGGACTTTCCGCGGCCATGTTAAGGACGACCGCAAGGGCAAGCGCCGCTAGGCGCTGCTCTTACGGCTAAGACGAGAGAAGGAAAGCAATGGAAGCCAAGGCTATTGCGCGTCATATCCGCGTAACGCCTATGAAGGCCCGGCGCGTCGTCAACCTTGTTCGTGGTAAGCAGGCGAATGAGGCTCTGGCTATTCTGAAGTTTGCCCCACAGGTTGCTTCGGAGCCGGTTTTCAAGGTGGTCCAGTCGGCAGTCGCCAACGCCCGCGTTCTCGCGGACCGTGACGGCGTTGCCTTCGACGAGGACAACCTCATCATCAGCGAAGCATTCGTCGATGAAGGCCCCACGATGAAGCGGTTCCGTCCGCGTGCCCAGGGCCGCGCGTTCCGCATCAACAAGCGGACCAGCCACATCACGGTTGTCGTCGCTACCCCTGAGAAAGTGGAGGTCCGCTAAGTGGGACAGAAAGTAAACCCGCACGGGTTCCGACTCGGCATCACCACCGACCACAGGTCACACTGGTTCGCCGACAGCAACAAGCCGGGCCAGCGCTACCGTGACTTCGTCCGCGAAGACATCAAGATCCGCCAGCTCATGTCGACCGGCATGGACCGGGCCGGCATCGCGAAGGTCGAGATCGAGCGCACCCGTGACCGTGTCCGCGTGGACATCCACACGGCACGTCCCGGCATCGTCATCGGCCGCCGTGGAGCAGAAGCGGACCGCATCCGCGGCGAGCTCGAGAAGCTCACCGGCAAGCAGGTCCAGCTGAACATCCTCGAGGTCAAGAACCCCGAGATCGAGGCTCAGCTTGTCGCCCAGGGCATCGCCGAGCAGCTTTCCTCCCGCGTGGCCTTCCGCCGCGCGATGAAGAAGGCCATGCAGTCCGCACAGCGTGCCGGCGCCAAGGGCATCCGTGTCCAGTGCTCCGGTCGTCTGGGTGGCGCCGAAATGAGCCGCTCGGAGTTCTACCGCGAGGGACGCGTTCCCCTGCACACGCTCCGCGCCAACATCGACTACGGCTTCTTCGAAGCGAAGACCACCTTCGGCCGCATCGGCGTGAAGGTCTGGATCTACAAGGGTGACGTCACGGCGAAGGAACTTGCAGCCCAGGCTGCAGCAGCTCCCTCCCGTGGCCGCGGTGGAGACCGTCCGGGCCGTGGCCCTGCCGGTGCCGACCGTGGTGGCGACCGCGGCGGAGACCGTCGTCGTCGTGCCCCCGAGCGCTCCGAGGGCCAGGGTGCTTCGGCACCCGCCGAGACCGCCGCAGCCCCCGCTGCGACTGAAGGAGGACAGGCTTAGATGCTTATCCCACGTCGAGTCAAGTTCCGTAAGCAGCACCACCCGGGTCGTTCCGGCGCTGCAACCGGCGGCACCGAGGTCAGCTTTGGCGAGTGGGGTATCCAGGCTCTGAGCCCGGCATACGTCACCAACCGCCAGATCGAGTCCGCTCGTATCGCCATGACCCGCCACATCAAGCGTGGCGGAAAGGTCTGGATCAACATCTATCCGGACCGCCCGTTGACCAAGAAGCCTGCCGAGACCCGCATGGGTTCCGGTAAGGGTTCTCCCGAGTGGTGGGTGGCCAACGTCAAGCCGGGACGGGTTCTCTTCGAACTGTCCGGTGTTTCCGAAGAGGTAGCCCGCGAAGCCCTGCGCCTCGCGATCCACAAGCTGCCGTTGAAGGCACGCATCGTGCGTCGTGAGGGTGGTGAATAGTTATGGCTCTGGGTTCAAAGGAACTGGCAACAGACCAGCTGGACGGCTTCGATAAGGACCGTCTGGTGGAAGAACTGCGCAAGGCCAAGGAGGAGCTGTTCAACCTCCGTTTCCAGTCGGCCACCGGCCAGCTCGAAAGCCACGGTCGCCTTCGTTCGGTGAAGCGCGACATCGCACGCATCTACACGGTGCTGCGTGAGCGTGAACTGGGTATCCGTCCCGAGGTCGAAGCTCCCGTCGAGGAAGCGAAGCCCGCGAAGGCGGACAAGCCCAAGAAAGCCAAGAAGGCCTCCACGAAGGACGAACCTTCCGTGGACACCGAGGCTTCTGAGGAGGACGCCAAATGAGTGAGCAGCAGAGCGAAACGACCGTAGGAACCGAGAAGGCCGTCCACGACGCCAACTCGCGCGGCTACCGCAAGGTACGCCGTGGCTACGTCGTCTCCGACAAGATGGAAAAGACGATCGTCGTCGAGGTCGAGGACCGCGTGAAGCACGCCCTGTACGGCAAGGTGCTTCGCCGCAGCTCCAAGGTCAAGGCGCACGACGAGGAGAACATCGCCGGCATCGGCGACATGGTCCTCATCAGTGAGACCCGCCCGCTGTCCGCTACCAAGCGGTGGCGCCTGGTCGAGGTCATCGAGAAGGCCAAGTAACACCCGAGCAGTAGGGGGAGCCGGCCCGCCGGCCCCGCAGCAGATGCCTCGGACGCGATTTCGCGTCCGGGGCATCTTCGCGATACGATAGGAACCTTGTCTGTCTGGTGGGCTGGCGCATGCCCTCACGAGGGTTCCTCCGCAGGGTTTCCTGCCCAGGACTTCCGCTTGCGGGGCATCCCTTCGGGGGTTTCCTTCACACCGGGCAAATAGGCAAAAGCCCGATAATCTTGTTCATCACAAATCCGCTGTGCAAACGATCCACGCACAGCCGCGCGCCCGGCGTGCACGTGCTGAGTACCAGTATTACGGGGCCCACCCATATCCGTTCCGCAAGGCTCGACGAGAGAACCGGCGCGACGACAGGAGTAATAAGTGATTCAGCAGGAGTCGCGGCTAAAGGTCGCCGACAACACGGGGGCCAAGGAAATCTTGACCATCCGCGTTCTCGGAGGATCCGGGCGCCGCTACGCAGGCATCGGCGACGTCATCGTCGCCACCGTGAAGGACGCGATCCCCGGCGGCAACGTCAAGAAGGGTGACGTCGTCAAGGCGGTCATCGTCCGCACCAAGAAGGAACGCCGCCGCGCGGATGGTTCCTACATCAAGTTTGACGAGAACGCAGCAGTGATCCTGAAGAACGACGGCGACCCCCGCGGTACCCGTATCTTCGGCCCTGTCGGTCGCGAGCTCCGCGACAAGCGTTTCATGAAGATCATCTCGCTGGCGCCGGAGGTGCTGTAGTCCATGGCACAGAAGACAAAGCTCAAGATCAAGAAGGGTGACCTCGTCCAGGTCATCACCGGAGCCAAGCAGGACCGCGGCGGAGACCGCGGCAAGCAGGGCAAGGTACTGAAGGTGTTCCCCGAGACCAACCGCGTCCTCGTGGAAGGCATCAACCGGATCACCAAGCACACCAAGGTCGGGCAGTCGCAGCGCGGCACCAAGACCGGTGGCATCGAAGTTGTCGAGGCACCCGTGCACATCAGCAACGTCGCCGTCGTCGATCCCGAGACCAAGAAGCCGACCCGCGTCGGATACCGCACCGAGACCGTCGAGCGCGACGGCCGCGAGCGTGTTGTCCGCATCCGCGTGGCCAAGTCATCAGGGAAGGATCTGTAATGACTGTCGAAACCACAGAAGCCCGGGTTCTTCCCCGCCTGAAGGCGCGCTACGCGTCCGAGATCAAGGCAGCCCTGCAGGAGGAGTTCAACTACTCCAACGTCAACCAGGTCCCGCGCCTGGTCAAGGTCGTCGTGAACATGGGTGTCGGTGACGCCGCCAAGGACTCGAAGCTGATCGACGGGGCCGTCAAGGACCTGACCGCGATCACGGGCCAGAAGCCGCAGGTCACCAAGGCCCGCAAGTCCATCGCGCAGTTCAAGCTCCGCGAAGGAATGCCCATCGGTGCGCACGCTACCCTGCGTGGCGACCGCATGTGGGAATTCACGGACCGCCTGATCTCCCTCGCCCTGCCCCGTATCCGCGACTTCCGCGGACTCAACGGCAAGCAGTTCGACGGCAACGGCAACTACACCTTCGGCCTCACGGAGCAGTCAATGTTCCACGAGATCGACCAGGACCGTATCGACCGCGTACGTGGCATGGACATCACCGTCGTCACGACCGCCAAGACCGACGCCGAGGGCCGCGCGCTCCTCAAGGCGCTCGGCTTCCCCTTCAAATCCGAAGATTAATCTAACTACGTTGCAGGTCCACTCCAGCCGGCACCCTGAGTGCCGTCCGGAGCCCGGAAACCGTTTCGAGGAAGGGCAAGAGCCCACATGACAATGACAGATCCTGTCGCAGACATGCTCACGCGTCTGCGCAACGCAAACTCGGCTTACCACGACTCCGTGTCCATGCCGTACAGCAAGTTGAAGGCCCGCGTCGCGGACATTCTGAAGGCCGAAGGCTACATCGCCGGCTGGAAGGAAGAGGAAGCGGAGGTCGGCAAGAAGCTGACCATCGACCTCAAGTTCGGACCGGACCGCCAGCGTTCCATCGCCGGCATCCGCCGTATCTCCAAGCCCGGTCTGCGCGTGTACGCCAAGTCCACGAACCTGCCCCACGTGCTTGGCGGCCTCGGCATCGCCATCCTGTCCACGTCCTCCGGTCTGCTCACCGACCGCCAGGCATCCAAGAAGGGTGTGGGTGGGGAAGTCCTCGCCTACGTCTGGTAACGGGAAAGGGAAAGAATAATGTCACGTATTGGACGTCTCCCCATCGCCGTTCCCGCCGGTGTCGAGGTCGCAGTCAACGGCAACGAGGTCACCGTCAAGGGCTCGAAGGGCGAGCTGAGCCACACGGTTCCCAGCCCCATCGAGGTCTCCCTGAACGAGGGCATCCTCACCGTCGCGCGCCCGAACGACGAGCGCGAGTCGCGGTCGCTCCACGGCCTCACCCGCACGCTGATCTCCAACATGATCGTCGGAGTCACCGAGGGCTACAAGAAGAACCTTGAGATCGTGGGCACGGGTTACCGTGTGCAGGCCAAGGGCAGCGACCTGGAATTCGCTCTGGGTTACAGCCACCCGGTCGCCGTCAAGGCTCCCGAGGGCATCACCCTGACCGTCGACAGCCCCACCAAGCTCTCGGTCGCAGGCATCAACAAGCAGCAGGTCGGCGAGGTCGCTGCAACCATCCGCAAGCTGCGCAAGCCTGACCCCTACAAGGGCAAGGGCATCCGCTACGCAGGCGAGATCATCCGCCGCAAGGTCGGAAAGGCTGGTAAGTAACCATGGGTCTGAGCATCAACAAGAAGCGCAGCTCGAAGAGCAAGTCCGCCTCGCGTGGACGCCGCCACCTCCGTGTACGCAAGCGCGTCTCGGGCACGGCTGTCCGTCCCCGCCTGGTCGTCAACCGATCGGCCCGCCACGTATTCGTGCAGGTCGTCGACGACACCAAGGGCGTGACCGTCGCATCAGCCTCCACCCTCGAAGCGGACCTCCGTGCATTCGACGGTGACAAGACCGCCAAGGCCAAGCGCGTTGGCGAACTTGTTGCAGAGCGTGCCAAGGCTGTCGGTGTCGAAGCTGTCGTCTTCGACCGCGGCGGCAACAAGTACCACGGTCGCGTTGCAGCAATCGCAGACGGCGCACGTGAAGGTGGGCTGGCACTGTGACCGAGGAAAACAAGGCAAAGGAAGCCCCATTGAATACGGCTACAGAGCAGCCCGCGGCCGAAGCTCCGGCTGCAGGTGCAACTGACACCGCGTCGGCTGACGCCAACCGCCGCGGCAACGCCCGCGGTGGCGAGCGTGGCGGCAACTCCCGCGGCGGCGAGCGCGGCCGTGGCGGCCGTGACGGCGGCCGCGACGGCGGACGCAATGACGACAAGGACAAGTTCATTGAGCGCGTCGTCACCATCAACCGTGTCGCCAAGGTCGTCAAGGGCGGCCGCCGCTTCAGCTTCACCGCCCTCGTGGTGGTAGGCGACGGCAACGGCATGGTCGGCGTCGGCTACGGAAAGGCGAAGGAAGTTCCCTCCGCCATCCAGAAGGCCGTCGAGGAAGCCAAGAAGACGATGTTCCGCGTTCCGCGCATCGGTGGCACCGTCCCGCACCTGGTGCAGGGCGAGGCAGCAGCCGGCGTCGTTCTTCTCCGTCCCGCCTCCCCGGGTACCGGCGTTATCGCCGGTGGTCCGGTGCGTGCGGTACTGGAATGCGTCGGCATCCACGACGTCCTCTCCAAGTCGCTCGGTTCCGCGAACGCCATCAACATCGTTCACGCCACCGTTGACGCGCTGAAGCGCCTCGAAGAGCCCCAGGCAGTCGCGGCACGCCGTGGCCTGCCCCTCGACGAGGTCGCATCCCACCAGATGCTGCGCGCAATCGCAGCTCAGAAGACAGGTGCGTAATGACCGCGATCACACCGAAGAACGTGCGCGTGAGCTCGGCGCAGCTCGAGATCACCCAGATCAAGTCCGCCATTGGCGGCAAGCAGAACCAGCGCGACACGCTGCGGTCGCTCGGTCTCAAGCGGATCGGCCACACCGTGGTCCGTGAAGCCGATGCCGTTACCGTTGGCATGATCAACACGGTTCCGCACCTCTTGAAGGTTGAGGAGGCCAACTAATGGCAGAGAACAACACCGCGGCTTCGGCCGCACCCGAGGCAAAAGCAGAGCGCGTCCACGCCCTCAAGGTCCACCACCTGCGCCCCGCACCCGGAGCCAAGACGGCGAAGACCCGTGTTGGCCGTGGTGAGGGTTCGAAGGGTAAGACCGCAGGCCGTGGTACCAAGGGAACTGCAGCCCGCTACCAGGTGAAGGCAGGATTTGCCGGCGGCCAGCTGCCGCTGCACATGCGCCTTCCCAAGCTGCGCGGCTTCAAGAACCCGTTCCGCGTCGAGTTCCAGGTCGTGAACCTGGACAAGCTCTCCGAGCTGTACCCCGCTGGCGGCGACGTCACCGTGGACAGCCTGGTAGCGAACGGTGCCGTCCGCAAGAACCAGCCCGTCAAGGTGCTGGGGACCGGCGAGATCACCGTGGCCGTCAACGTCTCGGCCGACGCCTTCTCCGCATCCGCTGCAGAGAAGATCGTCGCCGCCGGCGGGACCGTCACCGAGCTGTAGGTCACTGGCCAACCCCTTCCCCGGCGCGCTGGGGGAGGGGTTGGCTGTGATCGGCGGCACTTTGGAACTAGACTCTTGGTGGGCAGGGCTGTATCAGCCCACCAGGAGTCTTTTTTCGGCTCAGGCCACCACACCCGCCGGTGCTCTGCCACGGGTGACCAACCGTTAGACTCGGTTGTTGTGTAGGGTCCGCCACAGGACCAACAGACCTTCAGGAGGACGCTTGCTTAGCGCTATTGGCCGGGCATTCCGGACGCCAGACTTGCGGCGCAAGCTGTTGTTCACGCTGGGAATCATTGCCATCTTCCGCCTCGGAGCCTTCATTCCCGCTCCCGGCGTCGACTACGGAAACGTGCAGCAGTGCCTCGCTCTGGGCAACACCGAGGGCGGTCTCTACCAGTTCGTGAACCTCTTCAGTGGGGGAGCCCTGCTCCAGGTCTCCATCTTCGCGCTGGGGATCATGCCGTACATCACGGCCAGCATCATCACGCAGCTCCTCCGGGTGGTCATTCCCCGCTTCCAGGAACTGCACGAGGAAGGCGCCCAGGGCCAGTCGAGGCTGACCCAGTACACGCGCTACCTGACCATCGCGCTCGGCCTGCTGAACGCCACCACCCTGGTCTCGCTCGCCCGCTCGGGCGCACTGCTCGGCAACTGCCCGGTGCCCCTGATCCCGAACGATTCGCTGATCACCATCGTCCTGCTGATCATCACGCTGACCGCCGGCACCGGACTCATCATGTGGATGGGCGAGCTCATCACCGAGAAGGGTGTGGGCAACGGTATGTCGCTGCTCATCTTCACGGCCATCGCCGCCGGTTTCCCCACCGCTCTCGGTGAGATCCTCCGCACCCAGGGCGCCACGGTGTTCACCTTCGTCCTCCTCATGGGCGTCGTCGTCGTCGCCCTCGTGATCTTCGTGGAGCAGTCGCAGCGACGCATCCCCGTGCAGTACGCCAAGCGCATGGTGGGCCGCCGCACGCTGGGCGGCAGCAGCACCTACATCCCGATCAAGGTCAACATGGCCGGCGTCATCCCCGTGATCTTCGCGTCCTCGATGCTGTACCTGCCGAGCCTGATCGCACAGTTCAACACTCCGCAGGACGGCACGGCCCCGGCCGGCTGGGTCAACTGGATCACCACGTACCTGACCCGCGGCGACCACCCGCTGTACATGGCGCTGTACTTCCTGCTCATCGTGTTCTTCACCTACTTCTACGTCGCCATCACGTTCAACCCGGACGAGGTGTCCGAGAACATGAAGAAGTACGGCGGGTTCATCCCCGGCATCCGCGCCGGGCGTCCCACGGCCGAGTACCTCCAGTACGTGCTCTCACGCATCACGCTCCCGGGTGCCATCTACCTGGGACTCGTGGCCCTGATCCCGCTGATAGCACTGGTGGCCATCGGCGCCAACCAGAACTTCCCGTTCGGCGGCACCTCGATCCTCATCATGGTGGGCGTGGGACTCGAGACGGTAAAGCAGATCGACGCTCAGCTCCAGCAGCGTCACTACGAAGGGTTGTTGCGTTGACGAGAATGCTGATCATCGGTCCCCCCGGATCCGGCAAGGGCACCCAGGCCGCTCGGATCTCGGATCGCCTCGACGTCGTGGCCATCTCGACCGGCGACATCTTCCGCGACAACGTGAAGCGGGAGACGCCCCTCGGCCTCGAGGCCAAGAAGTACATGGACGCCGGCGACTTCGTCCCCGACAGCGTCACGAACAGGATGGTCCGCGACCGCCTCGCGGCCGACGACGTCCAGGAGGGCTTCCTCCTCGACGGGTACCCGCGCACCGCGTCGCAGGTCGCCGAACTCGACGACATCCTCCGCGAGAACGAGCTCGAACTCGATGTCGTGCTGCAGCTCACCGCCGATGACGAGGAGCTCGTGAAGCGGCTCCTCGGGCGGGCGAAGCTGGACGGCCGTTCGGATGACAACGAGCAGGTCATCCGCCACCGCCTCGGGCTCTACCACGACCAGACGGAAGCAGTGGTGTCCCGGTACGACGAGCGCGGCATCGTCACCAAGGTCGACGGCATCGGGGCGATCGACGAGGTCACCGAGCGCGTCATGGCAGCACTCAAAGTAGCGAGCTAGGACTTTTGGGGATGTTCCGCCAGCCGAAGATCGAGTACAAGACGACCAGCCAGATGCTCGTGATGCGTGAGGCCGGCCGGGTGCTCTCCACGGCGCTCGACCGCACCGTCGCCGCGGCCGTCGTCGGTGTCACCACGGCGCAGCTCAACGAGGTCTTCGAGGAGGTCCTCCGCGAGGAGGGCGCGACGTCGAACTTCCTCGGGTACCACGGCTTCCCGGCCAGTATCTGCACGTCCGTCAACTCCGAGGTCGTCCACGGGATCCCCGGCGGCTACGTGCTGCAGGACGGCGACATCATCTCGATCGACGGCGGCGCCGTCGTCCGCGGCTGGCACTCCGACTCGGCGCGGACCGTCATCGTCGGGTCGCAGCGACCCGAGGACGTGCGGCTTTCCGACGTCACGGAGGAGGCCATGTGGCGCGGTATCGCGGCGCTGGCCTCCGCCCGGTTCGTCGGTGACATCGGTGCCGCTATCGACGACTACGTCTCGTCGGTCCCCGGACCCGCCCTCGGGATCCTCGAGGACTACGTGGGTCACGGTATCGGGACGCAGATGCACCAGGCGCCCGACGTGCTGAACTTCCGCAGCGCGAACCGCGGCCCCAAGGTCCGGCCCGGACTCTGCCTTGCCATCGAGCCGATGCTCGTGCAGGGAGGGCTGGAAACCGCAGTGCTCGACGACGACTGGACCGTTGTCACCACCGACGGCAAGCGCGCCTCGCAGTGGGAGCACAGTGTCGCAGTGCACGACGGCGGCATCTGGGTCCTGTCGGCCCCGGACGGGGGAGCGTCGCGCCTCGAGCCGCTCGGCGTCACCCCGGCTCCGCTGGCCGGCTGACGGCACGGAGCGATCGGCGTCGGCCCGGTATCGGTCCGCTACCTATGACGAACGAAGGTCCCGCACTCCGGTGCGGGACCTTCGTCGTTCCCGGCGGCGCCTAATACAGCAGCCGGGCGGACCCTGCCGTCCGATTTAACGATCCGGGGACGGTAGCGTAGAGTTGTCTGTTGGTTGTCTCTGCTTTTCGTGCCCAATTGGGCTCCGGAGACCTTCCCGTCCGAGCTCCGGTTTCCGACGGGTCTGACAATCAAAACCCCAAACCCGTCCGCCATGCAAGTGGCGGGCATAGACGTTAGCGGAGGATATGGCCAAGAAAGACGGTGTCATTGAGATTGAAGGCACTGTGAACGAGGCGCTGCCCAACGCGATGTTCCGCGTTGAGTTGGCCAACGGACACATTGTTCTCGCCCACATCTCGGGAAAGATGCGCCAGCACTACATTCGAATCCTTCCTGAGGACCGGGTCGTAGTGGAACTCAGCCCGTACGACCTCACCCGGGGCCGTATTGTCTACCGCTACAAATAAGAATCAACTCGAAGGAAAACCATGAAGGTCAACCCGAGCGTGAAGCGGATCTGCGAGAAGTGCCAGGTGGTCCGCCGCAAAGGCAACGTTCTCGTCATCTGCGAGAACCCGCGCCACAAGCAGCGCCAGGGCTAAGAACCTCTTCCAGAGGTTCTTCCCACGCGTAGAAGTACATTTCACGGCAGAACAGCGTCCCTGTGGGACGTACACCCCCGGCACGGAGGCCGGGGACCGGAACACCAGTTCCGTGGACGTTCTGCTTCAGACCTCCGGTAACACCAAAGGAGCACCGCCACTATGGCACGTCTCGCTGGCGTAGACATCCCCCGCGAAAAGCGGGTAGTCATCGCGCTTACCTATATCTACGGCGTGGGCAAGACCCGTGCAGAGAAGACGCTCGTGGACACGGGGATCTCCCCGAACACGCGCGTCAAGGACCTCACCGACGCCGAGCTGGTCCAGCTCCGCGACTACATCGAAGGCAGCTTCAAGGTCGAGGGTGACCTCCGCCGTGAGGTTGCAGCCGACATCCGCCGCAAGGTCGAGATCGGCAGCTACGAAGGCATTCGGCACCGCCGCGGCCTTCCCGTACGTGGACAGCGTACGAAGACCAACGCCCGTACCCGCAAGGGCCCGAAGCGTACGGTCGCAGGCAAGAAGAAGGTCGGACGCTAGTCCCTGATGGCCCCCTAACCGGACTCGCTAGCGCTCGTCCGGCCAGGGAACCCCGCCATCAGGGGCCCATCCCACTGGCTCCCTCGCCAACGGAGGCCCCTGTTCGTAGGACCTCCGGCAGGATTCGATCCGACTCAATGCTTTACCCAATACCTTCGTAGGAGAAGTAATGCCCCCCAAGACTCGTGGAGCGGTGCGTAAGCCGCGTCGCAAGGATAAGAAGAACATCGCGCTCGGCCAGGCGCACATCAAGAGCACCTTCAACAACACCATCGTGTCCATCACGGACCCCAGCGGAGCAGTCATCTCCTGGGCCTCCGCCGGTGAGGTTGGCTTCAAGGGCTCACGCAAGTCCACCCCGTTCGCCGCGCAGATGGCTGCAGAAGCTGCTGCAAAGCGTGCCCAGGAGCACGGCGTCAAGAAGGTCGACGTCTTCGTGAAGGGACCGGGATCGGGTCGCGAAACCGCCATCCGTTCGCTGCAGGCCACCGGCCTCGAGGTCGGCTCCATCTCGGACGTCACCCCCAGCGCACACAACGGCTGCCGCCCGCCCAAGCGCCGCCGCGTCTAATCTGCTTTCCGGTCACCGTGCCGCCCTGAAGGAAACGAAACGTTCCGGCAGGGCGGTTCGGTGCCGTTCCAGTAGCTTTCGAGCCGGCCGACCCGCAGTCCCGCCCATACAGAAGCGTCATATAGCGGATGCTTCCTGAAAGGAAATGTACGTGCTTATTGCACAGCGCCCCACCCTGACTGAAGAAGTAGTCGCCGACAACCGCTCGCGGTTCGTGATCGAACCCCTCGAGCCCGGCTTCGGCTACACCCTCGGCAACTCCCTCCGCCGTACCCTCCTGTCCTCGATCCCCGGTGCTGCCGTGACCAGCATCCGCATCGACGGCGTGCTGCACGAATTCACCACGGTTCCCGGGGTGAAGGAGGATGTCACCGAGATCATCCTGAACATCAAGAATCTTGCCGTCTCCTCGGAGCACGACGAGCCTGTCGTCGCCTACCTGCGCAAGCAGGGTCCCGGCGTCGTCACCGCTGCGGACATCGCGCCTCCCGCAGGCGTCGAGTTCCACAACCCGGACCTCCACATCGCGACCCTCAACTCGAAGGGCAAGTTCGAGCTCGAACTGACCATCGAGCGTGGCCGCGGCTACGTGTCCGCCTCGCAGAACAAGTCCGGCGACTCGGAGATCGGCCGCATCCCGGTCGACTCCATCTACTCGCCGGTCCTGAAGGTCACCTTCCGCGTGGAAGCGACCCGTGTTGAGCAGCGCACCGACTTCGACAAGCTGATCGTCGACGTCGAGACGAAGGACGCCATCGCCCCGCGCGACGCCGTCGCTTCTGCCGGCACCACCCTGGTGGAGCTGTTCGGACTCGCACGCGAGCTGAACACCGCCGCCGAGGGCATCGAGATCGGTCCTTCGCCCACCGACGCAGCACTTGCTGCCGACATGGCGCTGCCGATCGAGGACCTCGAACTTACGGTCCGCTCGTACAACTGCCTCAAGCGCGAGGGCATCCACTCCGTGGGTGAACTCGTTGCACGCTCCGAGGCCGACCTCATGGACATCCGCAACTTCGGTGCGAAGTCCATCGACGAGGTCAAGGCGAAGCTCGTCGAGCTCGGTCTCTCCCTGAAGGATTCCCCTCCAGGCTTCGACCTTGCCGCCCGCGCTGCTGCCATCGAAGAGGACGACGCCGCCTACGGCGACGAAGAGCTCTAAAACGCTATCTGTCCGCCCGTCGCTGGAAAGCGGCGGGACGGACACCTAATGAGGAGAAATCACCATGCCCACACCCACTAAGGGCCCACGCCTCGGAGGCGGTCCGGCGCACGAACGCCTGATGCTCGCCAACCTGGCCGCCTCACTGTTCGAGCACAAGCGCATCACCACCACGGTGACGAAGGCCAAGCGCCTCCGCCCCTACGCCGAGCGTCTCATCACGTTCGCGAAGAAGGGCGACCTGGCGTCGCGTCGTCGCGTCCTCGGTGTCATCAGCAGCAAGAGCATCGTCCACGAGCTGTTCACGGACATCGCCCCCGCTGTTGCCAACCGCGAGGGTGGCTACACCCGCATCACGAAGATCGGCAACCGCAAGGGCGACAACGCTCCCATGGCCGTCATCGAACTGGTGCTGGAGCCCATGTCCGCCAAGCAGTCCGTCGTCGCCGAGGCCGAGCAGGCCAAGGCTCCCGCCGCTGCCGCAGCACCGGCCGCCGAGTCCGTAGACGTCCCGGAGACCGCTGAGGCTGTCGAGTCGGTCGATTCGGCACCTGCTGCGGACGAGGTCGCAGCCGAGGACACCACGGTCGACGCCGAAGCCGGCGCCGAAGATGAGGTCGTCGTCGTCGAAGGCACCGTCGAGGACGAGAAGAAGTAATTCTTCCCCTCCGTCGTACGCCATGACCACGCTCGAGCCCGCCATCCCTTCCGGGGATGGCGGGCTTTTGCGTGTCCGTGTCCGCCTCGATATCTCCTACGACGGTGCGCCCTTCTCGGGTTGGGCCCTGCAGCCAGGGCTCACCACCGTTCAGG
Organism: Arthrobacter burdickii; assembly: GCF_030433645.1. Lineage (NCBI taxonomy): Bacteria > Bacillati > Actinomycetota > Actinomycetes > Micrococcales > Micrococcaceae > Arthrobacter > Arthrobacter burdickii. The sequence goes on from NZ_JAROCG010000001.1 coordinate 1,642,770, forward strand.
GCATCCTCGAAGGTGCCCTCTTCACACTCCTGCGCCGGCAGGCGCGCCTCACTGTGGGCGGACGGACCGACGCCGGTGTCCATGCCCGTGGCCAGGTGGCCCACGTCGACCTGACGCACGCTGAGTGGGAGGGCATGGGGCGGGGCCGTGACGTCGAGCCTGCCGACGCCTTCCTGCGCCGGCTGACCGGCACCATCAACCGTGAGCTGACCGATGGCATGACGGGACGCGGCCGATCCGTTCGCAACTCGGTACCCGCCGTCGTCGTGCGCTCCGCTACCCGCGCACCGGCCGGTTTCGACGCCCGCTTCTCTGCGCTCTGGCGCCGGTACAGCTATGGCATCGCCGATACCACGGCTGGGCAGGACCCGCTGCGCCGCCACACGACGCTGTGGCACCCGGCGGCGTTGGATGTCGCGCTGCTCAACGAGGGTGCGGCCTACCTGCTCGGGATGCAGGATTTCGCCGCGTTCTGCAAGCCTCGGGTAGGGGCTACGACCATTCGTGAACTGCAGCGCTACGAGTTCACCCGCGGACACGACGGCGTCATCACGGCTACCGTGCAGGCGGACGCCTTCTGCCACAACATGGTCCGGGCACTCATCGGATCAACGCTGCGTGTGGGATCGGGGGAGCTGCCGCCGGTGTGGCTGGCGGAGAGGCTCGCTGCCCGCCTCAAGGACGCTCGGTCCATCCTCGCCGCTCCGCACCCGCTCGTGCTCGAGGAGATCGCGTATCCCGGCGACGAGGAGCTTGCCGCTCGCGCTGAACTGACGCGTTCCCGGAGGAACGCCGGACACCTGGAGCCTTAGTCAGGAAGCGCTGCGGCGGACGCCGACTAGCTGAGGTCGGGCCGAAGCCGGTGGGGGAGCGGTTCCTCCTGGAGGATTTCTCCGGGTGCCGGCTCTTCATCTTCTCCGTGTGTGAGTTCTTCATCGAGTTGGTGGAGTTGGTCGTCGACGATCTGTCCGGCCTGCCAGTACCTGTTTCTCCGGGGTGTTCCTGCCCGACCGGGGTGGCCTGGTGCGTGGAACCAGGAGACACCGCCCCGAGGTTCTGCCCGCCACACGCCCTGGTGGATGAGGTGGTGGTGGCGTGAGCACAGCAGCACTCCATTGCTGATACTTGTGCTGCCGCCCTTGGACCAGGGGTCGATGTGGTGGGCTTCGCACCAGGGTGCCGGGATGGAACAGTCCGGGAAGGCGCAGCCCTTGTCCCGGGCGACCAGTGCCCGGCGCAGGTGCGGTGGGAAGAGGCGCTGGGCTCTCCCGAGGTCCAGGACCTGGCCCGCACCGCCGAGGACGACCGGGATGATGTCCGCGTCGCAGGCGATCCGCCGGATGCTCCTGGCGCTGACCTGCCCGGCGAAGACCGCCTGTCCCGGCCGCTGGCCCGGGTGCTGGGTCTGGCCGGTGAGGACACTGTTGAGGTTCCTGCTGAGGTCGGTGATGAGGTCCTGGTAGTCGATGGTCACCATCACCTGCGGCCGGTGACCACCGGTGGCGGGAAGACCGGCCGTGCTCAGGGCGATCCTGCACGCTCCGACCAGTCCCTCCAGCAGCATCTGGGCCCTCGTTGGACCCTCCGGATCACCGAACCGGCCCGCACCCGCACCCCAGCCAGAATCGTCACCCGCGCCTGAACACGAGTCGTCACCGGTGCCTGTGCCGCTTTCGGCAGCAGCACCGAAGGCAGCGGTAGCGTCTGCGCTTTCGACAGCGACAGCAACGCCGGTAGCAGCGACAGCAACGCCGGCAGTACTGGTGTGGCCGGGGAGCGCCCTGGGATTCGTGGCGGTGTTCATGACGGTGGCGAGGTGTTCGAACTGCTCGTCGGTGGCACCGATTTCCAGCACGTGCAGTCCGTGGCGCCGGCCCTTGAGGAACACGCCCTGGCGTGCCCGGAGCACTTTCTCCGATGGTTCCTGCCCGTCCTGATCCAGGACACCCTCCCACCGGTGGGCCAGGACCCGCAGGATGTCCTCGTCGGACTCCACCGCCTGCCGGGTCAGGTGCTCCTCCATCGACTCGACCTGCTCCGCGGTCGCAAAGGACTGCACCCGGTGCACGGCCTGGGAGACGATCGTCGCGGCCCGACCACTGACCAGGGCCGCCTCCGCCGCCGCGCCGAGGGTTCCCAGCCGGGCCGGCAGTGCCGCGCCCGTCGGGGACATCCGCGGCAGCACCAGCTCGGCCAGGGCCAGCCGGCGCCGGGCCTCGGCACGGCTGACACCGAGGGTCCCGCGCAGGAAGTCCGCGCAATCCCTGAACCCATCTGTTCCTGCACCCGCCGAGGACAACGCACCGGTGCCTGAGGAGGCGGTGCTCAAACCGGCTGGAGCCGGGGTCTCGACACGGATGCCCTGTTCGGCCCGGGCCAGAAGCGACCCGGTCCCGGACGTACTCCCGGACGTACTCCCGGATGTACTCCCGGGATCAGGCCCGCCGGGATCAGACTCGTCGACCCGGTAGTGCTCTTGGGCGAGGCGTGCGGCCAGAACTTGTAGGTGATCCACGATCCTCGAGGCCTGTTCGACGTCGACGATGAGCTGCAGCGCCTCCGAGCGGGTCAGCACACGGCCCTGCAGGCTCACTTCCCGAGCACACTCCGCGAGGGCAACGCACGCCGACTCGAGCGGACCCACTGGACTTGGGGTCTGCACGGAGCGCTCGATCGGGGCGATGGCCATACCCCAATTTATCGAACACACGTACTACTGCAGCTGCCTCGGGAGCCTATGTGGACAACTAAAGGGCGGTCTTCACACAAGTAGGGAAAAGGGTGTGCACCCAGGTCGGGGCTCGAGTGGGACCTGTAACGCTCCGGCCCCATACGGCCCCCCGCGGAGGAATCAAAGAGGCTCTACGGCCGGTAAGGACCCTCTGGCCCTCCGCGAGTGCGGTAGCGACAACCCGAAGAGGCCTTTACCGCCAACGCCCTCTTCCAGTACAACTAGCCGAGCAGGACGAAACTCGCCAGAGCGGCGAGCAGCATGCCAGGACCGAACGGGAAGCTCGAGTTGCGCGACCCGCGGCGTAGCAGGAGCACGCCGATTCCGGCGATCCCGCCGAGGAGAAACCCGCCGAGCAGTGTCCCCATCCATGCAGCGGCGCCCGCCCAGCCGCCGAACAATCCGAGGACGACTGCAAGCTTCACGTCGCCCATCCCCATGCCAGCCGGCGAGATCAGGGCAAGTAGGAGATACACGACGAACAGGCACGCACCTCCTGCGGCTGCAGCCAGCAGGCCGCTCCAGTTTGCTGTCACCACTCCCGCGAGGAGGAGCAGGGGAACGGTGATCGCCAGGAACCGCAGCAGGATTGCGTTCGGCAGCAGCTTGGTACGCGCGTCGATCGCTCCGAGCACGACGCCGAAGGCCGCGAGGACAACGAGGAGCGGCAAGTTCCACGACAAGCCCGTGACGACACTTCCGGCCCCCGCCAGGATTCCTGCCAGTAGCGCCATGGGAACCCGCCAGGACGAAGGCAGGACCGTACGCGGATCCCTGCCGGCGAGGGCGAACAGCGCGTAGCCAAGGGCGGCGGAGAGGACGGCTATGGAAAGGGCGAGGACCACCTAGACTGACTCCTCCATCGAATCCTGGGGTACGCGGCTGACATCGCCGTTGACCGGCAGCGACACCGTGAAACGGCTGCCCTTGCCCGGAGAGCTGACACAGGAGATCGCCCCGCCGTGACTTTCCACAATGGACTTGGTGATCGCCAGTCCGAGACCCGCCCCTTCGATGTCGGCATGCCGTGCCGCCGGGGTCCGATAGAAGCGCGAGAACACCTGCCGGGCCTCCTGTTCCGTCATGCCCATTCCCCGGTCCTCGACGTGCAGGTTGATGCACGTCTCCGTCTCCTCTGCATGGATGCTCACCACGCCGCCGCCGGGGGAGTACTTGATCGCGTTCGACACGAGATTGTCGAGCACCTGGGAGATCCGCAGTGGGTCGATCAGCGTCCAGAGCGGGTCCTGGGCGTCGCTCTGGAGCTTCACCTTGTTCCTCTGGGCTCGGAGCCGGTTGGACCGCACGCACATCTCGATGAGGGCGGCAAGGTCCACCGGGCGGGGATGGACTCGAACCTTGTCTCCTGCAGTGGACAGCAGATCGGCCACGAGGTGGAGGACACGTTCGGCGTTGCGGCCAGCGACGTCGACGTAGCCCTTGAGATGAGCGGGTAGCGGGTGCTCGTCCTCCATGACCAGTTCGAGGTAGCCGAGGACAGACGTGAGGGGGGCATGGAACTCGTGGGAGATGTTCGAGATGAAGGCGTCCTTCGCGGTGACGGCCTCGACGAGTTCGGTCACGTCACTGCACACGATCAGTGCACCGGCGATACGTCCATCGGCATTCTTGATGGGTCGGGCGGCCGTCGAGAGGGCGCGTTGCGCATCGCCCTCGCCGACCCAGATGAGCTCGTCGGCATAGGTCTGGCCAGTGAGAGCGCGGTAAATGGGTCTCTTCTCCAAGGGGAGCGGCGTGGTGCGGTCCGCGCCGAAGTAGAGGGAACGGTGCGTGTCGTGCCCCGTCGCGAGGCGGTTGAACAGTTCCTGTTGCCGGTTGGTGAGTGTGGTGTTGCCGTGTGCATCTACGGCTGTGAGTCCGACGTCGACGGTGTCGAGGATCGCGGTCAGGACGCGCTCACGGTCCATGGCCGCCCGCAGCAGGTCGGTGAGCTCACGGTCCTTGCGTTCGATTTCCAGATCGCGGGCCCTCGCGCTGAGACTCATGACGCGGATGGTGACGGCGATGCAGAGCATCACGATCGGGAGCAGCAGGATACCGAGATACGAGCGCATGCGCGACGGATCGAAGGAAAACAGTAGCGGCCAGGCGGTCACCAGGAGGGATCCGGTCCAGGTGAGGACGAGGGCCGCCCAGGTGGGTAGCGATGAGCGCATGAGCCAGAGCACGGGGAAGACGGCGAGGACGCCGAGGGCTGGCTGCGTCTCCGTGGCGCCAGCCCTGAGCAGGGCGATGGCGACGAAGTCGAGGATGGGCACGACCAGAAGGCTGCCGCGTGGAAGCTCACGCCACGGGACCACGACGCTCAGGGCCAGCAGGAGCAGGATCATCGAGAAACCGAGGTCGAAGGTCGAATTGGACATCAGGCCGGGGCGGAGGACGGGTGCCGTGACACCGATGACGACGACGATCACGGTAAGGGGGATCTGGCACAGCACAACAGAACGGTTGATGGTGAACCTCGATGCCATTCCCCGCAACCACACGGCACCGCCATCCCTAGGCACGCACTATCCAAGGAAAGATGAGAGACCACATACTGAATAACTTCCCGACGCTGAGACCTACGTACTGCCTCACATTATGTCCCCTATAACGCGTTTCGCACCGGAAGGCGGCACAATTCCGGTGCGCGGGCATGCACAATGGGATTTATGACGAGTCGAGCGCACGGTAGCGCAGGTCACATGGGGGTAGGAACCGAATGAGCGATCCGGGCGTAGCGGTTGTCATCGAGGATGACGTCGATGTGCGAAATCTCGTGGCGGCAGTCCTGCGGCAGTCGGGATTCGACGTCCACGTGGCGCCCAGCGGAAGGGCCGGCGTCGACCTGGTCCGCCTGCACGACGCGACCGTGGTGACGGTCGACGTCGGGTTGCCGGACATCGACGGATACGAGGTGCTCCGGCGCATCCGGAGCTCAAGCAACTGCTACGTCGTCATGCTGACGTCGCGCGGTGACGAGCTGGACACCCTCACGGCACTGCAGCTCGGCGCTGACGACTACCTCACCAAGCCGTTCCGTCCGCGGGAGCTTCGCGCCCGTATCGCTGCCATGCTGCGGCGCCCGCGAGCCGTGCCCGAACCAGTGGCGGTTGGTCACCCCGGCACTGCAGCACCTACCGTCGCTGTTGCCGATCTTCCAGCTCTGCCTTCCGAGTCGTCGCCGGCTCTGAAGCACAACGGGCTGGTCCTGAACGCCGCGGCCCGCACCGTCCTCCTCGACGGACGTGAGCTGCCGCTGACGCGCAGTGAGTTCGACCTGCTCCACGAGATGCTGAAAAGCAACGGCGCTGTGAAGACCAAGGCCGATCTGGTGCGCGTGGTGCGTGGTGACTACTACGGCGAGGACGCCTACATCAGCGACTCCGACGAACGCGCCATCGAGGTGCACATCGGCAACCTCCGGCGGAAGCTGGACGAGGACCCCAAGAACCCGCGCTGGCTACAAACCGTGCGGGGGGTGGGCTACCGGCTCACACCTGCCCGCTTCTGAAGCAACGACTTGGAGCGGCCTCAGGCGGGCGTGAGATACCGGGTTTCGAGCTCGTTGATGGTATCCAGTCCGCAGCGCTCGATCGCGGTGAGTGCCGTGCGTGCTGTTTCCAGGTCAGCTGAGGTCACAGCGAGCTCCAGGTCCGCGGCCATCGCGGAAAGCCGTGCCGCGCCGACCATTGCAGACGAGTTGCGCAGACTGAGGGCCGCGTCGAGGGCGGCGGGGAGGTCCACGCTGCCGATGGAATTCGTGAGGCGGAGATAACGCTCCTCGAACACCGAGATGTAGTCGCGGGCGAACGCCCGAGCAGGCACGGGGTCGTTCAGCTGCCGCTCGAGTTGGGAGAGGACAGCGAGGTCCACGAGCGGCAGGATCATCGGGGCGACATTTGAGAACACCATGTCAGGCTACGGCCGCGGTCTGACGATTGGCCGGAAACCGGCTGATGCTGACATATAACTGCGCAATTGCTTCCCTGTTCTCCGGTTGAGTCGAAACGTTGGCTGTTGTCCCTTGTTCACATCCCTCCGAAGGTATTCATCATGTTGATAACAGCCGGTCCGAGGATCACGATGAACATCACTGGGAAGATGAAGAGAAGCAAGGGAAACAGTACTTTAACGGGAAGTTGCATCGCTTTCTCCTCTGCCCGTTGGCGTCGTCTGACGCGCGACTGCTTTGCCTGGGCGCGCAGGACGTTCGCGATTCCTATCCCGTATTTGTCGGCTTGGACGATTGCGCCGACAAAGCTCTTCAGCTCATCAACCGAGGATCGTTGGGCGAGTGCCTGATATGCATCGCGGCGAGGGCGTCCCACCTGAAGGTCCTGCAAGGTACGCGTGAGCTCCTGAGCCATGGGCCCCTTGCCGTTCGCGGCCGCACGAGCCATGGCCGCCTCGAACCCTAGGCCGGCCTCCACAGAGATCAGCATCTGATCCAAGGTGTCCGGCAGTTCAGTCTGGATTGCTTCCTGACGTTTGATGCCAGTGTTGTAGATGAGCAAATCTGGCACGAAGTAGAACAGCGCGATGATGAAGAGTCCGAGGGCCACGTAACCTAATCCCGGATTCTTGCTGAAGAGAAGGAACCCTAGGGACGCGCCTATCAGGGCCAGCGCCGGTTTTGCGACGATGACTTTTTCGAGCGGCATGGAAGCAGGCCTCCCTGCGAGGGCAAGCCAACCGTCGATCTTGCTGACATAAACATCGGGTGTCACCTTGTGGGTGATCGCCGTGAGCGCCGATGACGCGCCAGACGACTTGTCGCCGCGCTCACTTATGCCGCGATTCAGGTTGGCATGAATCGCGAGCACGGATTTGCGGTCGGACGTGGAGAGGGCCCAGCCAAGATAGGCCACGGGGAAGACGATGCTAGCTGCTGCGCACCAGACGAGGAGTGACAATGCGACCCCTAGAACTTGATCTTAATAACGCGGCTGAGCCAGAACCCGCCGATGGCATACATGACCGCTGAAGCACAAATCATCAGGATTCCCAGAAAATTCTGGACGAGGACGAGCATATACGGCGGATTAATAATGCCGAACAGTACCGCAATTGCAACCGGCACTGCCATCAGGATGTATGCGGACATTTTTCCCTCAGCACTGAGAGCCCGAACCTGCCCTTTGATCTCGCTCCGTTCCCTAATCGTCTCGAGAACATGCTCGAGTACTTCGGCGAGATCTCCACCTACTTCGCGGTGAATTTGAATTGCCTGTGCAATCCATCGGAAGTCCTCGCTGTCCATGCGGATGGCGGCCTCCTCGATCGCCAGGTGAGAGTCCTTTCCAATGCGCGTCTCGTTCACAATCCGTCCCAATTCTTCCGAGGCGGGCGCCTCGGCGTCGGCGGCTACTGCGTCGATCGCACGCATCACGCTGTGACCCGCTCGCAGCCCACCGATGAGCGTCTGGATGGTGTCGGGAAGCTGCGCGTCGAACCGCGCTCTGCGCTTGTCCCGCTTGAGGGACAACACCAGGCGGGCAAGGAACGGCACGATGATGGCTACGAGCAGGCCGAGCACCACGTGAGAGAGGAATCCTACGAGGAGCGCAGCAACGAGGGACATCGACAGGACGAAGACGGTGAAGTCTGCAGGCCTCATCTTTACACCGGCGTCATACAACAGATCCTTACCATACAGTCCGCCCGATTTGCCCAGAGCGTCATCGACCGCCCCAACCGTCGATGAGCTGACCCGGCTGAAGACGGACAACTCCTGCGGCACGCCGGGACGCCTTCGGCTCAGCGGGATCGCTCCTGCCCTCGGCTTGAGGACCACGGCGAAAAGCAGCAGCAGCGACACAAAGCACAGGAGTATCCCGAACCCCAGGACCACGGGCGAGACCATCATCGCCGTGCCCCCCCATGGTGTGCTGTGGCGAAGACTCCGGGCGATACCTGAATCCCCAATTCCTCAAATCGGTCGAGGAAACGGGGGCGAATACCAGTCGCTACGGGTCGACCGAGGAAACGGCCTTGCGCGTCCATACCTGCCGAGTAGTCGAAGAGGAACGCGTCCTGCAACGTAATGATCTCCCCCTCCATGCCCTGCACCTCTGTGACGTGTGTCACACGGCGGCTGCCATCGCGCATGCGCGTCAACTGGATGATGAGATCCACGGCTGAAGCGATCTGCTCCCGAATGGCTCGAAGAGGGAGGTCCATGCCGGCCATGAGGACAAGGGTCTCGAGGCGTGCAATCGCGTCACGCGGAGAGTTAGCATGCACGGTCGATAGGGACCCATCGTGCCCCGTGTTCATCGCCTGCAGCATATCGAGCGCTTCACCGCCACGGCACTCGCCCACGATGATCCTGTCAGGGCGCATCCGCAAGGAGTTCTTGAGGAGCTCACGAATACCGATTGCGCCCTTGCCCTCGATGTTTGCAGGCCGGCTCTCCAGCCGCACGACGTGCGCCTGTTGCAGTTGGAGTTCCACAGCGTCCTCGATGGTGACGATACGGTCGTCCTCGGGGATGAAGCCGGAGACGACATTGAGCATGGTGGTTTTGCCGGTGCCGGTTCCGCCCGAGACGATGATGTTGAGCCGCGCCTTAACGCATGCATCGAGAAGTTCCGCCATTTCCGGAGTCAGAGAGCCCCAGCCCAGGAGATCGTTGACCGTGATAGGTACCTGTGCGAATTTTCGAATGGTGAGTGAGGGTCCATTCACGGCGAGGGGCGGAATGATCGCATTGACGCGCGAACCGTCCTCGAGCCGCGCATCCACGAGAGGCGATGATTCGTCGATGCGCCGACCGACCTTGGAAACGATCCGCTCGATGACCTGTCGGAGGTGATCGTCCGACGTGAAATGCAAATCGGTCAGTGTGAGCCGTCCTTTGCGTTCCACGTAGATCTGCTCGGAACTGTTGACCATGATCTCCGTGATCGAAGGATCCTCGAGGAGCCGCTGCAGTGGACCGTAGCCCATGACCTCGTCCGCTATCTCGCGAATGAGTCGACGCCGTTCCTCCGGAGACAGCGGAACCTGCTCCTCGTCGATGACGGCGGACAACTCCTCCTTCGCTGTTTTGCGCAGCTCCTCCTCCGAGACCGACGCGTCGCTGAAGCGGCTGCCCATGCGATCGAAAAGGGCGGCGGCGGCGCGTTGCTTGAGTCCTCCGAGGGCATCAACGACGGGAGCGGTTGCCTGCGGGCGGTGCCCGGGCAATGCTCCCGCTGGCCCGGCGACGCGTGCTGAAAGGGTGGATGGCGTGTGTCCGAGGGGGTTCGAAGCCGTCAGGGTATTGGCGGCCGGCGCCACGACCGGAGCGAACGGCCTCAACGGGTCCGGTTGGACCACGGAATCCACTTCGGCCGGAGCAACACCTGAGGGGGCGGGGGATGCCTGGTTCATTCGCTCCGAGAGCTTCACGCGATCACCGCCCGTCGGTGTGCCTTCCGCTGGGCCTCAGCCATGAGGGCGGGATCGAAGCGGTCGACGAGCTTCTGGAGTCCGCGATAGGCAGCATCCTTCGTCGTGCCCTGGAGGACCGGGATTCCTCGATTCGTGGAGAAAGGAAGGTTCCTCGACCTGGGGACGACGACGTCCACCGGAACGCCCAAGGTCACCTCGACGTCACGCACGGTCAGTCCGGCCTTCCGATCGGCAAAATTGAGGACGGTGTGCCGGTTCTGCGGAAGGAGTTGCAACTCGCTGAGCACGCTAAAGCACTTATGCAGGCCGCGGACGCTGGGCACGTCCATGCCGCAGATCCACACTCCGTCCGTGGCGAGTTCCAGTGTGGCGAGGCAATGCTCGCCTAGGCCGGGTGCAGTATCCACGACGACGTAGCGGAACTGTGTGGCGAGCTGGTTGATGAGGTGGGTGACATGCTCCGCGGTGATGTAGTCGGACTCCGCGGGTGACCGCGGTGCGCACAGGGCGTAAATTCCGGCGGAATGGACGGTCAGGAAAGCCTTGAGGACCATCGAATCCTGGGCAGCCGCACCGTGCACGGCCTCCGTGATGCTGTGCTCGGGTTCAAGCATGAGGCCTGTCGCGACATCGCCGAACTGCAGATCCAGATCGAGGAGAACCACGCTCATTGGATCGATCTTCCCCAGCCCGATAGCGAGGTTCGTTGCGACAGTCGTCTTTCCAACGCCTCCTTTCGGTGACATCACAGCGATCACGCGTCCGCGCACCTCGCTCATCTCGGACTGCTGTCCACTGTTTCGTCGGCGTCGCTCTGCCGCTGTGCAAGCCCTCTGCAGGAGCGCTTGCAGCTCACTCAGGTCGATCTCGGCGCTGATAACGTCGCGGATGCCGGCCCGCATGGCTCCCAGCATGAGATCGGGGGTCGTGGCGGCGGCGAGTACCAGGCTGATCTCCGGGTACTGGATGTCGAAGATTGACGCGAGGGCCATCGCATCTTCCGGCCGCACCCCTGGTCCAAAGATCAGCACGTCCGGCTGGCCACCGGCGACTTGCTGCAGGAGGGCGTCCGGGACGAGGAGGACGGCTTCGGGCGGGAGGGTCTGCAGATCTCCAGGAAGAACGCCCGCAATTGCCTGCCGGACGCGACTCTCGAAGTCCCTTACTGCCGTGATGATCACGAACCTGCTCATTTGACGACCTCTGGGATGGTGATGACTGGGGGATCAGCTTGTTCGGACGTGGCGGATTCCTTCGTGAACCAGATACTTCCGAACTCGGCACCAAAAATAACCTTGCCCGCGTTGAGATCGTCCAGGGCGAGGGTCACAAAGGCGGAGCCGTTCGGCATGGCGACTCCGTCAGTCCCGGCGTCCGCATTAGCCGAGTCCTCTGTCTCCGGGGCAGCCTGTTGGACGGCGGTGACCAGGACGTTCTGCAGAATGAGGTTGGTGTGCTGCTTGAATCCGATCATTTCGTCCGGCAGGCGATCAAGGTCCGGGGCTTCGTCCTCGAGTTCGCCCGAAATGTATACGCCGACGTGGTCGCCGGCCGCGATGCGGCTGCCCAGCATGCGTTCGGGAGCGAGCAGGATAGTGACTTCCTCGAGGCCGTCCGGAACAGGTACAGTGCCCGGTGCAAAGTCCTCGGGTGCAACGAGCCTCTCTGCGAGAAGTTGTTCGCCGGGCAGGAGGTCAACGGCCGCGATCTTGTTCTCCTGGCCGTCCAGGGTTGTCAGTGCGCGTGGGGCCACGGCAGACTTCACCAGCGACTCCGTCGTTACCAGAGCCCGAAGATCCTCCACCGGCGTCCCGGCCGGAACGCGCTCGCTGACGACGAGGACCTTGGTGGGGTCGAGTCCTTCCTGGGCGCGACTATCGGCCGCTCCCACGTAGAGGACCAGTAGGGCTGTGCCGAGGATCGCCAGGACGAGGGCCGCCAGTCCTCCGATAAGTCGAGTCTTCACTGTAGGTGGCTCCTGCCATGACGAGGGGGAGTGGTGAACAGGGTCACAAAAGGTCCTAGTTGGAGAGACCGACGACGGATGCGCCGAGATTGGGTGCGGTGGGCGAGGTCACGAGGCCGTCATCAAGTGAGACGAAGCGGGTGAAAAAGCCCTGGATGCCTCGGCAGTTTCCGGTGCAGTTGGGGGCCGCAGGGTCGAGGTGGGTTACTGAAGGCCCACCGCCGAACTTGTAACCGGTGATCTGCAAGGCAGCAAACCCCCTCAGCGTGTAGGTGGCGCGGGACCCGTTTAGAACAGAGCTGCTGTAGATAGGGATCAGGACGGGTTCTTCCCTGAGCCTGGCCATGATGGAAGAGCATTCGCCGGGGAAGTCCAGCCCCGGATTACTTCCCGCTTCACCGGTTCCGATATTCACGGCGGCGGAGCAGCCGGTACCGTCCCGATCGAGCCAGCCAAATCCACCCCGAACGTCTCCGTTCTGCCCTGCGCAGCCTGGGTAATCGAGGTTGTTGTCATATCTCAGAAGCATGTGCACGGGGGTGGGGTCACCGACAAAATTCCCGGTCGAATCGAGCTGAGTTCGCTGCGACGCGCTGAGGGACTGGCGGAAGACGCACTGACCGATGGTCCATGGCAGCGTGCTACCTCCGCTAGGTGCGCCCCAGCTTGCCGTCGCAGTAGCTGTGATCTGAGTGTTCTGGAAACCGAGGACGCGGGCGAAAGCGAGAGAGAAGTGGTTGGCGCCCGTCCCAGCTTCGCGAGCGTTGGTGCGTACGCGCACGCTCGTGGCGGTCGGAAAGGTAATGGAGGTGATGCCGCTTGTGGCATCACCTGCATTACTGTCGGCAAAGAACTGGCCCGTGCCGTTTACAGCGCCGCAGGTTCCCCTAGAACAATCGTTGGCGATGGCCAGTGCGGAAGCATCGGCACCGTTCTGGAGCTGGGCCTTCTCCACGTACATAGCGCCGACATCGACGGCGAGGGCTGCCATTCCGAGCAGGACCACCATCATCAGGGCGACGACGACGGCTACAGCTCCGCGCTCATCACCGGCGAAAGTACGGTCGCCGGATTCCTTCATCCGCCGCATCGCATTACCCCTATTCCGTCGAGGTTCATGGGGAAGAGTCCAACGTCCAGGAAACCGGACATCGATGGCAGCACCACTCTTGTCGTCACCGTTACGTTCCGGTTCGGCGCGCAGGCCGCGGCGTTGCTGGTGACGGTGACGGGAAGGCCGGCCAGTGCCGGAGCGGCCGCAAGAGCCGCCGCCCTCACGTTCATGGTGCCGTCGTCATAATGAATGGCAGCGTGCCGTGCCCCCTCACGGGCTGCCTGGGTGAGGGACACTTGCACGTTCATCACCCGGCCGAATTCGAGAATGCCGATGAGGATCAGCAGGAGGACGGGCAGGACGAACGCAAGCTCGATTGCTACAGCGCCCTTTTCATTTCGGTATCGCTTCACAACAGATCTCCGGACGATGGCGGGTTAAGTGCAAACGGCTCTGGCGAATGTGCGACCAGAGCCGTTTGCGTAAAAGGCAGTTAGTCGAGGATGCCGTTGAAGAGGGTGACGATCCGAGTGCCCAGCGTTGCGGCGGCGACGGCGACGACGACAGCGATGAGGGCGACCATCAGGCCGTACTCGACCATGGTCGCGCCCTTCTCCTCGTCGGCCAGGCGTGCCTTGGCGGTGTGGAGGACGGTCGAGAGGGTTGCGTACAGTGCGATCATGGCGAGCTCCTTGGATGAGAATGGACGAACCGTGGACGGAAGGTCCGAGGGGCTGACGCTGTGCCAGCTCTGAGCAAAAATCTAATAGCCGATTCAGTGCTGAATGCCTGAAACGAGCCGAACCTGAGGGAAGCTTCATCCTTCGGCCCTTCTCCTGCGGAGAACCTGCGTTTTACCGGGCAACCTCCTCCTGCACGTGAGTAGTCGGTGATCACTCACGCGTAGTTCGCCCTACGGCATGCAGGTATGAAGCCCCGGCGGGAGCTTCCTAGTTCGCTGCGGTGGTGCTCGTTCTGCAACGGGCGCAGAGCCCAATCGGTCGCCGTCGCACAGCGGGATATCGCGTCATCGCCGGCCGGGGCCCGATCCTGACGTAGTGTTTCGCCTCATGGCTGAGACTTCGACCCCGGGCGGGCTGCATGCAGCGCTCCGGCGTGGCGCGGTACGTGCTGATTCGCTCCTAACCCGAGAGAGGCTGCGGAACTATCCGCTCATCTTCGTGGTCCTAGGAGCTGTCATCCTGGCCGTCTCCACGGTCCAGCGGCTCGTGGCCCCAGCGGTATTCGGTACGGTGCTGCCCGACTACTTGGCGCACTGGACCGGAGGGGCGTTATTGCTCGACGGACACGGCACCGACCTGTACAGCATCGAGCGCCAGATGGGTTTCCAGGAATCGATCAACGGCACGTCCTCGGTCGTGTCATGGTTCGTGTCACCGCCTCTCGTCGCGGCGCTATACGTACCATCGGCGCTCGTCGAATATCCAGCGAGCGCTGGAGTGTGGCTGGTCATCAACGTGATCTTGCTGGCTGCCTGCCTGTGGTCATTACGCCTCGTGGCGCCCATGCTGATAGCGCGTCGAAGGGGCCTCGTGGTGCTGGTGCTCTGCGCCAGCGCTCCCGCCTTCGAGTTGCTCGGCGGCGGGCAGGACTCGGCATTCGTGCTTGCGGTATGGCTCCTGGCGCTACGACTGATCGCTGGCCGCCATCAATTCGTCGCGGGCGCCGCCCTCGGTTTGGCGCTCCTGAAGCCCCAGCATGTAGTCCTGGTACCGCTGGCGCTCCTTGTGACCCGGAGGTTCGGTGCGCTCTCCGGATTTCTGGTGATGGGTCTCCTTCAGGCCGGGCTGAGCCTCGCACTGGTGGGGCCAGTGGGGATAGCGCGCTGGGTCGATGCAATCACCGGAAGCGGCTTCGGCGAGCAGGTCCAGCAGGACCAGGCCTGGAAGATGGTCAGCTTTCCGGCCTTCCTGCACGCTGTGCTGCCCGCGTCGGCGCCGAGTCCTATCGGCTCGATCCTGAGCATCGTCGTTTTGGTCGCTGCAGCGATAGTCCTCGTAAGACAGCTGATGCGGAGGCGACGCTTATTCAGCCAGCCCTTTGCCGCGGGGGAGGAGGGGCATGCCCGGGGCCGGGACGGAATGCTGGTGCTGATCGCGACACTGTCCACCACCGTCGTGTTCTCCCCACACCTCGTCGTCTACGACGCCGTCCTCTTCTTCCCGGTTGCCCTGTGCCTGCTCGAGAATCGGCCCACGGTTGCGGTGCGCCTGAGCCTCGCGGCGGCTTTCTGCACCACGTGGCTCGCGCCAGCGTTCCATCTGACAGCCGGCCAGCTCGTTTGGCCGTTCTCGATCGGTGCCGCGCCGTGGACGGCCATTCCGCTGGTGATTCTGTGGATCGAGTCCCTCAGACTCCTCGCGCAGCGAGTTAGGAAGGACGCGCGGCCAGAGCGTACCGTAGCTTAGCGCGAGCGGGTGCCCCGCCATTTTGACCTGAGGCATGCCGGCAGGCTAATCTTGGTAGTCGTTGTGCGTATCCCAGCTCGATACGTCTGCGCCTCTCGGAGCGGTTCAGTTGCAGAACCACCTGGCCCGGGGGCGGAGCCGAGATTTACGGGATAACTGGTCGTATTTCAGCCCTCACCTGAAGTTCCGGTAACGCATGAATAAGCTGAGCCCGCGGGCACGGAGGTTTCCGTGGATGCGGGCGACACCGAAATAGAAACGAAGGCCATAACCGTGCGTACGTACACCCCGAAGCCAGGCGACATCAGCCGCCAGTGGCACGTAATCGATGCAACCGACGTCGTCCTCGGCCGTCTTGCCAGCCAGACCGCAATCCTGCTCCGCGGAAAGCACAAGCCGACCTTCGCTCCCCACATGGACATGGGCGATTTCGTCATCATCATCAACGCTGAAAAGGTAGCCCTCACCGGCTCCAAGCTCGAGCAGAAGCGCGCCTACCGCCACTCGGGTTACCCGGGCGGCCTGAAGTCGACCAGCTATGTCGAACTCCTGGACAAGAACCCGGAGCGCGCAGTCGAGAAGGCTATCCGCGGCATGCTTCCCAAGAACTCGCTGGCAGCACAGCAGATCGGCAAGCTGAAGGTCTACCGCGGCGCTGAGCACCCCCACGCCGCACAGCAGCCCAAGACGTTCGAAATCACCCAGGTCGCCCAGTAGTCCTGGCCACCAACACTTAAGAAATCACTTCAAGGAGAACCGTGGCTCAGAACACCGAAGAGCTGAATGAACCCACTGAGGAGCTTACGAGCTACACCTCAGAGTCCACCGAGGCCAGCGAGACCACCGCGAAGGAGCGCCCCGCGCTGACCGTCGGCGGCGGAGCCGTTGGACGCCGCAAGGAAGCCGTCGCCCGCGTGCGCCTCGTCCCCGGCACCGGCAAGTGGATCGTCAACGGGCGCGAGCTCGCTGACTACTTCCCGAACAAGCTGCACCAGCAGGAAGTCAACGACCCGTTCAAGCTCCTCGAGCTCGACGGTGCGTACGACGTCATCGCCCGCATCCACGGTGGTGGACCCTCCGGCCAGGCCGGTGCCCTCCGCCTCGGTGTTGCGCGCACGCTGAACGAGATCGACCGCGAGAACAACCGCCCCGCCCTCAAGAAGGCAGGCTTCCTGACCCGTGACGCCCGCGTCATCGAGCGCAAGAAGGCTGGTCTCAAGAAGGCACGCAAGGCGCCTCAGTACTCCAAGAGGTAATTTTCGCCTTCCCCGAGCGGAATCGCAGGCGCGATTCCGCTCGGGTCCCCTCGGCGAAAATTGCCTCTTGGCTCCACGCTCCAGGGCGCGGGCTGGGTCACATTCTTTCGTCATGTAGGGACACGCGCTGATGCCCGTCCGGGGTTCCGGGCGGGCATCGTGCTTTAACCTGTTGGGGGACCCACCTGAGCGGTCTCATGTTCTTCACTTAGGATGATCCACGATGAGCAAGTTATTCGGCACCGATGGTGTGCGCGGCCTGGCCAACGGCCTGATCACGGCGGAACTCTCCCTGCAGCTGGCCCAGGCGGCCGCCGTCGTGCTCGGCCACAACGCGGTCGACGGCGATCGACGGCCCACTGCCGTGATCGCCCGCGACCCCCGGATCAGCGGTGAGTTCATCGCCGCTGCCGTCGAAGCGGGTCTCGCCAGTTCCGGCGTCGACGTCTACGACGCCGGCGTGCTGCCGACGCCGGCCGCGGCGTTCCTCGTCGCCGACCTCGACGCCGACTTCGGCGTCATGATCTCCGCCTCCCACAACCCGGCTCCGGACAACGGCATCAAGTTCCTCGCCCGCGGCGGCAAGAAGCTCAGCGACGCGCTCGAGGACGCCATCGAGGCCGAGATGGCCAACACACGCCGCCGCCCCGTCGCCGGCGATGTGGGCCGGATCCAGCGCTTCGCCGACGCCGAGGACCGCTACGTGGTCCACCTGCTCCAGACCCTCCCGCACTCCCTCGACGGGCTGAAGGTGGTCCTCGACTGCGCCCATGGTGCGGCGAGCGGCTGCTCCCCGGAGGTGTTCAAGAACGCCGGCGCGGACATCGTGGTCATCGGCGCGGACCCGGACGGTGTGAACATCAACGACGGCTACGGCTCCACGCACCTCGAGAAGCTCCAGGCCTCCGTGCTCGAGCACGGAGCTGACCTCGGCATCGCCCACGACGGCGACGCGGACCGCTGCCTCGCGGTGGACCACGAGGGCACGGTCGTGGACGGCGACCAGATCATGGCCGTCATGGCACTGGCCATGAAGGACGCCGGGAAGCTCAAGGACGACACCCTGGTGGCCACCGTGATGAGCAACCTCGGACTGAAGATCGCCCTGCGCGAGGCCGGGATCTCCCTCAAGGAGACCGGCGTCGGGGACCGCTACGTCCTCGAGGGCATGCGCGACGGCGACTACAGCCTCGGCGGCGAACAGTCCGGCCACGTGATCTTCGCCGAGTATGCGACGACCGGCGACGGCGTCCTCACCGGCCTCCAGCTCGCCGCGCGCATCGCTGCGACGGGCAAGAGCCTCAAGGAGCTCGCGGCCGTCATGACGAAGCTCCCGCAGGTGCTCATCAACGTCAAGGGCGTGGACCGTACGGCGGCCACCTCGGACGAGGGAGTGCAGGAGGCCGTCCGTGAGGCGGAGGAGATCCTGGGCGAGACCGGGCGGGTCCTGCTGCGTCCCTCGGGCACCGAGCCGGTCGTCCGCGTGATGGTCGAGGCTGCCGATACCGGGACGGCCCAGCGCATCGCCGAGGAACTCGCCGCCACCGTGCAGGAGCGCCTCTCGCTCGAGCAGGTCGCCTGAGGCGCCCTCGGTCGCAGCACGGACCCGAGGGTCCTACTGACCTGAGGACGCTGTGTCCGTCTCGGCAGACCCCTCTGGGGTGGTCTTGCTTGTGGCCGGCATTGCGACGACGGCGACGACGGTGAGAAGTGCACCGATCAGAACCGCCAGGAACACCGCGGTGGAGGCCGAGACGATTGTCTGCGCGTCCGAGTCGCCGCCCGGGTTGCCGGCGTAGATCGAGTTGGCCACGGCCCCGAAAACGGCGACACCGATCGAACTCCCGATCGATCGTGCGAAGAGATTCGTGCCGGTGACCACACCGCGCTCATCCCACTCGACGCTCGACTGGGCGGCGATGAGGCTCGGGGTCGCTACCAGGCCGAGTCCGAGTCCGACGATGAAACAACTCGCCGCCACCAGCAGGATGCTGGGGGAGGACGCGGTGAGGGCAAGAACGGCTGTTCCGATGACCGTGACGGTGACGCCGATCAGGGCCGTCCTACGGAATCCGATCCGCAGATAGAATCGGCCCGATTGGGAGGCGCTGATCGGCCAGCCGAGGGTCAGCGCCGCCAAGGCGAGCCCAGCCAGAATCGGAGAGGTCGCGAGGGCCCCTTCGAGGAAGGTGGGCACGTAGGAGGTGAGGCCGAGCATGACCGCTCCGACACCGAAGGAGATCATCGCTGTCGTGGCGAGCAACCGTCGGGACACGACCCACGGCGGCAGGACCGGCTCCGGGGTTTTCCTCTCGACGAGGACGAACGCGGCGAACAGGAGCGCCCCGGCTGTGAAGACGGCGATGCTGATGAAAGAGTTCCAGGCCCACGCCTGACCGCCCTCGAGGGCCCCAAGAATGATCAGGGTGAGTGAGACCGTCAACAGTCCCGCCCCGAGATAGTCGACCCGGTGCTTCGTGCGTTCGATATTCTCGTGGAACGTTCGAAGCAGCATCCACCCGGCCAGCAGGCACAGGGGAATGTTCACGAGGAAGATCCCACGCCAGATACCCAGTGAGGAGAACACACCTCCGAGAGTTGGGCCCACGACCGAGGAGACGGCCCACACGCTGGCAAGATACCCTTGCACCTTTGCCCGCTCGGTCAGCGTATAGATATCGCCTGCGATGGTGATCGCCACCGGCTGCACCGCGCCTGCGCCGAGACCCTGCAGCACACGGAACGCGATGAGGGCCGGCATGCTCCAGGCCACTCCGCAGAGAATCGAGCCGAGCAGGAAAAGACCGATACCGCTGAGAATGATCGGCTTGCGCCCGACGACGTCCGAGAGTTTCCCGTAGACGGGCACCGAGACAGCCTGTGCCAGGAGGTAGGCGGAGAAAAGCCACGGGAAGGACGTGAAGCCACCGATGTCCTGCACGATGGACGGTACGGCTGTCGCAACGATCGTGGAATCGATCGCCACCAGACCCGTTGACAGCATCAGGGCGATGAGAATTGGTCCTCGCCGGGACCGGAAGCCGACTCCTTCGGTCGTCGCTGTCGTCACGTCGTCTCATTCCTGTTCTCGGCGGAGCGCCATACGCGCACCTGACCGCTTCCGGCCCGAGTGCATAACTGCGCCGACCACGGAATTAGTCCCGCTCCTCCGCTGTGCTCCTCCGCAGAGGGTCTGCGGGGCGCTGCGGCCCGGGCGGCATCAGACCGGCTGGGCTGAACCGCTCCGGACGCATGTCGACACCAGCGCGCGGCACGGCCGCGGGCAGGGTTCCTCCTGACCGGGGAGTCCGCCGGCGAGGTGCGCGGCGGCGTCGTCGTACCGGCTGAGCGCGATCTCGGCGATGACGGGACTCGGCAGCAGGGGAGCGCTGACGACGTCGGCGCCCGCCTTCGCCAGCTGGTCGTGGAAGTACCCGGGAGCGAGCAGGTAGGAGGCGAGGGCGACCGGACCCCGATCCGGGCCCCCGCGGTAGGCGGCGACGGCCTCGGGGACGGACGGCGAGGCCTTCGACCCGAAGCCCGGCTGCACCGGACCCGTCCGGAGTTCCGCGAGGACCGCCCGCACCTCCGCGACGTCCTCGGCGGCGCACGCGTCGGATGACCCCGCGGCCGCGAGGACCACGGCATCGCCGTCGGCCACGCCCGCCTCGGTGAGACGCTGCTGCAGGACGGACGCGAGGCGCGGATCCGGTCCCAATGGGAGAGCGGACACCGTTCCCGGCCTGCTCGCGGCAACCCGCGCAATGTCCACCTTCACGTGGTAGCCGACGGACAGCAGCAGCGGGACGATGACGGCCGGACGGTCCGGCGGGAGCGACGCCACGACGTCCACCAGGTCGGGGACCTGCACATCCACGTACGCCTCCAAAACGTCGAGCCCCGGACGCAGCGCGGAGATCCCGGCCCGCACGGCGTCGATCTCGCGCCGTCCCTGCACGTTGTCCGTGCCGTGGGCGCAGGCGATGAGCACGGGGGCATTGCTGGAAGGCGCGGTCATGGCAGCCATTGAAGCACTGATGGAGGAACGTACGCGCTCAGGCGGCACCGCGGGCTTCGACTCCAGCCGCTTCGATTCCACCCACTTCGACCACGCCGTCCACGCACCGCACTGGATACGCCCGGAGTCCCTGTCCACCCGACAGGCAGGCACCCGTGGCGAGATCGTAGACCTCCTTGTGCAGCGGGGAGGCGATGGTCGGCACAGCGCCGCGCGAGCCGACGATCCCCCGGGCCATGACGGCAGCCTGCGTCCGGGGGTCGATGTTGCCGACGGCGTAGAGCCGGTTTCCGGGGAGCCGGAACAGGGCGATCTGCTCCCCGTCGACCAGTGCGGCCTCGCCCCAGCATTCCTCGAGGTCGTCGAGTCGGCAGACGGCCACCCAGGCCGAGAGTGCGGTGGGGCGCTGGAGTACGAGTTCGGTCATGGCGTTCTCCTGCTGATGTCGAGTGCTGATGTCGGGGGTCCGGTGCGTTTGTCGGGGTCCGGTGCGTTGAGCACAACGCTAGGCCGGGGACGTGTCGACCAGGTCCCGGGGCTGTTGCGCCCGGGTAACTTGCACCTCACCGGCCCGGCGCCCGCCGGTGAGCCCGAAGTTAACTTTGCGATACATCCGCGACACACAGGAGTAATTGCCCCTCCGTACGGTGGAACCAGACGCGGGACCACCCCGGCCCGGATGGAAGGCACACCATGAGCGAGAACCGATCATCACGGCCCTCCGGGGACGTCCCCGCAGCGCCGGAACGGCGCATCGTCGTCGTGGGCGGGGGACCTGCAGCACACCGGTTCGTCGAAGCCCTCTGGCGGCGCGGCACCGACGAACTCTCCGTCACCGTGCTCACCGAGGAGGCGCACGCACCGTATGACCGCGTGGCGCTGAGCAGCGCGCTGACCGGCGACGTGGACCTCAGCCTCGGCGAACAGCTCATGTGGCGCGAACCGGCCATCCGGCTCGTCACCGGTGAGCGGGCGGTCAAACTCGACCTCGCGGCGCGGTGCGTGGTGGGAGCCTCCGGAGAGAAGTACCCCTACGACGACGTGGTCCTTGCCACCGGATCGGACGCCGTACGGCTGCCCCTGCCGGGCGGCGAGCACGCGGCGGTCTACCGCACGCTCGACGACGTCCAGTGGCTGCGCACGGAGACCGCCCGCCTCGCCGCCGGCCTCGGCCGGGCCCCGCGCGCCGTCGTCATCGGCGGCGGGCTCCTCGGCCTGGAGGCAGCCGGAGGACTTCAGCACCTCGGCGCCGAGTCGACGGTCGTCAACCGGGCCGGCTGGCTCATGAACGCGCAGCTCGACCAGGGCGGGGGACAGGCACTCGGGCGCCTCATCGAGGCGAAGGGCCTAGGGATCCACTGCGGCGGTGCGCCGACCTCCATCGAGACGGACGACGGCGGGCGGGTCACCGGCGTCGCGCTGAGCGACGGGTCCGTCCTCCCCGCCGACCTCGTGGTGTTCGCCGTCGGGATCCGGCCGCGCGACGAGCTCGCGAGGGACGCCGGGCTCGAGGTGGCGCCCCGCGGCGGCGTCGTCATCAGCGCAGCCTGCGAGACCGCCCTGCCGGGTGTGTGGGCGATCGGCGAGGTCGCGAGCTACGAGGGCGTCAGCATGGGCCTGGTGGCCCCGGCGAATGCCATGGCCGAGGTCTGCGCGGACGGCATCCTCGGGGGCGTGTCCTCCTTCCCCGGATTCGACACCGCGACCAAGCTGAAGCTCTCCGGCGTCGAGGTCGCGAGCTTCGGTGACGCGCTCGCGGAGACTCCGGGCAGCCTCGAGATCGTCTACGCCGACCCGGCGAGGGGCCTGTACCAGAAGCTCGTCGTCACGGACGATGCCCGGACGCTGCTCGGCGGCATCTTCGTCGGCGACGCGGCGCCCTACTCGGCACTCCGGCCCCTGCTGGGCCGCGAGCTGCCCGCCGAGCCCGGGGCCTACCTCTCCTCCGCCGGCGGCGGTGAGGCTCCTCAGTCCGACCTGCCCGACGACGTCATCCTCTGCTCCTGCAACAACGTCACCGCCGGCGCATGCCGGTCCGCCGTGCACGGGACGGGGGACGGCGGCGAGGAGCCGGCGCTCGACATGCTGTCGCTCAAGGCGTGCTCACGTGCCGGCACCCAGTGCGGCTCGTGCGTACCGATGCTCAAGAAGCTGCTCGACAGTGAGCTCACGAAGGCCGGACGCACCGTCTCGAAGGGCATCTGCGAGCACTTCGCGATGTCGCGGCCCGAACTGTTCGAGGCCATCCAGGCCCTCGACCTCGCCTCCTTCCAGGACATCATCCGCCGCTTCGGAGCGACGGAGGAGGCGAAGGCCGGCCACGGCTGCGACATCTGCAAGCCCGCCATCGGCTCCATCCTGGCCACGCAGCGCGGGGAGTACGTGCTCGACGGCGGCCGCGGCACGCTGCAGGACACCAACGACCGTGCGCTGGCCAACATGCAGCGCAACGGCACCTACTCGGTGGTGCCGCGCATCCCGGGCGGGGAGATCACGCCGCAGAAGCTCGCCGTCATCGCGCAGGTCGCCGAGCAGTTCGGCCTGTACGTGAAGCTCACCGGGGCCCTGCGGATCGACCTCTTCGGTGCACGCCTGGAACAGCTCCCGGAGATCTGGAAGATCCTCGTCGAGGCGGGCTTCGAATCCGGCCAGGCCTACGGCAAGGCCCTGCGGAACGTGAAGTCGTGCGTCGGCTCCACCTGGTGCCGGTTCGGCGTGCAGGACTCGGTGGCCATGGCGATCGACCTCGAACTGCGCTACCGCGGGCTGCGCGCCCCCCACAAGTTCAAGATGGGTGTCTCCGGATGCGCACGGGAATGCGCCGAGGCGCGGGGGAAGGACGTCGGCGTCATCGCCACCGACCAGGGCTGGAACCTCTACGTCGGCGGCAACGGCGGCTTCCAGCCCGCTCACGCGCAGCTCCTCGCCCAGGACCTCGATGGCGAGACGCTCATCCGCTACATCGACCGGTACCTCATGTACTACATCCGCACCGCCGATCGCATGCAGCGGACGGCCCGCTGGATGGACGACCTCGACGGCGGGCTCGACCACGTGCGCGACGTCGTCATCCACGACTCCCTCGGCATTGCCGAGGACCTCGAGGCAGCGATGGCCCGCCATATCGAGCACTACGAGGACGAGTGGGCGGCAACGCTCAGGGACCCCGACCGGCTCCGCCGCTTCCGGTCCTTCGTCAACGCTCCGGACGCCGCGGACCAGTCGATCGTCCTCGTCGAGGAGCGGGGCCAGCGCCGGCCGGCCACCCCCGCCGAGATCGAGGCGCAGGCCCGTCGCACGAACCTCGGAGCGGCGATCCCCCTCCGCTCCGCAGCAGGAACCGCACCAGGAACCGAGGGCTGAATCATGCAACTCGAGATCGATCTGGCCGGGCGTCGCGTCGTGGTCCTCGGGGCCGAGCGGGCCTCGCGCAGGGTCGTGGCCCGCTACAGGGCCGCAGGGGCCGACGTCGACCGGCGGGAGACTGCCCAGGCCTGCACGGACGCGGTGCTCGTCGGCGCCGCGCTCGTCGTCGCGGTCGGAGACGCGGTGGGCGAGGCACCCAACGCGGATCCGGACTGCGCGATGGACGCACTGCGCGATCGGTGCCGCCGCAGCGGCGCACTGTTCGTGCGGGAGGCAGCTGCGCAGGGGAGCGGCACCGTGACCCTCGTCGGTGGCGGGCCGGGCGCACTCGGACTCCTGGCCCTCGACGCGGCCGCGGCCCTCCGCGAGGCCGACGTCGTCCTGTACGACAGGCTCGCCCCGACGGACGCGCTCGCGGAGCTCGCCCCGGCGGCCGACCTCGTGGACGTCGGGAAGCTGCCGGGCCACCACCGCGTGCCGCAGGCCGGCATCAACGATCTCCTGGTCCGGTACGCGCTCGACGGCAACGCCGTGGTCCGACTCAAGGGCGGCGATCCCTTCGTCTTCGGGCGCGGGAGCGAGGAGCTCGCAGCATGCCTCGCGGCCCGGGTGCCGTGCCGTGTAGTGCCGGGTGTCAGCTCGGCGATCTCCGTCCCTGCTGCCGCCGGTATCCCGGTCACCCACCGGGGCGTCAGCCACCTGTTCACGGTGGTGTCCGGCCACGCTCCGCTGAGCGACGAGGAGCACGAGCACCTGGCCGGCCTCGGCGGGACCATCGTGGTCCTGATGGGCGTCTCCACGCTTCCCCAGCTCGTCGCCGGCCTCGGCCGCGCCGGGATGCGCCCGGACATGCCGGTCGCCGTCGTCGAGCGCGGGTACAGCGCGTCCCAGCGGACGACGGCGGGCACCCTCGCCACGATCGTCACGGCGGCGGGTGCCGCACGGTGCCAGTCCCCGGCGGTGCTCGTGATCGGGGAGGTGGTGCGCGTGGGCCTCGACCTACAGGGTGGAGCCGCGCACCTCGCCCGCCTGACCGAATCGCTGGCGTCATGACCGAGGCGATCCGACTGGACGGGTCGGGAGGGCAGCTGGCCGGCTTCCGTATCGGTGTGACGTCGGACCGCCGCTCGGGGGACCTGATCGACGCCCTCGAGCGGCGCGGCGCCTCGGTGTTCCACGCACCGGCCCTGAAGATCGCGCCCATCGCCGAGGACGTGGAGCTGCTCTCGGACACCGCTGCCATGGTGGCCGCCCGCCCGGACCTCTTTCTCATCACCACCGCCTACGGCATGCGCCGCTGGTTCGAGGCGGCGGACGCCGCCGGGCTCGGTGACGACCTGCTGGACGTCCTGGGAAACGGCCGCATCTACGTGCGCGGGCCCAAGGCGCGGGGAGCGGTGCGAGCGGCCGGGCTCGACGACGTCGGCATCAGCTCCGACGAGACGACGGCGACGCTGGTCGACGAGTTGCTGCAGCAGGACCTCTCAGGCCTCACCATCGGCGTACAGCTGCACGCCTACGCCGACGCGCACCAGCTGGCCCGGCTCCGCGCGGCGGGCGCGACCCTGCTCACCGTCACGCCGTACCGCTGGATCAAGCCCGAGGGCTCCGAGCGGCTGCCGAGGCTGATCGAGGCCGTCTGCGCCGGGCAGCTGGACTGCGTCACCTTCACGAGCGCCCCCGCCGTGGACGCGCTGTTCAACACGGCCGCCGAGCAGGGCCTGCAGGAGGAACTGATCCAGCGGTTCCGCCGGAGCGTCCTCGCGGCCGCCGTCGGGCCGGTCACCGCGCAGCCCCTGCTCGACGCCGGCATCGAGCCCATCGTGCCCGACCGCTACCGCATGGGTGCCCTGATCCGCCTCGTCTGCGACCACCTCGCCGAACACCACGTCGAGCAGCTCCGGACCCGCTCCGGCTACGTGGAGGTGCGGGGCAGGTCCGTCAGGGTGGACGAGGTCCAGGTGGAGCTGGCGCCCGCGCAGCTCGTGCTGTTCAAGGCGCTGCTGTCAGCCCGCGGTGCCGTCCTCAGCCGAGATGCGTTGACGCACCTCCTCGCACACACCGGTGCCGGCCATGCCCTCGACATGAACGTGAACCGGCTGCGGAAGTCCCTGCCGGACCCCGGCCTGGTCGAGACCGTGGTCAAGCGCGGGTACCGGCTGCACGTGTAGGTGTTGGCCGCGCTCGCGGCCCGTCCTGCATCACCCGTCCGCGCCCTCCGACGACGCCCTCCGGCGACGCCCCGCCCCGTTCAACCGGCGGGGCCACCCGCTCACGATGCCGGTCACAATGCCTGTCACGATGCCTGTCGCGATGCCTGTCACGATGCCACGGCGAAGTGCTGCTCGATGACGGCCCGGATCTCGTCATGGCAGCCCCCGCAGCCGGTTCCGGCCCGCGTGCCCACCGAGACGTCCTGCACCGTCGCGCAGCCCGAGTGGACGGACTCCTGCACCGTGCCCCGCGTGATCCCCGCGCACCGGCACAGGGTCGCGTCGGGTCCTGGAGTCCGAGCTGCGCCGGCACCCTCGATGCTGTCGAGCCGCAGGAGGCTGGAGCGATCGGCGGGGAGTTCGCTGCCGCGTTCGAAGAGCAGCACCAGTTCCGCGCCGGTCCGCGGCATGCCCACGCACACGAGGCCCGTCAGCACGCCGTCGCGCGTGACCATCTTCGCGTAGCGACCGTGCCCCGGGTCCGTCCACACAGCGACGGCGAGGCCCGGTTCCACCGTCCACGGATCGGCGTCCGTCTCACCCGCGGTCACGGCGTCGACACCGCGGGCCTTGAGGACCAGGACGGCGTCCCGCCGGTCGGGCAGGCCGACGACGGCGGCGGGGACGCCGGACAGGTCCGCCGCGAAAGCCCGACCGAGCTGGTCCGCCTGCTGCCAGCCAGGGCCGATCAGCCCCTGCGGCGTGGTGACACCGATGCATGCCGGGCAGGAGCCGTCCCAGCAGCGCACCTCGGCGCAGTCACCGATCGCCCAGATGTCCTGGGTGTCGAGTGCGCGGAGTTCGTGGTCCACGAGGATCCCGGCGGCAGTAGGAAGGTCGCAGCCGTCGGCGAGTTCGGTACGCGGCCTCACGCCGCAGGCGAGCACGAGGGCGCCGCCGTTGACCTGGGTCCCGCCCTCGAGGGTGAGACCCGAGAAGCGCCCGTCCGTGAGGGTGATGCCTGTGGACGTGCCGGCCACCACGGTGATGCCGGCCCGAGTCAGGGCCGCGGCCAGGACCCGTGAGCCCTCACCGAGGAACCGCTCCATGGGGGCCCTGCCGTTGTGGACGAGCGTCACGCGTCCTCCTTCCTCGGCGGCGGCGAGGGCTGCCTCGATGCCGAGGATGCCTCCGCCCAGCACCACGATGCGCTGCCGCGCGGCCAGGGCCGCCGACACGGCTCGCGCGTCGGAGAGGTCCCGGAGGAAGCTGACGCCCGGCGGGAGGAGGAGCTCGTCGTGGAGCCCCTCGAGCCGCGGCAGGAGAGGGCGTGATCCGGTGGCGAGGACCAGGCGGTCGTAGCCGATGGCCTGTCCGTCGTCGAGCAGGACCCGCCGGAAGGGCCGGTCCACCCTCGCCGCACGGGCGCCGAGCCGGACGTCGACACCCGCGGCGATCAGCGCCGCCGCGTCGGCGAGCCGGATGGCGGACTCCCGCGTGCGGCCCACCGCAACGTCGGCGACGAGCACCCTGTTGTAGGCGGCGTCCTGCTCCTGGCCGATCACCGTCAACGCCACACATCCGGCGGCGACGAACGGCTCGAGGTGCTCGATGAGCCGCGCGGCGACGGGCCCGAAGCCCACGACGACGATCCGTTCCGGAACAGGTGCGGCGTTGCTCATGCGATGGCCTCCAGCTGGTCGGTGAATGCGCGGGTGGACAGGGACGCGACCCGGACCGGTGTCGTCTTGAACTCGGGCATGCCTGAAACCGGATCGGTGGCGCCTCCCGTGAGCCGGTTGGCGCTTTCCGCCTCCGCGTAGTGGAAGGCGAGGAAGACGGTGTCCTGGCGGATGTCGGCAGTGAGGTCCGCCAGCGCCCGGGCTTCGCCGTGGGCACTGGTGACGACGACGGGGTCGTCCTGCGCGATGCCGAGGTCCTGGGCGGTGGCGGGATGGAGCTGCAGGCGGGCCGCCGGCTGGGCGGCGAGCAGTTCGGTGACGCGCCGGGTCTGCGTCCCGGACTGGTAGTGCTCGAGCAGCCGGCCCGTGGCGAGCAGGAGCGGGGCAGGAACCCGTGCGTCGAGGGCGGCCGACCGGGGAGCCACCGGCACCAGCACGGCGCGACCGGTCGGATGGGTGAACGCGTCGAGGAACAGGCGGGGAGTGCCGGTGCTCCCCGCGGGGTAGGGCCAGTAGGCGGCCGCTCCGCCCTCGAGCACGCTGTAGTCGAGTCCGGAGTAATCCGCGATCCCGCCGGCGCTGGCGCGGGCGAGCTCATCGAACATCGTCGCCGGGTCGTCGCTGAAGAGCGACGGCGCCTCGAGCAGGCGGGCGAGCTCCTGCATCAGCCACAGCTCGCTGCGGGCGCCGGGGGGAGGGGCGACGGCGGCGCGGCGGCGCAGGACCCGGCCCTCGAGGTTCGTCACGGTGCCCTCCTCCTCGGCCCACTGGAGGACGGGCAGCACGATGTCGGCCAGAGCGGCGGTCTCGGACAGGAAGAAGTCCGAGACGACGAGGAGATCGAGCGACCGGAGTCCGTCGATCACCGTCGAGGCATTCGGTGCCGATACGGCAATGTTGGCGCCGTGCACGAAGAGGCAGCGGGTGCCGCCCGGCCGGCCGAGGGAGGCGAGGAGTTCGACGGCGGGCAGTCCGGGTCCGGGGATGGCATCCTCCGGCACCCCCCAGACCGCGGCGACGTGCGCGCGGGCTGCAGGGTCGGTGATTTTCCGGTAGCCGGGCAGCTGGTCCGCCTTCTGGCCGTGTTCCCGGCCGCCCTGCCCGTTGCCCTGGCCCGTCAGCGTCCCGAAGCCGCTGTGCAGCGTGCCGGGCAATCCGAGGAGGAGCGCGAGGTTGATCGCCGCGGTGGTCGTGTCGGTGCCGTCCGCGTGCTGTTCGATGCCCCTGCCGGTGAGGATGTAGGCACCAGGACCGCCCTGTGCTCCGCTGCGTGCTCCCTGCGCCAGGAGCCTCGCCGTCGCCCGGATCGCGGCGGCGGGGACGCCCGTGATGCCCTGCACGCGCTCCGGCCACCAGCGGGCCAGCCCGCGTGCGACGTCGTCGTACCCGCTGGTCCGTGCTGCGAGGTAGCGGCGGTCCTCGAGGCCTTCGGCGACCACCACGTGCGCGAGGCCGAGGAGGAGCGCGAGGTCCGTACCGGGCGTGGGCTGGAGGTGGACGCCCTTGCCCTGGTCGGTCAGGCGGGCGGTGGCGGAGCGCCGGGGGTCGACGACGATCAGGCCCGCTGCGGCCTGCGCCCCCCGGAGGTGCTGGACGAACGGCGGCATGGTGTCCGCGGTGTTCGAGCCGAGGAGCAGGACCACGGACGCGGCGTCGAGGTCCTCCAGGGGGAAGGGGAGGCCGCGGTCGACGCCGAACGCGCGGTTCCCGGCCGCCGCCGCCGACGACATGCAGAACCGGCCGTTGTAGTCGATGCGGGAGGTGCGCAGCGCAAGCCGGGCGAACTTGCCCAGCGTGTACGCCTTCTCGTTGGTGAGGCCGCCGCCGCCGAACACCGCGACGGAGTCCCGGCCGGACTCCGCCTGGATGCTGCGGACCCGGTCGGCGATCAGGTGCAGTACGGCATCCCACTCCGCTTCCCGCAGCACGCCGTCGGCGCCGCGCACCAGGGGTGCGGTGAGCCGGTCCGGGTGGCTGAGCAGGTCCGCGGCGGACCAGCCCTTCCGGCACAACCCGCCGCGGTTGGTGGGGAACTCCCGGCCGGTGATCGTCACGCCGTCGTTCCTGCCGTGGCTGCTCGCCGTGACGGTCATGGCGCACTGGAGGGCGCAGTAGGGGCAGTGCGTCTGCTGCCCGGTCCCGGCCTGCTCCACCGGTCAGACCTTGCCGAGCGTCGAGGAGCGGCGGAGGTAGAAGAACCAGGTGACGGCGAGCATCAGGACGTAGCCGCAGACGAACCCGTAGAACGCGCCCTCGTAGCTGCCGGAGGCGCCCTTCGAGGCGTTGAGGACCTGCGGGATGAGGAAGCCGCCGTAGGCACCGACCGCCGAGATGAGGCCGAGGGCCGCCGCCGACCTGCGGGCCGTGCTGACGGATTCGCGCAGCTCCGCCGATCCTGCGGCGGCACCGCGCCGGGCGAAGATCACCGGGATCATCCGGTAGGTGGCGCCGTTTCCCGATCCGGCGGCGGCGAAGAGCACGAGGAACAGGCCGAGGAAGAGCCAGAAGTTGGCCAGGGGGAGCGTCCAGACGACGGCGAGCGCTATGACCGCCATGACGGCGAATGCCCCGACGGTGATGAGTGCTCCGCCGAACCGGTCCGCGAGGCGCCCGCCGAAGGGCCGGGCGAGGGAACCGACCAGGGGGCCGAGGAAGGCCAGGCCCAGCGTGACCGGGCCCATGGCGATCGTGGAGAACGCGGGGAAGGTATCGGCGATCAGCTTCGGGAAGACCCCGGCGAATCCGATGAAGGACCCGAAGGTGCCGATGTAGAGCAGCGCCATGATCCACAGGTGCGGTTCACGGACGGCCGCCAGCGAACCGGCGAGGTCGCTCTTGGCGCTGGACAGGTTGTCCATGTACTTCCAGGCGCCGAAGGCAGCGACGAGGATCAGGGGCACCCAGAGCAGGCCGGCGAGCGGCAGGTTCAGGGTCGCGGCGGCACCGAGCACGACGGCAATGGGCACCACGAGCTGGGCGACGGCCGCACCGAGGTTGCCGCCCGCGGCGTTCAGGCCCAGGGCCCAGCCCTTCTCGCGGGCGGGGTAGAAGAAGGTTATGTTCGCCATCGAGCTCGCGAAGTTGCCACCGCCGAAGCCGGCGAGCGCCGCGACGGCGAGCATCACGCCGAACGGGGTCTCCGGGTTCGCGACGCAGAGCGCGAGCCCGACCGTCGGGATCAGCAGCAGGAGGGCCGAGATGATGGTCCAGTTCCTGCCACCGAACCTCGGCACCATGAAGGTGTAGGGGATGCGCAGGGTGGCTCCGACGAGGGACGGCATGGAGATCAGCCAGAAGATCTGCGACGTCGAGAAGGTGAAGCCCGCCGCGGGCAGGTACACGACGACGATCGACCAGAGCTGCCAGACCACGAAGCCGAGGAATTCGCAGCCGATGGACCACTGGAGGTTCCGCCTGGCGATGGACTTGCCGACGCTGTTCCACTGCGCGGTGTCCTCGGCGTCCCAGTTGTCGATCCAGCGGCCGCTGCGGTGCCCCAGCGGTGGCGCGCTCGCCGGAGCTGCCGGCGGGGCGGCCAGGGGCGATGATGCTTCGTCAATGCTCACGGAGTCCTCCAGGGGATGGGTGTTCCTGCTTTCCCCTGACGCTAGTGAGCGCGCATTTCCGGCCCTTGCGTGCTGCGTAAACGCTCCGTGACGTTCACCTATCCAAGGGCCCGGGCCGCTGTGAGAACTTCGGCGGACCCGGCTCCCGCAGGTCGCCGTCGGTGCGCACGGTCGCTCAAGATTGGTTCAAGCTTCACGGGATGACCCGCCCCGCGGCCGATGGGCGTCTTCCGGTATGCCTACAATCAGTGGCGGCGCTCCCGTTCCTGCCGCTGTTGACAGCGGAAGCCCGGCATGGAGCTTTCGTCGACCCAGTGGGAAATGGATGGTTATGAACAGCAGGATCGCGCCCCACGAGGCATTCCCCGACGTCGGCTCGCTGCCGACGGAGCAGGTCGAGGTGTTGAACAGCAAGGTCCACCGTGAGCTGGACTTCGAGTACGCGACCGACGGCGAAGCGCATGCCGAGACCGAATTCCGGCTCGAGGAAGTCAACGAGGAACTCGACATGCGGGACATGCTCGAGACCTGACACCGGCGCACGCGCCGCACCGGGTCAGCCGGGGAGTTCAGCGGGGCAGATCAGCCGGTCGGGTCAGCTGATCGATGAGGCCGGGGTCGCCTGGGGGCTGTGCCTCTCCAGCACGTCCAGCGCCGCCAGGGGCGACAGGTCGGCGATGGCCGCGACTGCGGCCAGGGACTCGCCGTTGCTGATCGCCGATGCCACTGCGCTCTGGAGCTCCTCCGGCGGGTCGATACTGGCGGACAGATCATCGTGCACGGCAGCGGTGTCCTTCCGTGCTGCAGCTACCACCCGATCAAGGTCTTCAAAGCTCACAGGCTCCTCCTAGCACGCGTCCCAGTGCTCCATTCTGCATGAGCGAGGGTAGGTGCAAGGGCCGTGCTGAAGCAGCCGACAGTCCTTGCCGTCCCGGCCGCGCTGTGCGTGTGGCCGGTCGTGGCCGTCCTCATCCCAGGAGTTCCGTCTCCGGCGTTACCCCTCCAGCACCGTGCCGGAGGTCCTCCGGAACTGTGCCGGAGGAGTAGCGGCCGAGGAACTGCACGATCTCCCGGGCGACCAGAGGCGCAGCGCCGCGATGCGCGCCGTGCGGTTGGCCGGGTACCTCCACCACCATCGCGCGGCGGGCTGCTCGGCCGAGCCGCCGGCACCAGGCCCGGCCGGCGATCGCGTCGATGGTTCCGCGGAGTATCAGGACGGGCTGGACCACCCGGGCAAGCTGATCATCGAGGCGATAGCCGAGCATCACGGGCAGCTCGGTCAGGTACCACCGGATGCCGCACCGAAGGTACGCACCGGTGACCAGCAAGTTGGTCGAGGGCCTCTCCAGAAGGCTGTCCAGTGCCAGAGCCGCGGCATGACGGACGGCGGAGGGATGAGCCGTATCGGTGACCGGACCGATGAGGACGACCGCGGAGACGAGATCGGGGCGTTGCAGCGCCAGCTCGGTGACGAACTGCGCACCCATCGAATGCCCCACGAGGACACATGACGACAACTGGGCCTGCTCGAGGGCCTGCCCCATCAGGTGCGCGTAGTCCGCCACACCGAAGCGGCGCGAGGGACGGGGAGTGCCACCGAAACCAGGAAGATCGAAGACCGCGACATCGCCGTGATCGAGCAGCTCCGCCTGCAAGCGGTCGAAGTAGCGGTGCGACATCCCGATGCCGTGCACCAGCACGAACACCGGTCCTGGCACGGCATCTCCCGATCTGCTGTGCCGGTGCAACCGGTACAGCCCCCCGTCACCCTCGATCGTCCGGCTGCTCGCCGTCGCCTCCGTCCCACGGGGTAGGAGGGCAGGCGGAAGGTACCTGGCGGATCGGAGGGCCACGGGCGGATCAGTTTCCTGTCGGGGTTGGGCAGGCCGGAGGCCTGGACGTGCACATGAGGGGGCGTGCTGGCGGAACCTGGCGAGGGTTGATGATCAACCGAGGGTCGACAGGCCGCGCGGGACGCTTTCAATGGTGATGGCGGTATTCGCTTCCACGGATTTCACTTCACCGTCGATCTGGTACGGCATGGGTTTGAGGGTCGAGAACCGGTACTGCGAGTAGCTGGGCTGGTCGCCCAGCCCCTTCGTCGCGGCCCGCAGGGCCGTCAGCAGAATCCGCCACTTGGCCGCATGCGGGAAGATGACGACCTCGAATTTGCCGTCGTTCGGTTGCTCGTCGGCTTCGCTCAAGGTCGCGTACTTCGCCATCTGGGAGATGTTCGCGAAAATCAGGCTGTCGAACTTCCGGTGTTTTCCATCAGTCTGGCGGATCTCGAAAGGCTTGAACTTCCGGAAGGTGCGTGCCACGGAGAACATCTCCTTGATGGCGCCCTTGCTCCCTTTCTCCAGATCGATCGCCATGACCGGCGTGAGCCCGAAGCCGATGTACGAATGGGCATGGACCGGTGGGGATCCCGGCTCGTCCATGCTCAGGCGCAGCACGTCGATCCGGCGTACCCGGCCCTCGACGATGGCCTCGGCCAGCGGCTTGCGTCCCGTCACGCGGCGGTGGTCGTTCGCGTTGCCGGCGGCGAGCACTGCGCAGACGACGTCGTCCCGGCCGCTGGCCATCACACCGTTGACCACTTCGTTGTACCCGCCGTCCCCACTGACCGAGACGACCAGGGCGTTGCCTGCCGCAGCAGCTTCCCGGGCGAGGTCGATCGCATGCCCCGCGTGTTCGGTGGGCTGCAGTCTCACCTCCGACTCCGGCAGTGCCGGCACGAGTTCGTCGCGGAGCCCGGCAGCGAGCGTCGGGGCGTCTCCCGTGCTGTTCGGATTGAAGATGATCGTGATGGTGTCGAACCGGCGCGGTGAGGTCATGGACAAACCGTATAGTAAGCCGTCTTCGTTTCGACACCCGACGCGGGCTCGCAGACGGATGAGGCTCCGGAACGGATGTTCCGGAGCCTCATTGGTGCGCTGTCGCGCTGGAATTCAGGACCGGTCAGGCGTGCGCGGCCTTGCGGTTGTGGTCGCGGTTGCGGGTCAGGAGCAGGGCCAGGGCGACCATGCCGACGCCGAGGAGGAAGTGGAGCCAGTTGTCCGCTCCGTTGAGGGGCACGAAGTTGCCGTCCGAGTTCTGGTCGATGACCAGGCCGTAGATCCAGAGGACGAGGTAGATGATCCCCCCGTACAGGAGGTAGGAACGTGCTCCGCTGATGGTGCGGGACATGGCGATACCGGCAGCACCGAAGAGCAGGTGCACGATGTTGTGCAGGACCGAGATCTGGAACAGGCCGAGGAGCATGGCGCCGGACTCGTGCCCGGCGAAGCTGAGCTGGTCGTACTGGCTGGTGATGCCCGGGACGAAGCCGAGGAGACCGACGAGCAGGAAGACTGCGCCGACGGCGAGGGCCGCTTTCTGGACGTTGGTGCGGGTGCCCGCTCGGGGCGTACTTGCTGTGGTCATGATTGTTCTCCCAGTTGAGTGAGTGGTGCTGCTGCGACTGATGATGTTCGTGGTGCAGTCGTCGAAGGATGGGTGAGACCGATGCGCCGGCCGTCCTGAGGGGTGGCCGGTGCATCACCTCCACACTACTAAGCTAGCTTCGTTTTGTGTGCGGGGCGTGCCATGGCGTGCCGCGTAATGTTATGGGTTCTGCCGGGCGCCGCCCCGGATCAGGGGTCGGGTATCGGGCCGGCCGGTGCCCGACCGGAGCTGGTCAGGAGCCCGCTACGACGTCGTGCGGTGCGTGTCGCCGGGGGAGGCCCAGTTGTGGCATGACCTGCTCCGCCATCGCTGTAAGGAAGAAATCCTGCTCCTTGCCGACGTTGTGCAGGTAGATCCGGTCCGCACCCTGCTCCGAGATCGCCGCGAGGAGATCGGCGAGTTGGCCGGGATCGTCGGTGACGAAGACGGACTCGGCCACGGCAGCGGGGGTGACGTGCTCGGCTGCCTGGTCGTAGTGCTCGGCGGTCTCGAGGTCCCAGCACAGGGGCGGTGGGAAGACATTCGTCCGCCACTGGTCGTGGGCGATGGACAGAGCCTCCTCGCGGCTGGGTGCCACGCTCACCTGGGTCTGGATGACGACGTCGCCGCGGCCCCCAGCGTCCCGGTACGCATCGATGACCTTTCGCAGCTCGTCCATCGGCTGCAGGATGGTCGCGAGACCGTCGGCCCAGGAGGCCACCCAGGCGGCGGTTTCCCGGGTGACTGCCGCTCCGATGAGGGGCGGCGGAGTGTCGGGGAGCGACCAGACCCGAGCCCTGTCGACCGTGACCAGGCCCTGGTGGCTGACCTCCTCCCCGGCCAGGAGCGCCCGGATGATGTCGATGCACTCTGCGAGGCGCGCTTTGCGTTCCGGTTTGGAAGGCCACCTCTGGCCTGTGACGTGCTCGTTCATCGCCTCCCCGCTGCCCAACGCCGCCCAGAACCTGCCGGGGTACATCGACTCCACGGTGGCGATCGCCTGCGCGGTGATGACCGGGTGGTACCTCTGGCCCGGCGCGGTCACAACCCCGAGCGAGAGCGACGTGGCCTCGAGCGCGGACCCCAGCCACGTCCAGGCGAAGCCCGACTCGCCCTGGCGCTCACTCCACGGGCTCAGGTGATCCGAGCACATCGCGGCGGTGAAGCCGGCGTCCTCCGCCTTCTTCACGTTGTCGAGGAGTTGCCGAGGTCCGAGTTGTTCATGCGAACAGTGGAAGCCGAGCTCTGTCACGGGAAGTACCTCTTCACTGGTCGAACGGGCGGGTGTCGTCATCCCAGCTTCCGCAGGACGGCCGTCGAGGACAAGGGTCACCGACGAATCCGCTCCCGCGCGGACAGCTGCTATGAGCGGGTGACCGTCAGTCGGCAGCGGCCGTTAAGGAAGCATCATGATCGACGGCATGAGCCGCCCCCGTTGCTACGCTCCGGGTGTTACCAGCCTCTGATGCGGAGCCGGGCACCCCGGGTCCGGAAGAACAGAAAGACGCGTCCTTGTCGGCTTCCGCCCACCCCTCCCTTCCTGCCACTGTTCCCAATCCCGCACGGGAGGCGGAGCCCGGCAGGCCGTTGGCGCGGTGGTTGCTCAAGCACCGGGTGAATCATCCGGTCGGCCCTGTGGCTGCGGAAGACCACGGCGCCCAGCAGAGCTGGTGGAAGGTCATGTGTCTCACCGGAGTCGACTACTTCTCCACCCTGTCCTACCTGCCCGGTATCGCTGCCCTGGCCGCCGGCGCCCTGTCGCCACTGGCCACCCTGCTGATCGTCGCACTGACGCTCCTGGGCATGCTTCCGATGTATCGCCGGGTGGCGGAGGAAAGTCCCCGGGGACAGGGGTCGGTAGCGATGCTGGAGCGGTTGCTGCCGTTCTGGCGGGGCAAGGTCTTCGTCCTGGTCCTTCTCGGCTTCGTTGCGACGTCGTGGATCATCACCATCACCCTCTCTGCAGCGGACGCCACCGTGCACCTGCTCGAGAATCCCTACTTGCCGCCCTTCCTGGAAGGTCACGCGGTACCCATCACCGTCGTCATGCTCCTGATCCTGGGGGGTGTGTTCCTGCTCGGCTTCTCCGAGGCGGTGGCCGTGGCCATTCCCCTCGTGGCCGTGTTCCTGGCCCTGAACGCCGTCATCATCGGCGCGGGACTGGTCGAGATCCTCTCCACGCCGGGCGCCCTGTCGACATGGACCGAGGCACTGACGTCCGGCGGAGGAGGTGTGGGGAGCGTCGTCGGCCCCGCCCTGGTCGCCTTCCCGCTACTGGTCCTGGGGCTCTCAGGATTCGAGACCGGGGTGAGCATGATGCCTCTGGTCGCGGCCGAGGGGACGACGCCGGAGGAGAAACTGCGCGGAAGGATCCGCAACACCCGGAAACTGCTCACCGTGGCGGCGCTGATCATGAGCGTGTACCTGATCGGTAGCAGTTTCGTCACCACCGTGCTGATCCCCGCCGAGGCCTTCCAGGACGGCGGTGAAGCGAACGGTCGCGCCCTCGCGTACCTGGCCCATGAACACCTCGGTAACGGCTTCGGTTCGATCTACGACATCAGCAGCATCCTGATCCTGTGGTTCGCCGGCGCCTCCGCGATGGCAGGGCTGATCAACATCGTTCCCCGGTACCTGCCCTCCTACGGCATGGCCCCGGACTGGTCGCGCGCCATCCGGCCGGTGGTGCTCGTCTACACGGCGATCAGCATCCTGATCACCATCGGCTTCGACGCGGACGTCAATGCCCAGGCCGGCGCCTATGCCACCGGAGTCCTTGCCATGATGGTCTCCGGGGCCATCGCGGTCACCATCTCGGCCATCAGGAAGAAGCAACGCGGCGCGGCCGTCGGATTCTCCGCGCTGACGCTGGTCATGCTCTACGCCCTGGCAGCGAACGTCATCGAGAAGCCCGACGGCATCACCATCTCCGCCTTCTTCATCCTGGGGATCATCGTCGTGTCGCTGGTGTCGAGGGTGAGCCGCACCACCGAGCTGCGCGTCGACAGGATCGACTTCGACGACGACGCGCGCCGATTCATCGAGGACTCGCTCGAGTTCGACGGGCGGCTGAATCTCATCGCGAACCGGCCGGAGGCGCGCGACGCAGCGGAATACGCCGGCAAGGAAGCAGCCCAGCGTGAGAACAACCCGGTGCCGGGCAGTGCCGACGTGATCTTCCTGGAGATCGACGTCACCGATCCCTCCGGATTCAGCGAGGTCCTGTACGTCCAGGGCGTCGAGGTCGACGGCCACCGGGTCCTGCGCGCCCAGAGCCCCGCAGCGCCGAACGCCATCGCGGCCATCCTCCTGGCACTGCGGGACGCCACGGGGGCGAAGCCCCACGCCTATTTCGACTGGTCGGAAGGCAACCCCCTGGCCCACCTCATGCGCTACCTGCTCCTGGGCCGAGGTGACACCGCGCCAGTAGTGCGCGAGATCATCCGTGAGAACGAACCCGACCCGGAGCGTCGCCCGGGCATCCACGTCGGATGAGCAGGACAACCGGACGCCCGCTATCGGGAACAGGCCCGATCCCGACCCCGGACCGGGTCCCGCGCGCCGACCCAGGACCGAGCGAAGGGTCCAGGCCGGGCCCCGAAGTCCCGGGCATCGCTGCCGTGCGGAAGATGCTGAGGAACAAGGAATTCCGGAGGGAAGTCGGCCTCGTCGGGCGGCTCATCTCCCACCCGGTCAGGGCGGTGCCGGTGGCCTTCCTGCTGGTCATCATCGTGGGCGCGCTCCTGCTGATGCTGCCGGCATCACGGACCGGTTCGGGACCCGAGGGCCTCATGCCCCCGATCTTCACCTCCGTGTCCGCCGTCTGCGTAACAGGACTCATCACGGTGGACACCGCCACGTACTGGACCCCCCTGGGCCAGGCCATCATCCTCGGCCTCATCCAGGCAGGCGGATTCGGGATCATGACCCTTGCCACCCTCCTCGCGTTGCTGGTCCGCAGGAGCATCGGACTCCGCGGACAGCTCGTCGCCCAGTCGGAAACGCACACCCTGAATTTCGGTGACGTCCGGGCCGTGCTCCTCCGGGTGGCCAGGATCATGGTGGGCTTCGAAGGGGTCACGGCCGTCATCCTGGCGGCGCGTTTCTGGATCGCCTACGACCGGAATCCCCTGACGGCGATCTGGCACGGCGTCTTCCACTCCGTATCGGCATTCAACAACGCCGGCTTCTCCCTCTACAGCGACAACCTCATCGGCTTCGCCGACGATCCGTGGATCATCACCCCGATCTGCCTGGCGATCATCGCCGGAGGGCTGGGCTTCCCTGTCATCATTCAGCTCACCCGCGGGAACGTGAGGCCCAGGAACTGGACGGTCCACCTCCGCCTGACCATCTACGGATCGCTCCTGCTCCTGGCCGCCGGGATGATTCTGTTCGCGGCCTTCGAATGGAATCGGGACGAAACCCTCGGGCACCTCTCCGTCACCGGCAAGCTCCTGGGCTCCTTCGCCGGCAGTGTGTTCCCTCGGACGGCGGGATTCAACAGCATCGACTACGGCGCCGCGGCGCCCGAGACGCTCATGGTCACCGACATCCTCATGTTCATCGGTGGCGGAAGCGCGGGCACCGCCGGCGGCATCAAGATCACCACCTTCCTGGTGCTGGGCTTCGCCATCTGGAATGAAGTCCGGGGCCGCGACCAGGTCACCATCGCCCACCGGTCCATCAGTTCGTCCTCCCAGCGCCAGGCGCTCTCCGTGGCGCTGCTCGGAATCGCCGCCGTCATCAGCGGCACGATGCTGCTGCTCATGGTCACCGACCACAGCCTGGAGAAAGTACTCTTCGAGTCGGTCTCCGCCTTCGCAACCGTCGGCATGAGCACGGGGATCACCTACGGACTGCCCCCATCCGCCCAATGGGTCCTCATGGCACTGATGTTCACCGGACGCATCGGTACCGTCGCTGTGGCCTCCGCACTTGCCCTCTCCACCCGTCCCCATTTCTACCGACTCCCGGAGGAACGCCCGATCATCGGGTAGGACGACTATCCGGCCAATGATTGGCGCAGCTTGTCCGGATTGCGTACGAGGTAGACGCCGGTGATCCTGTGCTGGTGATCCAGGGCCACAGCGAGGGTCAGTTCGAGTTCCTCCCCTGAGCGGATGAGGATTCCCGGGCCACCGTTGAGCGGACCGATGTCCACGCGCATCCGCGGCACGGGAGTGCGGGCGATCTTCAGCAGGAACGCCGCGATGGCCTCTGCTCCCAGGATGGGCTTGCGGGCAGCGACGACCTTGCCCCCGCCGTCGGACAGCAGGACCGCGTCGGGGGCCAGCACATCC
The DNA here is from genome assembly GCF_030433645.1 of Arthrobacter burdickii. Taxonomy (NCBI): domain Bacteria; kingdom Bacillati; phylum Actinomycetota; class Actinomycetes; order Micrococcales; family Micrococcaceae; genus Arthrobacter; species Arthrobacter burdickii. Next base: position 1,683,121 of record NZ_JAROCG010000001.1, read on the forward strand.
ATCAGGGCCTGGAGATCTCCGGTGGCCAGCGCGTCCAGGAACGCGCTGAGGGCCACGGCGGTGCTCTCGGCGCCCATCGCCGTGCGGTCGACGGCGGTGAGCCGCGTCCGGGCGCGGACGGCGATCTGCCGGACCGCCGCCGCATTCCTGCCGACCGCCTCGGCGATGGCCTGGTAGGGCAACCCGAAGACGTCGTGGAGCAGAAACACGGCGCGTTGCTCCGGCGTGGTCTGCTGCAGCAGCACCGACAGGGCGTAACTGAGCTGCTCCTGCATCAGGAGGTGCTGCTCCGGGGTGTCTCCCTCCGCCACCAGGGGCTCCGGTAACCAGGGCCCCGGATAGTCCTCCCGGCGGCGGGCCACCGTCCGCACCGCGTTGAGCGCGGTGCGGGTGGCGATGGCCGCGAGGTAGGACCGGGGAGTGCGGACCTGGCCCAGGTCCACCCCCGCCCAGCGCAGGTAGGTGTCCTGGACGACGTCGTCGGCGTCGGCACGGGTGCCGAGGATCTCGTAGGCGATGGCGAAGACCATCGAGCGGTGGGCGGCGAACAACTCGTCCTGCTCCGTCATGGGTGCCACAGGCATCAGCCTACGGGCACCGCCGGGCCTGTCGGCCCTCTGAAGGATCCCGGCCTGCGGGCCTCCCTGGCTAGCCACGCCACGGTCATCCGGCAGATCTGCTCCTTGGCCCACCCCGCACTCCGTCCGGACAGTGCCACGACCCGGGGTGCGTCGTCGGGGTGCACGAGCTGCAGGTGTCCTCGCCCGGCGCCCAGATCGAGGCACTGCGCGAGATAGCCGATGTCGATGGCCGACGGCGCGACGCCGGACAGGCGGGCGAGCACGGTGTCAGCGGCGTGGGCCCCCATCGGGATGGCCGCCGCACACGAGGCGCGGAGGTGTGCCCCGGCGGCTCCGGTGACACACACCGCGTCACCGGCACCGATGATGCGTTCGTGCCCCGGCACGGTGAGGGTCGCGTCCACCAGGAGCCGGCCGTCCCCGTCCACGGGAAGTCCGCTGTCCGAGGCCAGGGACGGCACAGCGAGCCCAGCCGTCCAGATCGTCGCCGCGGCCGAAGGACGGGAATGTCCGCCGGACGTGATCGTCCCGGTGACCGGATCCACTACCCCTTCCTCGACGGAGATCTTGAGGTGCTGCAGGCGGCGGGCCACGGCGTGCCGCCCGGTAACTGGGTGAGCCAGACCCGATGGCGCAACGATCGTGATGAGCAGGTCGGGGCGCGCCACCGCCAGCGCGCTCGCCACCTCCACTCCGGTCGGACCGGCCCCGGCCACCGTCACCGCCGAGCCGGGAGCCAGTCCGGCGATCGCTTCCCGTGTCGATCCTGCTGCTGCCCGATTCGTCACCGACAACAGGGCCGTGGGCTGTTCCCCGCTGCCGACGGCATAGACCAGCCAGTCGAAACGGACGGACCCATGGTCGCCCCGGATCCGCCGGTTCCCGGAGTCGATGCTCAGCGCCCGGGCCTGCATCCGACGCACCTGCGGGTGCAGTACCTCCGCCCAGTCCACCCCTGCCGTATTCCGGCCCCCCGCGCCGACCTGGTGCAGCCGGATCCGCTCGGTGAACTGCGTCCCCGGATCGAGCAGGACCACCTCGACAGGAGCCGTACCAGGCGTGCCTCCCGCAGCCCGGTTCGCCGCCATCACTCCGGCGTATCCGCCACCGACCACCACTACACGCACCGTTCCAGACATCACACACTCCTTCGGAATTCATCGACATCATCAAGACACCGCCCGCAGGAGTTCTGTGACACGTCCGCCTGGTGTCACAGTGCGGAGGCGCTGAGTTCGTCGATGAGGAAGCGCGCCATGCCGGCCCGGGCGTGCACGAGATCGCGGAGCTCGTCCGTGATGGGTTCGTCCAGCTGCGGGGGGAACAGGGCGGACAGCCCGCTCTGGATCGCCATGGAGATCGCGAAGCCCCGCCGCACAAGGGCCGGGGAGAGCGGGGCGCCTTCCGCTCTCAGTCCCTGCCCGTAGGCCTCCACGCAGGCAGGAGCGAGCAGGGGGAGCATCGCGCCGTCCATCAGCCCGTCATTGACCCGTCCCGCGAGCAGCTGGCCGAGGTCGTACCCCGCCGTCATCGCGCCGAAGCTACCCCAGTCGAGGGCGACCGCTCCGGAGCCGGTCTGCAGGAGGTTCTGGGGGCAGGCGTCGCCGTGGGCCCGTGCCATCGGCAACGTCGCCAGTTCTGCCAGAAGAAGGGGGATCTGCTCCACGAAGGCGAGCAGGTCCCGCTCGAGGTGCTCATCGATCACGCCGTCGTACACGGGGAGGGAGTGCAGCATCCCCGAACGGAGCATGGGGATGAAAACATGCTCACCGGGGCCCGCCACGAAGTCCGCCAGGTCGCGCCGGACTCCCATCGGAGCCCCCGGCACACCTGCCAGCCGCCCGAGGAGATAGGCCATGTGCGCGTAGCGCCCGGCATCCCACGCCGGCGCGGGATCCTCCTGGACGTCTTCCATCCAGATGCCGGCGCTCTCCTCATCGAGATGTTCGACGAAGTAGAGGTCGGGGATCCGTAGTCCCGGAGGAAGGAAGCTCTTCAAGGTGCTCTCGTAGACGTCCGCCTCGGTGCGCCAGGGCATCTGGGCAACGAGGTCGGCCCTCATCTCCGGGGGAACAGCATCGATGCCGGACCACCGGAGGGGAGTGGAGATCACTTTCAGCACGGCGTGGAATGCATGGAAGCCCCGGCTGTCGGCAGCTGTGCCCCGCAGCCGCCACAGTCCACCGGTCGTCATGTTGGCAGGGGACAGCCCGAACGGTTCGAACTCGTGGTCCAGTACCTGCACCGGCTGATCAGCCTGCATCGCTGACGCGGCGACCCGTTCCAGGGTCACAGCAGAAACCTCGACGTTCTGCACACCCCAGTGTCCGTCCGATGCCGGAGGAGGACAAGGACGACGCCGGCCAGGCGGTGTGATTCCGCCGCAGGAGACCGTGTCCTGGCAGGTCCGGTGCGGCAGGTCTACTGCGTCTGAGTCGGCACCGCGGTCCGCCCCGATTGCGAGGCGTGCTGTGCCGACTTCTGTTCGAAGAACTCGCACAGCGCTGCCGCTTCGGTCAGCTCCTTCGCAAGGTCGCGTAGTTTCCCCGCGCTCATTGTGAGGTCCCGCTCGCGCGGTCCGAAGTTGACTTCCCACCTAGGGTTACCAGGAGCGACGGGGTGAAGGTAGACGTCCGACGGCAGGTCGGTCATCCGCATCACCACCAGGCCCGTATCAGCACCTGCTCCGCCGTCGTGCCGGAGTACCTCGATGACGCTCTTCGACGTCGCGCCGGTCGCGGCGAACTCACGTACCCACTGCTGAAGTAGGTCCTTACTGCGATAGGGCACGACGAAACTCCTCGGGATGGTGTGGGGACCAGTCTACGAGGGCCTGCCCACGCGAGCCCCATCGGCGCGTCCGGGTTCCCTGGATCGTTTTTCCATCCCGTGGCCGGCGGTTTAGGGTAGAACGTCCTGTCGCCCGCAGCACCGCGACTTCCGCTGCAGCCGGTCCGACCACCCTCCGAAGAACGGCCCTTCCATGCCTGCTGAGCACCAGCTGTCGAAATCCCTGAAACCGCGGCACCTGTCAATGATCGCCATCGCCGGCGTGATCGGCGCCGGACTCTTCGTCGGATCCGGTGCCGCGATCCAGCAGGCAGGTCCGGGGATCCTGGTCGCCTACCTCGCCGCAGGACTGGTGGTCATCCTCGTCATGCGCATGCTCGGCGAGATGGCAGCAGCCAACCCGGAGACCGGTTCCTTCTCCACGTACGCAGACAAGGCGCTGGGACGCTGGGCGGGGTTCAGCATCGGTTGGCTCTACGCCTGGTTCTGGATCATCGTCCTCGGCATCGAGGCGACGGCCGGCGCCGCCATCATGCACCGCTGGGTGCCGGGCATCGACCAGTGGGTCTGGGCGCTGCTCCTGATGGTCCTCCTCACCCTCACCAACCTCGGTTCCGTGAAGTCCTTCGGGGAGTTCGAGTTCTGGTTCGCTTCCATCAAGGTCACCGCCATCGTGCTGTTCCTGCTGTTCGGCCTTGCGGCGATCCTGGGGCTCATCCCCGGCGTTCCTGCCCCTGGGCTGGACAATCTGGTCGGCAACGGCGGCTTTATGCCCAACGGGCCGGGCGCGGTGCTGGCAGGCATCCTGGTGGTCGTCTTCTCCTTCTTCGGCGCCGAAATCGCGACGATCGCGGCCGGTGAATCGGAGAACCCCGTCGACGCGGTCAAGAAGGCCGTGAAATCCACCGTCTGGCGCATCCTGGTCTTCTACATCGGGTCCATCGCCATCGTGGTCACCCTGCTGCCCTGGAACTCGGCCTCCGTGGCCAAGAGCCCGTATGTCGCCGTGATCGAGCTCTTCGGAATCCCGGGCGCCGGCACCATCATGGACATCGTCGTGCTGACCTCCGTGCTGTCCTGCCTCAACTCCGGCCTCTACACGGCCAGCCGCATGCTGTTCTCGCTCTCCCACCGGGGCGACGCCCCGGGCGCCTGGATGCGCATCTCGAAGCGGGGCGTCCCGGCCGCGGCAGTGCTGGCCTCCACGGTCGTCGGCTTCATCACCGTCGGCCTGAACTACATCGCCCCGGACACGGTCTTCCTCTTCCTGGTCAACACCTCGGGAGCCATCGCCCTGTTCGTGTGGCTCGTGATCGCCGCCTCGCAACTGATCCTCCGCCGCAGGATGGGCGCGTCCGCCCAGGCCCTCCCGTTGAGAATGTGGCTCTTCCCGTACCTGACCTGGGTGGCCATCGTCAGCATCGTCGCCCTGCTGATCGGCATGCTCATCCTGGACACGACCCGGGAGTCACTCCTGCTCTCGCTGGCTCTGGCCGCTGTCGTCGTCGGCATCGGCCTGTGGCGGTACCACTCGCACGGCGAGAAGACCCCGGGACGGTCCGGCGCCGCCGCTCCGACTGCACCGGAGGAAGCCCGCCGCGGCGCCTGACGGGGACTGCGGCGGGGCGCCCAGCGTCCCGCCGGCGCACCGGGTCCACGGTCTGACCTGCTAGCGGGAGCAGCACGGAATCTCTGGTCTCGCTCACTAGAGTGATGCCATGAGTCTCGAATGGGAACAGCTGGTCATCGACGCGGCGCAGCCGGGTGAGCTCGGACGCTGGTGGGCCGCCGCGCTCGGCTGGGTGGTGACCTTCGAGTCGGATGACGAGTTCGAGATCCGCCCCTCACCGGATCGGCTGCCGGGGCTGGTGTTCGTGCCGGTGTCGGACCCCAGGACCGTCAAGAACCGGCTGCACCTCGACTTCCGCCCGGACAACCCGGCGCTCGAGGTGGAACGCATGCTGGCATTGGGCGCTCGTGCCGTCGACATCGGCCAAGGTCCGCAGCCGTGGACCGTGCTCGCGGACCCGGAAGGCAACGAGTTCTGCATCCTGGGACCCAGGGAAGCCCCTGCCGGAAGCTAGGTGGACCGGCTCCGCGGATTTCGTTCGGTCTTGCGGCGCGCCGTCGGCACGCGGGACCCTAGGCTGATCGCCGGCGGTCGCACGGGTCGCGGGTGGTCCATCTCTGGGAGGGAGCAGCTCCGATGAAGAGTGCGTCAGGAACTCGAAAGGCGGTACGAGCATGAGGATCCTGGTCACCGGCTCCGCCGACGGGCTCGGGCTGGCAGCAGCAGAGACGCTGCTCGGGAACGGGCACGACGTCGTGGTGCACGCCCGCAACTCGGACCGGGCGGCCGCCCTCGAGAACCTCACCCGCCGAGGGGCGGGCCTCGTGCTGGGGGATTTCGAGGACCGGGATGCAGTGCTGCGCATCGCGGCGGAACTGGACGGGGCGGAGCCGCTGGACGCGGTGATCCACAATGCAGGCGTCTGGAGCGGGCGGGCGGTCTTCCCAGTCAACGTCATCGCGCCCTACCTCCTGACCGCGCTGCTCCGGGGCCCGCGGCGCCACGTCTACCTGAGCAGCGGCTCCCACTACGGCGGGCGCGCGTCGCTCGAGGGAGTGGACTGGCGCGGTGGCGCGCCGGGCTCCTACGGGGACAGCAAGCTCTTCGTGACGACGCTCGCCGTCGCGCTCGCCCGTCTGCAGCCCCGACTGCTCAGCAATGCAGTGGATCCCGGCTGGGTCCCGACCAGGATGGGCGGACCCAACGCCCCCGACGACCTCGAGCTCGGCCACCAGACCCAGGTATGGCTCGCGACGGGAGACGATCCTGACGCCCTCACGAGCGGTGGGTACTGGTACCACCGCCGACGGCGCGAGCCACACTCGGCGGTGCACGACGTCGCGTTCCAGGACCGGCTCCTGCAGGCCCTGGCGGAGGAGACGGGCGTGCCCCTGGCCCCCGGGCTCTGACCAGGGCCCGATTCCGGAGAAGACCCGATACCTCCGGAGCCTCCGGGCCAGGCGTGCCGTCAGTAGGACGGAGCCGCCGGGAGGCCGAGGTGCTCCTCGAGCGTCCGGGTCCCGGCAGCTTTCATCACGAGGGACACGTCCCTGCCGACGTAGCGGAAGTGCCAGGACTCGGCCGAGAAGCCGGTGATCCCGTGGAATCCCAGCGGGTAGCGCAGGAGGAACCCGAAGTCCGCCGCGTGCTCTGCCGTCCACCGGGCGGCGGCGGTATCGCGGAAGCACAGGACGAGCGAGCACGCGCCGTCCGCCTGGCCGATGTCGAACGCGAGCCCCGTCTGGTGCTCCGAGTAGCCCGGCCGAGCGGACACGGTGTCCGCCGCCGCCGCGTCCCCGTACTCATCCACCCAGTGGGCGTACGTCGATTCCTGGTCGGCGAAGGAACGGTAGCCGCTGAGGAGGACCAGGCCGACGCCGTCGTCCTCCGCCGCCGCGAACATCTCCTCCACGGCGACGGCGGTGTCGGAGCGCAGGAGCGTGTCGCCGGCGGTGGCCACCTCGGGCAGGCGCAGCCCGGTGGGAGCGTAGTCCAGCGGTACGAGGGGACGCCGTTTGTTCACGACGACGTCGACGGCGCCCGGATCGGAGTGCAGATCCGGGGGAGGGGACGAGGGGCGGGCCGATGCCTCGGCGCTCTCCGTGCTCACGGGCGCGGGCTCCCGCTGGGCCGGCGCGGGAAGGTCACCGGCGGGGGCCGGAGAGCCGGTAGGGGAGGGGTCCTGCGTCGCCGCAGCGGAGGCGGCAGTTCCTGCAGGGCCGGGCGCGGAGCAGGCCGGGAGCCCGAGGGCCAGGAGCACCAGGACCGCGCACGGCACGACGCGCACGGTCAGGTTTTTCGCAGGAGCATGCGGCGGACGGAGTGGTCGGCGTCCTTGGTCAGGACGAGCTGCGCGCGGCCGCGCGTGGGCAGCACGTTGGCCACGAGGTTGGGTTCGTTGATGCGCTCCCAGATGCCCTGGGCGGTCTGGCGGGCTTCCTCGTCCGTGAGGTTCGCGTACCGGTGGAAGTAGGACTCCGGGTCGGCGAAGGCGCTGGACCGCAGGGACTGGAAGCGGTCGATGTACCACTGCTCGATATGGGAGGTCTTCGCGTCGACGTAGATGGAGAAGTCGAAGAAGTCGCTGAGCGCGAGGCCGGTGATGCCGTCGGGCCGTGGACGTGCGGGCGCGAGGACGTTGAGGCCCTCGACGATCAGGACGTCGGGCCGCCGGACCACCACTTCCCGGCCGGGGACGATGTCGTACGTGAGGTGCGAGTACCAGGGGGCGCGCACCTCGGCCGCCCCGCTCTTGATCTCGCTGACGAAACGGAGCAGGCGACGCCGGTCGTAGGACTCCGGGAAGCCCTTGCGCTGCATGAGTCCGCGCCGCTCGAGCTCGGCGTTGGGGTACAGGAAGCCGTCGGTGGTGATGAGTTCCACATCCGGGGTGTCGGGCCAGCGCCGCAGCAGTTCGCGGAGCACCCTCGCCGTCGTCGACTTGCCTACCGCCACGGATCCGGCGACGCCGATCACGAAGGGCGTCCTGGTGGTCGTCTCCCCGAGGAACGTGTTGGTGGCCGCGTGGAGTTGCCCGGCCGCGGCGGTGTAGAGGTTCAGCAGGCGGGAGAGGGGAAGGTACACCTCGCGCACCTCGTCGAGGTTCAGCGTGTCCCCGAGGCCCTGCAGGCGCTGCACGTCCTCGACGTTGAGCGGGCTCTCGATCTCGTTGGACAGGCGCGACCACATCTGGCGGTCCAGCTCGACGAAGGGTGTGATGGATTCGGCACTGGTGGCCTGCTGCGTACCCGTGCTTCTCTCACTCACCCGTCGATTCTGCCCGGTGCCCTGCGCATTAACAAACACAGCCACCGGTAGGCTTGATGCCATGTGTGGAATTGTGGGATACGTAGGCCGGGACCACGGCCAGGGATCATCGGTGCTGGACTCTGTCGCCCCGGCGTTCGGCCAGGAGCCGGCCGATGGGCAGCACGGAGCGCTCGACGTCGTCATGGAGGGCCTCCGGCGCCTCGAGTACCGCGGGTACGACTCCGCGGGCGTGGCGGTCATCACCGCCGACGGCATCGAGTCCCGTAAGAAGGCGGGCAAGCTGACAAACCTCGTGGAGGAGCTGGCCGCCGACCCGCTGCCCCGCTCGCTGACCGGTATCGGGCACACGCGGTGGGCGACGCACGGTGGACCCACCGACCAGAACGCGCACCCCCACCTGGCCGACGGAGGGAAGCTCGCACTGATCCACAACGGGATCATCGAGAACTACGCCGAGCTCAAGGCCGAACTCACGGGGGAGGGCCTGACCTTTGTCTCGGACACGGACACCGAGGTCGCCGCCGGGCTCGTGGGTTACCTCTACCGCGGACTCGTCGAGAGCGGCGCCCAGGGCGACCTCCTGACCCTGGCCCTGCAGCAGGCCTGCCAGCGCCTCCACGGTGCCTTCACCCTGCTGGCCATCCACCAGGACCAGCCGGGCACCGTCGTCGCCGGGCGCCGCAACTCCCCGCTCGTCGTCGGACTCGGCGACGGCGAGAACTTCCTCGGCTCCGACGTCTCGGGCTTCATCGACTTCACGCGCCGCGCCGTCGAGCTCGGCCAGGACCAGATCGTCACCATCACGCCCGACGACGTCACCATCACCGACTTCTTCGGCGCACCCGCCGAGGGCACGGAGTTCCACGTCAGCTGGGACGCAGCCGCTGCCGAGAAGGGCGGCTTCGAGTCCTTCATGGAGAAGGAGATCCACGACCAGCCGGACGCCGTCGGCCAGACGCTCCTCGGACGGTCCGACGTCTCGGGCAGGCTCGTGCTCGACGAACTGCGCATCGACGAGTCGATCCTGCGCTCCGTCGACAAGATCGTGGTGCTCGCCTGCGGTACCTCCGCGTACGCCGGCCAGGTGGCGAAATACGCCATCGAGCACTGGTGCCGCATCCCCACCGAGGTGGAGCTCTCGCACGAGTTCCGCTACCGCGACCCGATCGTGAACGAGAAGACCCTGGTGGTCGCCATCTCGCAGTCCGGCGAGACCATGGACACGCTCATGGCCGTCCGGTACGCCCGCGAGCAGGGCGCCAAGGTCGTGGCCATCTGCAACACCAACGGCTCCACGATCCCCCGCGAATCGGACGCCGTGCTCTACACGCACGCCGGCCCAGAGATCGCCGTCGCCTCGACCAAGGCGTTCCTCGCGCAGATCACCGCGGCCTACCTGCTGGGCCTGTACCTCGCCCAGCTGCGCGGCAACAAGTTCCGTGACGAGATCGCGGACGTGCTCGCGGACCTCTCGGAGATCCCCGTCAAGATCCAGGCCATCCTCGACGACGCCGATAAGATCAAGCAGCTCGGCGCGGACATGGCGAACGCGAAATCGGTGCTCTTCCTCGGCCGGCACGTCGGCTTCCCCGTGGCCATGGAGGGCGCCCTCAAGCTCAAGGAGCTCGCCTACATCCATGCCGAGGGCTTCGCCGCCGGTGAGCTCAAGCACGGTCCGATCGCGCTCATCGAGGAGGGCCAGCCCGTCGTGGTGGTCATGCCGTCCCCGCGCGCTCGGGACTCCCTGCATGCCAAGGTGGTCTCGAACGTCCAGGAGATCCGCGCACGCGGCGCCGTCACGATCGTCATCGCGGAGCAGGGCGACACCTCGGTCGAGGCCTACTCCGAGCATGTCTTCTACGTGCCGGCGTCCCCGACGCTCCTCGCACCGCTGCTCACCACGGTCCCGCTGCAGATCTTCGCGCTCGCCCTGGCCAGCGCCAAGGGCTACGACGTCGACCAGCCGCGCAACCTGGCGAAGTCGGTCACGGTTGAGTAGTCCGGTCCCGGTGCCGCCGCGGTTCTCCGCGGCGGCACTCCGTCGGTGCGCCGCATGATCGTCGGTATCGGCGTCGACGTCGTGGACATCGAACGCTTCCGCCAGCAGCTCGAGCGGACCCCGGCCCTCGTCGAGCGGCTCTTCGTGCCGTCCGAACGCGGGCTCAACACCCGGTCCCTGGCTGCCCGCTTCGCCGCCAAGGAAGCCATCGCCAAGGCCCTCGGCGCGCCGGTGGGCATGAACTGGCAGCACTGCACCATCGCCGTCGACGAGGCCGGTGCACCGTCGGTGGTCATCGACGGCACCGTGGCCGACGCCGCACGGGCCCGGGGCGTCGAGACCTGGCACCTCTCCATCAGCCACGACGGGGGTCTTGCCACAGCCATGGTCGTAGCGGAAGGCCGCGCTCCGGCCGTCAAGAAATAGTAACCGTACTGATCATCGGCCCGCTTACCGCTAAGCTGGACCATATGCTCAACGCCTTTTCCGGTGGTGACATCCGCTCTGCGGAGGCACCACTCATCGACGCCGGCCAGGGGAACACCCTGATGCAGAAGGCTGCCCACGGGCTGTTCGGCGTCGTCCTCGGCCTGCTGCGTGCCGACGGGCGCGGCATCTACGGAGCCACCGCCGTCGTGCTGGCCGGCAGCGGCAACAACGGCGCGGACGCCCTGTACGCGGGGGAGAGGCTCCTGCGCCGGGGCGTCGGGGCGACGGCGATCCTCACCTCCGACCGCGTGCACACCGTCTCGCTCGAGGCCTTCGTGGGGGCCGGCGGAACCACTGTCCGGCTCGGCGACGCCGATCCGTCCGAGCTCGCCACGCATGCGGCGGCCGCCGACGTCCTGATCGACGGGATCCTCGGAACCGGTGCCAGCGGAGGGCTCCGCGGAGCCGCCGCAGGCTTCGTCGGGGCCTTCGACGCGGCGGCCGGTCCGCGCGGAACGCGCTCCACGATCGTGGTCGCCTGCGACCTACCCAGCGGCATCGGCACGGACTCGGGCCTCGTCGAGGGCCCCGTCCTGCACGCGGATGCGACCGTCACCTTCGGCGCGGCGAAACTCGGCCTCCTGATCGGTGAGGGCGCCGTGGCGGCCGGCGAGCTGAACGTCGTCGACATCGGCCTCGATTTCTCCTCCCTGGTCCCCGTGGCGCGGACCCTGCTGGCGCCCGACGCCGCCGCCCTGCTGCGCCCGCCCCGCGCCCGGGACCACAAGTACTCGCGCGGTGTCCTCGGCGTGGCCGCCGGATCGGCCCGCTACCCGGGAGCCGCCGCGCTGGCCGTCGGTGCGGCCCTCGCGACCGGAGTCGGCATGGTCCGCTACCTCGGTCCGGACGCCGTCGCCGCCCTGATCCACCAGCGGAACCCGGAAGCCGTGGCGTCCGCCGGTTCCATCGCTGATGCGCGGTCACAGGCGTGGCTCGTCGGGCCCGGCGCCGTGGACGACGACGACCAGCGCCAACGCGCCGTCGATGCCATCGCCTCGGGCCTGCCCACGATCGTCGATGCCGGAGCGCTCGGCGCCGTACCCGAGCGTGTGGGCCCGCAGGTCATCCTGACGCCCCACGCGGGGGAGCTGCGCCAGCTGCTGGCCGAACGCGGCCTCGACGCCGAGCGGTCCGAGATCGAGGCCGAACCCGCGCACTTCGCGCTGCGGGCCGCCGAGACGACCGGCGCCACGGTGCTGCTCAAGGGGTTCACCACCGTCGTCGCCGCGCCGTCCGGGGCACTGTTCGTGCAGGCGGACGCGACGCCCTGGCTTGCCACGGCCGGCTCCGGGGACACCCTCTCCGGGATCGTCGGCGCGCTCGCGGCGACGCTCGCGGAGGACGGCGGCGCAGCAGGCCGGATCGGCGTCGCGCAGGAAGACCTGTGGGCAGCGGTCGCCGCGGCCGGGGCGCTGATCCACGGAAGCGCCGGCCGGCGCGCGGCACTGCGCGGCCCGGTGATCGTCTCGGACCTGCCCGCCGACATCGGCGCGGTCGTCGCGGACCTCCTCGAGGAGCGTCGCCTAGCGATGTGAGGCACGCAGTTAACCGCACCGACAGATGAATGCGCTATGTATGGAGCAAGCGGTCGGGGCACCAGCCCCGAAGCCTGCCAGTATCACCGCGGCCGCCCCGAAAGGCGTCCGCGGCAGAAGACACCAAGGAGAACTCATGGAACTATGGCCCGGCGATGCGTATCCCCTGGGAGCGACCTACGACGGCACGGGGACGAACTTCGCGCTCTACAGCGAGGTCGCGGACCTCGTCGTCCTCTGCCTCTTCGACGATGACGGCACGGAGACCTGCGTCGAGCTGAAAGAGGTCGACGGCTATGTCTGGCACGGCTACCTGCCGCACGTGACCCCCGGACAGAAGTACGGCTACCGGGTCCACGGCCCCAACAACCCGGCCGAGGGACACCGCTGCAACCCGAACAAGCTCCTTCTGGACCCGTACGCCAAAGCCATCTCGGGTGACCTCGACTGGGATCAGGCGCTGTTCGGCTACAACTTCGGTGACCCGGACTCGGTCAACAACGAGGACTCCGCGGCGCACATGATGCTCGGCGTCGTCGTCAACCCCTTCTTCAACTGGGACGGCGACCGCATGCCGCGCACGCCGTACCACCAGTCCGTCATCTACGAGGCCCACGTCAAGGGACTCACCCAGCTGCACCCGGACATCCCGGAGGAGCAGCGCGGCACCTACGCAGGTATCGCGCACCCGTCCGTGATCGCGCACCTGCAGAAGCTCGGCGTCACGGCGATCGAGCTGATGCCCGTGCACCAGTTCGTCAACGACAGCACGCTGCAGGAGAAGGGCCTCTCCAACTACTGGGGCTACAACACCATCGGCTTCTTCGCGCCGCACAACAAGTACAACTCCTCGGGCGACCAGGGCGAGCAGGTCCAGGAGTTCAAGGCCATGGTGCGCGAGCTGCACCTCGCCGGCATCGAGGTCATCCTCGACGTCGTCTACAACCACACGGCCGAGGGCAACCACATGGGCCCCACCATCTCGATGCGCGGCATCGACAACGCGTCCTACTACCGCCTGGTGGAGGACGACAAGCAGTACTACATGGACACCACGGGCACGGGCAACTCGCTCAACGTCGGCAACCCGCACTCCCTGCAGCTGCTCATGGACTCGCTGCGCTACTGGGTCACCGAGATGCACGTCGACGGCTTCCGCTTCGATCTCGCCTCGGCCCTCGCCCGCGAGTTCTACGAGGTGGACCGCCTCTCGGCCTTCTTCGAACTCGTGCAGCAGGACCCCGTGGTCTCGCAGGTGAAGCTCATCGCCGAGCCGTGGGACGTCGGCCCCGGCGGCTACCAGGTGGGCAACTTCCCGCCGCAGTGGACCGAGTGGAACGGCAAGTACCGCGACACGGTCCGCGACTTCTGGCGCGGGGAGCCCTCCAGCATCGGCGAGTTCGCCTCACGCCTCACCGGCTCCGCGGACCTGTACGAGCACTCGATGCGCCGCCCCGTGGCGTCGATCAACTTCGTCACAGCCCATGACGGGTTCACGCTGCGCGACCTCGTGTCCTACAACGAGAAGCACAACGAGGCCAACGGCGAGGACAACAACGACGGCGAATCGCACAACCGCTCATGGAACGGCGGGGTGGAGGGCCCCACCGATGACCCCGAGGTGCTCGCGATCCGCGTGCGGCAGCAGCGCAACTTCATCGCGACCCTCCTGCTCTCGCAGGGTGTCCCGATGCTGCTCCACGGAGACGAGCTGGGCAGGACGCAGCAGGGCAACAACAACACCTACTGCCAGGACTCCGAACTCAGCTGGGTGCACTGGGACAAGATGGACCAGCCCCTGCTCGAATTCACCGCGGCGGTGAACCACCTGCGGTCCGAGCATCCCACCTTCCGCCGCCGCCGTTTCTTCGACGGGCGTCCCGTGCGCCGCGGCGAGGGCGAGGCGCTGCCGGACATCGTGTGGCTCGACACGTCCGGCGAGCTCATGGCGCCCGAGGACTGGAACAGTGGCTTCGGCCGCTCGATCGGGGTGTTCCTCAACGGCCAGGGCATCCAGGGCCGCGATGCGCGCGGCCAGCGCATCGTCGACGCCAACTTCCTCCTGTACTTCAACGCCCACGACGAGGCCGTGGACTTCACGATCCCCTCCGACGAGTACGGGACCTCGTGGGACGAAGTGATCGACACGGCCGGCAAGTACGCCGACAGCGAGGCGATTCCTGCCGGCGCCACGATCTCGATCGAGGCGAAGTCCATGGTGGTCCTGCGGGCGCACACGGAGGTCGAGGACCTCGACCACTCGGTCGCGGCATCCCTGGCGATCCTCGCCAACGAGGTCACCGCCAAGACCGGTACCCCCTAGCACCACCCCGACAGGTACACCCACCCCCCATCCCAGGAGGACCCCCACGTGTTGACACCGAAATCGACCTACCGGCTGCAGATCCGGAGCGAGTTCGACCTGGATCGGGCTGCGGCCCTGGTGCCGTACCTGCACGACCTCGGAGTGGACTGGGTGTACCTGTCGCCGATCCTGACGGCGGAGAAGGGGTCCGGCCACGGCTACGACGTGACCGACCCCACCGCCGTCGACCCCGACCGCGGCGGTCCCGGCGGCCTTGCCGCTCTCAGCAAGGCTGCCCGGGCCGCGGGCATGGGGGTGCTCGTGGATATCGTCCCGAACCACATGGGCATCGAGACGCCGGCCGACAACGCGTGGTGGTGGGAACTCCTGAAGGAGGGCCGCGGCTCACGCATGGCGGAGGCCTTCGACGTCGACTGGGACGCCGGGAACGGGCGCATCCGTGTGCCGGTCCTGGGCGACGGCGACGGCGAGCTCGACCAGCTCACCGTCGTCGACGGCGAACTGCACTACTACGACAACCGCTACCCGATCGCCGAGGGCACGGCCCATCCCGGTGACACGGGCGCCGAGGTCCACGCGCGCCAGCACTACGAACTTGTGAACTGGCGCCGCGCCGACGCCGAGCTGAACTACCGGCGCTTCTTCGGGGTCAACACCCTGGCGGGCCTGCGCGTCGAGGTGCCATGGGTGTTCGAGGAGAGCCACAGCGAAGTGAAGCGGTGGTTCGACGAGGGACTCGTGGACGGGCTGCGCATCGACCACCCGGACGGACTTGCCGACCCCAAGGGCTACCTCGACGACCTCTTCACCCTGACCGGCGGTGCCTACGTCCTGGTGGAGAAGATCCTCGAGCCGGGGGAGAAGCTCCCGGAGGACTGGGCCACCGAGGGCACCACGGGCTACGACGCGCTCGCCGACATCGATCGGCTCTTCACCGACCCTGCCGGGGAGCACGTCCTCACGCAGTCCGTGCCCGTGGACCCGTTCCACGAGATGATCCACGGGACCAAGCGCGGCATCGCCGACGGCATCCTCCGCTCCGAGGTGCTGCGCCTCGCACGGCTCGTCCCGGACGATGCGAACCTCGACGCCGATTCCGCGGCCGATGCGATCGCCGAGCTGCTGACCTGCTTCCCCGTCTACCGCAGCTACCTCCCGGGCGGCGCCGACCACCTCGCCGAGGCGGTGCGGGACGCGCAGGTGCGCCGCCCCGACCTCGCGGCCACCATCACCGCGCTGCACCCGCTCCTGAACCCCTTCCTGGACGGGGCCGACGGTGCGAACGGGCTGACGGAACTCGCACGGCGGTTCCAGCAGACCTCGGGGATGGTCATGGCCAAGGGCGTCGAGGACACGGCGTTCTACCGCTACTCCCGGCTCGTCTCGCTCAACGAGGTCGGTGCCGATCCTGCGATCTTCTCGCTGGATCCGCTGGAACTCCACCGGCGGCTGCTCGAGCGGGAGACGGACAGCCCGCTGGCCATGACCACGCTCAGCACGCACGACACCAAGCGCAGCGAGGACACCCGCTCGCGGATCTCCGTGCTGTCCGAACTGCCCGATGTCTGGACCGATGTGCTCTCGGGGCTCGAGGACCTCGCACCCATCGGGGATCCGACCTTCGCGCCCCTGCTCTGGCAGTCCCTGATCGGGGCCTGGCCGCTCAGCAGGGAACGGGCCCACGCCTACGCGGAGAAGGCCTCGCGCGAGGCCGACCTGAGCACGCACTGGACGGCGCCGGACGAGGAGTTCGAGCGCGGCATGCACGCCGCCGTCGACGCCGCGTTCGACGACGCCTCGGTCAACGCCGTCATCGAAGGCCTGGTCGCACGGATCCAGCAGGCGGGATGGTCGAACTCCATCGGCCTGAAACTGCTCCAGCTGACCATGCCCGGCGTGCCGGACGTGTACCAGGGCACGGAGTTCTGGGACACCTCCCTCGTGGATCCGGACAACCGCCGCGAGGTGGACTACGACGCACGCCGGCAGGTGCTCACCGACCTCAACTTCGGGGCACTGCCCCCGCTCGGGGCCGACGCGCACGCGAAGCTGCTCGTGGTGACCCGCGCCCTGAAGCTGCGCCGGGACCGCCCCGAACTGTTCACCGGCTACACCGCCGTCCCGGCGTCCGGGGAGGCCGCGGACCACGTCTTCGGCTTCGATCGCGGGGGAGCGGTCACGCTCCTCACCCGCCTGCCCTACGGACTCGCGCAGCGCGGCGGCTGGGGCGGGACGACCATCGAGCTCCCACCCGGCAGCTACACCTGCGCCCTCACCGGTACCGCTGTCCACGGCGGCACCGTGCGCGCGGCCGACATCTTCTCCACCTTCCCCGTAGCCCTACTGGTCCAGGAGGACGCATCATGAGTTCACCGTTCGACGTCTGGGCGCCCCGCGCCGAGTCCCTCACCCTCGTCGCCGACGGCACCGAGTACCCCATGACCCAGGGCGAGGGAGGCTGGTGGCACCCGGAAAAGGCTCCGACAGCCACCGACGACGTCTCCTACGGCTACCTCGTCAACGGCTCCGACACGCCCGTGCCCGATCCGCGCTCGCGCCGCCAGCCCGACGGCGTCCACCAACTCTCGCGCACCTTCGACCCGTCCGCCCACGACTGGCAGGACGAGTCCTGGCAGTCGCCCGGCCTCAACGGCGGCGTCATCTACGAGATGCACCTCGGCACCTTCACGCCGGAGGGGACGCTCGACGCCGCGATCGGCAAGCTGGACCACCTCGTCGACCTCGGTGTGCAGTACGTCGAGCTGCTGCCCGTCAACGCCTTCAACGGCACCCACAACTGGGGCTACGACGGCGTCCTCTGGTACGCCGTCCAGGAGACCTACGGCGGGCCGGCCGCCTACCAGCGCTTCGTGGACGCCGCCCACCAGAAGGGCCTCGGCGTCATCCAGGACGTCGTCCACAACCACCTGGGCCCCAGCGGGAACTACCTCGGCCTCTTCGGCCCGTACCTCACGGAGGGGATGTCGAACACGTGGGGTGACTCCCTGAACCTCGACGGACCGCAGTCGGACGAGGTGCGCGACTACGTCGTCGAGAACCTGCTCATGTGGTTCACGGACTACCACGTGGACGGCCTGCGCCTCGACGCCGTCCACGCCCTGCACGACGAGCGCGCCGTCCACATCCTCGAGGAATTCGCCGAGCGCACCGACGAATGCGCCGCCGAACTCGGCAAGCCGCTGTTCCTGATCGCGGAGTCGGACCTCAACAACCCGCGGCTCATCCAGGGCCGCGACGTGGGAGGGTACGGCCTCGCGGGCCAGTGGAGCGACGACTTCCACCACGCGGTGCACGTCAACCTCACGGGGGAGACCGAGGGGTACTACCTCGACTTCAACTCGGTCGGCGCCCTCGCGAAGGTCCTGGAGAAGGGCTTCTTCCACAACGGGACCTACTCGTCGTTCCGCGAACGCCACCACGGCCGCGAGATCGATCCGTCCCGCGTCTCGCCCCTCCAGCTCGTCGTCGCGGCCCAGAACCACGACCAGATCGGCAACCGGGCCGCCGGCGACCGCATCAGCGCCACGCTGAACCCGGCGCAGCTCGCGCAGGCCGCCGTCCTGACCATCCTGGGACCCTTCACCCCGATGCTGTTCATGGGTGAGGAGTACGGCGCCTCCACGCCGTGGCCGTTCTTCACCTCCCACCCGGAGCCTGAACTCGGCAAAGCGACCGCGGAGGGGCGCCTGAAGGAATTCGAGCGCATGGGCTGGAAGCCCGAGGACGTCCCCAACCCCCAGGACCCGGCGACCTTCGCCTCGGCGAAGCTGGACTGGGCGGAGGCGGAGCAGGGGCACCACGCCGAACTGCTCGCCACCTACCGTGAACTGATCCGCCTGCGCCGCTCCCGCCCCGAACTGCGCGACGCCGACTTCGGCAGCATCTCGGTGGACTTCGACGAGGAGAACCGCTGGCTCGTCCTGCACCGCGGCAGCACCGCCGTCGTCCTGAACTTGGGCGACGCACTGGTCACCGTGCCCGTGCGCGGGGCGGACGCGGACGTCCTGCTGTCCACGGTCGATGGCGTCGGGCTGCTCGACGACGGCGTGCAGGTGCCGCCCCACGCGTCTGTCGTCCTCAGCCTCTCCGCAGGGTAGCTCGGGGACTCTCCAAGGGTTCCGGCAGGACCGGGGACCGGATCGGCCGAAGGGTCAGGGGACTCCGTCATACTGGGCTGGGACTCCTTCCCCGGGGGAAGGCCGGTCGCGTCCCTGCAGGAGAACGGGACCGGGAAGCACGAGGCGGCAGGAACACCATGACCCTGGACATCACGACACTGCGGGTGGCGTTCGGCGCTCTTGCCGTCACCCTCTTCGTGCTGTTCTACACCGTCGCCTTCCGCCAGACCCGGTCCGCCTACAGCGCCTGGTGGTGCGCCGCCATCGCGTTCTTCTTCACGGGCTCCTTCGCGTACCTGCTGGACGGCACCGTCCACCAGGTGTGGGCCAACCCGCTGGGCAACATGCTGCTGGTGATGGGGGCCACCAGCGTCTGGGCCGGCGCGCGGACCCTCCGCACCAGCAAACCCGCATGGCTCCAGCTGTCGGCGGCTCCGCTCCTGACCCTGCTCGCCTCGGTGGTCGACAGTCCTGCGACGAACACGTGGTCGGGAGGCCCGGTGTTCCTCGGCATGATGTCGCTGACCATCGGCCTCGCCTCCTGGGAGCTGTGGCGCCTGCCCAGCAGCTACAGCAGGGTGCAGGCGCCACTGGCGTTCGCGTCCGGGTTCCTCGCGCTCCTCTACCTGGGGCGGTGCGTCGCGTTCGTCGCCGGCGGCCAGGACGGCCACGTCTTCACGACCTACTTCGGCTCGGGGATCACCACCCTGATCACCATGCTCCTCCTCGTCGTCGTGTCCTTCAGCGCCGCCGCCCTCAGCGCCGAGCAGATCGCCACGGACCTCCGAAGGCGCGCGGACCGGGACTCGCTGACCGGGCTCCTCAACCGCGCGGGCTTCCTCGACCTCGCGCGCGTCCAGGTGGACCGGCTGGCGCGCACCAGCAGCCCCGGGACCCTGATCCTCGCGGACCTCGACTTCTTCAAGGCCGTCAACGACACGCACGGGCACCCCGCGGGGGATGCGGTGCTCAAGGCGTTCGCCGACGCCAGCACGGACACCGTCCGGTCCACCGACCTCGTGGGACGCTACGGCGGCGAGGAGTTCGTCTTCCTGCTGCCCGGGGCGTCCGTCGCGCGGAGCGAGGACATCACCCGGGAGGTGAGCAGGGCCCTCCGCGGACACTCCGCGCCCGGAGGCATCCAGATGCCGACGGTGAGCTACGGCGTCGCCGCTCTCGAGGCAGCCGACTACGACCTCGACGCCTCGATCGCCGCCGCGGACCGGGCGCTGTATGCGGCGAAGGCCGGCGGACGGAACCGCTCCGTCCGGGCGGTCCGACCTCCGCGCAGGACCGGGTCGGCGGAGCAGGTCCAGGCGCACTTCCGGCTCCAGTAGGGCCGGGGGCCCGGAGCTCCGCGGGGGCAGGCGGGCGCTCGCCTAGGATGAAGGGATGACCTATCACCCCGCTGAAGACCGTTATGAGAAGATGCCCTACCGCCGCGTGGGAAAGAGCGGCCTGCACCTGCCCGCCGTGTCCCTCGGACTGTGGCACAACTTCGGGGACGACAAGCCCTTCGACACGCAGCGGGCCATCCTGCGCCGGGCGTTCGACCTCGGCGTCACCCACTTCGACCTGGCCAACAACTACGGGCCGCCCTACGGAAGCGCGGAGACCAATTTTGGGCGTCACCTGAAGGACGACTTCCGGCCGTTCCGCGACGAACTCGTCATCTCCAGCAAGGCCGGCTACGACATGTGGCCCGGCCCGTACGGTGACTTCGGCTCGCGGAAGTACCTGCTGGCGAGCCTGGACCAGTCGCTCGAGCGGATGGGCCTCGACTACGTCGACATCTTCTACAGCCACCGCCCGGATCCCGGGACCCCGCTCGAGGAGACCATGGGTGCCCTGGACACGGCCGTCCGGTCCGGCCGCGCCCTGTACGCGGGCATCTCGTCCTACTCGCCCGAGCGCACCCTGGAAGCCGCAGCGATCCTGAAGGACCTGGGCACCCCGCTGCTCATCCACCAGCCCTCCTACTCGATGCTCAACCGCTGGGTGGAGAACGGGACGCCGAACCTTCCCGAGGCCCTCGAGACCGTCGGCGCCGGTTCCATCGCGTTCTCCCCGCTCGCGCAGGGCCTGCTGACGAGCCGCTACCTCGACGGCGTGCCGGCGGATTCCCGGGCGGCTGCGTCCAAGTCGCTGTCGGAGGACCACCTGTCGGAGGACAACCTCCGCCGCGTGCGCGGACTCAACGGGATCGCGGAGCAGCGCGGACAGAGCCTTGCCCAGATGGCCATCGCCTGGATCCTGCGTCCCCAGGCCAAGGGCACGCCCATCACGTCGGCGCTCATCGGCGCGTCCAGCGTGCGGCAACTGGAGGACAGCCTGGCGGCGGTGCGGAACCTCGACTTCACGTCCGAGGAACTGCGCGCCATCGACGAGTTCGCCGTCGACTCGGACATCAACCTGTGGGCCCGGGCGCTCGACGCCTGATGCTCCGATCCGGATGGCGGTCCAGGCTTTTCGGCCCGCCATCCGACTCCGTTCCGCCCTCGGATGCCCTGGGTCCGACACAATGGGGGCATGACTCCCGGAACACCGTCCTCTGATCCGCTGCTCGGCCTCTGGGCCACGCTCGGCGAGCCCCGCCTGACCGGCGAACTCGCGCGGTCGGGTCTCGGCTGGGTGGGCCTCGACGCCCAGCACGGCCATTTCGACGACCGCTCGCTCCGGGACACCCTCGGCCACCGGTCGGCGGACGCAGCCCCGATGCTCGTGCGCGTGGCCGCCAACGACGCCGCGCTGATCGGCCGGGCGCTCGACGCCGGCGCGGACGGCGTCGTCGTCCCCCTCGTCAGCAGCGTGGCGGACGCCGAAGCGGCTGTCGCGGCGAGCCGCTACCCGCCGCACGGTGCCCGCAGCTGGGGTCCGCTGCAGGGGAGCAGGCCGGCGTACGGCCCAGGGTCCGACGGCGGACCTCACGACGTCCCGCTGTGCGCGGTGATGGTCGAGACCGCCGACGCGCTCGACGCCGTCGAGGAGATCGCCTCCGTGCCCGGGGTGGACATGGTCTTCGTCGGTCCGTTCGATCTGTCGCTCGCCCTGGGACTGGACGTGGAGGACCTCCTGGCAGCCACCGGTGACGGCACGCCGCTCGGACGGATCGTCCGTGCCTGCAGGAATGCCGGGATCCTGGCCGGCGCCTACGCCGGAACACCCGGACGGGCCGTGCTGCTCGCCGGGGCGGGCTTCTCCTGGATCGCCGCCACCACGGACACCGCCCTGCTGCCGTTCGGCGTCGAGGCGGTCCGGCGCCAGGTGCACGGCGACGCCTGAGGGCGCATGGGTGCCGCGGGCAGGCTCAGCCGGCCCAGGACGCCTTCAGCGCGGGGAACGACTCCTCGTAGCCTGCGAGGACCCTCACCGCCGCATGGAACGAATCGACCAGGGGATGTCCCGCCAGGGCCCGTAGTGCGGAATCGCGGTCCCGGTGCACCGCCGCCCGGATCGTCTGCTGCTCGACGGCCTTCACGGTGGACATGAGACCGAGCTGGTGCGGAGTCAGGGGGGCGGCGGGAAGCGGCCGTGCGCCGCCGGCGTCCACGACGGACGGAACCTCGACGACGGCGTCCTCCGGCAGCCCGGGGAAGGTGGACCCGTTGCGGACGTTCAGGACGAGTTCCGAGCGCGTGCCCGTGAGCAGCGCCCGCATGACCTGGAGGGCCACGCGCTCGTAGCCGCCGCCGGCGAGGTCCGCCTCGTCCCGCTCTTCGTCCGCCGCACGGGCCTCGGCGAGGTAGCCGGACTCCCGTTCCCGCCGCGCGTCCTCCCACACGGCGAACGGATCGTCGGCCGCAGCGAGGCCCGGATAGAGGCCGCGCTGCTGATCCCGCAGGATCTCCCCGCGCGTTCGATCCGCGCTGCGGATCGACAGCAGGGCCTCGCGGTGGAAGTAGTAGTAGAACAGGTACTCGTTGGGCAGGGCGCCGAGGACCCGGAGGAGGTCCGGACCGAACAGGCGGCCCTCCTCGAAACCGGACAGGCGCAGCGGATCGGCGAGCAGGCCGGGGAGGCGGTCGCCCCCGCCGTCGTCGAGTCCCCGGAGCCAGCCCAGGTGGTTCAGCCCTACGTAGTCGACGCCGGTGAGCGAGCCCCGCAGGTCCACCTGCGCCGCCCGTGCGGCCCGCGTGATGAGTCCCGAGGCCGAGTCGCAGATGCCGATGACCCGGGAGCCGAGGACCGTCGAGACCGCTTCGGTCACCATCCCGGCGGGGTTCGTGAAGTTGATGAGCCATGCCTTCGGCGCGAGGTCACGCATGGCGGCGGCGACCCGCATCATGTCCGGGATGGAGCGCAGGGCGTAGGAGATGCCGCCCGCGCCCACGGTCTCCTGCCCGAGCAGTCCGGCGGACAGGGCCACGCGCTCGTCGAGGATGCGTCCCTCCGTTCCGCCACTGCGGACCGCGGCGAAGACGATGTCCGCGCCGGGCAGGGCGTCCTCGAGGCGTTCCTCCACCCGGACCGATGGTGCGGGACCGCCGCCGGCCGCCGGCATGGCATCGAGCACCCGGGCGATGGCCTGCGCCCGCTCCGGCAGCGCATCGAGCAGGACGACGTCGGACACGAGCCCGGCGAACGGCCCGTCGGAGAGGGCGCGGTACACGAGGGGCACCCGGAAGCCTCCGCCGCCGGCGATGACGAGGGTGGCACCGGTTCCGTTCGCTGTGGGCACGGTTCGTCCTGCTTCCGTCGTGGCCTGTTCTCCCGCGTGGGAGCCGCCGTCGTCGGGCGCCGCACGTTCCGGTGCCGCCGCCCGCGTCCGGCGTTCTGCAAGTATTGTGCCGTACATGTCCCAACAGCACCGCTTCGATCCGCTAGCGGCTCTGCGCGGCCCGGACGGACCCGAATTCGACCTCCTGCTCGCCGGGCAGGTGTTCTTCGACATCATCTTCACCGGCCTGGAGCAGCTTCCGTCCCCGGGCACGGAGGTGTGGACCGACGGCATGGGGTCGGGGCCCGGCGGTATCGCCAACCAGGCCATCGCCGCGAGCAGGCTGGGACTCCGCACCACCCTCTCTGCGGCCTTCGGCGACGACGGCTACGGCCAGTTCAACTGGGACGTGCTGCAGGACCAGGAGCACGTGGACCTCTCACGGTCCCGGGTCTTCGGGCAGTGGCATTCCCCGGTCACGGTGTCCCTGTCGGTGCACCATGACCGCTCGATGATCACGCACGGACATCCGTCACCGCTGCGCGCCACCGAACTGATCGGAACACCGCCGTCGTGCCGGGCCGCCATCGTCGGACTGGAGCAGGAGATGGAACCGTGGGCGCTGACGGCCGCGGCCGGCGGCACGAAGCTGTTCGGTGATGTCGGCTGGGACCCGGCGGGGGAGTGGGCGCCGGAGACGCTCTCCTCGCTCGAGCACTTCTACGCGTTCATGCCCAATGCCGGTGAGGCGATGGCGTACACCCGGACGGAGGACCCCTGGGCGGCCCTCTACTCCCTCGCCGACCGTGTGCCCGTGGCCGTCGTGACGGTCGGCCAGCAGGGTGCGATGGCCATCGACTCGCTGACCGGTGAGGAGGAATGGGTACCCGCCCTGCCCGTGTCCGCCTACGATCCGACCGGGGCGGGCGACTGCTTCGGCGCGGCGTTCGTCATGGGCGACCTGGCGGGTTTCCGGCTCGCCGACCGCCTCAGCTTCGCGAACCTCTGCGCATCGCTGTCCGTGCAGCACGTGGGTGGTTCACTGGCCGCGCCCGGCTGGGGTGACATCGCCGACTGGTGGCGGCGGGTCAGCGCGGGGCGCGACGGCGTCCGGAAGCAGTGGCTGCGCCGCTACGCCTTTCTGGAGGACCTGGTCTCCGACGTGCCGGTCGAGGCGGTCCGCCGGGCGACGGCGACCATCGCGCGGCACTCCGACGCGTCGCCGTCGCGTACGCCCAAATGGCGTGGGGAGATGCCCGGCACCCTGTGACCGGGGCCCGCCGAGATGCCGGTTACCCGTGCAGGGCGGCCGCCTCCCCGAGCCAGCGCGCGTACCGCGCCCAGGGATCGTCGACCCCTGCCGCGAGGCGGCCGATATGGTCCTCCACCTCGGGCGCGAGTTTGAACCACTCGGAGCGGTCGAGGCGCCAGGCCGCGAACTGCTCGTGGCGGCGGTGTTCGACGAGCCGGTCGCCGCGCTCGAACGCGAGCACCTCGTCATGCCAGATCCGGGCCAGCCGCCGGCGCGGGTTCGCCGTCGTCTCGATCTTGACGCGGTCCTGGAAGCGGATGTAGTAGACGACGTCGACGCGCGGGGGCGGCAGTCCGTCGTCGAGGACATCACCGACGCGCCACTCGCAGGCCGCGCACGCCCACCCGGACGGATACCGCACTCCGAGCCGCGACCCGCAGGCGCGGCAGGGCACCGGCAGCAGGTCGGTGGTGCCCCACTCCGTCCCGGCCCACTCGACGACCAGCTCCACGTGGGCGGGGCAGAGCGCGAAGGGCGTACCGCCGGAGGGGCGCCCGCACGGCCGTCCGTCATCGCCCGGGAGGACGCACGGGTGGCCGCTCGGCCGGGAATCGGACACGGAGTCGATCTTCCATGCCCGGCATCCCCCGCGCAACCCGGATCCAGCCGTTCCGGAACGGCTGCTTCCGCCGGGACGGCCCTGCGAAAACTGGCAGAATGGGCTGAGTGACTTCCACCGAACGTGCCGCAGAAATCGACCTCGACGCCCTGCGGCACAACATCCGCCACCTCCGGGACATCGCCCATCCGGCCCGCGTCATGGCCGTCGTCAAGGCCGATGCGTACGGCCACGGCGCTGTCCCGGTGGCGCGGGCCGCTCTGGAGGCGGGTGCGGCCTGGCTCGGGGTCGCCCATGTCAGCGAGGGTGTCCGGCTGCGCAAGGCGGGCATCGAGGCCCCGATCCTCGCGTGGCTGCACACCTCGGGGACCGACTTCGTCGCCGGCGTCGAGCACGGGCTGGACCTGGGGATCTCCGGGTGGGAGCTGGAGCACGTCACCGCTGCGGCCCGGGAACTGGAGCGGCCCGCGATCGTGCATCTGAAGATCGACACCGGGCTGGGCCGCAACGGCTGTCCGCCGGACAAGTGGGACGCCCTGCTCAGCAGGGCGGCGCAGTACCAGGAGGAAGGGCTGATCCGCGTCGTCGGGATCTTCTCCCACCTCGCCATGGCCGACGAACCCGCGCGGCCGGAGACCGACCTGCAGGTGCAGGCGTTCCGCGAGGCCGTCGCCGCCGCGGAGAACGCGGGGATCGACGTCGAGATCCGCCACCTGGCCAACACCCCTGCGACGTTCTCGCGGCCCGACTGCCACTTCGACCTCGTCCGCGTGGGCCTCGGCATCTACGGCCTCTCGCCCTTCTCCGACCAGGGGTCCGCCGACCTCGGGCTGCAGCCCGTCATGACGCTCAGCACCACCGTCTCCAACTGCAAGGAGGTGCCCGCCGGCCAGGGCGTCTCCTACGGGTACGCGTACCGCACGCAGAAGCCGACGACGCTCGGGCTCATCCCCGTCGGATATGCGGACGGTGTCCCGCGCATCGCGACCGGCGCGCCCGTCCTGGTCGGCACCAGGATCTACCCCGTGGTCGGGCGCATCGCCATGGACCAGCTCGTCATCGACTTCGGCACCACGGGCCTGGTCGACACGCCGGACAGCCCGCTGGGCAAGCGGGCCGTCCTGTTCGGCGGAACGGGCTCTCCTCCTGTGGAGGACTGGGCTGCCGCCGCGCAGACCATCAACTACGAGGTGGTCACCCGCATCAGCGGCCGCGTCGAGCGCGTCTACATCGACCGCACCCAGGACAGTGTCCAGAACCGCGCCCAGGAGGCGGGCCGTGACGGCGACGCCTGAGTGGGCCCGGACGTACGCCGTCGGCTCCGCCGCTGAGCTGCAGGGGCTCGCCGCCGCGCTCGCCCCGCACCTCCGTCCGGCGGATCTCCTGGTCCTGTCGGGGGAGCTCGGCGCGGGCAAGACGACCTTCACGCAGGGTCTGGGGCGGGGACTGTCCGTCGAGGACCGCATCATCTCGCCCACCTTCGTGCTCGTCCGCCAGCATCCGGCGGCGGACGGCGGACCGGGCCTCGTCCACGTCGATGCGTACCGGCTGGGCAACGCCGCCGCTGTCGACGATCTCGACCTCGAAGCCACCATGGATTCCAATGTCACCGTCGTCGAATGGGGAGCCGGCCGGGTGGAGCACCTGAGCGACAGCTGGCTGCGGGTCGATATCGTGCGGCCGCTGGGAAGCACCGAAGCGGCGTCCGGCGGTCCGGTGATCGACTTCGACGACGACGGCGAGGACGAAGTGCGCACCGTCACCCTCTCGGGCTTCGGCCCGCGCTGGAGCGGACGGCAGCCGGCACTCCCGCTCGACTAGGCTGGATGGGTGCTTCTCCTCGCCCTCGACACCTCCGCCGCCGCCACGGTCGCGCTCCTGCGCGACGACGACGTCGTCGCCCGGTTCGGCAGCGCCGACACGCGCTCCCACGCGGAGGTCCTCGCCCCGGCAGTGCACAGAATCCTGACCGATGCCGGAGTGGCCGGCCCGGACCTCGACGCCGTGGTCGCGGGCGTCGGACCCGGACCCTTCACGGGACTGCGTGCCGGACTCGTGACTGCGCGCACCCTCGCCTTCGTCTGGGGGGTACCACTCCACGGAGTCATGAGCCTCGACGCCCTGGCCTTCGATGCCACAGCGAGCGGCACCCTCCCTCCGGGGAGCGAGTTCCTCGTGGGAACGGACGCGCGCCGGGGCGAGGTCTACTGGGCCGCGTACCGCGCGCCGTCCAGCAACGGCGTGCAGCCCGGACAGGACGTCCACCCGGAGCTGCCGAAACTCCTCGACGGCCCCCACGTCGGTCCGGCGGCGGGACTGCCGAAGGGCCTGCCGCTCGTGGGCAGGGCGGCGGCCCTGTACCCCGACGACGTCGAAGGGGTCGGGGCCCTCGCGGATCCCGATGCCGCCTCGCTCGGCCGCGTGGCCCGGCTGCGCCTCCTCGCCGGGACGGCCCTGCCGGACACCTCCCCGCTGTACCTGCGCGAATCCGATGCCCAGGTCCCGGGACCACGGAAGCGGGCTACGGCATGAGCTCCGAGGGTATGGGCTTCACGGTGCGGGACATGGCGTTCGAGGACATCGAGACCATCGGGCGGCTGGAGAACGAGCTGTTCCCGACCGACGCCTGGCCGCTCGAGATGTTCTACACCGAGTTCTTCCAGCCGGACACACGCCGCTACATCGTGGCCGAGGTGGACGGCGACCCGGTGGGGTACGCGGGCATGATGGTCATCGACACGACGGCCGACATCCAGACCATCGGCGTGCTGCCGCGCTTCGAGGGCCGGGGCATCGGGCGGACCATGCTCACCGAACTGCTCGCCGAGGCCCGGCGGCGCGGCGCCGACAACGTGATGCTGGAGGTGCGTGCCGACAATCCCCGCGCCCAGCAGCTGTACACGCGGTTCGGTTTCCAGAAGATCCACACCCGGCGGAACTACTACCGGGACGGCATCGACGCCTGGATCATGAGGCTCGTCCTGCCGGCCGCCGAAGGAGAAACGCAGTGAACACCGTCCCCGCAGAGGGCCCTGCAACCACGGGGGGTGCCCCCGGTCCCCTGGTCCTGGGCATCGAGTCCTCCTGCGACGAGACCGGTGTCGGCATCGTCCGGGGTACGCAGCTGCTGACCAACACGGTGTCGTCCTCGATGGACGAGCACGTGCGGTTCGGCGGCGTCATCCCGGAGATCGCCTCCCGCGCCCACCTCGAGGCGTTCGTGCCGACGCTCCGGGCCGCGCTCGACGACGCCGGTGTCACCCTCGACGAGATCGACGCCATTGCCGTTACGGCCGGGCCGGGCCTCTCGGGCGCCCTCATGGTCGGCGTGTCCGCGGCGAAGGCGCTCGCCGTCGCCACCGGCAAACCGCTGTACGCGATCAACCACCTCGTGGCCCACGTGGGCGTCGGGATGGTCGGCGGCACCTTCGCCGGGGGCCTGCCGCCCAACCTCGGCGCGCTCCTGGTCTCCGGCGGACACACCGAGATCCTGCGCGTGGGGAACATCGCGAGCGACGTCGAACTGCTGGGATCCACGATCGACGACGCCGCAGGCGAGGCGTACGACAAGACGGCGCGCATCCTGGGCCTCGGCTATCCCGGTGGCCCCGCGATCGACCGGCTGGCACGGGAGGGCAACCCGAAGGCCATCCGCTTCCCGCGCGGCCTGTCGCAGCCGAAGTACATGGGGACGGCCGAGGAGCCGGGCCCGCACCGCTACGACTGGTCCTTCAGCGGTCTCAAGACCGCCGTCGCCCGCTCCGTGGAACAGTACGAGGCGGCGGGGCTGCAGCTCCCCGTCGCGGACATCGCCGCGTCCTTCCAGGAGGCCGTCGTGGACATCATCACGTCCAAGGCCGTCCTCGCCTGCCGGGAGCACGGCATCACCAACCTCCTCCTGGGCGGTGGAGTCGCAGCCAATCGGAGACTCCGCGAGCTCACGGCGGAGCGGTGCGCTGCCGCAGGGATCACCCTGACCGTCCCGGCGCCGTCGCTCTGCACCGACAACGGGGCGATGGTGGCCGCCCTCGGGGCGCAGATCGTGCTGGACGGTGGCCGTCCGAGCGGCATCGCCTTCGGGACGAACCCGTCCCTGCCGGTCACGAGCATCGTCCTCCCGGAGGCCTGAGGCCTGACGGCGTCGGCCCTTCCGGTTCATAGGTGCGCAGACATGCACTTATACTGGGGAGACTGCTCCCTACTGAAACGGCCGGCCATGTTCTCCGTCTTCCGCCACACGGCGTACCGCAACCTCTTCACCGCGCAGGTGGTGGCACTCCTCGGCACGGGACTGCTCACCGTGGCGCTCGGCCTCCTGGCCTTCGACCTGGCGGGAGACCGCGCCGGAGCGGTGCTCGGCACCGCGCTGACGATCAAGATGATCGCCTACGTCTTCGTCGCCCCCGTGATGGCGGCGCTCGTGGAACGCCTGCCCCGCAAGGGCGTGCTGGTCGGAGCGGACCTGGTACGCGCCGTCATCGCCCTGGGCCTTCCCTTCGTCGACCAGGTGTGGCAGGTCTACGTGCTCGTGTTCCTCCTGCAGTCGGCCTCCGCGACCTTCACGCCCGCGTTCCAGGCCTTGATCCCGGTCGTGCTGCCCGAGGAGAAGGACTACACGAAGGCCCTGTCGCTGTCCCGCCTGGCGTACGACGTCGAATCCCTCGTCAGCCCGCTGCTCGCAGCGGCCCTGCTGACCGTGCTGTCCTTCTCGAACCTCTTCCTGGGCACGATGCTCGGGTTCCTCGCCTCCGCGGTCCTGGTCCTCATCACCCGCCTGCCCCGGATACCGGCGGCCGGACGACACCAGGGGTCCCTGCTGCACCGCACCACGCTCGGCTCCCGCATCTTCCTCCGGACCCCGAGCCTGCGCGGACTGATGGCCCTGAACCTGGTGGTCGCCGCAGCGACCGCGATGGTCCTGGTCAATACCGTCGTCTACGCCCGGGACCTCTTCGCCGGCACCAACACCGACGTCGCGCTCGCCCTGGCCGTGTACGGCGCGGGATCGATGCTCGTCGCGTTCCTCGCACCACGGATCCTCGAGCGGGTACCGGACCGCACCTTCATGCTGGTGGGTGCCGCGCTCCTTCCTCTCGGACTCCTCGGGGCCGCCCTGGTCGCGGGATATGGAGCACCGTGGTGGAGCTTCCTCGGCCTGTGGGTCCTCCTCGGCGTCGGCACGTCGATGATCAGCATGCCGTCCTCGCGCCTGCTGCGCCGCGTCGCCACCGACGCCACGAGGAGCTACGTCTTCACCGCGCAGTTCTCCCTGTCCCACGCCTGCTTCATGCTGACCTACCCGGTGGCCGGGTGGGTCGGTGCTGCCGCGGGCCTGCCGGCGGCGGCCTCGGTGCTCGCCGCCATCGCGGTCGTCGGGACCATCGCGGCCCTGGTGTCCTGGCCGACGGCGGCCGAGTCGCCTGCCGCCGCCGGGGCCGCGCTGAGCCGGTAGCGTAGGGGGACCGGAGGCGGTATCGAGCGGGGGAGGGCGGCATCAGCGAGAGTGATCCGCGGCAGCAGGCTGCCGCGGGGCCCGACGGCCACCCGGCCGGTCCGAGCCTCGTCCATCAGGTCGCGCCGGACCACCAGCGACTGGAGGCGGGCGCAGCCACCTTCCGCATGCTCGCGGACCCGACACGGCTGCACATCCTGTGGCTCCTCACGCAGGGGCCGGCCGACGTCGGAACCCTCGTCGCGTCCACCGGAGCCAACCGGACGGCCGTGAGCCAGCACCTGGCCAAACTGCGGCTCTCGGGCCTCGTGTCCACCCGCAAGGAGGCGCGGAACGTGGTCTACAGCATCATCGACGGGCACCTCGCCCGGCTCATCCTCGAAGGAATGAACCACGCGGACCACCGTGTCACCGGGGAGCCCGTCCACGCGGAATGACCGTGCCGGTTGGCTCGCCCTAAATTGGACGTTCTCGCTGGGGGCCAGACGCGACGCCCCTCCCGCGCCGCGTACCGGGAACCCGCGCCCCGTTCCACCGGGGTGGTCGGGGCCCGGAACGCGCAAGGGCCGGACCCCCGAAGGAGTCCGGCCCATCCACGGAACTTCTGGGACTAGAGCGTGCCCCGGCGGTTGATCGGATCGCCGTCGGTCAGCGTGTCGTCCTGGAGGCCCTGGCTGTCCGAGGGGACACCGGTGCCCGGGATCCCGTCCACTGCGGGAACGGCGTCGATGTCTGTGTCACTGACGACGGGAGTGGTCGCCGGGATCGACGTCTCGGGCGCGACGGGGGCGGTTTCGGTGACCGGAACCGTGGAGACCTCGGTCTCGGTCTCCTCTTCCTTCCCCTTGTTCGCTGCTGCTGCAGCTACCCCTGCCACCGTTGCTGCCGCGGCGAGCCCGACCCCTGCAGCGACCTTGCCGGACACACCGGCCTTGCCGCTGTCGCCCCGCGACTGCTCGGCGTCCTCGACGGTGGGAGTTCCGGGCTGTCCGGCCACGGTGCCGCGCCAGGCGCCGGTGGAGTAGCTCTCCGACTCGATGAATGTCTTGAACTTCTGGAGGTCGGCCTTCGCCTGGTTCTCGACGACGTTCAGCTTGTCGCCGACCTTCTCGACGAGTCCCTCGGGCTCGTATTCCAGCACCAGGTTGACGCGGGTCGTCCCGCCGAGGTCCTCGAAGGAGACGGTGCCTGCATTGGTCGCACCCTCCGTAGCCGCCCACGAGACCTTCCGGTCCGGTACCTGCTCGAGGATACGTGCTTCCCACTGGCGGCGGATCCCGCCGATCTCCGCGACCCACTCGAGGCGGTCGTCGCTGAGCTGGGTGATCTGCTTGATGCCGCCCATGAAGTGCGGGAATTCCTCGAACTGCGTCCACTGGTTGTACACGGTCGTCACTGGAAGATTCACTACAACGGTTTCTTCGACCTTCGTGGTCATCTTGCCCTCCTTGGCTGGTGGGATACGTGCGCTGATTCATCAGCATGCTTAGCATATGGTGTGCGCCGGGGATATGGCCAGTACCGGGCACGCCCGGCGTGTTGCCGGACGAGCCGGACGACGATGCCCGACGAGCCGCGCGACGATTCCGGGCCCCGGCCGAGGTCGGCCCGCAGGCGGATCGGACGCCTGCTGCCTCCGGGTCCTCAGGAGGGCAGGTCGCCGACGTCCGCATACCTGCGGCGCCAGTCCCTGCCCTCCTCCCCGCCGTACAGGGTCCAGTACTCGCGGCCCGAGCTGATGACGCCGTCGGCCACGGTCCAGATCGACACGACGCGGAAGATGCCGACGTCCTCCTGCGGCACCTGGACCTCGGACACCACCACCTCGCCGGCGGAGTAGACGTTCAGGACGTCGATGCTCCAGCCGTTCGGACGCTCGGAATTCACGGCCACCATGTTGTCCCGGCCTCGGATGACCTCGCGCGTGACGGGCCAGAACACCTCCACGTCCTCGGCCAGTACCTGACCGACGGCCTTCCAGTCCCTGCTCCACACCGACGACCAGTACCGCCGGATCACCTCGGTACATTCCATGGGCCGATGCTACCGCCGATGCTACGGCCGGGCGTCGCCGCTCAGGGAGCCCAGGTGCAGCGCGACGTTCGCCTCGAAGCCTTCGATGGTCCGTGCGATGGCGTCCGCCGACGGGGTGTCCCAGATGTCCTGGTTGAAGAGCTCCACCTCGATGTCACCGGCATAGCCGGCCGCCTTCACGGCATGGGTGATCGCAGCGAAGTCGATGACGCCGTCGCCCGGGTAGTGGCGGGACAGCAGGACGTCCGCGGCGAGGGGGGTCTTCCAGTCGCAGACCTGGTAACTCGCGATCCGACCTTCCGCACCTGCCCGCGCGACCTGCTCGAACAGCTCCGGATCCCACCAGACGTGGAAGGTGTCGACAACCACTCCGACCACCGAGGAGGAGAAGGGCGAGGCGAGATCGAGGGCCTGCTTCAGCGTGGAGATGACGGCCCGGTCGGAGGCGTACATCGGATGGAGCGGTTCGAGGGCGAGCGTCACCCCTGCGGCCTGGGCGTCGGCCGCCAGCTCCCCGAGGGCGTCCTGCACCATCGCACGGGCTCCTGCGAGGTCCTTCGATCCCTGCGGGATACCGCCGGCGACCATCACGAGGACCGCGGCGGAACCGGCGGCACCGGCAGCCGCGAGCTGGGCGGTCTCCTCGATCGCCCTGCGGTTGTCATCCATCGCGGCGCGGCGTGCACGGCCCTCCGGCACGGTGAAGAAGCCGCCGCGGCAGAGGCTGGAGAACCGCAGTCCCGAATCGGCGAGCAGCCGTGCGGCCTCGGGCAGGGAGGCTGCCTCCACGGAATCGCGCCACAGGCCGATGCTGGTGATGCCGGCATCGGCGGTCACCCGGAGCGCTTCGCGAAGGGGGGCGTACTTGATGGTGGCCTGGTTGATCGACAGGCGCTCGTTCGGTGTCATGCCGCCACCCCGCTCACGCGCAGCAGTGCGTGCCAGCGATCACGGGCCAGCTCCGGTTGTTCGAGCGCCCCGCACTGGTTCGCGAGGCGGACGATCTCCGACAGGTGCGGCAGGCTGCGGGCCGCGTGCAGACCGCCGACCATCCCGACGCCGGGCTGGTGCCCGTTGAGCCAGCTGAGGAAGGCCACACCCGTCTTGTAGTAGAACGTCGGCGCCGCGAAGATCTGCCGTGAGAGTGCTTCGGTGGGGCCGAGGATCCGTGCGTACGCGTCCGGGTCACCGGCGTCGAGCGCCTGGACGGCCGCCGAAGCGTGCGGACCGAGCGCGGCGAAGGCGCCGAGGAGCGCGTCGGAGTAGCCCGACGCATCCCCGCCGATGAGTGAGACGTAGTTGAAGTCGTCCCCGGTGAACATGCGTGCGGGCGCGTTGAGCTGTGCGCGCACCGCCCGTTCCGAGTCTGCATCGAGCAGGCTCATCTTGACGCCCGCCACCTTGTCGGGAGAGTTGGCGATGATCTTGAGCAGGGTCGAGGACGCCGTGTCGGTGTCCGCCGAGCCGAAGTAGGTGCCGAGCTCGGGGTCGAAGGCGCTGCCGAGCCAGTGCAGGATCACGGGGGCGCCGGCCGCAGCCAGCACCTCGGAGTACACCCGCTGGTAGTCCTCGGCGGTCCGTGCGGCGCGGGCGAGGTGCCGGCTCGCCATCAGGACCACGGATGCGCCTGCGTCCTCGGTGAAGTGGAGCTGGTCCTTGTAGGCGTCGATCACGGCGTCGAGGGAGATCACCGGGTCCTCGACGTGGTCCGTGTTCACGCCGGCGACGAGGGCGCCGCCGACGGAACGGGCCTCGGCAGCACTGCGCGCTATGAGTTCGCGGGTCGCGGCGGGGTCGAGCCCCATGTTGCGCTGGGCGGTGTCCATCGCGTCCGCGACGCCGAGCCCCCAGGACCACAGATGGTGCCGGAACGCGAGGGTCGCATCCCAGTCGAGGTCCGCGGCGGCGCCGGGCACGTTCTCCGCCGTCGTGCGGGGGACCACGTGGGCCGCCGCATACACGGTCCGGCTGGACAGGGGCGCGGTCGGCTTCGAGAACGACGGCGCGGGACGGAGTTCGACGGCGGAGACGGTCCCCGCCGCATCGACGAGGGTGATCATGCCAGCGTGACCGCTTCCTCGAGGGGGAGCACGGCCGTGCGCACGTCCTGCAGTTCCAGGCGGCGCCCGGAGCGGGAGCTCTCGAGTCCCTGCTCCGCGAGGTACATTCCGCGGGCACCGGCGAG
This sequence comes from Arthrobacter burdickii, assembly GCF_030433645.1. Taxonomy (NCBI): domain Bacteria; kingdom Bacillati; phylum Actinomycetota; class Actinomycetes; order Micrococcales; family Micrococcaceae; genus Arthrobacter; species Arthrobacter burdickii. The sequence continues at coordinate 1,718,019 of NZ_JAROCG010000001.1, forward strand.
GAAGTCGTACGGGTGCGGCCCGTCCTCCAGGACGTGGCGCAGGAACTCCTCCCACTGGGTCTTGAAGCCGTTCTCGAACACCTCGTTGGTGGGGACGTCGATCCAGTCGGCGTCGTAGTCGTGCGTGTCCTCGAGGTCCGGGTTCCAGACCGGCTTCGGCGTGGCGTTGCGCGGCTGGATCTTGCAGCCGAACAGCCCGACGACGGCCGAGCCGTGCGTGCCGTCCACCTGGAACTGCACGAGCTCGTCGCGGTTCACCCGGACGGTCCAGCTCGAGTTGAGCTGAGCGACGATGCCGCCCTCCAGCTCGAAGACGGCGTAGGCGGCGTCGTCGGCGGTGGCCCGGTAGGGGTGGCCCTGCTCGTCGACGCGCTCGTCGATGTGCGTGACCGCGCGGGCGTAGACGGACTCGACCTTGCCGAAGAGGTTCTCCAGGACGTAGCTCCAGTGCGGGAACATGTCGACGACGATGCCGCCGCCGTCCTCCGTGCGGTAGTTCCAGCTGGGGCGCTGGGCGTCCTGCCAGCCGCCCTCGAAGACCCAGTAGCCGAACTCGCCGCGCACCGAGAGGATGCGGCCGAAGAATCCGGAGTCCACGAGGCGCTTGAGCTTCTGCATGCCCGGCAGGTACAGCTTGTCGTGCACCACGCCGTTCTTGATGCCGGCCGCTTCGGCCAGGTTCGCGAGCTCGAGGGCATCGGCGGCCGTCTCGGCCGTGGGCTTCTCGGTGTAGATCGCCTTGCCGGCGGCGATGGCCTTCCGGATGGCCGCGGACCGGGCCTTGGTCACGAGGAAGTCCGCGTAGATCTCCCAGGTCGGGTCCGCCAGGACGCTGTCGAGGTCGGTCGAGTAGTGCTCGATGCCGTGCTTCGCGGCGAGTTCGGCGAGCTTCGCCTCGTTGCGGCCCACCAGGATCGGTTCCACCTGGACCCGGCTGCCGTCGGAGAGGAGGACTCCTCCCTGGTCCCGGATGGCGAGGATGGAGCGGACCAGGTGCTGCCTGTATCCCATCCGTCCTGAGACGCCGTTCATGATGATTCCGATTGTCCTCGTCGACATTGATGCTCCTCTTGGCTCCGGCAGCGCGGAAAGCGCTTACCGAGAGTGTAGGGGAAGAAGCAGGGAGGGGCAATATGCGAGGAGGAGGTCAGGTGCCGTCGGCCCGGCGGGGGATGTCGCGGCGGGTGCACTGGTCCGGGCGGACCCACGCTTCCCGGGCGATCGAGAATTCGACCCACTGGGCGAGCACGGCGGAGCCGGTCCATGCCATCGCGAATCCGCGCACGGTCTGCCGTGAGCCGTTCGGGTACTCGAGGTCCACCCAGAGCGCAGGGGCGGGGGAGGCGGACTCGGTGATGGGGCCGGTGGGCGCTTCCAGCTGGAGCGGGGGTACGAACACGTGCGTCGTCGGTGGAAGTCCGTGCCAGCCGGCCGCACTAGCCACGCGGGGCTGCCCGGACGGGGGAGTGCGACGGCGGCTTGTCCATGCGACCACTCTACGAGGGAGCCGGTCCGCCGGGTGTCGGCCGGGTGCGCAGATCTGGAGAGGGGGCAGCGCCGAGTGTGGCGCGGGGAGTGGCGCCAGGAGGAAGGCCTGCCGGCAGGAAGCCGTCAGGCGGCGCGCGACGGCGGCTTCAGCTCGCGGCGGCGGCAGCGCGCCGCGTCCACCCACGCCTCGCGGGCCCGGGAGTATTCGATCCACTGCGCGAGGACCGCCGTCGCCGTCCAGGCCATGGCGAAGCCCTTCTGTGTCCGCGTGGAGCCATCGGGGTAGTCGAGGTCGACCCAGAGCGCCGGTGACCTGACGGGCTCGGTGATGCCGCTCTCCGGTGCTTCGAGCTGGAGCGGTGGGCTGTACCTGTCGGCGCTGGGTGGGATGCCGTGCCATCCCGGTCGTTCTGCCATGCGACGAGGGTACGCCGCAGCTCCGACACGATGGGAAGGGGCTGGGGCGACCCGGGAGTTGCGGTCGGGGTCGGGGCTACTCCGCGTCCCCGGATCCCGAATGGGCACGGATGAGTTCGTCGCTGAAGGGAGCCCGTCGCCTCGGCGGGAGGTCGTCGATGAGCTCGTTCACCGCAAGGGCGAGCAGATCGCACTCGAGGGAGGGCAGGGGCATGAGGCCCGCCAGGTAGGCCTCGATCTCGTATTCGTCGACCTCACCGCTCAGGGAGAAGTAGTGCAGCCACACCTCGCCGGTCGTGAAGCCGGATTCGACGACGGCCGCGTTGATGAGCGCCCGCTGTTCCTCCGCGTGCGGGAAGCTGATCACAGAGCGCCCCTTCCACCTGGGGAACCATGCCCGTTCACGATGTCCGCGGTCAGCTGGCCGAACGGAATGCCCGTGCTGCGCGCACGGGCGGTGAGAGCGGCCAGCGCCTCGGCCTCGGTGAGCCCCTCGCGCTGCATGAGGATTCCCTTCGCGATGCCGACGAGGTCCCGCGACCGGAGGGACCCGCGCAGTTCACTGCTGATCCGCGTCGACGTCTCCGACGTCTGCACGTGGCCGAGCAGGGCCGAGGCCGCAACCGACAGGCTCGTGAGGCGGGCACGGTCGGCGTCGTCGAATGCGGCGGGCACGGTCGAGTACACCTTCATCGCGCCGAGGGAGTCGCGGCCCCGCAGCAGCGGGACACTGAAGCACGACCTCACCCCCGCTTCGGCCGCCGCGGCGCTCCACCGCGGAAACCGCTGGTCGATGGACGTGTCCTCGATGGTCACGGGCGACCGGGTGGACCATGCCGTCAGGCACGGTCCCTCGCCCAGTCCGTACTGCAGGTCATCGGCAGTGCGCACGAGGGCGTCCGTCGCGCCGACACTCGTCCGCTGCGCTTCGTGGATGAGCGAGACGCCGGCGCCCGACGCGTTCGGCGTCGTCTCCTGCGCGACCTGGGCAAGGAGGTCCACGGCATGCTGCGCCGTCTCCTGCGTCAGTACCAGTCCGCGGATGCGACCGAGCGTCGCACCCAACTCATTGGAGGGAGGGTATGGATCCATCAGTAGCCTCGAACTTTAGGCCAGGCTTGATCCTGGCGCCGCGGGCCTTCTGCTAGACCACGATCGTGCGTTGCCGACGATCCGCTGGTCCCATCCTAGCCGTGTGGGAGCGCACCGGATGCCGGTGCGGGAATGATTGTTGCGGTAGCCGTCTCGCCGGGGCGGAACTAGGCGGTTCCTGGCGCGGCGAGGTGCCCAAACCATGATTTCGTATCCTGTAGCCGGGTCTCTGGATAGGATTGGCGCGACGATGTCACCGTCGCCGCATCCGCGGACAGTCCGGTCCGGAGGGGTGGCACCGTTCCGCCGTTGATCCACGATGTGGAAGGTACCCGCAGCGCCATGACGAAGAACGATTTGCAGAAGATCCGTGTTGCCGCAGCGGACAAGGAGGACGTCGAGTTCGAGCTCGACCGCGCTGAGCTGGTGTTGAAGGAGGCCGTCGCGGAGGCCATCAGCCACGGTGAGGACATCCGGGCCGTCGCGGAGGTGGCCGAACTGCCCCTCGACGACGTCGTGAAGCTGGCGGCCCCGGACGTCGAGCCCGACCCGATCCGGCCCCTCTGAGCCCAGGCCTACCGCCGGGGCGTGCTGCCCCGGATGATCGTCTCGGTGGGGATGGGCTCCGGACCGCCGCCGGCATCCGAAGCGCCGTGCGCCGATCCGGTGGCCAGCTGGAGTGCGCGACGGCCCACGTCTTCGAGGGGGATGCGCACGGTGGTGAGGGCGGGCGTGATGTCCCGCACCGTCGGGATGTCGTCGAAGCCTGCGACGCCGATTCCCTCTCCCGGCGCGATCCCGGCATCGCGCAAGGCCGACACGACGCCGACGGCCATGACGTCGTTCACCGCGAACACCAGGTCCACCCGGGCTCCTGACGCCAGGAGGTCCTGGGCGCCGCGATAGCCGCCGTCGCGTGTGAAGTCCGAGTGGATGATGCGCTCGGCAGGCAGGGAGATCCCGTGCTCGGCCAGTCCCTCCGAGAAACCCTCAAGACGTTCCTGGGCCGTCCGGATCTCGGCCGGCCCGGCGATGACGGCGAAGTCGCGGTACCCGAGCTCGGCCAGTGCGACCGCGAGGTTCCGGGCCCCGCCCCGGTTGTCGAGCAGCACCGTCGCGAAGGGGGCAGCGTCCTGGCTGATGAAGGCGACTTTCCCGCCGGTGTCCTCGAAGGAGGACAGCTCGCTCCGCAGCTGGACCTCGAACGCCGCCCCTGTGGTCCTGGAGCCGGCGAGGATCATCACGCGGGGACGCTGTCCGCGCAGTGCCCGCACCGTGTCCAGTTCGCGCTGCGCGTCGCGGCCCGTGACGGCGATGGTCACCACGAGCCGTTCCTCGCTCGCCGCATCGATGACTCCGGCCGCGATGCTGGAGAAGTAGGGGTCCGCGATGTCGGCCACGAGCAGGGCCACGGTGGTGGTGCTGCCCTTGGCCACGGCCTGCGCGAACAGGTTGGTCGTGTATCCGAGCCGCTGGGCCGCCTCGAGGACGCGCTGGCGGTAGTCCTCGTTCACCTTGCGCGCACTGCCGTTCAGGGACCGAGACGCCGTCGCCAGGGAGACCCCCGCTTCCCTGGCGACGTCGTGCAGCGTCGCGGGACTCTTGCTTGCCGGTGCCGACATTGCTCTCCTGACGGTGTGGGCATCGGCCGCTCTGCCGATACCCAGGGGAATTCCGGAAAGGGCCATTCTCGCACGGCGGGAAACCGGGCCCGGGTCGCCGCGCCCCGTTCGGTAAGCGCTTTCTCTGTTAGTGTTTCCGGAACCGTATTCCTGTTCCCGTTGGAGGATCCGTGCCCCCGTCCAGTCCGGCAACTGAACCCGCCGCTGCCGTCCGGATGCCCCTGCGGGCCGCGATCCTGGGCACCGGCGCTGTCGCGCACCTCCATGCCGAAGCCCTGCACCTCCTGCCGGGCGTGGAGCTGGTCGCCGCCGCTGATCCGTCCCGGAGCCACCTCGCGGCCTTCGCCGAGACGTACGGACTGCCGTCCCGCTACCCGTCCCTGGAAGATCTCCTCGAAGGGGAGAGCATCGACGTCCTGCACGTCTGCACACCTCCGGGAGGCCATGCCGAGCAGGCGGCAGCCGCCTTCGCGGCAGGTGCCCATGTGGTCGTCGAGAAGCCCGCAGCACTCAGCCTCGCCCAGCTCGATGCCATGGTCGACGCCGGTCGCGCAGCGGACCGGGGCCTCGCCGTCGTGTTCCAGCAGCGCTCGGGAACCGCCGCCGCCCATGTGAAGGCGCTGCTGGACTCGGGCGTCCTGGGGCGCCCGCTCTCAGCGCTCTGCCAGACGCAGTGGTACCGGACGGCCGAGTACTTCGCCGTCCCGTGGAGGGGCACCTGGGCCACGGAGGGTGGGGGCACCACGCTCAGCCATGGCAGTCACCAGGTGGACCTGCTCGCGTACCTGCTGGGGGAGTGGTCCGCAGTGCACGCGACGATGTGGCGCCTCGACCGCGACGTCGAGACCGAGGACCTCTCGCACGCGTCCCTCGTCTTCGCATCGGGTGCCGTCGCGTCGGTGGTGTCCACGGTCCTCGCGCCGCGGCAATCCAGCCTCCTCCGCATCGACACGGAGAACGCGACGATCGAGCTCGAGCACCTGTACGGCCACGGCCACGCCCACTGGACCATCACCCCGGCGCCCCACGTCGATGACGAGACGGCGGGATCCTGGGCGCTGCCCGGACAGGAGGTGCCGAGCGGGCACGACGCCCTCTTCGCCGGGATCTACGCGTCGCTCACCGCCGGGCGCGGCATGCCGGGCATCGTGGCGCATCCCGCCCGCGCCCTGGAGATCGTCACCGGCATGTATGCCTCCGCGCGGGAGGGCCGCTGGGTCATGAGGGAGGACCTGGCGGACCCCGCGCTGCGCGGAAGCCTGTCCGCGCACGTGATCGAGGGCCGGCCCGGGGTCCTGTCCGCCGGTCCGTCATGACCGACCCGGTGACCCTCACGGCGGGAGGGCGGGATGCCGGCATCCTGCACGACGGCGCGGGAGAACCGGACCAGCATTCGCCCCGGCCCTTCCTGCATCCGGTACCGACACCCGGCGGGCTTTCCGTCAGCGATTACCGACCCGCCGACCACCCCTGGCACTGGGGCCTCGGCATCGCCGTCTCGAACATCGCCGTCGCCGGGCAGGCCCACCCGGTCAACCTGTGGGGCGGCCCGACCTACAGCGACGGGCAGGGCTACGTACAGCTGCCGAACAACGGCTCGCAGCGGGTGCGCAGGACCGTGCGCGAGCGGGACGGGGTGGTCCAGCACATCGACTGGCGCGCGGCGGACGGGAGCAGCTTCCTGGCGGAGGAGCGGACCTGGCACGCGGAGAACCTGACCGCCGCCGGCTCGGAGTGGATCCTCACCTCCGTGCGGAGCAGGTGGGCCAACACCAGCGGGGGGAGGCTCGCCTTCGGGAGCCCGACGACGGCGGGCCGCCCGGACGCGGGCTACGGTGGTTTCTTCCTGCGCCTCCCGGCATCATTCGACGGAGCGGCGATCATCGCGGGATCGGCCGACGGCGCCGGTTCCATTCCCGAAGTCGAGGCCATGGGGGGCAGGCGCCCCTGGCTGGGGCTCCGGTCGGAGACCGCATCGGTCCTCATGGTCCCTGGGACCGGCAATCCGGGAGGCCCCACCCCGTGGTTCGTCCGCAGCACAGGCACCCCCATGCTGTGCGCGGCGCCGTTCTTCCATCACGAGGTGCACCTGGCGGCCGGCGAGGTGCTGGACTGGAGCTGGTCCCTCCTCGCAGCGGACGGACCGGTGCCGGATGACGGGTTCGCCACGGCGGCCCAGCAGGCCCGGGCGGCCGGAGGAGCTGCAGGGGTGGTCCGGCCCTAGGCCGGGCCATGGCCCTGACCTACGACGGAACCCATCGCCCCCGTAAGCTCGAACTGCTCGACGGGCTGCCGGGCAGGGTGCAGCTCGCGGCCGGGGGCTAGGAGCGCCCCGATCCGCCGGCCCGGATCCGGTGCGCTACAGCCCGAGCGGTTCCAGGGCGGGAAGCTCGGCCCGGGCTCGCGAGCGAGCCTCCGCCGCCGTCGGTGCGGCTACCGCAATACCGGCGATCCGCTGCGCCTCGGCGAGGGTCACGCTGTTCAGGACCGCGCCGACACCGGCGAGGGCCCTCGGGGTCATGGACAGGGTCGAGACGCCGAGTCCCACGAGGACGACGGCGAGGGCGGGATCCGCTGCAGCCTCGCCGCACACACCCACGGGCTTCGCGTGCCCTTCGGCGGTGCTGCCTTCGACGGTCAGTTTGACCATGCGGAGGACCGCGGGCTGCCAGGAGTTGTTGAGGGCGGCGAGGGAGCCGAGCTGGCGGTCCGCGGCCATCGTGTACTGCGTGAGGTCGTTCGTGCCGAGGCTCGCGAAGGACACCGCGCCGAGGATGGCCTCGGCCATCAGGGCAGCCGACGGAACCTCGACCATGACGCCGGGGGTCTGCAGGCCGGCGTTGCTGCACAGCTTGGCGAAGTCCGCGGCCTCCTCGGCCGTGGAGATCATGGGTGCCATGACCCACACGTCCGCGGTGGCCTGGGAGGCGGCTTCGGCGATGGCGCTGAGCTGACGCTCCAGGACCCCTGGGGACGTGAGGTCGGTGCGGTAGCCGCGGACACCCAGTGCCGGATTCGGCTCCGTGGAGTCCGTGAGGAAGGGGAGGGGCTTGTCGGCGCCGGCATCCAGTGTGCGGACCACGACCTTCTTGCCGGGGAAGGCGTCGAAGACGCCCTTGTACGCCTCGATCTGCTCCTCCGCCGTCGGCTCCGTGTCCCGCTCGAGGAAGCAGAACTCGGTGCGGAGCAGTCCCACACCCTGCGCCTTCGCTTCGGCAGCCTTCACGGCGTCCTTCGCTCCACCGACGTTGGCCAGCAGGGGAACCTCGTGCCCGTCCGCGGTCACGCCCACGCCGTCGAACACCGTGAGTGCCGCCGCGGCGGTCCGATAGGCCTCGGCTGCGGCCTCCTCCTCCGCCCCGGGGTCGAGCGAGATGCTCCCGGCCGCTCCGTCCACGAAGACGACCGTCCCGTCGGCGATGTCGTCGACGCCGGACGCGGCCACGACGGCGGGAAGCCCGAGCGAGCGGGCGATGATGGCCGTGTGCGACTGCGGACCGCCGCCCGAGGTGACGAGGGCGAGGACCTGCGCGGGGTCCAGGGTGGCCGTGTCGGCAGGGGCGAGGTCCTCGGCGACGAGGATGAAGGGCGTGTCCGACGACGGGATGCCCGGCGCGGGCAGCCCCCGGAGTTCGGCGACGATCCGGGACCGCACATCGAGGACGTCGGCGGTGCGCTCGGCCATGTAGCCGCCCAGGTTGTGGAGCATCTCGGCGACGGACGCTCCCGCCTCCCAGACCGCGCGGGCGGGGGAGCTGCCGTTGTTGATCAGCTTGGTCGCGGACTTCAGCAGCATGGGGTCCGCCGCCATGAGCGACGTCGCCTGCAGGACGGCCTGCGCGTCGCCCTTGGCGATCCCCGCCCTGCGCTTGAGCTCCTCCTGGACGGCCTTCGACGCGGCCTTCAGGGCGGCGACGGCCTCCTCAGGAGCATCGGGGGCGTGGCGTTCACCCGGGGGAGGTTCGCTGACCGATTTCGGCATATGGCGGATAGGGCCGATCACGCGTCCGGGGCTCACTCCGACCCCTGCGAAATTCTCCATCGAACGTCCTCGTTTCCTTGCCGTGTGGTCTCGGTCTAGCACCATTGTGCCGCCTGAGGCAAAAACTTTTGTGACCCAGTTCATATAACGCTGCTATAGGTGCTACGGTAGCAGGCATGAAAAAAGTAGGCGAACCAGCGCCTAAGGTTCGGCTCCTCAGGGCGGCAGCGGCACTGCTCGCCGAGTCCAACGGCGAGACCGTATCGACCCGGCAGATCACCCAGGCTGCCCGGGTCACTGCTCCAACCCTGTACCACCACTTCGGTGACAAGGAGGGCCTGTTCGACGCCGTCGTCGCCGAGGGTTTCTCCGAGTACCTCGACGCCGAGAGAAGCCTCCCGACGTCGGGACAGCCCATCGAGGACCTCCGGATGCACTGGGACAACCACGTGCAGTTCGGCCTCGACCACCCGCACCTCTACCTGGTGATGTTCGGCAACATCCAGCCCGAGCGCCGGCCGTCGATGGTGGCCAGCGCGGAGGCGTTCCTCGAGGAGGTGCTGGGGCGGGCGGCCGCTGCAGCCCGCCTCGTGGTGTCACCGCACGAAGCCGCGCGCAGCATGCTCGCCGCCAACATCGGCGTCACGCTCATGCTGATCGCGGAACCGGCGGCGAAGCGCAACCTCGAGTTGTCCGCCATGACCCGGGAGGCGGTGATCTCGGCCGTGGCCACGGATTCCGAGGCCGATCCCACCACGGACACGGAGGGAACGCCCTCGGTGGTCGTGGCGGCCATAGCGCTCAACGCCGCGCTGCAGTCCTCGCATCCCGACCAGCTCTCCAGTTCGGAACTGAAGCTCTTCCTCGAATGGCTCCAGCGCATCTCCAGCCGGTCGGCAAGCTGACGCTTCTCCCTCACAATCCATCCCTTCCCGCAGAGCTGCGGGGACAACGGTAAGGAAAAAAGTGGCAACACAACTAGAAGCGAGGTCCGGCACCAGCGCCCGGGTCCGCGTGCAGAAATTCGGGACGTTCCTGTCCGGGATGATCATGCCCAACATCGGCGCCTTCATCGCCTGGGGTATCGTCACGGCCCTCTTCATCGAGAAGGGCTGGCTGCCCGTTCCGCAACTGGGCGGATACGGCGAGACCGACGGCGTGGCGAACGTCGGGCTCGTAGGACCGATGATCACCTACCTGCTGCCCCTCCTGATCGCCTACACCGGCGGCCGGATGGTCTACGACGTGCGCGGCGGCGTCGTGGGTTCGATCGCCACCATGGGCGTGATCGTCGGTGCCGGCATCCCGATGTTCATCGGCGCCATGATCATGGGCCCGCTGGGTGGCTGGACCATGAAGAAGATCGACGCCCTGTGGGACGGCAAGATCCGTCCCGGCTTCGAGATGCTGGTCAACAACTTCTCCGCGGGCATCTGGGGAGCCCTCCTGGCGCTCCTCGGGTTCTACGGCGTCTCGCCGCTGGTCCAGGGGTTCAGCACCGGCGCAGGCAAGGTCGTCCAGTTCCTGGTCGACAACGGCCTGCTGCCGCTCACCAGCATCTTCATCGAGCCTGCGAAGGTACTGTTCCTCAACAACGCCATCAACCACGGCGTGCTCACCCCGCTGGGCGTCCAGCAGTCGCTGGAGCAGGGCAAGTCCATCCTGTTCCTGCTCGAGGCCAACCCGGGTCCGGGCCTCGGCATCCTGCTCGCCTACATGTTCTTCGGTCGCGGCGCAGCCAAGGCCTCCGCGTCCGGTGCTGCCATCATCCACTTCGTGGGCGGTATCCACGAGATCTACTTCCCGTACGTGCTGATGCGCCCGCTGCTGATCCTGGCCGCCATCGCCGGCGGCATGACGGGTATCGCGACACTGAGCATCACGAACTCCGGCCTGGTGGCACCTGCCGCCCCGGGATCCATCATCGCGGTCTTCGCCCAGACCTCCCGTGACAGCTACGTCGGCGTCGCCCTCGCCGTCCTGCTCGCCACGGCTGTGTCCTTCCTCGTCGCCTCGGTCATCCTCAAGACCGGCAAGAACCAGGACGACGACGACATCGCTGCCGCCGCCACGAAGATGGAGGGCCTCAAGGGCAAGAAGAGCTCCGTCGCGGGCAACTTCCGCTCCTCGGCCGCTACGGACGGGCCCATCCGCAACATCGTGTTCGCCTGCGACGCCGGCATGGGCTCCTCGGCGATGGGTGCATCGGTGCTGCGCAACAAGATCAAGGCGGCCGGCTTCCCCGACGTCAAGGTCTCGAACCTGGCGATTGCCAACCTGAAGGACGACTACGACGTCGTCGTGACGCACCAGGACCTCGCCGCCCGCGCAGAGCCCCTGACGCAGAGCGCGACGCACGTCTCCGTCGACAACTTCATGAACAGCCCCCGCTACGACGAGATCGTCGAGCTGGTGCGTGCCAGTGCTGCCGCTGAGGGCGGGGTCGACCCGAAGGCCCCGATGCCCGCCGACGTGGCAGCCGACGCCGATGCCGGGGGGACCGCCTCCCATGACGTCCTCGCCGAGGAGAGCGTGGTCCTGCGCGGCCGGGCCACGACGCAGGAGGACGCCATCAACGAGGCCGGCCGCCTGCTGGTCGACCGGGGTGCCGTGGACTCCAGCTACGTCGCGGCGATGCACGAGCGCGAGAAGTCCGTCCCCACCTACATGGGCAACTTCCTCGCCATCCCGCACGGTACCAACGCGGCGAAGGACCTGATCCGCCGCTCCGCAGTGTCGATCGTGCGCTACCCCGAGGGCATCGACTGGAACGGCAAGCAGGTGAAGTTCGTGGTCGGCGTCGCAGGCGTCAACAACGAGCACCTGTCCATCCTGTCCGCGATCGCCCGCGTCTTCTCGGACAAGGACCAGGTGGCCAAGCTCGACGAGGCCACGACGGTGGACGAGGTCCTGGCCCTCTTCGGAAAGGTCAATGCCTAGTGAAGGCAGTACATTTCGGTGCCGGCAACATCGGGCGCGGCTTCGTGGGGCTCCTGCTCCACGAAGCCGGGTACGAGGTGGTCTTCGCCGACGTCGCGGACGCCCTGATCGACCAGCTCGCCTCGACGCCGAGCTACGACGTCCACGAGGTCGGCGAGGACCCGGCGGTCAAGACGGTCGACAACTACCGTGCCCTGAATTCGCGGTCCCAGGAGGACGACGTCGTCGGTGAGATCGCGACGGCCGACATGGTCACCACGGCGGTGGGCCCGAACGTCCTGAAGTTCGTCGCGCCGGTGATCGCCCGGGCGATCGCCCGCCGGAGCGAGGACCTGCCGCCACTGCAGGTGATGGCGTGCGAGAACGCCATCAACGCGACGGACATCCTGCGCCGCGAAGTCGAGCAGACGTACGACGGCGCCGCACTGGACCTCGCGTCCAGGGCGATCTTCGCGAACACCGCGGTGGATCGCATCGTCCCCAACCAGGCGGCGGGCCAGGGCCTCGACGTCACGGTGGAGACCTTTTTCGAGTGGGTCATCGACCGCACCCCCTTCAACGGGAACGCACCCGGGATCCCCGGGGCGACGTACGTCGACGACCTCGAGCCGTACATCGAACGGAAGCTGTTCACGGTGAACACCGGCCATGCGTCGGCGGCCTACTTCGGCTACGCGGCCGGGGTCGAGAAGATCGCGGACGCCATGGCGGACGACGCCATCGCAGCGAAGGTGCGGGCCGTGCTGGACGAGACGAAGCAGCTGCTCGTCGCCAAGCACGGGTTCGACGACGCGGAGCAGGAAGCCTACGTGCAGAAGATCCTGCGGCGCTTCATGAACCAGCACCTCCCGGACACGGTGGTGCGCGTCGGCAGGGCGCCGCTGCGGAAGCTGAGCCGCAAGGAGCGTTTCGTCGGTCCGGCCGCCGAGCTGGCCGAGACCGGTGTGCACCCCGCGGCACTGCTCGAGGCGATGCGGGCCGCACTGGCCTTCTCGGCTCCCGACGATCCCGAGGTCGCCGCGCTCGCCGAGATCCTGGCCACCCAGGAGCCCGGCGAGGCGACGACGTCGATCACGGGCCTGCCTGCTGACCACCCGCTGTACGGTCCGGTCCGCGACCTGATCGCACAGCATGCGCCCGGCCACCACGCGGAGCACGGCTGATCGCAGAAACACCAGCACGAGCACAACCACGAGCACAGGGAAAGGGAGCAGCTGCGGCTGCTCCCTTTTTCTTCGCCCTCCCTTGACGAAAGCAGCAGGCTGATCATAGCGTGGCGAGGAAAGCGTTTTCCAAACAAGGGATTCAATGATGAGTTCGGCACAGAAAACAACGGTCTCGGCATGCCTGGCGCTCGCCACAGGGACTCTCCTGACCCTCAGCGGGCTCTCGGTCCCCGCCCTGGCGCAGGGGCCCGGCCCCGGCAACGCGGCTCCCATCGGAGGGGTGCAGCTCGAATACCTGGACCGGGGCCTCGTCGGCGCCGCCACCCCGCAGGGTGTCTTCCTCTCCTGGCGGCTGATGGCCACGGAGGCGACGGGCGCGACGGCGGATGGCCTCACCGGGACGGACTTCACGGTGTACCGGAACGGTGAAGCGATCGCCACGGTCACGGACAGCACCAACTACCTCGACACGGCAGTGACCGATGCAGGTGCCGCCGCGAACGCGCGGTACAGCATCGGCGCCGTCGTCGACGGCGTGGAGGTCGAGGTGAGTGCCGACGTCGCCCCCTGGACGCAGGCCTACACCGACCTCGCACTATCCAAGCCGGCGGACGGCGTGACGCCGACCGGTGAGGCGTACACCTATTCGGCGAACGACATGAGTGTGGGGGACGTGGACGGCGACGGCTCGTACGAGTACTTCGTCAAGTGGTACCCCTCCAACGCGAAGGACGTGTCCCAGCTGGGGTACACGGGCAACACCTACATCGACACCTACACGGCCGAGGGTCGGCTGCTGAGCCGGGTCGATCTCGGCGTAAATATCCGCTCCGGAGCCCACTACACGCAGTTCACGGTGTCGGACTTCGACGGCGACGGCCGGTCCGAGATGATGCTCAAGACCGCCCCCGGTACGAAGACCACCACCTACGGGCCCACGGGCGAGGTCACCTCCGAGAGCTACGTGACGCTGCCGGAGGCGGACCTGGCCGCAGGAGTCACCAACGGGGACGATTACCGGCTGAGCGCCGCGGACTACTACGAACACGTCGTCACGATGTTCAAGGGCTGGCAGGACCACCCCGAGGTGGTCGCCGGGAACTGGCCGGCAACGCTGGAGGAGGCCTTCGGTATCGGGAAGCGGTACGACTACCCGCTGTCCGACGCCGACGCCCGCGCGATGGCGGACTACTTCGTGGACGTCTATGCACCGTCCCGGAGCGCGAGGAACACCCTCCGCGCCTTCGAGGGATTCATCGTCGACGGCCCCGAGTACCTGAGCGTGTTCGAGGGCGCCACCGGTGCCGAGCTGGAGACCGTTCCCTATGAGCCCGGCCGCGGGGACGATGGCCTGCTGTGGGGCGACTACGCCATGGCGCGCATCGAGCCGGGCAACCGGGTGGACCGCTTCCTCGCCGGCGTCGCGTACCTCGACGGAGAGCATCCCTCCGCCGTCTTCGCGCGCGGCTACTACACGCGCGCCGACATCGTCGCCTACAGCTGGGACGGCGAGCGGTTGACGCAGGACTGGCAGGTGGACTCCGGCCACGTGCCCATGTCCAATCCCTTCAACGACAGCCCGCACAGCGGAACGGGCAGCAGCGAGGAGTTCGGCGCCCTGGCCGGCCAGGGCTTCCACTCCCTCAGCGCCGCAGACGTCGACGGTGACGGACGGCAGGAGATCGTCTACGGCAGCGCCACCATCGACGACGACGGCTCCCTGCTCTACAGCTCCTTCGACACGCTTCCCGCGGCCAGCGCCGCTCCCGGCACGGAGGCGAAGCTGGGGCACGGAGACGCCATGCACGTGACGGACATCGATCCGGACCGCCCCGGCCAGGAGATCTTCTCCGTCCACGAGGGAGCGACGGGCGCACCGTACGGCTGGGCGATGCGTGACGCGGCCAACGGGGAGGTCCTGTTCGGCGGTTATACCGGCAAGGACACCGGGCGCGGCATGATCGGCGACATCGATCCCTCCGTGCGAGGCATCGAGAACTGGGCCGTGGGCCTTCGCTCGGCCTCCGGCCGGCTCCTGCCCGGCAATGGCCAGGGCACCAACATGAGCATTCGCTGGGCGGCCGACGGCACCACGCAGCTCGTCAACGGCGCCGGCGACCAGACTCCCACCATCGACGATGCCAGGCGCGGACGCCTGCTGACGGCGACCGGCACCCGCACGAACAACGGCACAAAAGGCAATCCCTCGCTCGTGGCCGACGTGGTCGGCGACTGGCGCGAGGAGCTGCTGGTGCGGACCACGGACAGCTCCGCCATCCGGATCTTCACGAGCACCGAGGTCACGGACCGGAAGCTGTACACCCTGATGCACGATCCCCAGTACCGTGCCGAGATCGCCCGCCAGAACACGGCCTACAACCAGCCGGCGTACACGAGCTTCTACCTCGCCTCCGACACTGAGTTCACGGCCGTGCCGGTGCCCGACGCCTTCCTGCCCGGCGCACTGCCGGCCCTGCAGCGGCAGCTCGAGCAGCTCATCTCGACGGGTGACGTCTCCGGACCTGCGGCGCAGCAGCTGCGCGCGTCCCTGAACCAGGCGCAGCGCGCCGTCGAACGGGACCAGGCGGGCAACGCGGCCAGGGCCCTCGGGACATTCCTCGACCAGCTGCAGCGGACGAAGCCCGGCACGGTCTCCGAGGAGGCCCGCACCGAGCTCGGGTATCAGGGGTCGGTGATCCTCCCGACGCTGCAGTAGCGGCGCCGGCCAGAAACTCCGGCAGGATCGCGTGCGGTACGAACACGCGGTCCTGCCGGACCTGTTCAGCGCTCCTGTGCCTGCTGCAGCCGGCGTCGGGTGGGAGCGTGAGCTGCCTGCGGGCGGTACGGGAATCCAGCGCCGGTTCGCGGGGGAGTGCCACGGTCTCCCGAGTGCCCCGGAAGTGTCTCGGAAGTGCTCAGGGGTCCGGCTCCCGTTCGGTAGATTGGGGCCCGTGAGCCGAACCCCCCATGACCTGCTGTCGATCGTCTACTCGAGCACCTCGGCCCACCCGTTCAAGGACGAGGAGCTCAACGCCCTGCTGGCCCTCAGCCGGGAGAACAATGCCCGTGCCCGCCTGACGGGGATGCTGCTCTACCGCAGCGGACGATTCCTCCAGGTCATCGAGGGCCCTGCTGACAGCCTGCGTGAGCGCATGTCGATCATCGCCGCCGATCCCCGCCACCTGGATGTCCATATCCTCCTCCAGGAGACCATCGACGAACGGCAGTTCCCGGACTGGACCATGGCGTACGAGCCGGCCTCCGACGTCGCCGCGGAGGACATCCCCGGGTACCGCAGCACCTTCTCGGACATCGAGGCCGGAGACGACCCGCAGGAGTCCCTCGCCGCCCTGCGCGAGCTGATCCGCTGGTTCCAGGACCGCACCGTCCGGCCGCGCTGATCCGGACCGGACCTTCCCATGCTGATTCGGACCGGACCGTCCGCCGGCCGGCGGTCGCGTGCGAGGGACTCCGCACGCGACCGTTGCACCTCAGGAGCCGGTGAGCTCCCGGATGAAGGCGAGGTGCTCGACGTCCTGGAAGGCGCCTCCCTGCTCGTGCCCGTTGTACGGGTACACCTTCATGCGCTTGGGCCCGGCGTAGTGGTTGTGCGCCGCGAACACGCACGACGGCGGGCAGACGTCGTCGAGCAGACCCACCGAGAACATCGCGGGGATCGTGCTGCGCGTCGCGAAGTTGACGCCGTCGAAGTAGCTGAGGGTGCGGAAGACATTGTCGACGTCGTGCCGCCGCGTCCCGAGGTACTTCGCGATCTCGGAGTAGGGAGCGGTGTCGACGATCTCGGTGGCACGCCGCATGTGCGAGAGGAACGGGACGTCCACGATGGCGCCGACGGGCGGTGTGTCGTTCACGCGCTGCGTGAGGGCTGCCGCGGCCAGGGTGATGCCGCCGCCCTGGCTGCCCCCGGAGATCACCACGCGGGACGGATCGACGGCGGGGTGCGACTGGGCGGCTTCGACGGCATGGACGGCATCGACGAAGAGCCGGCGGTAGTAGTAGGTCTCGGGATTCTCGACGCCGAGCGTCATGAAGCCGCCCAGGTGCGGACCCGCCAGCGGTCCGTCGGCCGTGTCGCCCGTCCGGTGTCCCGAGCCCTGGCCGCGGAGGTCCATCACGAAGTGCGCGAAGCCGGCACTGGGCAGACCCGTCCATTCCCCGAGCAGGCCGCGCCCGCCGCCGTAGCCGATGAAGGTGACGACGGTCGGCAGGGGACCGGAAAGGTGGCGGGGCGTGAGCAGCCAGCCCTTGACCGGCTGGCCGTCGTAGCCTGCGAACGTGACGTCCTCCGTGACCAGCTGCGTATAGCCGGCATCGACCTCCGTGAAGGCCGGGGGTGCTGCGTGGCTGCGCTGCTCGGTGAGGGTCTTGTCCCAGAACGCGTCGTAGTCGGCGGGTTCGTTCCGCTCCGGCAGGTAGCTGCGCAGCTCGGACAGGGGGAGATCGAAGTGAGGCATAGGGTGCATCCTTTCACGGCTTCGATAAGCGAAGATAGAGCGCGGAGAAGGTCGCCGGGCTCGGACTGTTGACCATTGATACGATTCAACCTACGCTGTGGGATAACGCTTTCCCAAGGCGTCCCACGATGGCTGACGAAGAAGTTTTCCAGGAGGACAAAGATGTTCCGCACACTCTCACGGCGCACCCTGACGGGCGTTGCAGCCCTGGCCGTTACCGGCCTGGCCCTGACCGGTTGCGGCGGCGGCGGTGGCGAACCCGCAGCGCTGGACACCGAGGAAGAGATCACCCTCAACTACACGTTCTGGGGCAACGACGATCGCGCCGCCCGCTATGACAAGGCCATCGCGGCGTTCGAGGAGAAGTTCCCGAACATCACGATCAACGACACGTTCACCGACTACCCCTCGTACTGGGAGAAGCGCCAGACCGAAGCTGCAGGCGGTGGGCTGCCGGACGTCATGCAGTTCGACTACACCTACCTCCGCCAGTACGGCGACAACGGCCTGCTGCTGAACCTCGAGGACTACTTCGGCAACGGCATCACCACCGACGCCATCGATGAGAGCCTGCTGTCCACCGGCAAGCTCGAGGACGGCACGTTCGCCATCCCCACCGGTTACAGTGCGTGGTCCGTGTTCCAGAACCCGGCGCTGCTCGCCGAAGCCGGCGTCGAGCCCTACGAGGGCGGCACGAGCTGGGACGACTACGACGCGTACATGGCATCCGTGACCGACGCCACGGGCGGCAAGGTGTACGGAGGAACCGACACCACCCAGCGCATCCAGGACCTCGAGCTGAAGCTGCGCCAGGAGGGCCGCGAGCTGTTCACCGAGGACGGGGAGCTCAACTTCACGCAGGAGGAGCTCGCCGCGCACTGGACCGAGGGCCAGGAGAACCGCGACAAGGTCACGGTCCCGCAGAGCAAGCTCGAGGAGATCAACCCGGTCTCCGGCTTCGGTGGGAACCTGACCACCAGCGAGATGAGCTGGAGCAACTTCCTCGGCGGCTACCTGGGTGACTCCGGTGCCGAGGAGATCACCATCGTCGCTCCTCCCACCGACAACCCGGATGAGAAGGACCTCTACCGCAAGGTCGGCCTGATGCAGGCTGCATCCTCCTCGACCGAGCACCCCGAGGCAGCGGCGGCCTTCGTCGACTTCCTCATCAACAGCCCGGAGGTCGGCGAGACCTTCGGTGCGACACTGGGCATCCCCGCCTCGGAGACGCAGCTCGAGGGTGCGAACCTCGAAGGACCCGACAAGGCCGTCAAGGACTACCTCGATTCCATCTCGGACCGCATGGGTGACGCTCCGGCCGCACCGGTCGCCGGCTTCGGCGCCATCGAGCAGACCTTCTGGGACCTCGGCAAGTCCATCGGCCTGGGCGCCGTGACCCCGGAGGACGCGGCGAAGCAGTTCTTCGACGAAGCTTCCGTCACACTCGGTAGCTAGGCAAAGGAGTTCCATCGTGACAACGGACTCGGCGCACGCGCCAGCAACAGCCCGCACCGCCGAATCCGGTGCCCGTCCGGCGGCCCGCCGCCGGACGGGTGCGCCCCGGCCCCGCCGTTCCCGCAGCCGCGACACCGTGGCGGGCTACGTCTTCCTCTCCCCGTGGCTGCTCGGCTTCATCGGCCTCACCCTCGGCCCCATGGTGGCGTCGCTCTACCTGGCGTTCACCGACTACAACCTCTTCACCGCTCCTGAGTGGACCGGGCTCGAGAACCTCACCCGGATGGCCGGGGACGAGAAGTTCTGGAGCTCGGTGAGGATCACCCTGATCTACGTCCTCGTCGGCACGCCCATCAAGCTCGCAGCCGCACTCGGCGTCGCGATGCTCCTGAACTACAAGGCGCGCGGCACCGGCTTCTTCCGCTCGGCGTTCTACGCCCCCAGCCTCATCGGAGCGAGCGTCAGCATCGCCATCGTGTGGCGGGCCATGTTCTCCACCGACGGTCCCGTCGACGGCACGCTCAACCTCTTCGGCATCAACCTCGGAGGGTGGATCGGCAACCCGTCGCTCATCATGCCGATGATGATTCTCCTCGCCATCTGGCAGTTCGGCGCCCCCATGGTCATCTTCCTGGCCGGGCTCAAAGGGGTTCCCGCGGAACTGTACGAGGCGGCGTCGGTAGATGGGGCCCGCGCCTGGCGCAAGTTCCTCAGCGTGACCGTGCCGATGCTCTCGCCGGTGATCTTCTTCAACCTGCTGCTCGAGATGATCAACGCCTTCCAGGTGTTCGCCTCGGCGTACATCATCGGCTCGGGAACCGGTGGCCCCGGCGGGGCGACGAACTTCTACACGGTCTACCTCTACACACGGGCCTTCGCCAACAACCAGATGGGCTACGCGTCCGCCATGGCCTGGGTCCTGCTGCTCGCCGTCGGCGTCCTCGCCTTCATCCTGTTCCGCACCTCCAGGAGCTGGGTCCACTACGCAGGAGACTCCAAGTGACCACCATCGAATCGAACCCTGCCGTCCCGGTGCCCGTGAACCCCGACGGTCCCTCGCTGAACGCGCCCCGGCGCCGCCCGCTGCGGCGCCACATCCCGACCGCCATCTGGATCATCGGCATCGTCGCCCTCACCGCGATCGTGCTGTACCCGCTGCTGTGGATGGTCTCGGCCTCGCTGAAGCCCAACTCCGAGTTCGGCAGCAACCAGGGCTTCTTCCCCGAGAACCCGACCTTCGACAACTTCGTCAAGGTGATGCAGGGCATCGCCGGCATCCCGACCTGGAAGTTCTTCCTCAACTCCCTGCTGCTCGGTGTCGGGGCGGTCATCGGCACCGTCATCTCGTCGTCGATGGCCGCGTACGCCTTCTCGCGGATCACTTTCCGCGGCAGCAAGATCCTGTTCGCCGCCATGATCGGCACCCTGCTCCTGCCGTTCCACGTGCTGATCATCCCGCAGTACATCATCTTCCGGAACCTGGGGCTGATCGACACCTTCTGGCCGCTGCTGGCCGGCAAGTTCCTCGCCACGGAAGCATTCTTCGTGTTCCTCATGGTGCAGTTCATCCGCAACCTGCCGCGCGAGCTGGACGAGGCCGCCCGGATCGACGGCTGCGGCCACGGCCGGATCTTCTTCTCCATCACGCTGCCGTTGATCAAGCCCGCGCTCATCACGTCGTCGATCTTCGCGTTCATCTGGAGCTGGAACGACTTCCTCGGCCCGCTGCTGTACCTGAACTCGCCGGAGAAGTACCCGCTACCGCTCGCCCTGCGCATCTTCAACGACCAGACGAGCACCTCGGACTACGGTGCGACGATCGCGATCTCCGTGCTCGCACTCCTGCCCGTCATGCTGTTCTTCATCCTCTTCCAGCGCTTCCTCGTCGACGGCGTCGCGACCCAGGGCCTCAAGGGATGAGCCGGCGCCAGCGCGAGGCGGTTCGGCGGCGCGAAGCCGCCGCCGATGGCAGCAGCCTGCGCTGGCCCGGGGCGACCGCGAAGTTCGCCCTGTTCGGGGAAGTCCTCTGGGTGGGGGTGCTGTGCTGCATCGCCGGCCTCGGGATCATCACGATCCCTGCGGCGTTCGCGGCAGGATCCGCCCATCTCCACCGCTTCCTGCGGGCCGAGGACTCTCCGCTCCGGCAGTTCGCCGCGGACTTCACGGCGGCGCTGAGGACCGGGTGGCTGGTGGGACTGGGTGTCGCCGTCGCCGTGTCCCTCCTCTTGCTGGACATCACCGTCGCCAATTCCCGGCTCCTGCCGGGCTGGCAGGGCGTCCTCGGGCTGGGTGTCGTCCTGCTCGTGTCCGTGCTGGTGGGCCTCGCCGGAACGACGGCGCGCTGGCACGCCGCGGGGTCGTGGCGTGCCGCCGGGCTGGAGTGGGCCCGCGACGTCCGCCGTGATCCGGCCGGGGTCCTCTGGCTCGTCGCGGCGGTCGCCCTCGCGGCGATCGTCGCCTGGCAACTGCCACCGCTCGTGGTCCCGGCCGTCGGGTGCCTGGTGTTCGCGGCACTCGCGACCTCGGTGCGCGAGCGCCGCACCTGAAACGCCGCACCTGAAACCTTGTCCGACGAACCGACCACCCCTGGAGTACGAGTGCACTACGGCGGCGACTACAACCCCGAGCAATGGCCCGAAGAGGTCTGGCCCGAGGACATAGCACGCATGCAGGAGGCCGGGGTCACCATGGTGAGCCTCGGCATCTTCTCCTGGGCGCGCATCCAGCCGTCGGAGCACGAGTTCGACTTCGACTGGCTGGACCGCATCATCGACCTCCTGCACGACGGCGGGATCGCGGTGGACCTGGCGACCGCGACGGCGTCGCCCCCGCCGTGGGCGACCGTCGCCTACCCGGAGATGCTGGCCGCGGACGAGAACGGGACGCCCTACTGGCACGGCAGCCGCCAGCACTACGCGCCGTCCTCCCCCGCCTACCGCAGACTCGCCACCGAACTCGTCACGAGGATCGCCGGGCGCTACGCCGACCACCCCGCCGTCGTCCTCTGGCATGTGAACAACGAGTACGGCTGCCACCTGAACGTGGACTATTCGGATGCCGCCCGGGATGCCTTCCGCGGCTGGCTGGAGAAGCGGTACGGCTCGGTCGACGCGCTCAACGAGGCGTGGGGCACCATGTTCTGGTCCCAGCGGTACGGATCCTTCGCCGAGGTCTTCCCGCCCCGCCACGCCCCCTACAGCCACAATCCGGGACAGCTGCTCGACTACCGCCGGTTCACCTCCGACATGCTCCTCGAGTGCTACCGGATGGAGCGGGACATCATCCGCGCGGCCGGCGCCACACAGCCGGTCACCACGAATTTCATGGGAGCCTTCAAGCCCGTGAACTACTCCCAGTGGGCGCCGGAACTGGACGTCATCAGCGACGACCTCTACCCCGACCCCAATGATCCGGAGGGGTTCCGTGAGGGCGCCTTCCACGGCGACCTGATGCGGTCCCTCAAGCCGGGGACGCCCTGGCTGCTCATGGAGCAGGCCTCCAACGCGGTCAACTGGCGCCCCTCCAACGCCCCGAAGGCGCCCGGGCAGCTCGCGGCGCAGAGCATGCAGGCCGTGGCGCGCGGAGCCGACGGCGTCCTGTTCTTCCAGTGGCGGCAGTCCCGGGCGGGGGCCGAGAAGTTCCACTCGGGGATGCTGCCGCACGCCGGGACGCAGACACGCACGTGGCGTGAGGTGGTGGCACTCGGCGGCGAGCTCGGCCGCCTGCAGGATCTTCCGGCCGACGACGGCTCCGCTCGGGTCGCTCTCCTGCTCGACTGGGAGAACTGGTGGGCCATCGAGAACCCGGACCACCCCACCTCGCTCGACTACCTGTCCCTCGTCCGCGGCTGGTACGACGCCGCACACCGTCTCCACGTCCAGGTGGACATCCTGCCGCCCACCGCCGGCCTCGCGCAGTACGACGTCGTCCTCGCCCCCCACCTCTACCTGATGACGGGGGAGTCCGCCGGGAACCTCACGGCGTTCGTCGAGCAGGGCGGGCACTTGCTCGTCACGGCCTTCAGCGACGTCGTGGACGGGAACGACCGCTTCCGGTCGGGCGGCTTCGGCACGCAGGTGCGGGACCTGCTGGGGGTCGTCGTCGAGGATTTCGGTGCCCTCGTCGCGCCGGGCTCGGCGGGCCCGGGCCAGCAGCACGCGCAGGTGGCCGGCGACGGGTTCGGCTTCGCGGGGTCCTTCCTCGCCGAAGAGGCACACGTCGTGGACGCCGTGGTCCTGGCGTCCTTCGACGGAGGCCGTCAGCACGGCGGGCCCGCGTTGACCTCGCGCCGCCACGGGGCGGGCACCGCCTACTACCTCGCCACGGTGCCCGACGACGACGGAGCGCGACAGGTGCTCGAGCACCTGTTCGCGGCGGCGAAGGTGCGGCCGGTTCTCGAGGGACTCCCGCCGATGGTCGAAGCCATCCGGCGCGGGCCGCTGCTGACCGTCATCAACCACGCTGCCGAGCCTGTCCGCGTCGCCGTGCAGGGGCGGGACGTGCTCGCGGAGTCCGTGGTCCGCGAGGTCACGCTGGAGCCCTTCGGGTACGCGCTGGTACGTCCGGACCGCTGAGCCCGGCTCCCTCCGAGACGCTCCGCCGTCGGGGTTCCTGCGGTACACCGCGCGGACGGGAGCCGCAACAGGCTGCTGCTGTCGGGGCCTCCGCTGCAGGGGAGGGGTGGCGGAGCCTACGCTCGGTGCATGGACCAGCCGACTGAAGAACACCACATGAAGGACCTCGGCAGCACGGAGGGGATCGATCCGACCGACGTCGGCCAGATCCAGGACGGGCCGCTGACCGCTGCGGACGAGGTCGACCTCATCTCCAACCAGGTCGTCCCGGCGGACAATCCGTCCCCGAAGACGCTCGCCGCTAACCTCGGCCTCGAGGACTCACCGGCCGACAACCCGACGACGGACGACCGCTTCACCGGCGGATCGCGCTAGCGGAGACCCTGCTCGTCGCAGGCGGCCGACTGCAGGAGGGCGGCCATCAGCTCGAGGCGGGTCGGGATTCCCGGACCGACCTCTCGTCCGCCTCCTCGACGGCCGGTGCGTCCCGGATGGCCTGGCGCCGATCAAGCTCCTCCCGCAGCTCGTGGTGCTGCCCCTCGGTCTCGGCATCGGCTTCGTGATGCTGGATGAACTGCCGGTCCCGTGACCGGTGGTTCCTGCTGTTCAGGATGTCCAGGTCGTCCCTGTCCACGGTTGTCAGGTCCTCCGGGAAATCCTTCGCCGGATCCAGTCTGCTGCTGTCTGCCACTGTCCAACTCCTCACGAGCGCGTTGATGCATCCTCCCCGAGTCCAGGGTCGAATCCGATGTTCCTCCTGACGCGACGACCCAGGGGAGGGTGGATCGGTCGGCCCTCCCGGGTCCGCTGGATCTCCTGCGAACCTTCCGGCACCGGACACGGTACTGCTAGTCGCGCAGCTGCTGCACCATGTCGAGCACGACGGCACGGAGGTCGCCGTCGTTCTCCTCCGCGACCCGCCGCTGGCGCTGGTACCCGGCTCCACGCTGCAGGATGCCTTCCACGTCAGCGAGTTCGCTGCTGCAGCCGAGCTTCGCGGCAATGGGTTCGAGCCGGTCGAGCACCTCGACGAGGTGCTCGGTGACGAGCTTCTCCTTGCCCTCGGCGTCCAGGATGATGATGGCGTCGAGCCCGTAGCGCGCAGCCCTCCACTTGTTCTCCTGGATGTGCCACGGCTGCATGGTCGGGATGCTGCCTCCGGTGTCCAAGGTCTCCGAGAACTCGTGGACGAGGCACTGGGTCAGGGCCGCAACGGCGCCGACGTCCCGGAGGGTCGAGAGTCCGTCGCACACCCGCATCTCGACAGTGCCGAGGTTGCCGACGGGGCGGATGTCCCACCGGATCTCGCTGACCGCGTCGATCACTCCCGTGGTGAACATGTCCTGGACGTAGGACTCGTAGCCGTTCCAGTCGTCGAAGTGGAACGGCAGGCCGGCCGTGGGCAACTGCTGGAACATCAGCGCCCGCTGCGAGGCATAGCCCGTGTCCTCGCCGCCCCAGAACGGCGACGATGCCGAGAGCGCCTGGAAGTGCGGGAAGTAGTTGGTGAGGCCGTCCACCACGGGCAGGGCCTTGTCCCGGGAATCGAGTCCCACGTGCACGTGCACCCCGTAGATGACCATCTGGCGGCCCCACCACTGCGTGCGGTCGATGAGCTTCGCGTACCGCTCCTTGTCGGTGACCTGCTGGGCACGGGGAGCACTGAAGGGGTGCGAGCCGGCGCAGAAGAGCTCCACGCCCATCGGGTCGGTGACTTCGCGGACGGCGGCGAGGGAGCGCGACAGGTCCTCCTTCGCTTCCTCGACGGTGGTGCAGATCCCCGTCACGAGCTCGACGGTGTTGAGCAGGAGTTCCTGCTTGATGTGCGGGTGCTCGTCGTCGTCCTGCAGTTCCGGGTGGTTCGCACTGACGCCGCGCAGGACCTCGTTGGCCACGGAGGCGAGTTCGCCGTTGTAGCGGTCCACGAGCGCCAGCTCCCACTCGACGCCGAGCGTTGATTGGGCTGATTGCGCAAAGTCGATCTTCAAGGGCTTGCTCCTGGAACGGTGCGGGATGGGGGCGCCTCGGCATCGCGCCGTCGCGGAAGAGACTCGTCCCAATATTAGTGCCTGACGGGCAGGTGCAGGACGGGCGTGGTGGCCGGGTGAAGCGTCCGGCTGGAAGAATGGGCGGGTGCCCATCCTGAACAAAGACATGACCCTCTGCATCTCCCTGGCCGCGCGGCCCAGCAACATCGGGACGCGCTTCCACAACTACCTCTACGAGGAGCTGGGGCTGAACTACATCTACAAGGCCTTCACCACCACGGACCTGCCGGCCGCCATCGCCGGTCTGCGCGGGCTCGGGATCCGGGGCTGCGCCGTCTCGATGCCGTTCAAGGAGGACGTCATCCCCCTGGTGGACGCCCTGGACCCGTCGGCGAAGGCCATCGACTCCGTCAACACGATCGTGAACGACGACGGCGTCCTCACCGCCTACAACACCGACTACCTCGCGGTGGAGCGGCTCCTGCGCGAGCACGCCGTGCCGACGACGCACTCGGTCCTCGTGCAGGGATCCGGGGGCATGGCCAAGGCCGTCGTCGCCGCACTGCGCGACTCCGGCTTCACCCGGGTGACGGTCGTGGCCCGCAACGAGCGCACCGGCCGGGCGCTCGCCGAGCTCTACGGCTTCGACTGGCAGCGGGAGGTGGGGGAATCGACGGCGGACCTGATCCTCAACGTCACCCCCCTCGGCATGACAGGAGCGGACGCGGACGCCCTCGCGTTCCCGCAGTCCGCCATCGACGCCGCGCAGGTGGTGTTCGACGTCGTCGCCTCCCCGTCCGAGACGCCGCTGATCCTCGCTGCCCGGGAGGCGGGCACGCCGGTCATCACCGGTGCCGAGGTGGTCGCGCTGCAGGCGGAGGAGCAGTTCGTCCTCTACACCGGGGTCCGGCCCACACCGGAGCAGGTCCGGGCCGCCGGGGAGTTCTCGCGCCGGCAGGCGTAGAGCCCGCGCTGCTTCAGTCGGGCCTCACACCCTCAACCACCGCAGGCCGTGCGGCTCGAGGGTCAGGCCCGTGCGCAGGCGCGTAGGCTCTCCGGAGAGAAGTTCGAGGGCGGTCTCCGGCAGGCCGGAGAGGGTCTCGGCGCTGATGTGCTGCGGGCTGTCGGCGAAGTTCGCCAGGACGACGACGGTGGACTCCTCGCCGTCGAGCAGGCCGGGGCGCTGGTAGCCGAGGACGTGGGCGTTGTTGGTGTCGAACGGCACGAGTCGTCCGCCGGCGAGTTCCGGCGTGGTCTTCCGGATGTCGATGAGGTGGCGAAGCCGCGTGAAGATGGCTCCGGCGTCCGTCGCGGCGTCCTGCCGGGTCGCGTAGCGGTCCGCGGGGTAGGTGGGCCGGCCGACCCATCGGCTGTCCCCGGCCTTGGCCGGATCGTCGAGGTAACCGTAGTCGTTGAGCTGTCCCACCTCGTCGCCGAGGTAGAGCAGCGGGATGCCGCCGGTGCTGAGGACGATCGAGTGGGCGAGCAGGATCCGGGCGACGGCGGCTCCGTCGCCCGCCTCCAGTCCGGCGAGGGACGCCGTGGTGCCCGAGATGCGGCAGTCCCCGGTGCGGGGGTTGTCCTGGAAGGGCACACCGCGGGCGAAGCTGTCGGGGAACCGGTTGACGAAGAAGGCATTGAGGAAGCGGCGGTGGTCGTGCCCGTTGATGCCGAGTTCGGCGGCGTCCTCGTCGGAGAACGTCCAGCCGATGTCGTCGTGGCTGCGCACGTAGTTGACCCAGGCGGTGCCGTCCGGGATGTCGTGCCGGCGTTCGAGGGCCTGGGCGAGCAGGGAGACCTCCCGGGTGGCGAGCGAGTTCCAGATCAGCGCCATCTGCAGCGGGTTGTAGCTGAGCTGGCACTCGCCCGGGTCGATGTACTGTACCACTTCGTCCGGGTGCACGATCGCCTCGGACTTGAACAGCAGCGACGGAGCCGCGAGCCGGCACACGGCGTTGAAGGCCTGCAGCAGGAGATGCGCTTCGGGGAGGCTCTCGCAGGTAGTGCCCAGCTGCTTCCAGATGAAGGCGACGGCGTCCATCCGCACGACGTCGACGCCCTGGTTCGCGAGGTAGAGCATCTCCCCGGCCATGGCCCGGAAGACGCGCGGGTTCCGGTAGTTGAGGTCCCACTGGAACGAGTGGAACGTCGCCCAGATCCACCGCCCGTCCTCGAGCTGCACGAAGGAGCCCGGGTGGTCGTCGGGGAAGATCTCCCGGACGGTCCGCTCGTAGGCGTCGGGCATGTCCCGGTCGGGGTAGATCCAGTAGAAGTCCCGGTACTCCGGGTCATCGGCGACGGCCCTGCGGGCCCATTCGTGCTCGTTCGAGGTGTGGTTGAAGATGAAGTCGACCACGAGGGCGATGCCGTTGCCGCGTAGCTCCCGGGCGAGGTCCGCGAGCTCGTCCATGGTGCCGAGTGAGGGGTCGACGTCGCGGTAGCTCGAGACGGCGTACCCGCCGTCGGAGTTCTCCTCCGGTGCCAGGAACAGGGGCATCAGGTGCAGGTAGGTCAGGCCGAGGTCGCGGAAGTAGGGGATGCGCTCCCGCAGGCCTGCCAGGTTCCCCGCGTACAGGTCCACGTAGCAGACGCCGCCGAGCATCTTGTTCGAGGAGAACCAGTCGGGGGCCATCGCCCGGGATGCGTCGAGGGTTTTGAGGTCCGCGGGCCGGTCCTGCCAGGACGCGGCGGCGTCGAGGACGACCTGCAGCAACTCGGAGTCCGCGTGGGGGCCGTAGATGCGGTGGAACAGCGACTGCAGCCTGGGGAATTCGGCGTCGAAGCGCGCCTCGAAGGACTCCCACTCGGCGTCCGACGTCCCCGTCCGGCGAGCGGACCGGAGCTCCGCCCGAATGCGGTTTTCGGTCAGGCCGTGAGCGGAATCCATCCCGCAAGCCTATTCCAGTCCACGGGAGCGCGGCGGCCCGTGGAAATTGCCCTTCGCGGGTTCCGGCGGAATGGTGGCCTTGGTGAAGTTGTGGTTGTACTGTCGACCCACCACACCCCCTGGAAAGGTCGCAATGATGAGACGTTTTCTCCGCAGTTCCGCCCTGCTGGCATCGATGGCCATCGCCCTCACAGCCGTCGGAGCAGCCCCCGCCTCCGCCATCACCGGAGGCGAGCCGGACGGCGAGGATCACCCCAACGTGGGGTTGATCCTCTTCTACGACTCCGACGGGGGCAGGTTCCGTTGCTCCGCCACCCTCATCGCGCCGACGGTTCTCCTCACTGCCGCGCACTGCACCGACGGGACCGCCGGGAGCACGCTGGTCACCTTCGACTCCGTGGTGGCCGAAGCGCCGCCGACGCCGTTCCCGGTCGCCGCTGATCCCTCCGTCGGCTACACGGACGAGGAGATCGAGGCCGCCGGCTACCTGTCAGGCACCGCCTACACCCACCCCGATTATTCGAACTTCACGGACCTCGCCAACTGGAACGACGTCGGCGTCATCATCCTGGACGAGCCCGTCACGACCATCGAGCCGGCAACCGTCGCACCGGTCGGATACCTCGACCAGTTCAAGTCTCCGAAACTCAACAGCACCATCTTCGAGGTTGTGGGATACGGAACGGAGGTCCGCAAGCCGGCGACCGGGCCGCAGAAGCCTGAGCCCATGTCCTTCCCGCTCATCCGTCGCTACACCACCTCCCCAGGACAGAAGCTGACGCCGCAGATCCTGCAGCTCCAGGGGAACCCGAACGACACCAGGGGCGGTGGCGGAACCTGCTTCGGTGACTCGGGCGGGCCCGTCTTCCTCAACGGGAACCTCGTCGCCGTGACGAGTTACACGTACACGTCGAACTGCCGGTACCTGGGCGGGTACCAGCGCGTGGACATTGACGTCGTGCAGGGCTGGCTCATGGATCCCACTGCAGTCGAGTAGGACGAGTTCCGAACAGGAGCCGGTTCCCCCGTGGAATCGGCTCCTGTTCGTGTCGGGCCCTGGTCAGCGACGTTCCCTGCAGCGTCCATACCGGCCGCAGCACCCGTGATTCCTGCTGCAGCATCCCCAGGCGCGGCAGGTGACCAGCGCTCGAGACCGTCGAGCCGTCCGGCCACGCGACGGCCGGTGCTCAGTGTTCGGCGTCTGCCGCAGCAGCAGCTTTCTCGGCGTCCTTCTCGGCGCGCAGGGCCTCGGACTCGTGCTGTACTTCGGCTTTCTCGTGATGGATGAGTTCTGCGAAGAGTTTCTCCATCTCCTTGGCCACGCCCGCCGCCGATGCGGGGTTCTGGCCGGTCACCAACCTGTCGTCGACGACCACGATCTCCTCGAAGACCGGGGCGGAGACGTGGGTTGCGCCCTGTTGCTCGAGACGGTCCGCCAAGAAGAAGGGGATGATCTTGTCCTTGCCGGCGGCAACCTCCTCGTCGTTGGTGAAGGCGGCGACCCTTCGGCCCTCGACGAGGCGGAACCCGTTCGCCAACTCCACGTTCACCAGGCCGGCCGGTCCGTGGCAGACGGCGCCCACGAGGCCACCGGCGTCGTACACGCTGGCCACCAGTTTCTGCAGGCCTTCGCTGTCCGGGAAGTCCCACATGGTGCCGTGGCCACCTACGAGGTAGACGGCGTCGTACTGGCCGGGATCAATGACGTCGACGCGGGCCGTGTTGTACAGACCGGCGCGCGTGGTTTCGTCCTCCGTGAACGCGACCTGAACGGGGTCCTTCGAGTCCACTTCGTCCCGCGGGGGCTGACCGCCCTGGATGGATGCGAAGTCGACGAAGTGCCCGGAATCCTTGAAGACCTTCCATGGATGCGCGGCTTCGGCAACGTTGTAGCCGGTCTTCTCTCCGGTATCGCCGATCTCGGAAACGCTGGTCAGTACCATGAGGATTTTCTTCATGAAGTGTTCCTTTCGTCCACCGTCCACCCTACGCCCGGCCTCCCGTCGGCCCTCTCCAGGGCCGCCGAGACGGGGTCAGGACGATGCCCGGGCGCCATTTGGTACGGAATCAGACCGGCTGCTGTTCCCCGTACTTGGCCTGGACTGCTTCCCAGTCGCCGGTCTGCGCGATGGGGTCCATCCACATGATCTCCCAGCTGTGACCGTCCGGGTCGGCGAAGGAGCGGGAGCGCATGAAACCGAGGTCCTGCGCCTTCCCCTCGATCGCCCCGGCGGCCACGGCCTGATCGACGAGGGAGTCGATCTCGGCGGATTCCTCGACACTGATGGCGTTGATAACGGCGGAGGTCGCCGTGGCGTCGGCGACCGGCTTGTCCGTGAACTGCGCCCAGTGGCTGTGGGTCAGGATCATCACGTAGATCGTGTCGCTGATGACGATGGCGCCGGCGTCGTCGTTCGAGAAGTTCGGGTTGAGGGTCCAGCCGAAGCTGGTGTAGAAGTCCTTGGACCTGGCGAGGTCGCTGACGGGAAGGTTGATGAAGACGCTGGTAGCCATGGTGGTTCTCCTGTTCTGGAATGGCCCCGGTGGGCCCTTGATACTTCTTGGACGGATGCTAGCGCCGAAAATCATCGGTGAGTAGGGATCCTCTCCTGCGCACCCCTTGCTAAGTAGGCTGATCAGTACCAGAGTGAGGTGGAAAACCCGAGGGAAGGCCGAGCATGAGTACTTCTGCCGAGCACGTGTCCGACTCAACCACCCAAAGCGGGGAGCCGGAGCTGAAACGGGTCCTCGGGCCGAAACTGCTCCTCCTGTTCATCGTCGGCGACATCCTCGGAGCGGGCGTCTACGCCGTCACCGGAACCATGGCGGGTACCGTCGGGGGTCTGGTCTGGCTGCCCTTCCTGCTCGCCTTCATCGTGGCGACGCTGACCGCGTTCTCCTACCTGGAGCTCGTCACGCAGTATCCGCAGGCCGCCGGTGCCGCCCTCTATACCCACAAGGCTTTCGGCATCCACTTCGTCACCTTCCTGGTCGCGTTCGCCGTCGTCTGCTCGGGGATCACCAGCGCGTCCACCTCCGCGAACGTGCTCGCGCAGAACTTCTTCGGCGGCCTCGAGGTCAACGGCTGGATGGGCATGCCCGGGCAGGGCGTGATCACCGCCGTCGCCCTGGGCTTCATGCTGCTGCTGGCCGTCATCAACCTGCGAGGTGTGGGGGAGAGCGTCAAGTTCAACGTGGTGCTGACGCTCGTCGAGATGACGGCGCTGTGCATCGTGATCGGCGTCGGCTTCCTCGCCATGGCGCAGGGCACCGGCAACGTGGGCGAGATCTTCGTGTTCACCGACTACCAGGACAAGGGCATGTTCCTCGCGGTGACCGCCGCGACCTCCATCGCCTTCTTCGCGATGGTGGGCTTCGAGGACTCGGTGAACATGGTCGAGGAGGTCCAGAACCCCGAGCGCATCTTCCCCCGCACCATGCTGACCGGGCTCGGGATCGCCGTCATCCTCTACATGCTGGTCGCGGTCTCCGTCGTCACGGTCCTGAGCCCCACCGAACTGGAGGGCATCCGGGAAGCCGAGGGCGCGGCCCTGCTCGAGGTCGTGCACAAGGGGTCGCCCGACTTCCCGATCGACAAGATCTTCCCGTTCCTCGCCGTCTTCGCCGTCGCCAACACCGCCCTCATCAACATGCTGATGGCCAGCCGCCTGATCTACGGCATGGCGCGCCAGGACGTCCTGCCCCGCCCGCTCGCCAAGGTGCTGCCGGGCCGCCGTACTCCCTGGGCCGGTATCGCGTTCTCGACCATCCTCGCACTGGGCCTGATCCTGTACGTGACCAGTGATCCCGACAGCAATATCGTCGCCAACCTGTCCGGCACCACGGCCTTCCTGCTCCTGTGCGTCTTCACCGTGGTCAATGTGGCCTGCGTGGTGCTGCGACGCAAGAGGGACGTCAACCGCAGGGTGTTCTTCACGTCCCCAGGCCCGCTTCCCGTCGTGGCGGCACTCCTGTGCGCGTTCCTCGCCGGCCCGTGGGTGGGACGTGACGTCGTCCAGTACCAGATCGCCGGCAGCCTCATGGCGATCGGCGTCGTCCTCTGGCTCATCACGTGGCTCATCAACCGGAAGACCAACACCTCCGCCGGTGATCCCACGGCGGTCGAGAGCTGAGTACGCCGGCCGACGGGCGCTAGCATCGCTTCATGGAGATCCTCCGCTACGCAGCCTTCACCGACCGGCCCGACGGCGGCAATCCCGCCGGAGTGGTGCTCGACGCGGATGGCCTCTCGGCCGGACAGATGCAGGTGATCGCGGCCGAGCTCGGCTACGCGGAGAGCGCCTTTCTCTCGCGTCGCTCGCCGGGCAGGGCCACGGTCCGCTACTTCGCCCCCGAAGCCGAGATCCCCTTCTGCGGCCATGCGACGATCGCGACCGGGGTCGCGCTCGCCGACCGCGAGGGCGCCGGGGACATTCTCCTGTCGACGCCGGTGGGCCCGCTCGACCTGAGGACCAGGCAGGTGGGCAATCGCTTCGTCGCCTCCCTCGTGACGGTGGAGCCGCGCGTGGAGGGGATCGACGACGACGTCCGGAACGAACTCCTGCAGCACCTCCGCCTCACCGTGGAGGAACTGTCGGCCGACCTGCCCGTTCAGCTGTCCTTCGCCGGCAACATCCACCCGATCGTGCCGGTCCGTGACGGAGCCGTCCTGCGGGGGCTCGACTACGACTACGACGGTCTCAAAGGACTCATGATGGCGCAGGGATGGGGTGCGACGATCGCCGTCGTGCACCGGCTCGGCCCGGACGTCTTCGAGGCCCGGAACCCGTTCCCGCCCGGGGGCGTCCGGGAGGATCCTGCCACGGGTTCAGCCGCCGCCTCACTCGGCGCCTACCTCCGCGCGCGGGGAGACGTCGCACCCCCTGCCACGCTCACCGTGTACCAGGGGTCCGACGTCGGGCGCCCGTCCGTCATCACGGTCGACATACCGCCGACCGGCGGCATGACGGTGTCGGGTGGGGCCGTCCCGATCAGCGCCTAGGTGTACTGGGTCATGAGGTGGGTGACAGTCGGTTGATGGGTGTGGTTCCGATGCCTGTGTGGATGCGTTCAGTGTTGTAGTGGGTGAGGAACCGGTCAAGGGCTTCGGTGCGGGCTGTGTTCGAGGTGTAGGGCCGGCGGTAGGCCCATTCGGTTTGCAGGGTCCGGTTGAAGCGCTCGACTTTCCCGTTGGTCCAGGGGCAGTGGGGTTTGATGAAACGCTGCTCGGCGCCGATGGCTGTTACGGCTGCTTTGAACGCGTGTCCGCGCCGGTAGGCCAGGGCGTTGTCGGTGATGATCCGTTCGATGCGGGGAATCCCGTTCGTGGCGAAGAAGTCCCGGGCGCGCAGCAGGAACCCTGCGGCGGTGTCGGAGCGTTCGTCGGGATGGACTTCGGCGTACGCGAGCCGGGAGTGGTCATCAATAGCCGCGTGGACGTAGTCGTAACCGATGCCGTAACCCCGAACCTCTTCGGAGCGGCCGTGGGCACGCCAGCCGCCGCCGTCGGGGATCCGGCCGAGTTTCTTCACATCCAGGTGCACGAGCTCGCCCGGGCGGGCTCGTTCGTACCGGGCCTTGGTCGCCCTCGAGGCGCGGATCAGCTGCCCGGTGACCGGGTCGCACCAGGCAAGCCGGGGAACCTGGTGCCGGGACAGGATCCGGGAGACCGTCCGGGCCGGTACCCCGGTGGCGGCCGCGATGCGTAACGGTCCGGCCCGTAACTGCGTGCGGGCGGCAAGAACCACGTGCTCGGTCTCACGGCTGGTCCTGGTCGGGAAGGTCCTCGGGCGGCTGGAGCGGTCCTGCAGCCCGTCGATTCCTTCGGCCCGGTAGCGGCGCACCCACCGGTAGGCGGTCTGCCGGGACACGCCGAGTTCCTTGGCCACGTGCGCGACGGGCCGGCCTGCTAAAACGCGTTCAATGATGATTGATCGACCAAACGGGCTCAAACGAGGGATAACGTTGGACACGAGGACCTCCGGGAGGGTGCGGGAACTAGACAGCTCCACTAAGCCCGGAGGTCCTCCTCATTTTCAAGCCCTACCTGTCACCAACGTCCCGGCCCAGTACACCTAGGCGGTCGGGTCAGGGCCCGGCGATGGGGGCTGTGAGCGCCTGCGCGGCGACGATGAGATCTGCAGGTGACAGTTCGATGTCCAGCCCCCGCTGGCCTCCGGACACGAAGACCGTGGGATGGTCGAGGACGGACGCGTCGATGACCACGGGTGACGGGTGCCGCTGTCCGAGAGGGGAGATCCCGCCCAGGACGTAGCCGGTCCGGCGCTGGGCGAGGGCCGGATCGGCCATCGCCGCCTTCCGCCTGCCGAGCGCGGAGGCGAGGGCCTTGAGGTTCAGCGTCCCGCTGACCGGGACGACGGCGGCCACGAGGGATCCGTCGACGCTCGTCATCAGCGTCTTGAAGACCCGACCCGGGTCGACGCCCAGCGCGGAGGCGGCTTCCAGCCCGTAGGAGGAGACGCCGTCGTCGTGCTGGTAGGGGCGGGCGGTGAAGGCGATGCCGGCCGCCGAGAGGGCGGCCAGGGCGGGGGTGCTGCGGGAACCGGTCGGCTTCCTGCCCACGGCACCTCCTTCTGGTTCTACGACGCTGTGACGACTTCCTGCACGGCGGCCAGCTCCCAGAGCTCGGGCTGGCCCCAGACTCCGGCGAAGTCGCAGACCACGATGAAGTCGGCCACGACCGGCCCCGTCAGGACGAGTCCCTCGACGTAATCTACGCCGTTTCGCTGGATCGGCTCCACCCCTCGGGCGTACAGGGCGTCGAGGACGGCTGCGGTCTCGACGGAATCGTCCGTGGAGTCGCGCGTGGAGTCATCCACGCGGTCCCCGGAGGAGTCCGCGGCGCGGAGGGAGCGCCAGTACAGGTAGAGCCCCTCGACCTCGTCGACGGATACGAGCGAACCGTCGGCGGTGACGGTGGTGCAGTCGTGCAGGAAATCGTCGGTGTGCTGCGTCATGGTGGTCCTTTGCAGTGTCAAGCAGTAGTGAAAAGTGCTGAAGGCGATGCTGGAAGCACGTTCGAGAAGTGCCGGGAAGGAGGGCCGGCAGGGGAGGGCTGGGCTGGGAGCGCCCGCCGCGGAGATATGCGGCGCGCAGCAAATCAGGTCGCGGAGGCGCCGGTAGGGAGAGGTGAAGTCGTCAGGGCACGGCCGGGACCGGCGCTGGGACTGGAGACGTAGGCCGCACGGGTCGAGGGACCAGCTGCGGATGGCTGTGGAAGAAGGGCTTCCTGGTCGTTCATGCTGCACGCCCCTATCGGGGATGGAGCTCTGCTATTGGGTGCCGGTGCAATCACCAGGGCAACGAAGAGAAGAACCGAGAACAGCCGCCTTCTTCTAGACAACTCCCCCCACCCTACGCTTCTTTCCCTCGGATGGCATGGGAACGCTCCGCTACAGTACATCCAAGCCCGGGTCGGAACCCCGGAAAGACCCGGCTCCGGCAGGGCACGGCGGTGCGTCGCGAGCGACACTGCGGTTGCAGCGCTGGACATTCCCCGGCGCCTCGTGCGCGCAGGACAAGAGCGGGCTCAGGGCGCCCGACGACAAGGAGGACCGCCATGTGGATCGGGTTCATCGAGTTCGATGTCCTGCTCGGCGATGTGCACTCACTGAAGGGAAAGCGGTCGGTGGTGCGTCCACTGGTGTCGGACCTCCGACGGAAGTTCGAGCTGTCCGTCGCCGAAGTCGGGCACCAGGACCTGCACCGCCGGGCCGTGGTGGGGGCGGGGGTGGTCGGAGGCGACCGGCAGCATGTGGTGGACGTGCTGGACCGGGTGGAGCGATACGTTGCAGCAAGGCCCGAAGTCGAGCTTCTGAGCGCCCGACGACGGCTCCTCAGCAGCGAGGACTAGCAGGGCCGGCGGGCCCGGCTCAGGCTCCTGAGGACGTCGCCAGCTGGTGCAGTGGCCCGTCGTCGAACGCGTCGAGCAGCGCCCGGATGTCCTTGTAGACCTCGACGGCCCCTGCCTCGCGCAGTTCCGCCTCGCTCGTGCCGCCGGAGGCGAGGCCGATCGTGGGGATCTTCAGCTCCGACGCCGCGAGGACGTCCCACACGGAGTCGCCGACGAATACGGCGTTCGCTGCCTCGAGTCCGCCGGCCTCCAGCGCCGCCTCCAGGATGTCCGGGGAGGGCTTGCTGTTCTCCGCATCCGAGGAGCTCGTCGCCGCACTGATCGCCTCGTCCGCGTCGATGATTTCGCGGAGCACGCCCAGTTCCTGCTCCGAGGCGGAGGACGCGAGGACAACCGTGAGGCCGCTGTCCGCGCATCGGCGTACCAGTTCCCCTGCTCCTTCGAAGGCCCGCAGGGCCGGCCAGTAGGTGGAGAAGACGGCGCCGTGCGTGGAGTCGAGCTCCTCGTCCTGCCCGGTGTCCCGGTCGTCGCCGAGGAGGTGCGCCACGAGCTTGTCGCCGCCCATCCCGATGGCCCGGTGGATCTCCGCCAGGGGTACGTTGTGGCCGAAGCGGCGGAACGCCTGCCACCAGGCGATGGTGTGCTGGTAGTTGGAGTCCACGAGGGTGCCGTCCACGTCGAACAGCACGCCGTGCCGTGCCTCCGATGATCCCGCTGTACCGTTCGCCATGCGCTGCCTCCCGCTCGTCCCGGATCTCTGTCCTCCCGAGTCTAGGAAGGCAGGCGCGCGAGCGGGGCCTTTGCGGCCCGGTTGCAGCCGCGCGGAATGTGTGGCTCGGTGCCGCTAGGGGGCCGGAACGGGCTCGACGACGATGGCCACGCGCTCGTCCCCGATGCGCGTCAGCACAAGGGTCGCCTTGTTCCGTCCCTTGCCGGAGCCGGTCAGCAGCTGCTTGCGCACTTCCTCCGGCGTGGCCGAGATGCCGCGCTTCTTGATGTCGAGGACGCCGATGCCCTCGGAGCGGACCCAGGCCTTGAGTGCCTTGACGTTGTAGGGCCGTACCGCGAGCACCCGGTACGCCCGGGCGAACGGGGTGTCCGTGAACGACGGCGCGCAGATGTAGGCGATCATCGGATCCAGCAGGTGCCCGCCCAGGTCCGCGGCGAGGTCCGCGACGAGTTCGGCGCGGATGACGGCGCCGTCCGGCTCGTACAGGTAGCCGCCGGGTTCCCCGACGGGGGCGGTCGGGCCGTTGCCGAACTCCGCGTCCGACACCATCTCCGCGGCCCCCCTCGGGCCGAGGACGAGGGCGGCGCGCCGGACGCCCTCGCGACGGAGCGCGTTGAACCACAGCGCCACCTCGGTGACGTCGCCGTCCACGGAGACCCACTGCGCCTCGCAGGCCGACGGGATGGACTCGTGCGGCATGCCCGGGCCCATCTTCACGCCCACCGGCTTCCCGCTGTCGGCGAGTTCCTGGACGAAGGACAGCGGGGGCGAGAACGCCTCCGGGTCGAAGAGGCGGGACGTGCCCGACGACGTCGTCGTCCTGCGCGCGGGGTCGAGCCAGACGCCGTCGTACTCCGCAGTGTCCACGGACGAGGCGTCGGCGTTGACGACGCGGGCGTTGGGGAAGGGCAGCAGGTTCATGGTCGCCGCGGCGGCGGTCGTCTCGTCGAGTTCGACGGCGGTGACCTGGCGGTCGAGGGTGGCCAGCGCCATGCTGTCGGCGCCGAGACCGCACCCGAGGTCGGCCACCGTGACCAGTCCGGCGTCGACGAAGCGCTGCGCGTGGCGCGCGGCGACGGACAGGCGCGTGGCCTGCTCGAGCCCTGCCGAAGTGAAGACCATGTGCTCGGCGAAGGGCCCGAACTTGGCGGCAGCCTTCGCCCGCAGTCGCGACTGGGTGAGGGCGGCGGCGACGGCGTCGGGGGAGTGGCCCGCCTTCCGCAGCCGCTCGGTGAGCCGCAGGCTGTCGGCTTCGGCGTAGGGGCCGAGGGAGTTCACCAGTTCCCAGCCTTCGGGGGTCAGGATGTCCGCGATGTTGTCCGAAGCCATGCAGCCAGCCTAGGCGAAGTAGACGCCGATCCTGTTGCCCCGGATGTGCTCCACTTGGATGTCCACGTCGTACACGTCGTGCAGCACCTGCGACGTCATGATCTCCTCGGGCGTCCCCTGGTGGATGATCGCGCCGTCACGCATCGCAACGATGGTGTCGGAGTAGCAGGACGCGAAGTTGATGTCGTGGATGACGAGCACGACGGTCTTCCCGAGGTCGTCCACGAGCCGGCGGAGCAGGCGCATCATGTCCACGGAGTGCTTCATGTCCAGGTTGTTGAGCGGCTCGTCGAGCAGGATGTAGTCCGTGTCCTGAGCGAGCACCATGGCGATGAACGCCCTCTGGCGCTGGCCGCCCGAGAGCTCGTCGACGAAGCGGTCCGCCAGGCCGGCGAGGTCGAGATAGTCGAGGGCCCGCTCGATGTGCTCCCGGTCGACCACGGTAGGCCGGCCGTTGTTGTGCGGGAACCGGCCGAATCCCACGAGGTCCCGCACCGAGAGGCGGACCGCGAGCTGGTTCTCCTGGCGCAGGATGGACAGCGTCCTCGCGAGCGCGGGTCCCGGCGTCGTGCTGACGTCCAGCCCGTCCACCTCCACGGTTCCGGCGTCGAGCGGGAGCAGGCGGCTCATCAGGGACAGCAGGGTGGACTTGCCGGCGCCGTTGGGTCCGATGATCGAGGTGACGCCGCCGCGGGGGAGGGTGCAGCTGACGTCGTCGACCACCGTCGCGGTGCCGTAGCGCTTGGTGGCGGAGGTCAGAGTGATCACCGGACGCGACCTTTCAGGAGGAGGGCGAGGAAGACGAGGCCGCCCGTGAACTCGATGACGATGCTGAGTGCCGTGTCGAACTCGAAGACCTGCTCGAGGACGAGCTGGCCGCCGACGAGGGCGATCACGCCGAGCAGGACGGCGAGGGGCAGCACGACGGCGTGCCGGAAGGAGCTGCACAGCTGGTAGGCGAGCGCCGAGACCAGCAGGCCGAAGAACGTGGCCGGACCCACCAGGGCGGTGGAGACGGCGACGAGCACCGAGCAGATGACGAGGACGAGCGTCACGGTGCGCCGGTAGTCGACGCCGAGACCGACGGCGGTGTCCCGGCCGAGTGCCAGGACATCGAGGCGGTGCCGAAGGCGCCAGGCCGGGACGCACAGCCCTCCGACGGCGATCGCGGAGAGGAGCAGCAGGATCGGGTCGACGCGGTTGAAACTTGCGAAGAACAGGTCCTGCAGGATGATGTACTCGCTCGGGTCCATCAGGCGCTGGAGCAGTGTCGAGGCGCCCCGGAAGAAGACGCCGAAGACGATGCCGACGAGCAGCAGGAGGTGCAGGCTGCGCCCTCCGCCCGTGAAGAGCCAGCGGTAGAGCAGCCAGGAGAACGCGACCATCAGGGTGACCTCGACGGCGAAGCGGATCGGAGCGGCGAGTGTCAGGAGCGCCGAGGCGCCGAGGGCGAAGGCCAGGGCGGTCTGGATGAGGATGTAGAGCGCGTCCAGGCCCATGATGGACGGCGTCAGGATCCGGTTGCCGGTCACGGTCTGGAACAGGACGGTGGAGACCCCGACCGCGACGGCGACGAGCACCATCGCCCCGACGCGGTTGAGCCGGCGCGGAAGCACGTACGCGATGTTGCCCTCGAGTCCGACGAGGAGGAACGCCGCGATGAGCGCGACCGCCGTGACCCCGAGCGCCACCAGCCAGAAGGCGGGCGGGAGCGACCGGACCGGCGTCCTGCCGGATTGCACGACGGCGCTGGGAAGGGCGTTCGTCCTAGCGCGCACCGGTGTTCCTCCGAACGAGTAGGGCGATGAACAGCGCACTGCCGACCACCGAGACGATCACGCCCACCGGCACCTCGTAGGGGAAGCGGATGACGCGGCCGAGGATGTCGCAGAGGAGGACGAAGCCCGCGCCGAACACGGCGATCCAGGGGACCGCCCGGCGCACGTTGTCGCCGATCAGCAGGGAGACGAGATTGGGGACGATCAGCCCGAGGAACGGGATGGAGCCGACCACCACGACGACGACGGCGCTGATGAGGCTGACCAGCACCAGGCCGAGGTTCATGGTGCGCCGGTAGTTCAGGCCCAGGTTGGTGGTGAACTCCTCGCCCATGCCCGCCACGGTGAAGCGGTCGGCGCACACGTAACCCACGACGGCGAGGGCGGCGACGATCCACAGGAGCTCGTAGCGGCCGCGGATGAGTCCGGAGAAGTCCCCGATCATCCACGTGTTGAGCGTCTGCAGCAGGTCGAAGCGGTAGGCGAAGAACGTGGTCACCGCCGAGATGACGCCGCCGAGCATGATGCCGACGAGGGGCACGATCAGGGTGTTCCGCAGGGGTATCCGCCGCAGGACGGACAGGAACAGTGCGGTCCCGGCCACGGCGAAGACCGCGGCGATGCCCATCTTGGCCACGATCGGGGCACCGGGCAGGAGCAGTGTCGCCACGAGGATCCCGGCGGTCGCGGATTCCACGGTGCCGACGGTCGAGGGCTCCACGAACCTGTTGCGTGCCATCAGCTGCAGGATGAAGCCCGCGATGCTGAGCGCGACGCCGGCGAGCACGACGGCGAGCGTGCGCGGGACCCGGCTCACGAGGAAGGTCTGCCAGACACCGGTGTCGCCCGCGAGCAGGTCGGCGGGGGAGACGTCGGAGACGCCGGTGAAGAGACTGATGAGGGCAAGCAGCAGCACGGCTCCACCCGCCGGCCAGAGGGCCGGCGATCGGGAACCGCGCTGCTGTGCCGGCCGCCGGGGCCGGAGGGAGAGTGCTGCCATGGGGGCGCCCGCCGCAGGTGCGGCGCAGCGGATCAGGCCGCGACGGCCTCGTTGACGGCCGACACCATCGAGTCGAGGTTGTTCAGGCCGTAGCCGATGAGGTACCAGCTGGCGGAGTCGAGGTAGGTGACGGCGTCGTTCTTCGCGGCGTCCGTCCCGTTGACGAGTTCGTTGTCCAGGACGGCGGAGGCGGCGGCTCCGGCCTCGCCGACGGCGGCGTCACGGTCGATGACGAACAGGTGGGCGGGGTTGATCTCGGCGATGTACTCGAAGGAGACGGCCTCGCCGTGCGTGCCCTCGGACTTCACCTCGGCAGCGGGTTCGACGCCGAGGACGTCGTGGATCAGGCCGAAGCGGGACCCGGCGCCGTACGCCGTGACCTCGCCCGCGCTGGTCATGAGGATCAGGCCGTTCCCGGCGGACGCCGCGGCTTCCTTCGTCTCGGCGATCTCGGTGTCGAGGGCCGCGAGGCGTTCCGCCACCTCGTCCTCGGCGCCGAAGATCCGGCCGAGGGATTCGGTGTGCTCGGTGAAGCTCGCGATCGGGTCGGCGGCGTCGACGGTCAGGTCGATGGTCGGCGCGATGTCCGAGAGTTCGTCGTAGGAATCGGCGACGCGGCTCGAGATGATGATCAGGTCCGGGTCGGCCGCGGCGATGGCCTCGAAGTCGGGTTCCTTCATGGACCCGATGTTGGTGATGTCGCCGCCCTCGTAGGCCGAGAGCTGCGCGGGCAGGGTTCCCTGCGGTACGCCATCGACGTCGACGCCCAGGGCGTCCAGGGTGTCGAGTGCGCCGAGGTCGAAGGTGA
Source organism: Arthrobacter burdickii (assembly GCF_030433645.1). Taxonomy (NCBI): domain Bacteria; kingdom Bacillati; phylum Actinomycetota; class Actinomycetes; order Micrococcales; family Micrococcaceae; genus Arthrobacter; species Arthrobacter burdickii. Next base: position 1,759,623 of record NZ_JAROCG010000001.1, read on the forward strand.
AGACGGTCTGGGGGTTGACCGGCACCTCCGTGGTGCCCTGCGCGTGGTCGATCGCGACGGTCGACGTCGTCGCGGGCGCATCCGCTGCTTCGGAGGAACCACCGCAGGCGGTCAGGGCCAGGGTGGCCGCAGCGGCTGCGGAAAGGACGGCGAAGCGCAGGTGTGCCATGGGGTGAACTCCGGGAGGGGAAGGGCCGGCAGGCCGGGATCGGAAGTAAGGAATGCCTTACCTTCTCGAATCTAGAGCGTGGCTCGGGAATTACGCAAACGAAGCATCACCTATTACCTGTGGCGTCGCTCACAGGAGGGAGCGGGAAGCGCAACGGCTGGCACTCGCCTTGACCGAGTGCTAGCCGTTGCATACAGTCGGAGTTGGCACTCACTCCATGTGGGTGCTAATCCCGAGGGAAGCGTTCGCCGGCACCGCGACGACGGTTCACGCCCAGCCCGAGGGCCTTCATTCCATTGGTAACGAACGCAAAGGAGAGCCCGAGTGTCGGTCTCTATTAAGCCCCTTGAGGATCGCATTGTTGTCCGCCCCCTCGAAGCCGAGCAGACCACTGCTTCCGGCCTCGTCATCCCGGACACGGCCAAGGAGAAGCCCCAGGAGGGTGAAGTCGTAGCAGTTGGACCGGGTCGCGTCGACGACAACGGCAACCGCGTCCCCGTCGACGTCGCCGAGGGCGACGTCGTCATCTACTCGAAGTACGGCGGAACCGAAGTCAAGCACGGTGGCCAGGAGTACCTGGTGCTCTCCGCCCGCGACGTCCTCGCAGTCGTCGTCAAGTAGTACCCGATTGGAAGAGCCCCGGCCCGCTGTGGCCGGGGTTTTTCTCGCTGCACAAGCCTGAAAGGAACCAACAATGGCAAAGCAGTTGGAATTCAACGACGCCGCCCGCCGTGCCCTCGAGGCCGGCGTGGACAAGCTCGCGAACACCGTCAAGGTGACGCTGGGCCCCCGCGGACGCAACGTCGTGCTCGACAAGAAGTGGGGCGCCCCCACCATCACGAACGACGGCGTCACGATCGCCCGTGAGGTCGAACTGGACGACCCCTACGAGAACCTCGGCGCCCAGCTCGCCAAGGAGGTCGCCACCAAGACCAACGACGTCGCCGGTGACGGAACCACCACCGCGACCGTCCTGGCGCAGGCACTGGTCAAGGAAGGCCTCCGCAACGTGGCGGCCGGCGCTGCTCCCGGACAGCTCAAGCACGGTATCGAGGTCGCGGTCGAGGCCGTCGCCAAGCGCCTGCTCGAGAACGCCCGCGAGGTCGTCGGTCAGCAGACCGCGAACGTCGCCTCCATCTCCGCCCAGAGCACCGAGGTCGGTGACCTCCTCGCGGAGGCCTTCGACAAGGTCGGCAAGGACGGTGTGATCACCATCGAGGAGTCCTCCTCGACGCAGACCGAACTGGTCCTCACCGAGGGCATGCAGTTCGACAAGGGCTACCTCTCGCCGTACTTCGTCACCGACGCGGAGCGCCAGGAAGCCGTCCTCGAGGACGCGCTCATCCTGATCAACTCCGGCAAGATCTCCTCGCTGCAGGAATTCCTCCCGCTGCTCGAGAAGGCTCTGCAGGCCGGCAAGCCGCTGTTCATCATCGCCGAGGACATCGAGGGCGAAGCGCTCTCCACGCTCGTGGTCAACAAGATCCGCGGCACCCTCAACGTCGTCGCCGTCAAGGCTCCGGGCTTCGGCGACCGCCGCAAGGCCATGATGCAGGACATCGCCACCCTCACCGGTGCGCAGGTCGTCTCACCCGACCTCGGCCTGAAGCTGGACCAGGTCGGCCTCGAGGTGCTCGGTTCCGCTCGCCGGATCACCGTCACCAAGGATGCCACCACGATCGTCGACGGCGCCGGCAGCGAGTCCGACGTCGCCGACCGCGTGTCGCAGATCCGCGCCGAGGTCGAGCGCACCGACTCCGACTGGGACCGTGAGAAGCTCCAGGAGCGCCTCGCGAAGCTCGCGGGCGGCATCGGCGTCATCAAGGTCGGCGCAGCCACCGAGGTCGAGCTCAAGGAGAAGAAGCACCGCATCGAGGACGCCGTGTCGTCGACGCGCGCAGCCCTCGAAGAGGGCATCGTCGCCGGTGGCGGTTCGGCCCTGGTCCACGCCGGCAAGGCGCTGGACACGGACCCCGACGTCCTGGCACTCGAGGGCGACGCAGCAACCGCTGTCGGCCTCGTGCGCCGCGCACTGGCACAGCCGCTGCGCTGGATCGCGGAGAACGCCGGCCACGAAGGCTATGTCGTCGTCGCGAAGGTCTCCGACCTCGAGGACGGCCACGGCTTCAACGCTGCGTCCGGCGAGTACGAGAACCTCGTGGATGCCGGCATCATCGACCCCGTGAAGGTGACGCGTTCCGCCCTGCGCAACGCTGCCTCCATCGCGGCGCTGGTGCTCACCACGGAAACCCTCGTGGTCGAGAAGCCCGAGGAGTCCGACGACGAGGGCCACGGCCACTCGCACTAGGACGCCCGGGCCCCGGCCCGTGAAACAGCAGCACCAGCAGCACCCCGGTTCCTCGGAGCCGGGGTGCTGTTGCGTGGAGGCGCAGGGAGACATACTGGGTACGTTCCTGTAGGCAACGCGACGATGCGAGGTGGGCGTATGACCAGGAGACTTTTCTGCGAGATATCGCCGTTGACCTACCGCATCGCCGTGGAGCGCATGATCCTCCTCCGGCACCTCCGCGACGTCCTGCGGGGAGCAACCCTCTCCTCCACACGGACGGCAGACCCGCTTCCCGTCACCGTGTACAGGCACGCTTCGCTGATCCGCCGTCGCCTGGGCAACGTGGAGACGGAACTCCAGGACAACAAGGCAGTCAGCCTTGGCCTCACGGCCCCGAAGATCGACGGAATCGTCATCGCGCCGGGGGAGCGGTTCTCCTTCTGGAGCCTGGCCGGCCGCTGCTCCGCGAAGGAGGGGTACAAGGAGGGGCTCACCATCAGCAACGGGAAGCCGACCCGGGGCATGGGAGGCGGGATGTGCCAGTTCACCAATCTGCTGCACTGGATGGTGCTGCACAGTCCGCTCACGGTGGTCGAGCATCACCACCACAACGAGCTCGACCTCTTCCCTGACTACAATCGCCAGATCCCCTGGGGCACGGGGACCTCGATCGCTTTCAACTATCTCGATTACCAGGTGGAGAACCGAACCTCATTCACCTTCCAGTTCCGCACCTGGACCACGGAGGAATACCTTCACGGCGAGCTCCGCGCGGACCGGGACCTGCCGACGAAGTTCCACATCCGCGAACGGGACGCCTACTTCTTCGAGGACCACGGTGAGGTGTTCAGGCACAACCGGGTATACCGACTGGAACGCGACAAAGGAACGGGTCGGGTGCTCTCCGAGGAACTTCTCCTGGAGAACGAGGGCAGGGTCGCCTACGATCGGTCGCTGATCCTCGCCGAGATCCTCTCCTCGCGCCCGGCTGCTCAGGAGCTTCCGGCATCCTGAGCACGGGATGTCGCACGAGCTCACTCCGCGTCTTGTCGACTGCCTGCTGTCATTAACGACGACGCCCCGGCACTCTCGCGAGTGCCGGGGCGTCGGGTTGGTGCTCGGTCAGGCGTCGACGACGATCGCCGTGACGACCGGCTGGCGGTTGTAGTACCGGCGCATCCAGTTGGCCGTGGCCCGCTCGATGATGTCCTCCGGGTCCTGGCGGCGTCCGCCCTGACGGTTCGACGCGGAATCGCGGAGTGCCTTCTCCACGGCGGCCCCGGCCTTGTCGAGGTCCCCGTCGGAGCAGGAGAAGCCCTTGGTGAAGAACTCGGGGGCCTCGACGATGTCACCGTTGTCCGGGTCGATGATCGCGAGGACGGTGACGACGCCCTCCTCGGCCAGACGGCGGCGCTCCACGAGGTCCTCCTCGGTGATGCCGCCGACGCTGTCGCCGTCGACGAACACGAGCCCGGCCTCCACCTTGCCCGAGATCGTGGCGCGGCCACGCACTAGGTCGACGGTCACGCCGTCCTGCGCGATGACGACATTGCGGGGATCGACGCCGGTCGCGACAGCGATCGCCGAGTTGGCCCGCAGGTGGCGCCACTCGCCGTGCACCGGCATGACGTTGCGCGGCTTGACGATGTTGTAGCAGTACGCGAGCTCACCGGCGCTGGCATGGCCGGAGACGTGCACCTTGGCGTTGCCCTTGTGGACCACGTTGGCGCCGATCTCCGTCAGGGCGTTGATGATGCTGTAGATGGCGTTCTCGTTGCCCGGGATGAGCGAGCTGGCCAGCAGCACGGTGTCACCCTCGCTGATGCGGATGGCGTGGTCGTTGTTGGCCATGCGCGACAGGGCGGCCATGGGCTCACCCTGCGAGCCGGTGCAGATCAGGACCACCTTGTGGTCGTCGCTGCGCTCGAGCTTCTTGAAGTCCACGAGCAGGCCCTGCGGGATCTTGAGGTAGCCGAGGTCCGCGGCGATCGTCATATTCCGCACCATCGAGCGGCCCACGAAGGCCACCTTGCGGCGGTGACGCTCGGCGGTGTCGATGATCTGCTGGATGCGGTGGATGTGGCTCGCGAAGCTGGAGACGATGATCCTGCGCGGCGCCGAGCGGAACGCCGCCTCGATCGCCGGAGCCAGGTCCTTCTCGGAGGTCGTGAAACCGGGGACGTCGGCGTTCGTGGAGTCCGTGAGGAACAGGTCCACGCCCTCGGCGCCGAGGCGCGCGAAGGCGCCGAGGTCCGTGATGCGGCGGTCCAGGGGGAACTGGTCCATCTTGAAGTCGCCGGTGTGGAGCACCATCCCTGCGGCAGTGCGGATGGCGACGGCGAGGCTGTCCGGGATGGAGTGGTTCACGGCGACGAACTCGAGGTCGAATCCGCCCATGGTGCGGCGGTCGCCCTCCTTGACCTGGATGGTCTTCGGCGTGATGCGGTGTTCCTGGAGCTTGGCCTCGATGAAGGCGAGCGTCAGCTTCGAACCGACCAGGGGGATGTCCGCGCGTTCCTTGAGGAGGTAGGGGACGCCGCCGATGTGGTCCTCGTGCCCGTGCGTGAGCACCACGGCGACGACGTCGTGGAGCCGGTCGCGGATGTACGAGAAATCGGGGAGGATGACGTTCACACCCGGCTGGTGTTCCTCGGGGAACAGGACACCACAGTCGACGATCAGCAGCTTGCCCTCGAACTCGAAGACGGTCATGTTTCTGCCAATCTCACCGATGCCACCGAGAGCGACGATGCGCATGGCTCCCTTGGCCAGTTCCCGTGGTGCTTTCAGTGCGGCAGGTCTTTTATTCACAGATTAGGTTTCTCTCGTTGGGTGAGGGGAGACGGGGCAGAGGCCGTCAGACGTTCGTCGTCGCGGCCGGCAGACCGGCGGCTCCATTCAAGTGGTCCCGGCATTCCGGGAGATGCTCCTCCAAGAGTACGTGCTTCGCAGGCGCCCCGGCGGATCGGCCGCCGCGCGGGCCAGCCGCCGGGGTGATTCCCGGGAGGTAAACTGACAGGTTCGCGTCCCCCTGCGGGTCCACTGCCCGGCCTTCGGGGAATGCTTCCGGCCCGGGTGACGTGAGCACTGTCACCGGAATAGGGCGCCCCCATGATCCGTTCTAGACTGACAGAGCCCGCCGGCGCTTCCAGCCGAAGGCCCCTACCCCCACCCGGTGATACCGAAAGAGGCGCAGCAGTGAGCCAGCAGTCCGGCCAGAACGAAACCCACGACCCCTTCGGATTCATCGGCCTGACGTACGACGATGTCCTCCTGCTCCCCGGCCACACCGACGTCATCCCCTCGGAGGCCGACACGTCGTCGCGCATCTCCAAGCGCATCACGGTGAAGACACCGCTGCTCTCCTCGGCCATGGATACCGTGACCGAGTCCCGCATGGCCGTGGCGATGGCGCGCCAGGGCGGCCTGGGTGTCATCCACCGCAACCTGTCCATCTCCGACCAGGCGGACCAGGTGGACCGGGTGAAGCGCAGCGAGTCGGGCATGATCACCAACCCGCTGACCATCGGTCCGGATGCGACCCTGCAGGAACTCGACGAGCTCTGCGGCCACTACCGCGTCTCCGGCCTGCCCGTCGTCGACGCCACCGGGCACCTCCTCGGCATCGTGACCAACCGCGACACGCGCTTCGTCCTCGAGCGGGACTTCCCTCGCATCCTGGTCAAGGACGTCATGACGAAGATGCCCCTCGTCACCGGGCGCGTGGGCATCAGCGGCGACGACGCCATCAACCTCCTCGCCACGAACAAGATCGAGAAGCTTCCCCTCGTCGACGACGAGGGCGTGCTGCGCGGTCTCATCACCGTCAAGGACTTCACGAAGGCGGAGCAGTACCCGCTGTCCACGAAGGACGACGACGGACGCCTCCGCGTCGGCGCGGCCATCGGCTTCTTCGGCGACGGCTGGGAGCGCGCCATGGCACTCGTCGACGCGGGCGTGGACGCCCTCTTCGTCGACACCGCCAACGGGCACAGCGCGGGCGTGCTCGAGATGATCGCCCGCCTGAAGGCCGAGAAGTCCGTTGCGCACGTCGACATCATCGGCGGCCAGGCCGCTACCCGCGAGGGTGCGCAGGCCCTGATCGACGCCGGCGCCGACGGCATCAAGGTCGGCGTGGGCCCGGGATCCATCTGCACCACCCGCGTGGTCGCAGGCGTCGGCGTCCCGCAGGTCACCGCGATCTACGAGTCCGCGAAGGCAGCCATCCCCGCAGGCGTCCCCGTCATCGCCGACGGCGGCCTGCAGTACTCCGGCGACATCGGCAAGGCCCTCGTGGCCGGCGCCGACACCGTGATGCTCGGCTCGCTCCTGGCGGGTTCCGCCGAGGCACCCGGCGAGCTGATCTTCGTCAACGGCAAGCAGTTCAAGACCTACCGGGGCATGGGCTCGCTCGGCGCGATGCAGACGCGCGGCAAGAACACCTCCTACTCCAAGGACCGCTACTTCCAGGCGGATGTCTCCGGTGACGACAAGCTGATCCCCGAGGGCATCGAGGGCCGCGTCGCCTACCGCGGACCCCTCGCGTCCGTGGCGTACCAGCTCGTGGGAGGCCTGCGGCAGACCATGTTCTACACCGGCGCACGGACCATCCCCGAGCTCAAGGCCAAGGGCAAGTTCGTCCGCATCACCGCTGCGGGCCTCAAGGAATCCCACCCGCACGACATCCAGATGACGGTCGAGGCACCCAACTACGGCTCCAAGTAACGCGACCGCGTTCACTCAGCCCCTCCTTCCGGGAGGGGCTGATGCCGTATGAGCGGGCTGTCGCAGCCTGAGGTCACCGCCCGCCGCAAGCTCCGGCTCGGCCCCTACGCCCGCGCCGTCGGCCAGGTGCTGGTGGTCAGCGCGAAGGCCTCACCCGGTGCGGTCGCGATGAAGGTGGCCGGTTCGCTCATCTCGGCTGTCCTCCCGCTGGTCACCACCTATTTCGCCTCCCTGACGACGACGGCGCTCGCCGCCGCCTACGCGGGCGATCCCGACGCCGGCCGCTCCGCCATCACATACGTGGTCGTCACGGCCGTCCTCGGACTGCTCTGGGGTTCCTTCACCAGCGTCGACCGCTACATCCAGCAGGTCCTGAGCTTCCGGGTCGGCGCCATCGTGGGCGACCGCATGTACGAGCGCTTCCTGGCGCTGGAGTTCTGGCGGTACGACGACAAGGAGACGGTGGACCTCTACGACCGGGCCCGCCGCTTCTCCGACTCCTACGCGAGGGTCCTCGACCGCATCGCGGCGATCTTCACGCAGCTCGTCTCGGTGGTCCTGGCGATCGGCGCGCTGCTCCTCGTCAGTTGGTGGATCGCCCTCATCGTCCTGGTCGCGATCATCCCCAGCGTCTACCTGCAGTTCCGGCTGTCGCGGGAGCAGATGGCGCACTGGAACACCCAGGTGGACTCCCGGCGGCAGCGGCGCATGATCGAGACGAACCTGATGAAGCCGCAGCACATCGCCGAGATGCGCCTCTACGGGATCGTCCGCTACCTGATGGACCTGCGCTCCACGCTGCGGGACGCCGACGAGAAGCGGCGGCTGGACTTCCAGAAGCGGTACATCCCGAAGCAGCTCCTCGCGGACGCGGTGCAGTACGGCGCCGAGCTGCTGGCACTCGTCTGGATCGTCGGGCAGATCATCGCGCGCGCCCAGCCCGTGGGCCAGTTCCTATACGTGCAGCAGATCGTCAGCCGTGCGCTGACCACCGCGAACAACCTCGTGTCCTCGCTCAGCTCGATCGACGAGGACCTGGCGAACCTCAAGGACTACGAGCAGTTCATGGACTTCCCGCTGTCCACGGCGGCTCCCGGCCGGTTGGAAGCACCGCCGTCCGCCGTCGAACTCCGCGACATCCACTTCACCTACGCGGGCGGCGAGGCCGAGGTGTTGAAGGGCATCTCCATGTCCTTCGAGCGCGGCACGCACATCGCGATCGTGGGGGAGAACGGTGCGGGGAAGTCCACGCTCATCCGGGTGCTGGCCGGGCTGTACCAGCCGAGCAGGGGAGAGGTGCTGCTCGACGGGCGGAACCTGCGGGAAGTCGGTATCGACGACTGGCACCAGCACCTGGCCGTCATGTCCCAGGACTTCCTGCGGTACGAGTTCGCGACGGCGGCGAACAACATCTACTTCGGCGATGTCCACCGGCCGCGCGACGACGACCGCGTGCTCCGGGCGGCGGAGGATGCCGAGGCGGCGGAGTTCGTCGGGAAGATGCCGAGCGGCTTCGACAGCTACGTCAGCAACTGGATGGAGGACCCCCGCGGACGGAAAGGCAGCGGACTGTCGGGCGGGCAGTGGCAGCGCCTTGCCATGGCGCGGAACTTCTACCGGGACGCGCCCTTCATCGTGATGGACGAGCCGACGTCGGCCATCGACGCGCTTGCCGAGCACCGGATCTTCACGCGACTGTTCGCCGACCGCTCACGGACGATCATCGCGATCAGCCACCGCCTCGCCACGATCGAGAAGGCGGACATCGTGTACATGCTCGAGGACGGCCGTGTGGTGGAATCGGGCACGCACCGCGAACTCGTGGCCCTGCGGGGCAGGTACTACCGCATGTTCGAGAGCCAGCTGCCGGACGCCTGACCTCCGGCTCTGTCATCCTCGTCGCCGTCCCGCCGACGACCGCGTGCAACCTCTGGCGTCCCGCTCCGAAACCTGCTCTCATGGCTCCACAGCGTGATCATCGATTGCGCGCATCTCGAGGAGCTGTCATGACCGACACGGATGGTCTCGTCGTCGCCCTCCCGGACCGCCTGCAGCGTGCCCGGCTCCTGGTCACCGGAGCCCGGTTCCTGGCAGTCGTGTCCTGGCTCGGAGTGCTCGCAGTGGTGAGCCTGCTCTCCAGTGGCACGGTGCTCGTGCTGCTGGTACTTCCCCTCCTCATCACGGCCGTCGCTGTCTGGGCGTCGCGCGCCTCCCGGCAACACCGTCCCGCTCCGCCTCCGGGTCGCGGAGAGGAGAGCGAGGTGTCCGGTCGGACCAGGACGGGACCTGAGGCGCTCGTCGTCGTGCCCCTCGCCTACGCGGCCATCCTCACCTGGGTGGGATTCGCATCCCTCGCCCTCGCGTCCACCGGCTCCGTCATCCTCGTCGCCGTCCCGCTCGTCATGACCGTCGTGGCTCGCGTCGCGCGCCGGTATCTGTCGGCGCAGGAAGCGGAGGACGCCTCGAGGTGATGCGGGCGCCGGCACCGTTCATGGGTCGATCTTCCTGCAGTCCCCACGAGCGGCACAGTGCTCGTGGGGAGGCTTCCGGGGTCAAGGGGTGAGGGCTTCGACGATGCCCGCTGCTGCTCCGGTGCGGGTGTTGCGGTAGCCGGTGCCGGCCCAGAGGTGCAGTCCCTGCAGATCGTTGGAAGCCGCTGCCGCGGCGCGGAGTGGCGCGGTCATGTAGTGGATCTGCGGGTAGGCGTGGCCGCTTCCGGGATGGTCATCCATGAACCGGTTCCGCAGTCCGCGGGCGGGCCTGCCCGTGAAGGCCCGGGTGACCTTCGTTTCGGTGAACGCCGGGTCCTGGAGCGCCGACCGGTGGGCAGGGTTCGTGCCGGCTTCGTCCGCCAGGAGCAGTGCGGTGCCGAGCTGGACGGCGGCCACTCCGGTGTCGAGGACCGCCCGGACCTGCTCTCGGGTGCTGATGCCGCCTCCTGCGATGAGCGGCAGTTCGACTGCCTTCCTGATAGCTGCGATCACCTCAGGAAGGGGGTCGGTGCCGGGTTCCTCGGCTGGATCGAAGGTAGCCCGGTGGCCGCCGGCGTCGGGTCCCTGCACGATGAGGATGCCGGCGCCCCGTTCAGCCGCCGTGCGCGCTTCAGCCGGGGAGGTGACCGTGGCGGCGGTATGGATGCCCATCCGGGCGAGTTCGTGCAGTACCCCCGCGTCCGGGCAGCCGAAAGTGAACGACACCACATCGGGCCTCAGATCGCGGATGACTTCGAGCTTGCCGCTCCAGAAGTCGTCGTCCCGTCTGGGAGAGCCCACCCGGGTGCCGTACCGGTCGGCGTCATGCTGCAATTCCTGCCGGTATGCCTCGAGCTCATCCTCATCGACGTCGTTGGCCGAGACGACGAAGAGGTTCACCCCGATCGGGCCCGTGGTGAGCGACCTCGTGGCGGTGATCTGAGCCGAGAGCTGCTGAGGGGTCTTGTATCCGCCGGCGAGGAAACCCATGCCGCCCGTGTTGGTGACGGCAGCAACCAGCTCCGGTGTGGAAGGTCCTCCTGCCATGGGCGCTCCAATGATGGGTCGACCGATCGGAAACGGCAGCGGTACGGGATCGAATATGTTCACGGCACTGCCTCCGGCTAGGAGCTGCTCCGGCGGGCATGGGGTTCAGCACTTACCCGCGGGGTGAGGACGAAGCGGCTTCGAGGGAGTGCGGGAAGCCGGTTCAGCGGGATGGACAGATCCTGGGCCGGGATCAGGAAGTCCGTGGTGGCCAGCAGCCGGGTTGCCCGCTTGAGCAGTTCCACCGTGCTCCATTCTCCTGGGTAGCGGTGCCCGTGGCCGTGGGGGCCGGCACCCTGGGCGATCAGGGTGTGAGGCTGTTCCTCCCAGGTCCAGCCCCGGAAACGCTCCGGTTGGAAGCTTCCCGGGTTCTTCCACAACCGGCGGTCATGGCAGGTGCCGTAGAGGTCCAGCATCACCCAGTCGCCTTTCGCGAACGGGTGGCCGTGCCAGGTGAATGGCTCACGGGCATGGCCGGCCACCGAGGGGAAGAACGGGTAGTAGCGGCGTACTTCCTGCACGAACGGCTCAAGGTCCGCTTCCTGCCCCGCGGCGAAGGCGGCTTTCCACGTCGGGTGCTCCTCCAGGGCGACCGCCGCGAAGACGATGAACCGGGCCACCGCCACTGTCGGACGCAGGACGTTGATCAGCTCGATCGCAGCGGTCGGAGCAGGCAACAGATTCCCCTCCGGGTCGCGGTGACGGGCGAACACGTCGGCGGCCGTGCCGCCGGCTACGACCAGAGCACCCGATCGGATCCGTTCGATGATGGAGGTGGCCCAGCGTTCCGTGCCCATCCGCCGGAGCCGGGCGTACCAGTTGGGCGGGCCGAACCGTGGCGCATTGTCGATCATGAGCCCGAACTCCCGCGCGCGCCGGCGCACCTGGTGCTCCGGCAGCGGGATGCCGGCCCAGGCGCAGACGGTGCGGGTGAGCATTTCCCGGACCGCATCGTGCAGCACGATCTTCCGCTGCGCCCGCCAGCGCGTCTGGGCGTCGTTCCATTCGGATTCGAACAGCTCCCCGAGCCGTGCCATTGTAGTGGGCGTCATCAGTGAGAGGAACGCGTGGTGGCGGTGCCGATGCGCCTCATCGTCGAGAAGTTGGACCGAGCCCCGGTCCTGCAGCAGATGCTGCGCCGACGGTGGCAGCGCCCCGACGCGAGTGAACCGGTCTCGGCCGTAGAACATCTCCGCGGCCTCCGCGCCACGGACGAAGGTAATCGGGCGCAATGCCATCCGGCTGGTGAACAGGTCCGTGCCCAATGCATCGCAGCGGGAGGAGATGAACGGGTAGCCCTCGCGCAGGAACGGAATCGTACTGTCAAACGGAACACGGTTCACGGGCCCTCCGACCAACGCAGTGTCAGTTCACGTGGTCGGCAGGCTACCACCGCTTGTCCCCTTTGCGCCGTTGCACATCTGAGGCGAGCCGGAGGCTTTTGTTGCTCCTTGACCCACCCGCCGCATGCTTGGCAGGTTTGTTTAGTAAGCAGACTGATCAATCACGGAGGGAAGGAACTGATGGACCAGAACGAGACCCCCGTCCTGACGGCCCTGGCCGAACACCAGAAGCTGGACCGCTACGGCTTCACCCCGCCGGCGCACCGCCAGGGCCGCGGCGTGGACCCGCGCGTGCTCGAGGTCCTGGGTGAGCAGAGCTTCCGGTCCGATGTGCTGGCCAGTTCGGGACTGGACGACAGGAAGACGTCCAACGGCTACCTGCAGCGGGCGCAGGACCTCATGGCGGACGCTGTCGGGGCGGACCAGACCTTCTTCTCCACCTGCGGCAGCTCGCTGTCCGTGAAGGCGGCCATCCTCGCCGTCACCCACGGCGAGGGTGAGATCCTGATCGGCCGGGATGCCCACAAATCCGTGGTGTCGGCCCTGGTCCTGGGTGGCCTGCAGCCGCGGTGGATCCGTCCCAGCTGGGACAACGAGCTCAAGCTCGCCCACCCGCCGACACCGCGGGAGGTGGAGGCGATGTGGGAGAAGTACCCCGACGCGTCCGCCGCGCTCATCGTGAGCCCGACGCCGTACGGAACCTGCGCGGACATCGAGGCGATCGCGAGGATCTGCCATGACCGCGGCAAGCCGCTGATCATCGACGAGGCGTGGGGAGCACAGCTTCCCTTCCATTCCGACACTCCTACCTGGGCGATGTCCGCGGGCGCCGATGTCTGCGTCGTGAGTGTCCACAAGATGGGCATCGGTTTCGAGCAGGGCTCCGTCTTCCACCTCCAGGGCGACCTCGTGGACCCGATCCGGCTCGCGCACTGCGCGGACTTCCTCGCGACCACCAGCTCCAGCACGCTGATCTACGCGGCGATGGACGGGTGGCGGCGCCAGATGGTCCAGAACGGGCACGACATGATCGAGCGCACCCTGGCCCTGACACGCCGGGTCCGGGAACAGATCGAGGAACTGCCCGGCCTGCACGTGCTCGAGGAGGAACTCACCTCGCACGAGGCCTCGAAGGACCTGGACATCATGCACATCCTCGTCGACGTCTCCGGCCTGGGCATCACGGGCTACCAGGCCCACGACTGGCTGCGCGAGAACTGCCTGCTCGACTTCGGCACCACGGATCACCGCCGCTTCGAGATCACGATGTCCATCGCCGACGACGAATCAACCGTGCAGCGGCTGATGGACGGCCTGCGCCTGCTCATCGACGCGGCACCGGACTTCCCTGAATCGCCACCCGTCCTCATTCCCGACGAGGGAGAACTCGACCTGGAGACTGTGATGCTCCCCCGGGACGCCTTCTTCGGGCCCGTGGAGGACATCCCCGTCGAGGAGTCGGTCGGCAGGATCGCGGCGGAATTGGCCACACCGTACCCTCCGGGCGTCCCGGTCCTCCTGCCGGGGGAGCGCATCAACGAAGCGGCCGTGAAGTACCTGCGCAGCGGGGTCGAGGCGGGGATGGTCCTCCCCGATCCCGGCGACGCTTCGCTGAAGACCGTCCGCGTCGTCAAGGAATAGCGGCACCAACGGGAGCGGACGGTTCGCCCGTCCCGTGTCCGGCCCGTGTGCCCTCCGGTCGCATCGCTGACCGATGCGGCCGGAGGCACCGGGGGAGCCTGGCTGATGACTCGTTGGATCAGAGGAGGATATGAGTTCGGGAACGAGGTCACGTTTCGCTGGGGTTCTGCGTGCGACGTTGTGGTTCTGGCCGTTCGTTGCCGCTGTCGTTTCCCTGGTGCTGACAGTTCTCCTGCTGATGGTCCGTCCGGATCCGGCGCCCGCATGGGCCATGTGGTTGTGGCCGAGCGGCGTGGACGCGGCAATGGCGCTGCTGCAGGTGGTGGCGGGTTCGATCATGACGGCCACGACTCTGATCTTCTCGCTGACGGTGCTCGCGTTGCAGCTCGCGTCCCAGCAGTTCTCGCCGCGGTTGCTGCGAGAGTTCGCCCGGGACCGGGTGACCCAGGCGGTTCTGGGCATTCTCATGTCGACGTTCGTGGTATCGGTGACCGGGCTGCGGGGGATGGACGCGGATCGTCCGCTCCCGGTGCTGGTGCCCGCCCTGGTGTTCGTGATGGGGCTCGGATCCGCCGGGGCGCTGCTGTTCTATGTCGGCCACATCGTCAGATCCTTGCGAGTGGACACGATGATGCTCGCCGTTCATCGGGAAGCCTCCAGGGCCGCTCGGCAGGCGTACCCGGAGTACGAGGACCACTCCAGTGACCTCGACCCGGATCTTCCGGGGCCCGCGGGCGGGACTTTGGTGGCGGCGCCGCGCAGCGGCTTCGTCAAGGCGGTCCGGCCCGAGGGTCTGGTGCAGGCGGCCACGACTTTCGGTGTGTTCGTCCAGGTAGGGGTCAGGCCGGGGGACCGGGTGACGGTTGGCACGCCTCTCGGAAGTATGTGGACGGACGGTGGTGGTGACGTGATCGGTTCGGTGGCGGACCAGATGTCCGAGGCTGTGGCGGGGGCGGTCGAGATGGGCTTCGAACGCACGTTGGAGCAGGACCCCGCGCTGGGTCTGCGGCAGCTGACCGACATCGCGGTGAAGGCCATTTCACCGGCGATCAACGATCCGATCACGGCGGTTCACGCGGTGGGCCACTGCGCGGACCTGCTCGTGCAGTTGCAGGGCTGCAGACTCGGCTCCCAGCAGCACAACGACGATCACGGTACGCCACGGGTGGTCACTCCGGACCGGGACCACCGCTACTACCTGAATCTTGTCTGCGGGCCGGTGCGCCGGTTCGGGGGCTCGGAGCCTTTGGTGCTCTCCGCATTGCTGCGCCTGCTTCGGGACTGCGCAGTCAGTGCCCGTGACAACACCCAACGCGAGGCCATCCGCGCTCAGGTGGGCCTGATCCTCGAGTCGATGGACCCAGGGATGCTTCCCTACGACGCCGACGCGGTCCACGACCTCGCTGCCCGCGTCGAGCTGGTGTTGCACGGGAACACTGATGGCGCCTACCGGGACCGGGCCGGTGAAACCAGATCGGTCTAGGACCTGCTCGAACACTTGAACCGTGAAGCCATCGTGGCGGAGCTTCTACAGGCACTGCCGGGAAAGATCCCATGGCGGACCTGGCACCGGTCCTCCCGTGAGATCATTCCCGGTAGCGGTGTCTTCACCCTTGCCCTGTAGCGCACCTGGTCCGCGTGCCGCTAGTGCTACGGGCGATTCTTTGGGCCTGCGTCGCGTCGGTCGCCGTTGTTAGCGTTTATTTCAGATGGCATTGGGCAGTTGGTGTCGTCGCGGGTGCGGTTCCGGGCACCATCGCAACCCCTTCCCGACAGCGCATCTGACGCAGTCTTCGGTCTTCCAGGTGAGGCTCCAGCGACGCGGGAAACGAGGTGTCCGCACAGACCACGAAGCGTTGAGGTCCAACCACGCCGATGCGATCAGGCCTCGCGGGCTTGTGGGCAGCGGCACCAAGCCTGACAGTGGGCAGAGGGCGGCAACGGTGTCCCGTCGGAGACCGCGAGTGGGGCGAGGTTTCGGGTCACGGATCGGAGCATCACGCTTCGACCTGGCATGTACATCAGAAGGAGATCGGTAGTGAAGAAGTTTTCCTGGCGGGCACGCGTTCTGACCGCGATGGTCGTCCCTGTGCTGGCTCTGAGCGCCTGCTCGTCGCAGGGCGGACGGGATCCGGACCCCGGTAAGGCGGATGGCGGCGGGCAGGTCGCGGACACCCCGGAGATCAAGGTTGCCATGATCACCCACGCCGGTCCCGGCGATACTTTCTGGGACATCGTGCGTAAGGGGGCCGAGGAGGCTGCCGCAAAGGACAACGTCGATCTGCTGTACACCTCGGATCCCGAAGGCGGACGGCAGGCACAGCTGGTCCAGCAGGCCGTCGATCAGGGCGTCGACGGAATCGTCGTCACCCTGGCCAAGCCCGATGCGCTCAGGGATGCGCTGAAGAGGGCCTCCGACGCCGGCATTCCGATCGTCAGCATCAACTCGGGAGCAGACGTGTCCGCCGAGATGGGAGCCTTCACCCACTTCGGTTCGGACGAAGCCCTGGCCGGCGCGACAGTGGGCGCCGAACTGGCTGCAGAGGGTAGCACCCACCCGATCTGTGTGATCCATGAGCAGGGCAACGTCGCACAGGAGGCCCGCTGCGCGGGCGTGAAATCGAAGGTTGCCGGGAGTGAGATCGTCTATGTCACGGGAACGGACATGACCCAGGTCTCCTCGACGGTGACCGCAAAGCTGCAGGCTTCCTCTGATGTCGATGCCATCATCGGGCTGGGGGCACCCTTCACCCAGACCATCCTTCAGGCCGTGGAATCACTCGACCTGCAGGACGAGGTGAAGGTCGCTTCCTTCGACCTGAATGGGGAGCTGGCCCAGAACATCATCGACGGCAAGGTCCTGTTCACTGTCGACCAGCAGCCGTGGCTGCAGGGCTATGGTTCTGTAGATGCTCTTTGGGAGGCCAGCCGCGGCGGCTTCCAGATCGGTGGCGGGCAGCCGGTCCTGACCGGGCCGGCGATCGTCGACAAGTCCAACGCCGAATCGGTGCTCCAGTTCGCGAAGGACGGCATCCGCTGAGCACGCGTAAGGACGCCCGGGTAGCTCTGGCCGTCCCCGGCAGCAGCCCGATGAGGAGAATCACATGGCAACACTGGTAGACGTTCCCACGATGGATGAACGGGTCGGCAGGCGCGGCGTAGTCCAGAATCTGCTGGGCCGTCCGGAAGTCGGCGCCCTGGTGGGCGCCATCGTCCTCTTCATCTTCTTCTCGGCCGCAGCTCCTGTCTTCCTGCAGCCGAACTCCTTCGCCACGGTGCTCTACGGCTCCTCGACCTTCGGCATCATGGCAGTGGCCGTGTCACTGCTGATGATCGGTGGGGAGTTCGATCTTTCCGCCGGTGTCGCCGTGATCAGTTCGGCCCTGACTGCATCCTTGTTCAGCTGGTATTTCTCCATGAACCTCTGGGTGGGCGTCGGCCTGGCTCTGATCGTCTCCCTGCTGATCGGTTTCGTCAACGGCTGGATCCTGATGAAGACGAAGCTGCCGAGCTTCATCGTCACCCTCGCAACATTCCTCATGCTGACAGGGCTGAATCTGGCGCTGACCAGGCTGATCGGCGGCAGCGTGGCTACGCCGTCGATCGCCTCGATGGATGGTTTCCAATCCGCCCGGGCCGTCTTCGCGAACAGCTTCACCGTCGGCGGCATGGACCTGAAAAGTCCGATCCTCATCTGGATCGTCCTCGTGGCGATTGCGTCCTGGTTGCTGCTGCGCACGAAAATAGGCAACTGGATCTTCGCCGTGGGCGGAGACGAGAACGCGGCTCGCGCCGTGGGCGTACCCGTCAGGGCTACCAAGATCGGGCTTTTCATGGGCGTCGGCTTCTGCGGCTGGCTGCTCGGCATGCACAACCTCTTCGCTTTCGACGCCGTCCAGTCCGGCGAGGGTATCGGCAATGAATTCCTCTACATCATCGCGGCGGTCATCGGCGGTTGCCTGCTCACAGGCGGCTACGGTTCGGCGATCGGAGGGGCCATCGGAGCATTCATCTTCGGCATGGCCAACAAAGGAATCGTCTACGCAGAATGGAACCCCGACTGGTTCAAGTTCTTCCTGGGCCTGATGCTGCTGCTGGCCACCATCGTGAACCTGATCGTCAAACGCCGTGCGGAACTGAAATAGGAAGGGCGCGGCCGCTATGAGCACCGGGCAGATCAATCAGCAACCCCTGCTGCAGAATGAACAGAATCCGCCGGCTCCCGCCCCGGTCCACCTTCTGGAACTGGACGGCGTGGGCAAGCACTACGGCAACATCATCGCCCTGAGCGATGTCACGATGACCGTCGATCAAGGGCGGGTGACTTGCGTGCTCGGTGACAATGGCGCCGGTAAGTCCACGTTGATCAAGATCATCGCCGGGCTGCACCAGCACGACGAGGGGACGTTCAGGATTCTGGGCCAGGAGCGCAGGCTCACCAGCCCCCGTGAGGCCCTCGATGCCGGCATCGCCTCGGTCTACCAGGACCTTGCTGTTGTGCCGCTCATGCCCATCTGGCGCAACTTCTTCCTGGGTTCGGAACTGACCGTCGGCAAAGGTCCGTTCAAGCGGCTGGACGTCAAGCGGATGAAGACGGTCACCAAGAAGGAACTGGCGGACATGGGCATCGACCTTCGCGACGTCAACCAGCCCATCGGTCAGCTCTCCGGTGGCGAGCGGCAGTGCGTGGCCATTGCGCGTGCGGTCTACTTCGGTGCCAAGGCACTGATCCTGGACGAGCCGACGGCGGCACTGGGTGTGAAACAGTCCGGCGTCGTCCTCCGCTATATCCTGCAGGCGCGTGACCGGGGCCTCGGCGTCATCTTCATCACCCACAACCCGCACCACGCCTACCCGGTCGGAGACAGGTTCCTGCTCCTCAAACGCGGAAGAAGCATCGGGTGCTACGACAAGAAGGACATCGAACTCGATGAACTCACACGTTTGATGGCCGGTGGCGCAGAGCTGCAGGAGTTGGCCCACGAGCTGGCGGAATTGGGCGGCCACAGCGACGTCGTCCGGGAAGTCCAGGCCGACGTAGCGGGAACGGGCAGCCGGCGGCCCGAATAGCGGTCGTGTCCTACTCGCTCGGGATTCTCCGGTGATAGCGGCGTTCCGGTCGGCCCACTCCGCCGTACCTCGATTGCACCACCCGGCCCTCCTCGCTGAGGTACTCGAGATAGCGTCCGAGTCCTGTCACCACGACCCGAGTGCCGGGGTCGCGTCTGATCCCATGCGGTAGAAGGATCGACCGTTCTCGTGAAGCACCGCCGGCAGAGCCGCCTCGCCGAGAGCCTCGGCTATGAGGGAGATATCGGTGGCGGCGAAGGGTCGCCTGGCCCGGGTGGAAGGCAGGTCGGAACCGAACATGAGAGCGGTCGGGTTGGCAGTGTGAATCGCGCGCAGGGCCTCGACGACGTCCAGGGTGACCCGCCCGAAACCCGTCGCCTTCACACGCATGCCTCTCTCCACCAGTCGGAGCAGAACCTGTCGGTTCGCTGCACTCATTCCCAGGTGATCGATGCTGACCCGGGGCAGCTGCGCCAGCGTCGGTTCGAGTGCGTCCAGATCGGTTGCATCGACATAGAGCTCGGTATGCATTCCAGCGACCGCCGCAACCCGGGTGCTCAACCGTAGGAGTTTGCCGATGCCCTCGGACCCGCCACGGTAGAGGTTGAAGCGCACAGCTCGAACACCGGCAGAAGCCAGTTCCTCTATCCCGGAATCAGGAATATCCGCAGGAAGATTCGCCACACCCACAAATTCCGGCCCGAGCTCCCTGAGGGCATTCATCAGGTACATCTGGTCGAAGCCCTGGAAGGACCCCGATACGACGACGCCGCCGGATATCCCGAGAGTCTTCATGTGGGAGCGGTAGTGATCCAGGGTGAACTCAGGAGGGAGGTATCCATCATTGGGTATCAGCGGAAACCTGGGGTCGATGATGTGGAAGTGGCTGTCGAATATGGCGTGCGTCATGCCTTATTGCTACTCCTTCACTGGTTCACCTGTCTGTTCGAACCCGTCCGCGCTGTGCCGTTCGCGCTCACGGTTGCCCCCACCCTCGGCGGGTGCCGCCGCGGGCCCACCCTGCGATGATGGGGGACGACGGAGATCGTTTCGGCAACGGGCGGTCTTTTTTCTGAACAGTAGGAGGACGGGTTCCTGTGGTTGCGAAGGCGGTTGGGGTGGTGGTGACCGGTATGGGTGCCATGACTCCTGTCGGGGGTACGGTCGCCCAGACGTGGAACGAGCTTGTGGAGGGCCGGTCGGGCATCACGGTCCTGGACCAACCATGGGCGCAGGAGCTGCCGGTGCGCGTAGCCGGGCTCGTCGCTGCGGATCCCGCTACTTCTCTGTCCACCAAGGAATACCGGCGGATGGATCGCTGCGGGCATCTGGCACTCGTGGCATCCCGTGAGGCATGGGCCCAGGCCGGGCGGCCGGGCGTTGATCCCGACCGCCTCGCGGTGGTGATCGGATCCGGCTACGGAGGTCTGGGCACGGTGGTGTCACAGGTCCGGAACCTGGATACCGGCGGTCCACGCCGGGTCTCCCCCCATACGTTGACGCACATGATGGTCAATGGTCCTTCTGCGTGGGTGTCCATCGATATCGGCGCCCAGGGAGGGGCCCGCACTCCAGTGAGTGCCTGCGCCTCCGGAGCTGAAGCGATCGCTCAGGGTGTCGAAATGATCTCCTCGGGTGCCGTGGATGTCGTCGTCGCTGGGGGAGTCGATGCTTGTGTGAACGAGCTGGCGATCAGCGGTTTTGCTCAGCTCCGGGCGCTCTCCACGAGCAATGATGATCCGACGGGGGCTTCTCGGCCTTTCGACCGGGACCGGAACGGGTTCGTGATGGCCGAGGGCGCCGGCATCATCGTCCTCGAGCGGGAGGATTTCGCCCGGGCGCGTGGAGCCGAGATTCTCGGGCGGATCGCCGGGGCCGCGGTCACGTCCGACGCCGGCGACATCGTTGCAGCCGACCAGGCGATACAGCACCGCGTCATGCAGAAAGCCCTTACAGCGGCAGGACTTTCCGGATCCGACGTCGGCTTCGTCCATGCGCACGCTACATCGACTCCTGTCGGTGACCTCCTGGAGGCAGGAGCCATCGCTGCTGTCGTGGGGAAGGACGTTCCTGTCACCTCCACCAAGTCCATGACAGGACACTTGCTGGGCGGAGCCGGGACGCTCGGTGCCATCGTGACCATCCAGGCCCTCCGGACGGGACTACTGCCAGGCACACTCAATCTCGAGAACCAGGACCCGGAGATCAACCTCAACGTCATCAAGACCACGACCGAATGCGCCGGCTCGAAAACCGCCATCACCAACGCCTTCGGCTTCGGCGGTCACAGCACCGCCCTCGTCATCGCTGCAGCGTGAAAACCACTGCCGGAACAGCCCCGCGGTTTCGTAACGCCCTGCGGTGCAGGAGCACCCGGGCGGGCTTCGGAGAGGCCCTGTTGCTCGCCATAGATTTCGGAATGGAATTCCCCAGTGTGCAGATGCCTTCCTCAGGACACGTAGATGATCTGTGACTCGCCGGGTAACTCGATGCCATCCGGTGTCTCGAAGGCGATGGGCACGGCCTGCGCCCCGGACCACTGAGTGCTGTCGGTGACCTGCACATGCACATGCGGTTGTGTGCTGTTCCCTGAGTTTCCTACCTGGCCAAGCACCTGACCGGCTTCGACCACGTCGCCGACACCGACGCGGACCGAATCCTTCCGCAGGTGAGCGATCAGCACGAAGGGCCCGCCATCACCCAGGGCGATCACCACGTGATTGCCGGCTATCGCGCTCGCACCCCGCTGGATACGCTGTGCCTGTCCCGCCATGTAGGAGATGAGCGTGAGTTGTGAGCGTCGGGCCTCGTGGTCGTCTTCGCCGTCATGGACGATGACGACGGCGCCCCCGCCGGGAGCCACGACGGTCGCGCCGAACCCGAAAAATCCTTCCGGTCGTTCCGTCGCCACAACCACCCGCCAATTCCAGGGCGCTGACCGCCCGTAGGAATCCACGGGGATGAAGTCGATGGCGAAGGCCGTTCCCATCAGGTCCGTCCCGTGACTCGGCACTCTTCGCGCGGGGCTGTTCCGTGCCCGGAACCTACCCTTGAGCGGGTACTTCAACAGGACCGTCCCGCGGTGTGGCGGAGGGGAAACCATGCGCTTCATTGTTCTGCGCTCACCTCTTGAAAGCCAGACCGCTCATGAACTCCCGCGGCTCAGGAACTGATTTCCTGGCTGGTGAACACGTAGCAGTAGCTGGTCAGCCCACAGTGAAGACGGAACTGAGTCCACTGGTGAGGAGACTGCTGGTGACCAGCAGCGTGTAGGGGCCGGATGCCGGGCCCCCGATGGTGAGTCCACTGAAGGTGGCGATGCCGTTGACGGCGTTCACAGTGGTGCTTCCGCTGAGGTTGCCTCGAGCTCCCGTTGCGCCTGTGCTGGTCCTGAGCTCGAGGGTCGTGGCAGCGGTACTTGTCGTCCTGTTGCCGTACTGGTCCACGATGGTTGCGGTGATGGTGGGGGAGAAGAAGGCACCCTTGCGCACGTTGGTGGGGTTCTGCAGGAACTGAACCTGGGCTGGTGCGGCGGCGGTGATGGACTGCTGCTGTGCGGCGGAGGTGAGGTTCGCGCCCGTGACGGTGAGGGTGGGTGTTCCTGCGAGCGTATCGGCGTAGTACACGGTGGTGTTCGTTGCTGCTCCCGGGATGGTGATGGTCGGGGTGTTGGTGGTTGTTCCGCGCGTGGTGGAGAAGATCCTCGTGCCGTTGGAGTTCGAGGTGAGGTTGAGCAGTGTTCCACCGGCGGGGGCAGGGGAAGGGTTGCCGAAGATGTCCTCGAGTTGCACCGTCATCGGTCCTACATTCGTGGTGCTCGATGCTTGTCCTCTGGCGGGTGCGGTGAGGTACATCAGACGTGCCGGGGCGGCTGCGCGAACGGTGACCTGCTGACTTGCACTTGTCAGACCCGGCGCGGCGACGGTGACCGTCGGTGTGCCGGCCAGTGTGTCGCTGTAGTAGAACGTGGTGCTGTTGGCGCCGGGAGGAACGGTGATGGTGCCCGCGGTCGTCGCGCCCTGGGTGGAGGAAACCCTGGTGGCGCCTGTAGAGGTGGAAGCGACGGTCAGCGTCGTACCTTGGCCGAGTGCCGTGACGGGCAGCCCTGCAGCGTCCCGTAGCTGGACGGTGATGGGGCCCAGGGTTGTGGTTGCCGTCGCGGTACCTGTGGCAGTCGGACTGGTGATCGCCAGTTGTGTGGCAACCGGGCTGGTCAGGGTGATTGCCTGGGACGCGGCCAGGAGACCGCCGGCTGTTGCGCTGATGGTGGCGGTACCGGCTCGTGTATCACCGTAGTAGAAGGTGAGGGTGGAGGACCCTGACGGGATGGTGGCAGTGGGTGCGGTAGCTGCCGCTCCCTGCGTGGGGGAGAACACTGCGGTTCCGGTGGTGGTGGAGGCGAGGCCGACAGGGACTCCCGCAGCCGGCGCCACCACCGCGTTGTTGAAAGGATCCAGGAGCTGGACGGTGAGGGGCCCCAGATCCGCCCTGGTGGAGGTCGTCCCGGAGATGGGCTGTGTGGTGTAGGCCAGTTTCGAGGCTGGAGCGGCGGTGACGGTTTGTGTCTGGGACCCTGCGGTCACACCGTTGGCGCTCACCCGGATTACGGGGGAACCCGTCCGGGTGTCGCCGTAGTAGAACGTAGCGCTCGAGGCTCCGGCGGGAGTGGTGATGGTCGTGGTGGGTTGCCCGTTGGGGCCGGCAGCGAAGGACGCACTTCCGGCGGTGCTTGACGCGAGGGTGAGGCTCAGTCCACCTGTCGTATTGGTAACGGGTGTGCCCGCGGAGTTGACGCGCTGAACCGTGATGGGGCCCTGCCCTGCGGTTGCTGATGCGATGCCGTTCGTCGCGGCGGTGGTGAACACGAACACCGACGAGGTCACGCTGAAGCCCGTACTGGTAGCTGCGGGGATCCCGCTGCTGGTGGCGGCGAGCGTGTATCCGGTGCCCAGCTTGTCGAGGCGTAGATCGCTGAAAGTCGCGGCGCCATCGGTGTTGGTCATGGCCGTGAGGGTGCCGGTGAGGTTGCTTCCGCCGGGGTTCGCGCCGATCGCCAGGGTGATGGGCTGATTCCCTGTCCGGACGGGCACGCCTTGCGTGGATTGCAATGACACCTGCACAGAAGGAGCGATCGTTCCGTTCGCCGGGACATCACTGGGCTGAACGGTGAATGCCAGTTTTCCGGCCGTGAGCGTGATGCTGCCGCTGGGACTGCTCGTAGACGTCCAGGATTTGTGGACTGCCGTCACTGTGTAGGTATGGGGCCCCGCAGTCGAGGGAGAATCTGTGCAGCTGGTGGCCGTGATGGTGCTGCCCGGCGTCGTTCCGCATGCAGGGGATCGGACGCCATTGGTAGTGCGGACCACGTAATACGCGACCGGTGTCAGGGCGCCGGCGGGCGCGGTCCAGGAGACAGGGACAGCTCCGGTGGTGGTCGACGGGACGGTGACGCTGGTCGGTGCGGCCAGTAATCCGGTCGTGGCGCTTCCTGTTCCGGTTCCGGCACTGGTGTAGGCCGCGTGGGCTGCCGGGGGAGCGGCGACCATGAAGGGGAGGAAAGCTGCGGCGCTGATGATGAATGCCAGTACGACGGCGACCGGTGGGGCGAATAGCGGGCGTGAGGACTCCCGACGCGACCACCACCTGTTCGGAGCGGCGGATAAATCAGTCCTGGCATTCATGGGGGCTCGTCGTTTTCACGCTGTAGGAGGTTGCTGACTTGGTGTCACCATCGCACACTCACTGGTTCAGGTGGAGGCGCACCGATGGTGCTGTTTGGCTCACTGACCTGCCTCATCGGGTGGGCCGTCGGCATGCGCCCCACCCGACGTGATCAGCGGGCGCTGAAGTACAGCGGGACGGTCGCGTTCTTGCAGGCGTCCTGATTGGTGGTGAGGTTGATCATGGTGACGGTGACTGTTCCCGACACGCTGGCGCCGGAGGCGATCTGACCGGCAGTGATAGTCGGCGTGCCCACCGTGTAATCCGACGCCGAGCACCCTGAAACCTCCGTCCAGGTCGTGCCGCCAGGCCCGGCGACCGTAACCGTGACCGCCGCGAGGTTCTGTGATCCTGTGCCAGGGTTCGTGACGGTGAACGGCACGGTCTGAGCCGGCCCCCCGGGAGTCAGTGCGCCCCCGGTCGCAGTGCCTGAGGTGACCGTGAAGGGAGTGCTCGTGCCGGTACTGACACTTCCGGTACCGGCGCCCATCGAGGACCAGAACGCGAACGCACCGCTACCTCCCACGACGAGAAGAGCGGTGACAGCGGTGATTTTCTTCTTGCGGTGAGTGCGTGTCCGTGAGGTGGTCATGATGAAGCTCCTTGAATGAGACCGGAAGCTTATGCGAGACCTGTATCGATGAGACAACAGAAGGAGCTCGCCCCCTGAGCGGGACTGCCGGGATGAACACCTGATGAGAGCACAACAGGCTATGACGATGGTGCGGATGAATCAGTCGCTGGTACTGGGCTTCGAGGATGCAGCCTCGGCATCGTCGGACGTCCTGTCCGAGCGAGCAGAAAGCTGCGCCGCGCGTGCCGTCAATCGGTCCTGCTTCCCCTGCCGCATGACTGATTGAACCCACCTTGGCACCTCTCCCTAAGGGAATTTGGAGGAAAGAGCGAAGTAAGCCCGAAGAAGGACCGAAGGAGGCTTGGCCGTGCAGTACTGAGGTCCGGGCGTCGGGGTTGTATTGTCCTCAGCACCACCGGCGTCCTTGTTACGCTCGGCTGCCTGCTCGCTTTCTACCTGGAGACAATGGGGGTGGGTGCGCAGAGGGACGTGGGTCCGCGCCTTGGCTATACGGCGTTGCTCGTCACTACTGCGATGGCGGGAATCTTTGTGCCAGCGGCATGGCAGTAGGAGTTATGGGGCATCTTGGGAGGCTGGTTCCGGCTTCCCACCACTCCTCAAGGGGGACGGTCATGTGGGAGTGGATCAGGTACCGTGCGTTCATCCTGGCTGTGTTGCCGTTCGTTGTCGGCATTTCTCTGTGGTTCCTGTCGGAGAACGCCGGCGGATGGGACGGACTGGGATTCTTTCTCGCACTCATCTTCTCAATGCCGGTGCTGGCAATGATGGCTGCTTCCTCCGTGTGGTTTGCCTTCCGAAAGGACGATGATCTTCGCAGGCTGGGAAGAACCTCAAAGGTTGCGAGCATATTCTCGCTAATCGTGTTCGGCAGTCTGGTTCTGATCGGCATCGCCGGAGTCGTCGAGTCACTTTGGGTTGAAACGTGAGTGCCAGCTGATATTCCTCCCGCCCGAGCACCCGACGGGGGGATTCTTCATTGAGCGCTCTCTGGGGCGCGTTGGGTGCAAACATGTACGGGGAGTGGTCGAAAATGCGGTCGCCAGAACCGCGTTGCTTACCTAGATCTCCGTGAAGCGTACTCATGTCCTCACATTGCTTACTTAGATCGTCGCGCGCTTGTGCGGTTTCCGGGCGATGCGTCGGTACAGTCACGACAGGGGACTTATTCCGGATACGTGCAGCGGCTCGTATTCCGTCCTCTTTCTTTGCTCTACTTCACGTTTGCGACCAAGGGGACTATTTTGACTCAGCAGCCATATCAGAACACGCAGGGCATCAGGGGCATCTCACCCGAAGCCAGCAAGGCCAAGACAACCAGCCTGGTACTCGGCATCGTCGGCTTGTTCATTCTGGGCATCATCCTCGGACCGCTGGCCATCATGCAGGCCAACAAAGCGGAACGGCTGGGAGAACGGGCGACAGCAGGAAAAGTGCTCGGCTACATCTGCACTATCTTCGGCGTCATCGCGCTGATCTTCACCGTCCTCAGGTTCATCGGCTAGCTCACCAGCACAGCGCACCGCCGCATCCAGCGAGCGGGAGAACGCGGTATGGGGGGTGGGACACCTGCAATGGCGTCCCACCCCGATTCCTTCAGAACATGGGTGGAAGCCCTCCATGGCCCCCGAAAGCACTTGCCGTGCGCAGTAGGGTCGATGGTTGGGTTCATTGATTCGTGACGAATACTTCAGGAGTAGAAGAATGGCGCAGCGCGTACGGGTGGAATTGGTCGACGACCTCAACGGTGAGGAAGCTCAGGAGACAGTGCGTTTCGGAGTCGATGGAGCCGGATACGAGATCGATCTGACAACGGGTAACGCGGACAAGCTGCGTTCGATCCTGTCGGAGTACGTGGAGAAGGGCCGGAAATCCACCGGTGGCAAGCGGGGTCAGGGCGGCCGGCGGTCCTCGTCGAGTTCGGCTCCGACGAGTGGGATCCAGCGCGAGCAAGCCCAGCAAATCCGTAAGTGGGCGCAGGACAACGGATACAACCCCAGCTCGCGCGGGCGCATTTCCCAGTCCATCGTCGACGCCTACAACAAAGCCCGCTGAGGCGCTGATACATGCAGGTCCGGAAAAGCGTGGGCCCATGAATGATGAAAGGAACAGGCTCCAGCCTGCCCTGCGACCGGGAGAACAGCTCCGCTGGGCAGGGAGGCCTGACCCGAAGGTACGCTTCACACCCGCAGACGCATACCTTATTCCCATAAGCCTCATGTGGGGAGGGTTCGCCACTTTCTGGGAAGTCCAGGTACTCACCAGCGATCACGCCGGGTTCTTTGCGCTCTGGGGGATTCCCTTCGTCCTTATCGGCTTGTACTTCATCTTCGGCCGCTTCATTTATAAGGCACGACGGAATTCCCGCACCGTTTACGGGCTCACCGACACCCGAGCGATCGTCTCGACGAGCGAACGATCCTTTCATGACACCAGGGTCCGTGACGTCGCCGTTCGAACCGATCGTTCTCGCGACGGCCGGCATGCCAGCGTCATCTTCGGTGGCGGTCGCCGTACCGCCTATCAAAACACCGGCATGGACTTCTTCAACGTGGGGCAGGAACAAGGCATCAGCTTTTTCGACGTCGCCGACCCGGACGCCATGCTCCGCGAACTCGATCAGGTGCGTTAGCTCGGCCTGGATCCTTTCCGCACAGAGCGACTGCTTGGCGTGGTGGTCGGCTGGCCCTCGGTGGGATCTGATCGATGGCTCTTCCGGCCCTGCTGGCCTGTACAACGAATACCGACTCACGGGAGACTGACGCCGTGCGCAATTTGACCTTCGCCATGAACCTGAGCGTGGACGGCTACATCGCCGCGCCCGGCGACGACCTCGGCTGGAGCGTACCGAGCGACGAACTGTTCCAATGGTGGTCCGACCGGGTGGCGGCGACGGGCCTGGCTCTGTACGGGCGCAAACTGTGGGAGACGATGAGCTCCCACTGGCCGACCGCCGACCAGCAGCCGGGCGCCACGCCGGCCCAGATCGACTACGCTCGCCGCTGGCGGAACATGCCGAAGGTGGTGTTCTCCTCGACGACCAGAACGGTCGACTGGAACACCCGCCTCGCCTCCGGCGACGCCGTCAGCGAGATCACCCGGCTCAAGGCCGGTGACGGCGGCTCCATGGACATCGGCGGTGCCACACTTGCAGCGGCGGCCATGCGGGCCGGGCTGATCGACGAGTACGCGATCGTCAGCCATCCCGTCCTGGTGGGCGGCGGCACGCCGTTCTTCACCGCCCTGGACAACGGGGTGGACCTGAGCCTGCTGGAGACGCGGACGTTTCCCGGCGGTATCGTCCTGACCAGGTACGAGACAAGGCGCTGAGCGACCGACGTTGGATCAACGCGCACCCAGGGATCCATGGCGCTGCGTTCAACTTGCGGGCTGCGCTGGTTAGGCTTTCATCATGCCAAGGTCGGCCGCTTTGATCCGAGGCGTGGGAGGGCCCACTGCCATGAGAATGGCGGAGCTGCGTTCAGCCCTGAAGGACAGGGGACTCGAAGGTGTAGCGACCTTGCAGGTAGCGGGCAACATCATCTTTGACCCGGGCGAACGCTCTACGGCGGCCTGCACCACCCTCATCAGGCACACCGTGCGCGAGCGGTTCAGCCATGATCTCCCCGTCATCATCCGCTCACACGAACAACTGGTCGATGCCGAGCTGCGCAACCCGTTCATCGGATCGCAGGAAGGTCGCTGGGTCATGACGGTGTTCCTTGATCAAGCACCGCATTCAGAGACCAGCTTGGATCCTGCCGCAGGAGCACCGAACATTTTCGCTGTGGACGGTTCCGAGGTCTTCATCCGCTATGCCTCTGGCGTGGCGGGTTCAAAGCTCCAGTCCACGTGGTTCGAGAAACGACTCGGTGTTGTCGGCACCGCCCGCAACGCCAATACCGTCGCGAAGCTCATTCTGCTCACCGCCTGACACGACGGGTACCGGATCGGCCACCGAAGTGATTCCGCCTCACGCCCTCATCGGCGAGAACTAGGCAGGTTTGGCATACTCCGCCGCGCTCATGATCTCGTACGCCACGAACGTCTCATCATTCTCGACCCAGGCATCATGGCCCGCGGGGATCGAATAAGCGTCACCGGCGTGGATCGTGGTGCGGGTTCCGTCTTCCATCTCCACTGCAAGAGTTCCAGCGGCGCAGACCCCTAGATGGTTGTTTTGGCAGCTCTCGGTGTGGACCACGGTCTTGACGGTCTCGGACCATCGCCAGCCGGGCTCAAAAGTGAATCTGCCCAGTGTGGCGTTCCCGAGGTTGACGACGTCTACTTCGGTCTTGGGTGGACGACGCTTCTCATCGGGTTCGTTGAACGATTTAGTTTCAAGCGCATTGACAGTTATGGCGGGCATCTTGTCCTCCTCGGTGGGTTGCTTGTAACCGTTGAACCGGAGAAGAGACCACGCGCTCCGGGAATGAGGTTCGGCGGGCGCCGGTGGAGGCACCCGGTCAGGCCCGAACACTTGAGAGTGAGGCTAACAGCGTGCTCCCAGCCCCGGCGTATGTCAACGGAGGTAAACCGCCCTGCAATGACCGCCGTTCGGTCCAGGAAGGGACCGTCGCTGGACGATGAGTGGGCTGATTTGCCGGGCCGCTTCACGAGTCCGACGAGGAGCGGGTTTGGTCCGCGAGTGCTCGGGGCGCAAGTGCTGACGCCCTCGCTAGACGTAGTTCTCGGGAACGGGGCCGACGACTTCCATCGAGTATTTTGCCGCGATGTTCGTAACCCGGTCTGGGTCGTCGTTCCCCTGGGCAAGGGCTGCGCTCAACTCGTCGAAGTAGCCCACCATGGCAGCGGGGCTATAAATGTTCAGCTTCCGGCTGGGCTTGTCCCCCACCCGGAACCCGTGAACTACTCCAGCTGGGATATAGACGAAGGAACCTTCCGGGCAGACCCGTTCCTCGCCGTTGACGAAGATCCGATACTCACCGGCCAGGACATAGAACACCTCCGCCGCATCGTGGTGTATGTGCAGGGGTGGCCCGAACCCCGGCGGTTCAGGCAGCCCAACCGCGGGCTATTGCGTCCAGCGCGGAGTTGAAGGCCGCACCCCAGTCGGCGCCCGGCGGGCCCATCTGTGCCAGCTCGAGGCTCACCAATCCGTGCACCTGGCCCCAGATTGCCACGGCCACCATCTCGACGGGTGCCGAAAGCAGGGCCCCGGACGCCTGCGCAGCCGCGACCGCTTCTTCGAGAGGTTTTATGGCACCGCCGGCCGCCTCCGGACTGGGCTGGCAGTCCACAAAAGCAGCCATGGCGCCGCCGAACATCAGCCGATACAGTGCGCGGTGCTCCAGCGCCCAGGCCCGGTAGGCCACACCCAACCCCTGCAGCCCCGCCGGGGCAGCGGCTACCTGTGATTCCCGGAAGGACCGGAACCCGTCGTCCACTACGGCGGTCAGCAGCTGCGACTTCCCACCGAACAGTGAGTAGACGGCGGTGGTGGAGGTATGGGCGGCCGAGGCCACGTCTCGCACGGTCACCCGCGCGGGCCCCTCGCGATCAACGAGCTCGGCCGTGACCGCCAGCAGCTCCTGCCGCAGGGAATCGTTGTGAATCACAGGTCTTGCCATAGGGTCCATTGTTCCATAACCTTGTTTTGTAACAATGTTACGAGATTCTCTGTCCATCGCTAGCAAGGAGATCCCATGGTGCAGGTTGTCTTTCCGGGTCGATATACCGCCGATCCCGGGCTGGAATCAGTGACGGTCTTCCTGATCGGCATGCGTGCAAACCGGTGGTGGAAGGTGCGGGCGGTTGGCAAGGTGGCAAGCGCCATGCCTCGGATGCTTCAGTACCTGGCCGAGGACCCTGCGTCGGGAATGCTCGGGTGTGAGCAGTGGTTCGGCCGCACTACCCTGCTCCTCAGCTACTGGAAGAGCCCGGAACACCTCCGCAAGTTCGCCGCTGACCGGGAGTCTCCTCATCTTCAGCCCTGGCGCCGATTCATGAAGGAGACCGCCGGAAAGGGGGACGTGGGTGTCTGGCATGAGACCTACCAGGTGCCATCCACCGGGATCGAAACCATCTACAACGGGATGCCGCTTTTCGGTTTGGCAAAGGCTACTTCCCACATGCAGGTAGGAGCGGGGACCCATACTGCCAGGCAGCGAATGGGCCGGCTCGCCGGAAGACTGCCTTGATGCCGAGAGGGCGACGCCCCGATCTAGTGACGAGTGCGCGACCGGGAGTGGCGGCTCAGGAGATCGTTGAGCGCCAGCGTGGTGACGATGATCGATACGGCGACGCCCGCGAGCATGACGTAGAGCCCGGTCAGCATCACCATCGGCGAGCCCGCGTCGACCAGAAAACCGATACCGTTCACTACTCCGACGACCCACAACACAGCCACGGCAAGTAGCGCCGCAATCGACGGTAGGGCCCCCATATTGTCCCTGAACCGTCGCACTTTCCGTCCTGCTTGATTCCCCCTGAGTGCCATGCTCCCAGTGTCCGACCCGCCGATCACAGGACGGGCGAGGATGTGTCTCGACTGGGCCACAATGTGATCGCGCCGTCGAACTCGACCATTCGCGGTGGGTCGGTTTCTCGTGCGCCTGTCGCAACGAGGGCGGCGGCATCCGCCATGGCCACCCACGGCCTTTTGGTATTGCTTTCACCGATGGTCGTTACTTTCCCTGCACGAAGGTCGAACCGAGCCATTGGGCTGAACTGAACGTCCTGGAACGCGTCCGAACGAACGACGACTGGTTGCCTGGACGAGGTGGCAAGGCGCCGCTCGGTTGCCAGTTTGGCGCGCTCCACTATCCGAACTCACGCCGAGTGGTGGTCCGTAAGCCGACGGGTTCAAGTGCTGCTCTTGATGGGGTTCTAGGTGGCGATGTATGGGCTCCACGCAACGGTCGTACCGCCAAGGGCCCGACTAGACTGCGGGTGTGCACTCTCCCGAGCCCGCGCTCAACCATGGGGGCCTCGCGCTGTACGTGGTGGCTGCTGTTCTTGCCGCAGCTGCACAGCTCGTGGCGGGATATCTCTATTTGACCAGCGGTCTCGTCGCCCCGCTCTGGGCTCTGACATTGTTCCTTCTGTGGTGGTTGGCGCTGAGCTATGTCGGCGTGAAGTTGGCGACACGAAGGTCCTATTGGCTGCTACTCGTGCCTGTCGTGGCGGTGGCCACGTGGTTCGGCGCGATGGTGGTCGGTGGCACCGTCCTTGGCTGGAGTGCCTGACTGGCTCGGGGAAAGTCGATACGGACGAGAGGTGCGGCCAGAAGAGTCCTGACGAGCGATGGAGCGGATCCCGTATCGCTGACACCGGCGGTGCGGGATCAGGCCGATGTCAGGGCGGCGCCGTGTTACGAGGACACGGAGGTCACGACCACGGAGTGACCGAGCGCTTCTGCTGCTCGCCGTCGATGACGAGGTCGAGTCGCTCGTCGAGGAACGCGACGTAGTCCTGCACGTCGGCTGCGTCGCTCAGCGGGTGTTCATACTGCCATGCGATGTCATCAACTTTCCTGTCTCCGACGATCGCGGAGTACCAGGTTGCATGACCTTTGTATGAGCACATGGACCTTGTCGAGCTGGGCTCGAGCGGTGCTACGACGTCCTCGATTGGAAGGTAGTACCGCGCAGGCAGGGTCGTCTCGAACAGCATCCGCGCTCGGGTGGTGTCGGCGAGGATGTGGCCGTCGAGCATCAGCTGTACATGCCGGGAGGTGCCTCGAATATCGATGCGACCGTACGGGTCATGTGGATGGCTGATGATTTCGTCGTCTTCCTCGAACCAGCTGTCGAAGTCGGCGAAAGCGAGGATCACGTAATTGGCGAGACCGGGGTCGCGAGCGCGGAATCCAGCTGCTGCAGTCTCCGTTCCCCCAACACGCACCTCGACCGGCTCTCCCGGCGTCATGCGCACATCGAACGGGATGCGCGGGTCGAACACGGGGACCTTCGACAGGTCGGGAAGCATGAATCCGACCGCACCCTTCTGGAGTGGCGCTGACGTGCGAGTCGAGATTTCGGCGCGAATGTCTTCAATTGGGACGGCGTACCCGGGCACAACCCGGCGCGGCTCCCACACGAGCATTGCGCGCGTTGTGTCAACGACGGTCTGCCCGCCGAGCGTGGCGCGGATGCGCTTTACCGTCGGCTCGTATCTCAGCTTCTGGAGCAACTGCCCCATCACATCCCGCATGCGCACCCCGGTCGTATCGGCATCGAAGTCGAGTGGGTCTTCTGAAGGGCTTGACATGCACTCACGGTAGACCCGCGCCGCCACGACGGGATAGAGGGTGGATGCCGTGCAGTCGTCGCCGCGACGCGCGAACTGCCCTTCCCCGTACAGCGTCCCAGGAAGTGTTTACTCACGGGTCTGCTGGCCTCCCGAAGATCGACTATCGGGCAGATCGTGGCGGGCTACGGAAGGTCTGGGCTGCCAGGAAGCTGTCCCCAGCCAAATCGGCTTTCGGCAATGAAATCTTGAAGATCGCTCTGCACGAAGCGAATGAGGCCGTCTAAGCCGTCATCAAGAGGGAGACTGGACGCTGTCATTCAAGCGCTGGAACATCAGGTGATCCTGCCAGCGGCCCGCAATTCTCAAATATCTCGGCGCGCGTCCGTACTGTTCAAAGTCGGTCTTGGTCAGGACCCTTTGAGAAGCAACGTTATCGACCAAGGTTTCTGCCTGCACCCGGTGAAGCTTCAGCTGATTGAAAGCGAACCCGACCGCTGCCCGGACAGCGTCGGTGGCTAAACCCTTACGTGTCTGATCCTCTGCGAGCCAGTACCCCATGCTGCATGACTGGAACGGACCACGGACGATGCCGGTGAGCGTCAATCGGCCAGCAATCGCACCGTCATCGTCCATAACAACCCATGGCATTGCCTCGCCACGGACATGACGGGCAAGTGCTCCTTCAATGTCGGCCCGCTGGCCCGCCACCGTGAAGTAGTCATCTTCTCGAAGCGGATCCCACGGTGCCAAGAAGTCTCGATTGCGTACCTGCAACTCCGTCAGCTCTTCATCGTCACTAGGTACAACGACACGAATCCGGGAAGCCATATCCTCAACTTTCGCAGATCGAACGGTGTGTCTCGGACGGCGCATCAATAGAGGATCTGTGGGGTTCGCTCAGGGGTGTCCTGCGAGGTGGTTAAGGCTGCGGTGGGCATTCAATCAGCGTGAAGGTTTATGGTGGCGGATAACTGGCCTGCGCATCTCGGAAGTAGGAGCAAACTGATACTTCCTACAGGTCGCCTGTGGTTCTCGCTCTACTCCTGATCGCGCTCCCGCTGCTCATGGGAGCGGCGTTCGCTGGAATGGCTTTCGTCCTCGACCTATCGGCACTCCGCGCTTCCGCCGGCGTTGTCCGCTCCGGGGTATCCGGATCCGTCATTGGATTGGTCATAGGTGTGGCGACCTTGCTGAATATACGTCGCCGCTCCGAGAAGGACCGGTAAGACCCCGCGTGTGATCCAAGTCAACAGGGTGAAGAACAATCCTTGAGCGCGTGCTTGGTCTCGGGCATCCAGCAGATGCCCCTCGGACGAACGCGTTGGTCGCGCCTGGGCGCCTGACCGCCCGTCGTGGAGTCTAGGCTCTTGCCATGATGACCAATCAGCGCCTCGAGCCGCTGCTCGAGCAGTACGACTGGGCGACGGGACGACTCCTCACTCGCCTCGCTGGGCCCACCAGCAACTCGGGTGATGGCAGCGACGTCGACGTACCGGCACTGACGGACGCCGAGTACCTGTGGGAACCAGTTCACGCGTGCTGGTCGGTACGCAGGCGAGCCGATGGGCCCGGACCGGGTGCCATCAAGCTCATCGGCGCGGGGGAGTGGGGGCGGGACGGCGCCCCCGAAAGTCCGTGGCCTCCGCCGTTCACGACGATCGCCTGGCGGTTGGACCACATCTCGGAGACGCTGTTAGGCCGCGCCAACCACCTCGGGGGCGACCGGACGTTCGATCGGGCGACCTACGAATCACGACCAGACGCAGCCGGCGCCATCGAGAGGTTTCGCCAGGCCGCCGCCGACTGGCGCCGGGTACTCCTCAGTGTCGACGAGTCCGACTACGACCGGACCGGGTTGAGCAGCTACCCGTACGGAAGCGATGCCGAGGAGACGTTTCCGACGATCGTGTGGTGGGAGAACCAGGAGATACTGCACCACGGAGCCGAGATCGCGCTGCTCCGTGACCTCTACGTCCACCACCCTCAGTAGCGACGAGCGCACCCAGCGCACAGCGCAGGTGGCGGAGTGTCTACGAAGTCGGCAGATGCCGTGGATGTGTCCCGCGGTGAAGGTCTTCGTTCCGCCTTCTCTAGGCGGTCTGCGCGGTCAGCGTCGACATGGCGACTAGTTCCGCGATCTGAAGGGCATTGAGGGCCGCGCCTTCACGGAGGGTGTCGCCGCTGATGAACATCGCCAGTCCCTTCCCTTCTGGTGCTCCCTCGTCAGCGCGCATCCGGCCGACGAGCGATACGTCGATCCCGGTAGCTTTCAACGGTGGTGTCGGGATGTCGGTGAGGACGACGCCGGGAGCATCGCTGAGGAGTTCGATGGCCCGTGCAACGGCGAGTGGTCTGGCGGATTCGGCGCTGACGGAAAGCGAGTGCCCGGTGAAGACAGGCACGCGGGTGCAGGTGCCGCTGACGAGCAGATCGGGAAGCTC
Organism: Arthrobacter burdickii; assembly: GCF_030433645.1. Lineage (NCBI taxonomy): Bacteria > Bacillati > Actinomycetota > Actinomycetes > Micrococcales > Micrococcaceae > Arthrobacter > Arthrobacter burdickii. The sequence goes on from NZ_JAROCG010000001.1 coordinate 1,795,347, forward strand.
GAGGATTTTCCGGCTTTCGTCCACCGTCGCTTGGGATCCACGCGACTCGACAGGAAGCTGGAAGGACACGCTTCAACCCTCTTGGAATGCATGCCGTCCCCACCATAACCGGTCCGGCAGGGTCAGGGCCCTCATCCAACCTTCTGTGGCAGGAGGCTGACCGGAGTTGCTGTCAGCTGTCCATTCTCGAGGTCCCGAATGTCCCCTGAGCGATTAACCACCGCTCAGTCGGCTGAGCGGTGGAACCACTCCTGGAGAGCCGCGGATCCAGCGGCGACCGGCTTGCGGACGCTTCTCGAAGGGGTAGCCGACGAATCTGTAGCCCACGCCATCGAAGGGGATATGCAGCGAACGCGCCCGTCCGGCAGTTGCATGAAATCAATTTGCCGACCTGCCTTGCATACGTTCAGCGGGTGCAAGTCCCCGCGCGCCTGTCTTCGGTGTCAGGTCGCGGCCAGGACGCTCAGGATATTGCCTGCTGGGTCGGTGAACCAGGCAATGAGCGGCCCACCGTTCCGGTTCACGCCCTTACTGTCTGTCACACCGTCGTAGTGGAGGAACTCCACGCCCTTCGCACTGAGTTCATCGACCGCGGTGTCGACATCCGCCACCGGGAAGTTCAAGACCGTGAACGACGCCGGTTCATGTGTGGCGTCCTTGGCATAGACGAGGACGCGGTGATCGCCGCCCAGATCGATCCACAGCATTCCGTGCTCTTCCGTGACAGGCAGCCCCAGTACGCCCTCGTAGAACGCCTTCGCTTCCGGGATCTGCCGCACGGAGAAACTGCTGAATGCCTTCGCTGCATCGATCATGCGCCCAGTGTTCCACGACACCTCAACCACTACCAGCCCCACAGGCGGGTCGGCCACCTCACGTAGGGCTGCTTCTAGCAGTTGTTCTCGGCGTCGCCGTGATCACCAGCTTCACCCTGACAGTCTTCGTCCCCATCTTTGAAGATACAAAGCCGGAAGGACTCCTCTCAGATGCGCGGTGCAGGGATCATTCACCGCGTCGTCGCGATGACTCCCGCGATTAGTCCCGAGCCTTCTTTTAGCGGCGCGTGTCTGGAAGAGTGCCACTCATAGCTACGTGGGGGTAGAAGTTATGGAACGAAGAAGTTCTCTCGGTGCGGCAGGTGCAGCACTTCTCGCCGCCGGCCTGCTCGCCGGCTGCAGCGCGCCAGAGCCGTCGAACAACGATGCCCTATCCGCTTTCAGCTCGATAGAGGAGGCTTACGCTGCGGTCGATGGGGTGCTCGCGTGCGAAGCCGAACCTGGTGGGGAACCGATCGTTCCTGCGGATGGAGCTGCCCTGACGTCCGAGCAGAGACTGTGCGCAGAGAACGTCCAGATCGACCTGTACCCGGATGAGGCCGCTCTCGCGAAGGGCTTTGAGATTTGGAGCGGTTCTCATCAGGGGGAGGTGCAACTCGTCCGCGGCAGTAACTGGATGGTCGTAGACGTGACTGGTGTGGCGACTGGGCAGCCAACCACCTGGGACATCGAACGCTTAGCCGGCGAGTTGAAGGGCGACTACTCCGTCGTTGGCACCTAGCCACGACGTGCGACCGGCCGGATCAGGAAGTGACGGCGATACCCCCGGGACGCTCAGCTAACCTAGAGCAGTGACTTACGAGATCGAGATTGGCCGAGGCAAGCGCGGACGCAGGGCATATTCGCTGGACGATGTGGCGGTGGTGCCGTCCCGGCGGACCCGTGATCCGCTCGACGTCTCCGTGAGCTGGCAGATCGACGCCTACCAGTTCGAGATGCCCGTTGTCGCGGCGCCGATGGACTCGGCCATGTCGCCGGCCACGGCTATCGCGATGGGCCGGCTCGGCGGCCTTGGCGTCCTCAACCTCGAAGGGCTCTGGACCCGGTACGAGGACCCCCAGCCGGTCCTCGACGAGATCGCCGGGCTCAGTACCGAGAGCTTCAGCCCCGCCGCCACCCGGCGCATGCAGGAGCTGTACGACGCGCCCATCCAGGCCGAACTCATCACCAGCCGCCTGGCCGAGATCCGTGAGGCCGGCGTGACGGTCGCCGGGTCGCTCACGCCGCAGCGGACGCAGCAGTTCTACAAGACGGTCCTCGCGGCCGGCGTCGACATCTTCGTCATCCGCGGCACCACGGTGTCCGCCGAGCACGTGTCCAAGAACGAGCAGCCACTCGACCTCAAGAAGTTCATCTACGAACTCGACGTCCCGGTCATCGTCGGCGGCGCCGCCGGCTACACGCCTGCCCTCCACCTCATGCGTACGGGTGCCGCCGGGGTGCTCGTGGGCTTCGGCGGAGGAGCGACGACGACGACGCGCAGGGCCCTCGGCATCCATTCGCCGCTTGCCTCGGCCATCGCCGACGTCGCCGGTGCCCGCCGCGACTACATGGACGAGTCCGGCGGCCGGTACGTGCACGTCATCGCCGACGGCGGGATGGGCGCGAGCGGCGACATCGTGAAGGCCATCGCCATGGGTGCTGACGCCGTCATGCTCGGTTCCGCGCTCGCCCGCGCGGAGGAGGCTCCGGGCAAGGGCTGGCACTGGGGCCAGGAAGCGCACCACCACGAACTCCCACGCGGCGACAGGGTCAACATCGGGACCGTCGGCCCCCTCCAGGAAGTGCTGTGGGGGCCGTCCCACCACACGGACGGGACGTCGAACCTGATCGGAGCGCTGCGCCGGGCCATGGCGACCACCGGCTACTCGGACCTCAAGGAGTTCCAGCGGGTCGAAGTGGTGCTCTCGCCCTATATCTCCAACGACTGATGGGATTAGAGTTGGCCTAGCTCCCCAGGGGCGCTCAACCTCCCAATGAAGGGTCTGGCCATGGCATCCGGCGCACTCAGTCCGCAGAACCGTGACGACGCGCTCCGGGCGCTGAGGGCGACCTCCGAGCCAGGGCAGGAACTCGACCTGCTGATCGTCGGGGGAGGCGTGGTGGGCGTCGGAGCCGCGCTCGACGCCGTCACGCGCGGTCTTTCCATCGGCATCGTCGAGGCCCGCGATTGGGCGTCCGGGACGTCGTCGCGCTCCTCCAAGCTGATTCACGGCGGCCTGCGCTACCTGGAGATGCTGGACTTCGCCCTGGTCCAGGAAGCGCTCAAGGAACGCGGGCTGCTGATCCAGCGCATCGCGCCGCACCTCGTGAAGCCGGTCCCGTTCCTGTACCCGCTGACCAGACGGTTCGTGGAGCGTCCCTACGTCGGCGCCGGGATCGCCCTCTACGACGCGATGAGCATGAGCGGCGGCAACTCGCGCGGGGTCCCGTTCCACAAGCACCTGAGCCGGAAGGCCACGCTGCGCGCGGCGCCGAGCCTCAAGGACGACGCGATGGTGGGCTCCATCCGCTACTACGACGCGCAGGTCGACGACGCGCGGTACGTGGTCAACATGGTCCGCACCGCCCAGCACTACGGTGCGCGGGCGGCGAACCGCGTCAGCGTGGTGGACTTCCTCCGCGAGGGCGAGCGCGTCGTCGGCGCGCGGGTCCGGGACCAGGAGAGTGGCGACGAGTTCGCCATCCGTGCCAAGCAGGTGGTCAACGCCACGGGTGTCTGGACCGACGAGACCCAGGCCATGGTGACCGACCGCGGGCAGCTGAAGGTGCGGGCCTCCAAGGGCATCCACCTCGTGGTGCCGCGCGACCGCTTCCAGTCCACGGTGGGGCTGATCCTCCGCACCGAGAAGTCCGTGCTGTTCGTCATCCCGTGGGGCCGCCACTGGATCATCGGCACCACCGACACGGACTGGAACCTCGACAAGGCCCACCCCGCAGCGTCCTCGAAGGACATCGACTACGTGCTGGAACACGTGAACCGGGTGCTGAAACGCCCCCTGACGCGTGAGGACGTCGAGGGCGTGTACGCGGGCCTGCGTCCGCTGCTCGCCGGCGAGAACGATTCGACGGCCAAGTTGTCCCGTGAGCACGTCGTCGCGCACCCCGTCCCCGGGCTGGTGGTCGTCGCCGGCGGAAAGTGGACCACCTACCGCGTCATGGCCAAGGACGCCGTCGACGAAGCCACCCGCGCGCTCGACGAGAAGGTGCCCGAGAGCTGCACGGAGACCGTGCCGCTGCTGGGCGCCGAGGGGTACCGGGCTGCGTGGAACATGCGGGCCCGGCTCGCCGACGACGCCGGCGTGCACGTCGCGCGCGTCGAGCACCTCCTGCAGCGGTTCGGCACCCAGGCCACCGATGTGCTCGACCTCATCCGCCAGGATCCCGGACTGGGGCAGCCGCTACCGGGGGCGGACGACTACCTGCGCGCCGAAGTCGTGTTCGCCGTCACGCACGAGGGCGCCCGGCACGTGGACGACATCCTCACGCGCCGCACGCGGATCTCCATCGAGTCCTGGGACCGGGGGGTCTCCGCCGCGCCGGTGGTGGCCGACCTTATGGCGCCGTTCCTCGGCTGGAGCGACCAGCAGGTGGACCGCGAGGTGAAGCACTACCAGGCCCGTGTGGCTGCCGAGCGGCTCAGCCAGGAACAGCCCGACGACATCTCCGCCGACAGCGCCCGCATGGGTGTGCACGACATCGTCCCGCTAAGCTAGAAGGGTCGGGGGAAGCCGCAATCGGCAGCCGCACCCGGTGCGCGGCGGCCGGTTCCCGGACCTCCGATGCTGGCGGGAACTTCGAAAGGCATCCAGTGAGCGACCTGTCCCTTGAGCTGCACGACGCCGTACTCACCACCCCCGACCTCGTGATCCTGGAGATGGAGGCTGCCTCGAAGGAGGACGCCGCGGCGCAGCTCGCCGGTCGGATGCACGCGGCAGGACGCATCTCCGACCTCCAGGCGTTTCTCGACCAGGTCAACTCGCGCGAGCACCAGATGGCCACAGGGCTCCCGGGAGGGGTCGGACTCCCGCACGCCCGCAGCGAATACGTCAACCAGACCTCGATCGCCGTGGGCGTCACGCGGTTCGGGTACAGCCTCGACTTCGGCGCGGTGGACGGCCCGGCAACGCTCGTGCTCCTGATGGCGACGCCGGCCCAGTCCTTCTCCGAGCACCTCGAGGTCCTCGCCACGATCGCGCGGAGCCTCTTCAAGGAGAACTTCCGCGAGTCCCTGCGCCGCGCGCACGACGCCGAGGTCATCGCCGAGCTGATCAACTCGTCGCTGGTGTTCTTCGACCACTAGGTCTCGGGCGTTCCGCGCTGCCCGTGGGTTTCGGCCTCTGGATGGCCGCCTGACCGCAGGGTCGGGCGCCGAGAGCATTCGTTGTTCTACAGCGGCACGAAGTACCTTTAAGGGGTGTTGAAGACCGCCCTCAAGCCTCGATGGATCCTCACGCTGATCCTCGCGATGACGATCGCCGCGGTCTTCGTGCTCCTCAGCCAGTGGCAGTTCAACTCCTCGAGGGAGGCGCCGCCGCCCGCCCCGAGTGCCACGGAGAACGTCCGCCCCCTGACCGGTGTCCTCCAGCCAGGGACGCCGCTGTCCGCTGCGAACGCCGACCAGATGGTCTCGTTCGAGGGCGTCTTCCTGGCCGATACCCGCGTCCTGGTACAGGACCGGCTGCTCGGTGACGAGGAGGGTCTCTGGGTCCTCCAGGCCTTCGAGGTCGGCGGGTCCGGAGTCCCGGCGGGCACGGACGGAGCATCGGTCATCCCCGTGGTCCTCGGCTGGGTGCCCGATGCCGGCGATGCCGCGTCGGTGCCGGAGCGGCAGGGTGCGGCCACCGTCGTCGGACGCCTGCTGCCGCCCGAGGCTCCCGAGGTGCAGCGTCCCGTGGCAGGACAGGTCCCCACCCTGTCGACGGCCGAGCTGTCCAACCTGTGGGACCGGTCCTCGTACGCGGCCTTCGTCGTGGCGTCCGACGTGGCGGTCGACGGCGTGGAGGTCCCGTTCGCGGCCGGACTGGAACCGGTCGTCGTCGGACCCCAGCCGCAGGAGACGCCCGTCAACTGGCTGAACATCTTCTACGCCGTGGAGTGGGTGGTCTTCGCCGGCTTCGCGTTCTTCCTCTGGTGGCGCCTCGTCGCCGACGACTACCGCCGCACGCTCGAGGACGAGGCCGACGCGGCCGAGGAGGCTCGCCCCTCCCCTCCCGGAGCCGTCGAGCCCGCCGTCGTTCTCTCTCCCCCCGTATCCGACCATGAAAGCGGTGCCCACCGTGACTGAGCCAGCCCTTGACCCTGCCGGAACCGGCCGCACGCCGTCGAAGGGGAAGCCGAAGCGGCGGTTCGGCGGCACCCATGCGCAGATCCGGTCGGCACTGACGTTCTACAAGGTGCTCGCGTACGCCACCGGCATCATGCTGCTGCTCGTCGTCGTCGAGATGGTCGCGAAGTACGGCTTTGACTCGGAGATCGTCGCGGGCGGCGGTGCCCCCCTCCAGTTCCTGCCCGAGGTGGTTGCGGAGACGGCCGGCGGCCTCAACCTGTCGACGGCGGTGCTGATCGTGCACGGGTGGCTGTACGTGGTCTACCTCATCGCCGATTTCCGGCTCTGGCAGTTCATGCGCTGGCCGTTCAGCCGCTTCGTCCTCATCGCGCTCGGCGGCGTGGTGCCGCTGCTGTCGTTCATCGTCGAGAAGCGGATCCACCGCCAGGCCGAGGACGACCTCGCGGCGCACCCCGAGGCCGCGCCCCGTTACTGAGGCCGCACCTGCTCCGCCGCCCCTTCATCAATGTGCGGCGCCGGTTCCCGCGGACTATTGTTGATGGGTGACTACCCCCGAGAACGGCTCTGAACACCGCCCTGTCCTCGTCGTGGACTACGGCGCACAGTACGCCCAGCTGATCGCACGCCGCGTCCGCGAGGCCGACGTGTATTCCGAGATCGTGCCGCACACGCTCAGCACGGAGCAGATCCTCGCGAAGAACCCCGCGGCCATCATCCTCTCGGGTGGTCCTTCCAGCGTGTACGCCGAAGGTGCGCCCCGGGTAGACGCCGACCTGTTCGACGCCGGCGTGCCCGTCCTCGGGATCTGCTACGGCTTCCAGGCCATGGCCAACGCCCTCGGGGGCACCGTTGCGAAGACGGGCCTGCGGGAATACGGCTCCACGGACGTCCAGTCCGACGGCGAAGCCCGGTCCATCCTCAGCGGCACCCCCGAACACCAGAACGCCTGGATGAGCCACGGCGACAGCGTCCAGTCAGCTCCGGAGGGCTTCGACGTCCTCGCCAGCACCGCAGGCGCCCCGGTGGCCGCGTTCGCGAACGAGGAGAAGAGCCTCTACGGCGTGCAGTGGCACCCGGAGGTCAAGCATTCCCAGCACGGCCAGGCCGTGATCGAGAACTTCCTGTTCCGGGGTGCGCGGCTCGACCCGAACTGGACCACGCGGAACATCCTCGAGGAACAGGTGGAGCGCATCCGCGAGCAGATCGGCGACTCCCGCGTGATCTGCGGACTGTCCGGAGGCGTCGACTCCGCCGTCGCCGCCGCGCTCGTGCAGCGTGCGGTCGGCGACCAGCTCACCTGCGTCTTCGTGGACCACGGACTCCTCCGCGAGGGCGAGGCCGAGCAGGTGGAGCGCGACTTCGTCGCAGCGACGGGCGTGAAGCTCTATGTCGCCAACGAGCAGAAGCGCTTCCTCGACGCGCTCGCCGGCGTCTCGGACCCGGAGACCAAGCGCAAGATCATCGGGCGCGAGTTCATCCGTGCGTTCGAGGAAGCCGAACGCGCCATCATGCGCGAGGCGGAAGCCGAGGGCGAGCCCATCCGCTTCCTGGTGCAGGGCACCCTCTACCCCGACGTCGTCGAATCGGGCGGAGGTGAAGGCGCCGCCAACATCAAGAGCCACCACAATGTGGGAGGCCTGCCCGAGGACCTGCAGTTCGAGCTCGTGGAACCGCTCCGGACGCTCTTCAAGGACGAGGTGCGTGCCGTCGGGGCCCAGCTCGGCCTGCCCGCGGAGATCGTGGGACGCCAGCCGTTCCCCGGCCCCGGGCTCGGCATCCGCATCGTCGGCGACGTGACCGAGGAGCGCCTCGAACTCCTGCGCAAGGCTGACGCGATCGCCCGCGCCGAGCTCACGGCGGCAGGGCTCGACAACGAGGTGTGGCAGATGCCGGTCGTCCTGCTCGCCGACGTGCGCAGCGTCGGTGTCCAGGGTGACGGACGCACGTACGGCCACCCGATCGTGCTGCGTCCGGTGTCGAGCGAGGATGCCATGACGGCCGACTGGTCGCGCCTGCCGTACGACCTCCTGGCCCGGATCTCCAACCGGATCACTAACGAGGTGGACGGCGTCAACCGCGTGGTGCTCGACGTGACGAGCAAGCCGCCGGGAACCATCGAATGGGAGTAGGCGGACTCCGGAGCGGGATCGAACCCACTCCGGTCCGCACGGGCCGCGTTGCTATCCGCGGGGTCCGATCGCTTTTCGGATAGCTTGGAAGACATGCCCATCTGGTCGAGATCAGCACGTGACAATGCAGGAAAGAAGGCGGTCGTGCCGGAGCAGGACCAGCGGGATGCGGGAAGGACGCCGGCGGATCAGCCGCACGCGGACCGCCAGGGCGCCCGGTCGGAGCAGCGTCCGGCACCGTCCGATGATGCCGCCCAGGACTTCCTCCTGCCGTGGCTCGAGGGCCTCGGACCGCAGGCGACGGGGGATACGCTGCTGCATTTCCGGCCCTCGGCCGGGACGAGCATCGACCTGACCCACGCGCACCCCTCGGGACTCGCGCAGCTCCTCGCCGGGCGCCGCACGCGCCTGTCGACGCTCCTGCGCGATCCCGTCCAGTACAGCGCCGCGAAAGCCGCTGCCCGTGCCCTGCGCGCGAAGATCTTCGAACTCGGCACCGAGCGCGGCATCGACGTCGGGTACCTCGCGGCTGGCACGGCGTCGTGGCGATCGGTGGACGACTCCGGACGCTCCGAGACCCTGAACGCACCGATCCTCCTCACGGCGGTCTCACTGACGGTGCACCCGTCGCAGGACGACTACGAGCTGCAAATCACTGAGCAGGCCCGGATGAATCCGGCGCTCGTGCGCCACCTGCGCCACCACCAGGGCCTCCAGGTGGACCCTCCCGCCATCGCCCGGCTGGCCTACGGCACCGCACGCTTCGATCCGCACCCGGTCCTGGAGCGCATGCGGGCGCTGAGCGCCGACGTCCGCGGGATGTCCGTCGAACACCGGATCCTGGTGTCGACCTTCGCCGACCTCGCCGGCGTCAAGGGAGATCCGGCCCTGCGCCCCGACCACCCGGTCCTCGCCGCCCTCATGGCCTCGGCCAGAGGCGACGCCGCAGCCGCCTCGGCCCTGTCGGGGAGCGCGGACGAACTGTCCTTCCCTCCCGCCGACGAGCGGGACCCGGCCGAGGAACTCCTGATCCTCGACGCGGACCGGGCGCAGCAGGATGTGCTCGACCTCGCCTCCGCCGGCGTCAGCGTCGCCGTCGCCACACCTCCGGGCACGGGGCAGACCCAGACCGCCCTGAACGTGGCCGCCAGGTCGGCGGCAGCCGGCAGCCGCGTCGTCGTCGCGGCGGAGCGCCGTGGCAGCCTCAACGAATTCGTGCAGGACCTCGACGGTCTGAACCTCGGGTCCCTCGTGCTCCAGGTCGGCAGCCAGACAGGTCCGGTTCAGCTGCGCGAGGCCGTCATCCGTGCCCTCGTCCGCAACGAGAAGGCTGCCGAGCCGCAGCTCGAAACGCTGCACGCCACGCTGACCGGACACCGCCACCAACTCATGGAGCACGTCCGGAGCCTCCACAACGTCCGCAGCCGCTGGGGGTGCTCGCCCTACCAGGCCATGCAGTCCCTCGCCGGACTCACCGCACTCGACCCCTCGCCGTCCACGACGGTGCGGCTCAAGCGCAGCGTGCTCGACTCCATCGCCGACCGCAGGGACCTGACCGAGCGGCTCCAGCGGGCCGCCGAGCTGGGCAGCTTCAGCAAGGCCTCGACCGAGAGCCCCTGGTACGGCGCGCAACTGCTCAACCGCAAGGAGACCGAGCACGCGCACGGCCTCGCGGAGCAGCTGTCCACCGAGATCCCCGAGCTCCGGGGCAAGGTGCAGCGCGTCGCCGAGCATTCGCACATCACGCTCGGCGGAACGTTCAAGGAGTGGGGCGAGCAGCTCGAGCTCCTCGTCGCGGTGCGGGAGAGCCTCGACAAGTTCACGTCGGACATCTTCGACCGTCCCGTCACCGACCTGATCTCCGCCACGGCGCCGTCGTCGTGGCGCAAGGAACGCGACATCGAGATGAGCTCGATGACGAGGTCGAGGCTGCGGCGCGTGGCCAAGGAGTACATCCGTCCGGGCGTGCACATCTCCGACCTGCACACCTCCCTGCTGGAGGTGCAGCAGCAGCGCACGCTGTGGACCCGCTACGCCCTCACCGAACGGCACCCGTCGGTTCCGACGGGCCTGGCGGAGATCCATGCGTCCTACCGCTCCGTCGAGGTCCTCCTCGCGGAGCTGACCACGATCCTGCGTCCCACCGCGGGCAGCCCTGACCTCGCCGCGCTCGACCTGGACGGCCTCGAAGCCCTCCTGCGTGACCTCGCGCTGGACAAGGACACCCTGGAGACGCTGCCGGAGCGCACTCTGCTGCTCGACGAGATGCGCGAGCAGGGGCTCGGCGAACTGCTCGCCGACCTCGCCGCGCGGGAGGTCCCCGCCGAGCGCGTGGGGCCCGAACTCGAACTCGCCTGGTGGCAGTCCGCCCTCGAGGCGATGATCAGCGGTGACGACTACCTCGCCATGTCGGACGGTGACAGCCTCCGTAGGCTGGAAGCCGAATACCGCCTCGCGGACAACGCCCATGTCGCTTCCGGGCCGGCCCGCATCCGGTGGACGCTCGCCGAGCGCTGGCGCGCCGCGGTGGAGGCCCACCCGGAGGACGCCGCACGCCTGCGGCAGGAACTCAAGGAAGGCACGCTCACCCTCGAGGTCTTCGCGGCCCTGCACCGGGACCTCGTGGCTGCGCTGCTGCCCGTCTGGGCGGTCAGCCCGCTCACTATCAGGGGCGCCGTGCCGGAGGGGTACACCTTCGACACCGCCGTCATCCTCGATGGGGAGTCGATGTCGCTGCAGAGTGCGGTGCCCTGCGTGGCGCGGGCCTCCCAGGTCCTGGTGTTCGGCGACGACCGCCTCGCCGGCCCCACCCGCTTCAGCATCGAGGTGCAGTCCGCCGACCGCGCGTCCACGCTCGAGCCCCTGCCCAGTGCCTTCGACTCCCTGCGCGAAGTCCTGCCCGTCCGCGGACTCACCGAGATCTACCGCGGTGTCGACCGGGCCCTGGACACCTATCTCAGCGAATCGTTCTACGGCGGGAAGCTCTCCCGGCTTCCGCAGGCCTCCGAGGTGACGGGGGAGGGACGCGGCCTGGTGGTCGAATACCTGCCGAACGGCACCGGGATGCCCAGCTCCGAGCACGACGGCGTGGAGAGCGTCGCCGTCGAGGTGAACCGGGTCGTCGAACTCGTCTTCGAGCACATCCGCCGCCGCCCGAACCTCTCACTGGCCGTCGTGACGGCCAGTGCCCGGCACGCGGCCCGGGTGGGGGAAGCCATCCGCATGCAGATGGCGGAATTCCCGTGGGCCGCCGGCTTCTTCACCCCGGGCAGGGAGGCTTTCCGCGTCGTCCCCGTCGAGCGCGCGGGCGGCCTCGTCCGCGACGACATCATCTTCTCGCTCGGGTACGGCCGGACTCCGCACGGACGGGCACTGCACACGTTCGGTCCGCTGTCGGGCCCGGACGGCCGTCGCAACTTCGTCATGGCGATGACGCGGGCCCGGCGCCTGCAGCATGTGCTGACGTGCTTCGAGCCGTCCGACCTGGATCCGGACCGGCTGACCACGGGCGCCCTGGACTTCTTCGAGCTGCTCCAGCGGGAACTCGGCAGTGACGCAGGGCGAAGCCCTGCCGCATCCGGCGGGAACGAGGATCCGCTGGTGGCGGACCTCGTGGACCGGCTGCGGCACCGCGGCGCCGAGGTGTGGGACCACTACGCCGGTGTCCTGGACATCGTCGCGGTACGGCCGGCGGACCTCCGCGCGGACGGGAGCGCCGCCGCAGTGCAGGACGAGCGCCCTGCTCCATTGGCCATCGAATCGGACGGCACCGGCCGCTACGGGTCGATGTCGGTGCGGGAGCGCAGCCGCCTGCGCCCCCAGGTCCTCGAGCGCATGGGCTGGCGGTACATGCCGCTCTGGACCATCGAGGTCTTCACGGATCCGGAGGGTTGCGCGGAGCGTGCGTCTGCCCTCATCGGGCTGCCGCCGCGCGAGACCCCGGACCAGCCACGGACACGAAAGGACCCCGCTGGCATGCGGAAGGACGAGCAGCACCCCGAGGCCGGGACGGCCGCCGGCGGGACCGACAGGGCCGGCGATTCGTCGCCCATCATCCCGAGGACCGCGGGCGAGGACGATCCCCGGTCCTGGGGAGACGCCGAGAGCAACCACGACGAGTGGCTCAAGGAGCAGCGTCCGCCGCACTGGGGCTGATCGTCTGTCGGTGTCCATGCATGTCCCTAGGCGCCCTTCAGGGTCCGGTGGTCAGGACGAGGTGGACGTCGCCCGAACTGGAGGACCCGGCGAGGGCCTCGGCGTCCGCCGCGCGCGCGGCGACGACCACCAGCCCGCCCGCGTCCCCGGCGCCGGGCCAGGTGCTGCCGGTACCGCCCGGGGACGTCCAGAGCACGGCGACGGAGCGGGCCAGGACGGTGGACTCCGCAGCGACGTCGTAGCCGTTGCCCGTGCTGAGGATCACGTCGACGAGCTGGCCCGGGGCGAGCAGCTGGACGGTGGCGGGATCGGCCGGCCGGAGAGGGACCGCGACGGTGCCGGGTGCGGTGCCGGTCAGCAGTCCGTCCCCTACGAGGGCGGTCGAAGCCAGGGGTGACCCCCGTGACAGGGGAGCGGCCAGCTGCTGGCCCAGCACCTGCTCGGGCAGGCTGAAGGTGTCCCTGGTGAGGGCCTCTTCGGGGAGCTGGACGATGGCGATGTCGGCCTCCGTCAGGACCGTCCCGACCGCGAGGTCGTGCGACGCGCTGACCACCGCCGTCGTCGGGTAGTCATCGCCTACCGCAGCCTCGACGGCGACCCCGGCCGCCGCGCTCAGGAGCAGGCAGGCGAGGAGCCGCTTGTGGCGATGAACAAGTCTGCGGAGCCGGTACCGGAACGGGGCCCTCAGCAGGCGGCTGGACGGCGTCATGGACCGACCCTAGGCGGCAGGACCCGCAGGCTGCTCCGGTGGCCGGGCTATGTGGACAACGGACCCATGGAACCTGCGTACGAGCTCAGCTTGCGCCGGGTGGTGCAGGACGGCGCGGGCGCCTCAGGACGACGCGACAGCCTTGCCCGACGGGGACGCCGCGGCGGGGGACGGGGAGGATGTCGTCGTGCTCGGAGCCTTGGTGCTCGAGGACGACCCGGCATCGGTGCTCGACTTCGTGTCGCGCGAGTCGGTGCGGTAGAAGCCCGAGCCCTTGAAGACGACTCCGACGCTGTTGAACTTCTTGCGGAGCGATCCGCCGCATTCGGGGCACAGGGTCAGGGAGTCGTCGGAAAACGACTGCTGGATGTCGAAGGCGTGGCCGCAGTCCTTGCAGGCATAGGCGTACATGGGCATGGAAATCCTCCTGGACGAACTTCACGGTCCCCGGATGGCTCTTTCGGACGACTGCTGTTGGCACTCTCCGGGGTCGAGTGCCAGTCTACACCGACGAGCCGGCCGTCCCGAAGCGGAGCAGTCCGTCCGGGGTGAAGACCCCGCCCAGCGGCTGGTCGTAGGGCTCGGACGGGATGGTGCCTGCCGGGAGGACCTCGGACCGGTACACCACGCCCATCCGTGGGACCGCTCCCGGTGCGCCGAGCGGATAGCGTGCCAGGAAGCGGTCGTAGTAGCCCCCGCCCTGGCCGACGCGGTGGCCCGATCCGTCCACGCCCAGCGCCGGTACGAGGATTACGGCCACATCGGGCACCTCGTCGAAGGAGAAACGCTTGCCTGTCGGTTCCAGGACGGGCGCGCGCACCGACCGCTGCAGGGGAACCCCGGGGAACCAGGAGGCCCAGGACAACTGGTACTCCGGCTCGCAGATGGGAACGACGACGCCGAAGCCGAGATCGTGCAGTTCCTGGAGCAGCGGCGCGGTATCCGGCTCCGGGTCGACGCCGAGGTAGACGGCGACGGTCGGCCCGTGCCGCGGGGTGCCGCTCGGGGCGGAGGGGAGACTGCGGAGGTGCTCCACCACGGCTCCGGCCAGTGCCCGTGACTGGTCCTGCCGGTCCGCAGGGTCCAGGGCTGCACGGGCAGTGCGGAGCGAGGCGCGCAAGTGGGCCTTCTCTGTATCACGAGTGGAAGGAGTCATGTCACCATTGTGGCAACGACCCGGGAATCCTGCGGCCGTTATGTAGTGTGGTCATCATGACTTTGCAATCACGTGTGACGAAGGCCGTTATCCCAGCGGCCGGCCTCGGGACCCGTTTCCTTCCCGCCACCAAGGCGATGCCGAAGGAAATGCTGCCCGTCGTCGACAAGCCGGCCATCCAGTACGTCGTCCAGGAGGCCGTCGATGCGGGCCTGTCCGACGTCCTGATGATCACGGGGCGGAACAAGCGCGCGCTCGAGGACCACTTCGACCGCGTCCCCTTCATCGAGCAGACCCTCGAAGCCAAGGGCGACCACGACAAGCTCGCCGCGGTACGCCGTCCGTCCGAGCTCGGGGACATCCACTACCTGCGCCAGGGCGATCCGAAGGGGCTGGGGCACGCCGTCCTCCGTGCCAAGCTGCACGTCGGCAACGAGCCGTTCGCCGTCCTGCTCGGTGACGACCTGATCGACGAGCGGGATGCCCTGCTCGAGACCATGATCGACGTCCAGGCCAAGACGGGCGGCTCCGTGATCGCCCTCATCGAGGTGGATCCCGAACAGATCAGTGCCTACGGCTGCGCCGACATCACCGAGATCGACGGCGAGAACCACGTCCGCGTCAACCAGCTCGTGGAGAAGCCCTCCGTCGCGGACGCGCCGTCGAACCTCGCCGTGATCGGGCGTTACGTGCTCCACCCCCGCGTGTTCGAGGTCCTCGAGACCACGAAGCCGGGCCGCGGTGACGAGATCCAGCTGACGGACGCGCTGCAGACCCTTGCCGCTGCCGATGGCGAGGGATCCGGCGTGTACGGCGTCGTCTTCCGCGGCCGCCGCTACGACACCGGTGACAAGCTGAGCTACCTGAAGGCCGTTGTGACGCTGGCGTCGGAGCGCGAGGACCTCGGTCCGGACCTCCGCGCCTGGATCAAGGACTTCAGCAAAGACATCTCGGTCTAGCACGCCATGTGGTCGGCGAGCAGCTGGCCCGTGACCCTGAGGACAGGCGCCTTGTCCCTGAGGCCGATCCGCCACAGGGACAAGGCGGCCTGGACCGCGTTGCGTCACCGCAACGCCCAGTGGCTCGCGCCCTGGGAGGCCTCCAACCCGGATCCAGAAGGGTTCCTGCCCACCTACCACCAGATGGTGCGCTCCCTGTCGGCACAGGCCCGGGCAGGATCGGCCTTGCCGTTCCTGATCACGGAGCAGGAGCCCGGCTCGCGGGAGGATCGGCTGGTGGGCCAACTGACGGTCTCCGGCATCACCTGGGGATCCGCCATGACGGCGACGCTCGGCTA
This sequence comes from Arthrobacter burdickii, assembly GCF_030433645.1. Lineage (NCBI taxonomy): Bacteria > Bacillati > Actinomycetota > Actinomycetes > Micrococcales > Micrococcaceae > Arthrobacter > Arthrobacter burdickii. The sequence goes on from NZ_JAROCG010000001.1 coordinate 1,810,919, forward strand.
CTGGGTGGACTCCGATCGGGCCGGGCACGGAATCGCGCCCACCGCGGTAGCCCTTGCCACGGACTACTGCTTCGGGGATCTCGGGCTGCACCGGATGGAGATCAACATCCGCCCCGAGAACCGCGCGAGCCTCCGGGTGGTGGAGAAACTCTCCTTCCGCGACGAGGGGCTCCGACCGCGCTACCTCCACATCGCGGGACAGTGGGCCGACCACAGGAGCTTCGCCCTGACCGCCGAGGAGGTTCCGCGCGGCCTGCTGACGCCGTGGCTCGAGGGCCGGCAGGCGCGCTCCGACTGATCGCTCGAATGCCCCTCGGGGAATACGACGAGCCGACACACCGGAATCAATGCGGGAACAGGGGAGCAACTGCTCCTACGGTTCTAGGTGTGGTCTTCTCCCTGGATAGCTCGTTGGTGCTCGCCGCAATCGTCGGATTGTGGCTGGTGTGGGTAGCGCCGTTCGTCCTTCGAAAGACCGTGCCGGCAGCCGCCGGCAACAGACGCCGATCGCCGAAGACCAGGACGGGCAGTCCTGGAGGGAGCATGATGACAATGACCGCGCCGCAGGACGATGCCGCACAACCGGGGGAGACCCTGGATCCGCCCTCCGCGACGGCGTCCCCGTCGCCATCCGCTGCGCAGGCGGGTCCCGCGCCCAGGCCCTTCACGCCGCGGTGGGGACGCATCGCCGTAGCGCTGGTAGGACTTCTCGCGCTCTGCGCCGCCCTCGTGACGCTCGTCCTCGGAGCCGTAGGCGTCGTCTCCCTCCTCGTTCCCCTCGCCTGCGTTGGCGTCGCCGCGGTGGCCGTCGCGGTCCTGAGGCTGCTCGCCGTCCGTAGCCGGGAGGCGCGCGTCAATCGTGCCTTCGCCGATGCCATGGCACCCGTGCGGGCACCCGCCCCGGAACGCACCGACGTCGCTCCGGCGGTTCACTCTGCACCGAAACGCCCGACCACCCTGTTCAACGCCGAAGAGACCGCTGAAAGGCCACTCACCGCCATGGAACGGCGGACGGCGGCGCTCGCTGCGGCGGGCTCGTCCGTCGTGGATGTCCGCGACCAGGGCGTGCCGACCGAAACTACCGAAGTCCCCGAAGCGGCACAGCCGACCGGGGCGACGGCGTGGGCTCCGGTCGAGGTACCCCGCCCCACCTACGTCGATGCGGCGAAGGCCGAACGCCAGGCGCCGGCCCCCCTGGGCCTCCCCGAGGCGCCGAAGCCGTCGACCAGGACACCCATCAAGACATCCGAAGCAGCTGCCCGGGTCGCCGCAGCAGCCGACACTGCAGCGGAAAGCGCCGACTCCGCGGACGCGTCGGTGGGCTCCGATCCCGCCACCGGACGCATCAACCTGGACGACGTGTTGCAGCGCCGTCGCGCCTGACACCTCCGCAATGCCAGGGCCGGCCCCCGATGCCGTGCGCAGTCCCCGCGTAGGCGCAGCGTGAGGGCGAGGGAGGCACGCGTCATCCGGGAGCAGGAGACGATCGTGCTCCTCGAATCGGACGCGCCGTCGGAGCTCCTGCGCTCCGCGCTCGCCACCGCCGGATGGGAGCTGGTCTCCTGGCAGCCGGGACCGCTGCACCACCGGCCCGGTGCCGGAGTGACGGGGATCTTCTCCCTCGAGGTGCGCAGGTCGTCCGACAGGGACGGCCGGAAGGAACCGGTGCCGGTGCCGGTGCCGACGCACGCCTGCATCACGTCCTGCTCCATCGCTCATCCCGCCACCCGCGTCGAGGTGTTCCACCGCCGGGGTGCGGACCCCCTCTCGGTCTGGGTGCATCCCGCCGATCCGCTGTTGCCGGGCCTCCCGCTGGCACTCGACCCCCTGCGCGTCACCCCCTTCGCGTTCGGCTCGGAGCACGACCCCTCCGAAACCATGATCGAGACCAGGAGCTACCGGCCGCTGCGGCGCGCTGTGGTCCTGGTCCGGAACGGGGACGACCGCCGCTACCTGAAGGTGCTCCGCCGCCACGAGTCGGGGCCGCTCGCGGAACGGCACCGCATGCTGCGCGCTGCAGGTGTTCCTGCGCCCGCGCTGACCCGTGAGCCCGTGCAGGACGTCGTCGCCATGCATCCCGCCCCGGGGACACCGCTCGCCGAGCTCCTCATGCGCGACGGCGCGTCCGACGTCGATCCCTCCGCGTTGGTGCGGGTCCTCACCTCACTGCCTCCCGCCATCCTCGGACTGCCGGCGCGGCAGCCCTGGTCGGCCCGGGTTCGGGACTACGCCGAAGGCGCGGTTGCCGCCCTGCCGGCAGAGGCCCTTCGGATCAGGCGGCTGGCCGCAGCGATCGACGACCTCGTCCGTTCAAGCGATGCAGGCCCGCTTGTGCCGACCCACGGTGATTTCTACGAAGGAAACCTTCTCATCACGGACGGCGCGGTGTCCGGGCTCCTGGACGTCGATATGCTCGGCCCGGGACACCTCGTCGACGACCTGGCCTGCTTCCTCGGCCATATCGCCGTCCTGCCCGGATTGCATGCCGGCTACGCGTACGTACCCTCCGCGCTGCTGCAATTCCTGCGGGCTTTCGACCGTCATGTCGATCCCGTTGCCCTCCGGAGCCGCGCCGCGGCGGTGAGCCTGACCCTCATCGCGGGAGCACGGCGGGGGGCTGCCGACACGGACGGGGCCGGCGAGGCGCTGTCCCGGCTGGAGATCGCCGAGCAGTTCCTCGCCGAGGCCTGGACCCTGGGCTCCCAGCGGGAGCGCCGCAGCGGCTAGGAACAGGAGGGACGCGTGGCCTCCTCCCGTCCGTCCCGCACGGCGCCGGGACGAACCGTCCTCAGGCCGTTGCCGGCGGGCGGACCCGCGTGTCCATCCGCAGGACCGGCGTGCCGTCCGCGTCCGAGAGTTCGAGCTGCACCGCGACGTCGACCCCGGCGAGCGAGGTCAGGTGCGTACCGCCGCAGGGGATCTCCGCCCGTCCATCCGGGAGCCCGCAGATCCACCGGCGACGGTCGGTGAGGCCCGGTCCGTCCGCCTCGATGCCGATCGGTGCTCCAGTCGCCGTCCACGCGGCGAGCGTCGCGTTCACCGCCGCGGCGGTGGCATCCGTGTCCAGGTCCTCTCCGCTGAAGCCCTTCCTCCGCAGGGACTTGCCCAGGCGGTACCTGTCCGAGGAGCCGAGCTCCCCGATGACCGTCGTGTCGATCGCCAGTGCGTCGAAGTTCGGTGCGCCGAGCGCGTCCGGAGCCACGTCCTTCTTCCACCGGCCAACCAGGGCCCGGTTCAGGGCCAGCGAGGCGAGGTGGCATCCGGTGTGCCCGGCGGACACGGCCGCGCGATGCGCGCTGTCGACCCGCACGACGACGTCGTCGCCCTCGGCCGGTCCCTCACCGTAGATCAGGTGCACGACGACGAAGGCCCAGCCCTCCGCGCCCTTGCGCACCGGCGCCTCATTGCCCAGGTACAGGGTGGTCCCGTCGGTGGCTCCTACCACGCAGTCGGCCACGGGCCACGTGCGCGACCCGGCCTGGAGTTCGCCGCGATCCGGTCCCTGGTCCGGCCAGGCGGAGTCCACCGGATGGAAGGCCGTGGTGTCCAGCAGGACCGCGCACCGGCCGTCGTCGCGGGCCTCGACGTGGAGGACGCGGGAAGCCGATTCGACGGCCCCCTGGGGATAGGTGACGCGCGTGTCGGTCCTCGGCAGGGCCATGGTGCTCCTCGGGTGGTCGTTGCTGGCGGTGTTGCTGGTGGTCGATGCTGGTGCGGCAGGGTGTTGGCGGTTGGGCAGCGCGATTCAGGTGTCGTCGGGCAGGTGCGTCAACCGCTCGAGCAGGGGCTCGGTGCGGTAGGGGATGTGCTCGTGGAGGGCGAGGACGGTCTCGGTGCGGATCACGCCCTTGATCTTCAGGACCGACCGCAGTGCCGCCTGCAGATGGTGCGTGTCGGTTGCGGCGACGCGGCACCAGACATCACCCCGGCCGGAGATCTCGTGCACTTCCAGCACCTGGTTGAGGGTACGCAGCCCGGCGATGACGCCGTCGAGCTCGCGGTGTGAGACCTCGATGGTGACGAAAGCGACGACGTCGTAGCCGAGGGCCTCGAGGTCGAGCTCGCGGCCGCTGCGACGCAGCACCCCGGTGCGCAGGAGCCGGCGGATCCGGCTCTGCGCCGTGTTGCGGGCGACACCGAGGACCTCGCTCAACTCACTCACCTGGGCCCGGGGATCCCGCACCAGCTCGAGCAGCAGGCGCAGGTCGAGGTTGTCCAGCTTGCTCACAAAGCTCACTTCCCGTCAGTCGGCTCCGCCTGTGTTGCGCAGGACGCTCAAAAGGGCACCCCGGATCGTTGCAGGGCGGTCGATCCAGCTCATCCTATAGAGGTCCGCGGCGAATCGCGCCCCGGTGAGCGCCTACGTACGAGCAGGAAGAAGTGGGATGAGCGTTCTCAACGAACTCCGGATGAGGCCGGCAGCGACCGAGCGCCGCAGCTGGGATGCATCCCTGGCCGCCCGCCTCGCGCTCGCCGTGACGGTGATCTCCACCCTCCTGATCGGGGCCAACCTCGCCACGCCGATCTATCCGCTCATCCAGGCCGGCCTCGGACTGACACCCTTCGCCGTCACCGTCGCCTTCTCGTCCTACGTCGTGGCGCTGATCGGCGGGCTCGTCCTGGCAGGCCACTGGTCGGACCACATCGGACGGCGCGCGGCGCTGGTCCTCGCCATCGTCCTGGGGCTGCTCGGCGCCGCACTGTTCGCCGTCGCGACCTCGCTGCCGCTGCTGGCGGCGGGACGCGCGCTGCAGGGAGGCGCGGTCGCGCTGGCCACGGGTGCGAGCGCCGCTGCCCTCCGCGACCTCCTGCCGACGCGGCCGGACTGGGCCTCGAGATTCACGCTGATGGCCTCGGCCGGGGGCGTCGCGGCCGGTCCCGTGATCGGCGGTCTCCTCTCGCTCCTCCCGGCCCCGACCCGCACGCCGTTCGTCATCTACCTCGTGGTGCTTACCAGCCTCCTGGTACCGCTCCTGCTGCTCCGCGCCCGGCCCGCGATCCGGCCCGCGGCTGCCGACCGCCCGCTCGCAGCCCTGCGTCCCCGCAGACCGGCGGTGTCACGGGATGCGCGCCGGTCCTTCTGGACCGCCTCGGCCGTCGGTTTCCTCAGCTTCGCCGTCTTCGGCTTCACGTTGAGCCTGGCCCCCACCTGGTTCGCGGGGATCGCGGGCACCTCCTCCCGACCACTGATCGGCCTCCTCGCCGCGCTCGTCCTCGGATCGTCGGCCGTCAGCCAGGTGCTGTCCCCCCGGGGCCGGTTCGTGGTTCCGGTGGGCCTCGGCGGCATGGCGCTGGGAATAGGGCTCCTGCCGCTCGCCGAGGCCACGGGCAGCCTGCCGCTGCTGGTCGGAGCATGCCTCGTGGCGGGCTTCGGACAGGGCATGGCTTTCCGCGTCGTCTTCAACGAGGTGTCGTTGAAGGTCGATCCGGCCCTCCACGCCCAGACGGTGAGTGCCGTGTACGTCCTCACCTACCTCGGGAGCGCCGTACCCGTACTCGGACTCGGCGCGGCCGCCGGCATCTGGGGACTGAACGCCTCGGTCACGGTCTTCGCACTCGCCATCTGCGGAGTGTGCGCGCTGCTCGCTGCAGCATCACTGGTCTCCCGGACCCGCGCCTCGCGGTAGGCATCCGCCCGGTCGCCTGCGGTCCAGGGCGGACAGTCCTGTTTGTAGGCTGTAGGCATGTCGAACACCGCCGCGCCGCAGCCTCCGAGCCCATCCTCCGGTCCCCGTCCGGACAGCCCCGCTGATGGTGCCGCCGATGGTGCCGCGGGTAGCGCGCCCGGCGTCGTCGTCGGCCTCGATATCGGAGGTTCCAAGACCCATGGAGTGCTGTGGCGCAACGGAACGCTCGCCGCGGAGGCCAAGGCAGGAAGCGCGAACGTCCAGAACGTGACGCAGGATGAAGCAGCCCGAAGCCTCAGCCGGCTCTTCCGCGAGCTCGTGCCGGAGGGGCAGGCCGGCGGGATCGACCGCGTCGTTGCCGGGTCCGGGGGAGTGGACACGGCTGCGGACGCCGAGCGCCTCCGAGCCCTGATCGCTCCGCACGCGCCGGGAGCCGGGATCGACGTCGTCCACGACACGCGGCTGATCCTGGCCGCCGGAGGCGCACAGGTGGGCATCGCCGTCATCGCCGGTACCGGGTCCGTCGCCTGGGGCGTCGGGGAGGACGGCAGGGAAGCGCGCTCCGGCGGGTGGGGCTACCTCCTCGGCGACGAGGGCAGCGGCTACTGGGTGGCGCGCGAAGCCGTGCGGCGGACACTGCACCGCAACGACCTCGGCATGCTTCCGGACGCGCTCGACGAGGCCGTCCTCGCCCTCAACGCTGTGGGGACCCCGACGGAGCTGATCGGGCTCTTCCATTCCGGGGCCGGACGGACCTACTGGGCCGCGCAGTCCAGGGCCGTCTTCGATGCGGCGCGCGACGGCCACCCCGATGCGGCGGACATCATCGACCGTGCGGCTACGGACCTCACCCGGCTCGTCCTCGACGTCGCGAGCGTGATCGGCGTGCAGGGACCGGTGGTCCTGGGTGGGGGCCTCGCGATGCACCAGCCGGATCTGCAGGACCGCCTCCGCGCCCGTCTCGCTGCGGAGGGCATCACAGAGGTCGTGTTCCTCGATGAGGACCCGGTGATGGGCGTCCGGTTCCTCGTCACCGGTGCCCGGTAGGACGGGTGCTCGGTAGGACGGGTGTTCAGTTGGACCGGCTCCGGCGCCGGCCCGAGGGGTTCCGGGCGGGCCGGGCGCACTGGAGCCGACCGCGGAATGCAGCCGGGACCCATACACGCCCTTGCCTGCTGCGAACTCATGGTTAGACTCAGAACCTCCGACAGCTTGAACTGACCGCTGCGCCCCCGGGCCAGCAGAAATCCAGACGGCAAGCCGGAACCGCCTCGTGCGGCCCGCGGGTGCAGCCCGGCCGAGAAGCTCCTGCCACGAAAGGCACAGCTGCCATGACATCCTCCGACCAGGCTTCCGGCCAGCGCCCCATGATCGAGTTCCGCAACGTCACCAAGATCTACGACGGCGGACGCCCGGCCGTGGACGACCTCACCATGGACATCGACCGCGGCAGGATCACCGTGTTCGTCGGACCGTCCGGCTGCGGCAAGACCACCTCGCTGCGCATGATCAACAGGATGGTCGAGCCCACCTCCGGCCGGATCCTCCTCGAAGGCCAGGACGTATCGCAGGGGAAGGCCGCGGAACTGCGGCGCTCCATGGGGTACGTCATGCAGTCCTCGGGCCTCCTGCCGCACCGCTCCGTGCTCGACAACATCGCGACGGTGCCACGTCTCAACGGGGTCGGGAAAGCCGACGCCCGCAGGCGCGCACAGGAACTGCTCGACGTCGTCGGCCTGTCCTCGGACCTGGGCGGCCGCTATCCCGGGCAGCTGTCCGGCGGGCAGCAGCAGCGCGTCGGAGTGGCACGCGCCCTCGCGGCCGATCCGCCCGTCCTGCTCATGGACGAGCCCTTCAGCGCGGTGGACCCCGTGGTCCGCGCCGAACTGCAGGAGGAACTGCTGCGCCTGCAGCGGGACCTCGCGAAGACCATCGTGTTCGTGACCCACGACATCGACGAGGCGACGATCCTCGGCGACAAGGTGGCCGTGTTCGCCGTCGGCGGCCGCCTCGCTCAGTACGCAGCGCCCGAGGAGATCCTCCGCGCACCCGTGGACGATTTCGTGGCGGGATTCGTCGGACGGGACCGGGGCTTCCGCCACCTCTCCTTCCAGGAGGGCGGCAATGTGGTCATCCACCCCGTCGAGACGATCGAGGTGGACCGCCTCGCGGACCCCACCGTCTCGGTGCGCTCGCCGTGGACCCTGCTGGTGGATGCCGGCGGCCGTCCCCATGGATGGGTCCCGCAGGCCACCCGCGGCAGTATCACCCGGCAGGCGGACGCGGTCCCCGGCGGGTCCCTGTACCGGCGGGGGGACACCCTGCGGCGGGCGCTCGACGCCGCCCTGTCCTCGCCGTCGGGCCTGGGTGTGGCCGTCGACGACGACGGACGGGCGATCGGCGTCGTCCACGCCGCCGAGGTCTTCGAACTCATCGAATCCGCGCGGCTGGACCGTGGCCGCGCCGAGCACAACACGGCGGTCTAGCCATGGACTGGTTCCTCGCCAATCTTGATTTCGTCTGGCTGCACACGCGCCTCCACCTGTTCCAGGCGATCGTGCCGCTGCTCCTCGGCGTCCTCGCCGCCGTGCCGATGGCCCAGCTCGCCCGCCGGAATCCCGTGGTGGGATCCGTCCTGCTGACCGGCTCGTCCATCCTCTACACGATCCCGTCTCTCGCCATGTTCGTGTTCCTCCCCGTGGTCCTCGGCACCAAGGTGATCGACCCCGTCAACGTCATCGTGGCGCTGGCGATCTACGCCTTCTCCCTCCTCGTCCGGTCCACGCTCGACGCGCTGAACTCCATCGACGACGGCGTGCGCCAGGCCGCCGTCGCGATGGGCTACACGCCCGTCCGCCGGTTCCTGACCGTGGACCTCCCGCTGTCGTTGCCCGTGCTGTTCGCCGGGCTGCGCGTGGTCTCGGTCACCAACATCTCGCTCGTCAGCGTGGGCGCGCTCATCGGGGTCCCCAGCCTCGGGACGCTGTTCACGGACGGGCTGTTCCGGTCCTTCCCGACCGAGATCGCCGTCGGGATCGGCATCATCCTGCTGCTGGCGCTCGTCCTGGACCTCCTCCTCGTCCTCACGGAACGCCTGCTGACCCCGTGGACGCGCAGGGTCCCCGCCGGTGGCAGGCCGGCGGAGGAGATCGTCGCACTCGAGGCGAAGGTGGCGGGCGCCTGATGGACTACTCGAGCAGCAACCTCCTGGTGCAGATGGCGGAGTGGCTGACCGCTCCTGCCAACTGGGAGGGCGACCGCGGCATCCCCACGCGCGTCGTCGAGCACCTGGGCTACACCGGGCTGACCATGCTGATCGCCCTGGCGATCGCGGTCCCGATCGGGCTCTACGTGGGGCACACCGGTCGCGGCCGCATCGTGATCGTCTCCGGCGTGGGGATCCTCCGCGCCCTGCCGACGCTCGGCATGGTGTTCCTGTTCGTGCTCCTCGCGGGCCTCGGGCTCATGCCGCCCATCTGGGCGCTCGTGCTCCTCGCCGTCCCTCCGCTGCTGAGTGGGATCTATGCCGGCATCTCGTCCGTGAACCGGACCGTGGTCGACGCCGCGCGGAGCATGGGCATGACCGAGCTGCAGATCCTGTTCCGGGTCGAGGTACCCAACGGCCTCCAGGTCATCCTCGGCGGAGTGCGCGCGGCCGTCCTGCAGGTCATCGCGACCGCAGCCGTCGTCGCCTTCATCAACCTCGGGGGGCTCGGGGTCTTCCTCGTCGAGGGAACGCAACTCGCGGACTACGGGCGCCTCTTCGGCGGCGCAGTCGTCATCACCGTCCTCGCGATCGGCGTCGATCTGCTGATGGGACTGCTGCAGAAGCTCGCCATCTCACCGGGACTGCGGACGTCCGGCCCGGGAAAGACCCAAGGATCTGGCCGGCAGAAGGCCGTCGCCAGTGCACAAGGAGGAACACCATGAAGAACCTGTCAGCACAACGCGCCGGACGGCGCGCTTTGATGGGACTGGCGGGCGGCCTCACGGCCACGCTGGCGCTGACTGCCTGCGGGGCCAACAGCGATCCCCAGGGCGAGACGGCGGAGACCGCCTCGGCAGGCGGCTCCGTCGTCGTCGGTTCGGCTGATTTCCCCGAGAGCCAGATCATCGCCGAGATCTACGCGGGCGCACTCACCGCGGCCGGCGTGGAGGCGACGACCAAACCCAACATCGGCTCGCGCGAGATCTACTACTCCGCCGTCGAGGACGGGTCCGTCGACATCATGCCCGACTACAGCGGAAACCTGCTGCTGTTCGCCGACCCCAAGGCCACTGCCGAGTCCGCCGAGGACATCGTCGCGGCCCTTCCCGACGCCCTCTCCGCGAAGTCGCCCGACCTGAAGCTGGACGTGCTCGAGCCCTCGCCGGCCGAGGACAAGGACGCGCTCGTGGTCACCGCCGCGACCGCGGAGAAGTACAGCCTCAAGTCCATCGCGGACCTCGCGGAGGTCTGCGGGGAGATCACGATCGGCGCCCCGAGCACCTTCCAGGAGCGCGCCTACGGCCTGCCCGGCCTCAAGGCGAAGTACGACTGCGAGCCCGGCGGCTTCGAGGCCATCAACGACGGCGGCGGCGAGGTCACGCTGAAGGCACTGCTGAACGACGACGTGCAGGCAGCCGACATCTACACCACGACGCCGTCCATCGAGGACAACGACCTTGTCGTCCTCGAGGACCCTGAGAACAACTTCATCGCGCAGCAGGTCCTGCCGCTCGTCAACACGGAGACCGTCGGCGAGGAGGCGCAGAACGTCCTCAACGAGGTATCGGCCCAGCTGACCACGGAGGACCTCCTGTCGCTCAACCGCGAGGTCAGCGGAGACGAGAAGCGGAACCCGGCGGACGCGGCTGCCGACTGGCTGGCCGAGAAGGGACTGGCGGGCTGAGTCCTGCGGAACCGGTTCTGCAGGGGCCCGGTGTTCGGCATTGCTATGCCGCGCACCGGGCCCCTGCTGTGGCATCCTGATCAGATGGCCACCTACAAGCAGTCGGAAAAGCTCCGTAACGTCCTCTACGACATCCGGGGGCCGCTGCTCGAACACGCCATGACCATGGAGGCCCAGGGCCACCGGATCCTGAAGCTCAACATCGGCAATCCGGCGCCCTTCGGGTTCGAAGCGCCCGACGCCATCCTCGTGGACATGATCCGCAACCTGCCGAAGGCCCAGGGCTACAGCGACTCCCGCGGCATCTTCTCCGCGCGCACCGCCGTGGTGCAGTACTACCAGAGCCGCGGCATCAACTCGATCGACGTCGATGACGTCTACCTCGGCAACGGCGTCAGCGAACTCATCACGCTCTCCATGCAGGCCCTGCTCAACGCCGGCGACGAGATCCTGATCCCGACACCGGACTACCCCCTCTGGACCGCGTCCGTGGCCCTCGCCAGCGGTACGCCCGTCCACTACCTGTGCGACGAGGACAGCCACTGGTGGCCGGACCTCGAGGACATGGCCTCGAAGATCACCCCCAATACCAAGGGCATCGTCCTGATCAACCCGAACAACCCGACGGGTGCGGTGTACCCGCGGCCCATCCTCGAGGGGATCGTCCGCCTCGCCCGCGAGCACGGGCTCATCCTGTTCGCCGACGAGATCTACGAGAAGATCCTGTACGACGACGCCGTCCACATCAACGCGGCGTCGGTCGCCGGCGACGACGTCCTCTGCCTGACTTTCAGCGGCCTCTCGAAGGCCTACCGCATCGCCGGATTCCGCAGCGGCTGGATGGCGATCTCCGGGCCCAAGCGCGACGCCGCGAACTACATCGAGGGCATCAACCTGCTGGCCAACATGCGGCTGTGCGCCAACGTCCCCGCGCAGCACGCCATCCAGACGGCGCTGGGCGGCTACCAGAGCATCAACGACCTGATCCTGCCCGGGGGGCGCCTGAAGCAGCAGCGCGACAAGGCGGCGCAGATGCTCAATGCGATTCCCGGCGTGAGCTGCGAGGTGGCACAGGGCGCCCTGTACCTCTTTCCGAAGCTCGATCCCGACGTGTATCCCATCAAGGACGACGAGAAGTTCGCCCTCGACCTCCTCAAGCAGCAGAAGATCCTGATCTCGCACGGCAGCGCCTTCAACTGGGTCAACACGGACCACTTCCGCATGGTGACCCTGCCGAGCGTGGAGGTCATCGAGGACGCTATCGGTCGGCTCGCCGACTTCCTGTCCACCTACAAGCCCTGACCGTCCCGGGACGGCCGACGCAGGAGGATCCATGGCACCGAAAGCTTCCGGCACCGCGAAAGCCAGCAGCAGGAAAGCCGACAGCACGGCCGACAACGCCGAGCTGCGGCGGCTGCTGCTGGCGGGCCCCGACTTCGCGCTGGACGCCGTGGACCCGCATTCCACGCCGGGGTTCGACGGCGGCAAGAAGGCCGGGACTGCTGCACTCGCCGCCGGTGCGGATGCCCTCTCGTTGCTGCAGGAGAAACTCTTCGCGGAGAGCCGCGCCGGAAGCGGTATCGCCGTCCTGCTCCTCCTGCAGGGCATGGACACCTCGGGCAAGGGCGGGATCGTGCGCCACGTCGTCGGGCTGGTCGATCCGCAGGGAGTGCAGCACTCCGCCTTCAAGGCCCCGACGGAGGAGGAACGAAGCCACGACTTCCTCTGGCGCGTTCGCCGGCAACTCCCCGAAGCGGGCATGATCGGGGTCTTCGACCGGTCGCACTACGAGGACGTCCTGGTCCATCGCGTGCGCAGCCTCTCGCCCGCCGATGAGATCGAGAAGCGCTACGGGGCCATCCGGGCCTTCGAGAACGAGGTCGCGGCGTCCGGCACCCGCATGCTGAAGGTCATGCTGCACATCAGCAAGGACGAGCAGAAGGCCCGGCTCTCCGAGCGGCTCGAACGCAAGGACAAGTTCTGGAAGTACAACCCCGGCGACGTCGACGAGCGCGGGTACTGGCAGCAGTACCAGGAGGCCTACCAGACGGCCATCGAGCGGACGAGCACGCCGGACACCCCGTGGTACGTGGTTCCCGCCGACCGCAAGTGGTACGCCCGGCTCGCGGTGCAGCACCTGCTCACTGCCACCCTGGAAGACATGCAGTTGAGCTGGCCGCCGGCCACCTTCGACGTCGAGGCCGAGAAGAAACGCCTCGCCGCGTCCTGATCAAGGGATTGCCGGAGCCGCCGGGGCGGCGTGAACACCAGGGAAAGGCAAATGAGCGAAGAACGCAGGCGTGAACTGGGCGACACGGACGCCCCGGTCGAGCACGAGCTCAAGCAATCCTTCGACAAGACGATCGGCGAGGGTGCCGAGCGGCTTCACCGCACCACGAGGAACATCCTGGTGACTGGCGTGTTCGGCGGATTCGAGGTCGGTCTGGGCATCATGGCCTACCTGGCCGTTATGCACGAGACGGGAAATCATCTGCTTGCAGGCCTCGCGTTCAGCATCGGCCTGGTCGCGCTTCTCCTCGCGCACAGCGAATTGTTCACGGAGAACTTCCTGATGCCGGTTGCAGCCGTCGTGGCGAAGGAAGGGAGCCCCGCCCAGTTGGCGAAGCTGTGGGGAGGCACCCTCGTGGCGAACCTCGCAGGCGGCTGGGTCTTCGTCTGGATCGTCATGCAGGCGTTCCCCGAGTGGTCCGACACCGTGAGCGAGAGCGCCCACCACTTCGTCGACGCCCCGTTCTCCCTCCAGGTGGTCGCCTTGGCGGTACTGGGCGGCAGCACGATCACCCTGATGAGCCGGATGCAGCAGGGCACTGAGAACGACGTCGCCAGGGTCATCGCCACGGTGATCGGCGGGTTCCTCCTCGCGGGATTGCAGCTGTTCCATTCCATTCTGGACTCACTGCTGATCTTCGCAGCGATCCAGTCCGGTGCGGACATCACCTACGGGCAGTGGCTCGCCTGGTTCGGGTACACGCTGCTCTTCAACGTGCTCGGAGGCATCGTCCTCGTCACCCTCCTGCGACTGGTGCGAACGAAGGAACTCATCGCGCAGCGCCGTCATGAGGCTCCCGAGGATCCGGCGGCACCGCACGGCGACTAGCCGAGGCCGAGAAGAAACGCCTCGCCACGTCCTGAGCCGCTACCCCTCGGCCTTGTCCCGCGCGGCCGCGAGCCTCACCTTCGCCCCTTCCAGCCAGGCCTCACAGCGATCGGCCAGGGCCTCGCCGCGTTCCCAGAGGGCCAGCGACTCCTCGAGGCTCACGCCCCCCGCTTCGAGCCGGGCGACGACGGCCACGAGTTCCTCCCGTGCCTGCTCGTAGGACAGCGTGTCCACCTCCGGGCGGCGGGTCTCCGGCCGGCTGGTGTCCGATTGGTTGTTCTCGGGCTGGCTGTTCTGGCTCATGGTGTCTTCCTCGTCTGCTGGGTGGTCTGATGTCCGGCTGCGGGGACCGGGATGGTCGGGTGGCCCGGGTCAATGGGCGGCGGACGGAGCGGGCGCATCCTGGGAGACCGCGCCGAACTGCCCGCCGGCGACCCGGATGCGCAGGGTCTCGCCTGGCTGCACGTCCGCCGGCTCCCTGACCACGTGCCCGTCTGCCTTCTGCACCACCGCGTACCCGCGGTCCAGTGTCTTCTGCGGCGACAGGGACCGGACGCGTTCGCGCAGGTGATGGATCGAGTCCGCCTCCCGCTCGACTGCGGTGGAGATGGAGCGCAGCGCGCGGGATCGAAGCCGCTCGACGTCGGCTTCGCGGACGTCGATCATCCCTTCCGGTCGTGCCAGCGACGGGCGGGACCTCAGGTTGGCGAGGCTCTCACTCTCGCGGTGCACCAGGACCCGGATCGAGCGCTCGAGCGCGGCACGCGCCTGGCCGATCCGGCCGAGTTCCTCCGAGACATCCGGAACCACACGTTTCGCCGCATCCGTCGGCGTCGAGGCGCGCAGATCGGCCACCTCGTCGAGCAGGGGCCGGTCCGCCTCGTGGCCGATCGCGCTGACCACCGGGGTACGGGCCAGGGCGACGGCCCGCACCAGGGATTCATCGCTGAACGGCAGGAGGTCCTCGAGTGCCCCGCCGCCGCGCGCGATGATGATCACGTCGACCTGTGGGTGGGCGTCCAGTTCGGCGAGCGCCGCGGTGACCTGGGCGACGCTGCTGACGCCCTGGACGGCCACCTCGCGCACCTCGAACTCGACGGCCGGCCACCGCAGCGCCGCGTTGCGCATCACGTCCTTCATGGCGTCGGAATCACGGCCCGTGATGAGCCCGATGCGGTGGGGGAGGAGGGGCAGCTGCTTCTTGCGGGCCGCTGCGAACAGTCCCTCGGACGCCAGGGCCTGCCGCAGCCGCTCGATCCGGGCGAGGAGGTCCCCGATCCCGACGGGCCGGATGTCGATCGTCTGCATCGACAGGCGCCCGGTCTTGACCCAGAAGTCGGGTTTGAGGCGGGCCACCACGCGTGAGCCGCGATCAAGCGGTGCGGAGGCCCGGTCCATCACGCTGCCGTAGACCGAGAGGGACAGGGATACCTCCGAGTCGACATCGCGGAGCGTGATGTAGCACATGCTCGCGCGACGGTTGAGTTCGATGACCTGCCCCTCCACCCAGGCCGCGGGGGCGCGCTCGATATGTGCCTTCAGTTTCTCGGACAGGAGATGGAGCGGCCACGGCGCGTCCGGTGACGTCTCCGCTGCCGTCGCCGGGACCGTCGACGCCGGCCGGGGCGAGCCTGCAACGGGCTGCGCGCGGAATCCCTCGCTCGTCATCGGTCTCCTGTCCTCGGGGAGGCGGTTGCCCCCAGGTGTTCCACGGGAAAATGCACTGTCCATCTCTACCACCCCCGACCCACGGCATCCTGCCCGGCAGGACCGAAGTGGGCTGCCCGACCCCCTGCCGCACCGTGCCGGCTGTCGCTGGAGCGGGCATAATCGGAGGTTCGACCTCCAGTAAAGGATTCCATGCGGACGTTCGTCTCTGCCCTCCTGGGCCTCCTCGCGCTCGTCGTCGCCTCGGGCGGACTGGTGTCGGCCTGGCTCGACGAGAACCTCGTGGAGGAGTCCGGGTTCATCGCGCTGGCGGCTCCGCTGGGTGACGACGCCGATTTCCAGGCGGCGCTCGCCGAGTCACTCGCGCAGGAGGTGACGGCGAATACCGAACTGCCCGAGCAGCTCGGCTCCTTCGTCGAACCACTCGTCCGGGATGCTGCCGGGGCGGTCACCCGCTCGTCCGGTTATCCGGCCGCCTGGGCCGAGACCCTGCGCCTCTCTCACGCCGTGACCTTCGCGCAGGCGCCCGATCCCTCGGAGTCGGCACCGGCCGTCCTGACCCTCGATCTCGGGCCGGTCGTCGGGCTCGTGGCGGACAGCGTCGGAGCGGGTCTGGGCGTGGACATCCCGATCCCGGAAGACACCACGGTCGAGGTCGGCTCCCTGGCACGGGGCGGGCTCCTGCACGGTATCGCCGACGTGGTGCAGGACTGGCGGCTGTACCTCGCGGGCGCTGCGGTGCTGGCGCTGCTGGCCCTCGTGATCGCCCGACGGCGGGGCACCACGCTCGCGCTCCTGGGACTCGGGGTCGTGGGCATCGGTGTGCTCGGCATCCTCGCGGGGGACTGGGTGCCCGACGCAGCAACCAGGGCACCCGGGACTGGTGCCGTCGCCGACGTGTTCATCCGGGGGCTGGCGCAACGCGCCGGAGCGGACATCGCGGACTCCAGTGTGCCGGTGGTCGTCGGGGGGCTCGTCGCCGTTCTGGTCGGCGTGATCGGGCAACTCGCCGTCGGACGCGGGCGCAGGGCTTAGCTTCCAGCGGAGGAGCATCCGGTGGACCGGGTCGCACGTTCGCGACCCGGTAGAATCGGAGAATGACCAGTACCACCGTTCAGGTCCCCATGCCCACCATCCCGCGCAGGCGTCGCTCTCCCGAGGACGTGCTCGCCGCCGCGCCGGTCGGGGAGAAGAAGGTACTGCTCGCAGCACCCCGCGGCTATTGCGCCGGGGTGGACCGCGCCGTCATCGCCGTCGAGAAGGCTCTGGAGCACTACGGGCCGCCCGTGTACGTGCGCAAGCAGATCGTGCACAACCTGCACGTGGTCTCCACGCTCGAGGCGAAGGGCGCCATCTTCGTGGACGAGACCGACGAGGTCCCCGAGGGCGCCCTCGTGGTCTTCTCGGCCCACGGCGTCTCACCCGCCGTCGTGCAGTCCGCAGAGGACCGGGGACTGCGGACCATCGACGCCACCTGCCCCCTCGTGACCAAGGTGCACAAGGAGGCCCAGCGCTTCGCCCGCGACGACTTCGACATCCTCCTGATCGGCCACGAGGGCCACGAGGAAGTGGAGGGCACGGCGGGCGAGGCCCCCGATCACATCCAGATCGTCAACGGCCCGGAGGACGTCGACAAGGTCCAGGTGCGCGACCCCGAGAGGCTCATCTGGCTCTCGCAGACCACCCTGAGCGTCGACGAGACCATGCTGACCGTGAACCTGCTCAAGCAGCGCTTCCCGACCCTGCAGGACCCGCCCAGTGACGACATCTGCTACGCCACGTCGAACCGCCAGGCCGCCATCAAGAAGATCGCGCCGCAGACGGACCTCGTGATCGTCGTCGGGTCCGCCAACTCCTCGAACTCCGTCCGCCTGGTGGAAGTCGCGCTCGAGTACGGGGCCAAGGCAGCCCACCGCGTCGACTTCGCCAACGAGGTCGACGAGTCCTGGTTCGAGGGCGTGGCCACCGTCGGCATCTCCTCGGGCGCCTCCGTGCCGGAGAACCTCGTGCAGGACGTGCTCCGGCTGCTCGCCGAGTACGGCTACGGACAGGTCGAGGAGGTCGTGACGGCCCAGGAGGACATCATCTTCTCCCTGCCCAAGGAGATCCGGGCCGCTCTGAAGGCCATGGGCGACCCGTCGCAGGGTCGTGGTGGCAGGGGCCAGCGGCAGGACCGCACCACGCTCAACTGATTCTCCGGGCGGCGGCTCAGTCCGCCGCGGCCGATCACCGCAACGACGGCGGCTCTTCCTCGGGAAGGGCCGCCGTCGTTGCAAGGCCCGGCCCTGCGGGCAGCGCCCGTCGGCGTCCTGTCCAGCCCGCTATCCCGCTATCCCGCTATCCCGCTGTCCCGCTACCCGTCGGTCCCGTCGAGGAGCTCGTGGGCCGTCAGGGAGCGGGGAGTGGCGTCGATCGCGGCCTGGCCCGGGCTGCCCGGCGCCCCGGCGCGCTGTGCACGGGCCGTGCCGAGCATGCTCACGTCGGCGCCTTCCTCCGCACCACCGGCCGCCGCGTCGACGACGTCGAGGGATGCCGAATCGAACGCCCCGATGCGCCGGGCCGTGGGAAGCACGCGGGATTCGAGGGCGCCCACGAAGGAGTTGTAGCGTTCCACCGAGGTCTTGAGGGACGCTCCCAGACGGGTGACGTGCCCGCCCATCGTGCCCAGGCGCTCGTACAGCTGCTTCGACAGGTCGAAGAGCTCCCGCGCGTTGTCGGTGAGCACGGCCTGCCGCCAGCTGAAGGCGGCACCCTTGAGGATGCCGAGCAGGGACACCGGTGACGCGAGGGCGACGTTCTGGCCGAAGGCGTAGTCGAGCAGTTCGGGATCGGCGCGCAGGGCCTCGGAGAGCACCGACTCGACCGGGATGAAGCAGATGACCAGCTCGGGGGAGTTCGCCGCGCCTTCCCAGTACTTCTTCCGTGCCAGGGCGTCGATGTGGGCGCGCAGCGCCTTGCCGTGCTGGCGGAGCAACTCGGCGCGCCGGGACTCCAGGGCGGCCGTGTCGGCGTCGCTGTCGGCCGCGCCCGCAAGCTCCTGAGCGGCGAGGAAGGCGGTCAGGGGCACCTTGGCGTCGATGACCAGTTGCTTGTCGCCCGGAAGCTGCACCACCATGTCCGGCCGTGCGCGCTCGCCGTCGTCGCCCGCGCTGAAGGACACCTGCTCCAGGAAGTCCACGCGTGATAGCATGCCGGCTGCCTCCACGACGCGGCGCAACTGGATCTCACCCCACTGGCCGCGCGCGCTGTTGCTGCGCAGGGCACCGGCGAGCGAGGAGGTTGTCGAGAGCAGGCGGGCATCCGCTTCGCGCGCCTCCTCGAGCTGCCGGGCGAGCTGCCCGTACTGTTCCAGGCGGTCGCGCTCGAGCAGGCCCACCTGCCGCTGGACCTGGGTCAGCTTCTCCGCGACGGGAGCGAGCGCACGCAGGACGTCGTTGTCCGTGGAGGTCTTGCCGGTCAGCTCGCGGTTGTGCTGCTGCAGGAGGTCGCGCTGGGCGACGGCTGCCGCCAGGTCCGTCGTCGTGCTCCCGAGGCGCGCTGTCGCATCGTCGAGCTCGGTACGGAGGTCTGCCGTGCGCGGGGTGAGATAGCGCGCCACCAGGAAGGCGCCGACGGCGCTCCCGAGGACGAAGGCGAGGAGAACGAGGAGGACGGCCGTGGTGCTCATGTCCACACTGTCGCAGGAACCTCCGACATTCGGCGGACGCGACACCGCCGGACGGCCTCCCGCTGCCCGGTAGACTTGTCTCCCGTGGCTCTTACTATCGGCATCGTCGGACTGCCCAACGTCGGCAAATCAACCCTCTTCAACGCCCTGACGCGCAACAACGTCCTGGCGGCGAACTACCCGTTCGCGACCATCGAGCCGAATGTCGGCGTAGTCAGCCTGCCGGACCCGCGCCTTGCACAGCTCGCCGAGGTCTTCGGGTCGAAGCAGATCCTGCCGGCCACCGTCTCCTTCGTCGACATCGCCGGCATCGTCAAGGGGGCCTCCGAGGGTGAGGGCCTCGGCAACCAGTTCCTCGCGAACATCCGCGAGGCCGAGGCCATCGCCCAGGTCATCCGCGTCTTCGACGATCCGGACGTCATCCATGTCGACGGCAAGGTCGACCCCCGCTCCGACATGGAGACCATCAACACCGAGCTGATCCTCGCCGATCTGCAGACGCTCGAGAAGGCCATCCCGCGCGTCGAGAAGGAAGTGAAGATCAAGAAGCGCGAGGCCGCACAGCTCAGCGCCATGCAGGCCGCGCAGGTCGTCCTCGAGCGCGGCGATACGATCTTCTCCTCGGTGAAGAGCGACAAGCTCGAGATGGAGCACCTGCGTGAGTTGAGCCTGCTGACCGCCAAGCCCTTCATCTATGTCTTCAACGTCGACGACGCGGTGCTCGGGAGCCCGGAACGCCAGGAGGAGTTGCGCCAGCTCGTGGCTCCCGCCGATGCCATCTTCCTCGACGCCAAGCTCGAGGCCGACCTCGTGGAGCTCGACGAAGCCGAGGCCCGCGAGATGCTCGAGATGAACGGCCAGGAGGAGTCGGGGCTGGATCAGCTGGCACGCGTCGGCTTCCATACCCTCGGGTTGCAGACCTACCTCACCGCCGGTCCCAAGGAAACCCGCGCCTGGACGATCAAGAAAGGTGCCACGGCCCCGGAGGCGGCAGGGGTCATCCACTCCGATTTCCAGCGTGGCTTCATCAAGGCCGAGGTCGTCCACTTCGAGGACCTCATGGAAGCCCGGACGATGGCCGAAGCCAAGTCCCGCGGCAAGGTGCGCATCGAGGGCAAGGAGTACGTCATGGCCGACGGCGACGTCGTAGAGTTCCGCTTCAACGTGTAATTCTTGATCTCCTTGGGACCTTTTGTGATCGCCGCCAAGAACACGTGTTCCTAGCGGCGATGCGCTCTTGCGACCGCGCCTAGTCAAGATGATGCCGCCAGCATTGTGCAGCATGGCAGGCGTCGGCGGTTCGGTACGAGGCTGATTCTTGGTCCGAAGAAGCCAACGGCCTTGTCTTCATCTACCGGTGAGTGACTTCGTGGTTGTGCCCCCTCTGAACGACGGTGTCAGCGCAGCCCCACGGGGCGCCATCCAGCCCTGTCGCACCCGCCGCTACCGGCGTAGGCTTCGGCTGTACCGGCTCTGTCCGCGGGATCCGTCCGTCCGGCCGGCAGTCGGCTACAAAGGAGTCCGCCATGACTGTTCTGGTCCAAAATCTTCTGCCCGGCCTGACCCGGGAACAGTATGAAGGCATCGCCGCCGCTCTCAGGGACAAACTCATTGCGGCCCCCGGCTTCAACGCCCACTACGCCTATGAGAGCGAAGGCGGAATGACCGTTGTGGAAGTTTGGGAGGCGGCCACTCACCACGACGCCTGGTTCGACAACAATGTCAGGCCAAACCTGCCGGTGGAGGTCACCCAGGAGAAGCACGAACTGGCGAACGAGATGACAGCCTAGCGCTGCTGTTCGATCCCGTGCGAAAGGCTTTGCGAGTCAGGCTCAGTTCGGTCGTCTGCAACAGACCTCCACGGCTCACGTTCGGCGGGGAGGACTTGAATTCGGCGTCGACGCTCTGAATCAAAGCTCGTACCTCGCCGGGGGAGTGGTACCGTCCGTTGAGCTCGGCGGTGATGCGCAGCGACCCCTGGCTCGCGGCTGCATTGCCCCACAGTCTGGCGATCCTCAGGAGATCGTCTCTCCCGCGTTCAAGGCCGCCAGAAGGTCGTCGAGCTCGCGAATTTCGAGCATGTGCCCCGCGATATCGTTTTATCGGCTGCACCTGAGGACGCAGCTCAAGGAATCCGAAGAAGCCCTGGGTTGTTGGTCGCGACAAATTCCCTTGAGGAGGTCTGGCAGTTCGGGGCCGATGCCGGCAGGTTTCCGTTCTTCGACGCCGACCGGTACCCGGGCGAAAGAGTCCTTTGCGATGTGGATGGGTCGGCATGAGCGCCTCGACCATGTCCTGCCCGGTTGGAATGCCTCCACTTCATTCAGGACAGCGAGCGACGGTATGTAAGCTGACGCGGCAACGGCGGCTTCGTGAATTCGGTGCGTCTGCCCGGGAGACGTTGCGCCGGGAATCGAACGCTCAGGTAGCCTGCGTGATGGCTCGGTCAGTGCCTTCGAGTGTCGCAAGAGCTATGGTTTCGATGACTTCCTTTGTTGCCGCGTTCAGCACGGCAAATGTGCTGGTAGACAATGCCGGGGTTCTCCGTTCGGCCGTGCGGTAGCGTCTCGCGGCTTCGATGAAACCTTCGAAGAGCCGCAGATCCGCCGGGTTCTGTTCCGGATGGAACTGGACGCCTAGTGCCCAGCCGCCTGTTGCTGTTTCCACGGCCTCCACAGTGCCGTCAGCGGCGGCCGCGGTGATATATAGTCCGTCAGCCAGACGATTGATGGCCTGATGGTGATAACAAGGGGCACTGGCGCTGGGACCGAGAAGGTCCCCAGTGATACTTCCGCCCGTTGTCCTGAAATCGACGGTGCCGAATACGCCGGGCGCCGGCTGGTAGTCGGCCTCCGGGTTGAAGTCCGGAATGTGCTGGAACAGCGACCCGCCCAGTGCGACATTCAGGATCTGTGCACCGCGGCAGATGGCGAGGAGGGGAACTTCGGCTTGGAGGGCTGCCTTGATGAGGGCGATATCGTGCAGGTCTCTAGCAGGTTGGGTGCGGGTCAGTTCATGCGGCTCGTCCCCGTAGTGTTCAGGACCTACGTCGCTCCCTCCCGAGATGATCAATCCGTGCAGCGCCTCGACAACAGAAGGGTCGGTTCCGGTAGGGGGCAGAAGGACCGGGGTGCCTCCAGCCGCGACAACAGCATGGACATAGGTCTGTGGTAGGAGCGCAGCCATTTCCTTCCATGTACCCCACGACGCCTCCTCCAAGTAAGTGGTCAATCCGATACGGGGACGGCCAGTACCAGCGACGTCTGAAGTAACGCTTTCGCTCCGAGTTCGTAATGGCATTGTCGTAGCTCTCATCTCGACTTCGGCGCGAACACCTAGTGATCGGCCGGCTCGTCCCCGAAGGATTTGCGGGCGCTTCGGCTGACGGTGTTCGAGGTATCGGCCGTCCTCGCTGATCTGCTCCAACCGGACGAACCGGTCACCCCGTGCGGGCTCAACAGCACCACCGAGCGAAACGCAGCATGCCACCTCTGCGCCGTATTCCGGTGTCCTGGTCTCGTCGGCCGCACGCTCGTCGGCGACCCCGGGCGCAGCCTCGACATGGATGCTCAGGTCGTCCGGGTCCAGAGTCTGCATCGGAATCCCTCCCTGCAGGACACCCCTTCCAGGAGGTGGTGTATCCCCAAGAATCATCCCTATGCTCGGGCCCGTCAATCCCCCCTGTCCCAGGCGTTGGAGACAACTGCCGGCCGTATGCTCGCCCGGTATGTCGGTCATGGAACGTGGTGAAGTTCTGCTTCGACGTCTGACCCGGGCTCCACTCGACGGGTGGTAGAAGGTCGTGGTTGCTGAGCCTTTCGCTTCTGCTCTACGCTTCGGCTTAGCTGGCATTGGGCGTCATCCTTCCCCGGCCGGCGCCTCCTCGAACCAGTCGCTTCGAATCCCCAGTAGAAACAGCGAGGAATATGGAAGCGACCTCGGCTGGCTCCGCAAGGCACTCCTCCTCGCCGCAAGCGTCGCTGCAAGTGTGCGCCGTAAAACCAGTGGTGCTTGGGCGCGGGCGGATGGGCACGAACTCCCCCGATGTTCCTCCTGGCGGCGATGCACCAGCCGCACAGGACGACGGCTCCGAGAAGATGTTCGGGCTCGATAGGGGGCGGCTGGATGTTGTGGCGTAAATGCGCGGTGATTGCGTCCTCACTTCTGGTCGGGTGGGCACTCATCACTCCGACAACGGCAAGCACCACAGCGACGACCCCACTGACCATGGACACCTACGCACAGCCGGACGGGGCGACTACCAACTTCGGGGACAGCGTCCGTTCGTCCCTGGAGGGCGGTGCGGGCATCTCGCGAAACACCCCTCCGTGGCGGATGGTGACAACTGCACCTGAGGCGGCAGCGCCAACCGAGGCGGCGGTGATCCAGGGGTGGGGTTTGCCTGTAACGGGCGACGAGTTCAATTACATCGGAGCGCCGGATGCGACGAAGTGGAGGGTCTACAACAGCATCGGGCACGCGGGCAAAGGTATCCGGAGTCCACGGCAGGTTACCGTGGACGGTTCCCGGATGGTCATGACCGGAACTCCGGATGGCACGACCGCCGGCAT
This sequence comes from Arthrobacter burdickii, assembly GCF_030433645.1. Classification (NCBI taxonomy): domain Bacteria; kingdom Bacillati; phylum Actinomycetota; class Actinomycetes; order Micrococcales; family Micrococcaceae; genus Arthrobacter; species Arthrobacter burdickii. The sequence continues at coordinate 1,834,462 of NZ_JAROCG010000001.1, forward strand.
GAGCGCGAAGTTCGCACGCCAGAAGTACGGGCGGTGGGAAGTACGAGCGGCCGGGTCCGGTGACGACGAGTACCATCTGGTAGCCATCCTGTGGCCGGACAGTGGGCGCTGGCCCTGCGACGGTGAAGTCAACTTCGCGGAGACGACGGGCGACTGGAACGTCATCAAGTTCTTCCACCACTATGGCTGTTCGAATGCGCAGACGTCGGAGTTCAAGAGCCTGGACGTCACGACGTTCCACAACTACGCGGTCGATTGGTCCCCGCGTGGGATCGTCGGCTACATCGATGGGGTGAAGTGGTTCGAGGACAACGACCCCGCGCACCAGCCTCCCGGTTCGATGCACCAGACGCTCCAACTGGACTGGTTCCCGGACAGCACTGCTGACGGTGCCGGTGAGATGCGGGTGGATTGGGTTCGCGTGTATCCGGCTGGCCGGTAGAAGTCCTGTCAGGTTGCGCGTGGTGTTCCGAGGAAGACTCCAGAGAGCGGCGTCCGGTTGAGGATCATCGCGACGGCCCACGGCAGGACCACTGCCGCCATCAGTACCCAGAACGACCGCTCCGTGTCGGGAACAGGGAGCAACCACAGCACGTACGTGTGCGTTAGCACCACCATCAGGCAGCCCGCGGCGAGCTTCGTGGACATCGCGTGAACCCATACCGGCAGCCGGGAGAACACCCCCTCAAGGATCAGGAGGAGGCCGGAACTGATCAGCACCGCGACGACGACACTGAGGACCGGTGTGCCGAGCTCGTTGTACTTCATGTCCAGCGGCGCCGACATCCCGGCGAGGACAGGTGCGGCACCCGCAACCAGGCACACCGCGCCGGACCGGATCGGTGCTTTCACCCGGGCGCGGACGTGCCGGAGGGCTTGCCCGGCGAGCAGGAAGACGAGCGCGGCGCCGGCGACTCCGAGCGACAAGGGCAGCGGGGCGAGGACATCCCCGAATAGGTAGATGACGACCGTGATCCCCGCGATGAGTGCGACCCGGAGGACAAGGGGTACCCGCTCCAGTGCCCGGAACATGATGGCCGAGATGAACAATGCACTCATGAACCAGTAGGCACCGAACGGTCCCGCGTTGAGGGATCCGCCCATGAGAGGCAGGATCACGGCTTCGCTCGTCAGGGTGCCGCGGTGGAGGTGGATGGGAACATGGACGAGGAGCGTCACGGCCAGCCACGCGCAATAGGGGATCATGATGGTTCTGAACCGCTTCCTGGCTTCCGCTGCGACGGCCCACCGCGTGTCCGGTCCGCGGGTTTTCCAGAGGTACCCGGAGAGCAGGAAGAACGCAGGGACGTGCCAGGTGTAGAGGCCGGCGTCGATGAGCGGGCCCGCCCAGACGTGTCCTGTGACGACCGCGACGACCGCAAGGACCCGGAGTGCGTCGATGGCTCCGGATCGGGTCGCTGGAACGGCTGGTGCTCGTGCGTACAGGGTCGCCAAGGATGCCTCCGAGGTCGAATCAGTCAGTATCAAGGGTAGGCGAAGCCCCGCCGGCAATCCCGCTTACACTGCAGCTACCGTCGCCGTATACTCCCGCTGCGCACGCCGCAGAAACGGCCTACGGGACGTCCTGCCCAACACCCGAAGGAGTCCAGCCGAGGGCGGGCCCCAGTTTTTCGGCGATGTCGGTGAGGATCTGGACGTAGTCCTCGTGGTCGAAGCTGAACGGCAGGGCGAACGCCACCTCGTCGACCTCCTGGAACCCCGCATGCGCATACAGCTGCTCCGCGATCTCATCGCTCGTCCCGATGAGGTCCGGGGCGAACAGCATTCCTTTGGGCCCCTGGGGTGCGCGGGTGCGGGGGAGGCGTTGGTCGACGTACCGCTGGTACTTCTCCCGCTGGTCCGACGACGCCGAATCGGTCGGGATCACCACCAGGCCCTGCGATACCCGGACCGGTCCGTGCTCAGGGGCTGACGCGGCGGCAGCTTCGCGGTAGGCGCGGATCTGGGATTGCTGGATGCGGGCGAAATCCGGAGCCTGATCGCTCTCGGGGAAGATGACGCTGCTGGAGAGCAGGTTGAAGCCGTTCGCCCCGGCCCAGACAGCCGATTTCCTGCTTCCCGCGCCGTACCAGAGGCGTTGCCGCAGTCCGGGCGAGTGCGGCTCGACCCGGGAGGAGAACTCCTCGACGACCCCCTGCCTGCCGGAGAAGTCCCGGACCGGTTCCCCTGCGACCAGACGGGCGAGCCGCTCCACGCGTGCGTAGCTGAAGTCCTCCACCTCCCAGGAGTCCGGGTACAACTCGTGCTTCACGGTGTCGTAGTGCATCGGCTCACCGACGCTCAGGCCTGGGTTGATGCGTCCGCCGGCGAGCAGATCGACGGTGGCGAGGTCCTCGGCCAGGCGCAGGGGGTTCTCCCAGCCCAGCGGTGTCACGGCTGTTCCGATCTCGATCCGGGAGGTGCGCTGGCCCGCGGCGGCCATCATCGCGATGGGGGAGGAGATACCGAACTGCAGATGGCGGTGGCGCAGCCAGGCACTGTCGAATCCCAGCCGCTCACCGAGCTCGATGATCTGCAGTGTCGATTCGTGTCCCGCGGCCGGATCCGCCGGATCGAACAGGCCGATCGTGAGGAATCCCAGCTTGCGAAGCGGACGGGTGGTGTCGGGCATGGGCTTCCTCTTCAGGATCGGCGGACGGCTGATCCCCAGACTATGCGGCGGACTTCCCGCCGGTCACCACATGCGGCTGGTGGTCTCCGACACGAATCCGCGGCCGTCGGAGAACCAGTGGATCGTCGGGCTGTTCCGGGCGGTCGGCGTCGTGAGCTCCGCGAAGAGGTCCGCGTTGAAGCGGTTGCTCAGCTCCGGGGAACTCAGCACCGTGTCCCGGGTGATGACGAACACGGGTCCCTTCAGCCCCTTGCTCTGGATGGACAGGTGGACCTCGGCGTGCTGGTCCAGCCGCACCTTGAGCGCTCCGATCGCGGCCTGGACATTCGCGTCGTCGTCCCAGACCGCTGCGTGCCTGTCCACGAAAAGCCACGCCATGATGCTCCCTGTCCGTTCCGGCCGGGGCTCCGCAGCGGGTACGCTCGCGCCACCCAGGCGGCCGCTGCCGCCGGCCCTCCCTAGCAAAACACCGAGTCGAGAACGATATCAAGGGAAAGGCCCGGAGCAGGCGTCGGCAGGGCGCAATCACGTCCAGCTGTGAAGCAACGGGGAGACGCCTGGAAATATTTGGTTGCATCTCGATAACAACACGGGAGCAGTCCGGGCAAGGGACACCTGCTGGTAACAATGTGCCCCTAGGCTTTTGCACACGTGAGTGGCGTCACCCTCCGGGGTCGCGTGTCGGCTGTCATGCAACACCGCGTGAAGCTGGAACCACACTATGAAATAGGAGGCGGAATGCGTTTCGGACGTACTTCCAAAGCTGTGGGGGTCGCTGCTGCTGCAGCGCTCGCACTCAGTGCCTGCGCTGCCAATACGGGTACTGAAACACCCGAGGAGAGTGCCGAGGGCGAAGCATCGGGCGGCAACATCCGCGTTGTGGAGGTGAATGCCTTCAGTTCGTTCAACTCGAACAGCTCCGAGGGCAACGTAGACATCAACGGCAAGATCGCCTACGCGACCCACTCCGGCTTCGTCTACATCAACAACGATCTCGAGGTCGTCGAGAACAAAGATTTCGGTTCCATGGAAGTCCTCTCCGAGGACCCGCTCAGCGTGAAGTACACGGTCAACGAGGGTGTGACCTGGTCCGACGGCGAACCGGTCGACGGCGGCGATCTGCTGCTCTCGTGGGCCATCGGCTCGGGCTACTTCAACGATGCCACCACCGATGACGCGGGCGAGATCACGTCGGGTGCCACCTACTTCGACTACGCCGGTGATACGGGCGGCCTCGGCCTCACCGAACTCCCCGAGATCGGCGACGACGGCCGCTCGATCACGCTGAACTACTCGGAGCCCTTCGCGGATTACAAGGTCGCCTTCGGACTCATGAGCGACGGCGGTATCGCCACTCCCGCCCACGTGCTCGCGGAGAAGGGTGGCCTCGCCGACGAGGACGCGCTCATCGAGCTCATCCAGACCGCACCGGCAGGCGACCCCGAGAAGCCCGTCGAGCGTCCCGAGATCCAGGCCCTGGCCGACTTCTGGAACACGGGCTTCGACACCAAGTCGCTGCCCACCGACCCGTCGCTGTTCCTTTCGAACGGTCCGTTCATCGCTTCGGCCGTCACGCCGGACCAGTCGATGACGCTGACACGCAACGAGGACTACAAGTGGGGCCCGATGCCGAAGGTGGACGAGATCACCGTCCGCTATATCGGTGAGGCCCCCGCACAGGTCCAGGCCCTGCAGAACGGCGAGGTCGACATCATCGCCCCGCAGGCGTCAGCCGATACCGTCGAGCAGCTCGAAGCGCTCGAGGGTATCACCGTCGAGCGCGGCAACCAGCTGTCCTACGACCACCTCGACCTGAACTTCGGTGGCGTCTTCAAGGACGAGAAGGTCCGCGAGGCCTTCATGAAGACGGTGCCCCGCCAGCAGCTGGTGGACTCCATCATCAAGAAGCTGAACCCGGACGCCGAACCCCTCGACTCGCAGCTGTTCCTCACGGACCAGGAGCCCTATGAGGAGTCCGCTGCGAACAACGGCTCGGAGGCCTACGCGGAGGTCGACATCGAAGGCGCCAAGGAGCTGCTCGCCGGAGCGACGCCGGAGGTCCGGATCATGTACAACCGGGACAACCCGAATCGCCTCAACTCCTACACGCTGATCGCCGAGTCCGCCTCGCAGGCAGGCTTCAAGATCGTCGACGGCGGCCTCGGTGCCTCCGACTGGGGAGCAGCGCTCGGCAACGGCACCTACGACGCGACGATCTTCGGCTGGATCAACACGGGTGTCGGCGTGTCCGGCGTCCCGCAGATCTTCAAGAGCGGCAACGGCTCGAACTTCAACGGGTTCTCGAGCCCGGAGGCCGACAAGCTCATGGACCAGCTGATCGTCGAGACGGACCCGGACAAGCAGGACGACCTCCAGATCCAGATCGACAAGCTGATCTGGGACTCCAAGTACGGACTGCCCCTGTTCCAGGTGCCCGGCGTCGACGCGTACAGCGACAACGTCACCGGCATAGAGTACATGCCGAACCAGACCGGTGTCTGGTGGAACTTCTGGGATTGGCAGGTAGTCCAGTAGCTCCATCGCTGGAACAAGCACATTCCTAGGAGAAGGCGCCGGGACCGGGGAACTCGCCCGTCCCGGCGCCTTCTCCATGTGGCGCGCCGCCGTCGCACTGGAACTCCAGACCCTGCACTACACTTCAGCGAAAGCACGGGAACACCCACCCGAATCCGATCTTGAGGCGTGAAAACCCATGGTGACCTACATCGTCCGGCGTCTGGTGACGGCCGTCCTCATCCTCTTCGGCGCATCCTTCGTCGTCTACCAGCTCACCGCCCTCTCGGGGGACCCGCTCGAGGACCTCCGGGCGAGCAATGCCCCCAACCGCGAGCAGCTCATCCAGGCCCGCACGGAACTCCTCGACCTCAACACGCCGGCCCCCCTCCGCTACTTCGGCTGGCTGGCAGGTGCCGCGAAGTGCCTGATCCCCTTCGCCGCCACCTGCGACCTCGGCGCGAGCATCCAGGGGGAAGCCGTCACCACCTCGCTCGCGAGGGCCATGGGGAACACCATCACCCTCGTCACCACGGCCACGGTCCTCGCGATCATCATCGGCATCTCCCTGGGCATCATCACGGCCCTGCGCCAGTACAGCGGCCTGGATTACGGCGTGACCTTCATGTCCTTCCTGTTCTTCTCGCTCCCGATCTTCTGGCTGGCCGTCCTGCTCAAGGAATTCGGCGCCATCGGGTTCAACAACTTCCTCGCAGATCCCGACATACCCGGATCGACGATCATCGTCGTGGCGATAGCCAGCGGGCTCATCTGGGCGCTGTTCGCGAGCAGATCGTGGAAACGCAAGGGCATCGCGTTCGTCCTGGGCGCCGTCGTCGCTGCAGTCCTCCTGTTCGTCCTCGACCTCGTCGACTGGTTCTCGAAGCCAGGCCTCGGACCCATCATCATCCTCGTCACGGGAGTCGGCATCGCGTTCGGCGTCGTCCTGCTCACCGCGGGCCTGCGGAACCGCAAGGCCCTGTTCTCGGCCCTGATCATGGTGGCGCTGGGCCTCGTCGCCTACTACGTCGTCAACCCGATCCTGAACGCCGCGACCGCCTGGATGATCGTGGTCTTCGCGATCGTCACGGTGCTCGTGGGCCTGGCCGTCGGCTACCTCATGGGCGGGTACGACCGCGGACAGAGCATGCGGGCTGCAGCGCTGACGGGCCTGCTGATGGGCTTCCTCATCGTGGTGGACCGGTTCATGGTCACGTGGCCGTCCTACGTCAGCAACCCGCGCGTGCGGGGGAGGCCTATCGCCACGGTGGGAGCCGAGACCCCTGGCCTCGACGGCACGTTCTGGGTCAACGGCCTGGACACGTTCACGCACCTCCTGCTGCCGACCCTCGCACTGCTGCTCGCCTCGCTCGCGAGCTACAGCCGGTACTCCCGTGCCTCCATGCTGGAGATCATGAACATGGACTACATCCGCACGGCCCGCGCGAAGGGACTCAGCGAGCGGACGGTGGTCACGCGCCACGCCTTCCGCAACGCGCTCATCCCGCTGGCCACCCTCGTCGCCTTCGACATCGGAGCGCTCATCGGCGGCGCCATCATCACCGAGCAGGTCTTCGCCTTCGCCGGTATGGGGCAGCTCTTCGTGCAGGCACTGCAGCGCACCGACCCCGATCCCATCATGGGTTTCTTCCTGGTGGCGGGCATCCTGGCCCTGGTGTTCAACCTCGTGGCCGACATCGTGTACTCGTTCCTCGATCCTCGCGTAAGGGTGAAAGCATGACGACGCAGAGTCCCTCGGACTTCCCGAACCGTTCGACGTCGACCGTCACGGGGCCGGTGCACGCCGATGAGACGCCCGATGCGGATGCCACGCCCGCCGCGGGTCCGCCGCCGGTTACGGACCAGGAAGCCAAGGGCCTTTCCCAGGGCCAGATCGTCCGCCGGAAGTTCTTCGACAACACGGCCGCGATCATCAGCCTCGTCGTGTTCGCCATCATCTTCCTCCTGGCGTTCACCTCCGTGGGCTTCGCCGGCATACCGGGCTGGTGGAAGTACAACCACACGGAGTTCCTGCCCCTGCTCGGCGGCGGGGCGCCGACCATCACCAGTCCGTTCAGCTGGGGCGACCACCCCTTCGGCCAGGACTCGATCGGGCGCGACTACTTCGCCATGACGATGCGCGGGACGCAGAACTCGATCATCATCATGTTCATCATCGGGCTGCTCGCCGGCCTGGTCGGCGTCGTGATCGGTGCCTGCTCGGGGTACTTCCGCGGCTGGCCCGAAGCGGTGCTGATGCGCTTCACGGACATCGTCATCATCATCCCCGTGGTGCTCGCCGCCGCGACGCTCGGCCAGGCGGTCAACCGCTACGTCGGCTCGGGGGCCCAGATCTGGCTCCTCGGTCTGTTCCTCGGGCTCGTGCTGTGGACCGGTCTGGCACGGCTCGTCCGCGGTGAGTTCCTGACGCTTCGCGAACGCGAGTTCGTCGACGCGGCCAAGATCGCAGGAGCATCCAACAGGCGGATCATCTTCAAGCACATCCTGCCCAACGCGGTCGGCGTCATCATCGTGAACACCACGCTGCTCATGTCCTCGGCCATCCTGCTGGAGACGGCGCTGAGCTACATCGGCTTCGGGGTGAAGGCGCCGGACGTGTCCCTGGGCCTGATCATCAGCCAGAACCAGGAAGCCTTCCAGACGCGCCCGTGGCTGTTCTGGTTCCCCGGCCTGTTCATCGTGCTCATCTGCCTGTGCATCAACTTTATCGGCGACGGGCTGCGCGACGCCTTCGACCCGCGGCAGAAGAAGTTCAATGCCGGCCGGGCCAAGGACGCAGAGAAGCCCGCAGCCGCGTGAGGACGTCGCTAGGGTGCCAGGTTCAGCGAGACGGCAGCCGCTGCGACCAGCAGGGCGGCCGCGGCGAGGTGCCGCCAGTTCCACGTGCGGCGCACGGGCGCCGGCTGGTCGACGTCGACGGCGCCGCTCTCCACCAGGTCCTGCCAGCGGGAGCGGACCAGGTAGGCGGCGTAGCCCGAATCGGTGTTCTTGAGGTCCCCCGGACGGATCGACCCGCCGGGGCCGTAGCTCGTGGAGGGCAGGTTCGTCACGTGCTCGGGCTTGCCCGCGTGGGTTCCCCAGACTCCGGGAGCGGGCGCCGCCCAGGCCGTGAAGGAGCCCGACGGCGTCACCAGCTTGAGCGCGTACTTGGTGTCGACGTCGATCAGCGCGGCCCAGGGTACGCGGACGGTGGCCAGGGGATTGCGGAGGGTGACGGAGTCCTCGGCGAACACCACCGCCGGGTACCAGAACAGCCACCATCCGACGTACGCGATGCCGAGAAGCGGCCATCCTGCCAGCAGGCCGGCCGGACCCTCGGTCGCGACGACGGACACCAGGCCACCTCCGGCCACGAGTACGGCGATGCCCGTGAACCATGCACTCGTGCGCGGCTTGAAAACGGTGGCTCCGGCCACATCGATCGAGCGTCCCATGGCTCCATAGTCCCAGCACTGCAGCCGCTAGCGGCAATCCAGGAGTGCCCGCGGTCCCGCGGTGTCTCCGTCACGAAGGAGATCACTTCATGAGTACTCAGGTCATCGGCGGCATCGGAGACACCGGCGCGGACCGATCGTCATCCCAGGGGCCCGTCCTCGAGGTGCGGAACCTCAGTGTCGACTTCGGCGTCGACAAGAAGTGGGTGCCGGCGGCCATCGACCTCAACTACGAGGTGAAGGCCGGCGAGGTGCTCGCCATCGTGGGGGAGTCCGGCTCCGGCAAGAGTGCCAGCTCCATGTCCCTGCTCGGACTGCTGCCCTCCAACAGCCGTGTCACGGGTGAGGTGCTGCTCAACGGCAAATCCGTCCTGACGATGTCGCCTGCCAAGCTGCGCCAGATTCGCGGCAACGACGTCGCGGTCATCTTCCAGGAGCCCATGACGGCACTGAACCCCGTCTACACGGTGGGTTTCCAGATCGTGGAGACGCTGCGCCTGCACAACGAGATCTCGCCCGACGAGGCGAAGCAGCGTGCCCTCCGCCTGCTGCAGCTGGTGGAGCTGCCCGATCCGGACAAGGCCTTCCGGTCCTACCCCCACCAGCTCTCCGGCGGCCAGCGCCAGCGTGCGATGATCGCCCAGTCACTGTCCTGCGATCCCAAGCTCCTGATCGCCGACGAGCCCACCACGGCCCTCGACGTCACCGTGCAGGCCGAGATCCTGGATTTGATGCGCAACCTGCGGAACCAGCTCAACAGCGCGATCGTCCTGATCACGCACGACATGGGCGTGGTGGCGGACCTCGCCGACCGGATCGCCGTCATGCGCAAGGGGCGCATCGTGGAGACCGGCACCGCCGAGCAGATCTTCAACAACCCGCAGCACGAGTACACCCGGGAGCTGCTCGCCGCCGTTCCCCACCTGGGGCAGGGGGACGGGAACGACGACGTCGACATCACCGCTGCGCTGGCGGCGGCGACGCACACTGAACTGCAGACGGTGGACCGCGACGAGCTGGAGCGACGCGAGCAGGAGGTGCTGGCCCAGCTCGCCGAGGACCAGGCGGTGGCGCACCCGGCCGCCGAGGCGGTGCTCGAGCTCGTCGACGTCGCCATCGAGTACCCCAAGCAGGGCAGGGTCCCCGCGTTCCGCGCCGTCGAGGGAGCCAACCTCACCGTCTACCCGGGCCAGGTCATCGGGCTCGTCGGGGAGTCCGGCTCGGGCAAGACGACGATCGGCCGGGCCGCGGTCGGGCTGCTGCCGGTCGCGGAGGGTTCGCTGAAGGTCGTCGGCACCGACATCTCGGGCTTCCGGCCCACCGCGAAGGAACTCGTCAAGGTGCGGCGCCACGTCGGCATGGTGTTCCAGGATCCGTCGTCGTCGCTGAATCCCCGGCTCCCGATCGGTGAGAGCATCGGGGAGCCGATGTTCCTCGCCGGCGAGGCCAAGGGCGGTGAGCTGCAGAAGCGCATCGAGAGCCTCCTCGACCAGGTCGAGCTCCCGCGCTCCTACCGCAACCGGTATCCGCACGAACTGTCCGGCGGGCAGAAGCAGCGCGTGGGTATCGCACGCGCGCTGTCGCTCAAGCCGAAGCTGATGGTAGCGGACGAGCCGACGTCGGCCCTGGACGTGTCCGTGCAGGCGAAGGTCCTGGAGCTATTCCAGAACCTGCAGCGCGAACTCGGGTTCGCGTGCCTCTTCGTCACCCACGACCTCGCCGTCGTCGACGTGCTCGCCGACTACATCTGTGTGATGAAGCGCGGCCGGATCGTGGAGCAGGGCACACGCGACCAGATCCTGCGCAGCCCCCAGGACCCCTACACCCAGCGGCTGCTCGCGGCCGTACCGCTGCCGGATCCGGAGAAGCAGCGCGAACGCCGCGAACTGAGGGCCAAGCTCCTGGCCTCGACCGACTAGCAGTACAACCAGCCGGCCCCGGATCCGCTCATCGTCCGGCAGCCCCGGTTGAACGGGTAGCGTAACGGCACTAGTCTGCTATGGGCCCGAGAACGGGTCCGATGTCAAGGCGTTCGGCGAAACCCCGGGCATCTGGAACGCGAGGTGTTGCCATGTCTGGCCGGATTCTTCACGCGACCCGACGGGTCGGCGTGGTCCTGGGGCACGTCCTGGTCTACGTTCTGATCTGGGCGGGGCTCGTCCTGCTCACCGCCGCCGCGGGCATCCGCTTCTACTGGGGCACGATCTCCGTCAGCCAGATGCTCATGAACCTCGTCTCCGTGGAGACCGACGGCGGGGGCGGATCCGTCGTCTGGATCGGCATCCTGGGTATCGGTGTCGTGCCCGTGCTCATCACCGTCGGGATCGCCGTGGGGCAGCACTACCGGCGCCGCGCACGCCGCCGCAGGGAGGAGGTGCGCCCTGCGCGCCGCTCCGGCGGAAACGATCTGCGCCGCGCGCGCCACCGCGGGGGCGAGGATTCCCGCTCGGGTCGCCGGCAGTGGATCCTGCGCACCGTCTCCACCACCCTGGTGGCCGCGGTGGTCATCGGCGGGGCCACGGCCTTCTCCACCACGGTGGGCATGGGGGACTACATCAGGGCGGCGAACTCGGACTACGACCTCGGCGACCACTACGTGGAACCGACCGTGACCAGCGACGCGGACAAGCGCAACCTGGTGCTGATCTTCCTCGAGTCCGGCGAGGCCACCCTCGAGGACGAGCAGCTGTTCGAGAAGGACGCGTTCGCCCCGCTCAAGGAGGTCACCGGTGCCGCCGACGGCTGGCAGAGCGTGGAGGACTTCCAGCAGTACGAGGGAGGGGGCTGGACCATGGCCGGCCTCGTCGGGACGCAGTGCGGCGTCCCGCTGAAGGGTGCTGACACCGCCACGGGCAGCAGCGCCCCCTCGAACGACCTCGGCGGCGGCGCCGACACCTACCTGGGCGGGCTGACCTGCCTCGGCGACGTCCTCGATGAGCACGGCTACACCAGCGCCTTTTTGGGCGGCGCCAACGCCTCCTTCGCCGCCAAGGACGTCTTTTTGGAGACCCACGGCTACTCCGAGGAGAAGGACCTCTCCGACTGGCGTGCCGCCGGGGAGCAGGAGAGGAGCTTCCGTAGCGACTGGGGCCTGAGCGATGAGCGCCTGATGGCGAACGCCCGCGACGAGATCGACCGGCTGCACGCCGAGGCGGAGGCCACCGGCGAGCCGTTCAACTTGTCCATGCTGACGCTGGACACCCACGAGCCCGTGCACGTCTACGACTACTGCGATGTGGACACCCAGAACGTGGTCACCTCCGTGTACTCCTGCTCCATGACCCAGGTGGCCGGCTTCGTGGACTACATGAAGGACCAGGGCTACCTCGAGGACACCGCCGTCGTGATCACCGGCGACCACGTCAAACACATGAGTGCCGGTGACGCGTTCCACGAGCAGCTGGACCACCACGAGAACCGCACCGTCTTCAACCGCATCTGGGTTCCCGGTGGGGACACGCGCGGCGGGCTGCGTCCAGGCCTGGACCAGCTGAACCTGTACCCCACGATCCTCGAGGCCGCCGGCCTGACCCTGCAGGACCATGCGGCCGGGCTGGGCGTGTCCGCCTTCGCCCCCGAGGTCCCTGCCGGCTCGGCCCAGGGGATGGACCCGGATGCCTACAGCGAGCTGCTCAACTCGCTGTCCCCGTTGTTCTACGCCAAGGCATGGGCCGGCCGGGACTCCGCCCCGTAGCGCTGTCCGTTCCGCCTCCTCGCGAGCCCCGACGAGGTTCTCTCGCGGGCCTCCGACGCGGCTTCCTCCGCCGGCCCGGTAGGTGCCGCCCCTGCGCTTGCCTCAGGACTCGTTATCAAAGCGTGATGCCGCGCTCTTCTCGCCGCTGGCCTGCGGAAACACGGGACGGACTGCCGAAGCTGAAAGCCTGCTGGGAGCCTTCCCTTACAGGATGTTCAGGGAAGCAACAGAACGGGCATAGAATCTTCCGGTGTGAGTTGGCTCTCGCTACCTGCGGGACAACTATCCGGCCACATCAGCGCCGGAACGACCCAAATACCTAGGAGGCGGAATGCGTTTCACGCGCACTTCCCAAATGCTCAGCGTCGCGGCCATCGCCGTCCTGTCGCTGAGTGCATGCGGCGGCGGAAGCACTGAATCCAGCACGGGCGGTGGCACCACCGATGCCGTCATCGTGGTGGACGGATCCGAGCCCCAGAACCCGCTGATCCCCACCAGCACCAACGAGGTGGGCGGCGGAGCGATCCTCGACCTCATCTTCGCGGGCCTCGTCAGCTACGACGCCGACGGCAAGCCCCAGAACGAGATGGCAGAGTCCATCGAGACCGAGGACGCCCAGAACTACACGATCACGCTCAAGGAAGGGAAGACCTTCACCAACGGTGACCCCGTCACCGCGAGCTCCTTCGTGGACGCCTGGAACTACGGCGCCGCCGCGAAGAACGCGCAGCTCTCGAGCTACTTCTTCGAAAGCATCGAAGGCTACGACGAGGCCAGCGCCGAGGGCTCCACCGTGGAGACCATGAGCGGCCTCTCCGTCGTCGACGACCGGACGTTCACCGTCAAGCTGGCGCAGCCCGAGTCCGACTGGCCGCTGCGCCTGGGGTACAGCGCGTTCTTCCCGCTGCCCGCCGCGGCACTCGAGGACCCTGCAGCCTTCGGCGAGAACCCGATCGGCAACGGACCCTACAAGTTCGCCTCCGAGGGCGCCTGGCAGCACAACCAGCAGATCGAACTCGTTCCGAACGAGGAGTACGAAGGCCCGCAGGCCGCCCAGAACGCCGGCGTGACGTTCAAGATCTACCAGAACGACACGACGGCGTACCAGGACCTGATCTCGGACAACCTCGACGTCCTGAAGACGATCCCGACCAGCGACATCAAGAACTTCAAGAACGACCTCGGCGAGCGCTCCATCGAGTCGCCCTACGCGGGCAACCAGACCATCGCCGTGCCGTACTACCTCCCGAACTGGGACGGCGAGGCCGGCAAGCTGCGGCGCCAGGCGCTGTCGATGGCGATCAACCGTGACGAGATCACCGAGGTCATCTTCAACGGCGGTCGTGAACCTGCGAAGGACTTCACCGCTCCCGTCCTCGACGGCTACAGCGCGGATCTGCCGGGCAGCGAGAACCTCGAGTACAACCCGGACGAGGCCAAGAAGCTCTGGGCCGACGCCGAGAAGATCTCGCCCTACGACGAGTCGCAGCCCCTGACCATCGGCTACAACGCCGACAAGGGCGACCACAAGACGTGGGTCGAGGCCGTGGTGAACAACATCAAGAACAACCTCGGTATCGAGGTCGAGGGCAAGCCGTACGCGACCTTCAAGGAAGCGCGCACGGAAGCCACGGAGGAGACCCTCACGGGCGCCCTGCGTGCCGGCTGGCAGGCCGACTACCCGTCGCTGTACAACTTCCTCGGACCCATCTACGCCACCGGCGCCGGGTCCAACGATGCCCGCTACAGCAACCCGGACTTCGACCAGGAGCTGACCGACGGACTCGCCGCCAGCTCTGTCGAGGAGGGCAACGAGGCCATGAACAAGGCCCAGGAGCAGCTCCTGGAGGACCTCCCGGCCATCCCGCTGTGGTACCAGGTCGCCCAGGGCGGCTGGAGCAACAACGTGGACAACGTCGAGTTCGGCTGGAACGGTGTTCCGCTCTACTACGCCATCACCGGCAAGTAACCCGTAACGGATTCGGGGCCTGCCCGGCACAGGGCAGGCCCCTTTTCCGTGCTCCAACGAAAAGGTGCAACACCTCATGAGCCTTCCCCACCTGCGTCCCGTCCGGACGCCTGCCGCACCGGGAGGTGCGCGCTGATGGCCTGGTACATCGTCCGACGCTTCCTGCAGCTGATCCCCGTCTTCCTCGGCGCGACGCTGCTGGTGTACTTCCTGGTCTTCAGCCTTCCCGGCGACGCCACCGCCGCCATCTGCGGCGAGCGCGGCTGCACCCCTGCCGTCGTCGCCGGACTGCGGGAGCAGTACAACCTCGACCAGCCCTTCTGGATCCAGTACCTGCTGTACCTGAAGGGTGTGGTGACGTTCGACCTCGGCACCAACTTCTCCGGCCGGCCCATCGCGACCATCATCGCCGAGGTCTTCCCGACCACGGCGAAGCTCGCCATCATGGCCCTGGTCATCGAAGCCGTCTTCGGCATCCTCTTCGGCCTCATCGCGGGCCTGCGCAAGGGAAAGCTGTTCGACTCCTCGGTCCTCGTCCTGTCCCTGATCGTGATCGCCGTGCCCATCTTCGTGCTCGGCTTCCTGATGCAGTTCCTCATCGGCGTCAAGCTGCAGTGGACCAACCCGACCGTGAGCGGCGATGCGACGTTCACCGAACTCCTGCTGCCGGCCGTGGTCCTCGGACTGGTGTCCTTCGCCTACGTCCTGCGCCTGACCCGCACCAGCATCATCGAGAACGTGAATGCCGACTACGTGCGGACGGCGACGGCCAAGGGCCTCAGCCGCAAGCGGGTCGTCGTCGTGCACGTCCTGCGAAACTCCCTGATCCCTGTCGTGACCTTCCTCGGCGCCGACCTCGGCGCCCTCATGGGCGGCGCGATCGTCACCGAGGGGATCTTCAACGTCAACGGCGTCGGCAACACGCTCTACCGCGCCGTGCTGAACGGTGACGGACCGATGGTCGTCTCGATCGTCACGTTCCTGATCCTCATCTTCTGCCTCGCGAACCTGCTGGTGGATCTCCTGTACGCGTGGCTGGACCCAAGGATTCGATATGCCTGAACCAACATCACCATCCACCTCTCCGACATCGCGCCCGGCGTCCACGGCGGCTCCGGCCGCGCGCACCAAGACGTCCCCCTATCCGATCGAGCACTTCGTCGCCGACCCCGACGAGACGCCGATCCGCGCGACCGACAGCGCCGTGTCCGACGTCGCGCCCCGCAGCCTCTGGGGCGAGGCCTGGCGCAGCCTGCGGAAGCAACCGCTGTTCCTCATCAGTTCGATCCTGATCCTCGGGGTCATCTTCGTGGCGCTGTTCCCCGGGGTCTTCACGCACGAACCGCCGAACGAGAACTGCCTGCTCGCGAACTCCGACGGCGGACCGACCGCCGGCCACCCGCTCGGCTTCACCGTGCAGGGCTGCGACATCCTGTCCCGCGTGGTCCACGGCACGCGGTCCTCGCTCACCGTCGGCCTGTTCGCGACGCTCGGCGTGGTCCTGATCGGCGGCCTGATCGGCGCGCTGGCCGGGTTCTTCGGCGGCTGGGTCGACGCCATCCTCGCCCGCGTGGGTGACATCTTCTTCGCCCTGCCGCTCATCCTCGGCGCGATCGTCGTCGTGCAGCTCCCCGTGTTCCAGCAGAACCGCAACGTCTGGACGCTCGTCGTCATCCTCGTGGCGTTCGGCTGGCCGCAGATCGCCCGCATCACGCGGGCGGCGGTCATCGAGGTGCGCAACGCGGACTTCGTCACGGCCGCCCGGTCGCTCGGGGTCTCGCCCCTGGGCGCCCTCGTCAAGCACGTCATCCCGAACGCGCTCGCACCGGTCATCGTCATCGCGACGATCTCGCTGGGCACGTTCATCGTGGCGGAGTCCACGCTGTCCTTCCTCGGCATCGGGCTGCCGCCGGACGTCATGTCCTGGGGCAATGACATCTTCTCGGCGAAGCCGTCGCTGCGCAGCAACCCGATGGCCATCTTCTGGCCGGGCCTCGCACTGTCGATCACCGTTCTGAGCTTCATCATGCTGGGCGATGCCCTGCGTGACGCTCTCGATCCGAAGGCACGCAAACGATGAGCTCCAGCATGGGCACCCACCAGGGCGGCCGCCGCGCCGCCCCCACCGCCGCAGGGGCTCCGACGCCGTCGGGCAGCCCCCAGCCGCTGCTCGAACTCCGGAACCTCGCGATCACGTTCACGACGTCGAACGGGGACGTCCCGGCGGTGCGCAATGCGCACCTGACCGTGATGCCCGGCGAGACCGTCGCGATCGTGGGGGAGTCGGGCTCGGGGAAGTCGACGACGGCACTCGCCGCCATCGGCCTCCTGCCCGCCAACGGGCGCGTCTCCGAGGGCAGCATCATCTTCGACGGCGAGGACATCACGCACGCGTCGGAGAAGCGCATCGTCGAACTCCGCGGATCGTCGATCGGCATGGTCCCGCAGGACCCAATGTCCAACCTCAACCCGGTGTGGAAGATCGGGTTCCAGGTCCGGGAGACCCTCCGGGCGAACGGACTGCCCAGCGGTCCCGCGGACGTCGCGAAGGTGCTCTCGGAAGCGGGACTGCCCGACGCCGGGTCGCGGGCCAACCAGTACCCGCACGAGTTCTCGGGCGGCATGCGCCAGCGTGCCCTGATCGCGATCGGCCTGTCCTGCCGGCCCCGCCTGCTCATCGCCGATGAGCCGACGTCGGCCCTGGACGTGACCGTGCAGCGACAGATCCTGGACCACCTGGACACCATGACCGAGGAGCTCGGCACCGCCGTGCTGCTCATCACGCACGACCTCGGCCTCGCCGCCGAACGAGCGCACAAGGTGATCGTCATGTACAAGGGGCAGGTCGTCGAGGCCGGTCCGGCGCTCGAGCTGCTGACCAACCCGCGCCACCCGTACACGCAGAAGCTCGTGGCCTCCGCGCCGTCGATCGCGTCGCGCCGCATCGAGTCGGCCAAGAGGGCCGGCATCGTGACCGACGACCTGCTGGCTCCCGCTGCGCCCAAGAACGCGGCGCTGGACAGGGTGATCGAGGTCGAGGACCTGACGAAGGTCTTCAAGATCCGCGGCAGCTGGGGCAAGTCCACGGACTTCACCGCCGTGGACAAGGTCTCCTTCTCGATCGCGCGCGGCACCACCACCGCCGTCGTCGGCGAGTCCGGCTCGGGCAAGTCGACGGTGGCGAAGATGGTCCTCGGGCTGGAGGGGGCGACGTCGGGCAGCATCCGCTTCGACGGCGTGGACATCACCACGCTCGGACGGAAGGAGATGTTCGACTTCCGGCGGCGCGTGCAGCCGATCTTCCAGGACCCCTACGGTTCGCTCGACCCGATGTACAACATCTACCGGACCATCGAGGAGCCGCTCCGTGTCCATGGGGTCGGAACCGCGAAGAGCCGCGAGAAGAAGGTGCGCGAGCTGCTCGACCAGGTGGCGCTGCCCTCCGCGATGATGCAGCGCTTCCCCAACGAGCTCTCCGGCGGGCAGCGCCAGCGCGTGGCGATCGCCCGCGCCCTGGCACTCGATCCGGAGGTGGTCATCTGCGACGAGGCCGTCTCGGCCCTCGACGTGCTGGTCCAGGCGCAGATCCTGAACCTGCTCGCCGACCTGCAGTCGGAGCTCGGCCTCAGCTACCTCTTCATCACGCACGACCTCGCCGTGGTCCGGCAGATCGCCGATTCCGTCGCCGTCATGCAGAAGGGCAGGCTCGTGGAGCAGGGGACCACCGACGAGGTGTTCGACAACCCGCAGACCGCCTACACCCAGGCACTGCTCGCCGCCATCCCGGGCGCCGGACTCGTCCTGCCCCCCGAGGTCGCATAGCGGGGTCGCGCCACGCGGCAGCTGCATTCCGCAGCTGTATCACCCAGCTGCGTTCCGCAGCTGCGGAACAGGAACGACGACGGCGGTCCTCCTTCGGGAGGGCCGCCGTCCTTGTGCGCCGAGAGCGGACAAGAGTCGCCCTCGGCCCTGCGCATTAGGTCTGTTTTTACCTCTCGCCTAGACTGGTAAGAGGGCGTGCACTGCAGCCGCCGACAATTTCCCCGCAGTAGATACTGAATTGAGTCCTTACGCATGTCTGAAACCACAGGCAACACCGCTGTCCGCAGCGATCTCCGCAACGTAGCCATCGTGGCTCACGTTGACCACGGAAAAACCACCCTGGTCGACGCCATGCTGAAGCAGACCAACTCGTTCGCTGCGCATGGCGACGTCGCCGACCGCGTCATGGACTCGGGCGACCTCGAGCGCGAGAAGGGCATCACCATCCTCGCGAAGAACACCACGGTGTTCTACGACGGCCCGTCCGCCAAGGGCGAGACGATCACCATCAACGTCATCGACACCCCGGGCCACGCCGACTTCGGCGGCGAGGTGGAGCGAGGCCTGTCCATGGTCGACGGCGTCGTCCTCCTCGTCGACGCGTCCGAGGGCCCGCTGCCCCAGACCCGCTTCGTCCTCCGCAAGGCCCTCGCGGCCAAGCTCCCCGTGGTCCTGCTGGTCAACAAGACCGACCGCCCCGACTCCCGCATCGAGGAAGTCGTCAGCGAGTCGATGGACCTCCTCCTCGGCCTCGCCTCCGACCTCGCGGACGAGGTCCCCGACCTCGACCTCGACGCGATCCTCAACGTCCCCGTCGTCTACGCCGCCGCCCGCGCCGGTGCAGCGTCCCTCGAGCAGCCCGCTGACGGGACCGTGCCGTCGAACGACAACCTGGAGCCCCTGTTCCAGACGATCATCGAGCACATCCCCGCACCCCGCTACAACCCCGAGGGTGTCCTGCAGGCACATGTGACCAACCTGGACGCGTCACCGTTCCTCGGCCGCCTCGCCCTGCTGCGCATCTTCAACGGAACGCTCCGCAAGGGCCAGACCGTCGCCTGGGCCCGCCAGAACGGTGAGCTGAAGTCCGTCAAGATCACGGAACTCCTCGCCACCAAGGCACTGGACCGTGTTCCCACCGAATCCGCCGGACCCGGCGAGATCGTCGCCGTCGCCGGTATCGAGGGCATCACCATCGGCGAGACCCTCACCGACGTCGACAACCCCCAGCCGCTGCCGCTCATCACGGTCGACGATCCCGCGATCTCCGTGACCATCGGTATCAACACCTCGCCGCTCGCCGGCAAGGTCAAGGGCGCCAAGGTCACGGCCCGCCAGGTCAAGGACCGCCTCGACAAGGAGCTCATCGGCAACGTGTCGCTCCGCGTCCTGCCCACCGCGCGTCCCGACGCGTGGGAGGTCCAGGGCCGTGGCGAGCTCGCGCTGGCCATCCTCGTGGAGCAGATGCGCCGCGAGGGCTTCGAGCTCACGGTCGGCAAGCCCCAGGTGGTCACCAAGACCATCGACGGCAAGATCCACGAGCCGATGGAGCACATGACCATCGACGTGCCCGAGGAGTACCTCGGCGGCGTCACCCAGCTCATGGCCGCCCGCAAGGGCCGCATGACCAACATGGCCAACCACGGCACCGGCTGGGTCCGCATGGAGTTCATCGTCCCGGCGCGAGGCCTGATCGGCTTCCGCACCCGCTTCCTGACCGACACCCGCGGTGCCGGCATCGCGGCGTCGATCTCCGAGGGCTACGAGCCGTGGGCCGGTGACATCGAGTACCGCACCAACGGTTCGATGATCGCCGACCGTGCCGGCGTCGTGACCCCGTTCGCCATGATCAACCTGCAGGAGCGCGGCTCCTTCTTCGTGCAGCCCACCTCCGAGGTGTACGAGGGCATGATCGTCGGCGAGAACTCCCGCGCCGACGACATGGAGGTCAACATCACGAAGGAGAAGAAGCTCACCAACATGCGTGCAGCGTCCTCCGACACCTTCGAGAACCTGACCCCGCCGCGCAACCTCACGCTCGAGGAATCCCTCGAGTTCGCACGCGAGGACGAGTGCGTCGAGGTCACGCCGGAGAGCATCCGCATCCGCAAGGTCATCCTCGACGCCAACGAGCGCATGCGCGCCTCGCGTTCACGCGCCCGCGCATAACGCCAGCACCACCAGCAGAACAATGGCATACGACGACGCCGGTACCTCCCCAGCAGGGGAGGGCCGGCGTCCGGCGTTGGCGGACAGGACCGGAGCCGGAGCGTCCGCGCGCGGCCCGGAGGATGACCCTCCCCGTACCGCGCCTGCCGCAACGGATCCATCGGTGAGTGCGCCGGCAGCCCGTCGGGCGCACGTACGGCCCGCGGCGGTCGCGGGCGCCGGGGGAGCCGGGACCGTTGCCGCGGTCTTCGGCACCCTGCTGCACGGGCACCTCGTCTTCGTGGGAGGCGTTCCCCTCCCCGTCGGCGCGCTGGGTGCGCTCGTGCTCGCGGGCAGCCTGTTCCTGCTGTGCGGGCTCTGGGCGAGGAACGTGGTCCTGACGGCGGTGGCGGGGTCGGTCGCCTACGGCGTCGTGGCCCTGCTGTCGACCTCGTCGAAGACGCTGATCCTCACCGGGTCATCGGCCACCGCTCCGGGCTCGGCCCTCGCGGGCAACCTGTGGCTCTTCGGCGTCCTCGCCGTGACACTCGCCGCGGTGGCCATCGGTGCCGTCGTCCTCGCTCCCTCACGGCTCCGCCGGCGCACAGCAGGCTGACGGGACGGCCGGGCGGCGCCCGTCCGCCCGACGGCCGGGGTACGGACCCGGATCAGGGGTTCCCCGGAGTTCCTGCGCGCCGCGGGGCCCGGCGGGGCGGAGCCGGCGGTACGGCCCGTGCCGCCGTGATATCCGCGAGCAGGACGACGTCGTCGCCCCTGCGGGTCCGCACCGTGCACGTGGTCCCGTCCCGGGCGACGAGATCGCCCAGGGAGTCGCTGAACCCGTCGGGAACGCGGCGACGCACCACCACCCTCGTGTCGAGGGGAAGCGCCGCGAGGAAGGCTGAGGGATCCTGCACCCATCAAGGGTAGGCCCCCGCCGGTCCGGGCGGGGCACACGGTGGCCTGCCGCAGTGGTCCTGCCGCAGCGGAGCATTGCGTTAAGCTGGGAACCGCACCGAGGGTGCGGCAGCCGACCCAGTTCCACAGAAAGGCGTGGGAAGTGACCTACGTAATCGCGCAGCCCTGCGTGGATGTCAAGGACAAGGCCTGTATCGAGGAGTGCCCCGTCGACTGCATCTATGAAGGCGAGCGGTCTCTCTACATCCACCCCGATGAGTGCGTGGACTGCGGCGCCTGCGAACCCGTCTGTCCCGTGGAGGCCATCTACTACGAGGACGACACCCCCGAGCAGTGGGCCGAGTACTACAAGGCGAACGTCGAGTTCTTCGACGACCTCGGCTCGCCCGGCGGAGCGGCGAAGGTCGGCAACACCGGCTTCGACCACCCGATCATCGCGGCCCTGCCGCCCCAGAACCAGCCCGCCTAGGTGGCGGCCGGCGAGCCGACGTCCTTCGGCCTGCACCTGCCCGACTACCCGTGGGACGCCATGGCGCCCTACCAGGACATCGCGGCGCAGCACCCCGGGGGAGTGGTCAACCTGTCCATCGGGACGCCTGTCGATCCCACGCCGGAACTCATCCAGGCCGCCCTCGCCGCGGCTGCCGACGCCCACGGGTATCCGACCACCCACGGCACACCTGCCCTGCGCGAAGCGATCAGCGCGTGGTTCGCGCGCCGCAGGGGAGTCCCCGGGCTCGACCCGAAGGACATCCTGCCCACCGTGGGGTCCAAGGAACTCGTCGCGTGGCTGCCCCTGCTGCTGGGACTGGGGGAGGGCGACGTCGTCGTCCGTCCCGCGGTGGCGTATCCCACCTATGACGTCGGCGCCCACCTCGCGGGGGCCACGGCGGTCGCGTCCGACTCCCTCACCGACCTTCCCGAGGAGGTACGCGCCCGCGTCCGCCTCGTCTGGATCAACTCGCCGGGCAACCCCACGGGCGAGGTGCTCGACGTCGACGGCCTGCGGGCGATCGTCGACGACGCCCGGTCGCTCGGGGCCGTCGTGGCCTCCGACGAGTGCTATGGCGAACTCGGCTGGGGTCCCTGGGACCCCGCGGAGGGCGGCGAGCCCGTGCCCAGCATCCTGGACCCCCGCGTGTCCGGCGGCTCCCACGACCTCCTGCTGGCCGTCTACTCGCTGAGCAAGCAGTCCAACCTCGCCGGATACCGGGCCGCGTTCACGGCCGGGGACCCGGCGATCGTGGCCGGCCTCGTCAACTCGCGCAAGCACGCCGGCATGATCGTGCCCTACCCCGTGCAGGAAGCGATGCGCGTGGCCCTCGGGGACGATGCGCACGTGGCCGCGCAGAAGGACCTGTACCGCCGTCGTCGTGCACTGCTGGTTCCCGCGCTCGAGGACGCCGGGTTCACGATCCGCGGCTCGGCGGCCGGCCTGTACCTCTGGGCGTCCAACGGGAAGCCCACCTGGGACACCATCGGGTGGCTCGCCGGGCTCGGGATCCTGGCGGGCCCCGGCACCTTCTACGGCGAGGCGGGAGAAGGGTTCATCCGCGTCGCCCTCACGGGCAGCGACGAGAGGATCGAGGCGGCGGTCGCCCGGCTCGCCGCGACCGCTCCCTGACCGGGCCCTGCCATTGCACCGGAAAGGTACGCAGGATTAGTGATCGGGGCCCGCTGACGGTAGCGTTTCAGCTGAATGTGCGATGCCGGTGGGACGTCTGTCCTCCTGCGTAGCGAATGATTTGTGGCGAGGACCTCGCTCCAGCTCCTGAAGGAGAATCAATGACCGAGCAGAATGCTGCTTCCCTGCACTACGACGGCGGGAAACTCAGCCTGCCGCTGGTGCCCGCTGTCGAGGGCAACAACGGCTACGACGTGTCGAAACTGCTGAAGCAGACGGGCCAGGTCACCTTCGACCCCGGCTTCATGAACACCGCGGCCACCACGTCCGCGATCACCTACATCGACGGCGACGCCGGGATCCTGCGCTACCGCGGGTACCCCATCGAGGAACTCGCGAAGAGCTCCAGCTTCCTCGAGGTGTCCTACCTCCTCATCTACGGCAACCTGCCGACGCCCGAGGAGCTGAGCACGTTCGACGGCCGCATCCGCCGCCACACCCTGCTGCACGAGGAGCTGAAGGGCTTCTTCGGCGGCTTCCCCCGCGACGCGCACCCCATGCCGGTGCTCTCCTCGGCCGTCTCGGCGCTGTCCACCTTCTACCAGGACTCCCTGGACCCGTTCGACGACGAGCAGGTGGAACTGTCCACGTTCCGGCTCATGGCGAAGCTCCCCGTCATCGCGGCCTACGCGCACAAGAAGTCCATCGGCCAGCCGATGCTGTACCCGGACAACTCCATGAACCTCGTGGAGAACTTCCTGCGGCTCTCCTTCGGCCTGCCCGCCGAGCCGTACGACCTCGACCCGATGATGGTCAAGGCCCTGGACCTGCTGCTCATCCTGCACGCGGACCACGAGCAGAACTGCTCCACCTCCACGGTGCGCCTCGTCGGCAGTTCCAATGCCAACATGTTCGCCTCGGTCTCCGCGGGGATCAACGCGCTCTTCGGCCCGCTGCACGGCGGCGCCAACGAGGCCGTGCTCAACATGCTGCGGGACATCCAGGCCAAGGGCATGCAGCCCGAGGACTTCATGGAGAAGGTCAAGAAGAAGGAAGACGGCGTGAAGCTCATGGGCTTCGGGCACCGCGTCTACAAGAACTACGACCCGCGCGCGAAGATCGTGAAGGCCACGGCCCACGACATCCTCAACAAGCTCGGCGGCAACGACGAACTGCTCGACATTGCCATGCGGCTCGAGGAGAAGGCCCTGGCCGACGACTACTTCATCGAGCGCAAGCTCTACCCGAACGTGGACTTCTACACCGGCCTCATCTACAAGGCCATGGGCTTCCCGGAGAAGATGTTCACGGTCCTCTTCGCGATCGGCCGCCTGCCGGGCTGGATCGCCCAGTGGCGCGAGATGATGCAGGATCCGCAGACGAAGATCGGGCGCCCGCGCCAGCTGTACACGGGCGAGGGAGAGCGGCACTACCCCGCGAACTGATCTCCCCGGCTCCCACTGGTCTCCCCAGCACCGGCAGCGACGACGGCGGCCGCCCACCTTCCCAGGTGGGCGGCCGCCGTCGTTTTCGTGAACCGGTCGCCGGTCAGTCGTCCTGGGCCGTCGCGTAGCCCTGCGGGTTGTTCTTCTGCCAGCGCCAGTGGTCCTCGCACATCTCGGCGAGGGTCCGGGTCGCGGACCAGCCGAGGTCGGCGAGGGCCGACGACGGGTCCGCGTAGCTCACGGCCGCGTCGCCGGGCCGGCGGGGAGCGAACTCGTAGGGGATGTCGCGGCCGACCGCAGCGGAGAACGCCGTGAGGACCTCGAGGACGGAGGAGCCGTTGCCGGTGCCGAGGTTCCAGGTGTGCACGCCGCCGCGCGCCACGAGGTAGTCGAGCGCGGCGAGGTGCCCCTGGGCCAGGTCGACCACGTGGATGTAGTCGCGCACGCCCGTGCCGTCGGGCGTCGGGTAGTCGTTGCCGAACACCATCACCTTCTCGCGCCGTCCCACGGCCACCTGCGCCACGAACGGCAGCAGGTTGTTGGGGACACCGGTGGGGTCCTCGCCGATGGTGCCCGAGGCGTGGGCGCCCACGGGGTTGAAGTAGCGCAGCAGGGCGATGTTCCATCGGGGGTCGGCCGCGCCGAGATCGGTCAGGATGTCCTCGATCTGTTCCTTGGTGCGCCCGTACGGGTTCACGGCGTCGAGGGGGAGCTTCTCGGTGAGGGGGACTTCCTCCGACGCTCCGTACACCGTGGCGGAGGAGCTGAAGACGAGGGTGCGCACGTCGGCGTCGTCCATCACGCGCAGCAGGCTCAGGGTGCCGCCGACGTTGTTGGAGTAGTAGTACAGGGGCTTCTCGACCGACTCGCCGACCGCCTTCAGGCCTGCGAAGTGGATGACGGCGTCGACCTTCTCCTCGGCGAAGATGGTGCGCAGGCGCGGTTCGTCGAGCAGGTCCGCCTGATGGAACGTCGGCGTGCGGCCCGCGAGTGCGGCCACCCGCTGGAGCGATGTCTCGGTGGAGTTCAGGAGGTTGTCGACGACGACGACGTCATGGCCGTGTTCGAGCAGGGTCAGGACGGTGTGCGAGCCGATGTATCCGCTGCCACCGGTAACGAGGATCTTCATGGTTCCATCCTAGGTCGACGTGCCGCAGGTGCTTTCCCTGCCGCGCGTCGAAACGTGCCCGGGACTCTGGAGCGCCGTCGGTCCGGGGTCTACTGTAGGAGCAGCCTGACTGGTGCAAGGGAGGTCCATGTCATACTCCGAAACCGGCTACAGCGCGCACTTCACAGTGGACACGTCCGAAGTGCTGCTCGTAGCGCTCTACCTGCGGGATTGCTCGGGGCTCCAGGGGGTGGGCAGCCCTGCCCTGCCGCCCCTGGTGCCCGCCGTGCGGAGGGCCGAGACTCGACGCCTGACCGAGCCCGTCGGAGGACCCGGGACGTTGCGGGTCGAATGGGAGGCGTGGTGGCACAGCCTCCTCCGCCACCGGATCAGCGACGCCGTGCTGCCCGTACCGCCGCGCCTGGAGGCCCTCGACGGGATGGAAGCGCTCAAGGCGCTGATGAGGGCGCACTTCGGTGCCGCAACGGCGTGGGCCGAGGAGCGGTGCGCCGAGTACGCCCTGCATTCGGGTGCGCGGGGCGCCGACACCATGGAGAACCTCCTGGCGCGGATCCTGGAGGAGCGGGAGCTCGAACTCGGCCGTAGCGCCCGGCACTTCTCGCTCCAGATCGTCGAACTGCCGCTGGGCGTGCATCGCGCATGGTGGGTGGAGCCGGACAAGCTCCTCATGTGCCAGGAACTGTTCGACGACGAGCGTTCCTTCCGCAGCTATGTGGAGCCGGTCGTGAAGATGCTGGCCTGAGCCCCGGGTGCCGCAGACCCGTCAGGGCGTGACTCCGGCGACGGTGACGGTGACGATGCCGGGCTCCGACGTCGTCGCCGTCCACCCGCCCTCGGCCCTTCCCCACTGCAGGCCTGAGTGGGACACCGACGTGATGGAGAAGGTCGAGGCGTTCGCCACCGCCCACTGGGCGACGGCCCAGCCGCTGGTGCCCGAGACGTCCAGGGTCAGCGTGGTGGCGTCGACGACGCCTCCCAGCGGTCCGAAGACCTCCTCGGCCGCGGCCGAGACCGCCAGGGGGTCACCGGCGCCGTCCGGCTCGTGCAGGGTGCAGTCGAGGGCCGCGGGGGAGTTGCCCGTCAGCGCGGAGGCGAAGGCGCGCCCTTCCGGCTCGTGGTCCGCATACGCCTCGGGGTGGGCCGACCGCTGCACGATCTGCGCGGCCTCGGTGATGGGCAGCGTCTCGTACCCGGGAATCCGGACGAGGGCGTCGTAGAAGGCGCCGGTGGCGTAGAGGGGCGACATGATCTGCTCCTCCGTACCCCATCCCTGCGAGGGCCGCTGCTGGAACAGGCCGCGCGAGTCCGGGCCGGCGTCGTCCCCGTAGTCGATGTTCTCCAGGCGGGACTCCTGGATGGCGGTGGCGATCGCGATGGAGGCCGCGCGGGCCGGGAGCCCCCGGGCCACGGCGACACCGGAGATCAGGGCGGCGTTCCCTGCCTGCGTCGGGCTGAGCTCGAAGGTGTCCGTCCCCACGGTCGCACTGCAGCGCTCACGGACCAGGACCTCGCTGTCCTCCAGCTGGTTGACCGCCAGGACGCTGCCGCCCGTGACGACCGTTACCAGGGCGGCGAGCATCACGCCCGTGCGCACCTGGCGACGGCGACGACGGACAGCAGCGGAGGGAGGCCTCGACGGCATGCGCTAGTTGGCGTGCAGGGCAGGGTTGAGGGCGATGCCCTCGCCGGTGCGGGGGCGCGCCTCGACGGCTCCTGTCGCGGAGTTGCGCAGGAACAGGATGCCCGGCTCACCCGAGAGGTCCTTCGCCTTGACGAGCGAGCCGTCCTGCAGGGTCACCTTGGTGCCCGCTGTCAGGTAGAGGCCCGCCTCGACGACGCAGTCGTCCCCGAGCGAGATGCCGACGCCCGACTCGGCGCCCAGCAGGCAGCGCTCGCCGATGGTGATGCGTTCCTTGCCGCCGCCGGACAGCGTGCCCATGATCGAGGCCCCGCCGCCGACGTCGGACCCGTTCCCGACGACGACGCCCGCGGAGATGCGGCCCTCGACCATGGAGGTGCCGAGCGTGCCGGCATTGAAGTTCACGAAGCCCTCGTGCATCACGGTGGTGCCGTCGGCCAGGTGGGCTCCGAGCCGGACGCGGTCGGCGTCGGCGATGCGGACGCCGGCCGGGACCACGTAGTCCACCATGCGCGGGAACTTGTCGACGCCGTAGACGGCCACGGGCCCCCGGGCGCGCAGGCCCGCGCGGACGGTCTCGAAGCCCTGCACGGCGGCGGGGCCGTGGCTCGTCCACACCACGTTGGCGAGGAGTCCGAAGATCCCGTCGAGGTTGATGGTGTTGGGCTGGACGAGCCGGTGGGAGAGGAGGTGGAGCCTCAGGTAGGCGTCCGGGGTGTCTGCCGGGGCCTCATCCGGATCCACCGTGACGTCGACCACGCGCTGGGTGACGCGGCGGACGTCGTCTGAGCCGGATCCGGCGAGGGACTCCAGGGTGGCACGGAGGTCCTGCCGCGCGGCGGTGTCCATCGTGTCCTCACCGAACCAGGGGGCGGGGAACCAGGTGTCCAGGACGGTGCCGTCCGAGGCCACCGTGGCGAGGCCGAGACCGCCGGCTGTCCGCTGGGACGCGCCGGGCAGGGGGGAGCTGGGCATGGGAGGAGTCATGGGCACCAGTCTACCGAGCGATAGGGTTGCAGCATGATTCAGATACCCTCGGCGGACCTCGATCCGGCCTCCGACGTCGCCCAGCTGACGGCCCGACTGATCGACCTCGAGAGCGTCTCCGGGAACGAGGGCGTCATCGCGTACGCCGTGGAACGGGCGCTGCGCCGACTGGAACACCTCGAAGTGGTGCGCGACGGCGACTGCGTGATGGCGCGGACACGGCTCGGCCGGGCGGAACGGGTCATCCTGGCCGGGCACATCGACACCGTGCCGCTGCCGACCGCCCCCGGGTCCAGGGGGACCGTCCCCTCCGCGTGGGAGGGCGACGTGCTGTTCGGACGCGGGGCGACCGACATGAAGGGCGGGGTCGCCGTGCAGCTGGCGCTCGCGGCAGCCCTCGCGGAGCCCACGCGCGACATCACGTTCATCTTCTATGACCACGAAGAGGTCGAAGCCTCCCTCAGCGGCCTCGGCCGTGTGGCCGCCTCCTACCCGGAATGGCTGGAGGCGGACTTCGCGGTGCTCCTGGAACCCACGGACGGCACGGTGGAGGGCGGGTGCAACGGGACGGCCCGCTTCGACGTGCGGGTCGCCGGCAAGGCCGCCCACTCCGCGCGGGCATGGATGGGGCAGAACGCCATCCATGGTGCCGCCGAGATCCTCGTCCGGCTGCGTGACCACGAGCCCGCCACCGTGCACGTGGACGGCCTCGACTACCGCGAGAGCCTGAACGCGGTGAAGATCTCCGGCGGTACGGCGGGCAACGTGATCCCGGACAGCACCGTGATCGAGGTCAACTACCGCTTCGCCCCGGACAAGACCCCCGAGCAGGCCGAGGACTACGTGCGGGCCCTGCTCGAGGGCTTCACCGTGGAGCGGACGGACGCCGCGGCCGGAGCGCGGCCCGGACTCCAGCACCCGGCGGCCGCCGCCTTCGTGGCAGCCGTCGGCGCCGAACCCAAGCCCAAGTACGGCTGGACCGACGTGGCACGGTTCAGCGCCCTCGGCGTGCCGGCCGTCAACTTCGGACCCGGCGACGCGCTCCTGGCCCACACGGACGACGAGCACGTGCAGGCCGACGCCGTCCGGGCCTGCCTCCGCGCCCTGACCACCTGGCTGTCCTGAGCGGCTGATCTGAGCGGCTGATCTGTGCGGCCGGCCTGAGCGACCGTCGGACCCGGCTGGTCCCAGGGGGCTGGATGGCCGGTCCACTGCCCCAAGCATGAGGAAGGGCCCGGCATGTGCCGGGCCCTTCCGTCGTCGTCCTCCGCTCGGAGCCGCCGGGACCTCAGGTGGGAGCCGGGGTGGAGGCATCCAGGGCGATGGACCCCTTGGCGGCCGGCTTGCGCCCCTTCGTCCGGAAGCTCAGGAGGACGGAGAGTCGCGTGGCCAGCGTGGAGAGTGCGAAGTTGATGAGGATGAAGATCGCCGCCGCGACGAACAGGGACGGGATCACGTTGCCCTCGCCCACCCCGAGGCGCCGCGTGAACTGCAGCAGCTCCGGGTAGGTGATGATGAAGCCGAGGGCCGAGTCCTTCAGGATCACGACGAACTGGCTGATGAGTGCCGGCAGCATCGCGATGAGGGCCTGCGGTACCTCAATGTTGCGCAGCGACTGGTTTCTCGTCAGGCCGATCGCCATGCCTGCCTCGCGCTGGCCCTTCGGCAGCCCGTGGACGCCCGAGCGCACCAGTTCGGCGATGACCGACCCGTTGTAGAGCGTCAAAGCGAGGATGACGGCGATCAACGGCGCATCCTGCGGGTTGACGGAGCCTGAGCTGCCGAGGGCCAGCCAGAAGAAGATCATCATGAGCAGCACGGGCACCGCGCGCAGGAATTCGACGACGACCCCGGCGATCCAGCGGATCGGAACGGAGTGCGACAGGCGTCCGACGCCGAAGACCAGGCCGAACAGCACCGAGGTGACGATCGAGATCCCGGCCGCCTTCAGCGTGTTGAGCAGGCCGGGCAGGATGAAGAACTGCCATGTCCGGGATTCGAGGAAGGGCGTCCACATGCCCGCCGTGAGCTGGCCCTTGCCGGCGAGGGCGGAGATCACCCAGGCGAGGATGCCGAGGACGATCAGCGCGCCCACGATGTTCCCGATCAGGATGGTGCGGCGCCCACGCGGGCCGGGGGCGTCGAAGAGGACCTGCTGCGCGCTCATCGTGCCACCGCCAGTTTCCGTGAGGCCCAGGTGGTCAGCAGCCCGATGGGGATCACCAGGATCACGAAGCCGAGGGCGAAGGTGAGGAAGATCGGGATGACGAGGTCCGAGCGGAACTCGATCATGGTCTTCATGAGGCCCGACGATTCGGTGGCGACCGAACCGGCGGCCGCGACGGTGGAGTTCTTGATGAGGGCGATCAGGACGTTGCCGAGGGGAGCGATGGCTCCGCGGAAGGCCTGCGGCAGGATGATGAGCCGTGCTGCCGGCAGGAAGCTCAGGCCGATGGCACGCGCGGCCTCGGCCTGGCCCAGGGGGACCGTGTTGACGCCGCTGCGGATCGCTTCGCAGACGAAGGCGGCGTGGTACAGCGAGAGGCCCACGATGGCGATGCGGAAGAGGCTGGCGTTGAGGTCACTCGCGAGGCTGATCTGCATGACGGAGAACAGCCCGAGGAACCCGAACGCGAGGATGATCGTCAGGGGCGTGTTGCGGAAGACGTTCACGTACGCCGCGCCGAAGAGCTGCAGGCTCGGGATGGGAGAGATGCGGAACAGGGCCAGCACCGTGCCGATCGCCAGGGCCCAGATAGCTGCCCAGAAGGACAACTGGATATTGACCCAGAACGCGGCCGGCACGTTGTAGGTCTCGAACAGCGACAGGTAGTTCTCCACGGTTCACCTCTTTCCTGGTGGGGAACACGGCATTGGCGGGGCGGTCCGCGGACCACCCCACCAATGGGCGCGATGCTAGGCGCAGGGCGCCGGGGTCGGCGGGTTCAGCTCCGCGTTGTAGGTGTAGTCGGCACCCTCGGTGTTCTTGGTGATCGCCTCTTCCCAGGCGCCGTCGTCGATCATCTTGGTGATGGCGGCGTTGATGTCCTCGCACTTGTCGCTGCCCTTGGGGAGCCCCACACCGTAGTTCTCCTCGGAGAACGTGTTGCCCACGACCTTGAACTTGCCGGCGTTCGCGTCCTGCGCGGCAAGGCCGGCGAGGATGATGTCATCGGTGGTGACGGCGTCGATCTGGCCGCCGCCCATCGCGGTGACGCACTCCGCATAGCCCGGCTGCTCGACGAGCTGCACGCCGGGGTACTGGTCCTTGATCTTCTGGGCGGACGTGGAACCGGTCACCGAGCAGAGGTTCTTGCCCTCGAGGTCCTCGGGTCCGGTGATGTCACTGTCCGTGGGGACGAGGAGGTCCTGACCGGCGACGAAGTACGGGCCGGCGAAGTCCACCGTCTCCTTGCGGGTGTCGGTGATGGAGTACGTCGCGAAGATCATGTCCACCTGGTTGTTGGACAGCAGGTTCTCACGGTTGGCGGACGGGGCTTCCACGAACTCGATCTGCTCCTCGGTGAACCCGAGTTCGCCTGCCACGTACTTTGCGACGTCGACGTCGAAACCGGAGTAGGAGCCGCCCTCGTCGTAGCCGAGGCCTGGCTGGTCGAACTTGATGCCGATGCGGACGGTCTCACCGCCGGCATCGCCGCCCTCGCTCTCGCCGCTGTCGCCGCCACCACAGGCGGACAGGGTCAGTGCGGCGAGTGCAGCCACCGCGGCTGCTGCGTATCGGGTTGTGCGCATTGGTTCTCCTTGCTTTGCGGCCGATGGCCTCTTCGGATAAGGGGGGTCAGTGCGAGAGGATCTTGCCGAGGAAGTCCTTGGCGCGGTCACTCTTCGGATTGGTGAAGAACTCCTCCGGCGTCGCCTGCTCCATGATCTGGCCGTCGGCCATGAAGATCACACGGTCGGCGGCCTTGCGGGCGAACCCCATCTCATGGGTCACCACGATCATCGTCATGCCGTCCTTGGCGAGGGCGACCATGGCGTCGAGGACCTCGTTGATCATCTCGGGGTCGAGCGCCGAGGTGGGCTCGTCGAACAGCATCACCTTCGGTTGCATGGCCAGCGCGCGGGCGATCGCGACACGCTGCTGCTGGCCACCGGACAGCTGGGCCGGGAGCTTCTGCGCCTGGTTGTCGACGCCGACGCGCTTGAGGAGGGACATCGCCAGGTCCTTCGCCTCACCGCTCTTCATGCCCCGGACCTTCACCGGGCCGAGCGTGACGTTCTCGAGGATGGACTTGTGGGCGAAGAGGTTGAACGACTGGAAGACCATGCCGACGTCCGCGCGGAGCTTCGCGAGGGCCTTCCCCTCGGCGGGAAGCACCTTGCCATCGATGGTGATCTCGCCGTCGTCGATCGTCTCGAGGCGGTTGATCGCGCGGCAGAGCGTCGACTTCCCGGAACCGGAGGGGCCGATGACAACGACGACCTCGCCACGGGAGACCTCGAGGTTGATGTCCCGGAGAACGTGCAGCTCCCCGAAATGCTTGTTCACGTTCTTGAGGGAGACGAGAGTGTTTCCCGAGGACGCGGGCACAGTCGGTTGCTGTTCACTTGTCATGGGAGAAATCTAGCGAACTATTCCTTGCGGGCGATACGGCGGAGCGGAAGAGCCGTGATCGTGATTGAAGAGCAATCAAAAGCACCCCGGGGCGCCGGCTGTTGGTTAGCCTAGGTAAATGTCTCCCTCCCAGCACCCCGCGGCCAGCGACGACGCTCGCCCCCCTGTGTACGACGACGGCGCCGCCACAGGTTCCCCGCAGCCCTCCGCCGAGGACGGCGGTCCGTTCGGTGCCCGCCCTCCGGGTACGAGCAACGGGGCGGGCAGGGCGACCAGGCGGAAGGGCTCCGTAGAGCTGCGCCGCGGCCAGGCGACGGTGCCGCAGTCGGACAACATGCTCCTCGACGCGGACGACACCAAGGGCTTCACCCGCACCGACCCCTGGCGGGTGCTGCGCATCCAGAGCGAGTTCGTCGAGGGCTTCGGAACCCTCGCCGACCTCGGCCCCGCCATCAGCGTCTTCGGATCGGCCCGGACCGCGCGGAGCTCGTCCTACTACGCGATCGGTGAGGAGGTGGGCCGGAGGCTCGTGCAGTCGGGTTTCGCCGTCATCACCGGGGGCGGCCCGGGCGCCATGGAAGCCGCCAATAAGGGAGCCTGCGAGGCGGGCGGGACGTCAGTGGGGCTGGGCATCGAGCTGCCGTTCGAACAGGGCATGAACGAGTGGGTGGACCTGGGCATCAACTTCCGGTACTTCTTCGCCCGCAAGACCATGTTCGTCAAGTACGCGAGCGGTTTCGTCGTCCTGCCGGGCGGGTTCGGAACCCTCGACGAGCTGTTCGAGGCGATGACGCTCGTGCAGACCGGCAAGGTGACCTCCTTCCCCATCGTGCTGATCGGCGTCGACTACTGGCGCCCCCTCATGGACTGGATCAAGGGCACGCTGCTCGCGGAAGGAACCGTGTCCGAGAAGGATCTCTCGCTGCTGCAGCTCGTCGACACCGCAGAGGAGGCCGTGCAGATCGTGGCGGCATCGGCAGGCCACGACCACCCGTCCTGACCCCGGTCCTGACCCTCCCTGGACCGCTCTGGCACCATTGCGGTGTGACTATCTTCCTGGTGATCCTCGCCATCCTGCTGATGGGAGCAACAGCGGTCCTTGCTTCGGGGCGGCCGTTGCCGGCGCCCTTGCAGCACATCGGGGTGGGTTCCCGGGCCGCCTCCGGTGCCGGTTCAGGCGGGCACGACGACGACTCCCCGCGGAGCGGCGGCATGGGTCTGGTGGAGCCGGTGGCCTCGCTGCCGCCCGTGCTCCTTCCCGACACCCCCTCGGCCCGCGACGTCGATGCCGTCCGTTTCGGCCTCGGACTGCGCGGGTACCGGATGGACCAGGTGGACGAGGTCCTGGACCGGCTGGCCGCAGCGCTCGAGGAGCGGGACGCGGTCATCAGGGACCTGCGCTCGCAGCTCGCCGGCAAGGATGCCGGATGAGCGGGGCGGTTCCCGGATCCGACGGCCGGCGGCGCTGCGGCTGGGCGGTGTCGAGCGAGGAGTACGAGCGGTACCACGATGAGGAGTGGGGACGGCCCGTGCTCGGTGAGGCCGGCCTGTTCGAACGGCTGAGCCTCGAAGCGTTCCAGTCCGGCCTGAGCTGGATCACGATCCTGCGGAAGCGCGAGGCGTTCCGCCGGGCCTTCACCGGCTTCGATCCCGCCGTCGTCGCGGGCTTCGGCGCGCAGGACGTCGAGCGGCTGATGGGTGATGCCGGCATCGTGCGGAACCGGCAGAAGATCGAGGCGACCATCGCCAACGCCCGTGCCCTGCTCGCGCTCCCGGACGGGACCACCCTCGGCTCGGTCCTCGAGAGCCACCGGCCGGTCCCCAGGCCCGCGCCCGCCACCCTCGCGGACGTCCCGGCCATCATCCCCGAGAGCACGGCGCTGGCGCGGGAACTCCGTGGACTCGGCTTCCGCTTCGTGGGACCCACGACCGCATACGCGATGCTTCAGGCCACAGGCTACGTGGACGACCACCTGCAGGACTGCTGGGTCCGGATCGAGCCGCAGCAGGGCCGGCCTTCGTCGGCCGCTTCCGGAGCGGCCGGTACCGCCACTTCCGACCTCGTCGGCCCGGCCGGCGCGGCTGACCCCTCCGGCCCGTGAGTCGCGTGGTGCCGGCCCGGGCGAACCGGTCCGTGCGGTGGAGTGCGCAGTGGTTCGCGCACTGGTCCCTGCAGGTCCTGGTGGTCTTCGCCGCCGGGCGCCTCGTCTCGACCGGAATCCTCCTGCTCGCCGCGGCACGTCAGGGCCCCAGCCCCTGGTCCGGTCCGGCCCCCGCGTATGGCACGTTCATCAACTACTGGGACAGCGGCTGGTACGAACGCATCTTCACCGAGGGCTACCCGACGGACCTGCCGCGGGACGCGCTGGGCGTCGTGAGCCACAACCAGTGGGCGTTCTACCCGCTCTATCCGGGACTCGTCCGGGTCCTCGACGCCGCCACCGGGCTGGGCTGGGAAATCCTCGCACCTCTCGTGTCCGTGGCCGCGGCAGCGGGTGCGTCGCTGGTGATCTACCGGCTCTTCCGTCTCGCGTCGGACCACCGGGCGGCGCTCGCAGGCGTCGCCGTCGTGTCCTTCGCACCCGTCTCTGCCATCCTCCAGGTGCCGTACGCGGAGTCCCTGCACCTGCTGCTCCTCGCGTCCGCGCTGTACCTGGTGTCCACGGGCCGGTATTTCGCGGCGATGCCCGTCGTCGTGCTGATGTGCCTGGCACGACCGGCCGGGGTGCCCTTCGCCATCGCGGTGGGGATCCTGTTCCTTGCCGCCCTCCGAACCGTCCGGCGCAGTGCCGTCCCCGGGGGACCGCCGGCACAGCGGCTGCTGCCCCTGTTCCTGCTGGGGGTGGTCTCGTCGCTCGGCGCTGTCGCCTGGCCGCTGATCGCCTGGGCCGTCACGGGGCAGCGGAACGCCTATGTGGCGACGGAGACCGCGTGGCGTGGTGAGGCGCTGGTCCCCTTCGTGCCGTGGCTCGAGGCACCGGCCGCGGTGGTGGGTCCTGCCGCGGCCGTGCTGGTCGTCGGGGGCCTGCTCCTGTGCGTCGTCGCGCTGTTCCTCGCGCCCGCGGTGCGCTCGATGGGGCTGGTCGCCGGTGCCTGGTGCGCGGCCTACCTGCTGTACCTCGGGGCGTTCTGGGATCCGCAGTCGAGCACGTGGCGCATCCTGTTCCCGCTGTTCCCCCTGGCGCTCGCCGTCGCCGGCAGCCGGAACCGCTTCGGGATCCGTATCCTCTGGGTACTGCTGCCGGTATCGGTACTGCTCCAGTTCTTCTGGGTGGACTGGCTGTGGGGCTGGACCCCGTCCGGACCGGATGGGGATTATCCACCCTGAGTGTGATCCACGCCGCACCTGAATTAGCAGGTGCAGGGCTTGTGCTGAATAATGAAGGTGATGACGTGCACCGCCGGGCCTTTCCACGGGCTACCGGACGGCGCACTGTTTACTGTCGCGCTGCCGCTGATCGCGGTCGCGCCCTGTTGAAAGGGACACCCCCATGGCTGCCATGAAACCGCGTACCGGCGATGGACCGATGGAAGTCACCAAGGAGGGGCGCAGCCTCATCATGCGGGTGCCGATCGACGGCGGCGGACGCCTTGTCGTCGAACTGAACGCCGAGGAAGCGGGCAAGCTCAAGGACTGCCTGCTCACCGTCACCACCTAGGCGGTCCGAACCGGGCGTCCCGGCTCCTGTTCCCCGCGTCGGGGCAGGCGGCAGGCGCCGCCCGCCCGCCGCTAGGCGCGCTGCTTGACCGCGAGCAGGAGCCCGGTCCCCGTCGGCACGAGTGCCGAGACGAGGGCCTCGTTCTCACGGATCATCTTCCCGACCTGGCGGAGCGTATTGGTCGACTGCTCCCGCACGGCAGGTTCCGCCACCCGGTCCTGGTCCAGTGCGTCGTTGATGATCATGATGCCGCCGTCCTTGAGCAGGCGCGTCGCCTGCTCGACGTAGACCGGCAGGCCCGGCTTGTCGGCGTCGATGAACACCAGGTCGTAGGCGGCATCGGTCAGCCGCGGCAGCACGTCCGCCGCGCGCCCCGAGATGGTGCGTGTGCGGTTGGAGGGGATGCCGGCCTCGGAGTAGGCCTCCCGGGCGGCCCGGAGGTGGTCGACGTCGGAATCGATGGTCGTCAGGACCGCATTCCGGCCGAGGCCCCTCAGCAGGCAGACTCCCGACACTCCTGCTCCGGCACCCACCTCGACCGCGGTGCTCGCCTTGGACGCCGCCGCGAGGACGGTGAGTGCTGCGCCGACGGCAGGAGTGACAGGGGCGACGCCGAGCTCGTGGGAGCGGTCGCGCGCCCGAAGCAGGATGTCGTCCTCGTCGGGGAGTCCTTCGGTGTAGGACCAGCTGCTGTGTTTGTCGGCGGCCATGAACATCCGTTCTGTGGTTGCGGGAAGTGGCGGGAGGCGGCGCTCCGGGAGGCAGGCGCCCCGCCCCAACACTACTGTGCGGCGCGGCCGGACTTCCATGCGGCCGGGCGGGCGCGCAGGCAAGGATAGCGGGCCCGGCGTCCCCGGGCAGGCACAACACACGTACCTGCCAGCTAGTTCCCAGCTTGGTGGGAAAGACTTCTCTTTCGGGACATCCAGCATGAGCACGGCCCCGAATCCCCGGTACCACCGCAGCCGTGGCCGCCGCGGGGGAGGACCTGTTCGGGATGCGTGGCGAGAAGGGGTAGATGATGTCTAGCGTGAAGGCGGCACAGGCCGCCATGGAGGCCGTTCCCGGAGCGGACGTGCCTCTCCTCGATGAGCACGGCAACCCGTGGGTCGCACCGTCCTGGGAAGAAGTCGTCACCAACTACTCGCCGAAGGTGTACCGCCTGGCCTACCGCCTCACCGGCAACAAGTTCGACGCCGAGGACCTCACGCAGGAAGTCTTCGTGAGGGTCTTCCGTTCACTGGCGAACTTCAAGCCGGGAACGCTCGACGGCTGGCTGCACCGCATCACCACCAACTTGTTCCTCGACCAGGCGCGGCGCAAGACCCGCATCCGGTTCGACGGACTGACGGAAGAAGCCGAGAGCAGGTTGCCGAGCAAGCATCCCGGCCCCGAGCGCAGCTTCGAATTCAACAACCTGGACATCGACGTGCAGGCAGCCCTGGAGGAACTCCCGCCGGACTTCCGCGCCGCCGTCGTGCTGTGCGACCTCGAGGGCCTGGCGTACGACGAGGTGGCGCAGGTCCTCGGCGTCAAGCTCGGGACCGTCCGCTCGCGCATCCACCGCGGCAGGACGATGCTGCGGGAGAAGCTCGCCCACCGCGACCCGCGGAAGCCAAGCGGGAACGGTGCCGCCCTGGGCGTCCCACGGATCGCCGGCTTGGGTTAGGAACGATGCTTCATCCCCATCGCTCCCTGCAGGACCTCGTGGACGGTGAGTTGTCCGACCGGCGCCGGATCGCCGTCGAACGGCATGTCTCACGCTGTGCGTCGTGCGCCGCGACGGTCTCGCGCCTCCGGAGCCTCAAGAGCGCGCTGCTGGGCCTGCGGAACCCGGCCCCGGATCCGGACCTCCAGCGCAGGCTCCTGTCGCCCGCCTTCGGCTCCACCGCCGGCATGAATACCGGCATGAATACCGGCATGAATACCGGCAGGGACGAGGCCCGGACGGGTTCCAGTGCCGCCTTCGTGCGCGAGCACCACGAACGGGCCGCCCCCCCGTGGACGGACGGTGCTCACCGCCGTCGGTGCCTCGGCCGCCGTCGCCACCGCCATCCTCGGGAGCGCCTACGTCATGGGATCCGAGGCGCGGCCCGTCACGGCCGAGGGGGCGGCGACCGGCGTCACCGCGCTGCAGGCGCGCTGGGAGTCCGTCGCGTCGCAGACCCCCACCTACCTGGACACCGACCAGCTGGAGACCCTCCGGTCCGGAGGCTGGTACTGCCCGGAGCTCGAATCCCTCGGTTTCACGCTGCAGAGCGCCGAGGGCATCACAGTCGCAGGCAGGCCGACCCTGGAGATCGTCCTCGAGAACGACGGCGACACGGTCACCGTCTACGAACAGCGCAAGGTCAGCGGGGTTCGCGGCGCCGACGCTCCGCCGCTGAACGCCGTGACCGGCAACATCGTGACCGCGGACGGCTTCGAGCACATCGGCGGCGCCGAGCGCGACGTCTGGGTCCGTTCCGGCGAACCATGGCAGGTGGTGCTCGACTCGCCGTCCGTCACCTACACCGTGGTCTCGAACCTGCCGGCCGCCGCGATGCCGCAGACGCTCAGCCAGCTCGTCACGGCGGAACACGCCCAACTGGCCCTGTCGCCCCAGGTCCAGGAGGACTCGATGATGGAGCGGATCATCCGCGGCCTCTCGATGATCGCGCATCCCGGGGAGAACGGGTAGGCGACCCTGCGGCGACGCGGACGGCAGGGCGCCACAGCACCTGCCCCGCGGGCCGGGCGAATGTGGTCGGCACTGGCCGGGAAGGTAGTCTTTTCACGTGTTGGGAATCAACGGCCTCGAACTCGTGGTTCTGGCGTTCATCGCCGTCGTGGTGCTCGGCCCGGAACGGCTTCCGGAGTACGCGGCCCAACTCGCCCGGCTCGTGAAGGGCCTGCGGCGCATGGCCACGGGAGCCCGTGAGCAACTCCGGGAAGAGGTCGGTCCGGAACTGGACGAGGTCGATTGGCGCAAGCTCGACCCCCGCCAGTACGACCCCCGCCGCATCATCAAGGAAGCGCTCCTCGACGACTTCGAGGACGTCCTCAAG
The DNA here is from genome assembly GCF_030433645.1 of Arthrobacter burdickii. Taxonomy (NCBI): domain Bacteria; kingdom Bacillati; phylum Actinomycetota; class Actinomycetes; order Micrococcales; family Micrococcaceae; genus Arthrobacter; species Arthrobacter burdickii. The sequence continues at coordinate 1,873,720 of NZ_JAROCG010000001.1, forward strand.
CCTGTCAGCGGTGGCGGCCCCCGGCCCGCACCCGCTGCGCCTGTACCCGGCGTCGCACGCCCCCCGGCCGTACCGATCGGGCCGCGCCTCGAAGCCGGGCAGGCCGCGCCCTACGACCTCGAGGCGACCTAGCGGAGGCCCTGCCCGGTGTCAGCGGAGGCTGACCGGCAGCCTCAGGCCGTCCAGGCCGCGGGGGCGGCGGGCGAGCGTGGAAGCGATCGCCGTCAGCTCGGCGCGGGCCGTCGAGGTCCCTCCGCCGAGGACGAGGGGAGTGCCGGCATCGCCGCCTTCCCGCAGCGCGACGTCCAGCGGGATGCTGCCCAGCAGGGGGATCTCCGTGCCCAGGGTGGCCGACAGCCTCGTGGCGAGTGTGCTCCCGCCTCCCGCGCCGAAGAGTTCGAGCCGGCCGCCGTCGGGCAGTTCGAGCCAGGACATGTTCTCGATCACCCCGGCGACGCGCTGTCCCGTCTGAGCGGCCATGGCACCGGCCCGTTCGGCGACATCGGCGGCAGCACTCTGCGGCGTCGTGACGACCAGGAGCTCGGATGACGGCAGCAACTGGGCCACGGAGATGGCGATGTCGCCCGTCCCCGGGGGGAGGTCGAGGAACAGGGCGTCCAGGTCGCCGAAGTAGACGTCCGTGAGGAACTGCTCGAGCGCGCGATGCAGCATGGGACCCCGCCAGGAGATGGGCTGGTTGCCCTCCACGAACATGCCGATGGAGATCACCTTCACGCCGTGGGCGACCGGCGGCAGGATGAGCTCGTCGACGCGCGTGGGCTGCTGCGTGATGCCCAGGAGGGCGGGGACGGAGAAGCCGTACACGTCGGCGTCGACGATGCCCACCCGGAGCCCCTGCGCGGCCATGACGACCGCCAGGTTCACCGTCACGCTGGATTTGCCGACACCGCCCTTGCCGCTCGCCACCGCATAGACGCGGGTGAGCGACGACGGGTCGTTGAAGGGGATGCCGCGGCGGCCGCCGGCACCCCTCAGCTGCTCCTTCAGCGCGTCGCGCTGGGCCTGGTCCATGACGCCGAGCTCGACCTCGACGCGCTCCACGCCGTCGACGGCGGACAGGGCGGCTTCGGCGTCCTGCGTGATCGTGTCGCGCAGGGGGCAGCCGGCGATCGTCAGCAGGACCCGGATCCGCACGGTCCGTCCCGTGATGGACACGGACTCGAGCATGCCGAGTTCGGTGATGGGGCGGCGCAGTTCGGGGTCGATCACCGTGGTGAGGGCCGCCCGGACGGCCTCCTCTTCGGGTAAGGGGCTCACCGGACGGGTTTCCTCCCGGCGGGCTGGACCTTCGGCATCGCCACGGTGTTCTCCGACGGCTTGCGGGGCTTCCGTTTCTGCAGGGTCAGCTCCTGGCCGTCGGTCGTCTCGAGGAGTTCCTCGAGGACGGAGCGGAGCTCGGAGCGGACGTAGTCGCGTGTCGCCACCTCGCGCAGGGCGATGCGCAGCTCCGCGATCTCCCGCGTCAGGTACTCGGTGTCGGACAGGTTCCGCTCCGCCCGGTGGCGGTCCTCACGCATGGAGACGCGGTCGCGGTCGTCCTGGCGGTTCTGCGCGAGCAGCAGCAGGGGGGCGGCATAGGAGGCCTGCAGGGAGAGCATCAGGGTCAGTGCCGTGAACCCCAGTGCCGCGCTGTCGAAGCGCAGGTTCGCCGGAGCGACGGTGTTCCACGTCAGCCAGACCGCGACGAAGACAGTCATGTAGAAGAGGAATTGCGGGGTACCCATGAAACGGGCGATGTTCTCCGTGCCGCTGCCGAAGCGGTCCGGGTTCGGTCGCAGGCGCGGGAGGATGCGCTTGCGCGCCTCCCGTGGCGTGTCGAGCCCGCGTGAATTCGACCGGATCTTCTCAACCACGGCGGTCACCTCGTTTCGCTGCGGAGCTGTCGTCCTGTGCCCGCCAGTCGTCGGGCAGCAGGTGATCGAGCACGTCGTCGACGGTCACGGCCCCCACCAGCCTGCCGTCGGTGTTCACCACCGGCAGGGAGTTCAGGTTGTAGGTGGCGAGGATCCTCGACACTTCGCTCACGTTCGCCTGGTCGCCCACGGCCTCGAGGTCCGTGTCGATGATGTTGCCGAGCGGCTCCGGTGGCGGGTAGCGCAGCAGCTGCTGGATGTGCACCACGCCGAGGTAGCGCCCGGTCGGCGTCTCGAGCGGAGGCCGGCACACGAAGATGGACGATGCGAGGGCCGGTGTCAGTTCCTCGCGCCGGACGTGGGCGAGGGCCTCGGCGACGGTCGCCTCGGGCGGGAGGATGACCGGCACCGTGGTCATGAGGGAGCCCGCGGTGTCCTCCTCGTACTCGAGCAGCCGGCGCACGTCCTCGGCGTCGTCGGGCTCCATGAGCTGGAGGAGCTCCTCCTTCTGCGCCTCGGGGAGCTCGTTGAGGAGGTCGGCCGCGTCGTCGGGGTCCATCTCCTCGAGGACGTCCGCCGCACGCTCGCGCGTCAGGGACTGGAGGATCTGGACCTGGTCGTCGTCGGGCAGTTCCTGGAGGACGTCCGCGAGGCGGTCGTCCTGGAGTTCTCCGGCCACCTCGATGCGCCGCTTGTCGTTCATCTCGTGCAGCGCGTCGGCGAAGTCGGCGGGCTTGAGGTCGTCGTGCTGGGCGACGAACTGGGTCGCGCCCTGCGGTTCGTTCGTGGTCCCGTGGAAGGCGTCGAGCCAGCCGATGATGAGGCGCTCGCCGCCGCGACGGAGTCCGCGGAGGGGGGAGGTGGACCCGCCGCGCCGCACGAACAGCTGGGAGACGTGCCAGTCGCCTGCACGGTTGCGCTCCATGGCGATGTCCTCCACGACGGCGCTGCCGCTGCCGTCGCGCAGGGTGAGGCGGCGGTCGAAGAGCTCGGCCACGACCAGCATCTCCGCGCCGCGCTGCTCGAAGCGGCGGAGGTTGACGAGGCCGGTGCAGATGATCTGGGATGGGTCCATCGAGGTGATGCGGGTCATGGGCACGAAGACGCGTTTCTTGCCGGGGACCTCGACCACGAGGCCTACCACCTGCGGGGCCTTGGTCGGGCCGCGGTCGAGCACGACGGCGTCCCGCAGGCGGCCCAGGCGGTCGCCCAGCGGATCGAACACATCGAGGCCCAGCAGTCGGGCGACGAAGACGCGGGTCGGGTTGGTAGTCACTGCTCTAGGCTATCCGGCGCGGCGCGCCGGGAGGGTATCGGCCCTGCGGAAGACGCACGACGCCGGCCGGCGGACCCATGCTTCCGGCGTCCTGCAGGCGGGCGTCCGGCGGCCCTGGAGTTCACCCCCGGCGATACGCCTCCCATCGGCGGGAGCGGTACGGGAGAATGGACGCATGTCGACACCACCACTTGGAACCACTGCATCCCGCGACCTGGGCAGGGTGTTGCCCTCGGGCGAGACCATCGGCCGGTACACCAGCTACCTCGACGCGCAGAAAGCCGTGGACTACCTCGCCGACAACAAGTTCGCCGTGGAGCGCGTAGCCATCATCGGCAACGACCTGAAGACGGTGGAGCGCGTCACGGGTCGCCTCAGCTACCCGCGGGTGGCGCTCGCCAGCGCCGCGACGGGAGCCTGGTTCGGACTGTTCGTGGGACTGATCCTGAGCCTCTTCGCCGGCAGCGAGGCGGGCAGCACCATCTCCTCCTCGATCGCACTGGGTGCCATCTTCTGGCTGCTCTTCGGCGTCATCACCTATGCGTTCCAGCGCGGCAAGCGCGACTTCACCTCCACGAGCCAGGTGATCGCGACGAGCTACGACGTCATCGTGGACCCGAGCCTTGCAGCGGACGCCCGTCGCCTGCTCCAGCAGCTCCCGATGAACGGGCAGGCGCAGCACCCCGGGGCGAACTCCTCGCCCTGGGGCACCGCCCCGGGCCGTGCTCCGCAGCAGGCGCCCGAGCGCCCGGCGTCGTGGAACGACCCCTACTCCGGACAGCAGCAGCCGCAGCCGCAGCAGCCCGGGACGGCGGAGGGTGAGACTGCCGGTGCCGGCACCGGTGGGCCCCGCAGGGGACAGTTCCCCGACCTTCCGGACGGACGGCCCCAGTACGGTGTGCGCGTGGAGGACTCTCCCGTCGGGCCGACGTCGGAGCCCGGTGCACCCGCGGCACCCGCGGCACCCGCGGCCGACGGCCAGGAACCCGGCCCGCACGGCTCCTCAGCCGCCGGCGGCCCGCGCTGACCCGCTGAGGGTCGGACAACACGCCGGAACGGAAAAGGCAGGGACCCTCGGGTCCCTGCCTTTTCCGTTCCGGCCGTCTCCGGCCCGGGCTGCGCCGTGTCCGGCCCTCCGCCCTACTCGTTTCCCCAGATGCCTGCCATCCAGTCCTCGACGTCGTCCGGAGTGCGGGGAAGGGCCGCGCTGAGGTTGACGGGGCCGTTCGCCGTCATCAGGATGTCGTCCTCGATGCGCACGCCGACCCCGCGGTACTCCTCCGGGACGGCGAGGTCCTCGGCCTTGAAGTACAGGCCGGGCTCGATGGTGAACACCATGCCCTCCGTGAGGACGCCGTCCAGGTACAGGTCGCGCTTGGCCTGTGCGCAGTCGTGGACGTCCATGCCGAGGTGGTGGCTCGTGCCGTGCGGCATCCAGCGGCGGTGGTGCTGGCCCTCCGGTGCCAGTGCCTCCTCGAGGGACACGGGCAGGAGACCCCAGCGGTCCAGGTTCTCCGCCAGCACGGTGACGGCCGCGAGGTGGACCTCGCGGAACCTGCGGCCGGGCTGCGCGGCGGCGAAGCCGGCGTCGGCGGCGTCGAGCACGGCCTGGTAGATCCTCCGCTGTATGTCCGTGTAGCGCCCGTTGACGGGCAGGGTCCGGGTGATGTCGGCGGTGTAGAGGCTCTCCGCCTCGACCCCGGCGTCGAGCAGGAGCAGCTCGCCGGCCCTGAGGGAGCCCGTGTTGCGGATCCAGTGCAGCGTGGTGGCGTTGTTCCCCGACGCGGCGATGGTGTCGTAGCCGAGGTCGTTGCCCTCCTCGCGGGCCCGGGCGAAGAACGCGCCCTCGACCACGCGCTCGCCGCGCGGGTGTGTGATGGCGCGGGGAAGGGTCCGGACGACTTCGTGGAAACCGTTGACGGTGGCCGCGACGGCGGCTTCCATCTGCTCGATCTCCCAGTCGTCCTTGATGAGTCTCAGCTCGGACAGGGCTTCGGCGAGCACGGCGTCGAGGGCGTCGGCCTTCTCGAGGTCCACGCCCGTGTTGATGCGGGAGGTGTCGACGAGCGCATCCGCGTTGAAGTCGACCTCGCGCAGCAGGCGGATGCTCACGCCGCCGATCGCGGCGACACCGGCGTCCTTGGTGATGGCGACCTCGAGGTCGGCGAGGTCCGCCGTCTCGAGGGCGAGCTGTGCCCGGATCTGCGCCATCGAGAGGCGATCGCCGATCCAGAAGCCGCCGTAGCGGGAATTCGCGTAGAACTCGGCGCTGTCGCGGCCTGCCAGTTCCCGGAAGTACAGCGTGGCCGCGTGGTTCCCGCCGTCGTCGCCCGTTCCCGGATCGACGGGCTCGAGGACGAGGACGGCGTCGGGCTCGTGGTCGAGTCCGAGGCCGGTCAGGTGCGCGAAGCCGGAGTGCGGGCGGTATCGATAGTCGGTGTCGTTGGAGCGGACCTTGAAGGGCCCGGCCGGAATGACGAGGCGCTCGCCGGGGAAGCGGTCGGAGATGGCACGACGACGGCGGGCCGCATGGGCGGCGACGGGCGCCGTGGCAGGGAGCTCGTCCGAGGCCGGCGCCCAGCTGCCGGCCATGAACGCCTTGAAGGCGTCGGAGTCGGGCCGCTGGGAGCGGTTGTCATTGCGGTCTGACAGCGGCTGGCCCTCCGGTGAGTCGGTGGGATTTCGGGCTGCGGATGCGGTGTCATCGGTGCTCATCCCGCCATCGTCTCACCGTCGCCGCGCAGCAGGAAAGTCCGTCCCTCCCGCAGGGCGGGGCGCCGGTGCCGGACGGAGCCGGCGACGGCGCGTAGATTGGGTCCGGTGAGAATCGATCTGCACACGCACTCCAACGTCTCGGACGGTACCGAGGACCCCGACGTCCTGATCGCGTCCGCGGCGGCCGCAGGCCTCGACGCCGTCGCACTCACCGACCACGACTCCACGGCCGGCTGGGAGCGCGCCGCCGCGGCGGCCGCAGCGCACGGCATCACCTTCGTCCCCGGCATGGAGGTCTCCTGCCGCACCGACACCGGCATCAGCGTGCACGTGCTGTCCTACCTGCACGACCCGGAGCACGCCGGCCTGCGGGAGGAGATCGCGAAATCCCGTACCGCGCGGCTCACGAGGGCCCGGCGCATGGTCGAGCTCATGTCCGCGGACTTCCCCATCACCTGGGACCTGGTCGAGGAGCACGTGACCGAGGGGGCGACCGTGGGGCGCCCGCATATCGCGGATGCGCTGATCGCACTGGGCATCGTCAGTACACGGTCGGAAGCGTTCGAGCGCGTCCTGACGGCGCGCTCACCCTACTGGGTCAGCCACTACGCGCCGCACCCCGCGGAGGCGGTGTCCCTCATCCGGGAGGCGGGCGGTGTCCCCGTCTTCGCGCACCCCTCCGCGTTCAACCGCGGGGCCGTGGTGGGCGGCGCGGTCATCGACGAGATGATCGACGCCGGGCTGCTGGGCCTGGAGATCGATCACCGGGACAACCCGGAGGACGCCCGGGTGGAGCTGCGGAGGATCGCACGCGACAACGGCCTCCTCGTCACGGGCTCCAGCGACTACCACGGCAGCGGGAAGCCGAACCTGCTCGGGGAGAACGTCACGAGCGGCCAGGTCCTCGAGGCCATCGTGTCGCTGGCCACCGGGACCCCGATCAGCTAGCCGTACTGCCCGGGACCTGGAGCCATGGGGCCAGGCGGGCGTGCATGACGTCGATGGCCTGGGGATTGCGGTCCACGCAGACGAAGCGCCGGCCGAGCTTGCCCGCGACCGCTCCGAGCGTCCCCGACCCGGCGAAGAAGTCCAGCACCCAGTCGCCCTCCCGGCTGCTCGCCGCAACGGCCCGCCGCAGCAGGCCCTCGGGCTTCTGCGTCGGATAACCAGTCTTCTCGCGGCCGGTCGGGGACACGATGGTGTGCCACCACACGTCGGTCGGCAGCTTGCCGAGCGCAGCCTTCTCGGCGGTCACGAGGCCGGGGGCCATGTAGGGTTCCCGGTCCACCTCGTCGCTGTTGAAGTAGTAGCCCGAAGGGTTCTTCACGTACACGAGGATGTTGTCGTGCTTGGCGGGCCACTTGCGCTTGGCCCGTGCACCGTAGTCGTAGGCCCAGATGATCTCGTTGAGGAAGCAGTCGCGCCCGAACAGGGCGTCCAGCATGACCTTGGCGTAGTGCACCTCGCGGTAGTCGAGGTGCAGGTAAAGTGTGCCGTCGTCCGCGAGGAGCCGCCATGCCTCGGCGAGCCGAGGCGCGAGGAAGTCCCAGTAGTCCTCGAACGCGTCGTCGTAGCTCGCCAGCATGCCCTTGACGGTCGAGTAGGAGAGGCCCTTGAAGCCCACACGATCGCCCGTGCCTCCGGCCGCCCGGACCATCGTGGTCTGCTGGCGGCGCTGCACGCGGCCGGTGTTGAAAGGCGGGTCGACGTAGATCATCGTGAACGCCGCATCGGGCAGGGTGGCCAGGTATTCCGCATTGTCCGCGTGCACCACGAGGTTGGCGCCGTCCGCACTCCAGTCGGGCAGTACGGACGGCGCAGGAAGCTCGGTCACCGAGGGCTAGTCCTCTGCGCCGCCGGCAGGCTTCGCGACGACCTCGCCATTGCGTCGGCGGGTGCGGCTGCGGCGCTGGCGGTCGCCCGCCGGGGCCTCGCCGTCGCCGGCCGAGCGGCGACGCCGTCCGCCCTCGCCATCGGCCGACGCTGCGGGCGCTGCGGGGGCCTGGGCATCGCTGCTGCGGCTGTCGCTGCGTCCACGGCCCCGCGATCCGCGCGAGCCCTCGCCGGCAGCGCCGTCGCGTCGCTGTCCGCGGTCACCGGAACGTCCGCGACCGGCGTCGTTCCGGCCGCCGTCGTTCCTGGTTCCGTCGGAGTGTCCGCCGCCGCGCTTGCCGGTCTCGCCGAGGTCCTCGAGGACCTCCGCATCGATGCCCGCGAGCTTGCGGTCCTTCCGGGGGAGGCGTCCCTTGGTGCCCTCGGGAATGTCCAGGTCCGTGTACAGGTGCGGCGACGAGGAGTAGGTCTCCACAGGCTCCGGGGTGTCGAGCCCGAGCGCCTTGTTGATCAGGCCCCAGCGGGGGACGTCGTCCCAGTCGACGAAGGTGACCGCGGTGCCCTTCTTGCCGGCGCGTCCCGTGCGGCCCACGCGGTGCAGGTAGGCCTTCTCGTCCTCGGGGCACTGGTAGTTGATGACGTGCGTGATGTCCTCGACGTCGATGCCGCGTGCCGCGACCTCCGTCGCCACGAGGACGTCGATCTTGTCGCCGCGGAAGGCACGCAGTGCCTGCTCGCGCGCGCCCTGTCCGAGATCCCCATGAATGGCTCCGGCCGCGAAGCCGCGGTCGATGAGTTCCTCGGAGAGCTTCGCGGCGGTGCGCTTCGTCTTGCAGAAGATGATGGCGCGTCCGCGGTTCCGGGACTGCAGGATGCGGGCCACGACCTCGGCCTTGTCCAGGTTGTGCGCCCGGTAGATGACCTGGCGGATGTCCTTCTTGGTGATGCCCTCGTCCTCGGGATCCGCGGCGCGGATGTGCGTGGGCTGCGTCATGTAGCGGCGCGCCATGGCGATGACGGGGCCGGGCATGGTCGCGGAGAACAGGAGGGTCTGGCGTACCGGCGGCGTCGCGGCGATCAGGGTCTCGACGTCGGGCAGGAAGCCGAGGTCCAGCATCTCGTCGGCCTCGTCCAGCACGACGATCTTCACGTTCTTGAGGACCAGCAGCTTCTGCCGGTACAGGTCGATCAGGCGGCCGGGCGTGCCGACCACGATCTCGACGCCCTTCTTGATGGCCTCGATCTGCGGCTCGTAGGCGCGGCCGCCGTAGATGGTGACGATGCGCGCGTTGCGCTTCCTGGCCGCCGTCGTGAGGTCGCTGGCGACCTGGACGGCGAGCTCGCGCGTCGGGACGACGACGAGGGCCTGCGGTGCGCCGGGAACCGGGAGCCTGTCGTAGCCTTCGTCATCGGGGCCGACGACGCGCTGGATGGCGGGGATGCCGAAGCCGAGGGTCTTGCCCGTTCCCGTCTTCGCCTGGCCGATGATGTCGTGGCCGCCGAGGGCGATCGACAGGGTCATGGCCTGGATGGGGAAGGGGTGGGTGATGCCGGCGTCCGCGAGGGACTCGACGATGTCCGGGCGGACGTTGAAGTCCGCGAAGGTCTCGGCGACGGCCGCGTGCGGCTCCTCGGTGGTGACCAGGGTCTCCTCGACGTCGATGACGTCGGAGGAGTTGTCGGCGACGAGGTGGTGCGCGTCGGTGGCCGTCGTGTCTGTGTGGTGTGTGTTGTGCACGTTCTACCGTTCATTCAGGCTCTGCGGCCGCTGAGGCTCGACGCCGGGAGAATGTCCCGTGCGGAGCGTATCGGCGGGCGCAGGGCGTCCAGTGGAAGCCGATCGCGGGCTTGCAACTGCGTGCGGGCTGCGGAGGGAGACCTGCGCCTGCGGGAAAACTCGGGATCGAGTAGGTACTGCGGGTTATCGACGAATGATAACGACCGGGCATCCATTACTACGCGTTAAAGACTACCCTGCCCGTCCCTGTCCGGCGTCATTCCAGGCCCCGGAGGGGCGCGTCCGTCGGTTTGACCTCGAAGCGGAGGCGCCGGCGCACGATGTCGGCCTCCACGAGCACCACCGTGACGCGCTCACCCGCCACGAGCTCGCCGTAGCACTTCGCCTCGAGCGGCGGTTCGGTGACCTGCACCGTCCCGGACAGGCGCGGTGCCTGTTTGCCGGGTGCGTCCTCGACGGCGGGCGGCGACCCCTGCAGGACGACGGCCGAGAATGCCTCGCCGATCCGGTTGCTCAGCAGCGCGGCCTGCACGGCATCCATCGCCCCGGAATCCAGCCGGGATGCGATCTGGTTGGAGGACGCCATCAGCGCGTTGAGGTCCGGAAGGGCGGCCCGGACCCAGCCGGGCACCTCCTCGCCGGCGCACAGTGACGCGCAGGTCACGAGCACGAAGCGGTCCACGAGGCGGCGGAGGGGAGCGGTGGCGTGGGCGTAGGGCGCGGCGATGGCCGACTGCACGACGGCGTCCGGCACCTCGCCGTCGAACGCGGTGTAGCCGGCACCCCGGAAGAGCGAGGCCGCGGCGTGCATCAGCGCGAGCTGCCGCGGGTCTGTGACGTCGAGCGTGCGCAGGAAGGCGCCGTAGGGCATGTCCGCCGGCCATGGGTGCTCGAGCGCTTCGGACTGGCGGCGGAACTTGCCGAGCGCCCCCTCGTCGGGCTCGGGCATCGTACGCAGGATGCCGATGCCGCCGTCGATCATCATGCGCGCCGCGGCCATCCCCGTCATCAGCGAGATCTGGGCGTTCCAGTCCTCGCACGGGAGGGCAGGCTCGGTGAGGATGCCGTAGGTCTCGCCGTCGTGCGTGATCTCCTGGCGCGGCAGGTTGAGGCTCGCTCCGCCGCGGTCGAGTTCCTGCTGGAGGCGCCGGATCCCGATCTCGCGGAGCAGGCTGAGCTGCTCGTCGGCGGTACCGGCATCGATGTCCGCCTGGACCTCCGCATAGGTGAGCTGGCGCCGGCTGCGCACCACGGCCCGGCGCACCGAGGCGGACCGGACGATGGCGTCGGCGTCCAGGTGGAAATGCCACACGAATGCGGGGCGGTCCCTGCCGGGAAGCAGGCTCGCCGCGTCCTCGGAGATGACCTCGGGGTGGAGCGAGATGCGGCCGTCCGGCGCATACATGGTCTGGCCCCGGAGCCGGGCCTCACCGTCGATGGCACCGCCCGGGCGGACGAACAGCGGGACGTCGGCGATGGCGTACCAGACCTCGTAGCCCGCGTCGCTCCCTCCACCGGACGCGCCGTCGGACGCACTGCCGCGTGCCAGATGCACGGCCTGGTCCAGGTCCGTGGAGCCCGGCGGATCGATCGTGAGGAATGGAACGTCCCGCAGGTCGGCGGACGGGAGGTGGGAGGTCGCTACCGCGTCCGCAGCCTCCTGCAGGACTGCCTCCGGGAAGTCCTCGCGGATGTCGAGTTCCTCGCGCAGGGCCCGGAGCGACTCGGCGAGGCGCTGGTGGGACTCGCGGTCCCGAAGGTCCATATGCTGTGCTGGCACAGGCCTACGGTAATGCACGTTCCGGACATCGGGCACGCTCCGCCGCGCGGGAGCCCGGACGTGCAGTCAGGAGGCGGATGTGCGGAGGGACTCGACGGCCTTCAGGACCCGTCGCTGTCGCGTGTCGGCGCCCTTCGCCTGCAGGATGGGAAACACGAGGGCCTTCCTGCGGCTGACGGACAGCGCGTCGAACGCACCCACCAGCGCGGGATCACCGGACAGGGCGACGGCGAGGTCCTCGGGCACGTCGACGGTGCGCTCCTCGGTGTCGGGTTCGAGGCGCACCACCACCGTCTGGCCGGCCTCGATCCCGCAGGCCTCGCGGTGCTCCGCGCTGACCGGGATCATCGCCCGGCCGTTCATCGACCCGATCGTGGTGCGGTACGTATAGCTGCCGATGGTGACCCGCACGGCAGGGCGCCTGCCTCCGCCGAGCGCGGCCAGGACGTCCTCCGGCACTTCGAGACCGGTGGCCGTGCGGCCGGAGAGTTCGAGGACGGTGGAGAAGTCCATGGGTGCTGCCTTCCTGCTGCGGCCGGATCTGTCATCGGATCTGTGCTGGGAGCGCGGAATCCCCGCGGCCCGGACCGCGAGCATAGACCGCGGACAGCGTCCCGCAACAGACCCGGACGCCGTGCTGCAGGTTGCCCCGGGCCTTCGATTGCGTACTCTTGCAGAATGAACAACGGCTCCTCCGACGGCACGGCCCTCTCCGCCACCGAGCCGCACCGCACCGCGTCCTTCGGCTCGCCGGGAGCGCCTGCGCCGGCGGACGCTGAGCCGGATGCTGCCGCATCAGGTGCAGCTGGATCGGCTCCTGCCGGATCGGCTGCTGACGGATCGGCTGCTGACGGATCTGCTCCTGCCGGATCGGCAGGGGTTGCCGGGGACGCCCTCACCGACCCCCGCTACGCGCGCTTCGTCGCCGATCTGCTCGGTGTCATCGCCTACGGCGAGCTGTCGGGCTTCGAGCGGCTCTCGTCGGATGCGCGGTTCTCACCCAGCCTCGCGGACCGGGCGAACCTGGCGCGCCTCGCGGTGCAGGAATTCGAGCACTTCGAACTGGTGGGCCGCTTCCTCGCGCAGCTCGGTGTCCCTGTGGAGGATGCCATGGGGCCCTTCCAGGCGTCCGTCGATGCCTTCCATGAGCGCACGCGCCCCGGGGACTGGTACGAGTCCCTCATGAAGGCCTACGTCCTGGACGCCTTCTCCGGCGATTTCTACCGGGCCCTGGCGGACAGCCTGGACCCGCGCACCCGCGAGCTCATCAGCACGATCAACTCGGGCGAGGGCGCCGTACACCTGCAGCGGCGCCTGAAGGAAGCCCTGTCCGAGGACCCGCGGCTCGCCTCGCGGCTGGCGCTCTGGGGGCGCAGGCTCGTGGGGGAAGCTCTCACGCAGGCTCAGCGGGTGGGCATTGAACGCGAGTACCTCGCCGGCCTGCTGTTCGAGGACGAGGCGCACACCACGCAGCACACGACAGCCCTCTTCTCCCAGCTGACCCGCAACCACTCGCGCCGGATGAGCGCACTGGGGCTCACCGCCTAGGGCAGGCACTAGGGCAAACACTAGGGCAAACACGAAAAAACCCGCGGCGGCGGCATACGCCGTCCACCGCGGGTCTCCTCGGGACTGCTGGGACTACAGCGCGCCGAAGCCGACGCGCCGGGTCTCCTCCGCACCGATCTCGACGTAGCCGAGGACGGATGTCGGGACGATGACCTGGCGGCCCTTGGAGTCCTTGAGGCGCAGCTCGGAACCGCTGCTCATCGCCTGGGACACCAGCTCGGCAATCGCGTCCGCGCTCTCGGAGGACTCGAGGATGATCTCCCGGTTGACGTTCTGGATACCGATCTTGATTTCCACGGCGCATGCCTCCTGTGTAGTGAACCTGTGATTCGTACCGAAACCTACCCTAGATCTCCTTGGGGAAGCGGCTGATTCCGCGCCAAGCTAAACGGTAGATCAGCTCCGCCGCGGCATCGATGTCGAGGCTGCCGTCGGTCTCCAGCCAGTAGCGCGCACTGATCTGGGCCATGCCCGCGAGGCCGCGTCCCAGCAGCGTCGCCTCCACCATGGACAGCTGGGTGTCACCGGCGATCACGCCGGCGATCGCGTTGGCGAAGTGCGCATTGAACTCCTCGAGCCGGCGGCTGACATCGGGTTCGTTGCTGATGTCCGATTCGAAGACGAGCCGGTGCGCCTTGCTGTCCTGGGCGATGAACTGGAAGTAGGCCCGCATGGTCGCGTGCACGCGCAGCTTGTTGTCGTCCGTCGAGCGGATCGCGTCGACGAGCAGTTGCGTCAGCTCCGCGAGATGACTGTCGAGCAGGGCGAGGTAGAGGTCACGCTTGCCGGGGAAGTGCTGGTAGAGCACGGGCTTGCTGACCTTGGCCGCCACGGCGATGTCATCCATGGCCGCACCGTGGTACCCGTTGCCCACGAAGACCTCCTGCGCAGCCGCCAGGAGCTGGCGCCGGCGTTCGTCTCGTGGCAGCCGGGGGGCTTTTCCGGCGGCGGTCGGTTCATCACTCACGGGGGGCGATCCTCGGTTCAAAGGTCAGGGACGTCCGCCCAGTTTACCCACCGACTCCCACGCGGCATCGGCGCTCCGGACGTAGCAGGCGGGAGGGGGCTGCGGCGACTGCGGCGGCTACTGCGGACGGCCATTGCCGACGCCGGGCGGCCTCGCGGGCCCTGCGCTGGCCGCCCGCTGTCCTGCGGAATACCCTTGGGCATGACTGCTTTCCCGTCCCCACCGGCCCCAGCGACTGCGGGCGCCTCCGCCACGGAGAGCCCCGCGGCTCCGCCGTCGTCGCTGTCGGGACCGGACGGATTGCCGCCCCTCGTGGACGCGAGCGGGACCCTGACCCAGGACGAGACGCTGCGCTACTCGCGGCACCTCATCATCCCCGGCTTCGGCGTCGACGCGCAGCTGCGCCTCCGGAATGCACGCGTGCTCGTGATCGGCGCGGGCGGGCTCGGTTCGCCGGCGCTGCTCTACCTCGCGGCTGCGGGAGTGGGCACGCTCGGCATCGTGGACGACGACGACGTCGAGCTCTCGAACCTGCAGCGCCAGGTGATCCACGGCATGCCGGACCTCGGCCGGTCGAAGGCGGAGTCCGCGCGGGACAGCATTCTGGAGCTCAATCCGCTGGTCGAGGTGATCCTGCACCAGGAACGGCTCGACCGGTCGAACGCGCTGGCGCTGTTCGGCAGGTACGACCTGATCGTCGACGGCACGGACAACTTCGCCACGCGCTACCTCGTGAACGACGCCGCGGCGATCCTCGGCAAGCCCTACGTGTGGGGTTCCATCCTCCGCTTCGACGGGCAGGTGAGCGTCTTCTGGCAGGACCACGGCCCCACCTACCGCGACCTCTACCCGGAAGCACCCCCGCCCGGATCCGTGCCGTCCTGTGCGGAGGGCGGGGTGCTCGGCGTCCTGTGCGCTCAGATCGGGTCCGTCATGGTCAACGAGGCGATCAAGCTGATCACCGGAGTGGGAACCACGCTGCTCGGCAGGGTGCTGGTCTTCAACGCGCTGGACATGAGCTGGCGGGAGCTGCGGGTACGGCCGGACCCGACGGCCACCCGGGTCACCGAGCTCATCGACTACGAGCAGTTCTGCGGCATGCCCGCCGCCGGTGCTGCGGACGCGGGCACGGCCGAGGATCCGGTCCCGACCGTGTCGGTGGACGAGCTCGCTGGACTCCTCGCGGCACGGGCGGTCGGGGAGGCCGACTTCGACCTGCTGGATGTCCGCAATCCCGAGGAGTACGCGATCGTGAGCATCGACGGCGCGGTGCTGGTCCCGAAGAACTCCATCCTCGACGGTGACGCGGCGGTCGACAGCACCCGGACGGTCCTGGTCCACTGCAAGTCGGGTGTCCGCTCCGCCGACGTCGTCCGGTTCCTCCGCGCACAGGGCCACCCGGACGTGCGGTCCGTGGACGGCGGGATTCTCGAGTGGGTGCGCAGGATCGAACCGGAGAAACTGACCTACTAGTCCCGTCCCGGTCCCGTCGTGCAGGGAGTCATGCAGGGGAGTGCAGGGCGGGCGGCTAGGCGCTCTCGGCGGGCCGTTCGTGGTCCACGGGACATGCGGCGCCATCGGTGGGCGCGTGGACGTGCTGGGCGTGGGGCGCGGCCAGGACGATGGCGTCGGACAGAACGGCCGATCCTGAACCGGTTGCTGCTGAACCGGTTGCTGCTGGAAGCTGCTCGGCGGGTGCCTTCCCGGCGGGTGCGACGTCGATCCCGTAGAGGGCCTCGAGGGCTGCGGTGTAGTCGTCCTGGCGTCCCTCGGCGGCGAGTTCGCGTGCCCGGACGGTCGGCACGTGCAGGAGCTGGCGGACCATGCGCCGCAGGGCGAACTCGACTTCCTCGGCAGCGGCGGTGCACCCGTGCTGGGCCCGGACGCGTTCCATCTCGGAGTCGAGGACGGCCTGGGTGTGCCGGCGCAGCGCGACGATCGCGGCGTTCATGGCGCGGGTGTTCTGCTGCTCCTGGAAGGACCGCGCGGCCTCCCGCACCAGGTCGCTGGCCTGGGTGAGCGCATCGGCCTGTTCCTCGGGGGCGGCGGCCCGGACGGATTCGAGGGTGATGAGTTCCACGCCCTCGAGGGTCCCGACGGCGGGGTCGAAGTCGTGGCTGAGGGCGAGGTCGATGATGACGAGCGGATGGGTGCTGCCGGTGCGGACGCGTTCGATGTCCGCGGCGTCGATGCGTGCGTCGCTGCCGCTGCAGCCGATGACCACGTCGGCGCGGGCCATGGCGCCGGGCAGGTCCGCGGCGGCCACCGCCGTCCCGCCCCGGGTCGCGACGAAGGCCTCGGCGCGTCCGGAGGAGGAGAAGACGGAGATATCCGTGCAGCCCCTCTCCCTGAGGGCGGCCATCGTCGCACCTGCGTAGGCTCCGGTGCCGAACACGACCACGGTCTTGGCCGACCAGTCGGCGTCCTCGGAGATGTCCCCGGCCAGTTCCAGGGCCACGGAGACGATCGAGCGGCCCCGGCTGCCGAGCGCCGTCTGGGCTCCGACGTCCTTGGCGGTCTTCGAGGCGGCCTGGAAGAGTCGTACGAGGCCGCCGCTGGCAGCACCGGAACCTTGGGCGTCGATGAGTGCGCGGCGGACCTGGCCGGCGATCTCGCGTTCGCCGATCACGGCGGAGTCGAGCCCGGCGCCGACGGCGAACAGGTGCTCGGCGACGTCCTGGCCGGTGTGGGTCTCGAAGGACGAGGACACGGACTGTTCGGGGATACCGGAGTACTCGCTGATGGTCGAGACGATCGCGGACCGGGCGGCCTCCACGTCGTCGTCGGAGGGGGCCTCGGCGTAGATCTCGAAGCGGTTGCACGTCGCCAGGACGACGGCGCCGGAGACGGCCCTGTGGTCGGCGAGCACGGCGGAAGGGACCTGGGGTGCCCCGACGCTGAGTCGGGCGACCGTTTCCAGGTCCACGTTCGAGTGTGTCGCTACAAGTGAAAGAAGTACCACAACCCTGCAATCATACCGAGAACAGGGCCTCCCCACCGGACAGGCAATCCTTACCAGGGCTTGCAATCCGCGGATTCCTGCGGGATTCTGCCCCTCCGCTGCAGAGGTGATGTTAGCCACGCGCGCCGTCGCGCGCCGGCCTCCGGTTAACCATCCGCGGCGATCTTCGGCAGAATCGGCGGTATGGACCTTGGAGCATCGCACCCGCTGGTCGACGGACGCACGTCCGGCTCGGCCCTCATCTCCGCCTACCGGGGGCAGACCCCGCACCGGCGCCCCGTGTGGTTCATGCGGCAGGCAGGCCGGTCCCTCCCCGAGTACCGTGCGCTCCGCGAGGGCACCAACATGCTCGAGTCATGCCTGGATCCGGAGATGGCCTCCGAGATCACGCTCCAGCCCGTGCGCCGGCACGACGTCGACGCAGGCATCTTCTTCTCCGACATCGTGATCCCGCTCAAGCTCGCCGGAGTCGATGTGGACATCGTGCCGGGCGTGGGTCCCGTCCTCGGCGCGCCCATCCGTTCCGCGGCCGACGTCGCCGCCCTTCCCACGCTGACGGACGAGGCGCTCGAACCCATCCGCCAGGCCGTCGCACTCACCGTCGCCCAGCTCGGCTCCACGCCGCTCATCGGGTTCGCCGGGGCACCGTTCACCCTGGCCGCCTACATGGTCGAGGGCAGGCCGTCCCGCGACCACCTCGGCCCCCGCACCATGATGCATGCCGACCCCGGAACCTGGCGTGCCCTAACCGACTGGGCGGCGGACGCCTCCGGCATGTTCCTCCGCGCGCAGCTGGAGGCCGGGGCCAGTGCGGCCCAGCTGTTCGACTCCTGGGCCGGCTCGCTGGGACTGGCCGACTACCGCCGCCACGTTGCGCCGGCGTCGCGCCGGGCACTGGACCACGTACGCGGGTTCGGCGCACCCCTGATCCACTTCGGCACCGGCACCTCCGAACTGCTCGTGGCCATGCACGAGGTGGGGGTGGACGTGATCGGCGTCGACTACCGCCTGCCCCTCGACGAGGCCAGCCGTCGCCTCGGGGGCGGCGTGCCGCTCCAGGGCAACATCGACCCGGCGCTGCTGACCGCTCCCTGGCCCGTCCTGGAACAGCACGTGCGGGACGTGCTCGCCGCCGGCGCATCGGCTCCGGGGCACGTGGTGAACCTCGGCCACGGCGTACCGCCGGACACGGACCCGGCAGTCCTCACGCGCGTCGTCGAGCTCATCCACTCGGTGGAGCCGTAGCCGTGGCCCGCGGCACCGGGGGCGAGGGTCCGCAGGCGGAACCGCACGGGGACGCCGGGGCTCCGGAGCGGACGGGGCGCCGCACCGCGGTGGTGGTTGGCGGAGGCATCTCGGGCCTGGTCGCCGCGCGGACGCTCCTCCAGCGGGGAGTCCATGTCACCCTGCTCGAGCGATCCGGCCGGTTCGGCGGCACGGTGGACGGACGCATGCTCGGGGGCCTGCAGCTCGACAGCGGCGCCGAGTCCTTCTCGACGCGGTCCGCCACCGTCCCGGCGCTCGCGGACGAACTGGGGCTGGGCGGCCGCATCGTGTCTCCCGACGCCAGCGGTGCCTGGGTGCAGCTCCCAGGCAAGGACCTCCGGGCGTCCGCGCAGCCACTGCCCACGTCGGGCGTGCTCGGCATTCCCGCAGACCCCTCCGATCCCGCGATCATTGCCGTGATCGGCCGCGCCGGAGCCCTGCGGGCATCCCTCGACCGGGTCCTGCCGGTGGGGCCCCTCGCGACCCGCAGCAAGGTCAGCCTCGGTGAACTCGTGCGGACCCGCATGGGGGACGAGGTCCTCAACCGGCTCGTGGCGCCCGTCGCGGGCGGCGTCTTCTCCGCCGACCCCGACGACCTCGACGTCGATTCCGTGGCGCCCGGCCTGCGTGCCACCATGGCACGCCTCGGGTCGCTGGGGGCGGCAGCCGGGGCGCTCCGGACGGCGGCTCCCGCCGGTGCCGCGGTCGGCGGCCTCGTCGGAGGCATGGCCCAGCTCCGGGACGCCCTCGTGCAGGAGCTCCGCGCGAGCGGCGCGGACCTGCGCACCGGCGAGCAGGTCACGGCGATCTCCTCCTCCGGCGCGGGCTGGACCGTGACGACGGAGCACTCGACGCTGACGCGCCACATCCGGGCGGACGGCATCCTCGTCGCCACGGAGGGCCGGGCCGCCGTCGACCTCCTCGCCCCGGTCATCCCCGCCATCGCCACCGAGCGGCCCGACCCGGTACCCGGCGTCGCGCTCGTCACCCTGATCGTCGACGTCCCGGAACTCGACGCCCGTCCGCGCGGCACCGGTGTCCTCGTGGCGCGCGGCGTCCAGGGCGTCGCCGCCAAGGCCCTGACCCACGCGACCGCCAAGTGGGCGTGGCTGCGCGACGAGGCCGGCCCCGGCTCGCATGTCCTGCGCCTGTCGTTCGGCCGGGTGGGGGACACCCCCGCCGACGTCGGACTGGTCACGCCCGACGACGTCCTCTACCGGCATGCGCTCGCCGACGCCTCGACCCTGCTCGGCGTCCCCATCCACGACGCGGACGTGCTCGACTGGGACGTCGTGCGCTGGGCCGGGGCCCTGCCCCACGCATCCGTCGGCCACCGGGAGCGGGTCGGCCGGATCCGGGCGCTCGTCGCCGGCCGGTCGGCGTCCCTCGCCGTGACCGGCGGATGGCTCGCCGGCACTGGTCTGGTGTCCGTCATCGACGATGCCCGGGCGCGCGCAACGGCCCTCGCGGATGCCCTCGACGATGTGCCCGTCGAGACCGCCGCCGAGACCCCCACAGGGGACGGACCGGTCGGTCAGGTGTGACGTTCCTCTCTTCTACGCTTTGTAGAAGTGGAGGATTTCGGTTCGCCTCCGGGCAGGAGGCAAACTAGTGCCATGACTGAGCTCACCGGTAGCAACCCCGCCCACGCTCCACAGCAGACCGGAGAGGGCGCCGAAGCCCCCGGTGAGCTGTTCTACACGCTCTGGACCGTCTTCCAGCGGGGAACCGCACCGACGGATTCCGGCACCGCGCTCGACGACGTCGTCGCCTCCTTTGCCGAGGACGGCGTCGTGCTCCGCGGCTTCTACGACGTCTCCGCGATGCGGGCCGACGCCGACGTCCTGGTCTGGCTGCACGGTCCCCGCCCCGAGGACCTCCAGTCCGCGGTCCGCGCGCTGCGCCGCACCGCGATGTTCGCCGGCACCACCATGGTGTGGTCGGCGATGGGCGTCCACCGCGACGCCGAGTTCTCAAAGTCCCACAGCCCGGCGTTCTCCCGCGGCGTGGCCCCCGCCGAATGGGTCTGCGTGTACCCGTTCGTCCGGTCCTACGACTGGTACATCCTCCCCACGGACGAGCGCCGCCAGATGCTCACGGACCACGGGCTGAAGGGCCGCAAGTACCCCCAGGTCATCTCGAACACGGTCTCGTCCTTCGCGCTGAACGACTACGAGTGGATCCTCGCACTCGAGGCTCCCGAGCTCGTGGACCTCGTGGACCTCATGCGCTACCTCCGGGAGACCGAGGCGCGCCGCCACGTCCGTGAGGAAGTCCCCTTCTACACCGGCAGGCGGATCGAGCTCAGCGAGATCGCCGAGGTGCTCCGATGACCGCGCAGGCATTCGACCCCCTCGAGGGCGTGGATGAGTCCGGCCGGATGGCGCCGAAGGCGTACGACGCCATCGTGCTCGCCTCCTTCGGCGGACCCGAGGGGCAGGACGACGTCATCCCCTTCCTGCGCAACGTGACGCGCGGGCGCGGCATCCCCGACGAGCGCCTGGAGGCCGTCTCGCACCACTACCGTGCCTTCGGCGGCGTGAGCCCCATCAACGGGCAGAACCGGGCGCTCCGGGCGGCCATGGAGGCCGAACTGCGCCGGCGCGGCATCGACCTGCCGGTCTACTGGGGCAACCGCAACTGGGAACCCTTCATCGCGGACACCCTGCAGGAGGCGTACGACGCCGGCCACCGCAGGGTGCTGGCCGTCACCACGAGTGCCTACTCCTGCTATTCGAGCTGCCGCCAGTACCGTGAGGACCTCGGCATGGCGCTCGTGAAGACCGGCCTCGAAGGCCGCCTGGAGGTGGACAAGGTCCGCCAGTACTTCGACCACCCGGGCTTCGTCGAGCCCTTCGTCGAAGGCGTGACCGAGGGCCTCGCCAAGGTCCGCGCCGGCCTCGCCGGGCAGGGCACGCCGGACGCCCCCATCCACATCATGTTCTCCACCCACTCGATCCCGATGGGCGACGCCGAGGCCGCGGGACCGCGGAACGGCGAGGGTGGCCCCGTCCACGAGGAGGGCGCCTACGTGGCGCAGCACCTCGCGACGGCGCAGGCCGTGCTCGACCGGATCCCGGATGCCGCAGGCGTCGAGTGGTCCCTCGTGTACCAGTCCCGGTCCGGCGCGCCGCACATCCCGTGGCTGGAGCCGGACATCAGCGACGCACTCCGCGACCGCTACGAGGACGGCACGCGCGGCGTCGTCATCGTCCCGCTCGGATTCGTCTCCGACCACATGGAGGTGGCCTGGGACCTCGACACGGAGGCGTTGGAGACCTGCGGCGAACTCGGTATCGTCGCCGACCGCGTCCCCACCCCCGGAACCCACCGGAAGTTCGTCGAGGGCCTGATCGACCTCATCCTCGAGCGAACCATCGACAACAACATCGCCGACCGCCCGGCCGCCACGACCCTCGGCCCCTGGTACGACGTCTGCCGGCCGAACTGCTGCGCCAACCGGCGCGGTGAGAAGCCGACGATCGCGGCCGTCGATTCGACCGTGGGGACGCCGCTTCCCAACCCGGAGATGTGATGGCTGCAGGTATCCGGGTCGGAACGCGGGGCAGCGCCCTCGCGATGACGCAGACGACGACGGTGGCGGAGGAGGTCTCCGGCCTCGCCGGCCTTCCCTACGAACTCGTGCGGGTCCGGACCGAGGGAGACGTCCTGAAGGGATCGCTCTCGCAGATCGGGGGCACCGGCGTCTTCGTCGCAGCCCTCCGTGACGCGCTGCTCGAGGAGCGGTGCGACGTCGCCGTGCATTCGCTCAAGGACCTCCCCACCCTTCCGGCACCCGGGCTCACCGTGGCAGCGGTGCCCGAGCGTGAGGACGTCCGTGACGCCCTGTGCGCACGCGACGGGCTCACACTGGCCACCCTCCCCGACGGGGCCCGCGTGGGCACGGGGTCGCCGCGCCGCGCCGCGCAGCTCCGCGCCGCACGGCCGGGGCTCGACGTCGTCGACATCCGCGGCAACGTGGACACCCGCCTGGGGCGCGTCGCCGGACTCGTCCCCGGGGCGCCGGGCGACCTCGACGCCGTCGTCCTCGCCGCAGCGGGACTGCGGCGGCTGGGACGCCACGACGCCATCACCGAACTGATCGACACCGACGTCATGCTGCCCGCGGCCGGGCAGGGCGCCCTTGCCGTCGAATGCCGCGAGACCGAGGCGACGCCGCGGGTACGCGAAGCCCTCGCCGCCTACGACCACCTGCCCACACGGCTGGCGGTGACCGCGGAACGCGCGGTCCTGCTGCAGCTCGAGGCCGGATGTGCAGCGCCGATCGGGGCCCTCGCGCACCTGCGGGGTGACGAACTCGCGCTCGAGGCCGTGGTCTGCAGCCCGGACGGCCGCTCGATCCTCCGGAGAACCCGCTCCGCGCCCGCCACGGATGCCGTCGCCGCCGCGCAGCTGGGGCTCGACCTCGCCGAGGACCTGCTCGCCGCAGGTGCTGCCGCCATCGCGCCCCTGAACAGCTAGGGAGGCCGTGGCGAAGGATCGGGACACGGTGATCGTCCTCCGGCATCCCGCGCGGGCCGTCCGCATCGCCGCCGCGCTCTCCGCAGCAGGTATGGCGACCTACGCACTGCCCCTGACGGACACCGAACTGCCCTCCGACGTGGACGCCGTGGCCACCGAACTGGAGGCCCTCGGCAGGGGCGCGTACCAGTGGCTCGTGGTGACCAGCGGCAACGCCGTCCAGGCACTCGGCATGGTCGCAGCTTCCCGCGGCACGGTGCTCGCCGACCTGGTCCGCTCCGGACGGGTGCGCGTCGCCGCCGTCGGCTCCACCACCGCGCGCCTGCTGGCGGACGCCGGCATCCCGGTGCAGCTGGTGCCTGAGGACGCGTCGGCAGCCGGTCTCCTGCGCGGATTCCCGCGCGGGGACGGCGCCGTGCTCGTCCCGCAGGCCGACCTCGCTCCCGACGACCTCCGCGCCGGCCTCGCCGACCGCGGGTGGTCCGTCCGCAGGGTCGAGGCGTACCGCACCGTGCCCTATCCCGGACACGCGGGACGGCGTGTCCCCGGTGTCGAGGAGTCCGGAGCGAGGCCGCCGCTGATGACCTGGACGGAGCTCGCGGCGCTTGCGGCGGCCGGTGTCCAGCCCGCCGTCGTGTTCACCGCACCGAGCGCCGTCCGGCAGTTTCATGAAAGGCTGGACGCCGGGCCGCTGGCCTTCCTTCCGGTCGCCATCGGGCGTACGACGGCCTCGGCCCTGCGGACGCAGGGCTGGGAGCCGGAAGCGACGGCAGCGGACCCGACACCGCAGGGAATCGCCCTGGCCGTCGGGGAAGCCTTCTCGCGGGGCCGTCGTATCGACCCGGACCCGTACCCGCACCACTGAACGGAGATCAGCCATGAGTTTTCCCCAGCACCGGCCACGGAGGCTGCGTTCGACACCTGCGCTGCGGCGCATGGTGGCCGAGTACCGGGTCCACCCGTCCGAGCTCATCCTGCCGGCGTTCATCCGGGAGGGCCTCAGCGAGCCCTCACCCATCCTCTCCATGCCGGGCGTCGTGCAGCACACGACGGACTCGCTGAAGCGGGCGGCGGCGGAGGCGGTGGAGCGCGGGGTCGGCGGCATCATGCTCTTCGGCATCCCGGAACACCGGGACGCGACCGGCAGTGCCGGCATCGACCCCGACGGCGTTCTCAACAGGGCCATCGCCGACGTCCGTGCCGAAGTGGGGGACTCGCTCGTCGTGATGAGCGACGTCTGTCTCGACGAGTTCACCGACCACGGCCACTGCGGGGTGCTGGCCGACGACGGTTCGGTGGACAATGACGCGACGCTGGCGCTCTACGCGCAGATGGCCGTCGAGCAGGCGAGGGCCGGCGCCCACGTCCTGGGACCGTCCGGCATGATGGACGGCCAGGTCGCCGTCATCCGGCAGGCGCTGGACGGAGCCGGACACCAGGACACCGTGGTGCTGGCCTACGCCGCGAAGTACGCCTCGGCCTTCTACGGGCCCTTCCGGGAGGCCGTCGACTCCCAGCTCACCGGCGACCGCCGGACCTACCAGATGGACGCGGCGAACCGCCGGGAAGCGATCCTCGAGGTGGAGCTGGACATCGAGGAGGGCGCCGACATGGTGATGGTCAAGCCCGCGATGAGCTACCTCGACATCCTGGCCGACGTCGCCGCCATGTCACCCGTTCCCGTCGCGGCGTACCAGATCTCGGGGGAGTACGCGATGATCGAGGCCGCTGCCGCGAACGGGTGGATCGACCGGCGGCGTGCCATCGAGGAATCGGTCCTCGGCATCAAGCGTGCCGGCGCACAGATGATCCTCACCTACTGGGCCTCGGAGCTTGCGCTCTGGCTCGGCGAGACCAACCACTAGAACCAGAACTGCAGCTAAGGGACCGCCATGACCACCTCTGAGAACCTGTACGAACGCGCCCGCGCCCTCATGCCCGGCGGCGTCAACTCGCCGGTGCGTGCCTTCGGCTCGGTCGGCGGGACCCCCCGCTTCCTCGTCGACGCGCACGGAGCGTACGTCACCGACGCCGACGGCCAGGAGTACGTCGACCTCGTCTGCTCGTGGGGACCCGCCCTGCTCGGCCACTCCCACCCCGACGTGATCGCGGCAGTCCACCGCGCCGTCGACCACGGGCTCACCTTCGGTGCCTCGACGCCCGCCGAGGCGGACCTGGCGCAGCTCGTGAAGGAGCGCGTGCCCGCCGTCGAACTCCTGCGCATGGTCTCCACCGGCACCGAGGCGACCATGACGGCGGTACGACTGGCCCGCGGCTTCACCTCGCGCAACCTCATCGTGAAGTTCGCCGGCTGCTACCACGGGCACGTGGACAGCCTGCTCGCGTCGGCAGGATCGGGCGTCGCGACCCTGGCGCTGCCCGGGTCCGCCGGAGTCACGGAGGCCACGACCGCGGAGACCCTGGTGCTGCCCTACAACGACGTCGAAGCCGTCGAGGAGGCCTTCCGCACGCACGGCGAGCACATCGCCGCCGTCATCACGGAGGCCGCCCCCGCCAACATGGGCGTGGTGACGCCGGCGCCCGGGTTCAACGCCTTCCTGAGCCGCATCACCTCCGAGCACGGCGCCCTGTTCATCGTGGACGAGGTCATGACCGGCTTCCGGACGCACGCGGGCGGGTACTGGAAACTCACCGGCGGGGCCGACGACGCCGAGCACCCCTGGACACCTGACCTGCTGACCTTCGGCAAGGTCATCGGCGGCGGCATCCCCGCCGCGGCACTCGGTGGCCGCGCCGACGTCATGAACTACCTCGCGCCGATCGGACCCGTCTACCAGGCGGGCACCCTGTCGGGCAACCCGCTCGCCATGGCCGCAGGCGTCGCCACCCTCACCGCAGCCACCGACGACGTCTACCGCCACGTCGATGCACGCTCGCTCGAGGTCAGCGAGGCACTGTCCGCGGAGCTCTCCAGGGCCGGCGTCGACCATTCCATCCAGCGGGCCGGGAACCTCTTCAGTGTCGCGTTCGGCACCGCGGAGCACGGCGTCCGGAACTATGCCGACGCGCAGGGCCAGGAGGCCTTCCGCTACGGGCCGTTCTTCCACTCCATGCTCGACTCCGGCGTCTACCTGCCGCCGTCGGTGTACGAGGCGTGGTTCCTCTCGGCAGCGCACGACGACGCCGCGATGGAGCGCGTCCACGCGGCACTTCCAGCAGCGGCGCAGGCGGCAGCGGCAGCGGTACCGGTCGACTAGGCAGGGCGAGCAGCGGGTCGGGCGGCCGTCGCGGCGGCCGGGGCCGGCCGGCCCTGCGGCGCGCCACGGGATCCGCTGAGGGGTCCGATGACGGACTCGCTGCCGGGTCCGCCGGCCGGCGTGCTGCCGGCGCCACGGGATCCGCTGACCGGGTCACGGCCGGACTCGCTGGCGGACCCGCCGGTCGGTTGGAGGGCTGGTTCGATGACAGGCCAGGCACGCTCGATCACGGCGTCGGGTTCCGTCCTCCGGAGGTACTCCTCGAAGCTTGCCGCCTGACGGTCCGCCCAGACGATCAGCGACGCGTGCAGGTCCGCGGCGGGCCGTCGCAGGAACGCGTACTGCTCCGCGAGGACCCGCCCCACCTGAAGCGTCGCGAGCACGTCGGCGGCTGAGGTGTGTGCATGCTCGAAGCGGATGCCGTAGTGCTCACAGAGCGCGGTCAGCGTCCGCTTGCCGCGCCGGTAGCGGTCCGCCTGCTTGTCCATGATGAACGGGTCGACGACGGGCGATGGTCGGGGCGTCTCCACGCCGTGGCGCCGGCCCTCCTGGGCGAGCACCGTGAAGTCGTACCGGGCGTTGTAGGCGAGCACGGGGACGCCGGCCGTGAAGAGCCTCGCGAGGACCGCCGAGATGCCGTGGACCACGTCGACGGCGGGCAGCCCGTGGGATCGTGCATGGTCCGTCGTGATGCCGTGGATGGCGGCGGCACCGTCCGGGATGTCGATACCCGGATCGGCCAGCCACTCGTGGTGTTCCAGTACCTCGCCGTCGCCGTCGACGAGGATGATGGTCGCGGTGACGATGCGCGCCGTCAGCGGATCACGTCCCGTCGTCTCCAGGTCGAACGCGGCGTGTGGACCCTCATGCCAGCTCGTCATGGCATCACGGTATCGGCAGGGTCCGACCAATTGATGCCGCCCCTCCGGCGCGTGCCGACGGGCTAGGGTTGGCCCATGCATCCACGAGCCGGCGGTCAGGGGTTCAGCCAGGGCGTCGTCGACGCCGGCCCTGCGGGCGCCTCTCCCATCGATCTGCACGCCGGTTCCGCCCTGCGCCCTGTACGCGCCCCCCGCATCGATCCGGAGGCCTATGCCGAGGCCGTCCTGGCCGTCGCGGAGCTGGTTCCCGGAGGCAGGGTCCTGACCTACGGTGACGTGGCGGAACTCCTCGAATGCGGCGGACCGCGCCAGGTCGGACGGGCCCTGTCCCGGAGCACGCGGGACGTTCCCTGGTGGCGCATCCTGCGGGCCGGCGGTCATCCTCCCCAGGGGCTGGCACTGCCCGCCCGGCACCGCTATGACGAGGAGGGGACCCCCTTGTCCCTACCCTCGGGCTCGGCGGACTCGGGGGATTACCGGGTCGACCTCTCGGCCGCCCGGTGGTGGCCCGCTCCGGAGGACCAGGGACGGATCGCCGACCTCGGCGCGTCCCTCCGACGCGCCGGACTGTAGCGCGGGACACCCGTTGCGTGTCCTTCGTTTGTCCGTGGGATGTGATGATCTAGGTACATGACCAGCACTCTCCACGACGCTCCTCCGTCGCTCTCCGGCGACGTTCCGGGCGGGGCCCCCGATCCCTCGACGGGCTACCGGGACGTCCTCGAGTCGCTGGTGCACGTTCCGGGCCAGGTGCTGGTCCTCGGTGCTCCCGGAAGCGGGAAGTCCTCCCTGCTCACGGACCTCGCGGTGCGCCGGATCGGGGCGGGGACCGTCGAGCCCGAAGGATTGCTCCTCCTCGGTCCGACGCGTGCGGCGGCGACGCGGCTGCGCGACGAACTCACCGCCAAGCTCGACCGCAGCATCAGTACCGCCCCTGCCCGCACCTGGGCCTCCTACGCCTTCGACCTCATCCGGCGCGCCAAGGCCGAGGGACGGACCCCCGGCATTACGCGTGCACCGCGCCTGCTCTCGGGGGCGGAGCAGGACCTCATCATCAAGGAACTCCTGTCCGGACATGGACGCGACGGCGCTCCCGGGCTCGAGTGGCCGGCGAGCCTCGCCCTCGCCCTGCCGACGCGGGGCTTCCGGCAGGAGATCCGTGACCTGTTCGACCGCGTGAGCGAGTACGGTGTACCCGCCGACGACCTGGCCGCCTGGGGCGAGCGCTTCGACCGGCCGGACTGGGTAGCGGCAGCGGCGCTCTACCGCGAGTACCGCGACGTCCTCGATCTCCGCATGCCCGAGGCCTTCGACCCCGCCGGGATCCTCACGGCCGCGCGGGAGATCCTCGAGACCGACCGCGATTTCCTCGACCAGGAGCGAACACGCCTGCAGCTCGTCCTCGTGGACGACTACCAGGAGGCGAACCCGGCCGTCCACGCACTGCTGGGACTGATCGGAACAGGCAAGGACGTCGTCGTCACCTCCTGCCCCGACACGGTGGCGCAGGGCTTCCGTGGTGCCCGTCCCGAACTCACGGGACGCCTGGACACCCTGTTCCGGCGTCGCGCCCTGACGACGGTGACCCTGCCGGCATCACTGACCCTGCAGGGCCGCCTGGCCGATGCCTGGGGCAACGTCGCCGCCCGTATCGCGACAACGGGCGTGAGCACCGCCTACCGGTCGCAGCCGGGCGGCCCCCTCGAGGGCACGGAGGGGGACCCGGCGCGGGAGGAGGCAACGGTGTCCGCCCACGTGCTCGACAGCGCCTTCCACGAGCAGCGTTTCATCACGCAGCGCGTGCTCGAGGCACATCTTTTCGGTGGGCGCAGCCTGGATGACATCGCCGTGATCGTGCGGAACGGTGCGCAGGTGTCCGCGGTCCAGCGCTTCCTGACCGCGCAGGGCATCGCCGTCAACGTGCCGGCCGCCGAGACCGCGATCCGCGAGGAACCTGCCGTCCGTCCGCTGCTGGACCTGTATGCGGTGGTCGTGGGACGAGCGGACCTGGATACCGAGCTGTGTATCTCCCTGCTCACGTCACGGATCGGCGGCGCCGGCAGCCTCGAGCTCCGCCGGCTGCGCCAGATTCTGCGCCGCAACGAGCTGCAGCAGGGTGGGGGCCGCACGAGCGACGAACTGCTGACGGCCCTGTTCGCCGCGCCCGAGGAGATCGCCGCCCTGCCCTCCGAGGGGGCGCCGGTCCGGCGGCTCCACCGGATGCTCGAGGCCGGGAAGGCAGCCGTCGACGACCCCGGGAGCGACCCTGAGGCCGTCCTGTGGGCGCTCTGGTCCACGTCCGGCCTGGCGCAGCAGTGGTCCGGGGCCGCCCTGTCAGAGGGGCCCTCATCAGCCAGGGCGGATCGCGACCTCGACGCCATGATGGCCCTGTTCCACACGGCGGAGCGCTTCGTCGAGCAGATGCCGGGAGCGGACCCGGAGCTGTTCCTCGACTACATCCTCAGCCAGGACATCCCGATGGACACCCTCACGCAGCGCACCACCCGCCAGGCGTCGGTGTCGGTGCTCACGCCCGCGAGCGCCGCGGGCCGGCACTGGCCGCTGGTGATCGTCGCGGGAGTGCAGGACGGCGTCTGGCCGAACCTGAGACTGCGCGGCGAACTCCTCGGGTCGGGGGAGCTGCGGGCGCTGCTGGACTTCGGTGAATCGTTCCGCAGCACCCGAGATCCCGTGTCGCTGCTGCAGGACATCCGTTTCGACGAGCTGCGCACGTTCTCCCTCGCCGTCTCCCGTGCCACGCAGGAGCTGGTGTGCTGCGCCGTCTCCTCCCAGGACGAGCAGCCCTCCCAGTTCCTCGACGTGCTCGACCCCCTGCCCGCCGGTACCGCCGAGAGGGCCCGCACCGAGGTGCTGCGTCCGGTGACGCTGCGCGCACTGGTCGCCGAGCTGCGCAAGTTCGCCCAGGACCCCTCCGCTGCCACGGCGCTGTCCGGCGAGGCCGTGCGCCACCTCGGGCGCATGGCATCGCTGGAGCCGCCGGTGCCGGGAGCACATCCCGCGCAGTGGTGGGGTGTCCTGGGGATGAGCAGCAACGAGCCCGTCGTCTCCCAGGACCAGCCCATCCCCGTGTCCCCCTCGAAGGTCGAGTCCGTGCTCACCTCGCCCCTGAGCTGGTTCGTCTCCGCGGCAGGGGGGGAACGCACCACCGATTTTGCCCGGTCGCTCGGCACCCTCGTTCACCAGATCGCGCAGGACATGCCGGACGCCACCGGAAACGAGTACGTCCGGGAACTCGAACGGCGCTGGCCCCAGCTGGGCATCCGGGACACCTGGGAAGGCCAGGCCGACTTCCGGCGCGCGGAGGGCATGGTGCGCAAGCTCGCCGCGTACGTGCTGTGGATGCGGCAGGCCGGACGGTCCCTGAAGGCCACGGAGGTCGACTTCTCCGTGGACCTCGACGTGCGCATCGACGGCGCGGAGAGGATCGCCCGACTGCGCGGCCAGATCGACCGGCTCGAGCTCGATGCGGACGGCCGTTTCGTCGTCGTCGACCTGAAGACGGGGAAGAGCTCGCCTGTGGCAGCCGAGATCGCGCGGCACCCGCAGCTTGCGGCCTATCAGACTGCCGTGGCCTCCGGCGCGCTCCTCGACGGGGTGGAGCCGGATGGCGGCGAAGCCGCAGCAAAGGCTGCGGGGGAAAGCGCGCCCACGGTGCCGGGAGGGGCGTCCCTGGTCCAGCTGGGTACCAAGTCCAAGGGCATCGCCGTGCAGGAGCAGCCGCCCGTGGGGCCGGAGGACAGCTGGGCGAGGACCATGATCGAGGACGCCGCATCCCTCATGGCGGCCGCGACGTTCGACACGATCCATGACCCGAAACGCTCGGGATTCGGTGGAAGCGGCTGCCGCCTTCCCGAGATCTGTCCGTTGTGCGAAGAAGGCAAGCAGGTGACCCAGTAATGGGCAGTGTCCACCAGACCCCGGCATACTCCGCCCGCCAGTTGGCGGAACTGCTGCACACCGATCCGGATGCTCCGGTGCAGTACCCCACGGAGGACCAGGCCCGCGTCATCGAGGCGCCCCTGGAACCCCTTTTGGTCATTGCCGGGGCGGGTTCGGGCAAGACCAAGACCATGGCGGACAGGGTCGTCTGGCTCGTCGCCAACGGCCTCGTGCGCCCGGAGCAGATCCTGGGAGTCACGTTCACCCGCAAGGCCGCCGGCGAGCTGGCATCACGCGTCCGGCAGCGGCTGGCGCAGCTCTACGCCGCGCTGGGCGAGGAG
The DNA here is from genome assembly GCF_030433645.1 of Arthrobacter burdickii. Lineage (NCBI taxonomy): Bacteria > Bacillati > Actinomycetota > Actinomycetes > Micrococcales > Micrococcaceae > Arthrobacter > Arthrobacter burdickii. The sequence continues at coordinate 1,904,522 of NZ_JAROCG010000001.1, forward strand.
GACGCCGCTGCGTCGGGCGCCGATGCGCTCGACCGCCTCGACCCGGCCATCTCCACCTACCATTCCTTCGCCAACGGCATCGTCCAGGACTACGGCCTGCGCATCGGGGTGGAACGCGACTCCGTGATGCTCGGCACCGCCCAGTCCTGGCAACTGGCCCATTCCGTCGTCGAGGCCTACGACGGCGAGTGGGAGCACTTCACCGCCGCGAAGAGCACCCTGGTGAAGGCGGTGCTCGACATGGCGGGCGAGTGTGCCGAGCACCTCGTCAGTCCGTCCACCGTGCGCGACGAACTCCGCCGCCATATCGAGTACGTCCTCGCCCAGCCCTATGTCGCGGGTTCCACGCGGGCCGCGGTCCAGAAGGTGCACGACCTGATCAACAAGCTGCGCACGCGCATCACGGTCACCGAACTCGCGGAACGCTACGCCGCCGCGAAGCTCGCCCGCCGGCAGCTCGATTTCGGTGACCTGGTGTCCCTGGCGGCGCGGATCGCCCGGGACATCCCCGAGGCGGGGGAGATGGAACGCGAGAAGTACAGGGTGGTGCTGCTCGACGAGTTCCAGGACACGTCGCACGCCCAGATGGTGCTGTTCTCAAGGCTGTTCGCCGACGGCCGGTCCGTCACCGCGGTGGGCGATCCGCACCAGTCGATCTACGGATTCCGGGGAGCTTCGGCGGGACAGCTCGCCACGTTCCGGACAGCCTTCCCGCGGGTGGCCGCGGATGGGCGGGCACCGTCCGACGTAGCGCACCTCTCGGTCGCCTGGCGGAACTCGACGTCGATCCTCGAGGCGGCGAACACGGTCTCGGCCCCCCTCAACGTGCCGGCGCCCTGGCTCAGGAACACGGCGGTCCAGCAGGTCCCCGGGCTGGTGGCGCGCCCTAAGGCTCCCCTCGGCGAGGTCCTGCTCGGGCGCTTCCTCACCGACGCCCCCGTGGCCGGTGGGGTCCGCGAGGAGGGCGCTCCGGGAGGGCGCGCTCCCTCGCTGAGTGAAGCCGAGGCCGTGGCGCGGGAGGTGCTGCGCCAGCGCAGGCGCAGTTTCGAGACCGACGACGACGGCACGCCCCTCCGGCCGACCATGGCCGTGCTCTGCAGGGGACGCAAGCAGTTCGACCCGATCCGGCGGGAACTGGAACGTGCCGGGGTCCCCGTGCAGGTGGTGGGTCTCGGCGGGCTGCTGCGCACACCGGAGATCGTCGACCTGCTGGCGACCCTGCGGGTCCTCGGCGACCCCGACAGGTCGGACTCGATGCTGAGGCTCCTCTCGGGGGCACGCTGGCGGCTGGGACCGGCCGACCTGATGGCGCTGGGTGACTGGTCGAGGCAGCTCGCCCGCACGCGGGAGGCCATGTTCCGGCGCGGCAGCGGAGCGGAGGAGGAGTTCGACGACGACCAGAGCCGCGACGCCGTCGTCGCTCCCGACCTGGCCGAGGCGGGGAGCCTGGTCGAAGCCGTGGACTACCTGCCCCCGGTGGGCTGGGTGTCGTCCGCGGGCAGGACCCTCAGTGACACGGCGCGCCAGCGCCTCGATGTCCTCCGGCACGAGCTGCGGAGCCTCCGGGGCTTCGTCGGTGACGACCTCGGCAGCATGATCGGGGAAGTGGAGCGCACCATCCTGCTGGACATCGAGGTGGCGGCGAAACCGGGCGTGGGCATCCACGAGGCACGCCGGAACCTCGACGCCTTCACCGAGGCCGTCGCGGGCTTCGTGTCCACAGCGGAGCGGGTGGATCTTCCGGCGTTCCTCGCCTGGCTGGAGGCGGCGGACCAGGAGGAGGACGGCCTGCCCGTGACGCAGCTCGAAGCGAGCAGGGACGCTGTGCAGCTCCTGACCGTCCACGCCTCGAAAGGCCTGGAATGGGACGTGGTCTTCGTGCCGGGCCTCAATGACGGCTCGTTCCCGAGCGGCAAGGACTCCCGCTGGAGCAGCGGCGATTCGTCCATCCCCTGGCCGCTGCGGGGCGATGCACCCGAGCTGCCGCAGTGGGACTGGGAACAGCAGGACCAGAAGGAGTGGCTTGCCAGCGAGAAGGACTTCACCGACGAAGCCCGGGCGCATGCGGAGCGGGAGGAGCGCAGGCTGGCATACGTCGCGTTCACGCGCGCCAAGCACGCGCTGGTCTGCACATCGTCGGCGTGGGGCGGCGGGCGCTCCCGGCCGTCGGGGCCCTCGTCCTACCTGGTGGAACTCCTTGCCCTCGCGGAGGCGGGAACCGCTGGTTACACCATGCCGTACTGGCTTCCGGAGGACCACGAGGGCGACGCGAATCCGGCGAATGCCAGCCCCGAGAGGGCGACCTGGCCCTTCGATCCGCTCGGCTCCCGGCGGGGTCCGATGGAGCGCGCCGCACAGGCCGTCCTCGAGCAGGCAGCCACACCAAGCCCGCAGGGCGGCGTCGACGCAGACGACGACGGGCGCTGGGGGCGGGAGGTCCGCCTCGCGCTGGCCCGGCAGGCACGCGAACGCGAACGGATGCCGCTCACGCTGCCCTCACACATCTCCGCATCGACGCTCGTGGAACTGCGCGAGGACCCGGACGCGGTCATGCAGCAGCTGCGGCGGCCACTTCCGCGCAGGCCGGGATCGGCGGCGCGCAAGGGCACGGCGTTCCATGCCTGGATCGAGGAGTTCTACGGGTCCGGAGGGATGCTCGACCTCGGCGAGTACCCGGGCGGCGCCGATGCCTACGTCGACGAGACGCTCGGGCTGAACGACATGGCCGCGATCTTCGAGCAGTCCGAGTGGGCGCTGCGGGAACCGGCGGCGATCGAGGCCCCGATCGAGACGAAGATCGGCAGCATCGTCGTGCGCGGGCGCATCGATGCGGTCTTCCGGGATGCCGACGGCGGCTGGGACCTGATCGACTGGAAGACGGGCCGTCCTCCCGCTCCGGACCGGCGCGCTGCCAAGGCCGTGCAGCTGGCCGTCTACCGCCTGGCCTGGTCCCGACTGAAGGATGTCCCGCTCGAGAAGGTGCGCGCAGCGTTCTTCTACGTGGCGGACAACCTGGTCGTGCGGCCGCACGACCTCGCCGACGCGGCGGAACTGGAGAGGATTATCGCCGCCGCGGATGCCGCGGCGACGTCCTGATCACCTGCCGAAGGACACGATGGGTAGGGCCGTCGTCGCAGTGTCGTCGGGCGAGCCCGCTCCGGCGTCGCTGCTCCTCAGCAGCGTGACCTTGGAGGACGTGCCGATGGTCCGCTGGCGTCCGGCGGTGAGGCGCGCATAGGCGAGGGACGATCCCGACGGCGTCCCGTGGTCATCGCCGCTGCGGCCCGAACGGTCGGGGTGGTCGTCCTGGCGGTCGTCCGGGTGGTTGTCCGTATGGTCGTCGGTGTACGTGTCCGAGTGGGCCGCGTGGTGAAGCGATGTGTGGCCGGTCGTGCGGTGCGGCGCGTGGTCTGCGTCGGGATCGTAGGCCGAGCTGCCGGTCCGTCCAGGCTGGGCTCCCTCGGGGCCGTCGATGTCCTCGTGCCCGGCGACGTCCACCATCGACCCGTCGTCCGTCGTCCCCGCGAGTGCTCCGCGCGGGGACGCATCGCGGCCCTCACCACTGTCGATCGCACGGTGCCCGGAGTCGCCGTCGCCCGAACGGTGCCCGGAGTCGCTGTCGATAGCGGCCCCGAATGCGGGGGAGGGGTGCCCCGACACCTCGTAGGCTCCGGACAGCTCCTGCTGCCCTGCGGGGTAGTGGTCGTCGGTTCCCAGCTCGTTGCCCCACTCGAGGCGCTCCTCGTGGGCCTGCCGTGCGCGCTCGGCAGCCTCGCGCTGTTCGTGCTCGATCGACTCGACATCCTCCTCGAGGGTGGCGAGCATGTCCTCCGCCTCGTGGATCATCACGGCGTCCTCGAGGGCGACCCCGCGCACGAGCCACTGTGCCAGGGCGAACTCGGCAGCGAGTGCGGCACGGCGGGACAGATGGGGGTCCACGGCGGTCGCCCGTGCCTCGACGTATGCCGCGTAGACCGCGTCGACGAAGGCGGTGTCCTCGGCAGCGGCGAGCCACGCGAAGTCCTCGGCGGGATCACCGATGCACAGGTCGGTCCAGCCGGTTACGGCGGATACCCGGCTGGCAGCGATCAGGAGGTGGTCCTCGTGCAGGTCGCCGTGCACCACTGTCGGGCTGAACCGCCACAGGGCGACGTCCTCGAGGGCGTGCTCCCACCGGCGCAGCAGGATGGACGGGATCTTCCCGGTCGTGGCCGCCTGGTCGAGTTCGTTCAGCTTGCGCTGGCGGTACTCGTTCGCTTCGTAGCTGGGCAGGTCCGCACGCTGCACCATGTCCTTCGGCAACTCATGGATCGCGGCGATGACGCGCCCGAGTTCGTGAGCCATCCGCCGTCCGCCGGCGGTAAGCGCCTCCAGCGAATGCGTGGTCCCGGTGAGATGGGAGTAGACGAAGGTGCTGAGCTCGCCTTGGCGCACGCTTCCGGCCATGTGGGGGATCAGGAAGGGCAGCTCCGCCTTGACCGCAGGCGTGAAGGCACGGAGGGCCTGCAGTTCGGTTTCGAGGCGCATGCTGGCCTCGGGGTGCTTGGGTGAGCGGACCCTCCACTGTTTCCCTGCGTCGTCGACCAGCAGCGCGGAGTCGAAATCGGCTGCATCGTCGGGAGCACCGGCGACGCCTGTCGGAGCCAGGCCAGGTACCGCGGCGCTGGCGATGGCAGCAAGTTCCATGGGTGTCCGTTTCACAAGATCCACCGTAGGCCGTCTGCGCCCGGGCCACACCGTTCCGGTGCGGCGAGTCGCCAGATGCACTACTCGTCTTGACGGCCGCACCAGTACTCCACACCCGCCCCTCGAAATGGGTTTTGGGAGAGCAAGAACGTACCGTATAACCATGACCGATCCGCTCCGGACCCTTGTGCTGCCACCCCTCGGATCGCTTCCGCTCTCACGGGCGGATTCCGACCGCGACGGCGACTCGAGGACCACCGAGGACTTCCTCGACACCCTGTGGGCCTCACCCGACACCCTGATCCTCCCGCTTGCTCGCGGGAAGGCGCCGGTGGAGGGGAGCGCGCTCCGGCTCGTTCCGCCTGATGACGTCCAGCGTCCCGAGGTGGTCGTCTATCTCGGCCGCATCAACGAGGGCGCAGCGGATGCCGGACGCAGTGTCGTACTCGCGGTCTTCGCAGAAGAAGATCCGGCTATCGCCCCCGTCGACCAGTGGCTGGGGCTGCGGGAGATCGCCGCGTCCCTCGACGCCCGCGACACGGGCCTGTTCGTCGAAGCCGCCGCCATCGCCAACTGGCACAGCACGCACACCCACTGCCCCCGGTGCGGCACCCCAACGGAGCTACGTGCCGCCGGGTGGGTGCGCCTGTGCCCGAAGGACGATTCCGAGCACTACCCGCGCACCGACGCGGCGATCATCGTGTCCGTCATCGACGACGACGACCGGCTGCTGCTCGGGTCCGCTGTCGCCTGGCCCGAGGACCGGTTCTCTACCCTTGCCGGTTTCGTGGAGCCGGGCGAGTCGCTCGAAGCCGCGGTCATCCGCGAGGTGGGGGAGGAGTCCGGTATCGAGGTCCAGTCCCCGCAGTACCTCGGGTCGCAGCCCTGGCCCTTCCCCGCGTCGCTCATGCTGGGCTTCACCGCGCGGGCCGTCACGACCGATGCCGTACCCGACCGCGAGGAGATGCGCTCAGTGCGGTGGTTCACGCGGGAGCAACTGTTCACCGAGGTGCGCGACGGGAAGATCGCGGTCGCCGGTGGTGTGTCCATTGCCCGCGCCCTGATCGAGCGCTGGTACGGCGGGCCGCTCGACGAGGAGCCGTCGGAGGGTCGTCCCTAGTGTCCGGATTACTGCTCGAGGACAGCATCCTCGAGGGGCTCGACGACGAACAGCGGACGGTGGCGAGCACGCTCACGGGACCGCTCTGCGTGCTCGCCGGAGCAGGCACGGGCAAGACGCGCGCCATCACGCACCGCATCGCCTATGGCGTCCACACCGGGGTCTACAAACCGCAGCAGGTACTCGCCGTGACGTTCACGGCGCGTGCGGCCGCCGAGATGCGCACACGGCTCCGTGACCTCGGAGCGGGCGGAGTGCAGGCCAGGACCTTCCATGCCGCGGCGCTTCGCCAGCTGCAGTACTTCTGGCCGCAGGCTGTCGGGGGTCCCTTGCCGGCGCTGGTCGACCACAAGGCACAACTGATCGCCGAATCGGCGCGGCGACTGCGCCTGTCGACCGACCGCGCCGCCATCCGGGACGTCGCGGCGGAGATCGAATGGGCAAAGGTCTCCATGCTGACACCGGACGCGTACTCGGCTGCAGCCGCGGGCCGGGCGGAACCGGCGGGGATGGACCTCACCACGGTCTCCCGTATCTTCTCGGCCTACGAGGACCTCAAGATCGACCGCAACCTCATCGACTTCGAGGACGTCCTGCTGACCACGGTCGCCATCCTCGAAGAGGATGAGAAGGTCGCGGCCACGGTCCGGGCCCAGTACCGGCATTTCGTGGTCGACGAGTACCAGGACGTCTCGCCGCTCCAGCAGCGCCTGCTCGACCTCTGGCTGGGGGAACGGCGTGAGCTGTGCGTGGTCGGCGATGCGAGCCAGACCATCTACTCGTTCACGGGAGCGACGTCGCGGCACCTGCTCGACTTCACCAAGCGCTACGAGGGCGCGCAGGTGGTGAGATTGGTCCGCGACTACCGGTCGACCCCGCAGGTAGTGCGTGCTGCCAACACCCTACTGGCGGCGCGAAGCAGCGAGGCCGACCGGCATGCGGTGGGAACCACGTGGTCCGCCCCGCTGGAGCTGGTCGCGCAGCGCCCGGCGGGTCCCGAACCGGCCTTCACCGAGTGCAGCGACGACGAGGCCGAGGCCGCGGAGTGCGCCCGGCGCATCGGCGTCCTGCTCGACCAGGGCGTGAAGGCGAGCGAGATCGCCATCCTCTACCGCACCAACGGCCAGTCTGAGGCGTACGAGCAGGCACTGGCGAGTGCGGGCATCGGCTACCAGCTGCGCGGCGGCGAGAGGTTCTTCCAGCGCCGCGAGGTCCGCGACGCCCTGCTGCAGCTGCGCGCTGCGGCACGTACCCAGGGCGACGACGACGTCCCCCAGCAGGTGCGCGACGTCCTCGCCTCGCTCGGGTACACCTCCGTCGCACCCCAGAACTCCGGCGCCGTCCGGGAGAAGTGGGAGTCGCTCGCCGCCCTCGTCGGGCTGGCCGACGAACTCAACAGGGTCCGCGGACCGGAGGCCTTCACCCTGCAGCTGTTCGTCGCCGAACTCGAGGAGCGGGCAGCGGCCCAGCACGCTCCGACGGTGCAGGGAGTCACCCTGGCATCGCTGCACTCCGCCAAGGGGCTCGAGTGGGACGCCGTCTTCCTCGTCGGGCTGAGCGAAGGGCTCATGCCCATCTCGTTCGCCGACACCCAGGAGGGCATCGACGAGGAACGCCGGCTTCTCTATGTCGGTATCACCCGCGCCCGCATCCATCTCTTCCTCTCCTGGTCGACCTCGCGCTCGCCGGGCGGACGGGCCAGCAGGAAGCCCTCACGGTTCCTCGATGCGCTGCGCCCGGCAACCGCCGGTCAGGCATCCTTCCGCCAGCCGCGGGCGAAGACAAATCGCAAGGCGTCGTCTCCCGCCGTCTGCCGGGTGTGCAAGCGGCCCCTCCTCACGGGGTCGGAGCGGAAGATCGGCCGCTGCAACGACTGCCCCGCGAGCTACGAGGAACAGACGTTCGAAGCGCTCCGCGCCTGGCGGCTCGTGGAGGCCCGCGAGAAGGACGTGCCCGCCTTCGTCGTCTTCACCGACGCCACGCTGGTCGCCATCGCGGAGGCGAAACCCCAGACGCTGGACGAACTCGGCGACCTGGCAGGCGTGGGATCCGCGAAGCTCGAGCGGTACGGCGAGGCCGTGCTCGAGATCATCAGTGACAACGCCTGAGGCCGCCGGACCGCGGGGCCCGGCGCGGCTGCCGGTCGAGGTCAGGCGGTCAGCCCGGCGCAAGCGGACGGTGAGCGCCGACATCCGGGACGGCGTCCTCCGTGTCTCCATCCCAGGCCACTTCTCCGCCAGCCAGGAGCGCCACTGGGTCGAGCGCATGGTGGAGCGGATGTCGGCCAAGTACTTCGACGCCCCCGCGATCGACGACGACCGGCCCGTGCCCGCGCTGCTCCAGCGGGCGGAGCGGCTCGCGGTGCAGTACCTGGGCGGCAGGGGAGTGCCGGCGACCATCGGATGGGTGACCAACCAGAATTCGCGGTGGGCGTCCGCCACCCCTGCCCACCGTTCCGTCCGCTTGTCCCACAAGCTCCAGGGGATGCCCGACTGGGTCGTGGACTACGTGATCCTGCACGAGATGGCACACCTGATCGAACCCTCGCACAACGCCGCCTTCTGGGACCTGCTCACCACCTACCCGCGGACCGAGACGGCCAAGGCCTTCCTGGACGGGGCGGCCTTCGCAGCCCAGCGCAGCCTGACGGGTGGGCAGGAGGACTTCTGACCGGACGCGGTGCACGGACCCGCGTCTCGTCCAGCCCCAGGACGGACGCGGGTAGCGCCGATGCGGGTCAGACCGACGCGGGTCAGACGGACGCGGGTTGGACGGACGCCGGCAGGACCGACGCCTGCGTCAGCGGCTGCCGTCCGCAGGCCCGTCCTCGGTGTCCGACCCTTCGTCGGAGACGCTCGACGGCCCAGTGTCGCTGTCGGTATCCGCTGCGGGCGTTCCCTTGGTTGCTTCGCCGGAGCCCTCGCCGCCAGCGGTGTCCTCGTCCTGCGGCTCGAAGCCGCCGGACAGGAGGCGCTCCAGTGCTGCATCGACGTCGGCGTCGGAGGATTCGATCAGCCGACGGCGCTCCGAGAAGCCGGCGGGGTCGTCGAGGTCCTCGGCGGTGGGAAGAAGGTCGGGGTGCTGCCACAGGGCGTCGCGCCCTTCGACGCCGCGCTCCTCCGTCAGGAGCGACCACAGCACCGAGGCATCGCGCAGGCGGCGCGGCCTCAGCTCCAGCCCGACGAGCGATGCGAACGCATGCTCGGCCGGTCCACCCGTCGCACGGCGGCGCCGGACCATCTCGCGCAGCGCGTCGGCGGAGGGGAGGTTGGCTGCTGCGGCCGCCGTGAGCTGGTCGACCCAGCCCTCGACGAGGGCGAGCGTGGTCTCGAGGCGCACGAGTGCGGCGTCCTGCTCGGGGGTCCGTTCGGGCATGAACACGCCCTGCGAGAGGGCGCCCTGCAGGCTCTCGGGGTTGGTCGGGTCGATGTCCCGCGCAGCTTCCTCGATCTTGCCCATGTCGATGTGGATGCCCCTCGCGTATCGCTCGATGCTGCCGAGGAGGTGACCTGTGAGCCACGGAATGTGCGTGAACAGCCGGACGTGGGCCGCCTCGCGGACTGCAAGGAAGAGCTGGACCTCCTGTTCGGGGATGTCGAGGCCCGCACCGAAGGCCGCGACGTTGGCGGGCAGCAGCGCCATCCGTCCCTCGGCGAGGGGGACGCCGATATCCGTCGACCCGACGACGTCCTTGGAGAGCGCGCCCACGGCCTGCCCGAGCTGCATGCCGAACATCGCGCCGCCCACGTTCTGGAGCATCGAGGCAGGGCCGCCCATCATGCCCATCATCGACTTCATCTCCTCCGGAAGCTGCTCGGAGATGACGTCGGACAGGGCCTTGGCGATGCTCGTGGCGACGGGCTCGGTGAGACGGCGCCACGTGGACATGGTGGCCTCGACCCATTCCGCGCGCGACCAGGCGCGTCCGAGCTGGCCCGTGCTCGGGAAGTCGGTCACCGGATCCAGCCACAGCTCGGCGAGTTTCAGGGCCTCATCGACGCTCCGGCGCTGCAGCGAGGTGACCGAGGGGTCGTTGTCCGACGCGGCCACGCGGCGCGCCTGGTCGTGGGCCATCTGCCAGTTCACCGGGCCCTCGCTGGGCGTGGAGAACATCGCCTGGACCTGCTGCATCATCATGGCCATGGCGGCCGGGTCGGAGGGCAGGCCTGCCGCCTTCGCGATCTCCTGGGGGTCGAAGCCGCCGGCCCCGCCGCCGAACATCTTCGCGATCTCCTGGGGGTCGAAGCCCCCGGCTCCGCCGCCGAACATCTTCGACAGCATCTCGGACAGGGGGTCCTGAGGCGTGTCGTCGTCGCCGTTCGAGGGGTTGGATGGGTTGGTCACTGATACCACCGGTCCTGGGAGTAGCTTGGCGGGTCCGGGCGGGAGGGCGTGACCACTCCTGCCCGGCTGTGGAAGACACGCTACCGGCCGGGCCGTGCCGGTGTCCCTCGTGCCGTGGACCGTTCGCTGAGGGCAAAGCCGCGCGGAGCCGTGCCGGGCAGTTCGCGGGAGTTGTGCGTGCTGACGGATGGTGTCCGGGGCACCAGGGTCGGTGCAGGGCTACTCTGGTGGTGCCGGTATGGTGCTGGTCGCCCAGCGCACGGCATGCGGCCTCCGCGCCCTCCAGAGATCCGCGCCCTACAGAGAGAAGCACAGTGACGCAGTCTGTCCACTTCGAGACCTACACCCCCGAGGAGCCCTCGCGGCCCAGGGACCCGCGCTTCCGCGCGATGACGGTGTCCGGGTGCCTCGCCGTCGGCTTGTGCGCAGCCGCGGTGCTCCTGCCGTCGCCCTATGTCATCGAGTCGCCCGGGCCGACGTTCAACACCATCGGTGAGATCAACGGACAGCCCCTCATCCACGTCGAGGGCAGGGAGAGCTTCCCGCCGCAGGGCGAACTGGACCTCACGACGGTGTACGTGAGCGGCGGACCGAACGGCCAGGTGAACGTCCTCGACACGTTCCGCGCCTGGGTGGATCCCGATGAGAACGTCCGGCCCGAGCAGCTGGTCTATCCGGAGGGAACGACGTCGTCCGACGTCGCCGAGCAGAATGCGGTGGCGATGACGTCGTCGCAGGAATCCGCGATCGCCGCCGCGCTGTCCCACGAGGACATCGCCTACACCGAGGAGCTGTCGGTCGCGGGACTTGCCGCTGACTCCGCGTCCGACGGGGTCCTGGAGGAAGGGGACGTCCTGCGCGCGGTCGACGGGAAGGAGATCGAGAACATCGAGACCCTGCGTTCGGCACTGCGCGACGCCGAAGGAGCGCCGGCCACCCTGTCGATCGTCCGGGACGGAGTCGAGGACGAGGTCTCCGTGACGCCCCGGCAGTCGGAGGAAGGGAACTACCAGCTGGGCATCCTGCTGGCGTCCACCTTCGACTTCCCGTTCGACGTGACCATCCAGCTCGACAATGTCGGAGGTCCGTCCGCCGGCATGATGTTCGCGCTCGGCATCATCGACACCCTGACGGAAGGGGATCTCACCGGCGGCAGGCACTTCGCGGGGACCGGGACGATCGATTCCACCGGTGCGGTCGGCCGTATCGGCGGGATCGCCCAGAAGCTCGTGGCAGCACGCGCCGGTGGCGCGGACTTCTTCCTGGCTCCCGAGGGGAACTGCGATGAGGTCGTCGGCCACATCCCCGACGGATTGACCGTGGTGAAGGTGGCGACCCTCGACGAGGCCTTCGATTCCGTCGAGGCGCTGGGTGCAGGCGGGGACCCGGCGGAGCTGCCCTCCTGCTGAACCGGCAGGACGGGCGGATCGCAGCAGGCCGGACCCACGGATGACACGGTTGGATGACGATCCTGACCGGTCGGCCGCCCGCGGGAACCTAATTGGTCCGCCTGAGCGTGAACAGGGCAGAATGAAAACACGAAGGGCGGACCTGCGCGCTGTCTTCTGCCCGTCCCGGGCTGGGGAGCGAAGGGGATTACCGGTCATCGTGACCCGCAGCAGCTAACGATGAGGTAGATGTGACATCCGGACCAGACCGTCCGTTCGGCAGTAGGCCGAGCCCCGCAAGTGCTTCACTAGGCCGGCGCCGCAGCCCGCTGATCCCGACGATCATCGTCGTGGCGGTGATCGTCATCGCCTTCGTCTACCTGTCCCAGGTCTACGCGGACGTTCTCTGGTACCAGCAGCTCGGGTTCCTCGAGGTCTTCGTCACGGAGAACCTGTCCCGGATCGTGCTGTTCGTCGTCGCGTTCCTCATCATGGCTGGTGCCGTGTACTTCAGCCTGCGCATCGCGTTCCACAGCAGGCCCATCTACGCGCCGGACAGTGCCATCCAGGACAACCTGAACCGCTACCAGGCGCAGCTCGAGCCGATCCGGCGCCTGCTGATGCTCGGTATCCCCGTGGTCCTCGGCGCCTTCGCGGGCACCGCCGCCTCCTCGCAGTGGCAGGAGGTGCTGCTCTTCCTGAACCGGGTGCCGTTCGGCAAGACCGACCCCGAGTTCGGGATGGACTACGGGTTCTACATGTTCACGCTGCCGTTCCTCAGCTTCGTGACGGGCTTCCTCATCAGCGTGGTCATCATCAGCGCGATCGCCACCGTCCTCACCCACTACCTGTACGGCGGGATCCGGCTCGAGGAGAAGGGCCTGTTCACCACGAAGGCCGCCCGCGTGCAGATCGCCGTCGTCGCGGCCCTCTTCCTGGTCCTGCAGGGCGTCAACTACTGGTTGGACCGCTACGACACACTGCTGAACCAGGGCACCTGGGCCGGCGCGCTCTACACCGACGTCAACGCGGTCATCCCCACCAAGGCGATCCTCGCCGTCGCCGCCGTCATCGTGGCGGTCCTGTTCGTCGCATCGGCTTTCATCGGCCGCTGGCGTCTGCCGCTGATCGGTACGGCGATGCTCATCATCACGGCCCTGCTCGCAGGTGGCGTCTACCCCGCCATTGTGCAGCGCTTCCAGGTGCGCCCGTCCGAGCTCAGCCTCGAGGGCGAGTACATCGACCGGAACATCAACCTCACCCGGGAGGCATACGGCCTCGACCAGGTCGAGGTCGAGGCGTACAACCCCGAGGCGGTCCCGCAGGCCGGTGCACTGGGCGACGACGGGGAGACCACGGCGAACATCCGCCTGCTCGACCCGAACCTCGTGTCCGACGCCTTCAGCCAACTCCAGCAGTTCCGCCAGTACTACCAGTTCCCCGAGACGCTCAACGTGGACCGCTACGAGATCGACGGCGAAGTCCAGGACGCGGTCATCGCGGTGCGGGAACTGGACACCAACGGTGTACCGGAAGGGTGGGTCAACGAGCACGCCTTCTACACCCACGGCTACGGCGTGGTCGCCGCGGCCGGTTCGACCGTGGAGCCGGACGGCCGGCCGTCCTTCCTGCAGTCCGGTATCCCCTCGACCGGTGTGCTCGGTGACGAGTCCACCTACGAGCCCCGCATCTACTTCGGGGAGGACTCTCCCGAGTACTCGGTCGTCGGAGCGCCGGAAGGACAGGCTCCCGCCGAGATCGACCGCCCGCAGAACGAGAACTCCGAGGACGAGTCCCGCACCACGTTCGACGGAGACGGCGGACCGGATGTGGGCAACGCCTTCAACCGCCTCGTGTACGCGCTGAAGTTCCAGTCCACCGACCTCCTGCTGTCCAACCAGGTGAACAGCGCGTCGCAGATCCTCTACGACCGCGACCCCGTGGAGCGCGTCCGCAAGCTGGCTCCCTACCTGACGCTCGACGGCAACAGCTACCCGGCGATCGTCGACGGCAGGGTGAAGTGGATCATCGACGGGTACACCACCAGCGCCAACTTCCCCTACTCGACCCAGCAGGAGCTGGAGTCCGCGACGCAGGATTCGCAGACGGCCGAGGGCCTCGCGACGGCTCTTCCGGCCGAGCAGGTCAACTACATCCGCAATGCCGTGAAGGCCACGGTCGACGCCTACGACGGCTCGGTGGACCTGTACGCCTGGGACGACCAGGACCCGATCCTGAAGTCCTGGCAGAACGTGTACCCGTCCTCGCTGAAGCCCTACAGCGAGATGTCGGCGGACCTCATGGCGCACGTTCGCTACCCCGAGGACCTCTTCAAGGTGCAGCGCGAACTCCTCGCCCGCTACCACGTCACCTCCACGGACGAGTTCTACAACAACAGCGAGGCATGGAACGTGCCCGCTGATCCGGAGGAGAGCGCGGACGGTGCGGCGACGACCGCGACGACCGACCGCCAGCCGCCGTTCTACCTGACACTGCAGATGCCCAACCAGGACGAGGCCGCGTTCTCGCTGACCACGCCGTACATCCCCTTCGTGCCCACGGGCCAGACCCCGAGGAACGTGCTGTACGGCTTCCTCGCGGCCAACGGAGATGCCGGCACCGGCGAGGACGGCGTCAAGAGCGAGAACTATGGGCGCCTCACACTCCTCGACAGCTCGGGCCAGGACTCCGTGGTCGGCCCCGGCCAGGCGCAGAACCTCTTCAACTCGGACACCACGGTGTCGCAGGAGCTCAACCTGCTGCGCCAGGGTGCATCGGAGGTCATCAACGGCAACCTGCTGACCCTGCCGATCGGTGGCGGGATCGCCTACGTGCAGCCCGTGTACGTGCAGTCCTCGGGCAGCTCGTCCTTCCCCGTCCTGCGGAGGGTCCTCGTGAGCTTCGGCGACAACGTCGGGTTCGCACCGACGCTCGACGAGGCGCTCGACCAGGTCTTCGGCGGCGACTCCGGAGCGACCACGGGCGACAGCGAGAACGTCGGCGAGACGCCCGAGGATCCGGCAGCGCCCCCTGCGGAGGAAGGCGGCGAAGGTGCAACGCCGACGCCGACCCCCACCCCGTCCGCAGGGGGAACCCCCGGGACGGACGATCCGGCGGCGGACCTCCGGACCGCGCTCGACGATGCGAACACGGCGATCAAGGATGGGAACGCCGCGCTCGCGGCCGGCGACTTCGCTGCCTACGGTGAAGCGCAGGACCGCCTGCAGGACGCACTCCAGCGGGCGCTCGACGCCGAGGAACGCGTCTCGGCGGGCACCGGGCAGTAGCCCGGAGGGGCAGGTAGCAGCTCGATTTGCCTTCACGCCCCGCGGCCGGTAACGTTGGTTACACGCCGCGGGGTGGAGCAGTTCGGTAGCTCGCTGGGCTCATAACCCAGAGGTCACAGGTTCAAATCCTGTCCCCGCAACGAAGAAAAGTCCGGCCCACCACTGGTGGGCCGGACTTTTTGCTGTGCCCGCTTCTCCTGTGCCCAGCGCCAAGCCCGGTGCGGGTTACGGTGCGGGCCCCGGTGCCGGCCCTGGAAGGAAGCGCCGGGCTTCAGCTCTCCGACAGGGCTTTGTACGCGCTCAGTGCCCGCTCCCGGCTCTCCTTGAGATCGACGACGGGTTCCGGGTACCCGGGTGCCGCGCCCTTCCACGGTTCGTGGACGTTGTCCGCGTCCGCCAGTTCTGGCACGAACCGCACGAGGTACTTCCCGTCGGGATCGAATTTCTTGCTCTGCAGCACCGGATTGAAGATGCGGAAGTAGGGGCTGGCATCGGCACCGGAGCCCGCGACCCACTGCCAGCTCGCGGCGTTCGACGCGGCGTCCGCATCCACCAGGCAATCCCAGAACCACTTCTCACCGACGCGCCAGTCGATCATGAGGTTCTTGATGAGGAAGGACGCCGTCGCCATGCGGACGCGGTTGTGCATCCAGCCGATCTCCCACATCTGGCGCATCCCGGCGTCGATCAGCGGGTAGCCGGTCTGTCCACGCTGCCACGCCTCGAGCTCGGACCTCGTGGAGGTCTCCCACGTGAAGGCGTTGAACTCGGGACGGTAGTTCACGGTCGCCAGCTCGGGATGGAAGTACAGCAGTTGCCAGCTGAACTCCCGCCAGCCGAGCTCGGAGCCGAAGACGCGGATGTCCTCGGCCGTCGAAGGGTCCCTGGAGTCCTGGGCGGCATGCCAGACCTCGAACGGGCTGATCTCCCCGAACCGCAGGTGGGGCGAGAGCATGCTGGTGCCCTTGACGCCGGGCAGGTTGCGGTTGTCCTTGTAGCCGCGGGCCCTGTCGAGGAAGTCGTCCAGCCGGGCGTGTGCCCCCGCCTCGCCGGGTGTCCACGTGTCGCGGAGGCCCTGTGCCCAGTCGGGAGACGGGAGGAGCCCCAGGGCGTCGAGGTCGTCGGACGGCAACTGGGGTCCGTGCAGGGAGTCCGGGGCCGGGAGGGGCTTCCGGGGGGTCCGCGACGCCAGGCAGGCCCGCCAGAACGGCGTGAAGACCTTGTAGGCCCCTCCCGTCCCCGACGTGACCTCCCACGGTTCGTACATCAGGTTGGCCTGGTAGCTCGTCGCCTCGACCCCCTGGTCGGCCAGGGAGGCCTTCAGCGCTGCGTCGGTGGTGCGCTCTGCCAGCCCGTAGCGCCGGTTCCAGGCGACGGCGTGCGCCGAGGACTCGGCGACGACCCGGGGGACCACGTCCGCTGCCGCTCCCCGCCGCAGGACGAGGGGTATACCGAGGTCGGTGAGCGACGCCGAAAGCGCGGCGAGTGAGTGGTGCAGCCACCACTTCGAGGCGCCGCCCAACGGGCGGATGCCCTCCGTGTCCTCGTCGAGGACGTAACAGGCGACGACGTCGTCCCCGCTGTCCGCCGCTGCGGCGAGCGCCGGGTTGTCGGAAATGCGGAGATCGTCGCGGAACCACACCAGTGTCACGGCCATGCCCTCAATCTACCCGGGCGCCTCAGCCGTGATCCTCGTTGACAGGAAGGGAACCACGGCCGAAAGGCCGTGGTTCCCTCACCCGATCTGTGAACGCGATCCGCCGAGCGGATCCGCAGGTCAGTAGGTGGTCTCGCCCGTGGTCAAGGGGGCGCCGGTCGTGGCGTCGGTGGTCGCACCCTGACCGATCGCCGACTGCGTGCCGGCGCCGGACTTGAGTGCGGCCAGGCGCGCTTCGATCTCGGTCTGCTCGCCGAGGTCCTCCAGGCTCTCGAACTGCGCATCCAGGCTCGACGACGCGAGCTCCTGCTGTCCGCGGACCCGCGCCTCCTCGCGCCGGATCTTCTCCTCGAAGCGGCCCACCTCGCTCGTCGGGTCCATGAAGTCGATGCTCTTCACGGCGTCGTGCACCTGCTGCTGCGCCTGGGCGGTGCGCGCACGGGCGATGAGCTGGTCGCGCTTGGTCGTCAGTTCGCTGAGCTTGCCCTTCATCTGGTTGAGGCCGTCCTTGAGCTTGTCGACGATCTCGGTCTGCGACGCGATGGTCGGCTCGGCGCCCTTCGCCTCGTTCTCCGCGGCGATCTGGCGCTGGATGGCCACCTTGGCCAGGTTGTCGAACTTCTGGGCATCCGCCGTGTCGCCGGAGGTACGGTACTCGTCGGCCTTGCGGGAGGCCGCGAGCGCCTTGTTGCCCCAGCTACGGGCGTTCTCGACGTCCTCGTTGTAGTCGTCCTGCATCATGCGGAGGTTGCCGATGGTCTGCGCGACGGCGCTCTCGGCCTCGGCGATGCTGTTCGTGAAGTCGCGGACCATCTGGTCGAGCATCTTCTGCGGATCCTCCGCCTGGTCGATCAACGCGTTGACGTTGGCTCGCGTGAGCTGGGCGATCCTGCCGAAAATTGACTGCTTTACCATTGATTTCCCTTTCGATTCTTCGGAATAGTGCGTCCTGCTGGTGGAACCGGCGAAGCGGCCTAGAAGTCGCCTCCGCCGCCTCCAAAGTCACCGAAGCCGCCGCCGCCGCCGTCGAACCCGCCGAAGCCACCGCCGCCGAAGCTCCCGCCGTCGCCGCCGAATCCACCGCCCCCGCCATCGCCGTAGCCTCCGCCGAACCCGCCGCCGAACCCGCCGCCGCCGTTGAGGATGGACCCGAGCAGGATGCCGCCGAGCAGGGCTCCGCCCATGCCGTCCCCCCTGCCGCCGTACATACCGCCCATGCCCATGCGGCCCCGGCCGAAGCCGTCCACGTCCTGCTCTGCCAGCTGGGCGGCCTGATCGGCCAGCACGGCCGCCTGCTGGGCGTGGGACAGGGCCGTCACGGGGTCGGAGCGCTGGAGGTCGACGGCGTAGTCGAGGTTGCGCTCGGCTTCAGCCAGCCGCGTCCGTGCTTCGCTGCCCACTCCGCCGCGCCGTGCCCGGATGTAGTCGGCTGTGCCCGAGATGCTCGACTGCGCGGCGATGATCGCGTGCTGGAGGGAGTCCTGGGCCCGCCGGACGTTCTCGGCCTGGTCGCGGACGCCACCGAGGGCTGCGTCGAGCTGGGAGTGGGCGGCTTCGAGTCGCTGCAGGAGCGCCACGGGGTTGCTGCGGCCACGCTGCAGCTCCTGCCGCACGGTCGTTACCGCGGACTGCACGGCCGCGACCGGTCCCGCCAGGTCGCGGTACTGTCCCGTCCGGTCCATGGCCTGGGCCTGGGCGAGATCCTGCTCCGTCTCGGGGAGGGCATGCTCGAGCTCGCGCTCGGCCGCCGCCAGTTCTTCGGCACGCTTGTCGATCGCGTCCAGCAGGACCGTGCTCTGGTGGACCGCTTCCTCCGCCGCCCGGACAGCGACGACGGCCCGTCCCGTGTCACCGGCGGCCATGCGCGACTGGGCTTCGGAAGCGGCGCTGTCGACGAAGGAGAGCCGTTCGCGCGCCTGCTCGATGTTGTCGGCCACCTGGGAGGTCGCGGTCTCGAGGTAGCGGCCCTGCAGGGCACGGAGCGACTGCTCGGCCGCGGCGAACCGGCGGCCCGCCTCCCCGGCGGCAGTCTGGGCCCGGCGCAGGGCGTCCGGAGCGTTGCGCTCGAGCTCGCGCAGCCCGTCGAAGTCCGCCTTGTGTGCCTGCAGGGACGAGTTGACGTCCTCGCACCGGCGGATGATCTCGCCGAGCCATTGGCGCTGCTGCTGCTCGGTGTCGGGGATGTGGTCGTCGAGCTGCTGCTGCAGTTTGAACGACTCGCTCATGTGCTGCCGTGCCGCAGCGATGTCCTGCGAGAACGTCGTGATGGCTTCCCTGCCGTACTGGGCTTCAGCGAAGCCCAGTTCCTGCTCGCTGGACTTGATGGCGTCGTCGGCGGCGACGAGGAGGCTCCCGGCGCGCTTGCGCAGGTCCTCGACGCTCACCGAGGCAAGGGGGTCGACCACCTCGCCGTTCGCGGACGGCACCGGCCCGTAGCCGTACTCCTCGCGTTTCCTCTGCGCGCCCCTGCCGCCGCGGTTCTTGAGCAGCATGTACCCGCCGGCGCCGGCCACGGCGACGAGTCCGCCCACGAGGGCCAGGCCACCGAGGGCGCTGCCGCCGGTCGAACCGGTGCTTCCCGTCGAGTTCCCTTCTCGGGTGGAACCACCGGCGGAACTGCCCGAGAGTGCTTCCTCGGTGCCCTGCACCGCGGCCAGTCCGGCCCCTGCGAAGTCTCTGCCCTGCTGCAGTTCGGGCCCGATGAACTGGCTGTAGATGTCCTGGCCCTGTCCGCCGATGGCCGAGCCGCTCCCCACGACATAGGACGCGGCTCCCTGCTCGACGGCGATCGCCAGAAGCCCCTCGTTCGAGGTCTGGTCATTGAGCTGGGCCGTGGTCGTGGCCCACTGGTTACGATCCGTCGGGTTCTCGAAGGTGTCGACGTAGGCGACCCGGACCGTGAAGCCCTCCTGCGACCGCAGGTCCTCGATCGCCGCCTCGAGCTCGCTCTCCTCGCTCGCGCTGAGGACACCCGCAGTGTCGGTGACATAGTCCCCGGAGGGGAAGGTGATCGGCTCGTCGGCGAAAGCCGCCGCACTCGAGACCAACGGGATCGCCACGACGGCGCCCAGGACAGCAGAGACGCGTATGCGCCTGCTCATCATTCGCATTTTCGACCCTTCAGCACGTCCCCCGGACCCTACCGGTCCCAGGACTGGGGTCGGCGGACGCCGGAGGCTCCCTGTCTTCCCGATTCTATGGTTGGGGTTCGGGAGCGTCCACCACCGCACCTATGCCCCTAGCGAAAGCGCGACGACGGTGAGCTCTGCTTCCCGTCGGCATGGTCCGCACCCCTAGCACGACGGCGGCCGGCAGGATCGCCCGTGGCCGGGCGGCCCCACCCGCCGCAGCGTCGCGGTGGGCAGGGGATACTGGGGGAGTCGCGACCCTTCTGCAGTCGGGTGGCATTGGATTCAGAGACAGCAACTTCTCAGAAACCGCACAGCAAACGCATGCTTGAGGCTCAGCGAAGGTTGCCATGATGTGGTCAACAGCAACGAAAGGACCTCCCATGAACGAGCAGCCGGGCACCCCGGGCGCCGCAGATCGCCCCCTTCCTCCCCAGCCGTCCAACCCGCCGTCATGGGGAACGGGCTGGAACGGTCAGCACGCAGCGGCGGGCCAGTCGGGTCCCGACGGGCAGCACGACGCGGGACCGGCGTCCGAGGCATCCCCGGACACGACGGTCCAGCCGGCCGCTGCTACGCCGACCGCGCAGCATCCCGCCGTTTCCGGTCCTGTACAGGGGGCCCAGCACCAGGACTTCCCGCAGGACGCCCCTCATCCTGCCTATGCGGGGCACCAGCCCTTCTACGGCGGACAGAGCGGCAGCTACCCGTCGGCCCCGCAGCATGCGGGCGGACGAGCGGGGACCAGGGACCGCAAGCGCGTGGGGCTCGCGACCTTCGCCGCAGGAGTCCTCGTTGCCGGGCTCATCGGCGGCGGCGTGGCGACGGCCGGTTACAACGCGCTCGATGACAACTCGCCCGCCAGTACATCGCAGGGCGCACCCGAGTCGATCGTGGTGAACAACACCGAGGACGTCAACACGATCACGGGGGCTGCAGTGACGGCCTCGCCGAGCGTCGTCACGATCGCCGTCAGCGGCGGCAGCGCCAGCGGCTCCGGATCGGGAATCATCCTCGACACGGACGGTCACATCCTCACGAACACCCACGTCGTCACCCTGGGCGGGCAAGTCTCGGACCCGACCGTCGAGGTCAAGCTCAATGACGGACGCGTCTTCCCGGCCACGGTGGTCGGAACGGATCCCCTGAGTGATCTCGCGGTGGTCAAGATCGATGCCCCCGACCTGACCGCGGCAACCCTCGGGAACTCCGACGAGTTGAATGTCGGTGACACCGCGATCGCGATCGGTGCTCCGCTCGGACTGAGCGGAACGGTCACAGACGGCATTGTCTCCACCCTGAACAGGACCATCAGCGTGGCGTCCTCGGCAGTGCCGGAGGATTCGTCGGACAGCACCGAGTCCCAGGACGGCGAAGGCTTCAACTTCCTGCCGCCGGGCGGATCCGGGTCGCAGCAGACGCAGGCACAGGGCTCGATCTACCTCAACGTCATCCAGACCGACGCCGCGATCAACCAGGGCAACTCGGGCGGTGCCCTCGTGGACGCGGACGGAAAGATCATCGGTGTGAACGTGGCCATCGCATCGGCCGGTTCCGGCGAGTCCACCGGCAACATCGGAGTGGGTTTCTCGATCCCGATCAACTATGCGGACCGCATCGCGAAGGAGATCATCGCGAACGGTGAGGCGACCCACGGGTTCCTGGGGGTCAGCGTCACGCCGGCCGCAGGCGACGGATCCCAGAGCACGTCCACCTTCTCGTCCGGCGCGCTCGTCGAGTCGGTGGAGCCGGATTCACCCGCGGAGGACGCCGCGCTGCAGGTGGGAGACGTCATCACCAAGGTGGGGAACTTCACCGTCAGCGACCCGGAGTCCCTGACGGCTGCGGTGCGGTTCCAGACGGTGGGACAGCAGGTCCCGGTGGAGATCACGCGCGGAGGAGACTCCCGCACCGTCGAGGTCACGCTCGCGCAGGCGCCGACCCCGTAGGTCGACCCGGCAGGTCTGCATGCAGGCGAACAACGCGATCGAGGCGGTCCCGGATCCGGGACCGCCTCGATCGCTTCACGGGCCGGGAGCAGGACGACGGCGGCGGCGCCGGGCGGACGCCGACGTCACCTATGGTTAGCTAGTCGATGGGAAGATCCCCGAACGAGGAAGGTCATCAATGGACGAGGCTCCAGCTCCCGGACTGCGCATCGCGGTCCTCGTGAAGCATGTTCCTGATGCTCAGTTCGACCGCCACATCAGCAGCGATGACCTGACGACGGTACGCGCCGAGAGCATCCTCTCAGAACTGGACGAGTACGCGCTCGAAGCGGCCCTCCAGCTCGTCGAAGCCCATGGGGGAGCGGCGGCCGGCCATCGCGTCACAGCCATTACGATGGGCCCCGCGGCTGCGGTCGGCGCGGTCAAGAAGTCCCTCCAGATCGGCGCCCATGACGGAGTGCACCTCACGGACGAGGCGCTCCGCGGATCCGACGCCTCGGCCACCTCCAGGGCCCTCGCCGCCCTCCTGCAGCACGCCGGACCGTTCGACCTCGTCCTCACGGGCATGGCGTCCACGGACGGTGAGACCTCCCTGGTCCCTGCGCAGCTCGCCGAGCGGCTCGCCCTGCCCCAGGTGACCTTCGCGGCGTCGCTCGACCTGACGCGTGAGGACAGCGGCTGGAAGCTCGCCGCGCGCCGCGACAACGACACCTTCGCCGAGACCATCGAAGCGCCCCTGCCGGCGCTGGTATCCGTGACGGACCAGATCAACGAGCCCCGGTATCCGAACTTCAAGGGCATCATGGCGGCCAAGAAGAAGCAGATCCAGGTCCTTTCGCTCGCCGATGTGGGGCTTCAGCCCGATCAGGTCGGCTTCGCCGGGTCCTGGACGAGGATCGAGGCGGCAGCCCCGAGGCCGCCGCGCAGCCAGGGGATCGTCATCACCGACGAGGGCGACGCCGGTATCCGGCTCGTCGACTTCCTCGCGGGACAGAAACTCCTCTAGTCCGTCCTTCGCCGCACCAACCGTTGCAGGAGACTCTTCCCATGACTACCGTCCTCGTATTCCTGGACCATCCCGGAGCCAGCCTCGCCAAGAGCGAGAGGGAGCTCCTCTCGCTGGGTGCTTCCCTCGGCGAAGTCGCCGTCGCCCTCGCTGACGACGCGGACCCGGCGTACCTCGACGGCGTCGGGTCGTACGGTGTGCAGGAGGTCTACCGGCCCGACGCCGCCGTCTCCGAGGTGCTCGTGGCAGGCAAGGCCGCGTTCCTTGCGGGCGCCGTCCGCGCGGCCGGCGCGGACATCGTCCTGCTGGGCAACTCCTACGAGGCGAAGGAGATCGCGGCGCGGGCAGGGGTCCGGCTCGAGTCCGGCGTGATCACGGACGTCGTCGGTCTCAGCAGTGACCTTACGGCCACGAAGTCGGATTTCGCAGGCTCCTACACGGTCGACTGTCGCGTGACGACCGGCGTCCCGATCCTCACGATCAAACCCAACAGCGTGGAGGCAGTCGAAGCGGGCCTTCCGTCGTCGCCGCGTGAGGTACGGATCCCCGTCGAGCTGCCGCCGGCCGCAGCGCGCGTCACCGGCCGTGTCGAGAAGCCGGTCAGCGGCAGGCCCGAACTGACCGAGGCACGGGTCATCGTCGCAGGCGGCCGCGGCGTCGATGGAAACTTCGGGCCGCTGGAGGAGCTGGCCGATGCGCTCGGCGGTGCTGTCGGAGCGTCGAGGGCTGCGACCGACGCGGGCTGGATCGAGCACTCGGCACAAATCGGACAGACGGGCAAGACGGTGTCGCCGCAGCTGTACATCTCGGCCGGGATCTCGGGGGCCATTCAGCAGAAAGCAGGGATGCAGACGTCCAGGGTGATCGTCGCGATCAACAAGGACGCCGACTCTCCCGTCTTCGAGATCGCCGACTTCGGCATCGTCGGAGACCTGTTCACGGTGCTGCCCCAAGCCACCGAGGAAATCCGGAAGCGCGGCCTGTAGGACGTGATGGATGGCCTGGGATCCGCTCCCGAACGCGTACTGGTCTTCGCCGCGCACCCCGACGACATCGACTTCGGAGCAGCTGCCACCATTGCCGGATGGACCGCCGCTGGTACGTCCGTCAGCTATTGCATCCTGACCGACGGTGACGCCGGCGGGTTCTCCGACGAGGACCGGCCGGGTATCGCTTCCCTCCGCCGCGCGGAGCAGCGTGCCGCGGCGGAAATCGTCGGCGTCAGCGATGTCACCTTCCTGGGGGAGCCGGACGGCTACCTCGAGCCGACGGACGACGTGATCCGCCAAATCGTGCGCCGGATGCGGGAGGTCCGTCCGGACATCGTGGTGTCGATGCACCCGGAACGGAGCTGGGATCGGATCCAGAAGAGCCACCCGGACCACCTCGCTTGTGGGGAGGCTGTCACGAGGGCCATCTACCCGGCTGTGGAGAACCCCTTCGCCTATCCCGAACTCGAGGCGGCGGGGCTCAGGAGTTTCCGGGTTCCCTGGCTGTGGTTCTACGGGGGACCGGCCCACCTCGAGAACCGCTACGTCGACGTGACAGGGTCGGAGGACCGGAAGATCGCGGCCATCACCGCGCACCGCAGCCAGCATCCCGACGTCGAGCGAATGCAGTCGAGGGTTCGGGCCATCCTGCGGGACAACGCCCGGCGCGGCGGACTGCCCGAAGGACGCAGTGCCGAGTCCTTCCATGTTGTCGGTATCAACACGGATGAGACCATCGCGGGCTTCTAGCGGTACTGGGACAGGCGTTGGTTCCGCGGTGAGAAGCCAGCCGGTCCTGTCCGCGCGGCGTAGGCGGGTGGAGTCGGCGGGGTCATGCTGTCTTCAGGGGAGGTGGGTCCACACCCCGGTTTGTGTGTGGATGAGGAGGGTCCTTAGTTGTCCACATACGCTCCCGAGGACACTGGAGTAGTACGTGTGTTCGATAAATTTGGGGTATGACTATCGCCCCGATCGAGCGCTCCGCGCAGACCCCGTCTTTAGTCGAGTCGGCGTGCGGTGTGTTGACGGAGTGTGCCCGGGAGGTGAGCCTGCAGGGCCGTGTGCTGTCCCGGTCGGAGGCGCTGCAGCTCATCGTCGACGTCGAACAGGCCTCGAGGATCGTGGATCACCTGCAGGTCCTCGCCGCACGCTTGGCCGAAGAGCACTACCGGGTCGAAGAGCCTGAACCGGGCAGTACGTCCGGGACCGCATCGCTTCTGGCCCGGGCGGAACAGGCTATCCGTGTCGAGGCCCCGGCTCCAGCCGGTTCCAGCACCGCTTCCTCGGGCACCGCCTCCTTCGATGCGGCATGGTCCGGCACCCCTGGTACCTGGGGGACCTCGGGCGCCGCTTCCTCGGACGCCGCATTGCCCGACCGTGACGGCGCCCTGTCGTCCACGCGGGGTGCTGGGGCGGGGGCAGCAGCGGATGGGTTTCGGGATTGCGCGGACTTCCTCCGCGGCACCCTCGGGATCAGCCGTGCCGAGGCCCGGCGCCGGCTGGCCCTGGCCGAGCTGGTGCTGCCGCGGATGTCCCCGACGGGCGCGGCACTGCCGGCCCGGCTGGGAACCCTCGGCGCGGCGGCGCAGGCGGCCCTGGTCAGTGGTCGGGCCGCGACGATCGTCTCCCAGGCCGTGCACCGGGTGCAGTCCTTCGCGACTCCGGAGCAGGTCGAGTCGATGGAGGAGAACCTGACCCGGCAGGCGGTGGAGTCCGACGAGGACATCCTGCGGGTCCTGGCCCACCGGTGGGAGGGTGTCCTGGATCAGGACGGGCAGGAACCATCGGAGAAAGTGCTCCGGGCACGCCAGGGCGTGTTCCTCAAGGGCCGGCGCCACGGACTGCACGTGCTGGAAATCGGTGCCACCGACGAGCAGTTCGAACACCTCGCCACCGTCATGAACACCGCCACGAATCCCAGGGCGCTCCCCGGCCACACCAACGGTGCGGGTGCCGCCGGTGCCGCCGGTGCTGCAGAGAGCGACACCGGATCAGACTCAGACGACGCATCAGGCAGAGGCTCAGGCTGGGGTGCGGGATCAGGCACGGGCTCAGGCACAGGCCCGGGGGTGTTCGGTGATCCGGAGGGTCCGACGAGGGCCCAGCTGCTGCTGGAAGGACTGGTCGGCGCCTGCCGGATCGCTCTAAGCACGACCGGTCTTCCCGCCACCGGCGGTCACCGACCCCAGGTGATGGTCACCATCCACTACCAGGACCTCCTCGGCCAGACCCAGGACCTCGCCCAGGTTCTCACCGGACGGACCCAGCGGGCAGGTCAGCGGGCAGGTCAGCGGCCGGGCCAGCGTCCGGGGCAGCGTCCGGGGCAGGCGGTCTTCGCCGGGCAGGTCAGCGCCAGGAGCATCCGGCGGATCGCCTGCGACGCGGACATCATCCCGGTCGTCCTCGGCGGGGCGGGCCAGGTCCTGGACCTCGGGAGAGCCCAGCGCCTCTTCCCACCGCACCTGCGCCGGGCACTGGTCGCCCGGGACAAGGGCTGCGCCTTCCCGGACTGTTCCATCCCGGCACCCTGGTGCGAAGCCCACCACATCGACCCCTGGTCCAAGGGCGGCAGCACAAGTATCAGCAATGGAGTGCTGCTGTGCTCACGCCACCACCACCTCATCCACCAAGGCCACTGGAAGATAGAACCCCGGGACGGTGTCCCCTGGTTCCACGCACCAGGACACCCAGGCCGGGCAGGCACACCCCGCACCAACACCTACTGGCAGGCCGGACAGATCGTCCACGACCAACTCCACCAACTACGCGACTAAGAGCTGGCACGCGACGAAGTCCTCGAGGACCAACCCCGGGCTACCCCCACCAGCTTTGGCTGGAACCTGCCGGAACAGACAGAATCCGCTAGCCCTGACTGGGATTGGCCCTAACAGACAGAGCCCGCCAACCCGGGCTGGAACCGGCCCGAACAGACAGAGCCAGCCAACGCCGGCTGGAACCGGCCCGCAAAGACAGAGCCAGCCAGCGCCGGCTGGAACCGGCTCGCACAAGCAGACCGGGTCGGCCTTGGCTGGAACCCACCGGAACAGACAGAGCCGGCCAACCCTGACTGGAACCAACCGGAACAGGCCAGATCAGGCCAGAAGCCGGACTGCCCCATGAACAGTGAGTGAAGGCCCGCATGATCGTTGGCGGTGCGGTGACAACGAGCCCAAGAGATCCTCACCCAGCTGCCCAGAACCAACGTCCCGCCTTAGGACACCTAGCCAGGGCGCTCGACGCGCTCGGGATGGCCTGCAAGGACAGTACGAAGACCCGGCCGGAAACAGGCCAGACAGCACTCCGGCCCCCGTCCATGCTTGGACGGAGGCCGGACTGTTCGGATCACGGCCTGAGCGAGATCAGGCTCCGAGCGGGATCTGGGCGACGATTGGAAGGGTCGGCGCCGCCGAACCACCCTCGGGCTCGACCGTGATGGCGATCGCGGTATATCCGCTGATGTCCGTGAGTTCGGTGACCTTGGTTCCCGCGACGTCCTCTCCGGACATCGTGCCCTCGGAGACCGGCGCCGTTCCATCGGCGGGGATGCGCCACATCTGGTAGACGTGACCTTCGGCCGGGGCGGGAACGCCGCTCAGGGTCACGACTGCCGCGTTCTTCTCCCCGGACACGGCCAGGTCGGCGACACCGCCGGCCGCCAGGGTCAGCTGCTGTGTCCGCACATCGGATGCCTGCAGGACCTCCTGCTCGACGGTGGTCTGCTGGAGGTTCTGGGCTATGGTGACTCCGCCCATGGCGATGACAGCTGCCGCGGCTGCAGCGACGATCCAGCGCCCGGCACGCGAGGACAGCGAGGCCTTGGCCGATCGGCGCTGCGCCAGCTCGTCCTGACCCGCCACCTCCGCCGGCGGCCCGGCAGGGCCGGCCGTACCGGGGGACTGCGGACGAAGCGGCTGACTCGGTCCCGCGTCGCTGTACGCGATCGCTGGAAGCTGCGCGACGATACGCTCGAACAGGTCCGCCGGCGGCTCGATCTGGTCGACGGCATAGGCGGAGGTGATCGTCTCGCGGTCGGTACGGACGCGATCGGCGAACGTGGCGCTGATCGCCGGATCCACGTCCTCCAGGAACGCTTCGAGAACCCGGCGTTCGTCGGCGCTGATGGCGTCCAGCGCGTAGAGTTCGGCCCACTCGAGGACGTGGCCGCGTGCCAGGTCCGTCTCGAGGTCATCGGCGAATTGTCTGTTCATGTCCTTGTCCTGCATCTCAGCTCACCCCCAAACAGGTCTTGAGTCGGAGCAATCCGTCACGGATCCTCGATTTGATGGTCGGTACCGCGACGCCGAGCTTCTCGGCCACCTCGCGGTAGGTGAGCCCACCGTAGTAGGCCAGTTTCACCGATTCCTGCTGGGTCTCAGTGAGTGTGTCCAGGCACCTGACCACGCTCTCCGCTTCGAGGCGCTGGGTGACCGTGTCGACGACGTCGTCGTGATCGATGGTTTGCGTGGCCGCTCCGTAGCGGGCTTCCCGGTCCGTGGCGCTCTGCTCCGAGCGCACCTTGTCGACGGCGCGGCGGTGGGCGAGCGTCATGAGCCAGGCCATTGGGCTGCCCAGCGCCGGATTGAAGCGGTCGGCGGTGTTCCACACCTGGAGGTACACCTCCTGCGTGGCGTCCTCGCTCAGGTCGGGGTCGATGAGTACCCGCCGGGCCAGCCCGTAGACGCGTTTCGACGTCTGCTCGTAGAAGAGGGCGAATGCGGTACGGTCCTGCCGTGCGATCCGCAGCAGCAGATCAGTCAGGGTGGGACCGATGCTGGGATCAACGGCCAACTCGTCCGCTGGGGCCGCTGGAGGGCTGACCCGGCTTGCTCGTGGCGTTTCCATAGGGCTCCAGCATAAAGCGCCGTGAGGCCCAGACCGAACGATGGAGGGAGTGTCCTGCCGTGGGTTTCGTACTCGTCCCTGCTGCACAATCGCCATCCCACCACCCCTTCCGGGTTCCGCTCTTCCGCTGACACCTATCATTCGCAGCGGGACGGCCTCCGGATGGTTCGTCGCGGACCTAGCCCTCCGGCAGGTAGGAACCGACGGCGATGAGGGAGTCCGCGTTGAGGACGAAATCCCCACCGAGGCGCTCCACGAAGGCACGCCGGACCTCCTCGAGGGCCTCGGGCGCCTCCGGGAGCAATCCGCGGTAACCGCTGCCGAGCGCGAGCGACCACGCGTACTCCGGCTCCAGGGGCGCGGCCAGCCCCAGCTTCTCGATGGTGATCTCCGTCAGACCCCGGGTGCCGAGCCATTCCTCGAGACGGTCGACGGAAGCAAGCCTCCTGCAGTTGTCCACGAAGACCGGCGCAGGGGAATCAGCGGAGGCATGGCCGCCTTGCGGGGTGGACCGGATGGTTTCGAGGAGGATCTCGCCGAACGGCTCGAGGGCGCCGTCGTCCCACGCGCTCAGCGCAACCCTTCCGCCTGGGCGCAGCAGGCGGACGATGCGGTCCATCCCCGCGTCCATGTCGTCCAGAAGGAAGATGCCATAACAGCTGATGACGGCGTCGTAGGGTGCTTCCGGCTCCCAGTGCGCCGGGTCCGCGCGGTGGAAGGACACGTTGTCCAGCCCGAGTGCCTCGGTCTTCGCTTCCGCGAGGTCGAGCATCGCCGACGAGCGGTCTACGGCATCGACGTGCCCGTCTGGTCCCGCGAGCTGCGCGGCGGGAACGGTTCCCGAGCCGGTGCCGGCGAAGACGTCGAGTACGCGCTCGCCCACGAGCACGTCGGCAGCGGCGACGACGGCGTTGCTCACCGGGTTCCATACGGCGGGAGCAAGGCGGTCGTAGTCCTCCGCTCCACCGTCGGGCAGGGTTGCGGCATGGCGAGCGGGCATGGGGGGCTCCTAGGAGTGGATCATCGCTGGGCGCCTGCGAAGCCCTGTTGGCGCCAGGCTTCGTAGAGGACGATGGATGCTGTGTTGGCGAGGTTGAGCGAGCGGCGCGAGGGGAGCATCGGAACGCGGACCCGCGACGTGATGTGGCTGTCGTGCTTGACGTCGTACGGCAGGCCGTCGGATTCGCGGCCGAACAGCAGGACATCGGTCGGCTCGTAGGCGATGTCCGTGTACGAGACGTCCCCGTCCGAGGTGTAGGCGAAGACCCGCTCGGGCTGCAGGGCGGTCCATGCCTCGTCGAGGCTCGCATGGACGTGCAGCACCGTCAGGTCGTGGTAGTCGAGCCCGGCGCGCTTCAGCTTGGAGTCCTCGAGGCTGAACCCCAGCGGCTCCACGAGGTGGAGTTCCGCACCTGCCACGGCAGCGAGGCGGATGGCTGCGCCGGTGTTGCCCGGGATTTCTGGAGTATGGAAGAGGATGCGGAACACTGCTCCATCCTAGCTTCCGGCCGACCTAGCTCTCGGCGGACGCCAGCAGGCGCGCGAGCACCGGCAGCTGCACCACGTTCGGTGCGGGACCTGAGGACAGGAAGGACCGGATCGTGCGGACGGCGGTGCCTGCATTCACGACCTGCACGACGGCGGTCGAGGACCGGTCGAATCCCGGGGGGACGTCGATCACCGGCGCGAAGGGATTGTCGGGCGCCCCATGGATCACCACCCACCCGGCGACGTTGCATTCCGGAAACAGGTCCTGCACCGCGCGGACGGTCCGGGGCAGCTGGAGGTCGACGGAACGGCCCTGATGGCGTAATGACCGGCCGTCCCAGGCGAAGTTTCCCGGGGCCGCCGTGAACGAGTCGATCACGGCCATCCTGTACCCGGCGAGCAGGACGTGCCCGGCCACCGTCTTCTCCCGATCGTCGAACTCGACGCCGTTGACCAGGCGGGCAGCGGGGTACGTGGGCAGCAGTGCCCGGTTGAGCAAGGCTGCAGTGCGCAGCTCGCCGTCGATGCGCGCGCGGACGCCGGAGGACCTGCGCGCGAACATCCCGGGCTGCCGTGGGGAGCCGTGGACCTGGCGTCCCGCGAGGATCAGGGGAACAGCCGGCGGAGCCGACGGCGAGAACGGCGGCAGGTAGTCCGGTGGGGATTTTGCGGCGTCCTCGTCCTCGACCCGTGTCCCGGCTGAAGGACGAGGGCCCGACGGCGTACGGCTGCTTCCTGCCGCCGAGGCGGTGCCGGCCGATGCGGGACGGGTGCGTCCGGTATCGGCGTCGTAGCGCTCCCGTCGCTGGGCATCGCTCAGTGTCTCGTAGGCGACGGCGACGTCGTGGAACTGCTCGGCACTGCCGCCGAGGTCGGGGTGCGCGGCCCGCGCTGCCCGACGGTAGGCATCCTTGATGACCTTGATGTCGGCTTCCGGGGGCACGCCGAGGACGTCGTAGTACGACTTCCGTGGTGCCTCTGCCATCGATCCGGCCTTTCCTGGGGGTCGTCCTGCGATTCCGAGCGCGACCGCTCACTGTGGTGCTGCAGCGCTGCGATACCACCTGAGACTAAAGGCGCCGGACGGTCCGCACCAAAGCCAGGGCCGAGGAGCGCCCACCAGGTGCGAGCGGCAGCTTTGAGTCCGCACAGGCGAGCGCAGGTGCTCAGGTACAACGGAGCACGCACGCAAAGAGTTCACTCCGTGGTCAACAGCCAGGGCAGCGGGCGTTCGGGCGGGTATGTCCGGAGCCGGGGAGTCCGGCCGGGGAAGCCCGGACACGGGAGCCCGGGGCGGTGCCGGGGCAGGGAGTCCGGCCGGGGAATCCGAGCAGGGGAGTTCGGGGCAGGGGAGTTCGGGGCACGGGACTCCCCGACGGTCGGGGGCCGACGGGCATTGGTGGAGACCGGTGGGCGGGGCGGGATCAGGCCGCGCGACGGTACAGCGTGTAGAGAGCGCCATCCTCCATCAGCAGGGAGGACAGCGTCAGCGCGACGGGAACCGCCGGGCTCGCGCCGACGGAGATCCGGGGACCGTCACCGCCGGCGAGCAGGGGACTGATCGAGAGGCACAGTTCGTCGACGGCGTCCGCACGGGTGAAGCCCCCCAGGACGGACGGGCCTCCTTCACAGAGGACCCTCGTGAGTCCTCGCCGGCCGAGTTCGGCGAGGATCGCGGGAACCTGCACCGTGTCCGGTCCGCACGGAACGATGTCGGCGACAGCTGCGAGCGCCTCCCGCTTCTCCTCCGGCGCGTCCCTGCTGGTGAGGATGATCGGACGCACCGGAGCGCTGCGGAAGAAGCCCGCGCCCGGATCGAGGTCGAGGCTGCCGGAGATGACCGCGATCGCGGGGTGCGGCGCGAGTCCGCTCGCGGAGCGCCATGCGCGTGCGGCGTCATCGACGAGGTCGCCCTCGTAGCCCTCCGCCCGGATGGTCCCGGCTCCCACCAGGACCACGTCCGCGAGCCGTCGCAGGACGGTGAAGATCCGCTGGTCGCCGTCGTTCCCCAGCCCGGCGGAGAGGCCTCCGCTCGTCGCGGCGCCGTCGGCTGCCGCGATGAAGTTGAAGCGGACGTACGGCCGGTTGGTTGAGGGATCGGCGGGATACGCGTAGATCCGGTGGAGTGCGTCGTCGTCGATGGGGTCCGCCGAGGCCGGGACCAGCGCGGTGATCACGGCTCCGCCGGCGCGTTGACGTCGCCCATGTTGTGGCGCAGGTAGGCCGGTTGCCGCCAGCCGAGGACTGCTTCGGTGAGGTCGATGGCCGCCCGTGATGCCGGGACGTTGTGCATCCGGACCACGCGGGCTCCGCCGAGGATGCAGATCACTGCTGCCGCGAGGGATCCCTCCACGCGTTCGCGCTTGGGCCGGTCCAGGGTCTCCCCGATGAAATCCTTGTTGGACACCGCAGCCACGGTGGGGAAGCCCAGTCCAGCGATCTCGGCGAACCGGCGGGTGATCTCCAGGGAGTGCAGCGTGTTCTTGTTGAGGTCGTGTCCCGGATCCAGCAGGATCCGGTCCTCCGGGATCCCCAGGCGGACGGCGTCGTCCACCTTGCGGAGGAGGAACTCCACGATCTCGCGGACCACGTCGTCGTAGGACGGCCTCGGATACACCGTGCGCGGTTCCGCGAGGCTGTGGGTGATGATCAGGTGCGCGCCGGCGTCGGCCACCACGGCCGCCATGTCCGGGTCCCGCAGCCCGGTGGTGTCGTTCACCACGTTGGCCCCAGCCGCGAGCGCCTGCCGGGCCACGTCGGGCAGGAAGGTATCGGCGGAGATGATGACGTCCGACGCCGCGCGCACGGCGCTGATGACGGGAACGATCCGGTCGGCCTCCTCGGATGCCGGGATCGGGTCGCCGGGCGAGAAGGGCGCCCCGCCGATGTCCACCCAGTCGGCGCCGTCGTCGACCGCCCTCAAGGACGCGTCCACGGCTGCCTGGAGCCCGAAGGTCGCCCCGCCGTCGTAGAAGGAGTCCGGAGTCCGGTTGATCACCGCCATGAGGGCGACCTGCCGGTCGAAATCGATGGTGCGGGAACCGAACGCGTGCACTCCGTGCCGGAACACGGGAACGGAGGCGCTGGGGGAAGGAGCCGTTGCTTGACTGTCCACCCTGCAGTTCTACCACCGCTCCGCCGGCGCAGGCTGGACGCGCCGGCCGGCGCCACGTCCGTGACGGACGCCACGGGAATCGGCGGGACGGCGTGGCGCCCG
The DNA here is from genome assembly GCF_030433645.1 of Arthrobacter burdickii. NCBI lineage: Bacteria > Bacillati > Actinomycetota > Actinomycetes > Micrococcales > Micrococcaceae > Arthrobacter > Arthrobacter burdickii. Next base: position 1,937,623 of record NZ_JAROCG010000001.1, read on the forward strand.
TAGAATCGGTATGTGCCCGTGTATGTCGATCACGCGGCGACCACGCCGATCTCGGCGCCGGCGCTCGCCGCACTCACCCGCGAACTCAGCCGGAGCGGAAATCCCTCCTCCCTCCACGGCTCGGGCCGCCGCGCCCGGCGTTCGGTGGAGGAAGCCCGGGAGACGATCGCCGCGGCCGCGGGCGCCCACGCATCGGAGGTCATCTTCACCTCCGGCGGCACCGAAGCGGACAACCTCGCCATCAAGGGCCTCTACTGGGCGCGGCGTGCAGCGGATCCCGCGCGCGCCAGGATTCTCTGCAGCACGGTGGAGCACCATGCCGTCCAGGACACCGTGGAGTGGCTGGAGCGGCACGAGGGTGCCGAGGTGGTCTGGCTGCCTGTGGACGCGACCGGCGTCGTCTCCCTCGACGCGCTGCGGGAGGCGCTGGCCGAGGCGCCCGAGCGCACCGCGCTCGTGACGGTCATGTGGGCCAACAACGAGGTGGGGACCGTCCAGCCGATCCACGCCGTCGTCGCCGAGGCCTCCCGGTACGGCGTCCCCGTGCACAGCGACGCAGTGCAGGCGTTCGGCTCCGTCCCGTTGTCCTTCGCGGAGTCCGGGCTCGCCACCATGGCCGTCAGCGCGCACAAGATCGGCGGACCCGTGGGGGTCGGCGCCCTCTTCGTGGGCCGCGCCGTCACCCTCACACCGGTCCAGCACGGCGGCGGGCAGGAGCGGGACATCCGGTCGGGAACGCTCGACGGCGCCGGCATCGCCGCGTTCGCCGCTGCGGCCGACGACGCCATCACCCACCTGAGCGAGGAGGTTCCCCGCCTCGCCGCGCTCAGGGACCGCCTGATCGACGGCATCCGCCGGGAGGTCCCGGACGCCGTGCTGCGCGGCGTCGGGCATCCGGCCCCCGAGGGGACACGGCTTCCCGGCAACGTCCACTTCACCTTCCCGGGGTGCGAGGGGGATTCGCTCCTGTTCCTGCTCGACCTCGCGGGGATCGAGTCCTCAACGGGCTCCGCCTGCACGGCGGGCGTCCCCCGGCCCTCCCACGTCCTGCTGGCCATGGGACTGACGGAGGACGAGGCGCGTGGCGCCCAGCGGTTCAGCCTCGGGCATACATCCACGGCCGCCGACGTTGACGCCGTGGTGGCCGCCATCGGAGGCGCCTACGCCCGTGCCCGCAAGGCGGGCATGGCAGGACACGCATCAACCATTCGAACTGCAGGAACGGGTTTTTCATCATGAGGGTACTGGCAGCGATGAGCGGCGGCGTCGACTCCGCAGTGGCGGCGGCGCGTGCAGTGGAGGCAGGGCACGACGTCGTCGGCGTCCACCTTGCGCTCTCCCGGATGCCGGGAACGCTCCGCACGGGCAGCCGGGGCTGCTGCACCATCGAGGACTCCCGGGACGCCTGGCGCGCCTGCGACATCCTCGGCATCCCGTACTACGTCTGGGACTTCTCCGAGCGCTTCAAGGAGGATGTCGTCGACGACTTCATCGCGGAGTACGCCGCCGGGCGCACCCCCAATCCCTGCATGCGGTGCAACGAGCGCATCAAGTTCGCGGCCCTGCTCGAGAAGGCGCTCGCCCTGGGCTTCGATGCCGTGTGCACCGGTCATTACGCGAAGGTCATCGAGGACGCGGACGGGAACCCCGAGCTGCACCGCGCGGCCGACTGGGCCAAGGACCAGTCCTATGTGCTCGGCGTCCTGACCCACGAGCAGCTCCGGCACTCCATGTTCCCGCTCGCCGAGACGCCGTCGAAGGCGGAGGTCCGGGCCGAGGCCGAGCGCCGCGGCCTCTCCGTGGCGAACAAGCCCGACAGCCATGACATCTGCTTCATTCCCGACGGGGACACGCGCGGCTGGCTCGAGGAACGCATCGACCTCACGGAGGGCGACATCGTGGACGTCGACGGGCAGAGGATCGGCAGCCACCCCGGCGCCAACGCCTTCACCGTCGGCCAGCGGCGTGGACTCAAGCTGGGCACCCCTGCCGCAGATGGGAAGCCGCGTTTCGTGCTGGAGATCCGCCCCAAGCAGAACGAGGTCGTCGTGGGGCCCGAGCATCTACTCGCCATCGACGAGATGCGGGGCATCAAGGTGTCCTGGGCCGGGCTGCCCATCGACGAGGTGCGCACGGGCAGCGAGTTCGACTGCATGGCCCAGGTCCGGGCGCACGGCGATCCCGTGGCCGCACGCGCCTGCGTCGAGGTGGCCGAGGACGGGACGCAGCAGCTCCTGGTGCGCCTGGTCGAGCCGATGCGCGGCGTCGCACCCGGCCAGACCGTGGTGCTGTATCAGGGGACGCGCGTGCTGGGGCAGGCGACCATCGACTCGGCACGCTCCGTCCTCCGCCCGGAACTGGCGACCGCGCAGGGCTAGTCGCAGTTTCCGGACGCCCGCCGGGTTCTGCTTGACTGGAGTCATGACGCACCCACGCAGTGGCTTCGACCCGGCAGCCAGTTCTCTCACCGGAGGCGTAGCCCCCGAGGTGATGGCCGAGCTCCTGTCGGTGAGGAGCTCGATCGACAATATCGACGCCACCCTCGTCTACCTCCTGGCGGAACGCTTCAAGGCGACGCAGCGGGTGGGACACCTGAAGGCGGAGCACGACCTGCCCGCGGGCGACCCGCAGCGCGAAGCCGCCCAGATCGCACGTCTCCGCATGCTTGCCGAGGAGGCGCAGCTCGATCCGGCGTTCGCCGAGAAATTCCTCAACTTCATCATCTCCGAGGTGATCCGCCACCACCAGGCGATTTCCGAGAACCGCAGGCCCGCAGCAGACCCGACCCAGGCTCCTGCGTCCTCCCTGGCGGCCGGACATCCCCGTGCGGACGCCTCGGGTTCCGAGCGATCCGGTGCGCAGGGATCCGGCGCCGACGAGCGCGGTGCCGACCAGCGCAGTGCCGAGGAGACCGGTGCCTGACGCCGCGGATGACGAGCGCCGCACAGTCGGCGCCACCGCCGCCGGCGACTGGCCGGGAAGCGACCCCCTGGAAGCGAACCGCGCCGTGCGCGGCGAGCTCGGGGGAGCGGCGAACCTCCCTTTCCTCCCGTCACTGCCCGCGCGCGGTCCGGGGAGCGACGCCGTCGGCCGGACCCTCGGCGTCCTCGTCGAGCTTCCCTTCGACCTTCAGCCGCACGGGTGGCGCCTCGTCCAGCGGCCGGGCAGGGACCAGCGCCGTGCCGAGTCCGCGCTGTCCTCCGACATCAACGCGCTCGGGGACATCGCCGGCGCTGAGGAGAGTCCCGCGCCCCGCCTGAAACTGCACCTGCACGGGCCTTTGTCGCTCGCTGCCGGTGTCCACCTGCACAGCGGTGAACGCGTCCTGATCGACTCCGGCGCCCGGCGTGAGCTCTACGAGTCGCTCGCGGCGGGGGCAGCGGACCTGGTGCGCCGGGTGGCTTCCGTGGCCCGGGGCGCCCAGCTGCTGCTGCAGCTGGACGAGCCCGACGCTGACGCCGTCCTGGCGGGGCGTGTTCCCACCGCGAGCGGTTACCGCACCCTCCGCGCGATCGACCGGCGTGAGGCGACCGAAGCCTGGGACCTCGTGACGGCGTCGGCCGTGGCGGCCGGAGCCGCCGGCACCGTCCTGGTCGCGGGAAACGGCGACACCGCGCTCGATGCGGCACGGTCCAGTACGGCCTCGGCGCTGTCCCTGCCCCTGCACGGCATCTCCGACCGGCGCTGGGAAGCGCTCGCGGAGGACGTCGAGTCCGGCAGGCAGCTGGAGCTCGCGATCCTGCAGCCCGGGGCGAACCTTCCGCAGGTCCGTGTCCTCGTGGAGTCGGTGCTGGCCGCGTGGCGGCGGGTCGGGCTGCCCGTGTCGGCGCTGGCCGCGGTGACGGTGACGACGTTGCCCGGACTGGCCGCGCTGTCACCGTCGGACGCCGTGCGGGCCCTCACCCGCCTGGCACAGGTCGCGGATGCCCTGGATCAGGTCCGCGCCGAAGGCTGATCGAGCGCCACCGGCCTGCAGGTCCGTCCGGTCAGACGCGCCGCTCCCAGCGCCGCGGGTTCGCCTCGGCGGGAAGGACGCCGTCGAACTCCTCGAGGACGTAGCCGAAGCGTCCGGCGTAGACGAGCAGCGTCCCGAGCTGGCGGTGAACCACCCGGGTGCTGATCCGGAACTCCCCGGCGGCCTCGTCCCACCACTGCTCCACGTACGCGAGCGCGCCGAGGGCGTCCGGCAGGGGCAGCCGCAGGCCCGCGAAGACGCGCGTCCGTGAGGAGACCATGCGGATGTGCCCGTCGTCGGTGGCGGAGCACGTCAGGAGTGTCGCCATCCGCCGGTGCCTGCCGACGTAGTCCGTGAGGACGCCGTCCTGCAGTGAGGTGGTGTCCTCGAAGACCCGCCGCGTGGTGCCGAAGTCGAGCTCGCGCCGGGCTGTGAGGGCCGGGCGCCCGAACGGGTCGACGTGGGGGTAGTTGCTGATGGTGAACGGTACGTTGCTGTTGTACTCGGGGAAGAAGGCGTTCTCGAGGGCGGTGAGCCGGAACGCCGGCCGCGCGAACCAGGCGGGGCAGCCGGCGACGTCGAAGATCCCGCGGCCGTGACCGGAGAGGCCGCTCTCCGCGGAGAGCCCGAAGTACTCGCGCAGTTCGGGCTGCAGGCGGCCGAAGTCGCTGCCCATCGCATCCTGGTAGATCGAGGCCATGGGGTCGCCTTCCTTCGCTCGGACCACCAGTCAACCACGCGGCGGGCCGCCGCAGGCCGTCACAGGCGGCCGGCGGCCTTGAGGCGGATGTAGGTGTCGGCGAGTTGCGGCGGGAGGTCCGCGGGCACCGCGTCCACGACCTCGGCGCCGAGGAGGCGGATCTGGTGGGCCACGGCGGCGCGGTCCAGCAGGGCACGTTCCGCGGCCGCGGCGCGGAAGGTCGCCGCGGCCGTCGACCGGTCGGCGCTCATCTCCTCCAGCCGCGGGTCACGTACCGACGCGACCACGACGACGTGGCGTCCGGTGAGTCCCGGCAGCGCCGGCAGCAGGCCCTCCTCCACGGCGCCCGAGTCCAGCGACGTCAGCAGCACCACGAGCGACCGGTGGGCGGACGCCGCACGCACCTGCGCCGGCACGCGGGACCAGTCCGCCTCGATGAGTTCGGGGTCGAGGGGTGCCATGGCGCTCACGAGGGAACCCAGGAGGTTCCCCTTGGCGGTCGAGTCGACCCGTGCACGGAGCCTGCGGTCGAAGGCCAGGAAGTGCACCTTGTCCCCGCCGCGCTCGGCGAGGACGGAGAGCAGGAGGGCGGCTTCGATGCCCGTGTCCAGCCGCGGCTCGTCGAGGATCCGCGCGGCGGAGGTACGTGATGTGTCGAGGACGACGACGACGCGCCGGTCGCGCTCGGGGCGCCACGTCCGCACCACCGTGTCGCGTCGTCGCGCGGTGGCCCGCCAGTCGATAGAGCGCACGTCGTCCCCGCGGACGTAGTCCCGCAGGGAATCGAACTCGGTGCCGGCACCGCGGATCTGGACCGCGGACTGGCCGTCGAGTTCGCGCAGGCGACGGAGTTTGGACGGGAGGTGCCGCTTCGAGTGGAACGGGGGGAGCACCCTGAGCACGCCCGGTGCCGGGACCGTGAGCTGGCGGGCCGCGACGCCGAGCGGGCCGGTGCTCCGCAGGGCGACGGTCTCCACCCGGAGGATGCCGCGCCGCGCAGGGAGCAGGGTGACCGTCAGGCGTCGCGCCTCGCCCGGGGGCACGGCTACGGACTGCTCGGGGTCGGCCGCTCCCGCCGATGGCTGCCATGCCTCGCGCACCGTCACCCGCAGCCGGCGCGAAGTGTCGTTGCGCAGGACCAGGGTGCTGCGGCACTGCTCACCCAGCCGGACGCTGTCGGGCAGCGTGCGCACGAGTCCGATCCGGCGCGGCGAGGCGGCGAGGGCCAGGTCGAGTCCGGCCAGGGCGGCGAGGATGCCCGCCCACAGCAAGATCGACGTCGCGCCCGGGTTCAGGACCACGGGGAGGACGCCGAGCAGCGCCAGGAGGACGAGGCGGCCGGTGATGACCAAGGCGATTCCTCTCTGATCGGGCAGGGCTGGCGGAGCGTGAGGGGCCCTACCGCGGGACGGGGACGGTGCCGAGGATGCCGCGGAGGACGTCGTCGACCTCGACGCCGTCCATCTGGGCCTCGGGCCTCAGCGCGACGCGGTGCCGGAGCGCGGGAAGGGTGAGTGCCTTCACGTCGTCGGGCGTCACGAAGGACCGGCCCGAGAGCCATGCCCACGCCCGCGAGGTGTTGAGGAGGGCGGTGGCACCGCGCGGGGAGACGCCGAGCTGGAACGACGGCGACGACCTGGTCGCGCGCACGAGGTCCACGATGTAGGCGAGCACCTCGGGCGCGATGGCCACCCGGGCCACTGCCGCGCGGGCGCGCTCGACGTCCCCGGCTCCTGCGACGGACCGGACGCCGGCCGCTTCGAGGTTGCGGGGGTCGAAGCCGACGCTGTGGCGACGGATGACCTCGATTTCGTCGTCACGTCCGGGAAGCGGGACGGTGAGCTTGAGGAGGAAGCGGTCGAGTTGCGCCTCGGGCAGGGGATAGGTTCCCTCGTACTCCACCGGGTTCTGCGTCGCCGCGACGAGGAACGGCGCCGGCAGCCGGCGCGAGACGCCGTCGACCGATACCTGGCGTTCCTCCATGGCCTCCAGGAGGGATGCCTGTGTCTTGGGCGGAGTGCGGTTGATCTCGTCGGCGAGGAGGATGTTCGTGAAGACCGGTCCCTCCCGGAACGCGAACTCCGAGGTGCTGGAGTCGTAGATGAGCGAGCCCGTGATGTCGCCGGGCATGAGGTCCGGCGTGAACTGGACACGCTTGGTGTCGAGGTCCAGGGCAGTGGCGAGGGTCCTCACGAGGAGCGTCTTGGCGACGCCCGGGACGCCCTCCAGCAGGACATGGCCGTCGGCCAGGAGCCCGATCAGCAGTCCCGTGACGGCCGAGTCCTGCCCGACGATCGACTTGCCGACCTCCGCGCGCACCCGCAGGAGCGCTGCCCGGGCGGATTCGCCGTCGGAGGCTGCCCGCCGGGACGTCTCCGGTGCCCGCTCCTCGACGCGGGTCGCCTGGTGCGCTCCGCCTGTCGGGGCTCCCGGTGACGCCTGCGGGGTCCCGTTCTGCCAGCCTTCGGATGGGTTCATCATTGAATCTCCTTCTCGAGGTCGAGGATCTCCTGTGCCCAGAGCACAAGCTCGCGATTCGTGGTCGGTGTGTAGTGGAGCAGTCGCTGTTCCAGCTCGGTCCGGGGCCGTCCGCCGTGGCGTGCGGCCGCCTCGAGGACCTCGCCCGGGGACGCCGAGCGGTCCACGCGCAGGCGTCGGGCCATGCGGGTGAGTGTCGCCGCCCGCAGGGTGGCCGCGGCATGCGCCACGGAGCGGGAGTCCTGGTAGAGCCGCGCACGCCCCTCCGCTGTTTCGGCGGCGCGGACGACGACGGGCAGTGGCTCGGCTGCCAGCGGTCCCAGCCGGCGGCCGCGCCAGGCCATGGCGAGGACCGAGCAGGCGAGGAGCCACACGAGCAGGTAGTCGAGCCAGTCCGGCAGGAGGGTGAAGGGGTCGACGCCCTCGCCGCTGGAGGTGACGTCCGCTCCCGTCGGCTCGAACCACACGAGCGTTGGGGAGGAACCCAGCGCCTGCAGGGCGAGTGCGGCGTTTCCCTCGTCGGTGATGGATCCGTTGGAGAGGATGGCCGGTGCGCCCAGGATGGCCACCGAGCCGTCGGCGCTCGTGACATACAGGCCGCCCGTCTCGCCGTCGATCGTCGTCAGGAAGCATTCGGTGTCGCCGGAGTAGGCCGCGCCCGTCCCGGAGACGGTACCGGCGGCAGACGCGGCGGCGTCGGGGCAATCGGCGGCCAGAACCGGCGAGTCGTTGCCGAGGTCGAAGGGGAGCGGACCGAGCAGCGAGAAGTCATCATCGAGAGCGGTCAGCTGGCGGTCCCCGGGTGCAGCGAGGACCGTGCGGTCCGCCGATGCGGTGAGGTCCGCCACCTGCCCGGCGCTGAGATATCCGAGCGCGTCGTTGAGGAACAGCGTCGCCGGCCCGGTCCTGAGCGATTCCATCGCGTCGTCGTACGAATCCGGCCGGACGACGTCGACGCCCTGCGCCGCGAGGACCTCCGCCACAGCCCGCGCGCCCTCGGGCGCGGGATTGCCGGGGGACAGCGGGCGGTCGTCCTCCTCCGACCCGGGCAGGAGGTTGACGAGGAGGATCACCGCGAGGACGACGGCGCCGATGATCAGGGGGAGGGCGCGCCGCATCCGCGAGCGGGCGGTGGCCAGGGCACTCCCGCCGTCACCCATCACCTCGCGGCCGGTCACCTCGCCGCCGGTCACGGTGCGGGGCCGCGCTGACGCGCCTCCCGCGGCCGATGGCAGCTCGGTCGACTCCTTCCCGCCCACCGCTCGGGGCGTCGCTCCGGACGTCACTGCGGGGCCACCAGCGGAGCCGTGCCTTCGGCGCGCAGGGGCCGCTCGGAGGACAGCCGCGCATCGAGGCCGGCGGCACGGCGGTAGTCCTCGTCCGTGGCCGTGCCGCTTCCGTAACGGGTCTCGTTGAACAGGTCGGCGAGCCAGGCGACGTCGGAGGACAGGGGCGGGAACACACCGCCGAGCTGGATACCTGCTTCCGTCGCCGTCCTGCCCGGCTGCTCCTCGATGACGAGGCGTTCCTCCGCCGAGCGGATGATCGCGCGCAGCAGCTCCGCGACGGCGTCGTTCCAGTCCCCGTTCCGCGCCAGCCCGGCGGCCCTGTTCCTGTGGTGGGCGCCGGAGCGCTTCCCGCCGTCGTCGAAGACGCCGGCCTCCGATTTCCTGCCGCGCGCGTTGAGGCGCGGCCTGATGAGCACGATGGCCAGGAGAATGAGGAGCGCGGCGCCGATCGCGACGATGAGGGTCCCCGGCCCCGCCCCGAGGCCGCCGAGGCCGTCGAGGAGCCGCACGATGCTCCGGAGGACGTCACCGATGATGCGTTCGACGAGATTGGGCTGCGCCTCGACGTAGGCGGGCTTCGCCAGTTCCTCCTCGAGGAGCCGGCGGGCTTCGTCGGGGTCCGGTACCAGGAACGGGAGCGTCCCGGTGCTCACGGGCAGCTCGTGCCGGGGCTTCCGGGTGCTGCTGCAGCGCACCGGGGCATCACGCGGGACCGCCGGGCCGGTGGCCGAAGGAGGTGGTACCGCCCGGAAGCACGTCCATCCGTCCTGCCCCTGACTGCTCGTGCTCGCGGAGCAGCACGACGTCGAACCCTTCCCGCCGCATGCGGAGGTCGACGTACAGCAGGGACGTGACGCCCGCCTGGAAGGCATACCCGATGGCCGTGAAGAGGGCGGTGATGGCCTGGGTCGCGGCCACGAGGGGCAGCGAAGACATCGCGTCGGGAGCGGACGACGCCGCGGAACTGAAGCCGACGAGGAGGGACACTGCGAAGGTGAGCGGCATGGAGATGACGGACGCGATGATCGAGACGATGACGCTCGTGAGCAGCACGATGCCGAACGTCCGCCACCAGTTCCCGCGGGTCAGCTGCCATGACCGCTTGATGGACGTCCAGGGGCCGGTGCCCTCGAGCATGAGGGCCGCCGGGGCGACGACGAGTTTCGTGCTCGCCCAGACCAGCACCACGATCGCGCCGAGCACGAGCGGCACGATGAGCAGGGCCGAGTATTGCTCGAGGCCCGCGACGGCCAGCGCCGAGATGCCGACGAGGAGGATCATGCCCACGAGCCCGGCAGCGACGGACAGGATGCCGAACCCGATGAGTGCGAGGATGCGGCCGCGGGCCAGGCGCCAGGCCTGTCCGAAGGACGTCCGCTGGTTGATCACGGCCCGGGCGACCGGGACCACGAGGATGCCCTGCAGGATCAGCAGGGCCGCCCCGGACACAACCCCGGACACCGAGGCGAACACCGCGAGTTCGCCGAACACGCCGTCCAGGCTTTCCGACGACGGGTCGGAGGACTCCAGCGCCTCGAAGGAGGACAGCATGTTGCCCAGGAGGAGGACCACCACCAGGGCGACGACGGCCTGGAGCAGGATGGCGCTGCCGAAGGTGGCGACCGGGTTCCTGCGGCAGGCCTGGAAGGCGCCGTCGAGGATCTCGCCGAGGCCGAGCGGCCGCAGCGGTATGACGCCGGGCTTCGGGGGTGCCTGGTACCGGGATGCCGGGTAGCCGGATGCCTGGTACGCGGGGGGAGGGTAGGCCGAGCCACCGTAGGGGGCGGGCTGCTGCATCCCCGGAGAGGCGTAGCCGCCCCATGCCTGGTTCGGTGCGCGGGTGCCGTACGGAGTGCCGCCGGTCGAGGGACCCTGGGGCGGCCAGGTCGACGCAGGCCGGCCGGACGCGTCGGGCGTCGGATTGCCCGGCGTACCCGGCGTTCGGTCACCGTGCGTCTGCTCGCCGGGCGCCTGCCACGGCGCTGCCGGACCGCGTGCTTCCGGCTGGTTCTCTGCTGCCGGGGGAGTCGGAGCTCCGCCGTCGCGCGGCCCGCCTTGCCCGCCCTCACGTTCCCCGTCGTTCGGTCGATCACTTCCCTGGCCCATCGCGCTCCCTCGGTCGTTATTCCCGCGAGGCATACAGCAGGCATCCCCCTCCAGCATCATAGTGACGCAAGCCACCATTCGGACGAGCCGCGCCCGGCGGGGTGGTGTGCCGCTCCGGACTTCCGTCGGTGGGGCTGATAGGACTTTGCGCGCCCGATGGGACAGTATGGGGGTATGAAGGCTCGCATACTAGTCATCGATGACGACGAAGCCCTGTCCGAAATGATCGGCATCGTCCTGCGCAACGACGGATTCGACCCTGTGTTCTGCGCTGATGGTGCAGCTGCGCTCGGTGTCTTCCGCTCCACCCATCCGGATCTCGTGCTGCTGGACCTGATGCTTCCGGGGATGGACGGTATCGAGGTGTGCCGCCAGATCCGCAGCGAATCCGATCTCCCCATCGTGATGCTGACCGCGAAGTCGGACACGTCCGACGTCGTGCGCGGACTGGAATCAGGGGCCGACGACTACGTGCCCAAGCCCTTCAAACCGGCCGAACTCGTGGCCCGTGTGCGGGCGAGGCTTCGGCCCGCCGAATCGAAGGCTCCCGAAACCCTGCGGATCGGCGAGGTGAGCATCGACGTCGCCGGCCACGAGGTCACGCGGGCTGGTGAGCGTGTCTCGCTGACCCCGCTGGAATTCGACCTGCTGGTGGCCCTCGCCCGGAAGCCCTGGCAGGTGTTCACGCGCGAGCTCCTCCTCGAGCAGGTCTGGGGGTACCGCCACGCCGCCGACACCCGGCTCGTCAACGTCCACGTGCAGCGGCTGCGTTCGAAGATCGAGCGCGATCCCGAGGCACCCGAGATCGTCCTGACGGTGCGTGGTGTCGGATACAAGGCCGGACAGGGCTGACGCGGAGGGCGCCGCCGGCCGCGCTCCGTTGCAGGGCGTACCGCTGCCTTCCCTGACGGACCCCGATCGCGGATCCGGACCGTCGGGCCCGGCGTCCGGATCCGGTACGGCGGCCTTCGCCGTGCCTGCGGCCATGTCTGCCGTCCCGGCCGCGGACCGTCCGGACGACGACGGCGCGTCGCCGGCATCGCATCCCCCGACGACGTCGGTGGCTCCGGCCGGTATTGCTCCGGCCGGTACTACCCGGGCCCGTTTCGATCTGGCCCGGGCCCAGGCGCTGCTGCGGTCGGTGGCGAGCCATTGGCGCAGATCGCTCCAGTTCCGCACCGTCGTCGCGACGATGCTCCTCACCTCCGTCTCCTTCGTGGCCGTCGGAGGCTTCCTGTCCAACCAGATCGCCAGCGCGCTCTACGACGAGCGCTTCGACCAGTTCAGCGCCGAGGCCACCTCGGCGCTGACCTCCACCAAGGCGGTCTTCCGGGATTCCTCGGCCACCGACCGCGATACGACGAGCCGGCTGGTGCTCGATTCGGTCAATGCCCTGGTGGGCAACGAGACAGATGCGCCGCGCCAGTCGATCCTGGTTCCGATCTCGGGGGGCGAGGGACTCTTCATCCCGACGACGGTGAGCCAGGACGGCGCGACCGCGGGCATGCTTCCGCCCGACCTCCAGGCGGCGGTCGGCAGCGGCCAGGACGTGTACTGGGCGCCCATGACCATCCCCGTCACGCAGGACGGCGACCAGGACGCGCCGGGTATCGCCTTCGGGACGCAGGTCCAACTGCCACCCGAGCGCAGCCCCTATGCCCTGTACGTCTACTACGACCTGTCCTCCATGCAGTCCACGCTCGACTACATCCACGGCGTCCTGTGGCTGGCGGGCCTCGTGCTGCTGCTCGTCATCGGCGCCATCACCTGGTACGTGACCCGCAGCGTGGTCCAGCCGGTCAGTCACGCGGCATCGGTGTCGGAGAAGCTGGCGTCGGGCCAGTTGCAGGAACGCATGGAGGTCAGCGGGGAGGACGAGGTGGCCCGCCTCGGAGCCTCGTTCAACCACATGGCGGGCAGCCTGCAGGACCAGATCACCCAGTTGGCGCAGTTGTCGCAGATGCAGCAGCGCTTCGTGTCGGACGTCTCGCACGAACTCCGGACCCCGCTGACCACGGTGCGGATGGCGGCCGAAGTGCTCTTCGACGCGCGCGACGAGTTCAATCCGGTGAACAAGCGGTCCGCGGAGATCCTGTTCGACCAGGTGGAGCGCTTCCAGGCCCTCCTCGCGGACCTGCTCGAGATCTCCAGGTTCGACGCCGGTGCCGCCGTGCTGGAGGCGGAATCGGTGGACATCGTCCAGCTCGTCGAACACGCCGTCGAGGGGGCGCATCCGCTCGCCGAACGGCTCGGGTCGAACCTCCGGATCGTGTCGGACGAGACGAGCTGCATCGCGGACGCCGACTCGCGCCGCATCGACCGCATCCTCCGCAACCTGATCGTGAACGCCCTCGAGCACGGGGAAGCTAGGCCGGTGGAGATCCACATAGCGTGCAACCCGGAAGCCGTCGCCGTCGCCGTCCGCGACTACGGGATCGGGATGACCCCGCTCGAGGCGTCACGCGTCTTCGACAGGTTCTGGCGGGCCGACCCCGCGCGGGCGCGCACCACGGGAGGCAGCGGACTCGGTCTGTCCATCGCGACGGAGGACGCGCGGCTCCACAGTGCCTGGCTCGAGGCATGGGGCATGCCCGGCGAGGGAGCCTGCTTCCGGCTCACGCTGCCGCGTCGCCAGGGCATCGTCCTGGCGTCGTCGCCCCTGGCGCTGCCGCCGGTTTCGGGCTCGCAGCGTACCGGGGGCGGGCAGTACCCGCCGAAGGACGAACGGGCGGACGAACGGGCGGACGAACGGGCGGACGAACGGACTGACGAACGGGCGGACGAACGGACTGATGCACGGACTGATGCACGGACTGATGCACGGACTGATGCGGGCAACGGAGCGAGGGAGAGCAGTGCGACGCAGTAGCACCATGCCGGATGGTCGGCCGGATGGCCGGCCGGATCGTCGGTCCGGTGGTCCCAGCCCCGCACGCCGGGTGCCGGCGTCTGTCCTTGCAGCCCTGGTCGCTGTCTGTCTGCTGGTGCTCGGGGGCTGTTCGGCCATTCCCACGAAGGGACCGGTGGGCGTGATCGCGGCCACCGAGGCAGAAGCCGACGCCGTGGCACCCGCCTTCGATCCCGAGGGCCCGGCGCCGGGTGCCACACCCGAGCGGATCCTCCGCGATTTCATCACGGCCGGAAGCGGTGCAGGCGACGGCTACAGCGTGGCTCGCCAGTTCCTCACGCCGGAACTCGCGCAGTCCTGGGAGCCCGAGGAACGAATCGTCCTGTTCCGGTCCGATCCACGCGTGGAGAAGCGCGAGGCCGAGGGCGTCTACCAGATCCAGCTGGAGACGACGGGAACGATCGACGCCAGGGGAGTGCGGACCAACAGTCCCGTCCCGGCGACGGAGACCCTCGGCGTTCGGATGGCCCAGGTCAACGGCGAGTGGCGGATCGGTGAGATCCCGGACGGCATCATGCTCGCCCAGAGCAGTGCCCGGGACCTCCTGCTCTCCCACAGCCTCTACTTCTACAGCAGCAACTACCGGTACTGGGTCCCCGATGCCCGCTGGTTCGTCCGGAGGACAGGGGTGACGGCGAGGATCGTCGGCGCGATGCTGGCCGGTCCGGCGCCGTACCTGCAGGGCTCGGTGACCAGCGCCTTCCCCGAAGGGGTGACCCTCGCCCGGGATTCCGTGCCGATCACGTCGGGCACGGCGTCGGTCGAGCTCTCCTCGGAGGTCCTGGAGAACGCCACCAGCCTCGGCCTGCAGCAGATGAACCAGCAACTCCAGGTCAACCTGCTCGGCCTCAACGACGTCACCTCCGTGGAGATGACCAGCGGCCAGCCGATCGAGCTCGGTGACCCTTCCCCCGACCTCGTCGTCCCCGAGCTGGCTCCCGACGTCGGGGGCGAGCAGGTCGCGATCGCCGGGAACGAGCTCGTGCGGGTGCGCAACGGCGCCGTCGTGCCGATCGAGGGGCTTCCCTCGGTGGCAGAGTCCCAGCCGCGCGACCCGGCCACCTCGGTCTCCGGCAGCGCCTACGCGTTCCTGAACGCCGCCAGGACATCCCTCTTCGTCACGGCCCCGGGCAGTCAGGCCCGGGCGGTCGCCAAGGGCAGCGCCCTCACCCAGCCCTCCTTCGATCCGGACAACTGGGTGTGGACCACCAGGGCAGTGGGAGGACGCAGCGAGGCCCTTGCGATCCCCCCGGGCGGAACCGAGGCGAACGCCGCGAAGCTCGCGGCCGGATGGCTCGGGGACAGGAAGGTGAAGGAACTGCGGATCTCGCGTGACGGCTCGCGCGCCCTGATGGTGACGGACCGCGACGGCGTCGGCGAGGTGCTGGTGGCAGGCATCACCCGCTCCACCGAAGGAGTGCCGCAGTCGCTCACCACCCCTCTTTCCCTGCCGACGGACGGGACCATCGACACGGCCAAGTGGGCGGGCCAGAGCGCGATCGTGGCGTCCTCGACGGGCGCGAACGAGGAAGCCACGCCGGTCATCCTGCAGCTGAACGGCGAACAGGAAACGATGGCGGCGCTCGACGGCGTTCTCGGCATCAGCGCCGGGTCCGACGCGGAGGACACGTTCTACGCGCAGGCCGGCGACACGCTGTACCGGCGCATCGGCAACAGCTGGGTGGACGAGCAGCTCGCCGTCGTCGATCCGGCCTTCCCCGGGTAGGACCGTCCACATAGCCGCTGTCGGGCCGCGGTCCGCCGTGCGGTCGTGATGGCCTTGGCTCATGCGTTCCTCCGGTTTCGCTTCGTGGCTCGATCGGATCGTCTTCGGGCGGGCCTACCAACGGGTAGCGGGTGCCCTTGCGGATTTCGGCGCCCTCGTCCTGCCGTCGTCGTGCGTGCTCTGCGGCCAGTGGGACACGTCGCTCTGCCCGGCATGCCTTGGGATCTTCCGCAGCGCCACGGCGCGGCCCTTCTCCGCCGAGACCGGGGCCGAGTCCCTTCCCGACGTCGAGCGGGTTCCAGCACAGGCCGGCATGCGGACCCCGGGCGGCACGCCGGACCAGAACGGGCCGGACCAGAACGGGCCTGCCTACGGCCCGCTGCCCGTCCTCGCGGCCGGGCGGTACGGCCGGGCCGTGTCGGCGGTGCTCCTGGCCTACAAGAACCATGGCCACGTGGACCTGGCCGCTCCCGTCGCCGCTGCCATGGCCGGTGTCCTCCATCAGGGAGTCTCGGGACTCCCGGGAGTCCCGGACGGGCGGAGGGCCTCCGAACCGGTCCTGATCGTGCCCGTTCCGGCCCGGGCTTCCTCCCGGCAGCGGCGCGGGTACGACCCGCTGATGCTCCTCCTGTCCCGGCTGGACCGCGCCGGCAGACTGCCCGCGGGTACCGTCCTCGCGCCGGTCGTCCGGCAGCGTTCGGCACTGGTTCGGCTTCCTGCCGCCCTCCTCCACGGCGGAGTGCCGGCGCTTGCGGCCCGCGCCGGGTGGGGCGGCGGGCAGAAAGGACTCGGGCGTCGGCGTCGGCGCGCGAACGTCCTGGGCTCGATGGCCCGGGCCAGGTGCACCCGGACCCGCCTCACCGGACGGGAGTGCATCATCGTCGACGACGTCCTCACCACGGGAGCCACCATCGGCGAGGTGCATCGCGTGCTCGTCCAGGAGGGAGCCCAGGTGCTCGGAGCCGTGGTGATCGCCGCGACGTCATCACCTGCCGGACGCTCTACGGAGGCGTTTCCCGGCCCGACGTCCTGACCCGGACGCCACCTCTCCGGACCTTCCACGTGCCGCCCCTAGTGCCTCAGCCGACGTCCGGCAAGCTACCGGAAGATTCCGAGCGCCGAAGGATGAATAAAGGACACTCGTGATCTAACGTGAAGTACGGGTACGACACAGTGATGACACGTACCCGTCGGCGGCGGCTCTATGAACGCCTCGGCTGCCGTCGTGTCAGCTAGCGATGTGGAGGGCACCATGGAGTTTGTGATCAATGGTCGAAACCTTGCGGTATCGGACCGTTTCCGTGAGTACGCGACGGAGAAGATCGACAAGATAGAGCAGCTCGGTGACAAGGTACAGCGCATCGATGCGAAGATCACCAAGGAAACCAGTGCACGCATGGCGGATACCTCGCTCACGGTCGAACTGACGGTGCTCTGCAGGGGCCCGGTGGTTCGGGCAGAGGCCACGGCGGCCGACAAGTTCGCTGCCTTCGACCTCGCCTACGGCAAACTCCTCGAGCGTCTGCGGCGGGCCCGTGACCGGCGGAAGGTCCACCACGGCCGGCACACGCCGGTGGCCGTCGGCGCCGCAACAGCCGGTCTGGAGCCGGCAGACCCGGCGCAGCCCATCTATCTCGAGACCCCGACCATCGAACCGACGTCGCACGAGCCGGATACCCAGCCCGAGGACCTCGACGCCTATTCCTCCCCCGATGATGTTCCTGCCGGGGACTCGCCGGTCCTGATCCGCCGCAAGGTCTTCTCGGGGACACCGATGACCCTGGACGATGCCGTCGACAACATGGAGCTCGTCGGGCACGACTTCTACCTCTTCATCGATTCCGCCACAGGCGCCCCCTCGGTGGTCTACCGGAGGCAGGCGTGGACCTACGGCGTGATCACGCTCGACGCGAAATGCGCGGAAGGAACCGAGGAGCCCCATGAGGAACTCCTGGCCTACCGCGCCAAGGAAGCCGCTTCCGCCTAGTGCCCCGCGCACCGGCAACCCCGGTCGCGCCCAGAAGTAATCCGCCCTTCGACAACCTATCGACCGCATACCTGGAACTGCCTCCACGCGCCGCGCGGGGGCAGTTCCATGCCGGAGTCCATGCCGAACCTCACGACCGCCCAGGCCCGACGCATCCTCCTTGCCGCCCAGGGGCTGCACCGTCCGCGCGTCGAGGCGCCGTCGTCGCGCCGGGCCGTCGCCATCGCAGTCCAACGGCTGCAGGTCCTCCAGATCGATTCTGTGAACGTCCTCGCCCGGTCGCACTACCTGCCCCTGTTCTCCCGCCTCGGTTCCTACGATCCCGCGCACCTCGACGCGCTGTACTCCCGGGCTCCCCGACGGCTGGTGGAGTACTGGGCCCATGAGGCGAGCCTCGTCGCGCCCGAACTGTTCCCGCACCTGCGGGTCTGGCAGCGCCGGACCTGGATGGGAGCGGCCAGCGTGCCGGCCGCACTGCGGCAGGACCTCGAGTCGTCCATCCTCGACCTCCTCGATCGCGGCGCGCCGCTCACCGCATCGAGCATCCAGCGACTGCTGGGTGCCGATACCGGGCGACCCGCCGAAGGCTGGGGGTGGCGGTGGACGGCGGCCAAACGTGTGCTGGAAGACCTCTTCGCCAGGGGGACGGTGGGGTCCGCGGGCCGGACGGCCCAGTTCGAGCGGCTCTACGCACCCATCGCCGACGTACTCCCGGACCCGGGCCTCGCCGTCGAGGAGCCCGACAGGACGCAAGCCCTCACCGTGCTCGCCGAGCGGGCGGCAGGAGCCCTCGGCGTCGCCCCCGCCCGCTCGGTGGCGGACTATTTCCGCACCCCGGTACGCGAGACACGTGCCGTCCTCGACGGCCTCGTGGCCGCGGGTTCCCTGCACACCGCATCCGTGGACGGCGGATCCGAGTCGTGGTACCTCCACCCGGCGGCGGCCCTGCCGCGCCAGGCACGGGGGAGGGCCCTCCTGAGTCCCTTCGACTCCCTCGTCTTCGAACGCGACCGGCTGCACAGGCTCTTCGACTTCCACTACCGCATCGAGATCTACACCCCTGCCGAGCGGCGCATCCACGGCTACTACGTCCTGCCCTTCCTCCTCCGCGATGCCATCGCCGCCCGGGTGGACCTCAAGGCCGACCGCTCGGCGGGCCGCCTGATGGTGCGTGCCAGCCACGCCGAGCCCGGCGCTCCCTCCGACACGTCCGCGGAACTCGCCGAGGAACTGTGCCTGCTCGCCCGGTGGCTGGGGCTCGACGCCGTCGTCGTCGAGGACCGCGGGAACCTCGCGTCCTCGCTCTCCATGCAGGTCGGCAGGTTACTCTGAGCGGACACGCAGTTCCATGTCGTCGCATCGTGGCGCGGGGGAACCAAAACGGGGCACCGAACGTCGCTCACGTAGACTAGACACGCCATCTTTGGGCAGCATCAGATTGGGAGTAAATACCAGTGCCATCACTTCTTGAACGAGTACTACGCACCGGCGATAAGAAGACACTGAAGCGACTCCGCAACTACGCTGACGCGATCAATGTCCTCGAGGACGAATTCCGGGAGATGTCCGACGCAGAGCTGCGTGGCGAGACCGACCGGCTGAAGAAGCGCTACGCCGACGGCGCGACCCTCGACGACCTGCTTCCGGAAGCCTTCGCCGTCGTGCGTGAGGCGTCGAGCCGGACGCTCGGACTCCGCCACTTCGATGTCCAGCTGATGGGCGGCGCCGCCCTCCACCTGGGCAACATCGCGGAGATGAAGACCGGTGAGGGCAAGACCCTCGTCGCGACCGCGCCCGCCTACCTCAATGCCCTGACCGGCAAGGGCGTCCACGTCGTCACGGTGAACGACTACCTCGCCGAGTACCAGTCGGACCTCATGGGCCGCGTCTACCGCTTCCTCGGCCTGACGAGCGGATGCATCCTCTCCAAGCAGGATCCCGCGACGCGCCGCGAACAGTACGCCGCCGACATCACCTACGGCACGAACAACGAGTTCGGGTTCGACTACCTCCGCGACAACATGGCCTGGAGCGCCGCCGAACTCGTGCAGCGCGGCCACAACTTCGCGATCGTCGACGAGGTCGATTCGATCCTCATCGACGAGGCCCGTACACCGCTCATCATCAGCGGCCAGGCATCCGGCGACGTCAACCGCTGGTACAACGAGTTCGCGAAGGTCGTCCAGAAGCTCTCCGTCGAGGTGGACTACGAGGTGGACGAGAAGAAGCGCACCGTCGGCGTGCTCGAGGACGGCATCGAGAAGGTCGAGGACTACCTCGGCATCTCCAACCTGTACGAGTCCGCCAACACACCGCTGATCGGCTTCCTGAACAACGCCATCAAGGCGAAGGAGCTGTTCAAGCGCGACAAGGACTACGTCGTCCTCAACGGCGAGGTCATGATCGTCGATGAGCACACCGGCCGGATCCTCGCCGGCCGGCGCTACAACGAGGGCATGCACCAGGCCATCGAGGCGAAGGAGGGCGTGGAGATCAAGGCCGAGAACCAGACCCTCGCCACCGTGACGCTGCAGAACTACTTCCGCCTCTACGACAAGCTTTCGGGCATGACCGGCACCGCCGAGACCGAGGCCGCCGAATTCATGTCCACCTACAAGCTCGGCGTGGTGCCCATCCCGACGAACAAGGAGATGGCCCGCAAGGACCTCTCCGACCTCATCTACAAGAACGAGGTCGCCAAGTTCGACGCCGTGGTGAAGGACATCGTCGAGCGGCATGAGACCGGCCAGCCGGTCCTCGTCGGAACCACGAGCGTCGAGAAGAGCGAATACCTGTCGAAGCAGCTCGCGAAGGCGGGCGTCCGCCACGAGGTGCTGAACGCGAAGAACCACGCACGCGAAGCGGCCATCATCGCCCAGGCCGGTCGCAAGGGCGCGGTCACCGTCGCCACCAACATGGCCGGGCGTGGCACCGACATCATGCTCGGCGGCAACGCCGAGTTCAACGCGGTCGCAGCGCTGGAGAAGGCGGGGCTCGATCCGGCGGACAACCCGGAGGAGTACGAGGCCAGGTGGCCCGAGGCCCTCGAGGCGGCGAAGGAAGCGGTCAAGGCCGAGCAGGAGGAGGTCCGCGAACTCGGCGGGCTGTACGTGCTCGGTACGGAGCGGCACGAGTCACGCCGCATCGACAACCAGTTGCGTGGACGCTCGGGCCGCCAGGGCGACCCCGGCCGGTCCCGCTTCTACCTGTCGCTCACGGACGACCTCATGCGGCTGTTCAACTCCGGCGGCGCCGAGCGCATCATGAACAGCGCCACCATGCCGGACGACGTCGCCCTCGAGTCGAAGCTGGTCTCCAAGGCGATCGAGAACGCTCAGGGCCAGGTCGAGGGGCGCAATGCCGAGCAGCGCAAGAACGTCCTGAAGTACGACGACGTCCTGAACCGCCAGCGCGAAGCCATCTACGGCGACCGCCGCAGGATCCTCGAGGGTGGCGACCTCAAGGAGAAGGTGCAGTTCTTCCTCGAGGACGTCATCACCGCGATGGTCGACGAGGCGACGGAACAGGGCCACGGCGACGACTGGGACTACGACCTCCTGTGGACGAACCTCAGGACGCTGTACCCGATCACGCTGACCGCCGACGAGGTCATCGAGGAGGCGGGCGGCAAGTCCAAGCTGACCCGCGATTTCCTGCACGACGAGATCCTCTCCGACGCCAAGCTCGCATACCAGGCGCGAGAAGAGGCGCTCGGCGAGCAGACGATGCGTGAGCTGGAACGACGCGTGGTCCTGTCCGTCATCGGCAGGAAGTGGCAGGAGCACCTCTACGAGATGGATTACCTCAAGGAGGGTATCGGCCTCCGCGCCATGGCCCAGAGGGATCCGCTGGTCGAGTACCAGCGCGAGGGCTTCATCCTCTTCCAGGCGATGATGGAGTCGATCCGCGAGGAGAGCATCGGCTATCTCTTCAACCTCGACGTCGAGGTCTCCGCCCCGGCGCAGACCGGGCTCCCGGGAGTGACGGACGGGCGGGGCGTGGTGCAGGCCCCCACCATCAAGGCTGCGGGACTCGACGCACCGGCGAAGCCGGCCACCCTCAACTTCATCGCGCCCAACGCGCAGGGTGATGCCGAGATGCACGTGGAGCGGAACAAGGTGCAGGCCGAGCCTGCGGGGGGCAAGAAGTCCCGGAAGAAGTAGTCAGCCGATCTCGAGGGCGGTGACCCGCCACGCTCCGCGCCGTTGCTCTATCCGAAGAGCGACGGCGCGGACCCGTTTCTGGTCGAAGGTGACGACAGAGGCCTCGTAGACGCCGGGGCTGATCGGGCACACCCGGGCCGAGCGCACCACGACGTGCCGGTCGGCGCTCGGCCGTGGATCCCCGTGGCCTGCGTTCCGGGCCGCGTCGATGCACCGCACGAGGTTCGCCCGTAGCTGGAGCCGTTCGTAGTTCTCGGGGTCGAGCCAGCGTGCCATCTGCTGCAGGGGACGCGATCCTCCCAGTACCTCCAGGGCACCCTGGGCAACCGACCGGGCGATCCCCGAGATGCGCTGTGACAGGTCCGGGTCGGCTTCCCACGGACAAGTCCCTTCCCGGTTCCCGTCCGGCGTGGTCCCGGTCCCCGCGGGAGAAGCCGACGGCTCCGGTGATGCTGAAGGATCCGGTGGCGCTGGAGGATCCGGTGATGCCGCAGGTTCGGCTGACGGCCTCAGCTGGATGATCGTGGCCGGGCCGGCCGCGGCAGGCCGGCCAGGGGAAGGCGGGGCCGGGCGAGGTGCCCCGCTGGCTTCGGCGAGCAGGGCGGCTGGGCGAAGACGGGTTACGGAAGTCACGGCATGTCCTTTCCTTGCTGTTGCGGCAGGCGACGTCCTGCCGGGTTCCACCTATGGGCGGGGTGCACGGGAAGCACGGGTGTGCTTGCCATGCTCGATGCGGTGGTGCGCGATCTGGTGCGCGATCTGCTGCGCGACGTGGTGCTCGACATGGGTCCTGGGCGGCTGCGCCTGACGGCGCCGATTCAGGGCGAGGGCGCCTGCAGGACCTGGCCCGGCAGGAGGAGGGAAGGATCATCGCCGATGATGGGCCGGTTCGCGTCGAACCAGGCGGGCCACGCTTCCGCTATGTCGGCTGCGGTGGCAAGCGGCCCGAGTCGGCGCGCGGCGATGGACCAGAGCGAGTCACCGGGTGCCACGACGACCTCCGTCGTGGCGGTCCTCCTGGTGTCCGGCCGGACCAGAAGCCCTCCTTCGAGAGGCATCGGTGCCGGCTCCCACGCCGGTGATACGGGCGCCGGCTCCGACGCGGGCGCCGGTTCCGAGACGGTCGATGCGGGTGACGTCTCCACCGTGGGCGAGGAGTACGCCCTGGGAACCGGCGGTGCGGGCGGTCCTTGCTCCCCGTCCTCTCCGTCCCCGTGCGTGGAGCCAGCAAGGGGCGACCAGTAGGGCGATTCCGCGCGGCCGGATGCGTCCGCACCAGTCCCGGCGCCGGCCGCCGACTGTGCAGGGAGAACCGAGGACCCGGTGACGCCGGATCCGGGACCGGCATCGGGGCAGCCGGGTGCCGCCTGCGCCACCGCGGGCACCGCCAGGAGCTGGACTCCCAGGAGAGCAGCGGCAAGCCGCCGCATGAACGCGGGAGCGCACTGCCGGGCAAACGCCGCCGCTGTCGCCAAGCCCCGTCGCTCGAGGATTTCGGCGATGACCGCGACCGCCAGTGCGAGGAGCCACAAGCCGACGATCAACACACCGAGCAGCGACAGAGCCACGCCGAGGACGTCTTCCAGCCCTTGCCCTGGCGCCTGCCCGGAACGGGACAGGACTGCTCCGGCAGCGGCCGACACGACTCCGCACGCCAGGATGACGCCGGCCTGTACTGCGTCCGAGGTTTTCATGAGACGACCCTTCTCCTCCTTCAGTTTGATGTAGTTTGATGCGATTTGTCTACGTTTGGTTTTCGGTATTGCGTTATGAAGCCGTTGACCGCAGCGGAAGGGGGCCCTACGTTGTGGGCATGCGGTGGGATGCCCTGTTCCATGATCTGGAGTCGCAGTTGCAGGCTGCAACGGACGCCCGGCAGGAGAGTGAGATCCGGGAGCGCACGCGCTCGGAGCAGTCCCGCGTGACGCTGATGCAGCGGTTGGCCGGACAGGCAGGACGGCCGGTCGGGGTGTTGACCAGGGGAGGCCGTTCGCTCACGGGCATCCTGACGAATGTCGGCTCGCAATGGATCGCCTTGGCGGTGGAGGAACGGTCGGTCATCGTACCGCTGTCGTCGGTGCAGGTTCTTCGGAGCCTGGGGCGCAGCGTCGGCCAGCCGCTCTCGGGGATCGAGGCGAAGCTCGGACTGGGATCGGCCCTGCGGGCGCTGTCCCGGGACAGGGCACAGGTAGCGCTCTGGGTGGCGTCGCCGGTCTCGCGTTACGCCGGCGTCATCGACCGGGTAGGCGCCGACTTCCTGGACCTGGGACTTGTCGCTCCCGGGGACGAGAGGCGTGCGGCGAATATCCGGGAGGTCCTCACGGTGCCCTTCGCATCCATTGACACACTCGACTCAGTGGCACGGACGGAGTAGGGCCACAAGCCCGGGTGCCGCGAACAGCAGCAGAAGTAAGCCGGGAGCAGGGAAGCCGGAACGGTCAGACGAGGGGGCTGTCGGCTTCGGTCCTGAGCGCGGATGCGGTCTTCTCGTACGCCTTGGCGATGTACTCCTCGAGTACCCGTGTCTCGACGCGCCACTGGCCGCGCCCGCCCACCTGGATGGCGGGCAACTCGCCGGACCGTACGAGGGCGTAGGTCTGCGATGAGCTGATGTTGAGCACCTCGCCGACATCGGCGAGGGTGAGAAAACGCCGCTCGGCCACGGATCCGCCTTTCCTGGTTCTTCCGGTACGGCTCCAGTCTCCCACCGGCGGTGTCGTCTGACGGGGATATCCACACTTCCGTCCGATTTGCTGCCGCTCGGTTCCCTTTGCGCCCGTCGTCCACAAGAATTGCCGTCGGGACGCCCATCAGGGGCGGGATAGGTCCTTCAGGGGGCGACAGTGACGACCGATACGCGGAGCACGGACACGCAGGGCGCGGCCCGGCTGAGGAAGCCATCCTGGAAGGACCCCCGTCTCCTCATCGGAGTGCTCCTGGTGCTCGCCTCCACTGCCGGCGTCGTCGCCCTCCTCGCCAGCCAGGACAGGACCAGCGACGTGTACTCGGCCAGGCAGGACATCGCTGTCGGGACCGCGCTGTCGCCCGAAGACCTCGTCGTCGTGCCCGTGCGCCTCGGCGATTCGATAGGTGCCTACCTCCCGGTGTCCGAAGGGATACCCGAGAACGCCGTTCTCACGAGGCTCGTCACCGAGGGGGAACTCGTTCCCGCGGCCGCCGTCGGCACCGCCGATGACCTGGACCGGAAGCCCGTCGGCCTGAGCGTGGAGGATCCGCTGCCCACCGGGACCGCTGCCGGCGACCGCGTCGATGTCTGGGTCTCTCTCCGCACAGACACGAACTCCTATGACGAGCCCCGGTTGCTCCTCGAGGCCGCAGAAGTCTCCGAACTGACGGTGGACGAGTCGGCCCTCGGGGCAAGCGCCTCCACCCTCGTGCAGGTGCTCGTGGACGACGAGGCCATGCCCGAACTGCTCGACGCCCTCTCCAACGACGCCCGCATCGCCGTCGTCCTGGATCCGGGCGCCGGTTCGTGAACATCCCCGTCATCACGCTCGGGTCGCTGGCGAACGCCTTCGTCCCGGGCCTCGAGCAGCTCCGCGGACCGGTCACCGTCGTGCGTCGGTGCGAGGAGCTCGCCGAGCTCATGGCTGCGTGCCAGACGGGTCTCGCGCGGGCGGCCATCATCGCTCCCGGCGCCGTCGAGCTCACCGCGTCCCTGGCCGACAGGCTGCGCTTCGCAGGCGTCGTGATCGTCGCCCTGACGGACGGCCCGATCGCCCCCGCCATCGAGGGGATCGAGTACGTCGCGTCCACGGCCGGTCCCGCCACGCTCGCCGACGCCGTCTCGCGGGCGGTGGAGAGGTTCGACGCGTCGGCGCGGCCCCGGGGCTCCCTCGCCTATGCGGATCCGCTCGACGTCCCGGAAGCGGCGCCCTCGCCCATCGACACCGGGCACGGGCCGGCTGACGGCCCAGCGGACGGTCGCGTCGTGGCGGTCTGGGGGCCGGCCGGCGGTCCGGGACGCACGACCGTGGCCATCAACATGGCAGCGGAACTCGCCGCGGCGGGAACGTCGGTCCTGCTGGTCGACGCCGACACGTACGGTGCGAGTATCGGCGCCTCGCTCGGGTTGCTCGATGAATCGGCGGGTCTCGCTCAGGCCTGCCGGATCGCAGACCAGGGTGGGTTCGGCGGCGCGGTACTCGGTCGGACCGCGGTGAGTGTGGCCATCAAGGGGGGACGCCTCCGGGTGCTGACCGGCATCACCCGCCCGGACCGCTGGCCCGAACTGCGTCCCGCCGCCCTCGGCCGGGTCCTGGAGGCCGCCCGGTCGCTCGCGGAGGTCACCATCGTCGACTGCGGCTTCTGCATCAGGCCGACGAGGAACTGAGTTTCGACACCCTCACGCCGCGCCGCAACGGTGCAGCCCTCCGGTGCCTGGAGATGGCTGACACCGTCATCGCCGTGGGCGTAGCGGACGCGATCGGTGTTCCACGCCTGGTGAAGGGGCTCGCCGAACTCGCCGACATCGTCCCGACGGCCGCCCCCCGGGTGGTGTTCAACAAGGTGCGGACCGCCGCCGTCGGACGCGCCCCGGAGACCCAGTTGCGGGAGGCGTGGGAGCGCTTCGGGCCGGCCGCCGGGATCTCCGCTTTCCTGCCCGTCGACGTCGCGGCCGCCGACCAGGCTCTCCTGGCCGGCACCGCGCTGCTCGAAACGGCGCCCGGCTCGGCGCTGCGCCACGCGATCGCGGCGCTTGCCGGGGTGCCGGTCGCGGAGAGGTCCCGGCGCCGGCCCGGGCGGCTCCTGCCCAACGTGAAGTTTTCGGGCAACACGGATAGGCTTCCACGGTAAGAGGTCGCAATGGCGCGGCCTTTAATTTCGTTACGGAGGCCCTTCCCATGTCGTCTGGATCCAGGACAACGGATCAGTCAAGCTCGGACACTGCGCGGGAGGGTTTTGTAGAGCACTACTTCGAGCATCTCGCGCGCGAGGATGCCGCCGGATACCTCCTGACCGACCTCCGCCAGCGTGCCTTCGCGCACCGCGACCTCGCCGAATCCCGGAAACCGGGAACCGCCGCCATCGGCGTGATGGACCAGGGCAATGCGAGCGTGGTCATGATCGTCACGGACGACATGCCCTTCCTGGTGGACTCCGTCACCGCCGAGCTGGTCCGCCAGAATGCGGCGATCCAGCTCGTCGTCCACCCGACGTTCCTCGCGGTGCGGGAGGACGGAGCGTCGACGCTCGCGGCGCTCGAGCGCGTCCCGTCGACGGCGGGAGCCTCGAGCGGCGACACGGCCGCGCTCCCCGACATGGGCGAGTTGGCCGGGCTGGCGGGTCACTCCGCGCACATCGAGTCCTGGATCTCGGTGGAGGTCGCGCGTCTTCCGGACTCCGCTGCCAAGGAGTCAGTCATCGACGGCCTCCACCGCGTGCTGGGGGATGTCCGGTCGGCGGTGGAGGACTGGCCCGCCATGCGCGACCAGGTCCGTTCCATCGAAGCGTCCCTCGGGTCGATCGCGGGCGCGGAGGACATCCCCGACCTGCGGCAGGCGCAGGAACTCCTGCAATGGCTCGACAGCGGCAACTTCACCTTCCTCGGCTACAAGGAATACGACCTCGTGACCGACGAGGCAGGCGCCGACGCGCTCCGCGTCCGGGAGGGTAGCGGCCTCGGACTGCTCCGGCACGGAATCGGGGGCGGGCACCTCCAGCGACTCACGGGAGCAGGCAGGGCCAAGGCGCGGGAGCGCCGCGTCCTCGTCATCACAAAGGCCAATTCACGGTCGACGGTGCACCGGGCCGCGTACCTGGATTACATCGGTATCAAGGGCTTCGACGCCCAGGGGAATGTGAACGGCGAGCGCCGCTTCATCGGACTGTTCGCGACCAGCGCCTACACGGGCTCGGTGCGGAACGTGCCGCTCGTCCGCGACAAGGTCACCGAAGTCCTGCGGCGTTGCGGATTCCCGTCCGACTCCCACTCCGGGAAGGACCTGCTGTCCATCCTCGAGACGTATCCCCGCGACGAACTGTTCCAGATCGAGGTCTCCGACCTGGTCTCCACCGCTCTCGGGATCCTCCGGCTGCAGGAGCGCAGGCGCACCCGGCTGTTCCTGCGCCCGGACGTCTACGGGCGCTTCATGTCCGCCCTCGTCTACCTGCCTCGTGACCGCTACACCACGAGCGTGCGGTTGCGCATCGAGGAGGAACTGCGGACGGCGCTCGACGCCGACACGATCGATTACGAGGCGCGGATGAGCGAATCCGCCCTCGCGCGTCTGTTCTTCCGCATCCGGCTGCAGAAGGGTGCGGAGGTCCCCGACATCGATGCCGCACAGCTCGAGCGGCGCCTCGTACGGGCCGCCCGCTCGTGGCCCGAGGGCGTCGTCGAGGTCGCCCAGGAGCGTTTCGAGCAGGACACGGCGCATCGGCTCGCCGCCCTCTGGGCGGAATCCTTCCCGCCCAGCTACCGCGTGGACTACGAGGTCGAGGACGCGCTGGAGGACATCGCCCGCTTCGAGCAGCTCGCCGGAGCGGGAGCGGGAGTGCCCCGGCTCCACGTGTACGTGCCCGAGCGCCGCGAGCCCGGGAGCGCCGAGGATGCGCGGCTCAAGCTCTACCTCACCGAGGCGAAGAGCCTGACGCAGATCCTTCCCTACTTCCACAACCTGGGCCTCGAGGTGCTCGACGAGCGGCCGTTCGGCATCACGCGGTCGGACGGGCGGTCGTTCTTCCTCTACGACCTCGGCCTGAAGTACCCCGCCGAGATCTCGCCCCTCGGGACGGCGAGCCTGCTGCAGGAGGCGTTCGGCGCCGCGGTCACCGGGAACAGCGAGTCCGACGCGTTCGACCGGCTCGTCCTGAGCGAACAGCTCGGCTGGCGCCAGGTGCTGATCCTCCGTGCCTACGCCAAGTACATGCGCCAGATGGGCAACACGAACTCCTACGGCTTCGTCGCCGATACCCTGCGGCAGAACGCGGTCGTCAGCCGTGCCCTCGTGGCCCTGTTCACGGCGCGCTTCGATCCCGACCTCGAGGGCGACCGGGCGGCGGCCGCCGGTGCCGCACGGGCGGCACTGGACGCGGGACTCGAGGCCGTCCCGACGCTGGACGCCGATCGAGTCCTGCGCACGTTCGCGAACCTCATCGAGGCGACCCTCCGGACGAACTACTTCCAGGACAAGCGCCACGTCAGTTTCAAGCTCGACACCGCCCGGATCGACGGCGCGCCGTTCCCGAGGCCCAAGTTCGAGATCTGGGTGTACTCGCCGCAGGTCGAGGGTGTGCACCTCCGCTTCGGCAAGGTCGCCCGTGGTGGCCTGCGCTGGTCCGATCGGCGCGAGGACTTCCGGACCGAGGTGCTCGGCCTCGTGAAGGCCCAGACCGTGAAGAACGCGGTCATCGTGCCGACCGGCGCGAAGGGCGGTTTCTTCGCGAAGCAGCTCCCCGATCCGACGGTCGACCGTCAGGCCTGGCTCGCGGAGGGTCAGGCGAGCTACCGCACGTTCATCCGCGGCCTGCTCGACATCACCGACAACGTCATCACGAACGGCACGACCGAGTTGGTCCTGCCGCCGGCGCGCGTCGTACGGCACGACGACGACGACACCTACCTCGTCGTCGCGGCCGACAAGGGAACCGCGTCGTTCTCCGACATCGCCAACGAGCTCTCGGCCGAGTACGACTTCTGGCTCGGTGATGCCTTCGCCTCCGGAGGATCGGTCGGCTACGACCACAAGGCGATGGGCATCACGGCGCGGGGCGCCTGGGAGTCCGTGAAGCGGCATTTCAGCGAGTTCGACGTCGACACGCAAACCGACGACTTCACCGTGGTGGGCGTCGGCGACATGAGCGGCGACGTGTTCGGGAACGGCATGCTCCTGTCCGAACACATCCGGCTGCTCGCCGCCTTCGACCACCGCCACATCTTCCTCGATCCGAACCCGGATGCCGCGACGTCCTTCGCCGAGCGCCGTCGCCTGTTCGACCTTCCCCGGTCGAGCTGGGAGGACTACGACAGCACGCTGATCAGCGCCGGTGGCGGCGTGTTCCCGCGGCAGGCCAAGTCCATCCCCATCTCCCCGGAGGTGGGCGAGGCCCTCGGACTCGACGCCGGAGTGACCAGGCTCAGCCCGCCTGAACTGCTCCGGGCGATCCTCCGGGCGCCCGCTGACCTGCTCTACAACGGCGGCATCGGCACCTACGTGAAGGCCACGGACGAGACCAACGTCGACGTCGGTGACCGGGCGAACGATGCCATCCGGGTGAACGGCAGCGAACTGCGCGCTCGTGTCGTGGGTGAGGGCGGCAACTTGGGCATGACCCAGCGGGGCCGTATCGAGGCAGCGCTGTCCGGGGTCCTCCTCAACACCGACGCCATCGACAACAGTGCCGGCGTCGACTGCTCGGACCACGAGGTCAACATCAAGATCTTCGTCGACCGGATGGTGCGCGCCGGGCGCCTGCAGCCGGAGGAGCGGGCGGAGTTCCTGCACTCGATGACCGACGAGGTGGCGCACCTCGTGCTGCAGGACAACATCGACCAGAACGTCCTCCTGCTGAACGACCGCCAGAGGGTCGTCGAATGGAGCCCGAGCTACGAACGGATGATGGACTGGCTCGAGAAGAAGGCGGACCTCGACCGGAACCTCGAAGCGCTGCCGACGACGGCCGAACTCCGCAGGAGGGCCGACTCCGGGCGGGGGCTCACCTCGCCGGAACTCTCGGTGCTCGCCGCCTACGCGAAGATCGAGCTGACGAGGGTCCTCTCCGCCAGCACCCTCGCCGACGATCCCTACTTCAAGGGCACCCTTCGCCGGTACTTCCCGCGGCAGCTGGTGGAGCGGTTCGATGACCTGCTCGACACACACCCCCTGCGCCGCGAGATCATCTCCACCGTCGTCGCCAACGACATCATCAACCTCGGTGGGATCACCTTCGCCTTCCGCGTGATCGAGGAGACCTCGGTACCCGAACCGGTGGTGGCACGGGCCTTCGTGGCACTGCGGGAGATCTACTCGCTGGACGAGACCGTCGATGCGCTCGCGGTCCTTCCCGCGGACTTCCCGACGGATCACTGGACCACGGTCCACCTGGACCTGCGCCGTCTCCTGGACCGGGCGGTGCGCTGGTTCGTGAACCATGTGGAGCCGGGCTCGTCGGTGAGCGAGGACATCGACGCCTTCAAACCGCTCGTGGCTCCCTTCAGGGCGCGGCTCTCGGAGTACCTGCGCGGCTGCGACCTCGAGCGGGCACGCGACGGCATGGCAACGGCGAGGGCGTGGAACCTGCCGAAGGAACTCGGCCGCCACTGGGCCGAACAGTTCGAGTCCTTCCCGCTGCTGGACATCGCGTACAGCACACGCCGGGTCGACGAACCGGTGGAGAACATCGCCAAGGTGTACTACTCGGTCTACGACCGTTTCGAGGTCGATAACCTGCTCGAGCGGATCACGAAGCTGCCCAGGACCGACCGCTGGCAGGCCCTCGCCCGGGCGGCCCTGCGCGACGACCTCTACTCCACGGTCGCCGACATCTGCGTGGCGGTCATGCGGGCCACCAGCGACATGCAGGACCGCGACGCCGGCGAGCGGCTGCTCGCGTGGCAGGAGCAGAACGCGGACCAGTTGCAGCGTGCAAGCAACATGTTCGCCGAGGTGAACATGCTGGAGAAGGACGACATCTCGTCGCTCTCGGTGGCTCTCCGCCTCCTGCGCTCCATCGTGCGGTAGCCCGGGACCCCCTCCGGTCAGCGTCAGGGGATCGGGAGTGACAGACTGGACCTGCGGCACCCCGTCCCGCGGGTCCGGTCCGTCGTCGGCCGCCGGGCGTGGGAGCCCGTCGCTGTGTCGGCCCCGAGCACCCGAGCAATAGAGAGATTCCATGGCTATCTTCACTGACCCCATCCGCGAGTACACAGGGTTCGAGCCCGGTGACGCCGAGTGGCTCCACCTCCTGGTAGGGGACTGGCAGATGGTGGCCGACCTGGCATTCGCGGACCTCGCGCTCTGGTTCCCCCTCGACGGGGGCGGCTATGTGGCGCTCGCCCACGCCCGGCCGTCCACCTCGCACACCGTGTTCCACAGCGACTTCGTGGGGGAGCGCATCCGCGCGGACCTGCAGCCGCTCGTCGATCTCGCCTGGGAGTCGCAGAAGATCGAGCGCTCTGGCGAGACGAACTGGACAACGGAGATGGCGATGCGCGTCGAGGCCGTCCCGATGGTCCGCAACGGCCGGACGCTCGCCGTCGTCACGACCCACATGGACCTGTCCAGTTCGAGGATGCCGTCCCGGCTGGAGCTCACGTACCGGCAGTGCGCCTACGACCTGCTGCGGATGGGGACCCTGGGACTGTGGCCCGATTTCGCGACCCCCACGGGGTCGCGGCGCGGCGCCCCCCGCGTGGGCGACGGGCTGATCCGGCTCGACGTCGACGGCATCGTCCAGTACGCCAGTCCGAACGGCGTCTCCGCCTTCCGCCGGCTGGGCGACGTCGAGACCCTCGAGGGCCGGCCGCTCGCGGAGATCACCACCGCCCTCCTGAAGGATCGGCGGATGGTCGACGAGACCCTTCCCCTGGTCGTGACGGGACGCATGCCCTGGCGCACCGAGATCGGCTCCCGCGGCGTCAGCCTGTCGCTGCGCGCCATCCCGCTGCGGGACGAGAAGGAGCGCTTCGGAGCACTCGTGCTGTGCCGGGACGTCTCCGAGCTGCGGCGCCGGGAGATGGAGCTCGTGTCCAAGGACGCGACCATCCGTGAGATCCACC
Organism: Arthrobacter burdickii; assembly: GCF_030433645.1. NCBI lineage: Bacteria > Bacillati > Actinomycetota > Actinomycetes > Micrococcales > Micrococcaceae > Arthrobacter > Arthrobacter burdickii. The sequence continues at coordinate 1,969,676 of NZ_JAROCG010000001.1, forward strand.
ACCGGGTGAAGAACAACCTGCAGACCGTGGCGGCGCTGCTGCGGATGCAGTCCCGCAGGATGGTCAGCGAGGAGGGCAAGCTCGGCCTCGAACAGGCCATGCGCCGCGTGTCGACCATCGCCCTGGTGCACGAGACGCTGTCGCAGGGTCTTGCGCAGAGCGTGGACTTCGACGAGCTCATCTCCCGCCAGTTCCGCCTGTCCGCGGAAGTCGCGTCGCCGTCCCAGGCGGTGCGCACCGAACGGAGCGGCGATTTCGGGGAACTCCCCAGCGACCTCGCGACGCCGCTGGCCCTCGTGATCAACGAACTCGTCACGAACGCGGTCGAACACGGTTTGTCCGGGCGGGCAGGAACGGTCTGGCTCATGGCCAACCGCAGGACCGAGGCCGATGGTGAAGAGATCCTCCGCGTGACGATCGAGGACGACGGCGTCGGACTGCCCGCCGGCGGGCACGCGGAGGGACTGGGCCTGCAGATCGTCCGGACCCTCGTCACGAGCGAGCTGGGCGGGACGATCGAATGGAGCACCCGCCCCGGCGGCGGTACCTCCGTCACTCTCGAGACGGACCTGCGCCTCAACCAGGGAAGCTGACCCGCGGGCGTTGTTCCCGGAAACGACGAAGGGCCGCCCGGAGGGCGGCCCTTCGTCATCTGTCCAACTGCCTGGTTACGCCGGGTGCGCCCCGGCGTCGATCATGAGGCGCGGCGCGCCCTTGCGGCCCGACGCTTGAGCGCACGGCGCTCGTCCTCACTCAGTCCACCCCACACTCCGGCGTCCTGCCCGGATTCGATGGCCCACTGCAGGCAGGTATCCTGCACCTGACAGCGGCGGCAGACGCTCTTCGCTTCCTCGATCTGAAGAAGCGCCGGTCCGGTGTTACCGACCGGGAAGAACAGTTCCGGGTCCTTGTCCAGACAGGCTGCGCGACTACGCCAATCCATGGTGATCACATTCTCCTCTAGCCTCGCTTCTCGTGTGTTTGTGAAAACATTCACGAGGGGGCTCATAGTAAAGGGGCCGACTTCGGCCCCCGGGTTTGCACTGCATTTAAGGCTGTCACGTTACCAACGGGTAAACAAGGGTTTTACCGTTCTATTTGGCTTGATGCGTGAGGGGTATGTCACAGCGACCCATCCTTTACACTGCGCGGGCTGTCCCGAAGCGGTCGGGTAGGGTTCGATGGTGGCCACAGACCCAGCCCCGGATCCCTCGAACCGACCACGCGGCGTCCTCCTGATCGCCGCAGTCCTGCTACTGGAGGCGGTCGCACTCGTCGTCCTCGCAGCAGGCTCCCTCGCGGCCATCTTCGGAGCCGACCCCGTCTCGGTCGGAGGGTCGGCCTTCCTGGTCGTCCTGCTGCTGCTGGTCGCGGCGTTCCTGGGTGCCCTTGCCCGGAAGCTCGCGGCGGGCTTCCGGTGGGCGCGCTCACCGTCCCTCGTCGTCCAGCTCTTCCTGGTCATCCTCGCCTTCCCCTACTTCTCCTCCGGCAATCCGGTCATCGGGCTCCTGCTGCTGGTCCCCGCCGCCGCGGTCATCATGACCCTGTTCACGAAACCCGTCGTCGACTTCACGGCGCGGACGATCGGGAACGATAGAACGCTGTAGGTCCGGCAGGTCCGGCAGGTCCGGCAGGTCCGGCAGGTCCGGCAGGTCCGGCAGGTCCGCCGGGTCCGCCGGGTCCGCCGGGTCCGCCGGGTCCGCCGGGTCCGTCGGGTCCCGCCGCGTCGGCGCCCGGAGCAAGCGCCACCTGGACCTCGACGATGTGCGCCGGATCGCAGGCATAGCCCCGTCCGGGGATCGAGGGCCCGTCGACATCGAGCCGTACCCCGAAGAAGTCACCGTCCCCGGGCGATCGCGGCGACAGGACGAAGCCGCGCCCCGTCCCGCGGGCCAGGAGGGAGAGCGGCACCCGAGCCAGCAGCGCATGGTTCGGTGTGGCGGACAGCACCGCGGCGGCACCGGAGGCGACGAGCCCCGAGAGTACCTGCTGGACGTCGCCGGGCAGCTGATCGACGTCGTCGACCACCAGGATGCAGCGCTCCGGCGGGGCGGGGCCGGCGCGGCGCTCGCCGAGTCCCCGCCAGAACGCCGCCGCCCCCTCCCGCCCGGTGCCCTCCGGCGGCGCCAGGACGGTACGCCGCGGAGGAAGGGCGGCCGAGGCCGCAAGGACCCGGAGGACATTGGTACGTCCTGACGACGCGTGTCCGAGCACCAGGTAGACCTCGCCGGGCCGCACGCCGACGGAGTAGGGGCGCAGGTCGTCGCCGCACACACCCAGCAGCAGCCCGTCGCGCTCGTTCCCGGACTCCCGGCGCGCCGCGAGTCGTCCGAAGGGGACGGAGAATGGAAGAGGGTGTACCGGAAACGGCGGCTTGCCGGGAGGGCGAGCCGGAAGCAGGACGGTCTCGGAGTCCAGGACCAGTTGGCAGGCGCCGTCACCCCAGCTGCCCGTGATCCTTCCCTGCGCGAGGCCCCGCCCTGCCACGGCGTCGACCGGCGGCATCTTCGGCCAGGTCATCGTCATTTCCGCATGTGCACCGAGGGGCAGGTAGATGCGGTTCGGCAGCAGGGCGAAGAACCGTGACGAGGTGAGGTCGCGGTCGCCGTCGACGAGTACCGTCACTCCGCTCTGTGCACCGTCCCGGACGACGGCGTGCAGGTCGTCCTCAGCGCGGATGAACCTGCCGGTGCGGAACTGGCTGCTCCACCGTCCCCACCCGGTGATCACGAGGACGATGGAGGGTTTGTCGTCCTGCCGCCCCACGGGCAGGGCCGACAGCCGCTCGAGCACCCGGCCCGCCCGCTTCGTCTCGTGGGGCTGCACGTGGGCGCCGACCTGGAGGCTGAAGGCGTGGTCCGCCAGGGTCCCGTCCCCGTCGAGCAGGTACAGGTGGACGTGCGGGTCGGACAGCAGGGACGCCACGGCCGACCCGAGGGCCTTGTTCGCTCCACTGCCGGGGAGCCCGACGAGCGCCAGGTGGGAATGGTCCCCGGGCCGCCACTGCAGGAGGCGCTGCTCCTGGCGGTCGGGGAAGTCGGCGACGCCGAGCGCGATGGCGGCGGGACGCGGAGAGGTCGCTGATGACGGCGGATCGGCAGGCAGGAACGCCGAACATTCGGCGGGGGAGAGCGTTGCGGGCAGGGGCGGCAGCACGGGGAGACGGGGACCTGATGGAGAGTGCGATCGGGCATGCGTCCCGGCATACCCGAGTGCGGCAGCGGCGATGTTCCCGGCCGCCCGCTGAAGAACGCTGTGCTCCGCGGTGTCCGAGGGGTCGCGGCTGCCGATCCCGGCCGCGCTCTCGCCCGTGCTGTCGACCGTGCCGTCGCCCGTGCCGTCGCCCGGAGGAGCGGGGCCATCGGTCGCGGGTCGAGGACCGTGCCGATGGCCGCCTCCGAGATAGGCAGCAAGATCCTGCCAGCCGGGCGAACCCGCCGGTGCAGGCAGGTCCGAGCACGACGCCACCTGGAAGGCGATCGGCGGCTCGGTCCCTCGGCGCAGGAACGCCCTGCCCGGAAGATCGATGGAGATGTCTGCTGCCGCCCCGGACCCGAGCAGATCCTGCGACTCCCCAGCCGTCTGGACCCTCAGGAGCACGGACGAGGTGATGTTCGCCCTGATGTCCGGCGTGACCGCACCCTGCGCCCTCTGGGTGGCGAGCACCAGATGGACCCCGAGCGACCTGCCGAGCGCGGCGATCTTCATGAGGTCCGGGACTGCGGTCGGAACCTCATCGCTCAGCATCCGGAATTCGTCGATCACGACGACCAGCCTCGGTGGACACGAGGACGGGGATACCCGGCGCAGCTCCGCAAGGCCGTCGGTGCCATGCTCGGCGCACAGCTGCTCGCGGCGCCGGAGTTCCGCGCGGAGCGAGATCAGGGCACGTCCGGTCGACTCGGACGACAGATCGGTCAGGCATCCGACGCAGTGCGGCAGCCCCGCGAGGGTGCCGAGGCCCGATCCGCCCTTGTAGTCGATCAGGAGCAGGGTCAGATGCTCGGGAGCCTGGTCGAGGGCGAGTCCGAGCACGAACGTCCTCAGGAACTCCGACTTCCCTGAGCCGGTCGTGCCGGCGACCAGGAGGTGCGGACCGTCCCGGACGAGGTCGAGGGACACCGGGCCGGAGCCTGATTCACCGAGGTACGCCCCCGGGCGCCGGACGTCGGCCGAGGACCACCGGCTCGCAGCGGTCGTCGCCAGGTCATCAGGGCTTCCCTGGCGGGACCACAGGGAGGCGGACCGCGGTGGGACGGCGACCTTCCCCTCGGCAGCGCCGGGCGCAGCGGGCCGCGCGGTGCCCGCGGCTGCCCGAGCAAGGGTGCGCGCCGCCCGTTCGAACGTCCGGGCAGACACTCCATCGGGAAGGACGTCGTACTCCCGCCCATCCATCCGGGCGCGGGCACGACCCCCGGCAAGGGTCATGTCCGCTCCGGCCATGACCCCTCCGGCTGCTGCACCGCTTTCCGGCGCGTTCGGGGGGCTGCCCCGCCCGCCGTCGAAACGGAGGACGAACACGCCCTGCACCCGCGGAAGGTGGGGGAGGTCGCCGGAGAACTGGAGCACCAGGCACACGCCTGCCTGCCCGATGAGCGGGGCCAGCACCCCGGCGTCCCGTGTGAGGCGTACGTTCGGAAGGAACCGGGCGGAGTGCGGAACATCCGCTGCAGATCCCCAGCAGAGGACGGGCGGGGCGCCCGATTCGGGGTGGGCCAGCTGGAGCAGGACGGCGCGCGCCAGCGCCTGCACCGCCCCCGTGTCCCCGGCGATGGTGAAATCCGGCCTGCCGGTGTCCTTCCCGCGGCACGTGCAGGGCAGGACGAACGGCAGGTCGGGAAGGACCGGAGGGGTAAAGGATCCCTCGTCCCTGCCGACCGAGAGGTGCGCCGGCTGGTGCGCCGTCCCGAGCCGCAGCAGGAGCACGTCCGGGGCCGGAGGTGCTCCGCCGGGTCGTCGGGGTCCTTGCCGGCAGGCCCGCAGGGCATCGAGGGCCGTCTGCCCGGGATCGGGAACCGCTCCTGCGCGCCGTACCGTGTCCTGCCCGGCGGCACGATGCACGGCGGCCTCGAAGGTCCGGGCGGCCCGGCGATACGTCAGCAGGGGAACCAGGCCCGTGACAGCGGACAGGGCGCTGAAGGCGAGGAAGAACCACATGCCGGTGGTCAGTGCCAGGACGACACCGACGACGAGCGGCAACAGTGCCGTCAGGACCAGGACGCGGGACGGCTGGTGGGGTGGATCCGCACCGACGGGCAACGGTTCGAGGAGATCGGGGATGGACACGGCCTTCCATCCCTCGTCGTCGATGAGTTCGATCCGGCACCGGCTCGCTCCGAGGCGAAGGTTCGCCGCCACCGTGATGGGGGCACGGGTGATGCCTGCGCCGTCGACGAATGTCCCGTTCACCGAGCCCAGGTCCTCCAGGACGATGGAGTCCTCCGTCACCGTGAGGAGGGCATGGTTCCTGGACACCGCAGGGTCTGAGACCACGATGTCGCTTCCACCGCGGCCGATGGTGTAGCTGCCCCGCGTGAGCGGAATCACCTGGCCGGCGTCGGGGCCCGAATGGACGACGAAGACCAGAGGGGGAACGTCGGCAGGACAGCTGGGCTCGGGGCGGCCACCGGCGACGATGATCGCGCCGTCCACCAGTCCACCGATGTGTGGGACCAACGTGGTGAGCGGGACGCCTTCGACGGCGAACGGGCCGAGGTAGCCGGCAGCTTCGAGGCGGCCGGCGAGGGCGGCGCCCGTAGGGAGGGCGTTCGTGTCGACGACGATCTCCCGGGAAGGGAACGCCGTCGGGGGACCACTCGCGAGTGTGACGTGCAACTCCACGGAGACCTCCTGGGCGATGGCTGCATCCAAGGCTAGAGGGCCTGGGGATGGCGCCGCGGAACCGGGCGGGCTGTGTGGACAACAGGGACCTCGCCGACATTTGCATCGCCGGACGGCGCCCGCCGGGTCGGCTCCCTGCCTGCCGGGTTTACCCGGATGCCGCCGGTACAATCGGTCCTCGTGTCTACTCTGAAAGCCTGCAATGGCAATCCTTGAAGCGAGCCGTCCTGCCGCGCCCCGTGGCGGTGGGACGAGCGCTGATCGCGGCTTCCGGCCCGAGGTCCAGGGCCTGCGTGCCCTGGCCGTCCTGATGGTGGTGTCCTACCACGTCTGGTTCGGACGGGTATCCGGAGGCGTCGATGTCTTCCTGCTGATCTCGGCTTTCCTGCTGGCTCTCTCGTTCCTCCGCAAAGTGGAGTCGGGGCGTCCCCTGGATCTGGGGCGGCACTGGCTGCACCAGTTCAAGCGCCTCCTGCCTGCCGTCGTCGTCGTGATCCTGGGGATACTCGGTGCCAGCTACGTGCTGGTTCCGCAGTCGCGCTGGTCCGACGTCATCGAGCAGTCCTGGGCCTCCCTCTTCTACGCCCAGAACTGGGTCCTCGCCTCCAACGCCGTCGACTACTACGCCAGCGACCACAGCCAGGCCAGCCCGCTGCAGCACTTCTGGTCGCTGTCCGTCCAGGGCCAGGTGTTCATCCTCTGGCCGCTCCTGTTCCTCGCGAGTGCGGTGGTGGCGCGGCGCTACCGGTTGAAGTTCCGGGGCGTCGTCCTCCTCGTCTTCGGCGTGCTCTTCGTGGGGTCGTTGGCGTTCTCGGTCTGGGAGACCTACACCAATCAGGCCTTCGCGTATTTCGATACGCGGGCCCGTCTGTGGGAGTTCGCCTTCGGGACGCTGCTGGCACTCGCCCTGCCGTTCATCCGGCTGCCGCGCTTCGTGCGGGTCGTCGCGGGCTGGGTAGGCGTCGCGGCGATGCTCAGCGGCGGGTTCGTCCTCGACGTGCAGGGCCAGTTCCCGGGCTACGTCGCGCTGTGGCCGTTGGTCGCGGCCGCCCTGGTGATCGTCGCCGGGCAGACGGACAGCCCCGTGGGAGCGGATCGCTTCCTGTCGTCCCGGCCGCTGGTCAAGGTGGGAGACCTGTCCTACGCCCTCTACCTGTGGCACTGGCCCGTCCTGGTGCTGGCCCTGATCTGGCAGGACAGGGCGGCGCCGGGTGTGCTGGGCGGGTTCCTGGTGATCGGCGTGTCCCTGGTCCTGGCATACCTGACGATGCGTTTCGTCGAGCGTCCGATGCGCGCACTGGCGTGGGCGGACCGTCGTCGTCGTCGTGCCGTCATCGTCCTGATGGTGTGTCTCGGGCTGGTCGCCGCGCCGCTGGCCGGCTGGCAGCAGGTCATCCGCCAGCAGGCGGAGCAGGCCGAATCACAGACGAGCGCCGACAATCCCGGTGCCGTTTCCCTGCTGCCCGGGTACACCGACGAGGTCTCCGAGGACGCCGTGATCCTGCCGGAACTGAGCACCATCCGCGGTGACTTCCCCCGGCTCGACCCGTGCAGCGTCGAGTCGACATCCATCCCCTCCGACCTGGCGGGTTCCTGCACCCAGCGGCTCGCCGAAGGGGAGGCGAGCAAGACCGTGGTCGTGGTGGGGAACAGCCACGCCCAGCACATGTCGACGGCGGTCGTCGCGCTCGCGGAGAAGTACAACTGGACCGTGATAGACCTGATCTCGCTCGGTTGCCCCTTCGGTCCGGCGGGAGAAGGGACGACCCCCGAATGTGCGGACTTCTACGAACGGTCCACGGCCTACATCGAGCATCTGGCCCCTGATGCGGTGTTCACCATCGCGACGCGGACCCAGTTCGGCTCGAACGCGGAGACCCTGATGCCCGACTTCGAACGCACCGTGCAGCGGTTCACCGACAGTGGCATCGAGGTGATCGGGGTCCGCGACAATCCCCGCTTCGACTTCAACATGCCCGAGTGCACGGAGGAGCACGCGGACGCCCTGGAACTGTGCACCCCGGCGAAGGACCAGGTGCTTCCGGCCGTCTCCCCCCTGGAGTCCTTCGACCCCGGCACAGCCCTGTACACCTCCGTCGACATGAACGACCTGGTGTGCCCGGGGAACGCCTGCCCGCCGATCATCGGCAACGTGTACGTCTACATCGACAACAACCACATCAGTGCCACCTACTGGCGCACGATGGTGTCCCGATTCGAGGAGCGGATCGCCGATACCGCGGTGCTGAAAGCGGCGTAGGCCACCATCCCGGTCACCCCGCGCAGGTCCGGGGGCGCCTCATCGGCACCCTCGGCCCTCCGCCGGAGGCGGCGGCCGGTGGAAAGCCCACGCGCCGTGTCGGGTAGCCTTGAGCGGGCATGTCTGTAGTTCAAATCAATCAGGAGTTTCTGTGAACGTTGATCTCGTCGTCGTTGGATCGGGCTTTTTCGGCCTGACCATAGCGGAACGGGCGGCCACCCAACTCGGCCTCAAAGTAGCCGTCCTCGACCGCCGCCACCACATCGGGGGCAACGCGTACAGCGAGAACGAGGCCCGGACCGGCATCGAGGTGCACCGGTACGGCGCGCACCTCTTCCACACCTCGAACGAGCGCGTGTGGGACTACGTCCACAACTTCACCGAGTTCACGAACTACGTGCACAAGGTCTACACCCGCCACAAGGGCGAGGTGTACCCGATGCCGATCAACCTCGGCACCATCAACCAGTTCTTCCGTTCGGCCCTCGGCCCGGCGGAGGCCCGCGCCCTCATCCAGGAGCAGGCGGGCGAGCTCGCCGGCACGGACCCCCAGAACCTGAACGACAAGGGCATCCAGCTCATCGGGCGGCCCCTGTACGAGGCGTTCATCAAGTACTACACGGGCAAGCAGTGGCAGACCGACCCGAAGGACCTGCCGGCCGAGATCATCTCCCGCCTCCCCGTGCGCTACACCTACGACAACCGGTACTTCAACGACAAGTACGAAGGCCTGCCGGTCAACGGTTACACGGCGTGGATCGAGCGGATGGCGGATCACCCGAACATCGACGTCCAGCTGAACACGGACTTCTTCGACGAGGGCCACGAGTACTCACGGTCGACGACGCTCGGGCAGGTGCCCGTCGTCTACACCGGGCCTGTCGACCGCTACTTCGACTTCGCCGAGGGCGACCTCTCCTGGCGCACTATCGACCTCGAGGAGGAGGTCCTGCCCATCGAGGACTTCCAGGGCTGCTCGGTCATGAACTACCCCGATGAGGACGCCGCCTTCACCCGTGTCCATGAGTTCCGTCACTTCCACCCCGAACGGGACTACACGAAGGACGCGACGGTCATCATGCGGGAGTACTCGCGCTTCGCGGAGAAGGGCGACGAGCCGTACTACCCGATCAACACCTCGGACGACCGGGCGAAGCTGCTGGCGTACCGCGACCTTGCGAAGGGCGAGAAGTCGGTGCTCTTCGGCGGACGCCTCGGAACCTACAAGTACCTCGACATGCACATGGCCATCGGATCGGCCCTCTCCATGTTCGACAACAAGATCACCCCCCATTTCACGAGCGGGCAGACGTTCGAGAGCGGCGGAGTGGACGCATGAGCGCCACTTCAGAGGTCAAGGAGGCCGTCATGGACCAGGACAGCGCAATGGTTTGGAAGACGGTGCACCGGGTCGTGTTCCCGACGGACGGCGACACCGACACATTGCCCCTCTACGTGGACTTCAATGCCGCACAGAGGGTCGTCGACGAGCAGCACCGCACCGAGCGGACCGGGGCGGGTACGACGGCCGTCGTGGCCCAGCACCGCGCCCAGCGGTCCGATTTCATCGTCGACAGGCGTCAGCTGCAGCTTCCGGCCTACCGCCGGGTCTCGTTCGGCACCTACTTCAACGCGTTCCCCGCGAGCTACTGGCGTGCGCACACGGACGTGGCGCAGGTGCGCCTGCTGGTGGAGGTCGATGGAGACGCGACCGTCGTCATCTACCGCTCCAACGCACGCGGTACCTCGAATCGCGTGGAGAGCATCCAGGTCGGCGCGGACGAACCTGCCAGCATCGACCTGCCCATCACGGCCTTCGGGGACGGCGGCTGGTACTGGTTCGACCTCGTGGCCCTCGACACGGACGTCACGCTGCAGCGGGCTGAGTGGGCCGTCCCGCAGCCCGAGGACTTTGAACCCGGAACCATCTCCATCGCGGTGACGACCTTCAACCGCCCCGACTACTGCGTCCGCCACCTGTCGACCTTCGCCGAGTCCCAGGAACTGCTTGATGTGCTCGACCGCCTCATCATCACCGACCAGGGCACCCAGAAGGTGCGGGACCAGGACGGATTCGACGAGGCCGCTGCCCGCCTCGGGGACAAGTTCGCGCTCCTCGAACAGGGCAACCTCGGCGGCTCGGGCGGCTTCGCCCGCGGGATGCACGAGACGGTCAACGACGGCCGCAGCAAGTACGTGATCCTGCTGGACGACGACGTGCTGGTCGAGACCGAGGGAATCCTGAGGGCCGCCAACTTCGCGGACTTCACCCGCAAGCCGACCATCGTCGGTGGCCACATGTTCAACCTCTACGAGCGCTCCGTGCTCCACAGCTTCGGCGAGGAGATCAACGAGTACCGCTACTTCTGGGGGCCCGTCACCAACACGCGCGAAGCCCACGACTTCTCGGCGAGCAACCTCCGCACCACGCCCTGGATGCACCGCCGGATCGACGTCGACTTCAACGGCTGGTGGATGTGCCTGATCCCGACGAGCATCATCCGTGAGATCGGCCTGGCGCTGCCCGTGTTCATCAAATGGGACGACGCCGAGTACGGCATCCGCGCCAAGGCGCACGGCTTCCGCACCGTCTCGCTGCCCGGTGCCGCCGTCTGGCACATGCCGTGGACCGAGAAGGACGACACGATCGACTGGCAGGCCTACTACCACCAGCGCAACCGCTGGCTCGCCGCCATGCTCTACTCGCCGTACAAGCACGGTGGCCGGATGCCGCGGGAGAGCTTCATGGTCGACGTCCGCCACCTGCTGTCCATGCAGTACTCCGCGGTCGCACTCCGTCTCAACGCGCTGGAGGACCTCCTCGACGGACCCTCGCACCTCCACAGCACCATCGGTGCGAAGCTGCCCGAGATCCGCAGGCGCAGGGCCGAGTTCGACGACGCCCGCGTCAGCAAGAACATCGCCGAGTTCCCCGAGGTCAAGAGGGTCAAGCCGCCGAAACGGGGCATCAAACCCGCCCCGCCGCGCACCCTCAAGGGCGCACTGATCAAGGCCGGTACGGGCGCACTGCGGCAGATGCGCCCTGCGCGCCCCGAAGCCGGCGTCCAGCCCGAAGCGAACGTACCCGCCATGGACGCACGGTGGTGGCGGCTGTCGCAGCTCGACTCCGCCCTCGTCTCGTCGGCCGACGGGTCAGGCGCGTCCTGGTACAAGCGGGACTCGGACCAGTTCCAGTCCATGCTGAAGCGCAGCATGATCCTGCACCAGCGTCTCCTCGCCCGATGGGACACCCTTGCCGAGGAGTACCAGAAGGCGCTGCCGGAGTTCACGTCGCAGCAGGCCTGGGCGCAGACCTTCGAGAACGCACACCCGGCCGAAGGAGTAGGGAAGTCGGTCCTGTGACTGGTGTGTCGGACAGGGCCGGATCGGGAGGCGCATCGCGGGCCGACCTCGTGGTGCCGGGCTACGGCCACGGCCTGCGCGACGTCGTCCGCTCCCGCTACCTGCTGAAGCTGCTCGTCCAGAAGGAGCTCCGGGTACGGTACCGGGGATCGGTGCTGGGGCTGCTCTGGTCGTACGTGAAGCCGGGTGTGCAGTTCGTGGTGTTCTACGTCGCACTGGGCGTGTTCCTCGGCCTCGAACAGAGTGAGCGGAATCCGGCCGGCCTGCCGAACTACGCCATCTACCTGTTCTCCGGGATCGTCCTGATCAACTACTTCAACGAGGCGCTCGGCAACGCATCGCGGGCGATCGTGTCGAACGGCGGGCTCATCAAGAAGATCTATCTTCCGCGTGAGCTGTTCCCGATCGCGTCCACCTGGGTGTCGGCGGTGCACTTCGTGCCCCAGATCATCATCCTCGTCGTGGCCTGCCTGTTCTCCGGATGGTCGCCGACCATCCTCCAGCTGGCAGCGGCGTGCGCCGGTTTCCTCATCGTGACGATGTTCGCGATCGGGCTCGGGCTTCTCTTCGGCGCGGTGAACGTGTACTTCAGGGACGCGGAGAACCTCGTGGACATGCTGCTGATGGTGGCCACGTGGGCCTCGCCGGTCCTGTACCCGTGGTTGCTGGTCCGGGACAAGCTGGGCGAGACCTTCTTTCTGATCTACCAGCTCAATCCGATCACCGTGGCGGTGGAGACGTTCCACTTCGCCTTCTGGCTACCGACCACCGAGCGGGCCGAAGCGATTCCGCCGAACCTCCTCTCGCTGTGGATCCCGGTCGCGCTCGTCACGTCGGGGCTGATGCTGATCATCGGCCAGCTCGTCTTCCGTCGGCTCGAGGGCCGTTTCGCCCAGGAGTTGTGATGACCACCGCCATCGAGATACGCAACGTCAACAAGCAGTTCGTCCTCCGCCACACCCGTTCCATGAAGGAAGCGTTTGTCTGGCTCATGAAGGGGCGCAAGGGGGACCTGTCCGAGCGTTTCCACGCGCTGTCAGACGTGTCCCTGACGGTCGAACAGGGGGAGTCCGTCGCGCTCCTGGGGTTCAACGGGTCGGGCAAGTCCACGCTCCTCAAGCACATGTCCGGAGTGATGCGGCCGGACTCGGGGTCCGTGCGGACCCGGGGCAGGGTGGCCGGCCTCATCGAGGTCGGAGCAGGATTCCACCCGGATCTCAGCGGGAGGGACAACGTCTACCTCAACGGGGCGATCCTCGGGATGGACCGCGACGAGATCGAGGCCAAGTTCGACTCGATCGTCGAGTTCTCGGAGATCGGTCAGTTCATCGACACCGAGGTCAAGTTTTATTCGTCCGGCATGTACCTCCGGCTGGCGTTCGCGGTGGCAGTCCACACCGATCCGGAAGTGTTCCTGATCGATGAGATCCTCGCCGTCGGCGATGAACCGTTCCAGAAGAAGTGCATCGCCAGGATCCGGGAGCTGGCGGCGGAGGGCAAGACGCTCGTCGTCGTGAGCCATGACCTCGACATGGTCGCCAAGATCTGCGAGCGGGGCGTCCTGCTGGACCACGGCAACGTGCTGATGGACGGCCCGGTCCGCGACGTCATCGAGCGGCTCCGGTCCAACTAGTCCCTGGCGGCAAGAGCGAGAGCGCCGTGCGCCCGTAGGGCCGCCCGGTTGAAACAATGCGGCCTTCGTGCTGCCAATGGAGGAAATGTGTCTTGGTGGTCGATCGCGCCGATCCTGGCGGTGACCGTCCTGGTGACGGTGCTGCCGGGACTGCTTCTGGCGCTCTCGCTCGGGTTCCGCCGGCTGGCCGCGGTCGGTGTGGCGCCGCTCCTGACAGTGGCCACGGCGGGCGTGGCAGCGGTGCTCGGCTCACTGGTCGGCATCCCCTGGTCGATCTGGCTCGTAGCCGGGGCAGCGCTGGTCTTCTCCGCTGCAGGCTACTTCCTGACACGACGCTCGCGGGTCGCGGCTGAGGCAGGCGCTCCGGCCCCCGACGGGTGGGGAGTCCTCGTGGCGGCAGGGGCGGGATTCCTGGTCGGCTCCGGCCTCATCGCCTGGCGGACGGTCACGCTGATCGGCAACCCCGAGAACATCGCCCAGCGCTTCGACAACGTGTTCCACCTCAACGCCGTGGAGTACATCGTCACCACCGGTGACGGCTCATCACTCACCCTCGGGGAGATGACGGGCAACACGGGTGCGGCGGCGGTCTATCCCGCTGCCTGGCATTCCCTGGCCGCCCTGGTCGTGCAGCTGACGGGCACCTCCGTCCCGGTGGCCGTCAACGCGCTGAACATCGTCGTCGCGGCGGTCGTGTGGCCCCTGTCCGTCGTCTTCCTGGCGAGGGTGGTCGCAGGCCGGAGCCGGGCCGTCCTCCTCTCCGCCGGGGTCCTCTCGGCGGCCTTCATCGGGTTCCCCTACCTCATGATGGTGTGGGGGCCCCTCTTCCCCTACATGCTGTCCGTTGCACTCCTGCCGGCCGCTCTCGGGGCGGTCCTCCTCTTCCTGGGGATGGGCCGGCACCTGGCCGTCCCCACGCTCCCGGCGGTCCTGGTGGTCCTCGTCGCGGTCGCCGCGCTGGCGCTGTCGCACATGAGCTCGGTCAACAGCCTCGTGCTGTTCAGCTTCCCTGCACTCGTCGTCGCCCTCGTCACGAAGAGGAGTGCCGGCAGCAGGATCCGCTCGGCGAGGGCGAGCGCCGTCCTCAGGGCGGTCCTCGGCCTGGTCGCGCTGGGCGTGTCCGTCCTCCTGTGGCTCAAGCTCCGTCCGGTGCCCTACGACGTGTGGGGGCCGCATCAGACCCCCGGAGGCGCCGTCGGAGAGGTGCTGGCGTACTCACCCATGGGCTTCCCCCTGGTGTCGCTCGCCGTGTCCCTGCTCGCGGGTGCCGGGATGATCCACCTCCTGCGTCGCGGGGACCAGCGGTGGCTGCTGGTGAGCTTCGCGCTGGTCGGGTACCTCTACGTCGTCGACGCCGGGCTGGAGCGGGGACTCTGGCGCGCCATGCTCACCGGGATCTGGTATGCGGACACGAACCGCCTCGCGGCATTGCTGCCGATGTTCGGCGTCGTGTTCGGTGCGATCGGGACAGGTGCCGTGCTGGCCTGGCTGGGCGACGTCGTGCGGCGCACATCCGTCGGTACGCCGCTCGCGCGCGGAGTCCGTTCGCGGCCCGCCCTGGTGCGCGGGGCTGCGTCGCTGGTGGGACTGGGAGTCGTCGCCGTCCTGGTGGCCTCGGCGACCCAGACGAAGCCGCTCGACACGTATCTGGAAGGGGGAGAGCTCTACTACCTCCGGGACACTCCGACGTCCATCGTCTCCTCCGACGAGTACACCCTCCTCGAACGCGCCGAGGAGACCCTTCCGGAGGATGCGGTCATCGCGGGCAACCCGTGGAACGGCAGCACCCTCGCCTTCGCGTTCACCGGGCGCAAGGTGCTCTCCTATCATCTCTTCGAGACCCAGTCGCCGGCGGTGAAGGAGGTCGCGGAGTCCCTGAACGACGCCGCCACGGACGAGGAGGCCTGCGCCGCCATCCGTGAGACGGGCGTGTCCTACGTCCTCGACTTCGGTACCCAGTACCTCGTCGAGAACGGGGCGTCCCGGTTGTTCCCCGGGTTCGACGACCTCGAGGACTCCGACGCGGTGCGGCTCATCGACGAGCAGGGCGAAGCGAAGCTCTACGAGGTCACCGTCTGCCAGGACTAGGCCTGCCGGGGTCGAAGGCTGCCGGATCGAGGGCGGCGAGCGCCGCGGGCGGTCAGTTGGACGACGTCGCGAGCAGGGACAGCAGATAGGATCCGTAGCCGCTCTTCACGAGCGGCGTAGCGATCGCCTCGAGTTCGGCATCGTCCAGGAAACCCTGCCGCCACGCGATCTCCTCGGGGGCTCCGATCTTCAGCCCTTGCCGATGCTCCACCGTCCGGATGAAGTTCGATGCGTCACTCAGGGAATCGAACGTACCGGTGTCGAGCCAGGCGGTGCCGCGGGGGAGAATGTCCACCTGCAGCTTCCCGGCCTCCAGGTACACGCGGTTGATGTCCGTGATCTCCAGTTCCCCGCGGGGTGAGGGCTTGAGAGCGCCGGCTATCTCCACCACGTGGTTGTCGTAGAAGTACAGGCCGGGCACGGCGTAATTGCTCTTCGGGTGGGCCGGCTTCTCCTCGAGGGAGAGGGCCTTTCCCGTCTCGTCGAACTCGACGACTCCGTAGGCCGAAGGGTCGGCGACCCAATAGCCGAACACGGCTCCGCCGTCCACCTGCGCGAAACGACGCAGCTGCGTTCCCATGCCCTGCCCGTAGAAGATGTTGTCCCCCAGGACGAGGGCCACGGAATCATCCCCGATGTGGTCCGCGCCGAGGATGAACGCCTGGGCGAGACCGTCGGGGGAGGGCTGCTGGACGTAGGTGAGGGAGACACCGAACCTGCTCCCGTCGCCCAGCAGGCGCCGGAACTGGTCCGCATCCTGCGGCGTCGTGATGATGAGGATGTCCCTGATGCCCGCAAGGATGAGCGTGGACAGCGGATAATAGATCATCGGCTTGTCGTACACGGGTACAAGCTGTTTGCTGATTCCCAGGGTGATCGGGTGCAGTCTGGATCCGGTACCCCCGGCAAGGATGATTCCACGCATACTGCGAATTATTGCCCGGCGGCACTGCGGCGCCAAATCGCTCCAGCGGCCGCGCGAGGGCTCCGGGGTAGGATGACTGGGTTGCCCTAGTGTCGGTCGTGCTGATGGAGAGATTGTGCCACGGAGGAAAAACCCGTCCGGACTGTGGTTCGGCCGACCATTCGATACCCGGAACAACAGCCTGAACCTGATCCGCCTGGTGCTTGCGCTGGCAGTGCTCGTGCATCACAGCTGGCCCCTGTCAGGACGCCCCGAGGAACCCGCCTTCGCCGGGGACACCCTCGGAGGGTGGGCCGTGGCGGGCTTCTTCGTCATCAGCGGCTACCTCATCGCCGCAAGCCGGTTCAGCCACTCCCTGGGGGAGTACCTGGTGCACCGCGTCGCCCGCATCATGCCGGCCTTCATCGTCTGCCTCGTCGTCGTCGCGGGCTTCTTCGCCCCGCTCGGGTATCTCGCCGCCAAGGGCAGCCTCGACGGCTTCTTCACGACAGGTACGACGCCGTTCAACTACGTCTTCTCGAACCTCGGGCTGAAGATGCTGAGATACGACGTGGCAGGAACCCCTGCCGGCGTCCCCTACCCGGGCGCGTGGAACGGCTCACTGTGGAGCCTCTACTACGAGTTCTACTGCTACGCGATCCTCGCCTTCCTGGGGATCTTCGCGATCATCCGCAAGTCTCCCTGGCCCCTGACCATCCTCTTCGTCGCCAGCGTGATCGCCCACGCGTCGATCGAGGATGTCGCTCCCTACACCCAGGGGAACTTCGACTTCGACCTGCTGTTCCGCCTGCTGCCCTTCTTCCTCGGCGGAGCCGTCGTCCTGGCATGGAAGGACCGGATCGGCATCCACTGGCTCCCGGGGGCCGCCTCCGCCGTGGCCGCCGTGGTGGTCACGGCCCTGGTGCCGGGCTGGGGCGGCGCCGCGTCGGCTGTCTTCATCGCGTACGCCACCCTCTGGATCTCGACGCTGCTGCCCTCGCCGATGCTGATCCGGAAGAACGACGTCTCCTACGGCGTCTACATCTACGCCTTCCCGATCCAGCAGCTGCTCGCGGTGCACGGGGTCCATGAGCGGGGGCTCGTCGTGTACATGCTCGTGGCCGCTGTCCTCACGGTCGCGGCGGGTATCGCCAGCTGGCTGCTCGTCGAGCGGCCCGTGATGCGCGCCGTTCGCCGGCACGGGAAGAAACCGGCTCTCGCACCCGTGGCCGTTGCTGCACCGGAGAGAACAGCACCGGCCGATGAAACCGCGTCAGCGGAAACAGCGCCGGTCGAGGGGGTCGAGCCGGTCGGGGGAACTGCGCCGGCTGAGGAGAACGTGCCGGTCGGGGGAACTGCGGCGGCCGGGGAGACGACGTCACCGGGGCTGCAGGGGGACCCGCTCGTCCCGCAGCGGTCCTCGATCGTCGGGACCCGAGCGACAGGCACATAGCGCGTCCTGCGGAGCTTCGGCTGCCGGCAGGTCGGCGTCGTCCCGGACGACGGAGAGACCCGGAACAGCGGAAAGGCCCGGAACAGCAGGAAAGCCCCGGAACAGCAGGAAAGCCCCCGCGCTCTACTACGCGGAGGCTTTCCTCGAGGGCCCTGCCCTCGTTGCCGTACAGGTCAGGCGGGCTGGACGTTGGCCTGGGAATCGATCCACTGGGCGAGCCGGGAGATGCCCTGCTCCAGGTTGTACTGCGGGGTCCAGCCGAGCACCTCGTTGGCCGCGCTGACGTCGGCCCAGGCGTGCCGCACGTCGCCCTGCCGGTACTGGCCGGTGACGTGGGGTTGCGGGGCGCCGTAGTACCCGGCGATGATCGCCGCCGCGGTTCCGATCGTCTGGAACTCACCGGAGCCGATATCGAGGGGCGTGTCGCTGACGGTCGGGGAGGTGGCTGCGGCCACGAGGGCCGAGGCGACGTCGTCGATCAGGATGAAGTCGCGGCGGACCTCTCCGTCCTCGTACAGGGGGATGGAGGTGCCGGACTTCGCCATCCTGCAGAACAGCGACATGATGCCGGTGTAGGGATTGATGAGCGACTGGCCCGGCCCGTAGACGTTCTGGAGCCGGAGGACGGCCGTCTCGACACCGTAGGACTTGCCCCACGCCACGAGGATGTTCTCCTGGGCGAGCTTGGTGGCCCCGTACACGCTCACCGGGGCGGGGAAGACGTCAGAGGCCTTCATCGCAGTGGGCTCGGCGTCGGGGAAGTCCCACTGGGCCTGGTCGAGCGTCGCGCTGGTGCGCTGGCCCGGGTAGAAGAGTGCGTCCGCTCCCGTGCGCCGCCAGGCGCCCTCCCCGTACACGGCGCGGCTGCTCGAGAGCACGATGCGGCGCGGCAGCTTCTTGTGCCGGTTGAGCGCATCGAGCATCTGCGAGGTGCCGACGACGTTGGTCATCGTGTGCCGCGTCGACTCCTCGAGGGACTGCCCCGTGCCGGTCTCGGCGGCCAGGTGGATGATCACGTCGGGAGTCACCGTGGCAAGGACGCTGTCCCAGACCTCGGCGTCGGTGATGTCGCCGCGGACCAGCTCCGCCGATGCGTGGAGTTCCGCCGGCCGCTCACCCGTGGCGTGGATCTGGGGGTGCAGGTTGTCCACGACGACGACGCGGCCGAAGGAGGCCGCCAGGCCGCTGGAGATGGCGGTTCCGATGAAACCGGCTCCGCCGGTGACGAGGACTGTCTGTTCCGGCTCGCCGGAACGTGGGGGGTGGGTCATGTGAGCCTTCCTGAAGGGGCCGTTAGAGGCCGAAGATGTGGCGCGCGAGCGCCTTCGCTGCGGTGTGGTTGCGGCTGAGGAGGGCGCCGGGCAGCAGGGTCGCAGCGTGGGCCCGGGAGGTGAGGCGGAGCCGGGCGGCGCGTTCGGCGCGCTTCCAGTCGAGTTCCTTCGCCTGGCCGGCAGCGAGGCTGAAGTACTCGCGCTCCCCGGCGAACCGGGAGCCGTCGACGAGCTTGGAGGACGAGGCGCTGGCGGAGTGGCGCCGGTAGGAGAAGCACAGCGTGGGCTCGATGAGCAGCTGGTCCCCCTTGTAGATCATGTCCATGACCAGGGCGAGGTCCTGGATGATGGGGAAGCCCTCGCGGAAGTCGACCTCGCGGATCTTGGCGGTGCGGAAAGCGAGGGAGGGCCAGTACAACCAGTCGCCGTGCATCAGGTTCGCCGCGATGGCCTCACCCGAGACGAGCTGGAGTCCGGTACCGCGCGGGCGGACCAGCTTCTGCTTGGCCGTGTCGGCGAGGGTCGTCACGACGGTGCCCGCCTCGTCGATGATCTGCACGCCCGGCTGGATGATCGCTGCTTCGGGGAACCGGCGGTGCGCGGCGAGGATCGTGTCGACATAGTTCGGCAGGAGGACGTCGTCGCAGCCGAGGATCGTCATCAGCTCCTCCGTCGCCAGCGAGACGCAGGTCCGGTAGTTCGCGGTGATGCCCTCGTTCTGCTCCTTGCGGATGTAGGTGATCCGCTCGTCATCGATCCCGTCGAAGTATTCCTTCACCGTGAGGTCGGGATAGGCATCGTCGACGACGGTCAGGCGCCAGTCGCCGGAGTCCTGCGCCAGGACACTCCGGACGGTCTCCTTGAGATAGCCGGGATCTCCCCAGTAGGGGATGAAAATGTCCAGTGGCATGGGTAGGCAGGCCTTCCGTGGTGGGTGGGCGGAGGGTTCCGCCGGTCATCGTGATGTCAGGGGTGTTTTTGCTTCTGCGGAGGGTGCGCGGCGGATGCGCCCTTCCCTCCTGGAGATCCATGCTCCGGGACTGCAGATCCGTGGTCCGGGACGCGGTTCTTCGCCGGTGCGGCGAGGGTCCCGGCGGCTCCCTTGTCGGAAGGCAGGGCGCGCTCAGGGGCAAGGGCCTCGAGCTGGGCCCGCAGGATCGCCACTTCCTCGGCGAGGGCCCGTGTCTCGTCCTCGACCGAGGAGATTTCGACGGAGAGGTGCAGCAGCACGCCGAGCACGAAGAGGATTCCGAGGGCGAACAGCAGGTTCGACGGGACCTCGACGCCCACGGTTTCCGCGGCGATGGCCAGCAGCTGGGGGAATGCGCCGAGCACCACGGTCGCTGCGCCCACGATCAGCCAGAGGGCGGCGTACTTCTCCCGGATCTTCTTCCGCCGCAGGAGGTCGAGGATGACCGCGACGATGATGATGGCCAGCACGAAGGCGGCGATGGTTTCCAAGAGTCAGGCTCCCATGAGGTGAACTGGGCCGGATTTCCTGCGTGTCAGGGCGAACAGCAGGGCGAAGACGGAGCGGCCGAGGTAGATGGCCGCCTTGGTCGGATTGTGGCTGGGAGTGCCGCCCTGGCGGACGCGCATCTCCACGGGGACCTGGACCACCCGGCAGCCCGACTTGATGGCGACGACCAGCGAATCGATGGTGTCGCCGAGGTACTCGGCCGGGTAGTGGTCCAGGTACTGGGCGATCGCCCGGGTGTTGGCGGCCCGGAAACCGCTGGTCACGTCCGTCAGGCGCGTCCTGGCCAGGGCCGAGATGACCCCCGCGAGGAACTGCATGGCCCATTTGCGAGGCCCGGAGACCCGGTATTCGCCGCGTTCGGCGAAGCGCGCACCGATGGAGATGTCGGCGTTCTCCAGCCCGCGGAGTACCCGCTCGATATCACGGGGGTCGTGCTGGCCGTCGGCGTCCACCTGGACGACGGCGTCGTAGCCGGTGCGGGCGGCGTACTTGAAGCCGGCCCGCATGGCTCCGCCGACACCGAGGTTGAAGGGCAGCCGCAGGACGGTGGCGCCGGCGGCCTCCGCCTCCGCCGCGGTCCCGTCCGTAGATCCGTCGTCGACGACGAGCACGTCGTACTGCTGCTCCATGGCGAGCGTTTCACGGACCGTGTTGCCTACGGTCTGGGCCTCGTTCCACGCGGGCATGATGACGAGGGCGCGGGAATAGGGCGCTTTGGGCATGACCTCTAATCTACCCCACCGCGGCGCGCGTACCCGGCTGGTCGGGTGTGCGCTCCGTCTACTCCGCGCCGTAGGAACGCCGCGCGTAGCGCCGGTATACCGCCCCGAACAGCGCGGGCGCCACCTTGAGGAGTATCCCCGCCGCGGCGAGGTCGGGACGCGCCCTGGCGCAGCCGGCCAGGCGGCCGAGCGTCAGGTCAGCGCCGTACTGCCGGAGGTCGAGTCTCCCCGTCGCGGTGGAGCCGGACGTCGCGGCGCTCTGTGCCGTCAGGAGCGTCAGGAGCGTCAAAGTCGCCTGGTACGGCGCCTGGAACCGGCCGTGCCGGAAGGCGGCGTCGAGATGGAGATCGAGGTACGAGAGGGCCCGCCCTACGTCGTCCCTGGACGGCACACGGCCCCAGGTGAGGGAGCCTGCGGAGATCCGGTAGCGGTAGAGGGGGCGCTGCAGAACGACGACGTGCCGGGCCCTGGGGTAGAGGGCGAGGTTCACCACCATGTCCTCGAACCGCTTGAGGCCTTCCGGGTAGCGGAGGCCGTCGAACAGGCTCCGGCGGTACAGCTTGTCCCAGGGGAACGGCGTGATGCGGTCCGCCAGTGCCGCGCGCAGTGCCGTGCGCCCATCCATCCGTCCGGCGTCGCGGCTCGCTCGTGGGCGATCCTCGGAACCGTCGACGGAGACGACGTGGCCGCACACCACGATGTCGGTATCCGCGTCGCAGGCGCTCGTCAGCGCCTCGAGGTAGTCGGGTAACAACTCGTCGTCGGCGTCGAGGAAGGCGACGAACTCACCAGCCGCCGCGTCGAGGCCCGTGTTCCTGGCGGCGGAGCTGCCGCGGTTCTCCGGCGAGTCGATGACGCGCACCGGCCTGTCCGGGACGCTCGCTGCGACGGCCCGGGCGCGCCGGGCGGAGTCGTCGGTCGAGGCATCGTCGACGACCAGCAGTTCCCAGTTCCCGTAGCTCTGGGCGAGCACGCTGGCAAGCGCGCGGTCGATCGTCGAGGCACTGTTGTAGACGGGCACGATCACGCTGACGAGGGGTCCGGCTGTCACCGTCCGATACCTTCTTCCGCTGATGTCTCGGCTTTCCGGCGCCCGGTGGAGGTCAGGAGGGCCGCGAGGTGGATGAGGGCTCCTGCGACGGGGCCCAGCACCAGGCTGAGGATCACCCGCGACTCGAGTGAACCGGGCAGCAGGAGCAGGAGGAAGGTGGCCGCGGTCGCGGTCAGCCAGCCCACCGAGTAGGCGGTGTGCGCGCCCCGGGCGAGGCAGGCGGTTCCCGTCACGGTCAGTACCGCCATCAGGCACCCGGCGAAGGTCAGGGCTGCCATGGTCAGGGGCGCGACGACGTAGGCGGGTCCGAAGACCAGCATGATCCAGGGCCCGAGCAGGCCGGCCGCTACCGCCCCGACGCCGCCGAGCGCGAGCAGCGCCGCGGCGGGAAGGGCTATGGCCCGGACGAGCGCTGTGCCCGTCACGCCGACGAAGCGTGAGATGAGCACCGACTGGAAGGCCTGGAGGGGGATCATGATCGGCGCGCGGGTGAGGGAGATCGCGAGGATGAGGGGCGCCGCGCCGGCGTACTGCTCGAGGGGCGTGGTCAGGCGCAGCAGGATGGGGAACCCGGTGATGAGAGCGGCCGTGGCCGCGGCCGAGAGCATGGCATGGCCGGTGTTGGACAGGAGGGCCGCCGTACCCACGTCTGCCCGTGCGCGGACCGCCGACCGTGACGACCGTGCGAACAGGAGGATGAGCAGCCAGGTCAGGGCACCGGCGGCACTGGCGGCTTCCAGCCCGACCCGCGTGGACACCGTGAGCACGACGACGACCACGAGGAGCAGGCGCAGCACGGCTTCGGAGGCGGCGAGCCCAGCGAACAGCGACCACCGCTGGGACCCTCCGGCCGCCCCCGCCAGGGAGCAGTGGCCGGCATAGGCGATGGAGGCCACCGCGAGGACAGCCACCAGCAGGATCGTGTCGTCGGGCAGGATCGACGGCGCCCAGAGCGGCGAGGAGGCAGCGATCAGCACGGCCCCGCCACATCCGATCAGCAATCCGAGGGGGAAGACGGCCGCACCCTGTGCTGGTCGCCCGATGTCGGTCGCCGCCGTCCGGACGGCACGGGTGAACTCGTTGATGATGCCCGCGATGACGCCGAGGATGAGGAACAGGACGGCCCAGAAGGTGAGGAACTGGGCATTCTCTTCCGGGCTGAGGGCACGCGCCGCGAGGAAGAGGATCAGGTAGCTTGCACCCGCGGCGACGACGGACGCCCCGCCTACTGCCGGCAGTCCTTTGCCCCGGGTTCGTCCGCCCTTCTCCTGTGCGGGTTCAGCCGCGGACTCGGGCGGATCACTTCGGGACATAAGCCCCGATCATAGCGATGCGGTCAGTCCCGGGCACAATCTGATCGATGCCCGGGACTGCGCCTGGTGGGTTAGGAGCGGGTGACGCCGCGGGTGGGGGTCCAGGTGAGTTGGCCTTTTTGGAATTTCTGGGTGCAGGTCTTGGTGGTGGTGGAGCAGGTTTCGTTGGTGGTGGGGTAGCCGAGGGTGCCCTTTTCCCAGCCGGTGGCGCGCCAGGCGGCTCCGATGGCGCCGCTGGTGGGGTGGGCGCCGGTGGTGGGGGACCAGTGGATCTGGCCGCCCTGGAAGTTCTGGTAGCAGCCGCCGTTGACCAGTCCGCAGGCCTGGTTGCTGGTGGGGTAGCCGAGGGTTCCGGCTTCCCAGCGGGTCTTGCCCCAGGCGCTGTTGATCACGCCGCGGGTGGCGTAGGCGCCGGTGGTGGGGGACCAGTGGATCTGGCCCTTCTGGAAGTTCTGGTAGCAGCCGCCGTTGGTGAGCGCGCAGATCTCGCCGCTGGTGGGGTAGCCCAGGGTTCCGGTTTCCCAGCCGGTGGCGCGCCAGGCGGCTCCGATGGTGCCGTAGGTGGGGTTCGCTCCGGTGGTGGGGGACCAGTGGATCTGGCCGCCCTGGAAGTTCTGGTAGCAGCCGCCGTTGGTGAGTCCGCAGACCTCGTTCGTGGTGGGGTAGCCGAGTTTTCCCTTTTCGCGGCTCAGTGCGCTCCAGGTGCTGTCGATCGCGCCGGCGGTGATGGCTGTTCCCGATGCCGGTGAGGTGTAGATGTTGCCCTTCTGGAAGGTCTGGAGGCAGCCGCCGTTGACGAGTCCGCAGATGGCGTTGCTGGTGGGGTAGCCGAGCCTGCCCTGTTCCCAGCCGCTGGCTCCCCACGCGGCGCTGATGGTGCCGCTGGTGATGTAGGCGCCGGTGGCCGAGGAGCGGTGCATCTTGCCGCCCTGGAAGTTCTGGTAGCAGCCGCCGTTGACGAGTCCGCAGACCTCGTTGTCGGTGGGGTAGCCCAGGGAGCCCTTCTCCCAGCCGGTCTGGCCCCAGGCCCGGCCGAAGGCGCCCCAGGTCGCGGAGGCGCCCGATGCTGCGCTCCAGTGGATCTGGCCGCCCTGGAAGTTCTGGTAGCAGCCGCCGTCGACCAACCCGCAGGCCTCGTTGGCGGTGGGGTAGCCGAGTTTGCTGTTCTCGCGGCCGAGGGAACTCCAGGTGCCGTCGATCGCTCCGAGGGTCAGTGCCGCTCCGGTGAGGGGGGTCCAGTAGATGTTGCCCTTCTGGAAGGACTGCACGCACCCGCTGTTCTTGAGACCGCAGGTCAGGTCGGTGACCGGGTAGCCGAGGGTTCCCTTCTCCCATCCGGATTTGCCCCAGGCGCTGTTGACGGCTCCCTGTGTGGCATGGGCTCCGGTGGCCTTGGTCCAGTGCACCTGTCCGTACTGGTAGTTCTGGTAGCAGCCGCCCTCGCTGATCCCGCAGACCAGGGACGAGGTCGGGTTGCCGATATCCGGGGTCTGCTTAGCAGCAGCCGTCACCAACGGCCCCGCCACACCCGCCACCGACTGCACCTGCGAGTTGACGGCGAAGGCGGACAGCTCGGCCGCCGTTCCGCGCCAGACGTTGGAGTCACCGACGAAGGGGCCGGTGCTGCTGTACTGCCACACCGCATAGGACGACCACCCGTTGGGTAGCAGGCCGGCCGATGTCTGTCCGTAGGCGGCGATGTGCAGGGGGTGGTCGGCGAACGCTCCCGAATTGCCGGTGCACGTGGCCCACCAGTCCGTCGTCGTGTAGATCATGGGCACACGTCCCGTCAGGGTGCGCACCGTCGAGGAGAAGTCCCGAAGCCACGCGACCATCTGCGCCGCCGACATGTTGTAGCAGGAATTGCCGAGCGAAGGGTACGGGTTGTATTCGATGTCCAGGAGCGGGGGAAGGGTCCGTCCGTCGGCCGACCAGCCTCCGCCGTTACGCACGAAATAGGTGGCCTGCTCGGCTCCGGAGGATCCTGTCGTCGGGATGGCGAAGTGGTATGCCCCACGGATCATCCCCGCGGCTGCCGCTCCGCCGTACTGGTCGGAGTAGAACGGGTTGACGTACCCGGTGCCTTCCGTCGCCTTCACATAGGCGAACACCGACCCCTGGGCCCGGGCAGTGGCCCAGTCGACGTAGCCCTGATGGCTGCTGACATCCATCCCCTGGATGCCCGCCGGACGCCACGTGGCCGCCAAGCCTCCGAACTGGTCCGTCGAGGACTGCTGCGACAGCAGGGGTGCTGCGACCTGCGCGTTGCCCGTCGCCGAGATCCGCTCCAGCCCCTGGCCCATGTGCGCATTGCCCCGACCGCGGAGTGCGTCGGCCGCCGAGGGGGACGCGACGGACGCCGCACCGTCCTTGGGCGGGACGGCATCGGCCGTCGCCGGTGCCGGCGTCACCGCTTTCGGCGTCACCGCTTCCGACGACGACGCGGACGGAGCCGGTGTGGGCTCTGCGGCCGGAACGGGGTCAGCGGTAGGTGCGGTGTCAGCCGTTCCCGCTTCCCCGCCATCGGTCTTCGCCTCGGCAGCAGGCACTGACGGTTCGGCCGTCGGGCCGGGCTGGGTGAGCGGAGACGGAAGAATCGGCTCCGAGGCGACCGCCGGCAATGGCGAGAGCGTCAGGGCCCCGAGAAAGGCCGCGGTCGCCAGCTTGGCTGTCAGGGAAAACGGGTGCATGTCGAAAGTCCTCATCGTCAACGCGGTTAGGCGCCTGGTGGGTTAGGAGCGGGTGACGCCGCGGGTGGGGGTCCAGGTGAGTTGGCCTTTTTGGAATTTCTGGGTGCAGGTCTTGGTGGTGGTGGAGCAGGTTTCGTTGGTGGTGGGGTAGCCGAGGGTGCCTTTTTCCCAGCCGGTGGCGCGCCAGGCGGCTCCGATGGCGCCGCTGGTGGGGTGGGCGCCGGTGGTGGGGGACCAGTGGATCTGGCCGCCCTGGAAGTTCTGGTAGCAGCCGCCGTTGACCAGTCCGCAGGCCTGGTTGCTGGTGGGGTAGCCGAGGGTTCCGGCTTCCCAGCGGGTCTTGCCCCAGGCGCTGTTGATCACGCCGCGGGTGGCGTAGGCGCCGGTGGTGGGGGACCAGTGGATCTGGCCCTTCTGGAAGTTCTGGTAGCAGCCGCCGTTGGTGAGCGCGCAGATCTCGCCGCTGGTGGGGTAGCCCAGGGTTCCGGTTTCCCAGCCGGTGGCGCGCCAGGCGGCTCCGATGGTGCCGTAGGTGGGGTTCGCTCCGGTGGTGGGGGACCAGTGGATCTGGCCGCCCTGGAAGTTCTGGTAGCAGCCGCCGTTGGTGAGTCCGCAGACCTCGTTCGTGGTGGGGTAGCCGAGTTTTCCCTTTTCGCGGCTCAGTGCGCTCCAGGTGCTGTCGATCGCGCCGGCGGTGATGGCTGTTCCCGATGCCGGTGAGGTGTAGATGTTGCCCTTCTGGAAGGTCTGGAGGCAGCCGCCGTTGACGAGTCCGCAGATGGCGTTGCTGGTGGGGTAGCCGAGCCTGCCCTGTTCCCAGCCGCTGGCTCCCCACGCGGCGCTGATGGTGCCGCTGGTGATGTAGGCGCCGGTGGCCGAGGAGCGGTGCATCTTGCCGCCCTGGAAGTTCTGGTAGCAGCCGCCGTTGACGAGTCCGCAGACCTCGTTGTCGGTGGGGTAGCCCAGGGAGCCCTTCTCCCAGCCGGTCTGGCCCCAGGCCCGGCCGAAGGCGCCCCAGGTCGCGGAGGCGCCCGATGCTGCGCTCCAGTGGATCTGGCCGCCCTGGAAGTTCTGGTAGCAGCCGCCGTCGACCAACCCGCAGGCCTCGTTGGCGGTGGGGTAGCCGAGTTTGCTGTTCTCGCGGCCGAGGGAACTCCAGGTGCCGTCGATCGCTCCGAGGGTCAGTGCCGCTCCGGTGAGGGGGGTCCAGTAGATGTTGCCCTTCTGGAAGGACTGCACGCACCCGCTGTTCTTGAGACCGCAGGTCAGGTCGGTGACCGGGTAGCCGAGGGTTCCCTTCTCCCATCCGGATTTGCCCCAGGCGCTGTTGACGGCTCCCTGTGTGGCATGGGCTCCGGTGGCCTTGGTCCAGTGCACCTGTCCGTACTGGTAGTTCTGGTAGCAGCCGCCCTCGCTGATCCCGCAGACCAGGGACGAGGTCGGGTTGCCGATATCCGGGGTCTGCTTAGCAGCAGCCGTCACCAACGGCCCCGCCACACCCGCCACCGACTGGACGGGATCGATCGTGACGCGGGCATCCGTGTTGTTGACGTAGTCGATGCGGATCTTTGTACCGGAGTGCGTGGTGAAGGTTTGGCCCGCCTGCCATGCCAGCGACGTGTTGCCCCATCCCGAGATGCCGCTGTTGGGCGTGAGCACGATGGAGGCATTGCCGGACCATCCGAGGATGTCCTGCTTGGTGATCTTGACTCCGCGGTTGCCGTTGACGGCTGTCTGCGCGTCGTCGCCCACAGGGGCCCGGAGTTCGAGGTAGTAGACCTCGCCACTCACGGGATCCGTGAACTTCGCCGCACGGTTGCTCGATGTTCCCGCCCAGGGGCGGAGGATTACCTGGCGAGAGTCGGTCAGCTTCCCGACGTTCTGGACGTCGCCGGCCGTTCCGAAGCCGCCGTACTCCCAGAGGAAGGCGTTGATGCGAGGCGAGCTGACCTGGGCAAAGCCCATGAGGTCCGAGGTGTCGCCGTATTCGGAGGACCAGCAGGCAGGGTCGGCCCAGGATCCGCCGGAGCGCGGGACGTCGGAGCGCCCGTTGGTGCAGGCGAGGGAGTTCGCGTGGTGCAGCCCGAGGACGTGGCCGAACTCGTGCGTCACGACATTGTTGGTGAGCGCCGAGGGGTACGGCATGATGATGCGGCCGCTGGTGTCGCTGTCCGTGAAGCCACCGCCGAGGATGCCCCAGGATCCGTTGTAGTTGAGGTCCGCGTGCGGGACGAAGATCACGAGGGCCTCGTACGGCCGGTACTGCCAGTTCAGTTCCTTCGTCACGGTCGCCATGATCGTGCCGTACGAGTCGGTGATCCGCGCGGCGGAGACGTGGCGGTACTCGTTCACCTTGGTCATGGAGATTTGACCGGCAGAAGCTGTGTTCCAGTACGCGCTGGTCTTCGTGATCGAGTTGCGCGCCGCGGTCATGTTGATCGCGTCGGTGTCGGCCTTGGTCTTTCCTGCGAGCTGCACCGTCACGAGGGTGACCTTGAAGTCGCCCGAGCGCGGTCCGATGGCCGCGGTCCCGGCGCTGCCGTCGATGTTCAGGGGTGATGCCGTCTTGAGCGGGGTGACGGGTTGGGCGAAGTGTTCGCCGTACCGGGCGTTGGAGTCCGGGTCGTCGAGCGGGTTCCAGTTCAGGTCCGGAACGAAGGACGTGACTTTGTCCTGTGCGGGCGCCTGGTTGGCAGTCGCTGCTGCGCCCTCACTCGGTTGTGCCGTGGGCTTCGTGGCGCCCGTGCCGGCCGGAGCCGGCGCGGCAGGAGCGGTGGTCACACCCGGAGCAGGAGACGCAGCCGGAGCGGGAGACGCACTCGGAGCAGGAGCGGCACTCGGAGCGGTGGCCGGAGCCGGAGCAGTCGAGGGCACGGTCGGAGCGGCCGTCGAGGAGGGGACCGGCGCCGGTACGGCGTCGTTGGCTACTGCAGGAACCGCGCTGCCCAGGAGACCGAAGGACAGTAGAGCGGCGCACAGTAGCCGGGCGGGGGAGGGCAAGGTCACGGGTTTCTCCAGCAGAATCCGGGCGTCAGCCAGCTGAGTGAATCTCGAGAAGACTACATATCTGTTACGAATGGGACTCACGTTTCGGATGTGAAAGCGGAATCTTAGGTAAAACCTGCGGCTGCCCCGGCATTCCTCCCGGCGTGTTGATGCGTCTGGGGCGTGATACGCGGCACGTTCTTGCGGGACGCGTACTTATGCACAGGGCCTCCAGCGTCTAGTCGCGCCGGTCGGCGTTCAGTAGGGTGTGGAGCGGCGGGAGCCACCAGGCTTCGGCCGTCACGCCGGCGTCGGCGTGCGGATGTGCGGAGGTATCCATGGATGCTGTGCGCCTGGTCGAGGGCGAGGTACGCGAACTCATCCGCAGGCGCGGCCTGGACCCCTCCCTGCAGATCTCCGAAGTGCAGCTCCTCGTCAACGACGCCATCGCCGACTACGAGGAGCGCTCCGTCCGGGGCGTCCTTCCGCCGCTGGGAAGGATCGACGTCGCGCGCCGACAGATCTATGACGCCGTGGCCGGATTCGGGGTTCTGCAGCCCTACCTCGACGATCCGTCCGTGGAGGAGATGTGGATCAACTCTTCCTGCGCGGTATCGTGCCTAGTCAGGTCCCTATAGAACGGCGGTTGTCCGCCCAGAGTCCGCAAGAACGCCCAAAGACTCGCGCATCATGTCCGAGGCAGCGCTTCTCGTACGGTCTTCAGCCGTAGGCCAAAGATGGCTGTAAGTGTTCAGTGTCGTGCTGGCAGTTGCATGTCCCATCGCCCTTTGGACGGTCACGACATCGCACCCAGAGGCGATAAGTCCGGACGCGTAGAAGTGCCGGCAGTCGTGCAATCGGAGGCCGACTAGATCCTCGGCTTTCATGATGGCACAACGCGACTGTTCACTTCACCGGCTCGATCTTCCAGGGTAATAAGGGGACCGATCTGAAGTTCGACGGGGTCACGAACTATCCGTCGAACGACGTGCGCTTCATGAACACGAAGATGGAAGGCGGGTCGGGCTCTTACCCGTTCATCGACGACGCCTATTCCCAGAATTGTGTCTTCGTCGGCCTGAGCATCAGCGCCAACGCATCCCGCAATGGGACACTCATCCTGAAGAACACGAAGACGGGTATCGGCCGACCGACGACCTACACAGCGTCTACGTTCAACTCGGAGTCCACTCTTGTCCCCCGGTATATCGACCATCAGGGCGGCGCGCTCATGCTCTCTGGTGTCTCGTTCACTGGCGGGTCTGCGAGCACTGCCGCCGAAATCATCAGGGTTGGAGCAAGCGTTGGCAGGGCCGGCCTGGTCTTCGCCGGTTATACCGGGAACAGGGATGTCGTGGTTGTGAACGACCTCAGGCAATCGCCCAGGCTCTACAGCAAGGGCGTGGTGTCCCCGTCGCTGGTTGGCGTGAACACCACCGGGACGGCGGGGTACGTGAACAACCTCCCGTACATCAACTTCGATCCGACGACCGAGCAGGAAGCTCGTTTCGCGGTCGTCGTGCCTGGTGATGCGATCCCCGGAAGTAGGGCGCGGGTTGTGTTGACGTACTACTCGAACACGATCGGTGGCGCGGTTGTGTGGCGCGTGGCGACAAATGACTCGCTCTCACCCGATGCCGCCCTGAATGGGTCGGTCGCTACGGCTGCGACGAACTACGACGCCCCGGCACACACCCCTGGCAACGCTCAGAAGATCCAACGGGTCAGCGTCCTGGCCGGTGGCGTGCGGCCGGGTGACCTACTGGGCTTCAGGGTAATCAGGGTCGCGGGAGACGCGGCTGACACGTTGGCCGATAACGCCCGCATCGTCGGCGTTACCGTGCAATACGAACGCGAGTTCTAGCCGCGACGCTGTGGCGACCCATCTCTTCGAGGGTGGGGCGCTACAGCCTGCTTCAATCTGCTAAAGCAGTGAGCCTTGGAAGATCGCGTCCTTGCCGGAGAAGGACGGATCCATTATTTCCATCTGGATTTGGCCAGCATCCGCTGCCGCGATCCCGTAAGCCACCTGGCCCGTCTGGGTGCTTCCAGGGAGCATCGTTGAGAGAATGCTGGAACCAATACCCACCTCAACATCGCTCGCGAGTTGGGCTTGCGTGCCCGCAGCTCCAACCCGCACCGTCGGACCGCCCATAATTCCTGCCTCTATCTCTTCAGCGCTGTTATTTACCGCCGTGATCGTGAAGACTGCGTACTGCCCTTCGACAGCTCCGTAGGCAGACGGGGAGGCGGGCTTAAATCCATCAAAAGTGACCGTGACGGCAACGCCACTATCGAAAGTGACGGTATCGCCGAAAGCAGCGGTGCGGCTCGATACGGCTTCGGTCGTTTCGGCTGGTGCTGAGGTTGCGGCCGCGTCTGCGGCTGGTGCCTCGCTCGCCGGCGTGACGGTCGGAGTCGACCCGCTACAACCTGTGAGGCCGAGCCCCATGATGAGTGCGGTGGTAAGTGCCAGTCTTCTCTTCAATGTGATCCCCTGGTTTAGCCCCTGTGGGCTGATACGGTAGCTCTCCGCGTCCGTGCGGAGAAGGCTTTTGAAGCCTACGGGTAAGTTGTGACATTTCTTGCATATCAAGTAGTTCGCGGCAATCGAAACGCAGGGACCGAGCAATCACGGGGGTCACGGCCTAGCGCCGCACCCATCCTTCCCGCCAAGCGTCGATGTTGACATCCTTACCTGCTACGGTGCATGAGACTCACCGGCTCAACATTGAGGACCCGTCACGGCTGAAGACGCACGCTACGCTGCTCAAAGCTATTGCAGAAGAGGTTGGGAATGACGCCGGTAGGTACAGTCTCACCGACCTCGCTCAGGCCTATAACCTCGTCGTGTCTGCGTACCCACCGCAGAGCTAGACCCCGGCACGACAGCGCCCTACCTCTTTGAAGGTGGGGCGCTTCTTTCGTCAACACGGCATGCAACTTGGCTTGCTTCTCAGCTGGCACCTGGCGGACCAATAGTTATGTCGTCAAACACAGCTCTAGTTGAATTTGAGGCCCAAGAACTGGCGTTTCGCCGATATCCCGGGGCACTTCTTCCTTCGAAGCTTTTCCACGACATTTGGTTTTGGTCACTTGACGCATTTGCCATATTTACTATCTCGAACTTAAAATGATCTGTTTTCCATCCTGCTCCCGCCCCTGATACCAAGGAAGGCGAAAAATACCCAGACGGAGTCAGAATCCACGGAGAATACGAAACCGGCGATGCAACAGCTGCTCCAAACGACATGGACTCTTGGACTTTAGGGAAATAGGTTATCTTAGCTTCAGGGCCGCCCTCAGCGTCCCAGAATAGATGTATAGAAGTGACGTCCTCGCCGACCGTTCCAGGGAAACTCAAGGCAGTTTGACGTACTGCTTCAACCAAGTAGGACTGAAAATTGTCCAAGCATTCCTGAAAAGTTTCCTCTCCCTCGCTACCGACCATACTCAACGAGCTGATCATCTTCTTCGCAACATCGTAATCAATCTGCCCAATTGGGTATGCCGTTAATCTCTGGGTTGGTAGATTGCGGAGGCTGGTTGTTACGAAATCGACCTGACCACCTTTTCCGGGCTGGTGTCGTATTAACCATCTGAACGGTCTCAATCGGACCTTGGCCCCACGAGGGCAAAAAAACCCGGATATTACGATCTCGTGATAGTGTGCCGTGAGTTTGCGCGTGATTAACTCGTCGCGAAGTTTCGATTGCAGCCGTGTAGCAACTTCCCACAGTGTAGGAACTGATTGGACACTGCCCATTCCCCGTCCGAAAGCATCTTCCCATGCAACTTCGGCAATCCACTGATCTGTGGGCGTTGCGCCGAAATAAGCAACCCCCGTGTACCCGACCGTAGCCACCGCGTCCCATGTCCGCATAATGACGTTCTTGTTGCTTCTTCGCTCGTATGGGGCGCCGCGAAGGGAGACCAAACGGTCGGCCGTTTGGAAGATATGGTAACGAGTGAAGCTGGTAACTATAAATGTCATTCAGGTCCCCGGTGATGTCGGCGGCAACGGTGTCGTTTACTCATTCTGCGGCACCATCCTGGACGGTCCCTGCTGACACTAGCTGAGTGACTTGGAACCTGCTCTCACAAGCTACCGCCCACTCTGGGCGGTGAGTTGTAACAGTCATCCGTCCCATATCAAGCAACCATAGTGCTCGTCATGCCGCTTGTTCTCGACCTCGAGGGGCAGCATACGGGCTGGTGGTGACAGTCAGTTGTTGACGCATACGGCTTACTTCCCAATCAGTTCAGCCACGACTACCGTTGCCTCATCACACTAGTTGAAAGATGGGGACATGCTCTCAGAACACACGTCTTCGATCCGAAGCACTCTCGCGCAGCAGGGACTGTCGTATAAACGGTGTGTGGGTCCGGCATTTCATTAGTGGTTGGTTTTCTCGAATCGGCCCGCGAAGGTGATCGCGAACGCGTTGAGTGCGGGTTTCCACCTGATCACCCAGCGTGCTCTGCCGCCGCCGGTCGGGTCAAGGGACCTGGTGACGAGGTAGAGACACTTCAGGGCTGCGGCCTCGTTCGGGAAATGACCCCTGGCCCGCACCGCTCGGCGGTAGCGCGCGTTGATCGACTCGATCGCGTTCGTCGTGCAGATCACCCGACGAATCTCCACGTCGTACTCAAGGAAGGGTACGAACTCCGCCCAAGAGCTTTCCCAGAGCTTCACGATCGCCGGATACCGTGAGCCCCACTCGGCGGCGAACTCCGTGAACCGGTCCTTTGCCGCAGCCTCACTCGGGGCCGTATAGACGGGTTTGAGGGCTTTGACGATGCCGTCACGGTGTTGGCGGCCGGCGTAACGGAAGCTGTTGCGGATCAGGTGCACGACGCACTGCTGCACCACGGTCCGCTCCCAGGTGGTCGTGATCGCTTCCGGCAGGCCCTTGAGACCGTCACAGACGGCGATGAGCACATCGGTGACGCCACGGTTCTTCAGCTCGGAGAAGACCTGCAGCCAGAACCTCGCGCCTTCACCTCCGTCGCCGGCCCAGATGCCCAGGATCTCGCGTTCCCCGTTTGTGGTGACGCCCATGACCACATAGAACGGAGTGTTCCGCACTTGTCCATCGCGGACTTTTACGACGATCGCGTCGACGAAGAGCACCGGGTAGAGCGGATCCAGGGGACGGGAGGACCACTCGGACAGCTCCCCGGCGACTTTCTCCGTGATTCGGCTGATGGTGTCCTTGGAGACCTTCGCCCCGTAGACCTCCTCGAAGTGCGCCGCGATTTCCCCGGTGGTCAGCCCGCGGGCGGAGAGGGAGAGCACAATCTGATCGATCCCGTCCAAGCGCCGTTTCCGCTTGGGCACGATCACCGGTTCGAACGACCCGTCGCGATCCCGGGGCACCTCGATCTCGACTGGGCCGATCTCGGTCAACACGGTCTTCGACCTCGTGCCGTTGCGCATATTCGCTGCGATCGGCATCCCGCCGTGCTCGTGCCCGAGGTGCTCCGTCAACTCGGCGTCCAACGCCGTCTCGAGGACGTTCTTCGTGAGTTGGTTCAACAGCCCACCAGGGCCGACCAAGCTCACGCCTTGCTCCTTCGCTTGGGCAAGCAGGCGTTCGGCAAGGTCCTTTTGATCGATGAATTCTCCCGTCACAGGATCGATCATCGTCTCTGATACTTCGGTCGTGAAGTCGTTCACGGCCATCTCCTTCCGGATCAGGCCGGCCCCTCACACACCGTTTTTCTTACAGTCCCGCGCAGCACGTGCGAGGTTGGCCCCATCGTGAGTTTCGCCGCCAAGGTGACCCTGCCTTCGCCTTAGAGCAACGACTAGCTCTCGTTATCGGTGATTCTGAGATCGTCTACCTGGCTGGGCGCACAGGGGATCAGGTTGTTGATCCAAGGAACGCTTACGAGGTGCTTCTGTTCACCGACTCGATAGTCGTTTCTGCTACGGCTCCGATAGAGCAGACACAAGGGGCAGAGATGATTGCCTACGTCAAATTTGCAGCGCGGGGAAGCATAACTGGGCTCACCGTCTCGGGCCTTGAGGACTATTCATACGACGGCGGCGAGACGTTCGTATCGTTTGAGGCCGTTTACCCTTCTGTTGGCGCCATCACAGTACGGGGCGGGCACGACTCAATTCGATCAGCCGCGGCGAGCCTTGACCTGTTCAATGCGATCAAGATCGAGTGTTTAGGGGCTCAGACTAGGTGACTTCTCAGCCTCGTTTCATGACTCTTACCGATGTTGCTGAGGAGTTGGCGGTGAGTCAGTCGCAGATGTACGCCCTCGTGAAAAGCGGTGACCTGCCGGCCATCCAGGTTGGCGGTCGTGGGCAGTGGCGGGCGGGGCGGGTGAAGCTTGAGGAGTACATAGCCCGCTTGTACGAGCAGGCTGAGAAGCAGCGCGCCAAACTCAACCTGGATGACTTGCCAGCAGAGCCGGCTGAGAACTGACTGGATGGAGACAAACGAAGGACGACACCGCAGCTGACGGTCTCGTCCTTCGTTTGTTCTAGCCTAGGTGCGTGTTAGCCATCCGCTTCGTTGTATTCGTTGTAGGCGTCGACGATTGTCTGGTTGATGCGTCCCCGTGAACTGGGGTTGTACCCGTGGTCCTGAGCCCACTGGCGGATCTCCTGCGTGTTCTGGCGCTTGTTACGGCTGGTCGACTTGGTGCCGCCCTGACTCCGCTTCCCGCCGTTGCTCTTCCGGCCCTTTTCCACATACTCAGACAGTGTCGAACGCAGCTTCTCAGCGTTCTCAGTGGTCAGATCAATCTCGTACTCCGTGCCCTCGAAACCGAATCGAACGGTCTCCTGAGCTTCTTCACCATTCAGGTCATCAACCAACTGCACCTGCACACGCTGCGCCACAACAAACTCCTAAGTCATCGAAAGTATGACCCCCATGTGGTGACCATATCCGCACTGCGAATGCCAAAGCAAAAGTGCCACAACGAGGAGAGGCCCCATAACCGAAGTCATAGGGCCTGTTACCACACGTACTGAACTAACCGATCTTTGACCAGGAACCGCAGCGGTTCGTGGTGAAATCCTGCCCAACCTGCAAAGTGACCGTAGGCTGACCACCCGACACATTGTCGTTAGCTACGATGTCGTCGCCATTTGTCCCCGACACGTAGATACCCCAGTAACAACGACCGGTAACAGGGGCGCTCGTTGTGTATGTCCCGGGCTCGACATTTCTGCCGACAGTCCACGAACCTTCGGTGATCGTCGTAGCAGCCTTCTTAGCCTCAGCGCCCTTCACCGCGTCCTCACGCTTCTTCACAGCAGCTTCCGCGGCTCCTACAGCCTGTTCGCGCTTTGCCACTGACTCTTCTTTCGAACGGAACTCGCCCTCGAGAGCACGCGCACTGTCGAGCTGTGCCTCAAGTTCCTTCTGACGATCGAGAAGCTTGTCCTTATAGGCGTCCTTCTCTTCGATCAGCGTTTGTCGCGATGTGCTTTCGGCTGCTACAGCTGCGTACTCTTCGCTTTTTGTCGGGTCGGCGACAGCCGAACCAACCCCTATGCCGCCGGCGAACACTGCGAGAGCAACTGCCGCTGCACCGCCAAGCTTCAACTTTCGATTCATCTTCCCCAGGTTCCTACGTGATATGAGACCGGATATGAGTCGATTTTGCTCAGTACCCTGGTGATTGCGACAGTGCAATCGAGGAACGTTAGCACGTCAGTGGTCGAATGT
Organism: Arthrobacter burdickii; assembly: GCF_030433645.1. Classification (NCBI taxonomy): domain Bacteria; kingdom Bacillati; phylum Actinomycetota; class Actinomycetes; order Micrococcales; family Micrococcaceae; genus Arthrobacter; species Arthrobacter burdickii. The sequence continues at coordinate 2,006,427 of NZ_JAROCG010000001.1, forward strand.
GGTCACCGAGGTTACTTACTTGTTTGCTTCGAAGATCTCATCTGCGATGGCTGCCAGCTTGCGGTGTTCTTCGGGCAGGAGGTGCCCGTAGATGTTGACGGTCATGCGAATGTCTTTATGGCCTAGGCGCTTGGATAGGGAGTGCATATCGGGCGCCGCCTTGGAGGAACATGCTCGAGCTGGTGTGGCGCAGGGCGTGTATGCGCGGTTTGTTCTCCTTCGTGAAGCCCGCGGCGTAGCAGGCCGGCGACCAGTTTTTGTGCGCAGCGGATGACATGATCTGCCCGCTCACCTTGTTTCTGAACACTAGGCCAGCACCAGCTTCGCGCACGAGTGGCACGAGTTCGCCGGCCATCCTGGAACTCAATGCGATCTTCCTGCGCGAACTGGTTGTTTTCGGCGGACCCAATACCTGGTTCCCGAGTCCGTCCTCCTTCCACGCCTTCGATACGTTCACCAGCACAGGGCTGTCGGAGTAGTTAAAATCAGACCCAGTGAGAGCTGTCGCCTCGCTGAACCTCATGCCGGTCACTAGGAGGAACTGGAAAAACGGGCGATAGTGCGGGTCAAGGTTGGCATAGATCCTGGCCCACTCGTCGCGGGTGATCACTCGGACCGCAGCTTCTACTGAGTCAGAGGACGGCAGAGGGATGCCGTAACAAGGGTTGTCCGCTCTCAGGCTCAGGCGCACGGCTGTCTTCATGGCCGACGAAAGGAACCCGAAGTAGTTGCGAACCGTCTTCGGCGCCAATCCCAAACTCTGTAGCACTCGCACCCAGTAGACGACTCCTTCGTAGTCAAGATCCGCAATTAGTGTGGGCCCAAGCTCTCCCGCGAAGTGCCGGTCCAGGCTGGTTGCGTACCTCTTCAGCGTGTAGTCGCCTACCGCGGTCCGGAGTTCGATATGCCGCTCGAGAGCATCCCGCACGGTCACCACTGGCTGCCTAGCCATGCCCACTCCAATCATTCGTTGAAGCAGCATCGTCTCGGCAAGGACGGGGGAGTACCGCACTCACGGAACACTGTTACGGAGCGGCTTCAAGGCGCCCTACGGCGCTTAGGTGCGCCTGCGTTACCGTCTACTTCCGGAACCCCGTATTGGTGAATCCATGCACCTGTAGTGACTTCTCAATTGCCGTAGCTCACGCGACATTCGCGCATGGGTCGGCTGACGTTGATTGTTACGCTCCTGCATCCCGCTTCTGGCTAGCGCGCCGAGTCCGCAGATAGTCCGCAAGAAGTCCGCAAAACCCCTATTGCAGCCCTCCGCGGACAACGGCGAGAAGCCCGGAAACATGCGGATCCTAACAACCTCCAACACCGCCCAATCATAGGCACAGAGTTCTGGATCAATGCGCCGTCGGAGGTGTACGTCGCGCGGAACGGCGAATCCGAGCTCACGGCGCTGACGTTGACGGACCAGCCGGTGCGGGACCTCGTCGAGAAGATGCTGAAGTCGTCCGGGCGCCGCCTCGACCTGTCCTCTCCCTTCGTGGATGCTTCCCTTCCGGACGGGTCCCGCCTCCACGTGGTGATTCCGGATGTCACCCGCAAGCACTGGTCCGTGAACATCAGGAAGTTCATCGCCCGTGCATCGAGGCTCGAGCACCTCGTCGAACTGGGCTCGCTGTCCCCGCAGGCGGCACGGTTCCTCGGCGCCGCCGTCGCCAGCGGCCTCAATATCCTCGTCTCCGGCGCCACGCAGGCCGGGAAGACGACGCTGCTCAACTGCCTCGGAGCATCGACCGGCGCCCGGGAGCGGGTCATCACGGTCGAGGAGATCTTCGAGCTGCAGCTTCCCCTGCGCGATGTCGTCGGCCTGCAGTGCCGGCAGCCCAACCTCGAGGGCCACGGGGAGATACCCCTGCGGCGGCTCGTCAAGGAGGCCCTGAGGATGCGGCCGGACCGCCTGATCGTCGGCGAGGTCCGCGAGGCCGAGAGCCTGGACATGCTCATCGCCCTGAACAGCGGCCTACCGGGGATGTGCAGCGTCCATGCGAACAGTGCCCATGATGCGGTGACCAAGATCTGCACGCTGCCGCTCCTCGCAGGGCAGAACATCTCCAGCAGCTTCGTCGTGCCCACGGTGGCATCGTGCATCGACCTCGTGGTGCACTGCGCCCGGCTCTCCGGCGGGCAGCGCAAGGTCATGGAGATCATGGCGCTGGGCCGCCGCGTCGAGAACGGTGTCATCGAGTCCTCCTCCATCTTCAGGAGCGTCGACGGGAACCTGCAGCTGACGGCCAGCGGCATGCCGGCCGAGGAGAAATTCGCCGCCGCGGGGGTCGACGTGTCGGCCCTCCTCGGAGTTCGCTCATGAGCACCGCGCTCGGTGTCGCCCTCGGTACCGGTCTCTTCCTCGTCTGGTGGTCCTTCTGGGAGCGGCCGTCGAAGGAGCGCAAGGTTCCGGCACGGCGCCGTCTGCTCGACGACCTGCTCCTGCGTGCCGGTGTCGAGCGGGTCTCATCGAACGGCCTGATCGCCTCGTGCGGCGCCGTGGGCGTGGTGGTGCTGCTCATCGGTTTCGTCCTGACCGGTTCCGCCCCGATCGCGCTGTGCTTCGCACTGTTCGGCGGGTTCCTGCCGTTCTCGATCGTGAGGTGGCGTGCTGCCCGGCGTACGGCCTCGCTGCGCGAACTCTGGCCGGACGTGGTGGACCACCTCCGCTCCGCGATCCGGGCCGGATTGTCGCTTCCGGAAGCGCTGATCCAATTGGGAGAGAAGGGCCCGCTCGAGCTGCGGCCCGCGTTCCGGGCATTCGCCGTGGACTATCGTGCGGGCGGACGCTTCGACGACGCGCTGAACCGCCTCAAGGAGCGGCTGGCTGATCCCGTGGCGGACCGGATCGTCGAGGCGCTCCGCATGACACGCGAGGTGGGTGGCTCGGACCTGGGCCGGTTGCTCGGCACGCTGTCCGAGTTCCTCCGGGACGCGGCGCGGACGCGCAGCGAGTTGGAGGCCCGGCAGTCCTGGACCGTCAACGCTGCCCGGCTGGCTGTCGCTGCTCCGTGGTTCGTCCTGCTGCTCCTGTCGACCAGGCCGGAGGCCGTACGGGCCTACAACTCCGCAGGAGGAGCCGTGGTCCTCCTCGGCGGGCTCCTGGTCTCGATCGTCTGCTATCGCGTGATGCTGCGGATCGGGGCACTACCCGAGGACGAGCGGGTGCTCCGATGAACCCGGCCACAGCCCTGGCCGCCCTCTGCGGGATCGTCCTCGGGACGGGCCTCTGGCTGGTGGTCGTACGTTTGCCGGCCATGCGGCCTCCAACGCTGACGCAGCGCGTGGCGCCGCAGCTGCGTGCAGTGGATGTGCGGTCCAGGCTGCTCTCGGAGTCGCCGGCCAACGTCACGCCCTTCGGGCCACTCGAGCGCATTCTCCGTCCCCTGCTGGCCGACGCCGTCTCCTGGTCCCACCGCTTCAACCCGGCGGCGGCAACGCTCGCCCGGAGGCTCGCCCAGGCGGGCCGGGGCCAGACGACCACCGACTTCCGGGCCCAGCAACTCCTGTGGGCTGCGGGTGGACTGGCCGGGTCGACGCTGGTCATGGTCCTCCTGGCGGCGTCGGGTTCGGCGAACATCCCCCTCGCCGTCGTCATCATCCTCGCCTGCGCCGTGATGGGGTTCGTCGGGCCGGATTACGTCCTGTCGTCCGACATCAGGCGGCGCGAGGCGCGGATGCTCGCCGAGTTCCCGAGCCTCGCGGAGCTGATGGCGCTGGCAGTCTCCGCAGGGGAGAGTACGACGGGCGCGCTCGAGCGCATCTGCAGGACGGCGTCCGGCGAGCTGGCCGGTGAATTCGCCCTCGTCCTCGCAGCGACCCGGGCCGGGAAGCCGCTCGTCGACGCCCTGCAGGAGTTCTCCCACCGGACCCGTCTCGCTCCGCTCTCCCGTTTCGTCGATGGCATCACCGTCGCCGTCCAGCGGGGTACACCCCTCGCGGACGTGCTGCGCGCCCAGGCCCAGGACGTCCGGGACCTGGCCAAGCGCGACCTGATGGAATCCGCCGGCAGGAAGGAGATCGCGATGATGGTCCCGGTTGTCAACTAACCGGCTTATGCTGATCGTATGACCGGCACCGCGTACTACATCAGGCAATCCGAGGACAAAACCGGTGATGCCGTCGCCATTGAGCGGCAGGAGCAGGACTGCCTACAGCTCGCGGCCCTGAAAGGCTGGGGCACTGCGGAACGTTTCGCGGACAACTCGATCAGCGCAACCAACGGAAAAACCCGCCCCGAGTTCGAGCGGCTGCTTACGGAGATCGCGGCCGGGCGAGTGACGCGACTTGTGGTGTGGCACTCTGACCGACTGACTCGCAGCATGTCGGATCTCCTGCGCCTTCTCGAAGCGAGCAACGGTTGGGGGGTTAGTCTTGCCGCCGTGCGTGGTCCGTCAATGGACCTTAATGATCCGACTGGGGTGGGTCTCGCGCAGATCATTACGGCCGTTGCGGGGATGGAGACAGCGCACAAGGGGGAGCGTCAGAAGCGGGCTAATAGGCAACGCGCGGAAGCCGGGAACGCCTTTTGGTCACGTCGGCCGTTTGGTTATGACCGCTTAAAGGATGGGACGGTCGTGACGATTCAGCATGAAGCCGATGCCATCAAGAAGGCCGCGGACCTCGTACTGGGCGGAGCGACTATGTCCAGTGTCGTCCGGTCTTGGAATGACGCGGGTCTACGGACAACGGACGTGCGCAGCGATAGCTCCGGAGCCCTAACGAAGAACGGCGGGTTGTGGGGAGTTACTCAACTGCGGCGGCTCCTGCTGAATCCTCGGTACGCGGGTAAGCGCATTTATAACGGCGAAGATATGGGTGCCGGCGAGTGGGAGCCCATCCTGACGGCGGAACAACACCAGGCGCTGGAGGTTTTTTTGACCGATCCGCGCCGTCGAACAGCGCCGGTAGACCTTAACGCGCGATACCTGTTAAGCGGCGTCCTCACCTGCGGGAAGTGCCAGCGGAAACTCTACGCGGCTCCGGTGAAGAGTCGCGGCCGCGAGTGGATGGTTTACCGGTGCCTGGGCGGTTACTGCTTGTCTAGGCGTCTAGACCTTGTAGATGAAGCGGTGGAGGGCGTCGTCGTGGCGCGGTTGGTGCGCCCTGACGCCGCTCAACTGTTCCGAAGCGGCGACGACGTGGTCCGGCTGCGTGATCGGGCGGCGGAGCTCCGGAAGCGCCGCGATGCTGTCGCTGAGATGGTGGCCGACGGACTCACCTCTCCCGGGACGGGCCGGGAGTTGGCTGCAAAATTGACCAATCAACTTAACGACGTATCGGCGGATATTGACGCAGCCGGGGCAACGAATCCTGCCGCCGCCCTGCTGATGGAGAACGACGTCGCCGCCGCGTGGGCGGCTTTACCAGTCGGCAACAAACGCCGGATTATTCGAGCGCTGATTGATGTAACCCTCATGCCCGCGGGTAAGGGCGTCCGGTTCAGCGCGGAGCAGCTGCGGCTCCAGTGGAAGGGCTAGGGAGGCCTTCATGGACAACGTTTTCAACGTGCGGGCTACCCCCGAGATCGTGGCGCTGGTATCCGCGTCTCTCCATCGTCCTGGCGGCTGGACGCGCCCCATTCGTCTCTCGTGTAGGGGACATGACACGGGGGCATCTCTGCAATTGCGCGTGGACGGCGAACACGTGATCGTGAGAGCGCAGCCAGCAGGCCTGTTTCTCCTTCAACGGCCGGAAGAGGCACCAGACCAGGTGGGCTGGTGGTTAGAGTGCCCGGAGTGCGCGCTGGGCGCGATCAGAGGCTGCTGGCAGGTGTACGTGCGCGCGCTCGGTGCCCTCCGAGTGTGGCAGGAGCAGGGCCGGCAGGGCGTGGCACGCTTCCGCTGGCCCGCCTAGGCCCTTAAGTTCAAGGATGTTACGATCTGGGGGAGCGGTTCGCCGCTCCGCGACGGTGGGTGTTAAAAGCCGACAATTCAGGGCCCCTCAAGGGGAAGTGGCAAGCTAGCTCCCGGTGACATGCAGCTCAGTGCTGCCCTGTCACGGGAGCTCTTTCATGCCCACGAATTCACTAGTACTCAAAGCCCGGTCCGCGGTCGGTAATGCCGCTCGAGGTGGTGACCCCGCGAAGGTCCGCGACGCGCGCCGCGACCTCGCTGCCGCCAAACTTCAGGCATTCGTAGCCCGCACTGTTGCCGAAGCTCCACCGCTAACCACGGAGCAGCTCGACGAAATTTCGGCGGCTTTGCGCGCTGGCGGCACCAAATGAGCGAGGCAAGCCGCCCCAACGTGGGGGCCGGGGCGGCTGTCGATATCTCCGGACGAGATTCAATCACCTTACCGCCGATGACCCAGGAGGACGCGGAGCGCGCGACGGCCGGCGCGCACGTTGTCGTTGTCCGGGTGTCGGAGGACCATATCCGCCGGCGTGTGTTTCTGAACCTGCCCGCGGCCGAGCGTGCTGCCCGGCGTGCCCGCGATGCCGGCCGCCCTTGTCAGATCATCCTCTGCCAGCTCGTGCCGGCCGGGCCCACAGAAGGCGAGGATCAGCGATGACGGACGCGCGGCTGCCGGAGCGGTGGCTGAATGATCGGCGGTTCCGTCGGTTGGCGTCGGATGAGTTCCGCTCGTACTTCATGGCCCTCGTCTGGTGTGTTGCCAATCGCACCGATGGGCACCTGTCGCCCGATGACCTGCCCTGGATCCCGGATTTTGTGTCCGGTAGCGTCCCCCAGCTTGTGGGTGCCGGCTTATGGGTGCCGACGCCTCGCGGCTGGCTCGTCTATGACTTCCAGACGACACAGACCAGCAAGGAACAGCTAGACGGTTTCGAAGCGCGAAAGCGTCAGGATGCCGACCGACAGAAGGCCAAACGCCGCCGAGACAAGGAATCCGCGAGTAGGGCTGGTCATCACGTGACGGAATCACGTGACCGTCACGTGACGGAATCACGTGACGACATAGGACAAGGACAAGGACTAGGCCAAGGACAAGGCTCTGGACGTGGGGAACTTGAAAACAGAACCGGTACGGGTTCCAGCTCCACGGCTTCGGGTAGTCCTGAGTCGTCGGGTCCGGCCGCGTTCTGTCACGGGTGTTCCGGGATAGTCACCGATTTCCTGCGTCGGGAGTTTGGGCCATTCTGCGCCGAACACGCGGGGGCGGCGGCATGATGCCGGCCGGCGGCGCGCCGCTCAGATCGGACCTCGGACTGTCCTCCCTGCCTGAGGTATCCACGGTGCACGAGTGCGAGAACGGCTGGACGGGTGAGGACCCGGCGGGCAGGCCGGTGCCCTGTTTGAGGTGCAAACGGCACTCGGTTGTCTCGCGCCGGCCTGACGGTTCGCCTGCCTGGTGGGTTCGTTATGACCGGCGCTGATCCGTCAATCGATAGCCGGCGGGGGGCCGCTCACCGGGCGTTCCTGGCCGTTGTTGAGGGTGCTATTCGGGCTGGCGGTGTCGTGCCGTGCGTGTCCGATGGGGCCGGCTGGCTGTCCTCGGTCGCTGCGGAGCAGGAGAAAGCAGCTCGAGAGTGCCGGCGCTGCCCGGCCCTGGCTGCGTGCTGGCAATACGAAAACGACTACCCCGAGCGTTCCGGCGTGTATGCCGGGCGGACTGAGAACGAACGAAAGAAGGGAAGACGGTGATGGAACTTAGTAACGCCGAACAAACCGGGATTTTAGAGGCAGTCGCCGTAGTCGGGCTGATCATCCGGAATGAGGGGGACGCGGGAGCGGAGACGATGGTCAGCGAGACGGACAACCCGGTCGGGCTTGCGCGAGCAGCCTGCGGTCTGGCTGCTGCCCTGCTTTTGGGCCTCGCTCCGGAGCGCGAACAATGGTTCCTGGACCAGTACCGGCAGCATGCGCTGGGACGTCCTGCGGGCGGCTCGTGATGACGACGGCAGGTGAAAACGCGCCGGTGGGGTCGGCGGGCGTGGAACCGGCCGGGGTGGTTCCTGTACGGCGGGACCTGTTCGGCCGGTTGGATTGGGCGGAGGCGGTAACTGTGGCCCCCGAGTCCGCTTCTGACTGGCGGGTGAGCGACTGGCGAGACAGTCCCTGACCGGGCACGTTAATATCGGTTCTAACGCTGGCCTTCGGGTGCGCGGGTCGATAAGGAATGAGGGCGTAGCCGTCAAGTTCTGAGATTGGCCCGGCATCCGGGGCAGGCGTGAGGGACACGGGCCACGGGCCGGCCGGCATTGATCAGCCGCCGACTACCTGGCTGGTCGTCCCGCCGTGTGCGACTGTTCCGCCGACGATCCCACGCCGGCCGCCTGAGGTCCCTTTAGCGGGGGATAAGGGCTGGGCCTTGCTGGGATGCTTCCGCGTCGAAACGGCTCCGGTTCCTTCATTCACTACGCGCTGACCCCTGCCATGCGGGGCCGCGTTCCTATGCCCTGGGAGGGCTAAAACAATGACCAATGTACGTAGGGAAAAGATTCGGGCCGCTGCCCTGGCCGACATTCAGGCCGCTACGGCGATTGCCGAAAAAGCCGAAGCAGAGGGCCGCAACATGACGGCCGACGAGCTGGCGGACTACGGCCGCGCCATGACAAGGGCGAAGGATGGCCGGGAACAGCTCCGGCAGCTCGACACGGACGACGAAGTGACGCGTCAAGCACGGGCCCTCGCGGCTGAGGTCGGCGGGGCACCGGGAACCGGTGCGAAGCGTCTGGCCCTGACGGGTGCCGGACGTAAGGACTCGGCCCGGGTCATCGCCGGGAAAATGATGACCAGCGACGGTTTCGGAGGCCGTAAGGCGCTGACGGATTCCGGTTCGATCGTGACCCCGGTTCCCATTCAGGGCGACGTCGCGAGCATGGGCCGGGTGCCGGCGTCGCTGCTGGAAGTCCTGCCGGTCCTCCAACACGACTTGGCTACCTTCCGGTTCCTCAGGCAGACACGGCGGGAGAACAACGCCGCGATAGTTGCGCCGGGCGCTGTGAAGCCCACGTCTATTTTCTCGGTGGAAGGGGTGCCGAATGAGCTGCGCGTCTTCGCTCACCTGTCGGACCCCGTGGACAAGTACCTGCTTGCCGACGTCGCGAGCCTGGAGAGGTTTATTGCTGACGAGCTCCTAGCCGGGCTCAATGCTGCGGTTGAGGACGAGATTCTTAACGGCGACGGGACTGCCGGGCACCTGCGCGGCCTCCTGGCGACGTCGGGCATTCAGTCGCAAGCAGCGGCCGCCGATAGCGTGACGACGGTTCGCGCCGGCGTCACCAAGCTTGAAGCTACGGGCCATGACGCGTCCGTGATCGTGCTTGCTCCTGCGGACTGGGCGGAGATCGAAACGGCGCGCAATACATCCGGGGCTTTTGACCTCGCGGGCCCGGTTGATCGGGCCGCACGGAAGCTCTGGGGCGTTCAGGTCGTGCTCTCCAACACGGTGCCCGCGCGTACTGGGCTGGTTTTCGACGGGTCAGCCCTGGCCGTGGACACGGACCGCGTCGGCGTCGAAACGAAGTGGAGCGACGCGGGGGAACTCTTCGACCGTAACCAGCTCAAGGCGCGCGTTGAGGGCCGGTTCTCCGTGTCCGTCTTCCAGCCCTCCGGGGTCGTGGCGCTTACTCTTCCTACGGCCTGACGGCCTAGGTTCCCGGCGTTAACCTCACCCGCGCCGCCGGTCCATAGGCGGCGACGGGATGGATGGAAGCAGAGCCCCTTTCTAGCTACGACGCTTCCAGCGCCATGTACGGCGGTAGCCGGCCGGCCCCCTTCGCTGGCCGGCTACCGCCTTGCGGAGCTCAATTCCGAGGCGGCCTAGCATGGCCGTTTGACTACCCTCCTACGGGACGGGCTTAAGCAGGCAGTTCAGCGAGACCGAGGTCCTGGCAGACGGTGCTGGGTCCGGGTATGACCGCGGCTCTGCCGTCGTCCATGACGCAGACGGTGAGCAGGTTCGGTACAGGGTGGCTGCCGCTTGGGTCGTAGTCTCCGGGATCGGCAGCACCAAATTCATCCTCTGGATCAAGGGCATTCTGCGCCCACATGTCAGAGCACAGACCAACAGGGTCTTCGATGTCGATTCGGCTGTCCTGCCGCCCCTCGGCGGCAGTGAAGCCAACGCCCAGTGTGGCCATCGCCCCCGGGAAGCGTCCGTTGTCGTACTCAGCCCTGGCGAAGCAGGCAACGTCGCCGGCGTTGGTGACGGGAGCCTGCAGCGCGGTTACCGCCCCTGCAGTGACAGCGACACCGACAACCGCAGCACCGAGGAGGATCTTCCGCCGCCGGCGCTGCTGCGACGAACGGCTCCTCTCGGGCTGCGGACTTGCCGCTCCACCTCGTGCGGACAGAGCGGCGCTGGGTTCTTGGGTACGGACAGCCTGAACGGTCATCGCTCGCGCAGAGTGATCTAAGGGCTGGCGGGGCGCTGGTCCGGCAGCGCCCTCGAGCGAGGGCATGGACACCAGCTGCCGGCGCAGCGCCTCTCGCCGATCTGCCTGGAATTGATCAGCGCCCATCGTGCACTCCGTCCATCCGTCGTTCACTCAGCGTGGCCGCTTCCTCGTACAGGGATCCCAGACGTTTCTTTGCCCTGCTCAGCCGGGACTTCACGGTTCCCTCAGCAACCACCAGGACCAGGGCCGCGTCCTTGAGAGCCATGCCCTCGACCACACACAGGGTCAGCACGTCCCGATCGAGCGGCCGAAGCCGAGCGAATGCTTCCCGCAGGGCCGCGAACTCGCCCACACGTTCATCGTCGTCACTGACCTGATCGGCGACGTCTCCCAATGGGGCCGGTGGCGGCAGCTGGGACAGGAACCGCCTGTACCGGCGCTCATTGCGGACCTGATTCCGGACCAGATTATTGGCGGTAACCAGTAGCCACGGAAGGATCGATTCCTCGACCATCCGCACATAGGCTCTACGCCGCCATGCCTCGTAGAACACCATGGCGGTCACATCCTCGGAAACCGTGTGCATGCCCATCAAGCGAAGCACGTGACGCAGCACCCGATCGTGGTGCCGATCGAACACCACACCGAACGCATCCCCATCGCCATTGACGACCCGACGCCACAACACCTCATCCGAAGCGTCCACTCCACCCATACCCAGTAGTGTCCGCTTCCCACCGATGGTTCCACTCAAATCCAAGAAACTCTTCCTTCTGGAATCGTCCGGTGGAGCATCCTTCAGCGGGCAGCCTTAGTTAAGGGCGGCTGGAGTTCAGGTTGAGTAGCGCGTTCCCCGGCGGTGCCGGCCCTCTCCGATACGGTGCCGGCTCCTCGAGCCTGATGACCTCGTCACCGGTGCCGATGGGTTGCCGCCGCTGAATCCTGCCGGCGCGCTTCCCCCCGGTGGGGGCCCTATGAATCCCGGCCTAAACCATCGGTGGACCCGAGCGCCGGGTAGGAGGTCGTCCCCCTCCGAGACTGAGGGGGGGGCTATACACTCATACCTTTGGGCTGCGAGAGAGGGATACCTGTGCGCGTTTACTACTTCGATGACTCAGGCAAGCGGGAGGCAAACGAAGACAGCCCATGGTTTGTGGTCGCTGGCTTCGGTATCGATGCCGATGACCTCTTGAAGATGTCTGCGAAAGTGCGTAGAGCCGCTAGTAGGCATGGCCTCAAGTTGGAGTACCCCGCTGAGTTGAAGTTTTTTCATGTGGGCAAGAACGGTCATGACAAGGTTCGAGACCGCCGGAACTGGATGCTGGATGCTGGCCTCACCACCAACGCGGAGAGGAGAGCACTTGCCTACGCATGCCTGAGGAACGGGACCCTCATAGAGTCACTTAGGGTGATAGCCGTTGCAGTTGATACCCGCGAACTCGCCGAGGGAGAATCAGCAATGGTGACGGCAGTGACCAAACTACTCGAACGCGTGCAAATGGACTCGCAGGGCTTCGGCTCCGGCAGCATGGTAATGATGGACGAGGAAAACGCCATCGATGACGATCTTCGAGACGCGATGCGGAGCGGCTCGAGCCTCATAAAGTCCTTCACCCTTCTTCATGACACCATCGGATTTCTACCGTCAGAAGAGAGCCCGGGCATTCAGCTGGCGGACCTGATCGCAGGCAGCGTTAGCCGGTACTTGAATACGGGCTATAAGGACGCAGGTTATCTGCGTATCATTTGGCCTCATATGCGCCACCGGCAGGGCGAGCGCAACGGCTACGGCATCGTCACGGTCCCACGGGCTGCAAAAGTGCCGGCTCCAAGGCCGCAAACAGTTCCTTGGCCCAAGTTCGACCGGGACGTTCACGAGGCAGAGCTTGCTGCTGACCGCGACTCCTGTGAGTGGTGGGAGGACGGTACCCCCAGTAGGTACTATCCCGCCCACGAACAGGTCCCAAGCGTCTAGCCGAGCAGAGGTTCTTAAAGTTGGAGACCGGGGGCTCTAATGAGCCACGGAGCTGATGAGCCCCTCCCGGTCGTTGATCCAACCGTACCGCATAGAAGCCCAGACGCAAGAGCCGGGGAAGAGTAAAGCCTTCTCATTCGTCCCCTTCCCCAAAAAACCCGCCGCCCCCGTCTCCGCTCTGCCGCATTTGCTCAGCACGATTGGACCCGGCCCTGATTTGGGCCGCGCCTTGGTGTGAACCTGGGCTGCAGTAGCTCGCTGGTGCCTGTCTCGCGCGGTTGCGGGACTTCGGTGGAGATGTACCGCCCGCTCATTGGTTATGGCGTAAGAGCGTAAAGAAGAACCGCCTGCGGCAGCTGGCAGGCAGTAGTGGACGCGGGCCCATGCCGGTATGCTGGGGCCTGCATTCCAAGTGTCAGCCTGGGATGCCGCGCCGGGTGGACTGTCGAGGTCCGACCCGGCTTTTCCGTCTCCGGAATAACCACGACATTGCACTAGGAGGGTGCCGCTGGTCTTCGGGGTCCTTCCTCTGACCGTCCTCTTCGCCGTGTATCCGGGAATCGCACTGATCAACCTCGGCTTCTGACCCACCGACAACCACAAGAAGGGGCACTCCCATGAAGATCATGACCAGCGCATCGCGCATCGCACTCCTGGTACTCGTGGCGGTCACCGCCCTGCTCCGGCCCCCGGACGACGGCGATAGCGGCGATGGCGCACATGGCGAAAGTGAACGGAACGACGGCGAACGGGGCGACGTGCCGGGCTGGGTCATGATCACGTTGATGTCCGCCGTCCTCGTCGCCGCGCTCCTGGCGATCGCCGGGCCCGCCCTCGAGGGCCTGTTCAACCAGGCGATCGACCAGGTCTCGCCCTAGGTGAGCGTCCGACCGCGCACGCTGCACGCCGCTGCGGGCACGGACGGGGATCACGAGCGCGGTGCCGCCGTCGTCGACTTCGCCCTGATCGGCGGTCTCCTGACGGTCATCTTTATCGCGATCGTCCAGCTGACGCTCGTCCTCCATGTGCGCAACACGCTCATCGACGCGGCCTCGTCCGGCGCCCGCTACGGCACGCTTGCCGACCGCAACCCCCAGGACGCGGTGGGACGCACCGAGGAGCTGATCCGCGGTTCCCTGGCCGATTCCTACGGGTCGGACATCACGATCGGCGAGAGCACGGTCGGTGGTGTCCGGATCCTCGAAGTGGTGGTCCGCGCACCCCTGCCCGTCCTGGGCCTGATCGGGCCGACCGGTGGGATGGAGGTGCATGGACATGCCGCCCTTCCCTCCTGAGGTGGTGCCGGCTCCGCTCCGGGGCCGGCAACACGGCAGGAAGCAGATGCATGCACGAGGTCGACGGCGACCGCTGGGATGGAGGGCCCTCCGGGGCCGGGAGGACGGAAACGCCGTCGTGGAGTTCGTGTTCCTCGGCGTCGTGCTCCTGGTCCCGGTCGTCTACCTCGTGCTCACCGTGGGGCAGTTGCAGGGCGGATCGTTCGCCGTCGTCGGTGCCGCCGACCAGGCCGCGAAGGTCTATGTGGATGCACCGACACCCCAGGCGGCGGATGCACGGGCGCGGCAGGCGGTGCGCATCGCCCTGTCCGATTTCGGGTTCAGCGAGGACCAGGCGGCCGTGGACATCGCCTGCAGCGAGGAATGCCTGGCTCCGGGCTCGACCGTGACTGTCGTCGTGCGCCTCGAGGTACCCCTGCCACTAATTCCTGGGATCGCCGGTTCCCACGCCTCTGCCGCGACCGTGGATGCGACCTCCACCCAGCTCGTCGAACGGTTCGGCTGATGCCGCGGCTGAAGGTACAGGGGAACGACAGGGCGGAGGACGGGGCGGAGGATGGGCAGGTCGGGGTCCTGATCATCGGATACCTCCTCATCTCACTGCTCGTCGTCACCGTCGTGCTCGCCGTCTCGGCCGTATACATAGAGCACAAGAAGCTGTTGTCGGCTGCCGATGGCGCTGCCCTCGCCGCCGCGGACAACTACAGCATTCCGGTCGGGGCCGGCGGGTCCGGCACGACGACGCCGCTGCCCGTCCTGCAGGACTCCGGCGTCGAGGAGTCGACTGCCGGCTACCTGGCGGCGACCGGTGCCGATGCCCGTTTCGAGCAGTTGGTCATCGACCCCGCCACGGGTGCGCCCGACGGACGCACCGCCCGGGTCGTCCTCACCGCCGTCGTGCGTCCGCCGATCGTAAATTTCCTCGTGCCCGCCGGGGTCCCGATCGTCGCTCAGGCCGACGCGCGCGCTGAACTGACCCGCTGACGCACCCGCTGCCGCCAGATGCCGCTCCCGCTGCCGCCCATCGACGCGCCCGATGCCGCCCCACGCCGATGACGTAGGCTGGAAGGACCATGGCAACCACTGATTTTCCCGCAGAGATTCGCGCCCTGCGCGCTAAGTACCAGTCCATCGAGCAGGTCTCCGATGTCGAGGGAATCCGCAAGGACATCGAGGAACTGAGCGAGGAAGCCGGGGCCCCCGACCTCTGGGACGATCCCGCTGCAGCCCAGAAGGTGACCTCCAAGCTGTCCTACCGGCAGTCTGCCCTCGAGCGGCTCGAGACCCTCCAAAGCCGCATCGACGACCTCGAGGTCCTCGTGGAGCTCGCGCAGGACGAAGGCGACGAGGACTCTCTCGCCGAAGCCGAGAAGGAGCTCGTCTCGCTGAGCAGGTCCCTCGACGACCTGGAGATCGTGACCCTGCTGGCCGGCGAGTGGGACGAGCGGGAAGCCGTGGTCACGATCCGCTCGGGAGCCGGGGGAGTGGACGCCGCCGACTTCGCCGAGATGCTCCTGCGCATGTACCTCCGCTGGGCCGAACGCCACGGCTACCCCACACAGGTCCTCGACACCTCCTACGCGGAGGAGGCGGGCCTGAAGTCGGCGACGTTCGAGGTCAAGGCGCCGTACGCCTTCGGCACCCTGTCGGTGGAGGCCGGGACGCACCGCCTCGTCCGCATCAGCCCCTTCGACAACCAGGGCCGCCGGCAGACGTCCTTCGCCGCCGTCGAGGTCATCCCGCTCATCGAGCAGACGGACGTGATCGAGGTCCCGGACAACGAGATCCGCGTCGATGTCTTCCGCTCGTCCGGCCCCGGCGGGCAGTCCGTCAACACCACCGACTCCGCCGTCCGCCTGACCCACCTCCCCACGGGACTCGTGGTGTCGATGCAGAACGAGAAGTCGCAGATCCAGAACCGCGCCGCGGCGATGCGCGTGCTCCAGTCCCGCCTCCTGCTTCTCAAGAAGGAACAGGAGGACGCGGAGAAGAAGGCGTTCGCCGGCGACGTGAAGGCATCCTGGGGGGACCAGATGCGCTCCTACGTCCTCAACCCGTACCAGATGGTCAAGGACCTCCGCACCAACCACGAGGTGGGCAACACCTCGGCGGTCTTCGACGGCGAGATCGACGATTTCATCGATGCCGGCATCCGTTGGCGCACCAACAACCGCAACGACGCCGCCTAGCCGCTACGCGAATCCGGCGCTCCACCACCTGTTCTGGGGGTGGAGCTCTTGCGCGCGACACACCGCCGGGGTAATGGGCGCTTCGTGATGCCATCGTTATAGTCGAGGAGCCGGCGCTTCCTTCCCCCAGCCAATGCCCGTACCCGGTGAACACCATGGGCGCAGAGTGATCATGATCCGATTCGACAACGTCACGAAGACCTACGACTCCAAGTCGCAGCCCGCCCTCGATGCCGTCTCCCTCGACGTGGACCGCGGCGAGTTCGTCTTCCTCGTGGGCGCCTCGGGCTCCGGCAAGTCGACCTTCATCCGCCTCGTGCTCAAGGAGGACCGGGCAACGAGGGGTGCGGTGTACGTGGCCGGCCAGAACGTCGCCAACATCCCCAGCTGGCGCGTCCCCCGCCTCCGCCGCGGGATCGGCGTCGTGTTCCAGGACTTCCGCCTGCTGCCCAACAAGACGGTTTTCGCCAACGTCGCGTTCGCGATGCAGGTCATCGGGAAGAGTCGCGCCGTCATCCGGGAGACAGTGCCCGACGTCCTCGCGACCGTCGGCCTCGAAGGCAAGAACAACCGTATGCCGCACGAACTCTCCGGCGGCGAGCAGCAGCGCGTCGCGATCGCGCGCGCCATCGTGAACCGGCCCGGCATCCTCCTCGCCGACGAGCCCACCGGAAACCTCGACCCGACGACCTCCATGGGCATCATGAAGGTCCTCGACAAGATCAACCAGAACGGCACCACCGTGGTCATGGCCACGCACGACGACGACATCGTGAACACCATGCGCAAGCGCGTCGTCGAACTCCGTGGCGGTTCCGTGGTGCGCGATGACGCCCAAGGCATCTACATCGGTGAGACCGAAGCGATGGCCGGATGAGGCTCGCGTTCATCCTGTCCGAGATCGGCTCGGGCATCCGCCGCAACCTGTCGATGGTCACGTCGGTGATCCTCGTGACCTTCATCTCGCTGACCTTCGTCGGCGCAGCCGGGCTGTTCCAGCTGCAGATCAACCAGATGAAGGGCTACTGGTACGACCGCGTCCAGGTCACCCTCTACCTCTGCGTCGACAACTCCTCGGAGACCAGCTGCGCCACGGGACCCGTGACCAAGGACCAGCGGGCAGCCATCCAGGCGAAACTCGAATCCGAGCAGTTCGCCCCGTACGTCGACACCGTGACCTACGAGTCGCAGGACGAGGCGCTCGCCCACTTCCGCGACCAGTTCGCCAACTCGCCGATCGTCGATTCCGTCACCGCGGACCAGCTTCCCGAGTCCTTCCGCGTCAGCCTGGTGGATGCCGAGAAGTACGAGGTCATCGACGAGGCCTTCTCGTCGGAGCCGGGCGTGGACGCGGTGAGCGACCAGCGGGACTTCCTCGAGGCGATCTTCCGGTACATGAACTGGGCCTCCGTCGTCGCACTCGCGATCGCAGGCGTCATGACGTTCTGCGCCATCCTGCTCATCGCGACGACCATCCGGCTCTCGGCCTTCAGCCGCCGCCGGGAGACCGGCATCATGCGCCTCGTCGGGGCGTCGAAGGCCGTCATCCAGCTGCCGTTCATCCTGGAGGGCGTGATCGCCGCCGTCATCGGCGCCGTGCTCGCCTCAGCCGCGCTGTGGGGGGCGTCGAGGTTCGTGATCGACGGCTGGCTCGCGAACACCTTCCCCCAGACGGCGTTCATCTCGTCCCAGCAGGTGCTGATCCTGGTCCCGGTCCTGATCCTCCTCGGAGCCGTCCTCGCAGGGCTCTCATCCCTGCTCACCCTTCGACGATACGTAAAGGTCTGACAGCATGCCGCTCAGCGCCAGGGAACACGTGCGCCCGCCAGCAACCTGGTGGGCGCGGCAGGACAAGAAGGCCTTCGTCGTCCGTGGCACCGCGGGGAGTTCGATCGCCCTCGTCGTCGCACTCGCCCTCGGGTTCACCACGCCGGTCGTCGCGGACGAACTCGACGACCGCAAGAGCGCCCTCGAGAACGAGGTCGCGGAAGTGCAGCAGTCCATGGAGTACCTGGACTCGGACATCGCGGAGACCATCGGTGCACTGAAGACCTACCAGGCGGAGTTACCCGCGGCGCAGCAGTCCCTGGCCGACGCGCAGGGCGAGGTCGAGGCCGCCACCGGCGAGGTCGGGGCACTGGCTGTCCGCGTCGAGCTGGCGCAGGAGACCCGGAACAAGATCACCGAGGAACTCCGCGCCGACCGGCAGGAGATGGACGAGACGCGCGAGGTCATCGGACAGATCGCCACGGAGGCCTACAAGAACGGCGGAATCCCCACGAACGTCTCGCTGCTCCTCGGCGCGGAGGGCGTGGAGGACTTCACCGAGTCGATGGACATGGTGGACCAGGCCCTGCGCAGCCAGAACGCGGCGATGCAGCGTCTCTCGGAGCAGAACGCCACGAACGCCAACAGCCAGGCCCGCCTCGAGGCCGTCGAGGCCGAGATCACCGAACTCAAGGAGAAGGCCGACGCCGCCCTCGCCGCCGAGCAGTCGGCACGTGACCAGGCAGCAAGCGAGAAAGCCAAGGTGGACAAGCTCGTGGCCGACACGTCGGCCTTGTCCGCCACGCTGCAGAAACAGAAACCCGTCATCGAGGCGAAGCTGGCGAGCGTCGAGCAGGCCCAGCAGCAGGTGAACTCGGACATCGCGGAGCGCCAGCGCCGCCTGATCGAAGAAGCCCGCAAGGCGGAGGAAGCCCGCCAGAAAGCGGAGGAAGCCCGCCAGAAGGCGGAGCAGGCGCGCCTGCGTGCCGAGGCCGAAGCCGCGGCGGCCGCCGAGCAGGCCCGGCTTCAGGCGGAAGCCGAGGCCGCCGCAGCTGCGGAGACCGCGCGCCGGAAAGCGGAGGCCGAAGCCGCGAACCGGCCGGCTCCTGCGCCCGTCCAGCCGCAGATCGTGGAGCCGGTCGCCCCCGTGATCCCGGAACCGCCCGCCCCTGCGCCGTCGGACCCCGCGCCGGGCCCCCGAGGATTCGGGCTGAACTCCCCGGTGAGCGGCCCGATCAGCTCGGGATTCGGCTGGCGTCCGACGCCGGTCGGCACCATCGACTTCAACGGCACCGGCGGCTACATGCACACCGGCATCGACTACGGCGTGGGCTGCGGAACGCCGCTCTACGCGCCCGCGGCCGGCGAGGTCTGGTACGCGGACTCTAACGTCCTGCCCGGAGCCGGCAACCGGATCGTGCTCAACCACGGAGTGGTGGGCGGCAACGTGCTCGCGACGAACTACTACCACCTGACGAACTTCCTCGTCTCGGCCGGCCAGCGCGTCAGTGCCGGCCAGCTGATCGGCTACACCGGGACCACGGGCAACTCGACCGGGTGCCATCTGCACTTCGAGACGATGCTGAACGGCACCCTCGTGGACCCGATGGGCCTGCTCTAGGTCGTAGGATGGAAGGCACTGTCCTCCCGCGGACCGCCGTCCGCCGCAGCGCCGAAGGAGTATTGCCGTGCCGAAGGAAAGTGGCCGGAAAGTGGTGGCCACCAATCGGAAGGCCTTCCACGACTACGCCGTGCTCGATACCTACGAGGCCGGCCTCGCCCTGATGGGCACCGAGGTGAAGTCCCTGCGAGCGGGCCGCGCCTCCCTCGTGGACGGTTACGCGGTCTTCTACGGCGACGAACTCTGGCTCGAGGGCATCCACATCTCCGAGTATTCGCAGGGCAGCTGGACGAACCACGCGGCCCGCCGGAGGAGGAAGCTGCTCCTGCACCGCGAGGAACTCACCAAGATCTCGCAGAAGATCCGTGAGTCCGGCTTCACCCTCGTCCCGCTGCAGCTCTACTTCCTCAACGGCCGGGCCAAGGTGGAGATCGCGGTGGCACGGGGCAAGCGCGACTACGACAAGCGCCAGACCCTGCGCGAGAAGCAGGACAACCGCGAGGCGCTGCGTGCGATGCGCGAGAAGAACCTCGGCGCGTGAGCGATGTCTTCTGGGAAGCCCAGGAGCACGACGACGAGCCCGACCCGTCCGAGCTGACCTACAGGCGCCCGTGGTGGGTGACCCTCGGTGCGCTCATCGACCTGATCATCCTGATGGTCGTGGTGCCGGTCGGTATTCTCTCGCTCATCCCGTTCGTCTTCCTCGTCTACGTCTTCTTCGCGCAGGCCCTCGTCTGGATCTCGCCGGCGCTCCTCCTGCTGAATGCGGCGATCTTCTGGTGGAGCTTCCGGCGCAAGCAGGCCGGCACCACGGCCCTGGCAGCCCTCGGCATCGCGTTCGTCACGCTCGCCTTCGTCGTCGTCCGCCTCTGGCAGTCGCCGGTCGTCATCCTGGGTATCCAGCTGGGACAGTGATGTTCTCTGCTGGCGAAGCTACGGAACGGCGGGACCGCCGTGCTGTACACTCGAGGAGTCGCTCAGCCGGTGGGCTGAGCGGTACAGGAATCACTTGATAACTGAACATGGGGATGACAGGTTTCGACGATGTTAGTCGCGACAGGGGAAGCGGGCCGAGGATACAGGGTTATCTCGTAAACGCTCCTTGTAAAACAATAAGTGCCGAACAAAAGCGCACTGACTTCGCTCTCGCTGCCTAAGCAGCCTAGCTAGTCCGTCAGCCCGGGTTTGCTCTCGCCCCGGATACTGGCGTCATTTAGAGGGCCACTGCTCCCGGTCCTCGTTGTAGGGACCGGGGGGACTTTTATACAACTGGGCTTGGCAGCCACTTGTTTGCACGATGGCTGAAGCCGAGAAAAACCGACGCAAACTGCGCCCGGAGAAGCCCTGACTACACTGCATCGGACGCGGGTTCAATTCCCGCCATCTCCACCACCACGAAGCGCTCCGCCGGTACCCGGCGGGGCGCTTCGTCGTCTCCGGCTCCTCTTCCGAAGCCTTGTCGCCGCTGTCCCCGGCGCATACCCTGTGAGCAGGGTCGTCGAGTTCCAGGGGTCATCATGAGACGCATCGCCGGGTACCTGCTCGCCCTGCTGACCTGTGCGATGCTTCTGGCGGGCACCGTCGTCGCGGCGCCTGTGGCCCAGGCGGTGACGGCGATCGACGCGAAATACGCTCAACTCGGTGGCGCGTCCGGACGCCTCGGTGCCCCGACGTCTGCGGAGACCTGCGGGCTGCGCGGCGGCGGCTGCTATCGGAGCTTCCAGGCCGGATCGATCCACTGGTCCCCGGCCACCGGTGCCCAGCCGACCTGGGGCGGCATCCGCACAGCCTGGGCCCGGACCGGTTGGGAGAACGGCAAGCTCGGCTACCCCACGGGCTCCGAGGTGTGCGGACTGAGGAACGGCGGGTGCTACCAGAGCTTCCAGGGCGGCTCGGTCCACTGGTCCCCGGCCACCGGGGGGCGGCCGACTTGGGGCGCGATCCGCGGGGCCTGGGCACGCTCAGGGTACGAGAACGGCCAGCTGGGCTACCCGACCACGAACGAGGTCTGCGGGCTGCGCGGCGGCGGGTGCTACCAGAACTACCAGGGCGGGTCGATCATCTGGTCACCGACGACCGGGGCGCGGATCTCCGTCGGCGCGATCCGGGCGGCCTGGGCCTCCACCCGCTACGAGAACGGCGCCCTCGGCTACCCCGTGTCCGACGAGTCGTGCACGGCGGGTGCGTGCAGTCAGCGGTACCAGCGCGGGGTCATCTCGTGGTCGCCGGGAGGCGGAGCGCGGATCGCCCGCGACATCGATGTCGCCGCGTCGGTGTTCGTCGTCGTCAACAAGCGCCGGCAGCTGAATCCGGCACGCTATGTCCCCGGCCCGCTCGCGGGAGTCGAGGGGCCCCTGCTCCGCAGCGACGCCGCCCAGCAGTTCGCGCGGCTGCTCTCGGACGCGCGCGCCAGTGGTATCGGGATGGTCCCGGTCAGCGGCTACCGCTCCTACGACACACAGGCTTCCCTGTATGCCTCGTACGTGAACCAGTACGGCCAGGCGACGGCCGACCTCATCTCCGCCCGCCCGGGATTCAGCGAACACCAGACCGGCCTCGCCATCGACATCGGCAACCCGAACGGGGCCTGCGGGCTGCAGGAGTGCTTCGCGACAACGCCGGCAGGAGACTGGGCGGCCCGGAACGCCTGGCGCTACGGATTCGTCATCCGCTATCCGCGGGGGTTCACCTCGGTCACCGGATACTCCTACGAACCCTGGCACCTGCGCTATGTCGGCACGACGATCTCCTCGGAGATGCGCATCCACGGACTACCCACCCTCGAGCACTACATGAGCCTTCCGGCCGCGCCCTCCTACTGACCGCAGTCCGGGTCATGCCGCGGGAGCGGCCACTACACTTGGGCAATGAGCTGGACCGACCGGCCGCCCCCGTGGCTCCCGCCGCTGCCTCCGCCCCACCGGGGCCGGGCCCTGATCGTGCTCGGCTGGATCCTGGTCGGCGGGACGTTCGTCTACATCTTCGTGATGAGCTACCTGGGCGGGACGCACACCCTCTTCACCCTCGTGCCCCTCCTCCTTGGACTCCTGTGCCTGATCGTCGGCCTGCTGCGGCGTGACACCCGGGAGCGCTGACGGCCCCGTGCCTGCCCGGCGGGCCTACGGTTCGAAGGTGAGGGTCCGCCCGTACAGGAACAGCAGGGCCTCCAGGCCGCCCTCGCGCATCGCCTGGCGCTGGCGGGTGGCGCCGGTGCCGCGTTCGTCCACCGTCGCGAGGCCCGCCTTCACCCAGGCGGTGTCGCCCTCGGCGTCGAGAGCCGGGCCTATGTGCTCGAGGAAGGCTGCGAGATGTTCTCCGGCGGGAACCCGTTCCGCCGTCGCACAGTCCACGAGATGGTGTTCGAGCCCGTCGCGCGCGGCCTGCCACAGAGCGGCATCGAGCAGTTCGGGGTCGGGGACGACGGGCGGCGTGTCCGCCTCGGCCTCGCCGAGGGCCGTGACCACCAGCGCCCGGGTCAGGGCGCCCAGCAGCACCGAGTCCTGCGCCTCGAGCTGCACGTCGCAGGCCCGGAGCTCGAGCGTGGGGTAGTGGTCCGAGAGGCGCGCCACCCAGGTCAGGACCCCGCGGTCGAGGATGGCCCCGGTGGTGCCGAGCCGCGTGATGCGCCGCTCGTAGTCGGCTGCATCGGCGAAGTAGGGAGCTATGCCCTGGACGGCCCAGCGGCGGTAGTGGACCACCCGCCAGCTGTCGAAGCCGCTGTCCCGGCCGAGCCAGTAGGGCGAATTGACGCTGAGCGCGGTCAGCAGCGGTATCCAGGGGCGGATGCGGTTGAGGGCCTGGATACCGCGCTCCTGGTCGGGGACGCCGACGTGCACGTGCAGGCCGTTGACGAACTGGTCGCCCACGATACCCGGCGCGCTGGCCCGAAGATCCTCGTAACGCTGCTTGTCGGTCAGTTCCGGGTACGCCTGCCGGATCCAGGGCGCCGTCCCGGTCGCGGCGCCGATGGTTCCGACGCCCGCTGCAGCGTCCGCGAACTTCCGGCGGAAATTGAGCAGGGACTCCTCCGCCTCGGTCAGGGTCTCGCAGACGGGAGTCGCCGTCTCGATCTGGCAGGACAGCAGCTCGCGCTGGATCTCGTCGCGGCTGATCTCCGGCGTGGACTCGAGCAGCCCCTGAACCTCGGTGGCGCGGTGTGCGGGCAGTCCTGACACGGGGTCGAGGAGCAGGTACTCCTCCTCAAGTCCGAGGGTGGTCATCGGGAACTCCCTTCCGGGATATCAGGGGCATCGGGCACGGCATTCCGACCAGTCTAGGAGGGGCACCCCGGCGAGGGCGATCTGCCGCAGGTCCCGGGTCCCGCCGGTGCAGTGGGTCCCGCGGGTCCGGTCCGTTCAGCAGGTGCAGTGGTCACGGCCGGTACGTGGGCGCGTCAGCGGTGGGCACCGATCGTGCACCCCTCGTGGGGTGCGGTGCTCTCGATCCACAGGGACCGGGCGAGGGCCGCGTCCACCGCGAGGTGCGGTGCGGAGGCGTCGGCGCCGAGGCGCAGGTCCAGGAGGGACCCGGCGGCGCGCTGGGCCACCAGCAGGTCGTCGTCGAGCGCTATGCCGTTCCGGTCGAGGAAACGCAGCACGTCCGGGTCGTCGTCGCTCACCCGCACGAGCCGGCCCGCATGGCCGTCGTCCAGGCCGTCGAGCCGATGCGCGGACGGGTACCGGACCGAGCCGTCGGCACCCGGGATCGGGTCCCCGTGCGGGTCGCGGCGGGGGTGGCCGAGCTTCGCGTCCAGGCGCTCGATGAAGGCGTCGGAGACGGTGTGCTCGAGCAGTTCTGCCTCGTCGTGCACCTCGTCCCAGCCGTAGCCCAGCTCGGTCACGAGGAACGTCTCGATGAGCCGGTGCCTGCGGACCATGGCGAGGGCGAGGGCCTGCCCGGACGGGGTGAGGCTGATGGGCCCGTACTTGCGGTGATGCGCCAGCCCGAGGTCCACGAGCTTGGCGACCATCCCCGTGACGGACGAGTTGGCGACCGAGAGCCGCGCCGCCAGGTGCGTCGCGGTGACGGCATCGCCCTGCCACTCGGTGAAGGCGTAGATCGCCTTGACGTAGTCCTGGACGCTCGTGGATTCGATGCTGAGCACGGCACCCCTGCGGGCCGCCATCAGGCGTCACCGGGCAGTGCCGCTTCGGACGCCCGGGACGCGGGCGGGGGAGCTGCCGGGGCGCCGGCGCCGGCGATAGAGATACCGGCAATAGGGATACCGGCGGCAGGGGTACCGGCGGCAGGCGTGCCGGTGAGCGGCATATCGGCGGCGGGTCGGGTGGGCGGGACATCGGCCGCGGCTCGGGCGGCGGTACGCCCGGTCCCGGACTGGGACCCCGACCCGGACCCGGTCCGCGAGGCTTCGCGCCGCCGTCGGGCCTGCCACAGCACCCCGTCGGGCCGGGCGAAGAGGTAGACGGCAGTGAAGACGAGCGCCTGGCACAGCACCACGGCGGCGCCCGTGGAGATGTCGAGGTAGTAGCTCGCGTAGATCCCGGCGACCGACGCGGCCACGGTGAGCACGACGGCGATCACCAGCATCCGGTCGAAACTGCGGGACAGGAGGAACGCGGTGGCCCCCGGCGTGATGAGCATGGCCACGACGAGGATGATCCCGACGGCCTGGAGCCCGACCACGACGGTGAGGGCGAGCAGTCCGAGCAACAGGGCCGACAGCATCCTGGTGTTGAGTCCGATCACGTGGGCGTGCGTGCGGTCGAAGGCCAGCAGGGTCAGGTCGCGCCGCTTGAACAGCAGGACGGCGAGGGTTCCCGTGCCGAGGATGAGCACCTGCCAGACCTCGCCCGTGGAGACACCGAGGACGTTGCCGAACAGGATGTGCATCAGGTCGATCTGCGAGGGCGTGGCCGAGACGATGGCCAGTCCGGTGGCGAACAGGGCGGTGAACACCACACCGATCACCGTGTCCGCCTTCAGCTTGGTGGTGGACCGGACGATCCCGATGAGCGCGACAGCACCGGCACCGAAGACGAAGGCGCCGATGGAGAACGGGATGCCGAGGATGTACGCGAGGGCCACTCCGGGCAGGACGGCGTGCGACACGGCATCGCCCATGAGCGACCAGCCCATGAGGATGAGCCAGCAGGAGAGTACGGCCGCCACCACGGCTGCGGCGACGGTGACGGCGAGGGCCCGGGTGAGGAATCCGTACTGCAGCGGTTCGAGCAGGAAGGTGAGGACATCCATGTCAGGACTTTCCGTTCGGGGCGGCGGGAGGCGCGGTGGAAGGCGCGGGGGGAGTTACGGCGGGAGCTGCAGTGGGAGCTGCGGCCGGACCCGCGGGGGCGACGGAGGGTGTGGAGCGTGCGGGCGGCACCGGGCCGAAGGCGAGTGCGAGGTTGCCGTGCGTCAGCACCTGGAACGGATCGCCCTGGGCCAGAACGCGCCGGTGCAGGAGGACGGCCTCGTCGCACAGCTCGGGCACACCGGCGAGGTCGTGGGTGGACACCAGCACCGAGCGTCCCTCGTCCCGCAGCGCCTTCAGGAGGGCCGTCATCGTGCGCTCGCTCGCCCGGTCCACTCCTGCGAAGGGCTCGTCGAGGAGGAGCAGCCGCGCGTCCTGCGCGATGCTGCGCGCGATGAAGACCCGCTTGCGCTGTCCACCGGACAGCTGGCCGATCTGGCGTTTCCGCAGTTCGGTCAGGCCCACCCGTTCGAGGGCGTCGTCGACGGCCACCCGGTCCGCCGCCCGCAGGCGGCGGGCGGCACCCAGGCGTCCGTAGAGCCCCATGGCGACGACGTCGGACACGGACACCGGGAACGTCCAGTCGACCTCCTCCGCCTGCGGCATGTAGGCCACGAGGCCCTGCTTCCGGGCGCTCGCGGTGGACATGCCGAAGAGTTCGACGCTGCCGTCCCGGGGGACCAGGAGACCCATGAGCGCCTTGAAGAGCGTCGACTTGCCGGAGCCGTTGACGCCGATGAGGCCGCAGATCCTTCCGGCGTCGAGGCTCATCGTGACGTCGTCGAGCGCGTGGACGTCGTTGTAGCTCACGCTGAGGTTCCGGACGCCGAGCACGGGCACGGTTGCGGGGAGGTCGAGGGCTGTCATCGGGCGAGTCCTTCCGCGATGGTCCGGAGGTCGTAGCGGATGAGTTCCAGGAAGGTCGGCACGGGGCCGTCGGCTTCCGAGAGCGAGTCGACGTAGAGCGTGCCGCCGAGCTCCGCGCCCGTGGCGAGGGCCACCTGTTCCTGCGCCGAGGGGTTGACCGTGGATTCGCAGAAGACGGTCGGCACCCGGTGATCCTCCACGAAGCCGATGACGTCCCGGACCTGGCGCGGGGTGCCCTCCGTGTCGGAGTTGACCGGCCAGATGAACGCCTCCTGCAGGCCCGCGTCCCGCGCCAGGTACGAGAAGGCTCCTTCGCAGGTCACGAGCGCGGCTGTGTCGGCCGCGTCGAGTTCCTCCCGGAAGCCCGTCAGCAGATCCTCGAGGTCGTCCTTCAGGCGCAGGCCGTTGGCCTCGAAGTCGGCGGCATGGTCAGGAGCGAGACCGGAGAGCGCCTCGACGGTGTTGTCCACGTAGATCTGGGCTGCCCGTGGGGACATCCAGGCGTGCGGGTTGGCGAGTCCCGCGTAGTCGCCGGAGCGGATGTCCACGGGCTCGACGCCGTCGGACAGGACGGCGTGGGGGGCATCGACCGACTGCAGGAAGCGCTCGAACCAGCGCTCGAGGCCCAGCCCGTTGTCGAGGATGAGGTCCGCATCCTGCGCCCTCACGAGATCGGACGGCGTCGGCTCGTATCCGTGGATCTCGGCGCCCACCTTGGTGATCGATTCAACGCGGACGTGGCCTCCGCCGACGGTGTCGGCGAGATCGGCGAGGACCGAGAAGGTCGTGAGGACCAGGGGCCGGTCGTCCGTCGGGGCGCCCGGCGCCGCGGTGGCCGCGCATCCGGCGAGGAACGCCACGGCGAGACACCACGCGGCCGTCCTGCCCGCCCGCCCACGGAGCTCGATTTGAGGCATACCTAAAAATAGCGTTTAGGCATGCCGAAAACTAGATGCGGAGCAGGGAGGTGCGCCAGGCATGCGTGTAGTACGGGATGCGGAGGAGGGCATCGGGTTCGAAGGCGAGGTAGTCGGTGAGGTACCACCGCAGGTTCGACTCCACACGCTGCTGCAGGGCCGGCGAGGCCCGCTGGTAGTAGCTGCGGGACCGCGCGAGGTCGACGACGTCGGGCACCCGCAGTTCCTGGGTCCAGTGCACGAGCAGGTCCTCGGGAGGGGCGAAGGCCGGTCCGAAGTCCGGCCGGTACGCGGGGGAGAAGACATCCCCGGCGTGCATGATGCGGGACAGCCGGTGCACCCAGGGGAGCGAGACGTCGAGCTGGTTCCAGACGAGGGCGATCCGGCCTCCGGGCACCAGGACGCGCGCGGCCTCCCGCACCGTCGCCGCGTGGTCGCACCAGTGCCAGGCCTGCGCGAGCGTGAGCAGGTCCACCGAGCCGCCGGGCAGGTGCGAGTGTTCCGCGGTGCCCTGGACGACGGGGACCTCCGGCAGCCGGGTCGAGAGGACGGCGAGCATGTCCTCCGACGGGTCCACCGCCGTCACCCCGAGTCCGCGCTCCACCAGCAGGCCGGTGAAGAGTCCCGTGCCGGCGCCGATGTCCGCGGCGTGGCGGGCACCCTCGGGGACGATCCAGTCGCCGACCTGTGCCGGATACCCGGGACGCACGCGGTCGTACCGTCCTGCCCCCGAGAGGTAGGCGCGGCCCATCTCTCGGCGCCGCTCCTCGTCGAGCCTCGGCCCGCCTCTCACCACGAGGGGCTCCAGGAGCCGGCGGTGCTGCTAGAGCAGGTCATCCACATCGGGGTTGAGGGTGCGCAGGACCTCGCTGTGCAGGGTTCCGTTGGTCGCCAGGGCGTTGCCGCCGAAGGGGCCGTCCTCGCCGTCGAGGGAGGTGAAGCGGCCCCCTGCCTCGGTCACGATCGGCACCAGGGCCGCCATGTCGTACAGGTTCAGCTCCGGTTCGCACGCGATGTCCACCGCGCCCTCCGCCACCAGGCAGTAGGACCAGAAGTCGCCGTAGGCGCGGGTGCGCCAGACGCGGTCGGTCAGGTTCACGAACTCGGCCAGGGATCCGCGCTGGCGCCAGCCGGACAGGCTCGAGTAGGACAGGGACGCATCCCCGAGCCGCGAGACGTTCGACACCCGCAGGCGTTGCGCCGCCGCGAGGGACTTGCCGGTATAGGCGCCGGTGCCGTCCGCCGCCCACCACCGCTTGCCCAGCGCCGGTGCGCTCACGACGCCGACCACGGGCTTCCCGTCGTCGATCAGGGAGATCAGGGTGGCCCAGACCGGCACGCCCCGGACGAAGTTCTTGGTGCCGTCGATGGGATCGATGACCCAGCGGCGCGACCCGGAGCCCGAACTGCCGAACTCCTCGCCGAGCACCGCGTCGCGCGGCCGGGCCCGGGAGAGCTGTCCGCGGATCGCTTCCTCGGCGCTCTTGTCGGCGTCGGTCACGGGAGTGAGGTCCGGCTTGGTCTCGACCCGGAGGTCGAGCGCCTTGAAGCGCGCCATCGTCTGGTCGTCCACCGAGTCGGCCATGATGTGGGCGAGGCGGAGGTCGTCGTTGTAGCCCTGCGTGAAACTCATACCGTTCAACCTATCGTCTCTGCAGGCACATCCCGCCCGGCGGCGCGGGGTGCGCGGGTGGACCCGGACAGCAGAAAGCCACCGCGGGCTTGCGCCGCGTGGTGGCTTTCGGATCCGGGCTACAGGAGCAGCCGGGGGAGAATCAGAGAACGGTGATGTTCTCGGCCTGGGGTCCCTTGGGGCCCTGGGTGGTCTCGAAGTTGACCTTCTGGTTCTCTTCGAGGGAACGGTAGCCGTTCGAGTTGATCGCGGAGAAGTGGGCGAACACGTCAGCGCCGCCGTCCTCGGGAGCGATGAAGCCGAAGCCCTTTTCGGCGTTGAACCATTTCACTGTGCCAGTAGCCATGTCGTATTTCCTTACCTGGGAGAGCGTCCCGACGTTCGGGGCTCATCGTGGTGTTCGTTACTCGCTTATCGTCAAAAGCTGTCGAACTCCAGGTGGAGGGTCAAGGCTTGAAATTTAATGCGCAAACAACAACAGCTTTCAGCCTAACAGTCTTTCCGGTCGCCTCCGACCACTCACTGCTGGCCGAGCTCCTTGGCGTCGTGGGCACTGCCCCGCGGGTCGGCGGTCCCGGCAGTGAGCAGCCGGCGCAGGCTGGCGAGCCTCACAGGGCCCGACTCCCCGGCGAGCCCCTCGTCCACGTAGCTGTCCAGTCCGCAATCGACGGCGTTGTCGTCGTGCCGGCACCCGCGTTCGCAGCGCTCCGTCCCCGGCTCGAGGTCGGGGAACGCCTTCAGGATCCGGTCGGCGTCCACGTGCGCCAGCCCGAAGGACCGGATGCCCGGGGTGTCGATGATCCACGTACCGGGCGCGGCGTCGGCGGCCTTGAGCGCGAGGGCCGACGAGGACGTGTGGCGTCCGCGGCCCGTCACCGCGTTCACGCCGCCCGTCGCCCGGGAGGAGCCGGTGAGGGCATTGACCATGGTCGACTTGCCGACACCGGAGTGGCCGAGCAGCACGCTCACCTGTCCGTCGAGCTCGTCGCGCAGGGCGTCGACCGCCCCGTGCGAGAGCCGGGCGGACTCGCCGTCGTCGGACGTGGCCTCGATCCCGACGCTCTCGTCGGTCCGGCTGATGATGACGCGGAGGTCGAGGTGCTCGTAGTTGGCGAGCAGGGCAGCGGGGTCGCGGAGATCGGCCTTCGTGATGCACAGCAGCGGTTCGATGCCCGCGTCGTAGGCGGCGACGAGCGCCCGGTCGATGAAGCCGGTCCTCGGTTCCGGGTTCGCCGCCGCGACGACGATCACGAGCTGGTCCGCATTCGCGACCACCACGCGTTCCACCGGGTCCGTGTCGTCCGCGCTGCGGCGGAGGACCGTCCGGCGGTCCTCGATGCGCACGAGGCGTGCGAGGGAGTCGGGTCCTCCGGAGAGGTCTCCGACGAGGGAGACGATGTCACCGGCGACGACGGCGCTGCGGCGCAGTTCCCGCGCACGCGCGGCGATGACGATGCGCTCGTCCGGGGTGTCCTCGTCGACCACCGTGGTGTAGCGTCCGCGGTCCACGGTCACCACACGGCCCAGCACGGCGTCCTCGTAGGCGGGACGGTTCTTGGTGCGCGGGCGGGACCCCTTCTTGTTGGGGCGGATCCGGACGTCGGACTCGTCCCAGGACCGTGAGCCGCGGCGGTTGCCGGCCTCGCTCATGCGCGTGCCGCCGCTGGTCCTCGTGCGCCGGCGTCCCCGGAACCGTTCGTCCCGGCGGTTCCGGTGACCGCCGCCCAGAGCTCCGGGAATTCCGGCATCGTCTTGGCCGTGGTGCCGATGTTCTCCACCTCGACGCCGTCGACGGCCAGGCCGATGATGGCGCCGGCGGTCGCCATGCGGTGGTCGTCGTAGGTGCGGAACACTCCTCCGTGGAGGGCTGCGGGCCGGATCACCAGGCCGTCGGCCGTTTCCTCGGCGTCGCCGCCGAGGCGGTTGATCTCCGCGACGAGTGCCGCGAGGCGGTCCGTCTCGTGCCCGCGGAGGTGGGCGATGCCGGAGAGCACCGACGGCGTCTCCGCCAGCGCGCAGAGCGCCGCGACCGTGGGGGCGAGTTCGGAGGTGTCGGCGAAGGTTCCCCCGGTGATCGAGGCCCCACCGGTCACCGTGAGCACGTCGCCGTCGAGCACCGCGGTCGCACCCATGAGGGGGAGGATGCGCCGCCACTCGTCGCCCACCTGCGTGGTGTCCTCGGGCCAGTTCCGCACGCGGACGGTACCGCCGGTGACGACCGCCGCGGCGAGGAAGGGCCCGGCGTTGGAGAGGTCGGGTTCGACGGCGACGTCGAAGGCCGCGATCGGGCCCGGGGAGACGCGCCAGTGGTTCGGGACGGAATCGTCGACCGCCACCCCGAGGGAGCGCAGCGTCTCCACGGTCATGCGGACGTGGTCGAGGCTCGGCACCGGCTTACCGACGTGTTCGAGGTGCAGTCCCTCGGTGAAGCGGGCGCCCACCAGGAGCAGCGCCGACACGAACTGCGAGGACGCCGAGGCGTCGATGACGAGGTGGCCCCCGCGGACGTCCCCCTCGCCCCGGACGGCGAACGGGAGCGAGCCGGACCCGCCGTCGTCGACGGGGACCCCGAGTCCGCGGAGCGCGGCGATGATGCTTCCCATGGGGCGTCGGCGCGCGTGCGGATCGCCGTCGAAGGTGGTGGTGCCGGCGACGAGGCCTGCGAGGGGCGGCACGAAGCGCATCACCGTGCCGGCGAGGCCGCAGTCGACCGCCCGCGGACGCGTGTCGCCGCCTCCGGCCGGCAGGGGAGTGACGCGCAGGTCCGGGCCGAAGTCGCCGTCACCGGGCACCTCGTCGACGACCGCGCCGAGGGCGCGCAGGGCGGCGACCATCAGGGCGGAGTCACGGGAGTGCAGGGGCCGCCGGATGAGGCACGACCCGTCCGCGAGGGCGGCGAGCACGAGGTAGCGGTTGGTCAGGGATTTCGAGCCGGGGACCGAGAGGTCGGCATCCACGGGACGGCTCAGGCGGGGCGCCCGCCACATGGTCTGGTCGGACACCCCGCCTGGAGTCGCTGTCATCGAGCTTATGAACCGACGACGTCGGCAGCGGTCTTGCGCACGACCTTGTCGGCCTTCTGCAGCTGCTTGCGCGCGTCCTTGCCCAGGCCCAGGGCGTTCTTCCGGGCACCCACGGCGAGGTGCTCCGCGCGCCAGGCGATCCCCGGGCGGCCGTTCGTGTCGACGGCGGCCAGCAGGACGGCGCCGATCAGCGAGAGGTTCTTGAGCAGCTGCGAGCGGCGTGCCTTCTTGCCCTCGGGCGTCGAGGCGTCCGCCGAGCGGTAGTCGACCAGGGTGTTCACCGTCGCCGTCACCGTCAGGAGGAGGGCCGCGACCCGGGAGAACCGACCGATGGCGAGCAGGAGCGATGCCGCGACCTGGGTGCCGCCGAGCACCTGGCCCACGAGCTTCTCGTTGCCGGTGACCGCGGCGGCCGAGGGGACGACCCTCGTGATGCCCGCGAGGACGGGCTTGAGCTGCGGGGCCGTGGTACCCGCCGTGCGGAGCCGGTCGATACCGGAGAACACGAAACCGCTGGCGATCAAGGGTCGGGCTAATACGCGGACAAGGGTCACAACTGCCTCCTGGTTGCCGGCGCGATTCGCCGGGCATCGGGTTTTGTTCTGCGGAGCACGCTGGGACTAGTTTTGCATGCCTCCGGATACGGTGCGATCCCGCGGTCGGGCTGGATGCTCCGGGTTGCGGGGAGGGCGGCGGCAACGGACGGCGCACGAGGGATTACCAAGGAGGAAGGCGGGAGGAAGGCGGGAGGAAGGCGGGAGGAAGGCGGGAGGAAGGCGGGAGGAAGGCGGCGGAGGGTGGCAGGAATAAGGGCGCCGTCAGGCCGGTTGGAAGAGGCGTGGAGGAAACCGGAACGGGAGATGGGTGCGCATGACGGGTGTACGGATGGCCCCGGTCGAAAGACCGGATTTCCAGCTCTCGACGTCGGTCCGGCGGGATGTTCGCCCGGCCGTGGGAGCGCGCGGACGCGTAGACTTTGGGACGATGAATACAACAGCCCCCGCAGGTAGCAGCCAGGCCGAAGACGACCAGTTGGACGTGTCTACGGAGTCGGAAGCCGACCGCAAGGCACGCTTCGAGCGCGACGCCATGCAGTACGTCGACCAGCTCTACTCGGCCGCCATGCGCATGGCCCGGAATCCCAGTGATGCGGAGGACCTGGTGCAGGAGGCCTACACCAAGGCGTTCTCGGCCTTCCACCAGTACAAGCCGGGGACCAACCTGAAGGCGTGGCTTTACCGCATCCTCACGAACACCTACATCAACCTGTACCGCAAGCGGCAGCGCGAGCCCCTGCAGTCGCACTCGGACACCATCGAGGACTGGCAGCTGGCGAAGGCCGCCGAACACACGTCCACCGGTCTCCGCTCGGCCGAGGCCGAGGCGCTGGACCACCTGCCGGATTCCGACGTCAAGAGCGCCCTGCAGGCCATTCCGGAGGAATTCCGGCTCGCGGTGTACTTCTCGGACGTCGAAGGCTTCGCGTACAAGGAAATATCGGAAATCATGAACACGCCCATCGGGACCGTCATGTCCCGGCTGCACCGCGGCCGCAAACTGCTGCGCGAACTCCTCTCCGAGTACGCGCACGAGCGGGGCCTCGGTACCGGCGCAGGTGCTGGTACCAGGACCCGGGTCGCGACGGGTGCAGCGGGCAAGGAACAGGAGATGGAGAAATGAGCGATTGCGAGAGCATGGGCGATTGCGCCGACTCGAGGATCGAACGGCTGTACGAGTACCTGGACGGCGCGCTGTCCCATCAGGACCTCGTGGAGATCAAGGACCACTTGGAGGGCTGCCCGGAGTGTGCCGAGGAACATGACCTCGAGTGCGTGATCCGGTCGGTCGTGAAGCGGTCCTGCACCGAGGTCGCGCCGTCGACCCTGAAGACGAGCATCCTCGACC
Source organism: Arthrobacter burdickii (assembly GCF_030433645.1). Classification (NCBI taxonomy): domain Bacteria; kingdom Bacillati; phylum Actinomycetota; class Actinomycetes; order Micrococcales; family Micrococcaceae; genus Arthrobacter; species Arthrobacter burdickii. Next base: position 2,040,130 of record NZ_JAROCG010000001.1, read on the forward strand.
GCATCAGCCACCTCAGGACCGTCGATCACTGACCCACTCCTGGCTGCCTGAATGCGCTGTCTGACTGCAGAGACAAAAGAACCTCCGGTGCCGTGACGGCCCGGAGGTTCTTTCTTGTGCTGCTGATGCAGCGGATAACGCCTGGACTCAGGTGTTGGGGCGCTTACCGTGGTTTGCGCCTCCACGCTTCCGGTCGCGACGCTTGCGTGCTCGCTTGCTCATGGCTGCCTCCTTTTTTCTTCAGGCACTGTAGTCGTACAGAACTGCACCCAAGTCTCCCATACTGCAACGGGCGTCACCTAAACAGCGGCAGGCACGGGGCGGGGGCGGCGCCCGGAGCCTCTCGGGCTGCCCCCTAGGATAGGTGGACATCCGTGACCGAAGGAGCTTATGTATGCGCGCCGCCTATGCAGCAACCCAGTCAGGAGACGATCCGCTCGCCGGACTCACCATCGGTAACCTCGAGGTACCCGACGCCCCTGCGGGTTTCACGCGGGTGAGGGTGGTCGCGTCCTGCCTCAACCACCACGACCTCTGGTCGCTGAAGGGTGTGGGCCTGCCGGAGGACCGCCTGCCCATGGTGCTCGGCTGCGACGCCGCCGGGATCGACGACGACGGCAACGAGGTGATCGTGCACGGCGTCGTGTCCTCGCCCGACTGGCGCGGTGACGAGACGCTCGACCCGAAGCGCTCCCTCCTGTCCGAGCGCCACCCCGGCACCATGGCCGACTACGTGTGGGTACCCGAGCGGAACCTGGTGCCCAAGCCCGCCGCGCTGTCCTTCGAGGAAGCGGCATGCCTTCCCACCGCGTGGCTCACCGCGTACCGCATGCTGTTCACGGTGTCGCCGGCAGCGCCCGGGTCCACGGTGCTCGTGCAGGGAGCGGGCGGCGGTGTCGCCTCCGCGCTGATCGCCCTCGCCTCCGCGGCAGGGTTCCGGGTCTGGGCGACGAGCCGCAGCGAGGCGAAGCGGCACCGGGCGCTCGACCTCGGCGCCGAGCAGGTGTTCGACGCAGGGGCGCGGCTGCCGGAACGCGTCGACGTGGTCTTCGATTCGGTGGGGGAGGCCACGTGGGCCCACTCGCTCAAGTCGCTCGTGCCCGGCGGGACCGTGGTGACGTGCGGAGCGACGAGCGGGCCGGCTCCGTCGGCGGACCTGAACCGGGTGTTCTTCCTCCAGCTGCGCGTGCTGGGTTCCACCATGGGGACGCGGGAGGAGCTCGTCCGGCTGACCCGCTTCCTCGTGGCCACGGGGGTGCGCCCCGTCATCGACACCGTCCTGCCCCTCGACGACGCGGCCAAGGGCTTCCAGCGCATGCTCGACGGCGACGTGTTCGGCAAGGTCGTCTTCCGCCACTGACGCGAACCCGTCGCACGCCGCAGACACCGAAGGGAACCCTCCGCGGAGGGTTCCCTTCCGTGTCTGCGGTGTCTGCCCTGCCTGCCGTGTACCCGCTCGGCCGCTACTCGGCGCCTGCCGCGAGGATGGCCGAGCGCTGCTCCCGGCGGAGCGACTGCTCGGCCGGATCCGGCACCGGGGCTGCCGCGAGCAGGCGCCGCGTGTAGGGATCGCGCGGGTACTTCAGGATCTGCTCCGTGCTGCCCTGCTCCACCAGCGTGCCCTTGTTCAGCACTGCGATATGGCTTGCGAGCAGTTCGACGACGGCGAGGTCGTGGCTCACGAACAGGCACGCGAAGCCGCGCTCGCGCTGCAGCTCCTGCAGCAGGTCCAGGACCCGCGCCTGCACGGAGACGTCCAGGGCAGACGTCGGTTCGTCGGCCACGAGCAGGTCCGGACGGAGGGACAGCGCCCGGGCTATGCCGACACGCTGGCGCTGCCCGCCCGAGAGCTCATGGGGGTACCGGTTGCGGAACGCGACCGGCAGCTGCACGTCGTCGAGCAGGGACGCCACCCGCCGGTCCAGCTCGGCGCGGCCCGGCTTCTCGTGGAGGAGCAGGGGCTCGCCGATGCTGTCGCCGATGGACAGTCGAGGGTTCAGCGACGCCGCAGGGTCCTGGAACACGATCGCGAACTTCTTGCGCAGCGGCAGGAGCTGGCGGGCGCTGAGGTCCGTGATGTCCGTGCCGCCGATGCTGACCCTGCCCCCCGAGGTCCGGATGAGCCCGGTCACGGCACGCGCGATCGTCGACTTGCCCGAGCCGGACTCACCGACCAGGCCCAGGACCTCGCCCGGTTGGATGGTGAGCGAGACGCCGGAGACCGCCTTGAAGGGTGGCTGGCGGAACCGGCCCGGGTACTCGATGTCCACGTCCCGGAGCTCGAGCGCCGGCACCACGCCCGATGCCCTGTGCGTCTCCTGCGCGCGCACGGCCGCCTCCGCGTACCCCTCGTGGATGCTCAGGCGCCCGTCCACCACCTCGACGTCGGAGAGGACGCCGCCCACCTTCGACCCGAGGTGGGGAACCGCTCCGAGGAGCTGCTTCGTGTAGGCCTCGGCCGGGGCGGCGAACAGCTGCGCCGTCGGTGCCGCCTCGACGATCCGCCCGCGCTCCATGACGACGACGTGGTCCGCGAGGTCGGCGACCACTCCCATGTCGTGGGTGATGAGCAGCACGGCGCTGTTGAGCCTCTTGTTGAGCTTGCGCAGGAGGTCGAGCACCTCCGCCTGCACCGTGACGTCGAGCGCCGTCGTGGGTTCGTCGGCGATGAGGAGCATCGGATCGTTCGCCAGGGCGATGGCGATCATCGCGCGCTGGCGCTGGCCGCCCGAGAACTGGTGGGGAAAGTTGTCGTAGCGGCGCTCCGGCTCGGGGATCTCGACCATGCGGAGCAGCTCGATGGCGCGCTTCTTCGCCTGGGCCGGTGACAGCTCCGTGTGCTGTTCGACGGCCTCCCGGATCTGTTCACCCACCGTCAGCACGGGATTCAGCGCCGTCATGGGTTCCTGGAAGATCATCGCGATCTCGTTGCCGCGGACCCGCCGGAGGGTGCCCTGCGGCGCACCGATCAGTTCGCGGCCGAGCATCTTCGCGCTGCCGGTCGAGCGACCGTTGCGGGGGAGCAGGCCGAGCAGGGCCATGGAGGACATGCTCTTGCCGGATCCGGATTCGCCGACGATCGCCAGGATCTCGCCGGGGTGGATCTCGTAGGAGACGTCCTCCGCCGCCATGACCCATTCGTTGTCGACGTTGAACTCGACGCCGAGGCCGCGGACCGCGAGGATGGGGCCGCTGGCGAGCGGAGTCTGCTCGTCCGTGATAATGACGGAACTGGAACTCATTGCTTCACCCTTGTCTGCTTGGGGTCGAACGCGTCGCGCAGGCCGTCACCGATGAAGTTGACGGCCAGGGCGATGCCGATGATGAACGCTCCGGGCCAGAGGAACAGCCACGGGCGCACCGTGAGGGCCGAGCGGTTGTCGTTGATGGCCTTGCCGAGCGAGGTGTCCGGCGCCGTGACGCCGAGGCCCAGGAAGCTCAGGCCCGTCTCGAGGAGGATGGCGCCGGAGATCGCGAGCGTCGTGGACACGATGATGACTCCGACCGTGTTGGGCAGGATGTGCCGGAAGATGATGCGGGCCGAACTCGCACCGACGGACTTCGCCGACTCGACGAACTCCTTCTCGCGCAGCGACAGGAACTCGCCGCGCACGAGCCGCGCGAGGCCGGTCCACGTGACGAGGCCGAGGAAGATCGCGAAGGGGATGATGCCGTGCTTCGCCACGATGCCGGCGACCGCCGCGGCGATGACGACCGTCGGGATGGTGATGACGACGTCGGTGATGCGCATGAGGAACGCTTCGGTCCAGCCGCGGAAGTACCCCGAGACCGCCCCCACCGTCGTGCCGATGACCATGGCCACCAGCCCGACGATGAACGCGATGATCAGGGAGGTCTGGATGCCGCGCATGGTGAGCGCGAAGTAGTCGCGGCCGAGGACGTCCTGGCCGAACGGGTGCTCGCCCAGGCTGAAGGGCCAGAGCGTCAGCGTGGGGCGTCCCTCGTTGAAGCGCGCGGCGAGGACGTCGTAGTCCTTGTTCCACCAGCCGGGGATCCCTGCGAAACCGATCGAGCTGAAGGCGAGGAGGAAGATCAGCACCAGCAGGGCGATGCCCGCGAGGGCACCCTTGTGGCGGAAGAACCGCTCACGGATCAGGCGCCCCTGGCTCTTGGCCTCGGTGGTGCGGATGCGGTCCGTCTGCTCCCGCGTGGGGGCGGCGGTCGCGATGTCGTTGTCCTGGCTCTGGAGCGTCATCTCGGACAGCTCCAGGGACGTGCGGGAGTCGTCCCGCATCTTGTCGTCAGTGCTCATGGGTGTGTCCTAGCTCAGGGTGATGCGCGGGTCGAGGAACGCGTAGGCGATGTCGGCGAGCATGTTGAACAGCACGGCAGCCGTTCCGACGACCAGGAAGAAGGCCATGACGGGGCCCGGGTCGACGTTGTCGATGCCCTCGACGAACATGTTGCCCATGCCGTTCCAGCCGAAGACCTGCTCGGTGATGACGGCGCCGCCGAGGACGCCGGCGAAGTCGAAGGCCATCAGCGTGGTGATCGGGATCATCGCATTGCGGAAGGCGTGCTTCACGAGGACGGTCCGTTCACTGAGGCCCTTGGCCCGGGCGGTGCGGATGTAGTCCTGGTTCATCACGTCGAGCTGGCTCGCCCTGGTGTACCGCGTGTAGGTGGCGAACGAGATCAGGGTCAGGGCGATGGTCGGCAGGATGAGGTGCAGCGCGTAGTCCAGGTTGATCTCCCAGAAGGTCCCGGCGAGGTTGGCCGACTGGGAGCCGGTGGTCGGGATGGGCCGTCCGCCCGCCTTCGCGGAGAGCGTCGGGTAGGCCTGGAGGAGGCGGTCGAGCACGATCAGCAGGCCCACGGACACGGCGATCACGGCACCGATCTTCGCCGCCTGGGCCCGGAACGGACCGCCCACGACGCCGGCGACGACGTACGCGACGACGGCTGTGCCCACCACGAGCGCGAGCACCAGGAGCCAGTTCGGATCGTCGAGCAGGGGGATCGAGAGGAGGTAGCCGGCGAAGGCCACCCCTGCGGCCGCAAGGGCCGCGTTCAGTACGCGGCGGCGGCGGAAGCCCGCCAGCAGGGCGGTCCAGAGCACGGCGATCCCTGCTGCCGACACGAGCATCCCGACGACGCCGAGGCCCGGCGTGACGAACCATCCGGTGACGAGCAGGAGGTAGAGGGCGAGTGCGGTGACGACCGCGGCGACGCCGAAGACGGTCGCCCGGCGCCTGCGGTCACCACCCACGACGACGGCCCAGACGACGCCGGAGACCACCCCGATGAGGGCGATCGTCAGATAGGGGAACTGCGGATTCGCCAGCCAGGTGTTGAGGTCGATCGCCAGGTACTGCTTGAGCAGCGTCGAGAGCCAGAACAGGGGCAGCGAGAACAGCAGGAAGGAGAGGAAGGTGACGGAGTAGTCGAAGGTGCTGTACTGCCGGATGGCGGTGACGATGCCGACGATGACGCCGAGGACGAGGGCGAGCACGGTCGCGACGATGACGAGCCGCAGCGTCGAACCCATGGCGTTCTCGAGCTGGGGGAGGACAGCGGCGCCCGTGCGGTCCTGGCCGAGCGTGCAGCTCACGCCGCCGGGGACGATGCAGTGGCCGATGTCCTGCAGCCACAGGAAGTACCGGGGGATGGGCGGGACGTCCAGGTTCATCGCCGCAGTACGTGCCGCGATGGTGGCGGCCTTCTCGGGGCCGCTGGTCTCGCCGAGATCCTCGAAGGGATCGCCCGACGAGATGGTGAGGAAGTACATCAGCGTGGTCGCCGCGAGCATGATGAAGAACGAGATGATGGTTCGCTTGACGATGAAGTAGAACACGTGGGGGCTCCTAGGAAACGGTGCAGGCGGTGGCGCGGCCGGGCACAGGGACGGGCAGGCCCGAGGGCCTGCCCGTCCTCATGCGTTCTCCGGATGATGCAATCAGGCCTGCTTCGTCCAGCTGTAGGCATTCCAGGTGATGCCGGTCTGCGTCGGGTTGAGTTCCACGCCCTCGAGCTTCGAGGAGTAGCCCGCGATGTTCGGGTTGGCGTAGAGGACCACGTTGTACTGCGTCTCGGCGAGGCGCTGCTCGAGGTCGGTCTTCAGCGGGACGACCGCCTCGGAGTCGGTGCTCGTGACGATCTCGTCCCAGAGGCGGTCCACCTCGGGGTCGCTGTAGCCACCGAAGTTCTGCTCACCGCCGGTGATGTAGATGGACTGGCCCGAGGCTACGAGGCCGGAGCCTGCCCAGCCGAAGACGACAGCGTCCCAGGCACCGGGCTGCGAGAGCTTGGCGCTCCACTCGGCCTCGGGCTGCGGGACGATCTCGAAGCCCGCCTTGTCGCAGGAGTCCTTGATCAGGGCGACCATGTCGGCGCGCAACTGGCTCGTGGAGGCGAACATCAGGCTGACCTTGACGGGCTCGGTCTTGCCGGCCTCGGCGAGGAGCGCCTTGGCACCCTCGATGTCGGCGGTCCCGTCGCCCTCTGCGGCGGGTGCGCCCTCGAGGACCGTCTCGTAGTCGGACTGCGCCGGCTGGTACTCGTGCAGGTTCATGACCGAACCCTCGGGATCGATGGGGGTCACGAACTTGTCGACCATGTCGGCCCTCGGCACGCACTTCCCGAAGGCCTGGCGCACCTTGAGGTCCTCGAAGACGGCACCGGGACGCTGGTCGAGGTCCACATGCGAGAAGGTCAGCGACTGCCCGGTGTCCACCGTGACGGTCTCGCCGATCTGCTCGAGGGCCGCCTTCGTGTCGACGGTCGGGCTGGACGGCTCGATGACGTCGACGTCGCCGTTCTGCAGTGCCTGGACTGCTTCCTCGTCGACGATGGTCTTGAAGACGATCGAGTCCGTCTTGCCGGCACGCTCCTCGCCCCAGTACTTGTCGTTCTTGACGAGCGTCAGGGTGCCGTCGGTGGCGTTGTCCAGCTTGTACGGGCCGGAGGAGGGGAGGATCGCCGTGTCGGGAAGGGTCGGCAGGTCGGCCTCGTAGTTCCAGCCGCTGTTCCAGAACTCGGCGACCGGACCAAGGGCCGCACTGTCGTCGTTCTGGATGGCTTCGACGAGTTCGGCGCCGTCGCCCTCGGCGGACATCCCGGCCTGCTCGGCAGCGATGTGGGCAGGCATGAAGACGCCGGTGGTGAACAGGGCTTCCCAGTCGGCGTAGGGCTCGGTGAAGACGGCCTCGAACTCCTTGGCGCCGGGCTCACCCTCGATCTTCTCCATGGAGGCGAACCCGTTGGTCGAGGCCGCCTGGAAGAGATCGGCCTCGGCGCCCGTCTCGGGATCCTTCTCACCGCTCGGGTGCGTGCCGGACAGGGCCGCCCAGCTCAGCAGGACGTCGTCGTAGTCGATCGGCGTGCCGTCGGACCAGACAGCATCCTCGTTGATGGTGTACTTGATCGTCAGCGGGTCGTCGCTGGTCTTCTCGTAGGTGCCGAACTCCTCGTTGGGCTCCAGGTTGCCGTTGGCGGCGAAGGCAGCGAAACCGCTCGAGGTCAGGTTGTCCACGTAGGTGTTGTAGACCGCATTGGTGCTGGCGGTGTTGCCGTTGTAGCCGGTGGGCGCCTGGCTGATCGCGATATTGATCGTCGGGGCGATGTTCTCCGTCGCACCCTGGGATGCCGGTGTCTCGGCCGTACCGCCCGCCGATCCGCAGGCGCTCAGCATGAGCGTTCCGATGGACAGTGCGGCGAGCGTCATAGTGCGCTTATTACGCATTCGATAGTCCTTACTGTGCTTGGCGCGAGGAACGCAGGAAGGTCCTCCGCGGCGGATTGCGGCAGTGACGGCAATCACACTCGGACAGCATAGCGGCAGATCGTTGCCTTCGGACACTCAGTGAGCCAGTGATAACCCAACCGTTACCGGAGGGAAACATGGGGCACCCGAGCACGAGAAAGCCCCCGGGATGCGAATCCCGGGGGCTTCCTGCAGCGTGCCGCTACTCAGGAGCGGGCACGTCGAGCCACTGGAACCAGCCGCGGTGCAGGACGAGCCAGGCGATGAGGCCGTACCCGGCCTGGCCCGGCGTCCCGCCGTTCGCGGCGAGATCGTGGCGCCACTGCTCGTGCGCCAGCAGGGGTGTGAACGTGTCGACGAAGACGTGCTTGCGGCGCGTGGTCACGTCGCCGAACGCCGCGGACAGGTCGGCGAGGCGGCGGTTGCGTTCGGCATCGAGGCCCGGCGGGGGACCGACGACGAGGACCTTGATGCTCATCTGTGCCGCGCCGTCGAGGATGTTGGCGAGGTTGAGCCTGCTCCTCGCGGTCGACAGCTCGAGGTCGAGGTCGCGGTCCGAGAGGCCGATGACGAGGCGGTTCTCGAACCCGTCGCCGAAGCGGCGTCCGGCCTCCTGCAGCCAGCGGTTCGCCAGGGACTCCGTCCCCTCGCCGGGAGCCGCGAGGCTGTAGGCCTCGACGAAGGCGTTGTCCGGCCGGGTCCGGGCCATCACGCGTCCGATCCAGCCCAGTGCCCGCGGATCACCGAGCCCCGCGAGGAGTTCGTCGCCCACTGCTGCTAGCCGGATTCTGCGTTGTTCCACTGGTCCCTCGGTGTACTGGTCGTCGGATGGTGCCGGGCTGCCGGAGAACCCGCGCACGCCCTTAAAGACATCGGGTGGGGCCTGAAGCCCCACCCAACATCATACTGATGGCCTACTGTTGCCGGCCGAACGCCCTCTTGATGAGGAGTTCCTGCTCCACCGCGTGGCTCTTCGCCGATCCCGTGGCGGTCGACGCGGACGCCGGACGCGAGGCCAGGCGCACGCGCCGGTCGAGCTCCTGGGGGAGGTTGAGCCCGATGAAGGGCCACGGTCCCTGGTTCGCTGGCTCGTCCTGCGCCCACACGATCTCCGCGTTGGGGTAGGTGGCAAGGGCGGCCTTGATCTCGTCCAGCGGGAGCGGGTACAGCTGCTCCACGCGGACGATGGCCGTCTTGCCGTCGTCGAGCTTCTGCCGGGAGGACAGCAGGTCGTAGTAGAGCCGTCCGGACACCAGGATGACGCGTTCGACGTCGTTCCCCGGCGTCCCGAGCGTGTCGGGGATGACGGGCTGGAAGGTGCCCTGCGTGAACTCCTCCACCGGACTTGCCGCTGCCTTCAGGCGCAGCAGCTGCTTGGGGGTGAAGATCACGAGCGGCTTCCGCGGGCGGCGGTAGGCGTGCTGACGCAGCAGGTGGAAGTGCGAGGCGGCACTGCTCGGGTTCGCGACCACCATGTTCTCCTCGGCACACATCTGCAGGAAGCGCTCGATGCGTGCAGAGGAGTGGTCGGGGCCCTGGCCCTCGTAGCCGTGGGGCAGCATCAGGACGAGCGAGGAACGCTGTCCCCACTTCTGCTCGGCGGAGCTGATGAACTCGTCGATGATGGTCTGCGCGCCGTTGACGAAGTCGCCGAACTGCGCCTCCCAGATCACGAGCGCGTCAGGCCGCTCCACGGAGTAGCCGTACTCGAAGCCCATGGCCGCGTACTCGCTCAGCGAGGAGTCGTAGACCCAGAACTTGGCCTGGTCCTTGCTGAGGTCGTCCAGGGGCAGCCATTCGTGGCCGGTCGCCCGGTCGTGGAACACCGCGTGCCGCTGCACGAAGGTGCCACGGCGCGAGTCCTGGCCGGCGAGCCGCACGGGCACGCCCTCCATGAGCAGCGACCCGAAGGCCGCAACCTCGCCGAAGCCCCAGTCGATGCCGCCCTCACGGGACATTTGCTCACGCTTCTCGAGCAGTGCCTTGAGCTTCGGGTGGACCGTGAAGCCCTCGGGGATCGCGATGTGCGCCGCGCCGATGTGCGCCAGCGTCTCTGCGCTGATCGCCGTCGGCTGCGCGGCGGACTCGCCGCCGTCCGAGGACTGCTGCGCGTAGGGCCGCTCGAGGTTCGAGACCGCCTTCGGGTCCTTGGTGACGACCGGGATCGGCGACGTCTGGGCCGCGTGGGTCTCGGCGAAGACGCGCTCGAGGCGCTCCTGGTAGTCGCGCAGGGCCTGCTCCGCCTCTTCCTGCGTGATGTCGCCGCGGCCGATCAGGGCCTCGGTGTACAGCTTGCGGACCGAGCGCTTCGCCTCGATCAGGTTGTACATCATGGGCTGCGTCATCGAGGGGTCATCGCCCTCGTTGTGGCCCCGACGGCGGTAGCAGACCATGTCGATGACGACGTCCTTGTTGAACCGCTGGCGGAACTGGTAGGCCAGCTGGGCCACGCGGACCACGGCCTCCGGATCGTCGCCGTTCACGTGGAACACGGGAGCCTGGACCATCTTCGCGACATCCGTGGAGTACACCGAGGAACGCGACGACGTCGGGCTCGTGGTGAAGCCGACCTGGTTGTTCACGATCACGTGGATGGTGCCGCCGGTGCGGTAGCCACGGAGCTGCGACAGGTTGAGGGTCTCCGCCACGACGCCCTGGCCCGCGAAGGCCGCATCACCGTGGATGAGGATCGGCAGCACGGGGAAGCTGTCGTGCTGGTCGAGGAGGTCCTGCTTCGCCCGGACGATGCCCTCGAGCACGGGGTCGACGGCCTCGAGGTGTGACGGGTTCGCGGCGAGGTAGACCTTGGTCTCGTTGCCGGCGTCGGAGGTGAACGTCCCCTCGGTGCCGAGGTGGTACTTCACGTCGCCCGAGCCCTGCACGGAGCGCGGGTCCTGCGTGCCCTCGAATTCGCGGAAGACCTGGGCGTACGTCTTGCCGGCGATGTTGGTGAGCACGTTCAGGCGGCCGCGGTGCGCCATGCCGATGGCGACCTCGTCGAGGCCGTCGTCGGCCGCACCGGAGAGCACGGCGTCGAGCAGCGGGATCAGGGATTCGCCGCCCTCGAGGGAGAAGCGCTTCTGGCCGACGAACTTCGTCTGCAGGAACGTCTCGAAGGCCTCGGCGGAGTTCAGCTTGTGCAGGATGCGCAGCTGCTCCTCGCGGCTCGGCTTGGAGTAGGGGTGCTCCAGCTCGTCCTGGAACCACTGCCGCTCGGCGGGGTCCTGCAGGTGCATGTACTCGATGCCGGTGGTGCGGCAGTAGGCGTCGCGCAGGACGCCGAGCATGTCCCGGAACTTGAGCATCGGCTGTCCGCCGAAGCCGCCCGTGGGCCATTCGCGGTCGAGGTCCCACAGCGTGAGGCCGTGGGTGCGGATGTCGAGGTCGGCGTGCTTGCGCTGGACGTACTCGAGCGGGTTGGTGTCCGCCATCAGGTGGCCGCGCACGCGGTACGCGTGGATGAGCTGCTGGATCCGGGCGACCTTGTTGATCTGGTCCACCGGGTCGACCTGGATGTCGGCGCTCCAGCGCACGGGCTCGTAGGGGATGCGCAGCGACTCGAAGATCTCGTCGTAGAAGCCCTGCTCACCCAGCAGCAGCTGGTGGATGATCCGCAGGAACTCACCGCTGCCCGCGCCCTGGATGACGCGGTGGTCGTACGTCGAGGTCAGCGTGATGGTCTTGCTGATCGCGTGCTTCGCGAGCGTCTTCTCGCTGGAGCCCTGGAACTCGGCCGGGTACTCGAGGGCGCCCGCCCCGATGATGCAGGCCTGGCCCTTGGAGAGGCGCGGGACCGAGTGGACGGTACCGATGCCGCCGGGGTTGGTCAGGGACACCGTGGTGCCGGCGTAGTCGTCGGCGCCGAGCTTGCCGGCGCGCGCCTTCTTCACGAGGTCCTCGTAGGCGTGCCAGAACTCCGAGAAGTTCATGGTCTCGGCCTTCTTGATGTTCGGCACCACGAGCGAGCGCGTCCCGTCGGGCTTCGGCATGTCGATCGCGAGGCCGAAGTTCACGTGGGCGGGCTGCACTGCCGAGGGCTTGCCGTCGATGACGTCGTAGTAGACGTTCTGCGACGGGAACTGGGCGAGAGCCCGGATGATCGCGTAGCCGATGAGGTGCGTGAAGGAGACCTTACCGCCGCGGGCGCGGGCCAGGTTGCTGTTGATGACCACGCGGTTGTCGATCAGCAGCTTGGCTGGGATGGCCCGGACGCTCGTCGCGGTGGGGACGCTCAGGCTGGCTTCCATGTTGGTGGAGATCGCCTTGGCGGGCCCGCGGAGCACGCTGACCTTGTTCTCTTCCATCTCGGCATTGCGGTCCGAGGCGGGAAGCTGTGCCGGGATGGGCTGGGCGGCGGGCTTGTCCTCCCGGGAGGTCTCCGGCTTCTTCGCCGGTTCGTTCGCCACGGGGGGCTTGCCGCTCTGCTGGGTGCTCGCGGGGCTCTCACCGGAGGCCTTCGGCGCGGCAGCCTCGGTCCTCACGACCGGCAGTTCCTTCGTCGGGGGATGCGCGGGGGCAGCCGGTGCGGGCGGGGTGCCACCATTCGACGACGGGGCCGCGGGACGCGTGGCCGTCGGTGCCAGTGCGGGGTTGGCGGGTTCGTCCGCTGCAGTGCGGTCGTTCCCTGCTGCTGTATCTTCTGCGTCGAACGAATCGAACAGGTCCCACCACTTCTTGTCGACCGAGTGGCGGTCTTTCTGGAACTGTTCGTAGAGTTCATCAACAAGCCACTCGTTCCCGCCGAACTCTTCAGGTAGACGGTGGCTGGTTTGTTCTGGCACTTGGTATACGCCTCTTCCGTAAGTTGCCCTGAGCGCGGTGCGGTCGTCAGGATCGGCGCAAAGCCGTGTCTGGACCCTGTCCAAGTGTAGTGACACGAGCAACAAACAAGCCAATCAGGGCGTGTCCGCGAGCGGTGCACGCGGCACTCCGGACGTCCTCCGAGGCCGCGTGGAACGCTGTGCGGAATGCCGCGTCGAATGGGACGGCGGGCGGGAAGGCACTATACTCTGTGCGGCCGTTGTTGCGGCCGTCGATCCAGGGAGAACCATGCGCTTCATCAACCCGCCCACCACCGACCTCACCTACTCCGACGTCTTCCTCGTACCGTCGGCGTCCGAGGTCATCTCCCGCTTCGACGTCGATCTCTCGTCGGACGACGGCACGGGCACCACGATCCCGCTGGTCGTCGCCAACATGACGGCGGTGACCGGTCGGCGCATGGTCGAGACCGTGGCGCGGCGCGGCGGCATCGGTGTCCTGCCGCAGGACGTGCCCGTCGAGGTGATCGCCGAGGTCACGTCGTGGGTGAAGGACCGCCACCCGGTCTTCGAGACGCCGCTCAAGCTGCAGCCCGGCAACACCGTGATCGACGCACTCCACCTCATGTACAAGCGTGCCCACGGCGCCGTGCTCGTCGTCGACGGCGGCGTCTGCGTTGGCGTGGTCACCGCGGCCGACTGCGAGGAGGTGGACCGCTTCGCCTCCCTCGAGTCCGTGATGCGTCCGGCCCCGGCCCCCTTCGAGGCGTCGCTGTTCGACGACAATCCCGCCGTGGCCCTGCAGAAGGCCTTCGAGGAACTCGACGGCGCCCGCGCCTCCCTGGCGCCGGTGGTGCGGGACGGCGTCCTGCAGGGCGTCATCACGCGGACCGGCGCGCTCCGTTCCACCATCTACGAGCCGGCGCTCGATGCGGCGGGCAAGCTCCGCGTAGCGGCGGCGGTGGGCATCAACGGCGACGTGGAGGCCAAGGCCGCGGCGCTGCTGGACGCCGGGGTCGACGTCCTCGTCGTCGACACCGCCCACGGCCACCAGCGCAAGATGCTCGACGCGCTCGCCGTCGTACGCGGCCTCGATCCGAAGGTCCCCATCGTCGCCGGCAACGTGGTCAGCGCCGACGGCGTGCGCGACCTCGTCGCCGCTGGGGCCTCCATCATCAAGGTCGGCGTCGGCCCGGGTGCCATGTGCACCACGCGCATGATGACCGCCGTCGGACGCCCGCAGTTCTCCGCCGTCCACGAGTGCGCCCAGGCGGCGGCCGAGCTCGGCGCCCATGTGTGGGCCGACGGCGGCGTGCGGTACCCGCGCGACGTCGCCCTCGCCCTCGCCGCCGGCGCGAGCCAGGTCATGATCGGCTCCTGGTTCGCGGGGACCTACGAGAGCCCCGGCGACCTGCAGACCGACAGCGACGGACGCCGGTACAAGGAGAGCTTCGGCATGGCCTCCGCGCGCGCGGTGCAGAACCGGACGCGCCGCGACGACGTGTTCGCACGGGCCCGCAAGGGCCTCTTCGAGGAGGGAATCTCCACCTCGAAGATGTACCTCGATCCTGCCCGGCCGGGCGTGGAGGACCTCCTCGACATGATCACCGCCGGCGTGCGCAGTTCCATGACCTATGCCGGCGCGGCATCGCTCGCGGAGTTCCGCGAGCGTGCTGTCGTGGGCGTGCAGTCGGCGGCGGGCTACGAGGAGGGGCGGCCGCTCCAGCAGAGCTGGTAGCGCCCGGCTGTCCGCGATCGGCGTACAGCTCGGGAATTCGTGTGGCGGGCGGCGCCCGAGCCGGTAAACTGGCCTTCTTATGGACAGTCCTTCTAGGGGCCGGCTCGACGCCGGCATACCCTCCTCTCTTGCCCATCCGCTGCCCGAGCCCACTGCGGGACGCCCGGCCGACGCCGGTCCCGACCAGGGCGCAGCGCCCCTCCAGTCCGACGCCGCGGACCCCCTCAGACGCGGGCCGCTGCGTTCCCGACCCGGTGTGACCGAGGAGGGGATGTAGCGGTGGAATGGATCTATCTGGCCGTCGGCCTCCTCCTCGTCCTCGGGACGGGGTTCTTCGTGGCCGTCGAGTTCGCGCTCGTCGCGCTCGACCAGACCTATGTGCAGCGCGCCGTCGACGACGGCGACACGAAGGCCGAGCCGCTGCTGCGGTGCCTGAAGTCGCTGTCCACGCAGCTCTCGAGCTGTCAGCTGGGTATCACGCTCACCACGCTGCTCACGGGCTACGTGATGGAACCGTCCGTCGGGCGGCTCCTCGAAACGCCCCTGGGCGCGCTCGGCCTGTCGGAGGCGCTGGTGGCCTCGACGTCCCTCATCATCGCGATGGTCCTGGCGACACTGCTGTCGATGCTCCTCGGCGAACTCGTGCCCAAGAACCTCTCCATCTCGCTGCCCTTCCGGGTCGGCAAGGCGCTGGCCCGCCCGCAGCTGGTGTTCACGGCCGTCTTCAAGCCGGCCATCATCGTGCTCAACGGTTTCTCGAACCGCATCCTCAACGTCTTCGGACTCGAGGCCAAGGAGGAGATCTCGGGCGCGAGGACGCCGTCGGAGCTCTCGTCCCTCGTGCGCCGGTCCGCCGAGATGGGCACGCTCGACCAGGGCACGGCCACCTTCCTCGCACGGACGTTCAGCTTCTCGGAGCGGACGGCCGCCGACGTCATGACGCCGCGTATCCGCATGGAGGTCATCGACTCCGACCAGACCGTGGCCGACGTGGTCGAGGCCGCACGGCGCACCGGCTACTCGCGGTTCCCGCTCATCGGGGACTCCGCCGACGACATCCGTGGAGTGGTCCACGTCAAGAAGGCCGTCGCGGTTCCCCGCCACAAGCGTGCGGAGCTGCCCGCCGGCACCATCATGACCGAGGTCCTGCGCGTCCCGGAGACCGTGCACCTCGACTCACTCCTCCGCGAGCTCCGCGAGGCGAACCTCCAGCTCGCCGTCGTGCTCGACGAATACGGTGGCACCGCCGGTGTCGCCACGCTCGAGGACCTGGTCGAGGAGATCGTCGGCGAGGTCAAGGACGAGCACGACAAGCTGAAGCCGGGCGTACTGCAGAGCGCCGCGGGAGACTGGTTCTTCCCGGGGCTCATGCGTCCCGACGAGGTCACGGTGCAGATCCCTGGACTCGTGGTACCGGATGAAGCCGGCTACGAGACCGTCGCCGGGTTCATCATGGCCGAACTCGGCCGGGTCGCGGCGCCGGGTGACCGGGTCGAGCTCCCGGCGGGCACCCTCTCGGTCGAGCGCATGGACGGGCGCCGCATCGACCGGGTCCAGTTCCGGCCCGCACCGAAACCTGTGGGGGACCATCACGTGGACAGCCCGGACGGGGTGGCCGCTGACAGCGCCGTCGTCCCCGAACACCAGTCGGTCGACCTGAGCGCCCGCACGCATGACGGGCCGCGGCCCGCCCTCGCCGGCAGTACTGCCGTACGGAAGGACGACCGATGAGCGACTGGGCAGGAATTCTCTGGCTCGTGATCCTCCTGATGGGCAACGCCTTCTTCGTCGGGGCCGAGTTCGCGGTGATGTCCGCGCGCCGCAGCCAGATCGAACCTCTCGCCGAGGCGGGCTCGAAGCGCGCCAGGACCACGATCTGGGCCATGGAGCACGTGTCCCTCATGCTCGCCTGCTCCCAGCTGGGCATCACGGTGTGTTCGCTCCTGATCCTGCAGGTCGCCGAGCCTGCGATCCATCACCTGTTCGTCGTCCCGTTCGAGGCCGTCGGGGTGCCGGAGGGAGTGGCGGACGGCGTCGCCTTCGGCCTGGCCCTGATGCTGGTCACCTTCCTCCACGTGACCTTCGGCGAGATGGTGCCGAAGAACATCTCGGTCTCCGTCGCCGACAAGGCAGCGCTGCTCCTGGCTCCGCCGCTCGTCCTGATCGCGCGCGTCGTCCATCCTGTGATCTCCTCGCTGAACTGGTCCGCGAACCACATCCTGCGTGTACTCGGCGTGGAGCCGAAGGACGAGGTCTCCTCGACCTACACGCTCGAGGAAGTGCAGTCCATCGTGGAGGAGTCCACGAAGAGCGGGCTGGTCGACGACGAGTCCGGGCTCATCACCAGTGCGCTCGAGTTCTCCGGCCAGACCGCCGAGACCACCATGGTTCCCCTCAGCGAGCTCGTCACCGTCCGGACCGATGCGACTCCCGAGGACTTCGAGCGGGCGGTGGGCCGTACCGGGTTCTCCCGCTTCGTGATGGTGGACGACCACGGCAACCTCACCGGCTACATGCACCTGAAGGACATCATGTCGATGCCGCAGGCGATGTACCGCAGGCCCATCACGGAGAACAAGGTCCGCACGCTCGCCAACCTGTCGCTCCATGACGAGATCGAGGACGCCCTCACCGTGATGCAGCGGACGGGCTCGCACCTCGCACGCGTCCTGGGACCGGACGGCTCGACCCGTGGCGTGCTCTTCCTGGAGGACGTGATCGAGCAGCTCGTCGGCGAGATCCGGGATGCGACGCAGAACCAGGGCGCCCGGAGGACGGGCGAGGGCGTCAACGGGACGGAGACCCCCGTCGCCTGAGGGCCGGTTCCATGCTCCAGAGATGCGAACCATTCGCATTCGGGTTATGCTCGGTCCGCTAACGTAAATTGTTCTCATTAGTCTGATCGAGGTCCCGATGCCCCTTTCCCGCCGTCTCGCCGTGCCCGCCCTCCTGGCGGTCTCCACCCTCGGCCTCGCCGCATGCGGGGACGGCGGGTCCGGGGCTCCGGGATCCTCCGGCGCCGACGACGGTGTGCTCACGATCGTGACCCCCACGAACGTGTACGGGGACATCGCCGCAGCCGTGGGAGGGGACGACGTCGAGGTGACGGCCATCGTCACCAGCCTCAGCCAGGACCCCCACTCCTACGAGCCAACCGTGCAGGACAAGCTGTCGGTGTCCGGGGCCGATCTCGTGATCGAGAACGGCGGAGGCTACGACGCGTTCCTCGGCAGGCTCGCCGACGAGACGGGTGTGGCGACGGTGCTCAGCGCCGTCGAGGTGTCAGGCCTCGAGGAGGGTCACGAGGAGGGTCACGAGGAGGGTCACGAGGACACGGACGGCGCCTCCGGCGCTTCTGCCGGCGCCTCCGGTGATGCCTCTGCCGACGCCTCGGCCCACGAGGAAGGCCACCAGCACGGCACGTTCAACGAGCACGTCTGGTACGACCTCCCTGCGATGGTGGGGCTCGCCGACGCCATCGCCGAGGAGCTCGGCCGGCTCGACGGGGACAACGCCGAAGCGTACCGCGAGCGGGCGGACGCCTTCGCCGCGCAGCTCCAGCCGATCCAGGACGGGCTCGCCGCCCTCGCCTCGGACGGACCCGGGGGTGAGGTCGCCGTGACCGAGCCGGTCCCCGCCTACCTCCTGGAGGCGGCGGGCCTCGAGAACGTCACGCCGGAGGAATTCAGCGAGGCCATCGAGGAGGAGACGGATGTCCCTGTCGCGGTGCTCCAGGAGATGAAGACGCTCGTGTCCGGCGGGACCCTCGCCTTCCTTGCCTACAATGGGCAGACCGAAGGATCGCAGACGGAAGCGGTACGCTCCGCGGCCGACGACGCGGGCCTCCCCGTCCTCGACTTCACCGAGACACTGCCCGAGGGCGAGGACTACGTCTCCTGGATGACTGCCAACACGGAGAACATCGAGGCTGCCCTCGCCTCCTGAGGGCCGGGAGGTCCTACCCCGCACCACCCTGCTCGACCCCGGCACGCTCATATGAACCCCGACAGACTGGAAGCCGCACCGCATGACCTCGACGATGCCCGGCCAGGCCTCCCCGGACGGGGCAGGCGGGACGCCGGCGATCCGCCTGCGCGGCGCGGCGCTCTCCTTCGGCGACCGGACGCTGTGGGAGGGACTTGACCTCGACATCATGCCCGGCGAGTTCTTCGCCGTGCTCGGCCCCAACGGGTCGGGGAAGACGAGCTTCCTGAAGGTTCTCCTGGGCCTGCAGCCGCTCGACACCGGCACGGCGACCATCGCCGGCCGGCCCATCACCCGCGGCAGCCGGAACCTCGGCTACATCCCGCAGCAAAAGTCCTTCCCGCCCGAGACGCCGCTCCGGGCCCGGGACCTCGTGGGCCTCGGCGTCGACGGCCACCGGTGGGGCCTGAGGATGCGCAACCGCCACTACGACGAGACAGTGCACAGGCTCCTGCGCGACGTCGGCGCGGAGTCCTACGCGGACGCCCCTGTCGGGCTGCTGTCCGGCGGCGAGCAGCAGCGGCTGCGCGCGGCCCAGGCACTCGCCACGGACCCGGCGGTACTCCTGTGCGACGAGCCCCTGCTGTCGCTGGACCTGAACCACCAGCAGGCGGTCAGCGCCCTCATCGACCGGCAGCGCCGCGAGAAGAACAGCGCCGTGGTGTTCGTGACCCACGAGATCAATCCCGTGATCGACTACGTGGACCGCGTGCTCTACCTCGCGGACGGCAGGTTCCGCGTCGGGTCACCCGCCGAGGTCATGACCAGCGAGGTGCTCTCCGAGCTCTACGACAGCCCCGTCGAGGTCCTGCACAGCAACGGCCGGATCGTCGTCGTCGGACTGCCCGACGCCACCACCCACCACCACGAGAGCGCCTAGGCCATGGACTTCCAGGAGATCTTCAGCGCCATCTTCACCTTCGACAACTACGCGCAGCTGCTGCCCCTCGTCCGGAACTCGCTGATCGCCGGAGCGGTCCTCGGGCTGCTCGGGGGTCTCATCGGGATGTTCGTGATGATGCGGGACCTCGCCTTCGCGGTCCACGGCATCGCCGAACTCTCCTTCGCCGGCGCGGCCTTCGCGCTCCTCGCAGGAGCCAACGTGGTCGCCGGTTCGCTCGTCGGGTCCGTCCTCGCCGCGCTCGTCCTCGGGCTGATGGGGATCCGGGCACGGGACAGGAACTCCATCATCGGTGTCGTCATGCCCTTCGGCCTCGGCCTGGGGATCCTGTTCCTCGCCCTGTACGAGGGCCGCGCTGCCAACAAGTTCGGCCTGCTCACCGGGCAGATCGTCTCGGTCGACGACGTGCAGCTCAACCTGCTCGTCGGGTGCGCGGTCGTCGTCATCCTCGCGCTGACCGCGATCTGGCGGCCCCTGACCTTCGCCAGTGCCGACGCAGACCTCGCGGAAGCACGTGGGGTACCCGTGCGGGGACTCTCGATCCTCTTCATGGTGCTGCTGGGGATCGCGGTGGCGCTGTCCATCCAGGTCGTCGGAGCACTCCTGGTCCTCGCGCTTCTCATCACGCCGGCCGCCGCGGCACTGAAGGTCACCTCGGCGCCCGGTCCCGCCGTCCTGCTCAGCGTGGTGTTCGCCTGCACATCCGTGGTGGGCGGCATCCTGCTGGCGCTCGGCGGGCGCATCCCGATCAGTCCTTACGTGACCACGATCTCCTTCGCGATTTACCTCGTGTGCCGCTTCATCAGTTCGCGGCGATCGGCGCGGCGGTCCAGGAGTCCGCGGGTCGCCGAACCCGTGCCGGGACGTGCGGTGCCGACAGGTTCCTGAACCAGGAGCCCCGGATGGGGACCTGACCGGGTCCGAGCCCTGGGCGCGGGCCGACGGGTGAGGAGGCTCGGGTTCAGGAGCCGGGGACGCGGTCCGGCTCGCCGACCGCGTCGGTGATGGCCTGCTCCATGCTCCGCAGGAAGCGGGTGACGGTCTCCGTCTCCTCGCGGGTGAGGCTGTCCGCCGCCGCCAGGACTCCCCGTTTCTCGATGTCGAAGGCCGCCTGGAATTCGTCGGTGGCCTTCTCGCCCGGCTCGAGGATGACCGCGCGGCGATCGACGGGGTGACGGCGCCTGCGGATGTAGCCGGCCCTTTCGAGGCGGTCGATCACGAGGGTCGTCGATGCGCTCGAGATGCCGAGTGCGAGTGCGAGTTCCTTGGGGCTCGCGCCCTGGTCCTGCTGCCATACGGCGAGGAGGTAGCGGAGTGCGGCGAGGTCCGTCTCGTTGACGTTCAGCCGCTGGCTGAGGCTTCGACGGAGTCCGCTCTCCACGGCGCGGTAGGCCCTCAGTGCGTTGAGCACGTCGACCCCGGTCGCGGGCCGAGCGGCCGCTCCTTCTCCGGACGGGGGGTACCAGTAGCCGGCTCCCTGCCGTGCGTCCGAAGGTTTCATGGCTACAGTTTAGACCATCTAGTAGTTCAGCTCTCTAGGTAAGCGCTGTTTTCCCTACTTCCAGACGGTTTTTCCCTTCTTCCAGGATGCCGGCTCAAGCCCCGGGGCGTTCCGGCTCCGGGAACGAGAAGTCGAGTTCGAGCATGGCCTTTCCCAGGTCGTCGAGGAAACGGCGGATGGTGTCGCTCTCCTCGGGTGAGAGGGCGGCGGCGATCTCCATCATCCGCTCGTGCATCGTGCCCATGGTCGAGCGCACCTCGTTGTCCGTGGCGGCCGTGGGCCAGATCTCGATGGAGCGTCCGTCGGTTCCGCTCCGGCGCCGCTCGGCGTGGCCGCTCTTCTCGAGGCGGTCGATCAGGACGGTGGTGGCGGCGGTGGAGATCTCGAGCTCGCGCGCGAGTGCGGCGGCGGTAAGAGGGCTTCCCGCCTGCCCTGCGCGGAGCATCAGGCGCAGTGCCGTCATGTCCGTCTTCCCCAGGTGCATCGAGTCGCGGCTCTTGCCTCGCATGAAGCTCTCCGCGTTGCGGTAGCAGCGCACTGCCTCGACCAGGCCCTCGAGGCGACCGGAGTCCTCGCGGACACCGGATTCGGCTGCGAACGTGCTCGGCTCCACCGGGGCGGAGCTGTCGGAAGGCGTCACGGATCCAGCCTAATGGACGGCACCGGCGTCGTCAGCGCTGCGGTGGTGCCCACGGTGGCCCTTCCCGTCTGCGGCAGGGAGTGCAACGGTTGCCCTGCCGACGTCCGGACGGCGATGTCAGGACCCTGCTGCGAGCGCCGCGCAGTCCGGACAGACCCCGTGGATCTCGACAGTATGGGCGGCATCGGTGAACCCGTGTTCTGCGGCGATGCGCGCGGCCCATTGCTCGACGGCGGGCGCCTCGACTTCCACGGCCCGTCCGCAGTTCCGGCACAGCAGGTGGTGGTGGTGATGTTCGACGGCGCACCGGCGGTAGACCGCCTCGTTGTCACCGTTGCGCAGCACGTCCACCAAACCGTCGTCGGCCATGGACTGGAGGATGCGGTAGGTGGTGGCGAGGGACACCGATTCCCCGCGGTCGTGCAGCACCCGGTGGAGTTCCTGCGTGCTGACGAAGTCGGCCAGTGCGTCGAGGGCGGCGCTGACGGCCCGCCGCTGGCGCGTGACGCGCTGCTCCTTGCGGGCAGGCTGCGGTGCCGGGGCCGGATCCGGGCTCGACACCGGGACCGACCCGGAGACTGCCGTCGGTACTGCCTCGGATGTCGCCTCAGGCGTCATGTCCTACCCTTTCCGCGGGCACTCGGAGGCCCTGGACCAGAGTCAAGATTATCAGCGCCGCCGCGGGTAGTCTGGGCCCATGCTGCTCACGAAGTTCACCCATTCCTGCGTACGGTTCGAGCAGGACGGGCGCGCACTCGTCGTCGACCCCGGAACGTTCTCCGAGGTCGAGGAAGCCCTCGAGGGCGCCGGCGCCGTCCTGGTCACCCACGAGCACCCGGACCACATCGACCTGGACAGGGTCGTCGCGGCGCTGTCCCGGAACCTGTCCGTGGAGCTGTGGGCGCCACGGGGCGTGGCCGACGCGGTCCGCGAGGGCCTGGGCGACGCCGCAGGGGAGCGGGTCCACGCCGTGGCCGGCGGCGAGGAGTTCTCCGCCGCGGGGTTCGGTGTGCGGACCTTCGGCGGACAGCACGCACTCATCCATCCGCTGGTCCCGCTCGTCGCCAACGTGGGCTTCCTGATCGACGGCGTCTACCATCCGGGTGACTCGTTCATCGTGCCGGATGGCATCGACGTCGACACCCTCCTTGTCCCCGTGCATGCGCCGTGGTCGAAACTGGCGGAAGTGGTGGACTTCGTCGTCTCCGTCCGTGCGCCCCGCGCGTTCCAGATCCACGATGCCCTCCTCAATGACACGGGACTGGGCATGGTCGAGGGCCACGTGACGCGCCTCGGTTCGCGGTACGGCACAGCCTTCGCCCACCTCGCGGTCCGCGAGAGCATCGAGATCTGAGGCGGCGCCTGCCGCCCGCCGTCGTTCCCGCACTCGTTCCCGCACTGAAGGGCAGGACGGGCAGCTGTGCCCTCCGGGTGCACCTGGACGCGGCGGTGCCCGAAAGGGGGCGGCGAAGAAAAGAGTGTCGGCTGACGGGTCCCTTGGTGTCCGGAGCGCCGTGTGGTGGACTGGCCTGCATCAGGACCGGGCGCGGTCACCACCGCGTCCCGGTCGCCCGTCCCGACAGGAGATCTCGATGAAGACTCTGATGGATGTGCAGGAGCTGCAGGACCGGATGACCTCCGGCGCGCAGACTCTCCTGCTCGATGTTCGCTGGTCCCTGGGCGACCCCGCCGGCCACGAGCATTACCGTGCAGCTCACATACCGGGCGCCGTGTACGTGGACCTGGAGACGCAGCTGTGCGCTCCCGGTGGGCCCGGTCTCGGCCGCCATCCGCTTCCCGACGCCGATGCCCTGCAGGAAGCCGCCCGCCAGTGGGGGCTCGACGACGGGGACACGGTGGTCGCCTACGACGATTCGGGCAACCTCGCCGCCGCGCGCCTCTGGTGGCTCCTGCGCGATGCCGGGTTCGCATCGGTTCGCCTGCTCGACGGCGGCCTCACTGCCTGGCGCGCAGCCGGGTTCGACGTCGAGGGCGGGGAGGAGCGGCACTGCGTGGGCAACGTCCATCTCTCCACGGGTCATATGCCGGTGGTCTCGATCCCCGACCTCCTCGAGCCGTCAGGAGTCGACGTCCTCCTCGACGCCCGGGCCGGGGAACGCTTCCGGGGTGAGCAGGAGCCGGTCGACCCACAGGCCGGCCATGTCCCCGGGGCGGTCAGCGCACCCACGACGGACAACCTGGGCGATGACAGGCGCTTCCGGCCGGTCGAGGAACTCCGGAGCCGCTTCGCCTCGCTGGGCGCCGACCGCGGGAGGGTCGCGGTCTACTGCGGGTCGGGCATCACGGCCGCCCACGAGATAGCGGCCCTCGAGATCGCGGGCATCGACGCGGCGCTGTTCCCCGGCTCCTGGTCCCAGTGGTCGACGACGCAGGGGCTGCCCGTGGTGACGGGCGGCTGAGGGGAACGGGAGTCCCGTGACCGGTCGGCATCTTCCCGTGAAGGCCCATTGGATCCTCCACGGGAAGCTCGTGGTCGAGGAACGCCAGGTCAGTGCTCGAACGCGGAAGATGCTCTACATCGCGGCGGTCGTCCTGGTTCTGGCCGGCAGCGGCTTCTTCTTCCTCACCCTGACCGATGTGCTGCAGAAGGATGACCTGGCCACGCTGGACGAACCGGTCAACTCCTGGTTCGTGGGCCACCGCATCGCGGCGGTGACCGTGGTGATGGTGGTCCTGGCCACGGTTTTCGGACCTGTCGTCCTGCCGATCGTCGTCGTGATGGTGACCGCGGTCTGGATTGTCAAGGCGCGCCACATCTGGCGCCCCCTGCTCCTGGCCGGCGCCATGACCGCGGGGGTGGTCCTTGCCGAAGTGATCACGCACCTCGTCGGCCGTGCCCGCCCGCCGGCGAGTGCGATGCTGCTCGGCAGCGACAGCACGTACTCCTTCCCCTCCGGCCACGTCCTGGGAGCCTCCGATTTCCTGCTCGTCGGAGCGTTCATCGTGTTCTCCCGCCGCAGGCGCCCGGGTCCGGTGCTCGCCGGGTTCCTTGCCGCGTGGGGCGGTATTGCCGCGCAGGTGGTCAGCCGGCTCTACCTCGGCTACCACTGGCTCACCGACGCCCTCGCCTCCATTGCACTGTCCCTCGTCGTCCTGGGAGTGGTCATCGCCCTGGACACGTGGCGTACGGCAGGAACGCCGGAGGAACCACGGGCAGGTCCTGGTCCCTGATGCGGTGCGTGCTGGCCCGCCGCAGGACGGCACGGTAGCGTCGGGGCATGACCCCAGGACGCCCCGTACCGCCACCCCTGCGGAGCAGCGTCCAGCTGCCCGGCCGCCCCTCACGTGAGGGCGTCCGTTCCACAACACGACCAGGAGGACCGATGCCGACGCTATTCACCCGTATCATCGACGGCGAGGTGCCCGGGCGGTTCGTGTGGCAGGACGACGACGTCGTCGCGTTCCTCACGATCGCGCCCATCACCCCCGGCCACACGCTCGTGGTGCCGCGCCGGGAGATCGAGCACTGGCTGGAGGCCGACTCCGAAATCCTGGCGACGGTGATGGCTGTCGCGCAGAAGATCGGCCGGGCGCAGCAGGAAGCCTTCGGGGCCCGGCGCGTGGGGGTCCTGCTCGAGGGCTACGAGGTGCCCCACCTCCACGTCCACGTCTGGCCGACCCAGTCGCCTGCGGACTTCGACGTCAAGCGGGTGGACCCGGCACCGGATCCGGCGGCGATGGACCGGGCCGCCGAGGCTCTCCGCAGCGCGCTGCGGGACGCCGGGTACGGCGACTCCGTGCCTGCCTGACGGTAAGCCTCAGCGCGTCGCCGCGAGTGCCTCGTTGAGCGCTGTCCGCACCCGCTTCTCGGACACCGAGTACGCCGTGCCCAGATCCTGCGCGAACAGGCTGACGCGGAGCTCCTCGATCATCCAGCGCACACGGGTGAGGGCGGCGGGGCGGTGCCGTCCGGCCGCGAGGGACGCGACGGCGTCGTCGTACTCGTCCTCCAGCCGCTGAACGGCGGCCATGCCGACGCCGTCGCGCTGCACGTTGGTCGGCAGCTTCTCCAGCCGCACCTCGATGGCCTTGAGGTACCGAGGCAGGTGGAAGAGCTGCGCGTAGCCCGTCGCGGCCACGAAGCCGGGGTAGACGAGGTGCTCGAGCTGGCTCCGGATGTCGTTGAGGGCCGTGATCAGCGCGAGACTCGTGGTGCCCTTGAGCTGCTTCTGGATACGCCGGTTGCTGGAGAGCACCTTCTCGACCGTCGCCGTCACCGTGAAGACCGTGTCGATCAGTTCGGCGCGGACCTCCTCGTACAACCGGGAGAAGGCTTCCTCGGTCCAGGGCAGCTCCTCCGGCACGAGCTTGTCGATGGCTGCCAGGGAGCAGTCCCGGATCAGTTCCGCGACGCTGCCGTGCGGGTTCTGGCTGAACGTGAGCTTCTCCGTGTTGCTCAGGTGCTCGAGCACGTACTTCGCCGGGCTCGGGATGCGCAGGGAGAGGAGCCGGATGATGCCGGCCCGCATCGCGGCGGCCTGCTCACCCGCCGTGGGGAAGACCCTCAGGCCCACGGAGGAGCCCTCGTCGACGAGGGCGGGGAAACCCGTGACGCGGTGGCCGGCGACGGTGCGCGACACCTCGCGTTCGAGGGTTCCGAACACCCAGGTCTTCTCGCCGGTCCGCTCGGCCACGGCGGGCGCGACGGCGACGCCTCCGCGGGGCGTGCCGGACGAGGAGGACGACATGCCCGCCGGCTGTGCTTCCGCTGCGCCGGCGGTGCGCCCGGATCCCCGGCCGGAGGGATGGCTGCCGTTGTCGCCGCGACCGGCAGGGCCGGTGGCGCCCTTCCCGCGGCCACCGCCGCGCCCGGGTCCGCCCGCGGGCCGCGTGCTGCCCGGAGTGGCGCCGAGGGACTGCGCGATGGCGCGGCTCACCGCCGGTGCCAGGGATTCCTTCAGCGACTCGAGGTCGCGTGACTCGTCGAGCACCCGGCCACCCGCGTCGACGATACGGAACATCATCAGCAGGTGCTGGGGGACAGCCGACCAGTTCCACGATCCCGGCGGGATGACGTGTCCGCGCAGGCGCCGCAGGGCGAGCTCGAGGGATGCCTCGAGGTCGTCCTGCGCGGGGTCAAAGTCCGACTCGAGGGTGGCGACCGCCGCCCGGGCGACATCCGGAGCGGGCACGAAGTTCTTCCGTACCTGTTTCGGCAGGGACTTGATCAGGGCCGTGACGAGGTCGACGCGCTGGCCCGGGATCTGCCAGCGGAACGGCTTCGGGTCGAGCTGGTTGAGGAACAGGACGGGGATGGTCACGGTGACGCCGTCGTGCGCACCCGGGGTCAGGGGCGAGAACTCGTAGGCCAGGGGCAGGTCGAAGCCCGCCTGGTGCCACACGCTGGGGAAGGCCTCCTCGTCGAGCTCCGCGGCATCCTCGCTCAGGAGCTTCTCCGGGTCGAAGTCGAGCAGGTCGGGGCGGTCCTGGCGGGCGGTCTTCCACCAGGAGTCGAAGTGCCTCTCGGACACCACGTCGGCACTGATCCGCTGGTCGTAGAACTCGAACAGCGTCTCGTCGTCCACGCGCAGGTCGCGCCGGCGCAGGCGGTTCTCCAGTTCCTCCACCTCGGCGAGCCGGGCCTGGTTGCGGCTGAAGAAGGTGTGGTGCGTCTTCCAGTCGCCTTCGACGAGGGCATGCCGGATGAACAGCTCGCGGGCGACCTCGCGGTCGATCCGGCCGTAATTGATGCGGCGCTGCGGCACGATCGGCACGCCGTAGAGCGTCACCTTCTCGTAGGCCATCACGGCGCCCATCTTCTTCGACCAGTGGGGCTCGCTGTAGGTGCGCTTCACCAGGTGCGGCGCGACCTGCTCCGCCCACAGCGGGTCGATGCGGGCGACGACGCGGGCCCACAGCCGCGAGGTCTCCACGAGCTCGGCGGCCATGACCCAGTCCGGTGACTTCTTGAAGAGCGCCGACCCGGGGAAGACGGCGAAACGCGTCCCGCGCGCACCGGCGTACTCGCGCTTGCGCTGGTCGTAGAGCCCGATGTTGCTCAGCAGGCCCGAGAGCAGGCTGATGTGGATCTGCTCGTGCAGTCCCACCGGGTCCACGGGGCCGGCCGGCAGGGTGATGCCGAGGGGCTTCGCGAGCTGGCGCAGCTGCTGGAAGAGGTCCTGCCACTCCCGCACGCGCAGGTAGTTGATGAACTCGGTCCGGCACAGCTTCCGGAACTGGGTGGAGGAGAGCTCGTCCTGCTTCTCCTGGAGGTAGCGCCAGAGGTTGAGGTAGGCGGTGAAGTCGGAGTTCTCGTCGACGAAGCGCTTGTGCTTCTCGGCCGCCTGCTGCTGCTTCGCCGGCTGGTCCGCCGAGGGCCGCTCGCGCGGGTCCTGGATGGTCAGCGCGGCGGCGAGGACCATGACCTCCTTCACCGAGCCGCGCGAGCCCGCCTCCACGATCATGCGGCCGAGGCGGGGGTCCACGGGGAGCTGGGCGAGCTTGCGGCCCACCGCGGACAGGCTGCCGTCGTCCTTCAGCGCCCCGAGTTCGCGCAGCAGGGCGACGCCGTCGTTGATGGCCTTGGTCTCGGGAGGCTCCACGAAGGGGAACTCGGCGATGTCCTTCGGGCCACGCGTGACACCCATTGCGGCCATCTGGAGGATGACGGCCGCGAGGCTCGTCCGCAGGATCTCGGGCTCCGTGAAGGGCCTGCGCGAGGCGAAGTCCTCCTCGGAGTAGAGGCGGATCGCGATGCCGTTCGAGACGCGCCCGCTGCGGCCCGACCGCTGGTTCGCCGACGCCTGCGAGACGCGCTCGATGGGCAGGCGCTGCACCTTCGTGCGGTGGGAGTAACGGGAGATGCGCGCGGTCCCGGTGTCGATCACGTACTTGATGCCGGGGACCGTCAGGGACGTCTCGGCGACGTTCGTCGCGAGCACGATGCGGCGGTGGCTGCCCGTGGGACGGAAGACGCGGTGCTGCTCCTCGAGCGAGAGCCGGGCGAACAGGGGCAGGACCTCCGTGCCGCGCAGGCGTGCCGTGGACTGGATGCGGGCGCGGAGGGCGTCGGCAGCGTCGCGGATCTCGCGCTCGCCGGAGAAGAACACGAGGATGTCCCCGGGGGCCTCGAGCGAGAGTTCGTCCACGGCGTCGCACACGGCGTCGAGCGGGTCGCGTTCCTCCTCCAGCTCGCTGTCCGCTCCGCCGTCGCCGTCGTCGAGTCCGCCCGGCGGCTGGTCGAGCGGACGGTACCGGATCTCCACGGGGTAGGTGCGCCCGGAGACCTCGATGATGGGCGCGGGGGAGGTGTCCTCTATGGCGGCATCGGCGGCGAAGTGGGCCGCGAACCGCTCCGGGTCGATGGTCGCCGAGGTGATGATGACCTTGAGGTCGGGCCGCTCGGGCAGGATGCGCCGAAGGTAGCCGAGGATGAAGTCGATGTTGAGGCTGCGCTCGTGGGCCTCGTCGATGATGATGGTGCTGTACTTGCGCAGCATCCGGTCGTGCTGGATCTCGGCGAGCAGGATGCCGTCGGTCATCAGCTTGATCTTCGTCTTCCGGCCCACCGACCCGGTGAAGCGGACCTGGTAGCCGACCTCCTCGCCGAGGTCCACCTGGAGTTCCTCGGCGATACGCTCGGCGACCGTGCGGGCGGCGAGCCGCCGTGGCTGGGTATGGCCGATCAGCCCGTGCTCGGCCAGGCCGAGTTCGAGGCACATCTTGGGGATCTGTGTCGTCTTCCCGGAGCCGGTCTCGCCGGCGATGATGGTGACCTGGTTCGCTGCGATGGCAGCCATGATGTCTGCCCGGCGTTCCGAGACGGGAAGGTCCGCGGGGTAGGAGATTGTCAGTGCCATAGTTGCCTGCCAGTCTAGTTCGTCGTGCCGACCGGCAGGCCTCCGTTCACTGTCGGCTGGGGCTTGCCTTCCCGACGGCGCCGGCTCCGGTTCCGTCCTGGCTGGTTCCGTCCTGGCCGGTCCCATCCCGTCCGGTCCCGTCCTGTCCGGCTCCGTCCCGTTCGGTCCCGTCCTGTCCGGCTCCTCGGGCGGAGCGGCGGAGGCGGTCGGCGACGACGAGCGCGCGCTCGCGCATCGCAGCCGGCTCGAGGACCTCGAAGTCGATGTCCCAGCTCGCGAGGTAGGCCAGCGGGAAGTCGAGGGAGTCGAAGCCCGCCCGGAGCAGCGTGTGCTCCTCTCCGTCCGCCTCCAGGGTCCCCGTGGTTGCCGGGACATGCGCCTCCAGCTCGCTCAGGGGCGCGGAGAACCGGATGACGGCGTCATAGGAGAAGGGCGACCGCGTGATGGATTCCTGGACGTAGGCGGCGAGGTCCGGCGCCGGCAACGGCCGGGGCACGAACCGGTCCCTCGCCACGGGCACGCTCTGGCATCTGTCCACCCGGAAGGTCCGCCAGCCCTCCCGCTCGCGGTCGAAGGCGACGAGGTACCAGCGCCGGCCCGTGTCCACGAGGCGGTACGGCTCGACGACCCGCCGGGAGGATTCGCCGTCGTGCCGGTCGTAGCGGAACGCGACGCAGCGCCGTTCGGTGATGGCTGCGGAGAGGGCGGTGAGCACCTCGGGATTGACGGGTGTGCTGGCGGCCGCCATCCGGGTCACGGCGGACCGCAGCCCCGAGAACCGGGGCCGGAGGCGGGGCGGCAGGACCTGTTCGAGCTTGGTGAGCGCACGGACGGAGGCTTCGCCCACGCCCGAGACCGGGCTGGCCGTGACCGCCGTGAGCCCGATCGCGACGGCGAGCGCCTCGTCGTCGTCGAGCAGGAGCGGCGGGAGCTGGGCGCCGGCACCGAGCTGGTATCCGCCGGCGATGCCGGGGGAGGCGTTGATGGGGTAGCCCAGGGTGCGCAGCTTCCCGATGTCCCGCCGGACGGTGCGTTCCGTGACGTCCATGCGCTGGGCCAGGGCCGGGCCGGTCCACTCGCGCCGCAGCTGCAGGAGGGAGAGGAGCTGCAGCAGGCGGGCCGAGGTCTCGATCATGCCACCACGGTACGACGGGAAGCGGACGAAAGCTGTCCGCAATCCCGTCCGGTTCCGGCGGGGACCGCACGCGGAGCAGGCGTGCAGGGCTCACTCCCGGTCCGGGGCCCCCCGGGCCGGTCGTCCGACGAGCCAGAGCACCCACGCTGCAAGGGCACCCACGCCGGCGAGCACGGCGACGACGCTGGACCCGGAGTCGTCCACCAGCAGTGCGAGGAGGGCCACGGGCTGCGCCACGGCCTGGAGGCGCAGGAAGGACCAGGCGATCGCCCGGAGCGCCGCACCACTGATCCAGCCGCGGAGGGGCAGTGGCAGGAGCAGCAGATAGAGGAGGAAGACGGCGTGGAGTCCGGCCACGAAGACGGGCAGCCACGGCGATCCGGACGGCATGTTGACCGCGTAGGCCACCACCAGGAGGAGGAGGGACACCGCTACCACGCCGATCGATGCGATGAACGCCGCGCCCGCCGCCACCACCACGGGGAGGACGACCCAGACGGAACCGTTCCAGACGAGGGTGCCGAGCAGGACGGCGATCAGGGCGGTGGCTCCACGGACCACCGGGAGGGGTACGAGTCCCCCGCGGTCGGGGACGGCCCGCGCACCCGCACCCGCAGCCGGGCGTCGCGTGCTCACGGGACGCTCCAGCCCGAGCCCTGCGGGGAGCCCTGTCCGAAACCCAGCCCGGTGCGCCTGCCGGCCTGGCGCGCCAGCAGCCGCAGACCCATGGCGAGGTCCGTGCCGGGATCCGCCCCTGAATCCGCCCCTGGGTAGGTTCCGGAATCCCCGGCTGCTCCGCTCGAGCCGGTGCGTCCGTCCAGCCGGGGGTCCGCAGAAGCTCCCCGGAACACGGGGATGCCCTCGCGCTGCAGGTCCTCGATCAGCAGGCATCGCCGGAGGAGCGTGAGCCGCACGGCCTGTGCCTGCGCCACCGTCGACTCGCTGCGGTCCAGCGGTGGCATGCAGTCGACGCCGGCGACAAGGTGGCCCTGCGCGTGCCACAGGCGCAGGAGTCGCGCCGGTTCCGCGTCGAGGAAGGCGGAGAACACGACGACGACGGCGCCCCGGGGCGGCGCGGGGTCCCGGCGCCGTCGCCGTCGCGGAACGACCGACGTGCCCGCGAGACGGGTCCGGATCTGCTCGAGGTGCCGGACGCCGGCCGCCGAGCGCAGAGCCCTGCGTGTGCCGGAGAGGTCGTCCAGACCCACGCGGTCGCCGACGGCGAGATAGGACGCGGCCACCGTCGTGGCGGCGGCGCGCGCCACGTGGAGCGATCCCGGAACGAGCCGCTGCGGCCCGGCGGCGAACCATGCGGCGGTCGACGCCGGGAGGTCGTGTCCCTGGTCGATGACGAGGAGGACGGATGCCTCGGCGTCGGCGAAGGTGCGGCGCACCATGAGCCGGTCCTGGTCCGCCGAGCGGCGCGCCGTGGCACGCCAGTCGATGCGTCGCAGCCGGTCACCGGGCTGCAGCGGCGCGATCGACCTGAGCTCGCCGCCCTCTCCCGGCCGCCGCGACGCATGCGTTCCGGCAAGGCCTACGAGGCGTCGGGACACGGGGTGCGCGAGGGCCGGTCCGACCGGCGGGAGGATGCTGACGCGAACGGGCGGGGCCGCCACGAACGGCGCTGCGCCCGAGAGGTCGGGCCTGAAGCCGGCCGCGCCGTAGGACAGGACGTCGAGTTCTCCCGAGAGCGGCGCATCCACCAGCAGGGGACATTCCTCGTCGGCCCGCAGGACCAGCGCGTCGGGCGGGCATCCCGGTGCGGCGAGGGTGACCGCGACCAGCCGGCGCCCCGCTGCACCTCCGCCGGGTAGCTGCGGGGCGAGCACCAGCCGGAGGCGGGAGCCCCCGGCCCTCCGGTCTGCGGTGATGCGCACCGGGGGTTCCCCGGTGGCCCGCGGGCCCGGGCGTCCCGCGAGGGCGAGGAGGGCGAACGGGGTGGCGAGGGCGACCGTGTCCGGACGGCCGGCCACGAGCCCGGCCACGATGCAGACCAGTGTGATGATGACGGCAAGGGCCCACACGGGGGACCGCGCCTCGGCGCGCCTAGCCACGGGGCACGGTCGGCGGCGTGGGCACCTCGGCCAGCACCTCGCGCACCACGGCCTCCGTCGCGATTCCCTGTGCCCAGGACGACGGCGTGAGCGTGAGCCGATGCGCGAGGACGGCGACGGCGCCCTCCTTGAGGTCCTCGGGAAGGACGAAGGGGCGCCCGTCGAGTACGGCGAGGGCGCGGCCCAGCAGCACGAGTGCCTGGGACCCGCGGGGCGAGGCGCCGACCTCGACCGCGGGATGGGTGCGCGTCGCGCCCGTGAGCCGCACCGCGTAGTCGATGACGTCGGCGTCCACCCCCACGGACTCGACGACGGCCTGGAGGTGCAGCAGCCCATCGGCCGTCGTCACGCTCTCCACCCTGGTCTCGTCCTGCCGGCGCGTGATGCGGCGGGCGATGATGTCCTGTTCGCCGCCGGGGCCGGGATAGCCGAAGCGCAGGCGGACCAGGAAACGGTCCAGTTGTGCCTCCGGCAGGGGATACGTGCCCTCGAACTCGATGGGATTGGAGGTCGCGAAGACGTGGAAGGGACGCTGGAGCGGCATCGTGGTGCCCTCGGCGGAGACCTGCGCCTCCGCCATTGCTTCCAGGAGGGCGGACTGCGTCTTCGGGGACGTCCTGTTGATCTCGTCGGCGAGGAACAGGCCCGCGAAGACCGGTCCCGGCCGGAACTCGAACTCCCGCGTGGCCGGATTGAAGATGGACGATCCCGTCACGTCCGACGGCAGGAGATCGGGCGTGAACTGCAGGCGCCGGAAGTCGAGGCCGAGCGCCTGGGCCAGGGTCTTGGCCGCGAGGGTCTTTCCGAGTCCGGGGAGGTCCTCGAACAGGACGTGGCCGCCGGCCAGTACCGCTGCCAGGGCCAGGCGCAGCGGTTCGTGGGCGCCGACGACGACGGTCCCGGTGCGCTCGAGGATCGCCCGGCCGAGGGTGGCGGCCGTGTCGACGGGACCGTCGCCGGCATCCGCTCCTGTGGTGGGCCCGGTGGTGGCTCCGGTGGTAGGTGCAGTGGAACGGGTGGAGTCAGGGGCGGTCATGGGTCTCCTGGCGTGCGGGTACGGCTGCGTCGGCTCGCGGATGGCGTGCCGTGTCGGCTGTCGCGTCGGCGGTGTGGAATCGGGGCGTGCTGGACGGTCCGGTTTCCGGCGGTTTCAGGATCATCCGCTCAAGCTCGTCGAGGAAGGTCCTGATCTCGCGATGCGTCAGGTCCGACGGGTCGGCCCGCGCGAGGAAGGCGTCGAGTGCATCGCTCCTCGGGGCGTCCGGGCGTGCGGCGACGACCGAGGTGGCGATGGCCTGCACGTCGAGGACCGCGCGCGTGCCGGGCTCGGTGGACGACAGCGAGAACTCGAGCGCCTGGATGTCTCCGAGGCCGCGGGTAGGCTCGGGCAGTGCCGGCAGGGTGGGCCGGAGGACGTCGAGAGCTTCGAGGAGCCCGTTGGCGATTCCTGCTGCCAGCGCCGCGCCCACGAGGGCGACGGCGTGGCGGCCATCGAGGCCGAAGAACCAGCCGGCGACCAGCGCGAGCCCGACCAGTACGCCGGTGACGGCCCATGCGGAGGGCTTCACGGGGGAGTCCCGCCGCGCCGCGACCCGCGCGATGCCAGCGCGGCCGACAGCTCATCGATGCTGGCGGCGGCCAGTTCACGGTCGGCCGGCAGGAGGCCGGGGGAGCGATCGTGCCTCTCCTGCCCGAAGCGGGCCCGCTGGTACAGCCGGTTGAGGGTGGACAGCGGCCGGGGTGGAAGGGCGAGCGCCGAGGACACCGCGACGGCGAAGTCCGTCGTCGTCTCGGCCGGCCTGCGCCCGGCGCCCGCCGCCGCGCACAGGCGCTCGAAATCCAGCCAGCACCGGATGACGGCGTCGGACGTGTCCGTGCCGGCTGCGAGTGCTGCGCGGGATGCCTCCGCCCACGCGGGCAGGGCGTCGGCCATGAGGGAGGTTCCCGGCCGCTGGAGTTCCGTCTGGTCCAGGACCCCGTCCAGCTGCGGCGATCGGAATCGCGGCAGGAACCGGAGCAGGAACCGCAGCAGGAGCGCGATCGCGACCATGACCAGGAGCAGCAGGGCGGTGGCCGCCATGTCGCCGCTGATGACGAGGCGCTCGCCGTCGTCGGGCAGCGCCTCCGGCGACTGCGTCGCGGAGGGTCCCTGCTGCTCCAGGCCGGCGACGGAGGGGTCGATCACCGGCTCGGCCGACAGCTGTCCCATGTAACCGGCGGCGATGACTGCGAGAACGAGCACGAGGACGGTGAGCACGGGGCCGGTGAGTGCCGGGACGGTGCGTGGCCGGTGGCTCGACTGCGTCGTGCCCTTCGTCCCCACGATTCCCCCGCCGGTAGGTGCCAGTGCGGGCCCCGCGGGGCCGCGTGCTGTGGAGCCTACCAAAAACAGAACCGCCGCCGGCCTGGTGGCCGACGGCGGTGGACTCTGCGTGAGTCGGGGTGCCCTCGATAGGATTCGAACCTACGACCTTCTGCTCCGGAGGCAGACGCTCTATCCCCTGAGCTACGAAGGCAGACACGGGAACTCCCGCATCCGTAAGGGACTCATCGAGCTTAGCAGGTAGTGCTTCTCCCGGAAAACACGGCGGCGGACGGGCGGTCAGTAGCCCAGGAACGCGTCCGTGCGCACGCGCGGGACGCCGGCCTTGCGGACTTCCGCGCGGATCTCGCCGATGAGCTTCGGCGAACCCGAGACGAGCACCCTGCGCTTCCTGAGGTCCGGCACGGCGGCGAGGAGGTTCTCCGCATCAGGAGCCGGGCCCCCGTAGGTCCAGCCGTCGGGCAGGGCCGGGGACTCTGCGCCGGGCACGAACAGCACCACGCGGGTGCCCAGGTCGGCCAGCTCGTCCCGGAACGCGATGTCCTCCTCGCTCCGGACGACGTAGGCGAGGACGACGTCGCGCTCCTCGCCACGCGCGGCCAGGTCCCGCAGCTGGCTGATGAACGGCGTCACGCCGATCCCTCCGGCTGCGAGCAGCAGGGGCACCGACCGGTCGCGCGGCAGGCAGAAATCCCCTCCGACGAG
Organism: Arthrobacter burdickii; assembly: GCF_030433645.1. Lineage (NCBI taxonomy): Bacteria > Bacillati > Actinomycetota > Actinomycetes > Micrococcales > Micrococcaceae > Arthrobacter > Arthrobacter burdickii. The sequence continues at coordinate 2,075,417 of NZ_JAROCG010000001.1, forward strand.
GGTGCCGGTGATGCGTGCCTCCCTGGGCAGTTCGAGGAGGGCCTTCTTGAAGGAGCTGCCCGCTTCCGTGGTCCGCACGCCGAAGGTGACCGCGGACGTGTCCTGCGGCGCGGACGTGATGCTGAAGACCCTGCGGCTGCCGCGGCCGTCGGCGTCGCGGTGCGGCATGCTGAGTTCCATGTACTGGCCGGCACGGAACCGCACGGGCCGCGAGGGCTCGAAGACGAGTTCCGTGCTGGTCGGCGTGAGCTGCCGCGCGCCGGCGAAGGACAGCCGCACGCCGCGCCGCTGGCCCAGGAAGAAGGCCCCCGCGTTGCCCATGACCAGGGCGAACTCCGGGCCCAGGAAGACCGGGCCGATGGACAGCTGGAGGGCGAGGACGGTGGCCACGATCGCGGCGAACAGCCACTGCTGCCAGCGAAGCGGCGGCAGTGTGAGCGGCTCGGTCATCATAAAGCCGACCAGGAACAGGAGGGGATACGACGTGAGGACCAGCTGCAGGCCCGCACCGGGAGTCATGCCGCCCTGCATCAGTCCGACGAGCAGGATGCCGATGCCCACGACGAGGAACACCACGGCCATGGAGAGCTTCCGCGTCCGGTAGAGGAGGAGGGCGGCGCCGACGGCGACGACGGGGAGCATGTAGGCGTTGGCGACCCACCATCCCGCTGCGCCCACTCCCAGCAGGGTCGCGACGACGGCGCCTGTCGCGGCGGGATTGAAGATGTGGCGCCCCCGGAAGGCCAGCAGGAACTTCGAAGCCCCTGCGGCGATGCCGGCCACCAGGATGCCGCCGAGGCCGGCCGTGGTGCCCGACGGGAACATGATGAGGAACAGGATCAGCCCCGTGATGAGCGACGAGTCCCCGTGCGGACGCAGCCGCAGGATCAGGGCCAGGAGCCGCGTGCCGATGATCGTTCCGCCGACCGCGGCGAGGAGGGTCCCGCCGAGTTCGGTCGGCGTAAACGCGAGGAGGCCCGCCAGCGACAGCACGAGGGCCTCGACGGTCAGGACCAGGAGCAGGGCCAGCGTCAGCCGGTACATGGTCAGGCGGCCCAGCAGGGCGTCGAGTGCTGTGGTCATCGGAACAGGGCTCCTGCGAGGGGGGCGGAATAGCGGGCGCGTCCGTCCGAGTACACCACGACGTAGTCGAATGTGAAGGCCTCCGCGAGCGTCGCGGGGTCGGTGACGAAGAGGGCCGTGCACAGTCCGTCGGCGGTCATGGCGTCCTCTGCGAGGACCCACGTGGCGACGACCGTGTCGACGCAGCGGCCGGTGCGGGCATCGAGGATGTGGTGCAGCCCGTCGCCCCACACCCTGCGGTTGGACGCCGATGCGCAGAGCGCCCCGGAGCCCAGGCGGACCGTCCCGATGGCGGACGACGGATCGTAGGGATGCTCGAGGGCGACGGTGATCGCGCCGGAGCCGATCCGCCGCATATCCCCGCCGGCGTCCACGATCGCGTCCTCGTGGCCTGCGGCGACGAGGCTCTCCAGCAGGAGGTCGACGAGCTGGCCCTTGCCGGCGGCACCGACGTCCAGGAGGGCCGGCTCCCGCAGGGTGATGCCCTGGTCCGTCCACTGCAGGACGTCGTCCCACGCGCGTGCCGGCGCCGGGTCCGCCGTCACGGCGAAGGAGTAGTCGGCGTCGTACCCCGAGTCCGCCAGCCGGTCACCGACGAGGGGTGAGACACCGCCGTCGGTGAGGTCGTAGAGCATCCGCAGGAGGCCGCCGAGCCGTGCACCGTGGTCCGGCAGGACGAGCTGACCGCCGTCGGCCGCGAGCGCTGTGACTCCCGAGTCGCTCCGGAAGCGCGAGTAGAGCCGGTCGTAGTCCTCCACGAGGCGCAGCAGGTCCGTTGTCTGCTCCGGTGACAGCGGCGTCGTGCAGTCCACGCGCCAGCGGGTGCCGATCGCGTCGAAGCTGAAGGAGTCGGTCATGCCGGGCCTAGAGCCGGGCTTCGCTCTTGATCTTGCCGGTCGCATCGTTGAAGCCACCGCTGGTCAGCGAGGACCCCGCCACCTTGTCGACGGAGAGTTCGTCGAGCTTCTTCCCGACGATGGCATCCGAGATGCCCCCCGCGAAGCGCCCCTGGTACTCCCTCGTGGTCGGGTTGTCGGGCTTCGGTTCGACCTCGACGGCGGTGACGACGTCGGCCTCGAGCGTGAGGGTCACGCCCACTTCCTCCGGCCCTGCGGGCGACTGGTAGGAACCCGTCGAGGTGTAGGTGCCATCCCTGTAGGCCTGCTCGCCGGCGGCGGCTCCGGTCTCCGCCGGCCCGGTGGCCGCCGTCTCCTCCGGCCCGGTGGTTGCGGGAGCATCCGCAGCGGCCCCTGCCGGTGTTCCGGCCTCGGCCCCCGCGCAGCCGGCGGCACCGAGGATCGAGACGGCGGCGAGTGCCGTCAGCACGCGCTTGTGTGCGGGGAAGGCGGTCCTGCCGGTCGTCCCGGGTCGGGACGTGCCGGACGTCGTGCCGGCGGATGTAGCAGAGGATGGGGCGGCGGATGGGGCAGCGGTTCTGTCAGCGGGTGTGCCGGCCGGGCCTGTTCTGGTCACTGCGTGCTCCTGGTGGTCGTCGCGGTGCGGGGGACTCCGCACGAGAATGGTTGAATCTGAAAGTAACGCGTGGAGCCGGTCCCGGGTTCCATCGGTGCTTCGTTTCCGGCAGCCCCAGGGACTGTTCCGTCCGGTCGCGGCCTCTCCCGAAACGGGGCGGCGGCCTGCGCGAGTTGAGCCGCGTCACGAAAATCAGGGTGCCGCGGCCCGTGTCGCTATGCTTGACGGGTGACTCCCGAAGAACTCTCTGCCGCTATATCCGCATGCCTGAAGGCCGCCGTCGAGGCGGGCGACCTCAGCATCGACCTCCCCTCCGAGGTGCGGGTGGAGCGACCGAAGAACCGGGAGCACGGCGACTGGGCGACGAACATCGCCCTCCAGCTCGGCAAGAAGGCGGGCATGAACCCGCGGGCCTTCGCCCAGCTCCTGAGCGACCGCCTCGCAGCGATCGATGGCGTGAAGAGCGTCGACATCGCCGGTCCGGGCTTCCTCAACATCACTCTCGACGCCGGAGCGGCCGGTGAACTCGCCCGCACCATCGTCGAGTCGGGACGCACCTACGGGGGCAGCGATGCGCTCGCAGGCCAGAAGATCAACCTCGAATTCGTCTCGGCGAATCCCACAGGTCCCATCCATATCGGCGGAACCCGGTGGGCGGCGGTGGGAGACGCGCTGGCGCGTGTGCTCCAGTCGCAGGGTGCGTCCGTGGTGCGGGAGTACTACTTCAACGACCACGGCGCGCAGATCGACCGGTTCGCCCGCTCCCTCTTCGCGAGCGCGTCCGGGCAGGCCGCTCCGGAGGACGGCTACGGCGGTCAGTACATCGAGGACATCGCCCAGCGCGTCGTCTCCGCAGAGCCGGACATCCTGTCCCTCGAGGAGGCCGACGCGATCGAACGCTTCCGGGTGGTCGGCGTGGACTTCATGTTCACCGACATCAAGAAGTCGCTCCACGACTTCGGGGTCGACTTCGACGTCTACTTCCACGAGCACTCGCTGTTCGAGAACGACTTCGTCGGGGGCCTCCTCGAGCAGCTGAAGGGCTCCGGCAACCTCTTCTACGAGGATGGCGCCTGGTGGCTGAAGTCGACCGACTTCGGCGACGACCGCGACCGCGTGGTCATCAAGTCGGACGGATCGCCCGCCTACATCGCGGGTGACATCGGCTACTTCGTCAACAAGCGCAGGCGGGGCTTCGACCTCAACATCATCATGCTGGGCGCCGACCACCACGGGTACGTCGCGCGCCTGAAGGCTGCCGCCGCGGCTCTCGGCGACGACCCTGACAGCGTCGAGGTCCTCATCGGCCAGATGGTGAACCTCATGCAGAACGGCGCGCCCGTCCGGATGTCCAAGCGTGCCGGCACGGTCGTGACCCTCGAGGACCTCGTTGATGCGGTGGGCGTCGACGCCGCGCGGTACACCCTGGCCCGGTTCTCCGCCGACTCCAACATCGACATCGACCTCGACCTGCTCACGCGGCGCACGAACGAGAACCCCGTGTTCTACGTGCAGTACGCCCATGCCCGGACGCACGCCGTCGCACGCAATGCCGTGTCCGCCGGAGTGGACACCAGCACCTTCGACGCCGCGTCGCTCAGCCACCCCACCGAGGGTGAGCTGCTGGCGGCGCTCGGCCAGTTCCCCGGCGTCGTCGCGCAGTCCGCGACCTTCCGCGAGCCGCACCGGGTGGCGCGCCACCTGGAGGTCATCGCAGGGACCTACCACCGCTGGTACGACGCCTGCCGCGTCGCCCCGCTCGGCGAGGCCGCCGTCGAGGACGTGCACCGCTCGCGCCTGTGGCTGAACAACGCGACGCAGCAGGTCCTGGCCAACGGCCTGGACCTCCTCGGCGTGTCCGCGCCGGAGAGGATGTAGCCGTGGCTGCCGAAGCATCCCCGCTCGCCCCGGAGTGGCTGTCCGTTCCCGCCGACCCGGCCCGGCTCGACGCCAAGCTGTGGGCCGAGGACGTGGACCGCGGACCCGACGGCGTGCTGCAGGTCGACGGGATCCCCGTGACCGAGCTCGCCCGGCAGTACGGCACGCCCCTGTTCGTTCTGTCCGAGCGCGACTTCCGCACCCGTGCCGCCACGTTCCGCGACGCGTTCGACGACGCCTTCCGCGACCTGTGCGGGGGAGTGGACGTCTTCTACGCGGGCAAGTCCTTCCTCTGCACCGAGGTGGCGCACTGGGTCCGCGAGGAAGGGCTCGGGCTCGACACCTGCTCCGGCGGCGAGCTCGCCGTGGCCCTCCGCGCAGGCCTGCCCGGCTCCCGTATCGGACTCCACGGGAACAACAAGTCGGCGGCTGAGATCACGCGCGCCATCGACGCGGACCTCGGACGGATCGTCGTCGACAGCCTCCAGGAGGTCGCCCTCGTGGGGGATCTCGCCCTGCAGCGGGGCCGCCAGGCCAACGTCATGCTCCGCCTCACGCCAGGGGTCCACGCGCACACGCACGAGTTCATCGCGACGGCCCACGAGGACCAGAAGTTCGGACTCTCCCTGACCACCGAGCAGGGTCCGGGGCAGGTGGACGGGGCCGACGGCGATGCCTCCTCGCCTGCCGCGCGCGCCGTCGCGGATGCCCTGGCCCACCCCGGCATCAACCTCCTCGGCGTGCACTGCCACATCGGGTCGCAGATCTTCGAGCCCGAGGGCTTCGAACTCGCGGCGAAGCGGCTGCTGGGATTCCTGGCCGGAGTCCGCGACCGCCACGGGGTCGAACTCGCGGAACTCGACCTCGGCGGGGGCTACGGCATCGCCTACACCGAAGCCGACGAGCCGCGCCCCGCCGCGGAGATCGCGCGCGCCATGGCCGCCGTCGTCGGTGCGACCTGCCGCGAACTGGGACTGCGGGTGCCCCGGATCTCGATCGAACCGGGCCGCGCCATCGTGGGCCCGACGACCTTCACCCTCTACACCGCGGGCACCACGAAGACGGTGCGCGTCGACGCGGCCGCGAACGGGTCCGAGGTGGTGGAGGACACCTCCGTTACGCATCCGCGACGCTATGTGTCGGTGGACGGGGGCATGAGCGACAATGCCCGTCCGGTGCTCTACGGCGCGGATTACTCGGCCGTTCTGGCCTCGAGGACCCCGGAGGCGAGCCCCGTGCTCTCCCGTGTGGTTGGAAAACACTGCGAGAGCGGTGACATTGTGGTGAGGGACGTCTACCTCCCCGATGACACCGGAGCCGGCGACCTCCTCGCCGTTCCGGGAACCGGAGCCTACTGCTGGGTGCTGTCGAGCAACTACAACTACCTGACGCGCCCGCCCGTCGTGGCGGTGGCCGACGCTGCTGCCCGGTTCATCGTGCGCGGTGAGACCGAGGAGGACCTGTTCCGCAGGGACGTCCAGCGCGAACCCGCATTGCCAGCCACGGATTCAGGAGCACCACGGACCGCATGAACTCACCAGCAACGCCCCCCGCACAGCCCCTGCGCGTAGCCCTGCTCGGCTGCGGCAACGTCGGCTCGCAGGTAGCCCGCATCCTCCTCGAGGACGCGGAGAACCTCGGCCGCCGTGCCGGAGCCCCGCTCGAACTCGTCGGTATCGCGGTCCGAACGCTCGACGCCCGGCGCGACGTCGAGCTCCCGGCCGGCCTCCTCACGCTCGACGCCGAGGCGCTCGTCGAGGACGCGGACATCGTGATCGAACTGATGGGCGGCATCGAGCCCGCCAAGTCCCTGATCCTCCGCGCGATCGAGCACGGAGCGACCGTCGTCAGCGGCAACAAGGCACTCCTGGCCCAGGACGGACCGGAACTCTACGAGAAGGCGGACGCCGCGGGGGTCCAGCTGTCCTACGAGGCGGCCGTCGCCGGCGCCGTCCCGATCCTGCGGCCCATCCAGGACAGCCTCTCGGGCGACCGCATCACGCGCGTCCTCGGGATCGTCAACGGCACCACGAACTACATCCTCGACCAGATGGACACCACCGGCGCGTCCTTCGCCGACGCCCTCAAGGCGGCCCAGGACCTCGGCTACGCGGAGGCGGACCCGACCGCCGACGTCGAGGGCCACGACGCCGCCGCGAAGGCGGCCATCCTCGCCTCGCTGTCCTTCCACACGCGCTTCGCCCTCGAGAACGTCTTCTGCGAGGGCATCACGGCTGTCACGGCCGACGACATCGCGGCCGCCGCCGAGGACGGCTACGTCATCAAGCTCCTGGCCATCGCCGAGCTGCTGACCGACGACGCAGGATCCGCGGGCGCCGGCGTGCGCGTGCACCCGACCCTGCTGCCGAGGTCCCACCCGCTGGCCGCGGTCCGCGGAGCCTTCAACGCCGTCTTCATCGAGGCGGAGAATGCCGGCGAGCTCATGTTCTACGGCCAGGGTGCGGGCGGCACCCCGACCGCGTCGGCCGTGCTCGGAGACGTCGTCAGCGCCGCACGCCGCATGGTGCTGGGCGGCCCGGGACGCACGGAGACCACCACCGGCCACGTCCCGGCGCTGAGCATCGACACCGTGCGCACGAGCTACTGCATCGGCCTGGAGGTCGCGGACCAGCCGGGCGTCCTGGCGCGCATCGCGCAGATCTTCGCCGAGAACGGCGTGTCGATCGAGACCATGCGCCAGCGCATCCACCAGGGCGGGCCCGACGGCGGCACGACCGCCGAGCTGCGCATCGTCACCCACCGCGCACCCGAGGCGTCCCTCGCCGCGACCGTCAAGCAGGTCGCCGCGCTCGATGTCATCACCGCCGTCTCATCCGTTCTTCGAGTAGAGGGAATCTAAGTGGCCCACCAGTGGCGCGGAGTCATCCGCGAATACGCCGAACGCCTGCCAGTCACGGACGCCACCGAGGTCATCACCCTCGGCGAGGGCGGAACGCCGCTCGTGCACGCCCGGCATCTGTCCGAGCTGACGGGCTCGGCCGTCTACCTGAAGGTCGAGGGCATGAACCCCACGGGCTCCTTCAAGGACCGCGGGATGACCATGGCCATGACGGCCGCCGTCGCCGCCGGGGCGAAGGCCGTGGTCTGCGCGTCGACGGGCAACACCTCCGCCTCCGCCGCCGCGTACGCGACGCAGGCCGGCATCACGTGCGCCGTCCTCGTGCCGGACGGCAAGATCTCCATGGGCAAGCTCAGCCAGGCGATCGCCCACGGAGCCCAGCTCCTGCAGGTCAACGGCAACTTCGACAACTGCCTCGACGTGGCCCGCAAGCTCGCGGAGGCGTACCCCGTGTTCCTCGTGAACTCGGTGAACCCGGCACGGCTCGAAGGCCAGAAGACGGCGGCCTTCGAGGTCGTCGACACGCTCGGCGACGCGCCGGACTACCACCTGATGCCCGTCGGGAACGCCGGGAACATCAGCGCGTACTGGAAGGGCTACAAGGAGTACGCGGCGCCCTACGCCTCGATGCACGCCGGGGAGCTTCCCGCCGTCGCGACCCGCACGCCGATCATGTGGGGATTCCAGGCGGAGGGTGCCTCGCCGCTCGTCAAGGGCCACCCGATCACCGAGCCGGACACCATCGCCACCGCCATCCGGATCGGCAACCCGGCGTCCTGGGACTTCGCGGTCGCGGCGCGGGACGAGTCCGGCGGCCTCATCGAGGCCGTGACGGACGACGAGATCCTCGCCGCGCACCGCTGGCTGTCCTCGCGGGAGGGCGTCTTCGTGGAGCCCGCGTCCGCCGCCGGTGTCGCCGGGCTCATCAAGAAGCACGCGGAAGGGCTCGTCCCGACGGGCAAGACGATCGTCATCACCGTCACGGGCCATGGCCTCAAGGATCCGCAGTGGGCGCTGCGCACCGCGGACGGTTCGGATGTGGAGCCCACCAAGGTGGAGTTCGACGTCGTGAGCGTCGCTGCGGCGCTCGGGCTCGAAGACTGACATGGCCGGCCTCCACGCGGCACCCGCGTCATCGAATGTGCTCGACCTCCCGACGGTCGACGCCGGCCAGGACATCGTCGTCCGGGTACCGGCCACGAGTGCGAACCTCGGACCGGGCTTCGACACCCTGGGCCTCGCGCTGACGCTGCACGACACCGTGCGTGTCCGCACGACGACGTCGGGATTTACGACGGTGCGCGCCACCGGGGAGGGCGCCGAGGCCCTCCCGACCGACGAGACCCACCTCGTCGCGAGCTCGCTGATCAGCACCCTGCATCGCGCGGGGCGCCGTGCGCCCGGGCTCGAACTCGACACCACGAACGTCATCCCGCACGGCAGGGGGATGGGCTCCTCGGCGTCCGCGATCGTCGCCGGAGTCCTCGCCGGCAACGCCCTGCTCCCCGTCGGCGAACAGCTCGACGCCGAGCACCTCCTGCAGTGGGCAGCCACGATCGAGGGCCACCCGGACAACGTCGCGCCTGCCCTGATGGGAGCCCTGGCGATCTCGTGGGAGAGCGGCAGGGCCTACCACAGTAGGCGTGTCGAGGTGCACCCCGACATCATCCCCGTGCTCGCCGTACCGGACCTCGCGCTGTCCACGGAGAGCGCCCGGGCACTCCTCCCGCCGTCGGTCTCCCACCGCAGCGCCGCGGCGAATGCCGGACGCGCAGCCCTGCTCGTGCACGCCCTCGGTGCCGATCCGTCGCTGCTGTTTCCCGCCACGCAGGACTCGCTGCACCAGGACTACCGCGCGCCGGCCATGCTGCCGAGCGCTACCCTCCTGCGCGGACTGCGGGCGGCCGGTTTCGCCAGCACCATCTCCGGGGCAGGGCCGAGTGTCCTGACCCTCGCGGTGGGCGAGGCCGGGGCACGTGCGGCGGAGGACGCCGTGCGCGCACTGGTCGGGCAGGGGGACACGCCGGGGATCTGGCGGGTTCTCCGGCTGGCAGTGGAGCGGGAAGGTGCTAAAGTGGGAGTGCACCAAGGGTAGTAACCGCCCAGGCGGAATTACTGCGTCTGTTGAAACGTGAAAGTCTCCAACAGGCATCGTGTGCTTCTGTTGGGCCGGCCGTCCTCTTCTTCAGACCGCCGCGACACTGCAGGTTCCATCAGCAGTAGCACAGCCTCCGGTGTAGCCTCCGACCTTATCTTTGTGCGTGCGGACTTCTCCTTTCGCCCATCGACATCCTCAGGCTTCCAGCACACCCGGCCTGCCGGATCGTCTCCGGCTCGGCTGAACCCCGCCTGCTTTGACCTGCGGCACGGGGCAAACCACCGCGGACCACCGATCAGGTGGCCGCCCGACGAGGGGGAAGGATCCTTCGTGACTGACACCACTGACCTGTTACCAGGTGTGGCAACCCAAGACGCTGAAGCAACCGGCGCAACAACTTCCAAGAGCAGCGGCCTTGCGGGCCTGAAGCTCGCACAGCTCCAGGCCCTGGCCGGCCAGCTCGGGATCACCGGCGGATCGAGGATGCGCAAGAGCGACCTCGTGTCCGCGATCTCCGACCACCAGCGCGGTTCCGCCGTCGCCGACCGCCCCAAGGTCGCCGCGGTCCGCACCGAGCGCAGCGCCGATGCAGAGCGTCCCGCAGCCGAGGCCCCGGCCGAGGCCGCCGGCGACCGCGCCTCCGACGAGCAGTCCGCTCCGGCCGAGCGCCAGCCGCGCACCCGGAACCGCAACCGCCGGGCCGGCAGCGACGGCGTCGTGACCACACCCGCCTCCGACGCCGCCGTCGTCACGAGTGACCAGGTCGAGGCCCCCGTGCGCGACGCCGCTCCTTCGCGCGACGCCGCTGCGAACTCCGGCGACGGCGAGCAGCAGGACCGCGGCGACCGTGACAATGACCGCGACAACGGTGGCCGCAACCAGCGCAACCGCCGCAGCCGCCGCGGCGAGGACCGTGCGGACGTGCAGCCCGGGCAGAACGGCCAGCAGAACGATGGTCAGAACGGCCAGCAGAACGATGCCCAGAACGGGCAGCAGGGTGACGCCCAGGGCGACGTCCCGGCCGACCAGGGCGAAAGCCGCGGCGACCGCAACGACCGCCGCAGCCGCTCACGCAACGGACGCGACGAGGACCGCTCGAACGGCAACGCGAACGGCGAGAGCCAGAACGACGCCGGGCGCAACGGCAGCGAGCGCAGCGACAACCGCGGAAACGGCGCGAACGACGACGAGGGCCGCGGCCGCAACCGCCGCAACCGCGCGAACCGCAACGGCGCCGCCCCCACCGAGGATCGCAACAGCCGGTTCCGGGACCGCAACGAGCGCAACGACCGCCGCCGCGGCCGCAACCAGAACCCAGAGGTCGACGACGTCGAGGTCACCGAGGACGACGTCCTGCTGCCCGTGGCGGGCATCCTCGACGTCCTCGAGAACTACGCCTTCGTGCGTACCTCCGGCTACCTGCCGGGCCCGAACGACGTCTACGTGTCGCTCGCCCAGGTCAAGAAGCACAACCTGCGCAAGGGCGACGCCGTCGTCGGCGCGATCCGGGCACCCCGCGAGGGCGAGACCCAGGCCAGCGCACGCCAGAAGTTCAACGCGCTCGTCCGCGTCACCTCGGTGAACGGCAAGCCCGCCGAGGACCTGAAGGACCGCGTCGAGTTCGCGAAGCTCGTGCCCCTGTACCCCTCGGACCGCCTGCGCCTCGAGACGGATCCCAAGAAGATCGGTCCCCGCGTGATCGACCTCGTGGCCCCGATCGGCAAGGGCCAGCGCGGCCTGATCGTCTCGCCGCCGAAGGCCGGCAAGACGCTCATCCTGCAGTCGATCGCCAACGCCATCACGATCAACAATCCTGAGGTCCACCTCATGATGGTCCTGGTGGACGAGCGTCCCGAGGAAGTCACCGACATGCAGCGGACCGTGAAGGGTGAGGTCATCGCCTCGACCTTCGACCGTCCGGCCGACGACCACACCACGGTCGCGGAGCTGTCCATCGAGCGTGCCAAGCGCCTCGTGGAGATGGGCATGGACGTCGTCGTGCTGCTCGATTCGATGACGCGCCTCGGCCGTGCGTACAACCTCGCCGCTCCGGCGTCGGGCCGCATCCTCTCCGGTGGTGTCGACTCGGCTGCCCTCTACCCGCCGAAGCGCTTCTTCGGTGCTGCGCGCAACATCGAGAACGGTGGCTCGCTCACCATCCTCGCCACCGCGCTGGTGGAGACCGGGTCCAAGATGGACGAGGTCATCTTCGAGGAGTTCAAGGGCACCGGCAACATGGAGCTCCGCCTGTCGCGCAACCTCGCCGACAAGCGCATCTTCCCCGCCGTCGACGTCAACGCCTCGGGCACGCGCCGCGAGGAGAACCTGCTCTCGCCCGACGAGGTCAAGATCATGTGGAAGCTGCGCCGTGTGCTGTCGGGTCTGGAGACCCAGCAGGCGCTCGAGCTGCTCACCAACAAGATCCGGGAGACGCAGTCCAACGTCGAGTTCCTGATGCAGGTCCAGAAGACCACCCTGGGCTCCAAGGACTCCGACTAGTACCACCGGAACCGCCCGGAACGCGGCCCCGAAGCACGGACCTCCCGCAGGCGCAGAGCCTGCGGGAGTCCGGGCCCGGTGGCCGGTTCCAGGGCGGTTTTCTGGTTAACACCCGGCCGGGAACAGCATCCGGCGCCGGGATGACACGGATGACCGGCTTCCGCGAGGAGATCCGGTCATGTCTGCCATCCCGTCCTTCGTAGACTGGCTGTAACAGCCGAAAGAGGTACACCCGATGTTTGAGTCCATCCAGGGACTGCTCGACGAACACTCCGAGCTGCAGGACCAGCTCGCCGACCCCGCGGTGCACGCCGACCAGGCGCTGGCCCGGAAGCTCGGCCGCAGGTACGCGGAGCTCGGCCGCATCGTCGATGCGCACAACCGCTGGAGCACCCTGAACGACGACCTCGAGGCGGCCCGCGAGATGGCGTCCGAGGACCCCGAGTTCGCCGCCGAGGTGCCCGTGCTCGAGGAGCAGCTCGCCACCGCGCAGGAGCGCCTCCGCCGGCTGCTGATCCCGCGAGATCCCAACGACAGCCGCAACGTCATCATCGAGGTCAAGGGCGGCGAGGGTGGCGACGAGGCCGCACTGTTCGCCGGCGACCTGCTCCGCATGTACGCGCGCTACGCCGAGTCCCGTGGCTGGAAGACCGAGCTCATCTCGGCCAACGAGTCCGACCTGGGCGGCTACAAGGACGTCCAGATGGCCATCAAGGGGTCCTCCAACGATCCCGCCGAGGGCGTCTACGCGCGGCTCAAGTTCGAGGGCGGCGTGCACCGCGTGCAGCGCGTGCCCGTCACCGAGTCGCAGGGCCGTATCCACACCTCGGCCGCCGGTGTCCTCGTCCTGCCCGAGGTCGACGAGCCGGAGGAGGTCGAGATCAGCCAGAACGACCTGAAGATCGACGTCTACCGGTCCTCGGGCCCCGGCGGGCAGTCGGTGAACACGACCGACTCCGCCGTGCGCATCACCCACCTTCCCACCGGGATCGTCGTCGCGATGCAGAACGAGAAGTCGCAGCTGCAGAACCGTGAAGCCGCCATGCGCGTCCTCCGGTCCCGCATCCTCGCGCACGAGCAGGAGAAGATCGACGCCGCGAACTCCGACATCCGGAAATCGCAGATTCGCACCATGGACCGCTCGGAGCGCATCCGCACCTACAACTACCCCGAAAACCGGATCGCCGACCACCGGACCGGCTACAAGGCCTACAACCTCGACGCGGTCATGAACGGCGAACTCGAGCCCGTGGTGCAGTCCGCCATCGAGATGGACGAGCAGGCCCGCCTGGACGCCATCGGCACGGAAGAGTAGGCGTGGAGGAGGCCCTGCGGGCGGCCGAGCGGCAGCTCCGGGAGGCGGGTGTTCCCAGTCCCCGCGTCGACGCCGAACTCCTGGCCGCCCACCTGCTGGGCGTCTCCCGCGGCAGGCTCCGGGCCCTTGCCCTGACCGGCGCAGCGGCACCCGACGGCTTCGAGGCGCTCGTCGACGAGCGCGCCCGGCGCGTTCCGCTGCAGCACCTCACGGGCACGGCGCATTTCCGGCGCATCGACCTGGCGGTCGGCCCCGGGGTCTTCGTCCCGCGGCCCGAAACCGAGACGGTCGCGCAGCTCGTGATCGACCGTGCGGCGGGCCTCGAGGCCCCGAAGATCGTCGACCTGGGCACCGGGTCGGGCGCGATCGCTGCCGCCGTCGCCGACGAGGTGCCCGGCGCCGCCGTCTACGCCGTGGAACTCAGCGACCTCGCACTGGCCTGGGCTGCACCCAACCTGGAGCGGTTCGGGGTGCACCTGAAGCGTGGTGACCTCGCGACGGCCCTGCCCGAGCACAACGGTTCGTTCGACATCGTCGTATCCAACCCGCCGTACATCCCCGCGGACGCCGTCCCCAACGAGCCCGAGGTGGCCGAGCACGATCCGCAGATGGCGCTCTACGGCGGGGGAGCGGACGGCATGGAGCTGCCCCGGGCCGCTGCTTCCTCCGCGGCGCGCCTCCTCCACCCGGGCGGCTACTTCGTGATGGAGCATGCGGAGGTGCAGGCGCCCTGGGTTGCCGCGTTCCTCCGGCAGTCAGGTCTCTGGACCACGATCCGGACGCATCAGGACCTCAACGGCCGGGACCGCGCCACGAGCGCCGTGCTCGGCTCGGACAGCGCGTCGCTGGACACGACCGGAAAGGAAAGCCGATGACTGGATCCGCCATGGACCCCGGAGGGATGGACGCCGGAGGGATGAACGCCGGAGGAGCGGCCAGCGCTGACACGGGGGCCGACACGGGCGCCGAGAGGGGCATCGACACCGTCGCGGTCGCGGCCGTCACCTACGACCGGCACGAGGAGCTCGCCCAGCTCCTGCGTTCCCTCGCGGCGCAGAGCGCACCGATCGCGACCGTGGCCCTGGTCGACTCGGGCACGAAGCCGGCCACCGCCGTCGTCGACGCCGCGGCGGGGAGCATCCACTACCTCCGTTCGGAAGCCAACCTCGGCGGTGCCGGTGGCTTCGCGTTCGCCATCCTGGCAGCGATCGCGAGCGGCGCCCGGTGGATCTGGCTCATGGACGACGACGGCCACCCGGAGGACGAGCGCTGCCTCGCCGAACTGCTCCGCGCGGCGCACGAGCACGACCTCGATATCGTGAGTCCGCTGGTCGCCGCGACCTCGGATCCCACGCGCCTGTCCTTCAACTTCCGGATTCACGGCCTCCTCACGAACGACCGGGCGAAGCTGGAGCCGATGGGCTACCTGCCCGGCATGGTGCACTTCTTCAACGGTGCGCTGGTCCGGGCCGACGTGTTCGCGAAGATCGGACTGCCCGACATGAAGTTCTTCATCCGCGGCGACGAGGTGGACTTCCTGGCACGCGTGCGGAAGGCTGGCCTGAGGTACGGCACACTGGCGACGGTGGCCGTCCGCCACCCTGCGACCTGGTCGGAGATGAAGCCGATCTTCGGCGGCTTCATCACGCCGGTCATCCCCGAGGGCGACTTCAAGCGGTTCTCCTATTTCCGCAACCGGGCCTACCTGGCCCGCAAGTACCGTAACCTCCGGTGGTTCGGCGCGGACGTCATCGGCTTCCCCTACTGGTTCCTCACCCAGCGCGACATCAAGGGACTGCGCGCCTGGTTCGCCGCCTATTCGGCAGGCCTCCGGGGGACGGGCTTCGGTCCGCCGCCGTCCTCCTGACCGCGGACGCCGCGCCCCTCCCGATGTGCGGAGCGCCGTGCACGAGTGGAAGGATGGGCACGTGACCACCAGCTACGACTGCTCCGATCCCGTCCAGCGCAGGGAGGGGCTGACGGCCGCCCAGCGGGCGGTGTCGCTCAAGCAGTGCATCGTCCTGCCCACCGACACCGTCTACGGGATCGGTGCCGACGCATTCTCCCCGCAGGCCGTCGCCACCCTCCTCGCCTCCAAGGGCCGTGGCCGGAACATGCCCCCGCCCGTCCTCATTCCGCGGATCCAGACACTGGACGGACTCGCGACGGACGTCCATCCGGACGCGCGCAGGCTCGCCGAGGCGTTCTGGCCCGGGGGCCTGACGCTGATCTGCCATGCACAACCATCGCTCACCTGGGACCTCGGTGACACGATGGGGACCGTGGCCCTCCGCATGCCGGACGATGACGTCGCGCTGGAGCTGCTCACGATCACCGGTCCGCTGGCCGTGTCGTCCGCGAATCGGACCGGTCACCCCGCTGCGACCACGGCAGCCGACGCGGCCGCCCAGCTCGCCGAATCCGTCGCCGTCTACCTCGACGCCGGACCGCGGACGGCCGCCGACGGTACGGGGTCCACCATCGTCGACGCCACGGGCGAGGTCCTGCGCGTCGTCCGCCAGGGGACCCTCCCGCTGGAGCGCCTGCGCGAGGTGGTCCCGGACATCATCGGTATCGACGGGCAGGGCGGGAACGCCGAGACCGACGCCGGCCAGGCGCCTCCGGCCGCTGACACCGGGACCGACGCCGACACCAGGACCGACGCCGACCAGGCGCCCTCCGACCGCTGACGCCGGCCAGGCGCCCTCCGGTCGCTGACGCCGCGACCGACGCGGGCCAGGCGCCTCCGGCCGCTGACACCGGGACCGACGCGGGCCAGGCGCCCTCCGGTCGCTGACGCCGGGACCGACCCCGGCCAGGCGCCTTCCGGCCGCCGATGTGCCTCAGGTGCGGGCAGCGTCTTGCGGTCCTGCGTGCGGGCCCGGGTCCTCCTGGGACTCCGGGGCGCCCTGGTCGTTCCGATCGTGCTGTGCTCCCGCAAGGACCTCGCGCGCCCGCGCTGCCGGGACGATGCGCTGCGCCGAAGCCCATCCCGGTACCTGGTCCTGGCCGAACCACATCAACTCGACGCGGCGGACAGAACCGTCGAGGCGTCCGCGCAGCACGGACGACAGCGCGTACCCGCTCCCGACCGCGAACCGGCAGAGCGCTGCAGGCAGCACCCGCGGTCGGCCCCCGGCGGCTTCGAGGACGGTACGGACGGTGAGTCCCTCCCAGGGCTGGAGCACCCTGGGCGGTACCGGTCCCTCGTGCAGGCCGACAGAGAGGACCAGGTCGGCGAGGGCCTCGACGGACGTGACGGGGGACGGGGCGCTGCCGGGAGCGGCCACCGAGGCGAGGGGGGAGCGGGCCAGCTGCGCCAGCGCCGCCGTCGTCGGCCTGCCCTGACCCTGCACGGACGTGGCACGGATGGTGACCACCGACAGGCCGGGGTGAACGGCTGCTACCAGCGCGAGCGCCTGCTCGCCGAGGGCCTTGCTGCGTGAATAGGCGGAGAAGGGGCGGACCGTGTCCGTCTCGTCGAGCTTCGGCGTCCTGCCCTGCACGGCAGCACTGCTGAGGTGGAGGAAGCGTGGGACTCCCGCGGCCGCTGCGGCACGGGCGACGACGGCGGGCAGCAGGGCGTTCGCGCCCAGCAGGTCCGCTCCGCCGCCCGCGGAGGGAGTGGCGAGACCGGCCGCGTTGACCACGACCGCATGTCCCTGCAGGATCGCCTCCAGCTCCGCGGTAGCGACGCGTGCCGCCGCGTCCGCGATGTCATCCGCGGTGTCCGCCGTCGTCGTGAGGCGCGGCGCTGCGGCGGCGGAGGCGTCGATCCCCGAGGAGCGGAGCGCGCGGAGCACAGCTGACCCGACGAATCCGGAGCCGCCGAGGACCAGCCAGCTCATGAGGCGGTTCCCAGGGAGCCGGACGGGCCGGGCAGGGAAAGCGGTGGCTCGGGCGTCCAGTCCGGGTCGCGCAGGATGACCCGCGAGGCGCGCCAGCCGCGCCAGAGCGAGGACGCACCGGCGAGGGAGGACGCACCGGAGAGGGAGCGCTCGACGGCGACCAGCCGCACGAGCTCCTTCACCGCGGTCAGGACGGTTCCGACGCCAAACCCGACGCGGTGATGGCGGCCATGGAGCTGGAGATAGCGCGCGAGGTAGCCGCGATTGCGCATGCCGCAGAACCGCGAGAGGTCGCTCGAGTCGTTCAGGTGCCGGATCCCGAGGTCCACCTGGCGCTGCGCGCGGGTCTTCCGCAGGACGAAGGCGTCGATGTACGCCACCGGGTACCGCTGTGCGATGAGCCAGCCGTAGGTGAGGTCATCGCCGTTGAGGAAGAACCGCGCGTCGGGCAGCCCGATCTCACGCACCACGGGGGCGGCCACCAGCATGCCCTCGAAACAGCCCACGTTCGTGTGGAAGACCGGTGACTGCGCGAAGACGTTGCCGCGGACGGGCAGGTGGACGCCGAGGAACTCGTTGAGGGTGTGCTGCCAGAAGAACGGCCGTCCCTCGGTGTCGTACCGGCGGCCGTGGATGCAGGAATAGCGGTGCATCCAGGGGCCGAAGGATGCGAGGGCGTCGGGCAGCACGACGACGTCGTCGTCCATCAGCCACAGCCAGTCGGCCCCCTCGTCGAGGGCGCGTGCCACACCGGCCGCGAATCCACCCGCGCCTCCGAGGTTCCGGGCCGGCCGGTGCACGAGGACCGGCACCGGCAGATCGGCCTCCGCGAGGATCTCCGCAGTGCCGTCGGTGCTTGCGTTGTCGACCACGACGACTCCGGACGGTGCCGGGTCGAGGGCGGCGACGGAGTCGAGGAGTTTCCTGAGGTGTGCGGCCCGGTTGAAGGTGGTGATCACGATGAACACGCGCGGGGTGCCGGCGTCGGGGACGTGCAACGTGTTCCTTCCGGGCCGCGCCAGGGCTGTGGGGCAACAGGCCCGGCACAGGCGGTGCAGTTAGTATTCTCGGGTAATAGCAGTCTATTACACCGTGTTCCACCCCCGGCCGGTCCGGCCCTGCCGGTGCCGGGCCCCCGGCGGCCGCACCTCGGGGGAACGCGGTGACGGCCTGCATGACACCGTTAGGAATCATGGGACTCAACGAAGGCCGGGCTTCCGCCCGGACACCAGGCTCTGCCGGAACTCCCGCCGGGGAGAAGCCGGCGATCTGGCTGTGGTCGCAGTACCTGCTCGATGCGGCGGCCTGGATCGTGGCCATCGTCCTCGCGCTGATCCTCCGCTACGAGCTGCTGGTGAAGGAAGTCAACGTCGCCGGTATCGCGACCTTCTGCGCGGTGGCCGTCATCGCCCAGCTGGTGGTGGGCCTCAGCTTTGCGCTGTACCGGGGGAGGTACAGCTTCGGCAGCTTCCACGAGGCGAGACTGCTGGTGATCGTCGCCGTCCTCGTCGCCGTGATCCTGGTGCTCGTCAGCGTCGCGTTCTTCACCGTCATCGAGGTCCCGCGAAGCATCGGCATCATCGCCTTCCCCTTCGCGTGCATGTTCCTCGCGGCGACGCGCTACCTGAAGCGCATGTATGTCGAGGGCAAGGCGAAGCCGGGGGAGGACGCGCAGCGCACCCTGATCTACGGTGCCGGTTTCCTCGGCAACTCCCTCGTGGTCCGCATGATGCAGGATCCCGAGTCCCCCTACTTCCCCGTCGGCCTGATCGACGACGACCCGGCCAAGAAGCACCTCCGTCTGTCCACCGTGCCCGTCCTCGGCAGGATCGACGACCTGCGGGAGATCGCCACGCGGACGCAGGCCTCGATCCTCGTCATCGCCTTCGCCGACGTCGAGGCATCGCAGGTGCGCCGGGTCTCGGACCTCGTGGAGGGTCTCGGCATCAAGGTGCTCGTCCTGCCGCCGCTGCGCGACATGCTCGGCGCCGCGGGCGCGGGCATCGCGGACTTCCGCGAGGTGGCGGTGGAGGACCTGATCGGTCGGCGCCCCGTGGACATCCACCCGGACGAGGTGGCCGGTTACATCACCGGCAAGCGCGTGCTCGTCACCGGTGCCGGCGGATCCATCGGGTCCGAGCTGTGCCGCCAGCTGTCCGGCTTCGCGCCCGCCGAGCTCATCATGCTGGACCGCGACGAGACCGGGCTCCAGTCGACGCAGATCTCCCTCACCGGTCGTGGCCTGCTGACCGGACGCGACACCGTCCTGGCCGACATCCGCGACGCGGACGCGCTCCTGGACATCTTCGAGGACCGCAGGCCCCAGGTCGTCTTCCATGCCGCTGCCCTCAAGCACGTGTCGCTGCTCGAGCAGTACCCGGAGGAGGCCTGGAAGACGAATGTCCAGGGTTCCCTCAACGTCCTCCAGGCGTCGGCGGCCGTCGGCGTCACCAACTTCGTCAACATCTCGACGGACAAGGCGGCCGATCCGACGAGCGTGCTGGGCCACTCCAAGCGCGTCGCCGAGAAACTCACGTCCTGGCAGGCGGAGCGCACGGGGCAGAAGTACGTGTCCGTGCGGTTCGGGAACGTCATCGGAAGCCGCGGTTCCATGCTCCCCCTCTTCACCGAGCAGATCCGCAACGGCGGGCCGATCACGGTCACCGATCCCGAGGTCACCCGGTTCTTCATGACCATCCCCGAGGCCTGCCAGCTCGTCGTCCAGGCCGGGGCGATCGGCAGGGGAGGAGAGGTGCTCATCCTCGACATGGGCGAGCCCGTCCGGATCCTCGACGTCGCCCAGCGCATGATCGCGATGTCCGGCAAGGACATCGACATCGTGTTCACGGGCCTGCGGCCGGGCGAGAAGATGCACGAGGACCTGATCGGCGTCGGGGAGAACGATTCCCGGCCCCTGCACCCCAAGATCTCGCACACCTCCGTGGCGCCGCTCGATCCGCAGCAACTCAGCCTCACGGAGTGGAAGGACAAAGGCGGGTTCGGGGACGGCCGCCGCAGCATCGCTTCGCCCGAGGGCTCCTCAGCAGGTTCCACGGAGGGTTCACCTGAGGGCCCGCCCGGGCCGGGAGGCGTCCGGCACGACGGACCGGGCGCGACGGCGGCGCACCCGTCCACGCCGCACCCCACGCCCTCGCGGGCGGGGGGAGGACACTCGTGACGGCGCTCCTGGCAGTCGTCGCTGCCGTCGCGCTGGGGTTGTCGCTCGCGCTGCCCACCGTCGTCAAGCCCCTGCTGAAGCGCCTGGGCGTCATCGACATCCCGAACCACCGCTCCTCGCACAGCACCGTCGTGATCCGCGGGATGGGGGTTGCGGTAGCGGTGGCGATCCTCGTCGCGCTGGCGCTCTCGCTCGCGACCGGCCTCGTCGCCGTCGACCGGTCGCTGATCCTGGTCATCATCTGCATGGTGGGGGCATCGGCAACGCTCGGGTGGATCGAGGACTTCCGCGGCCTGCCGGTCCGGGTCCGCGCTTCCGCGCAGCTCCTGATCGGCGCCATCGGCACCGCGGCGCTGGCCACCACCATCGACGAGAGCAGCTACTGGTGGGTGCCCATCGGGGCGATCGCCGTCGCCACCTACATCAACGCCGCCAACTTCATGGACGGCATCAACGGCATCTCGGGCATGCACGGGCTCGTCGTCGGGCTCTTCTACTCCTACGCCGGCGTGCTGAGCGACCAGTTGTGGCTGACGGTCGCGGGGCTCGTGGTGGCCGCGGCGTTCGCCGGGTTCCTGCCGTGGAACCTCGGCCGGGGATTCGTGTTCCTCGGAGACGTCGGCAGCTACCTCCTGGGGGCGTCCGTCGCCGCGATCGCCGTGACCGGCCTGCTGGCGGGGGTCTACCTCGAATACCTGCTCTCGCCCGTGCTGATCTACCTCGCGGACACGTTCACCACGTTCGTCCGCCGAGCCCGCAGGGGGGAGCGCCTCTACATCGCCCATCGGCAGCATGTGTACCAGCGGCTCACCGACACCGGCCTCAGCCACGTCCAGGTGTCCCTCTTCGTCAGCATCCTGTCCGCACTGACGGGAGCGGCCGGCTTCGTGCTCGCCACCGCACCGGCGCCGCTGGCGGTCTCCGCCTCGCTCTTCGCCGCCGCCGTCGTCGCCCTGTACCTCTACTCCCCGCGGATCTTCCGCGCGCTCGCCCGTCGGCGCGCGGCTGCCACATCCTGACCGCTCCGGGCGTGCCGTTCACGGTGCGGTAGAATTTCAGGCGCCGGTGCGGCGTGTTCTCCACGCGCACCCGCACCACCCTCCCGACGCCGTCGACGGAGGACCAGCAGGGCGCCGGACGGCGCAGCCGACAGAGCGGACCAGCACGTGCCACGACCGGACCACCCGGCGAACGGAGCCCAGCCCCTCGTGGCCGCAGCGGAGGCCACCGCGTCCCCCTGGCTGCGCATCCTCGCGAGAAGCGCCGCTGCAGGCGGGGCGATCGCCCTGGTGCTCGCGGTCGCCGCGACCCTCGCGACCTCCGCCGCCGCCGGTGCCAGCGTGCTGTTCGGTGCGGCGCTCGTGATCACCTTCTTCGGTATCAGCCTCCTGATCGGGCACTTCACCGGCAGGACCAATCCCTCCGGTGCGCTCGGGCTCTTCGCCGTCACCTACGCGATCAAGGTCGTCGGGTTCGCCGCCGTCCTGTTCCTCCTCGGGACGCCGGACTGGCTCGACCGCACCTGGTTCTTCACCGGGGCGCTCGCGACCGTCGTCGCCTGGCAGGTCGCGGAGGTCTTCGCATTCTCCCGCCTGAGGACACCCCTGTACGACGACGCCGCGTCGGACGGGCCGGCGGGCGCAGCACCGCCCGCCGATCCGCTGGAAGGACGCTGACGTGGCGGGCGTCACGCCCGACCCGGACGAGGGTCCCGGAACGCCGCCCCAGGACGTGGACGCGCGCTATTCCAACGGCGGCTACAACGCCGGCATCGCCGTCTTCAGCTACATGATTGGCGGGATCGCGGTGTGGAGTTTGATAGGCTGGGGGCTGGATAATCTCCTCGACATGCGCTGGTTGGTGCTGGCGGGAGCGTTCTTAGGTGCAGCAGGGGGTTTCTACCTCTCCCACATGCACAACCTCACCCGGAACCACACCCCGAAGCCGCAGGGCGGGCGGACCGTGCCCGGGCCCGAGGCTGAACGCGAGTGAATCCCCATAACTTAACGAGTCGGACCAGTTCCACTGCGACCGAACAGATCTTGCCCAACGATGGACACTGCAGAGAGGAAACGCGTTGATCGCGCTTGCGCTCCCGGCCGCAACTACCGAAGAGGGATTCGTAGCCCCGACGATCGAGGACACCCACTACCGGGACATCCTCCCCTGGGGTGACCACTACGGAGTCTGGTTCGACCCCGGCTTCGGCAAGCAGATGCTCATGGTCATCCTGTCGGTGATCCTCATCGCAACCTTCTTCCTCGTCGCGTCCCGCCGCCAGCAGCTGGTGCCGGGGAAGGTGCAGTTCCTCGGTGAGTCGGCCTACGGCTTCGTCCGCAACTCCATCGGCAAGGACATCATCGGTGGCCGGGACTTCCTCAAGTACGTCCCCTGGCTCTTCACCGCCTTCTTCTTCGTGCTGGTGAACAACATCTTCGGCGCCATCCCGTTCCTCCAGCTGCCGAGCTTCTCGCACCCGGGCAGCGCCTACGCCATCGCGGCGATCTTCTACATCCTCTGGGTGGGTATCGGTCTCAAGAAGCACGGCCTGCGCTACTTCAAGCTGGCCGTCGTCCCCTCGGGCGTGCCCTGGTACATCCTCCCGATCGTCGTGCCGATCGAGATCATCTCGAACTTCATCGTCCGCCCGGTCACCCACTCACTGCGACTCTTCGCCACGATGCTCGCCGGTCACCTCATCGTGACCCTGGCCGGCTCGGCGATCGAGTACATGGTCTCCACCGGCAACATCCTGCTACAGGGTACGAGCGTTCTGGTCCTCGTCGGGGCCGTCGCCATGTACATGCTCGAGGCGCTGATCATGATCCTCCAGGCCTACGTCTTCACGCTGCTCGCCGCGATCTACATCGAAGGCGCACTGCACGCCGACGCCCACTGATTCACAACAAGTCTTCCCCGTCGGGGATGATCCCAAACAACCTGTCGCAGCAAGCGGCATCTTGAAAGGAACACAATGGAAGTACAGGGTAGCCTCAACCTCGTTGGATACGGTCTCTCCGCAATCGGCGGTGGTATCGGTGTGGGTCTCGTGTTCGCGGCCTACATCAATGGCGTAGCTCGCCAGCCTGAGGCACAGCGTGTCCTCCAGCCCATCGCCTTCCTCGGTCTGGCACTGACCGAAGCCCTCGCGATCCTGGGTCTCGTCTTCGCCTTCGTCATCGGCGCCTGACACCCCGTCCAGATCGTTCGAAGACACGTTGAAGAAAGACGGGTGAAAAATGCTTAAGGCAGCAATTATGGCGGCGGAAGAGGGATCGAGCCCGCTCGCACCGAACTGGTGGGAATTCCTTGTAACGCTTGCCGGCTTCGCCGTGCTGATGTTCATCGTCATCAAGTTCGTCATGCCGGCGTTCGAGAAGACCTTCGCAGCGCGTACGGAGGCGATCGAAGGTGGTATCGCCAAGGCCGAGGCCGCCCAGGCCCAGGCCAACGCGGCGCTCGACGAGTACAAGCAGCAGTTGGTAGAGGCTCGCACCGAGGCCAACCGGATCCGTGAGGAAGCCCGCGCTGAAGGTGCGCAGATCCTCGCGGACCTCAAGGAGAAGGCTGCCGCCGAGTCGGCACGCATCTCGGAGCAGGCGCACGTGCAGATCGAGGCCGAGCGCCAGGCCGCCGTGGTCTCGCTCCGCGCCGAGGTCGGTACGCTCGCCACGGATCTCGCAAGCCGCATCGTCGGGGAGTCCCTCGCGGACGACGCCCGTTCGGCGCGCGTGATCGACCGCTTCCTCGCCGACCTCGAGACGTCGTCGCAAAGCGCAGGTGCAGCGAAGTAATGGCAGGAGTATCGAGCGTCTCCCTGGCAACGGTCCGTGAAGGACTGGAGTCCCGACTGCCGGGTGCAACCCTCGCATTGGCCGAGGACCTGTTCGGCGTGCTGGCGATCCTCGACAGCAATGCCGGACTGCGCCGCGCGCTGACCGATCCGTCCCGCACCGGCAAGGACAAGTCCGTGCTGGTCGACCAGCTCATCGCCGGTCGTGTCTCACCCGAGGCAGCCGACGTGGTCAAGGACCTCGTCAGCCAGCGCTGGGCCAACGCACGCGACATCGGGGACGCCCTGGAGACCCTCGCGGCGACCGTGGTGATCTCGGTCGCCGAGCAGGGCAGCGGGGCGGAGGGCCTGGACCAGCTCGAGAACGAGCTGTACTCCTTCATGCAGGTAGTCGCCTCGAACCACGCCCTGCAGCGCGCCCTGTCCGAAGCGCAGGCCACGCCGGAGTCGAAGGTCGCACTCGGCCTGAAGCTCGTTCCGCAGGCAGGACCTGCCGGCAGGCTCCTCATCGCGCAGGCCGTGCGGGCACCGCGCGGACTGAAGCCGGCGGCCCTCGTCGAGAGGTTCCTCGAACTCGTCGCCGCACGCCAGCAGCGCTGGATTGCCAACGTCAGCGTCACCCGTCCGCTGACGGCAAGCCAGCTCGATCGGCTGGAAGCCGGGCTGAACGCGATGTACGGCCGCGAGCTCAAGGTCAATGTGAACGTCGATCCCTCACTCATCGGGGGAGTCCGTGTCAGCGTCGGAGACGAAATGGTCGACTCCACCGTGGTCACGCGCTTGTCCGAACTCCGCCGCAGGCTGGCGGGATAGGCGCGCGCGCCTTGTCACACCCACTGAATCACACCCCGGTCGCCACGCATCTGGTGATCACAACACAGGAGAGCAGGGACTGAGATGGCCGAATTGACCATCAACGCCGAAGACGTCCGTAGTGCGTTGAACGACTTTGCGGCGTCCTACGAGCCCGGAAACGCGGAGCGCGTCGAAGTCGGACGCGTCACCACCGCCAGTGACGGCATTGCCCGTGTCGAGGGTCTTCCCTCCGTCATGGCCAACGAGCTGCTGCGGTTCGAGGACGGCACGCTCGGACTCGCCCAGAACCTCGACACCCGTGAAATCGGTGTCGTCGTCCTCGGTGACTACAACGGAATCGAAGAAGGCCAGGAAGTACACCGCACGGGCGAGATCCTCTCCGTTCCCGTCGGCGACGCCTTCCTCGGCCGCGTGGTCGACCCCCTCGGCCAGCCCATCGACGACCTCGGCGAGATCGTCGCCGAAGGACGCCGCGCGCTCGAGACCCAGGCTCCTGGCGTCACGCAGCGCAAGTCGGTGCACGAGCCCATGCAGACCGGGCTCAAGGCCATCGACGCGATGATCCCGATCGGCCGCGGCCAGCGTCAGCTGATCATCGGCGACCGCCAGACCGGCAAGACCGCCATCGCCGTGGACACGATCATCAACCAGAAGGCCAACTGGGCTTCCGGCGACGTGAACAAGCAGGTCCGCTGCATCTACGTCGCGATCGGCCAGAAGGCATCGACCATCGCAGCCGTCCGCCAGACCCTCGAGGACAAGGGTGCGCTGGAGTACACGACCATCGTCGCGTCTCCCGCCTCCGACCCCGCGGGCTTCAAGTACCTGGCTCCCTACGCCGGGTCGGCCATCGGCCAGCACTGGATGTACGGCGGCAAGCACGTCCTCATCGTGTTCGACGACCTGTCCAAGCAGGCAGAGGCCTACCGTGCGGTGTCCCTGCTGCTCCGGCGCCCGCCGGGACGCGAAGCCTACCCGGGCGACGTGTTCTACCTGCACTCCCGCCTCCTCGAGCGTTGTGCCAAGCTCTCGGACGAGCTCGGTGCGGGCTCGATGACGGGGCTCCCGCTCGTCGAGACCAAGGCGAACGACGTGTCGGCCTACATCCCGACCAACGTCATCTCCATCACCGACGGCCAGATCTTCCTGCAGTCGGACCTGTTCAACGCCAACCAGCGTCCCGCCGTGGACGTCGGCGTGTCGGTGTCCCGTGTAGGCGGCGCCGCACAGGTGAAGTCGATGAAGAAGGTCTCGGGCACCTTGAAGCTCGACCTCGCCCAGTACCGCGACATGCAGGCCTTCGCGATGTTCGCCTCCGATCTGGATGCAGCCTCACGCCAGCAGCTGACCCGCGGTGCACGCCTGATGGAACTGCTCAAGCAGGGCCAGTACTCCCCGATGCCGGTGGAGCAGCAGGTCGTCTCCATCTGGGCGGGAACGAACGGGCACCTCGACGACGTACCGGTCGAGGACATCAACCGCTTCGAGACGGAGTTCCTGGAGCACCTCGGCCACACCTCGCCGATCCTCACCACGCTTGCCCAGACCGGCAAGCTCGAGGATTCGACCGTCGAGGAGCTGAAGACGCAGATCACGAACTTCAAGCAGGGCTTCTTCGGTACCGGTGCGAACGGGATCCACCCCGGCCACGAGGAGCACGAAGCGATCGACGCCGATTCGGTCGAGCAGGAAAAGATCGTCAGGCACAAGCGCTAGAGGATCTGCTGCCGGGAGGGGCCCGACCCCTCCCGGCGTGCAGGACCCTGGCCTGATCGCTTCCCCGGGAGCGAAGGAAAGGACAAGAATGGGAGCCCAGATCCGGGTCTACCGCCAGAAGATCGCCTCGACCACGTCGACGCGGAAGATCTTCAAGGCGATGGAACTGATCGCGACTTCTCGCATCGGCAAGGCGCGTACGCGTGTCGCCGCTGCGCTGCCGTACGCGAACGCGATCACACGTGCCGTTTCGGCCGTGTCGTCGCAGACGGAGATCGACCACCCGCTGACCACCGAGCACGGTCAGGTGCGGCGAGCAGCCGTACTGGTGATGGCCTCCGATCGCGGCCTCGCCGGTTCGTACTCGGCCAGTGCCCTGAAGCAGGCGGAGGGGCTCTTCGAGACGCTCCGCTCCGAGGGCAAGGAGATCCAGGCATACCTGGTCGGACGCAAGGCCCAGTCGTACTTCGACTTCCGTGGCCGCGCCTACGAAAGGATCTGGACCGGAGGCACCGATGCTCCCGAGTTCAGTGTCGCCCGCGAGGTCGGTGAGGCGCTCCTGTCCACCTTCCTGAAGGACTACGAGGACGGTGGCGTGGACGAGATCCACGTCGTCTACACCAAGTTCCGGTCCATGGTCGTGCAGGAGCCGTCCGTCATGCGGCTGCTCCCGCTCGAGGTCGTGGACGAGGACGAGGCGCAGGACGGCGAGCTCCTTCCGCTCTACGAGTACGAGCCCGAGCCCGAGCAGGTCCTGGACGCGCTCCTTCCGAGGTACATCGAGGCGCGCATCTTCGCCGCCATGCTGCAGGCAGCGGCGAGCGAACTCGCAGCGCGCCAGCGGGCCATGAAGTCGGCAGGCGACAACGCGACCGAGCTCATCAAGAAGTACACGCGCCTGCGCAACACCGCCCGCCAAGCGGAGATCACCCAGGAGCTCTCGGAGATCGTGGCCGGCGCGGATGCGCTGAACGCCTCCTGACACCCCATCCGGGTCCTCGCGGGCGCCGGGTGCACAGCTAGACTTGTTTCCACGCCATCTACGTAAATGAAGTGAGAGAGATGACTGCCCAGACTGTTGAACACGGTACGGACTCAGTTGCCCCCGGCGCCACCGGCCGTATTGCACGTGTCATCGGCCCGGTTGTCGACGTCGAGTTCCCGGCCGACGCAATCCCCGCAATGTACAACGCGCTCACCACCGAGGTCACTCTCAACGGTGTGACCCGCCTGATCACCTTCGAGACCTCGCAGCACCTGGGTGAGAACCTCGTCCGCGCCATCTCCCTGCAGGCCACCGACGGACTCGTCCGCGGCACCGTGGTGCAGGATACCGGTGCCCCCATCTCCGTGCCCGTCGGCGACGGCGTGAAGGGCCACATCTTCAACGTCCTGGGCAAGCCCCTCGACGTCGAGGAGTCCGCCCTCGAGATCACCGAGCGCTGGCCGATCCACCGCAAGGCACCGTCCTTCGCGTCGCTGGAAGGCTCCACCGAGATGCTCGAAACGGGCATCAAGGTGATCGACCTCCTGACCCCCTACATCAAGGGTGGAAAGATCGGCCTCTTCGGTGGTGCGGGCGTCGGCAAGACCGTCCTCATCCAGGAGATGATCACGCGTGTGGCCCGCAACTTCGGTGGCACCTCGGTGTTCGCCGGCGTCGGTGAGCGCACCCGTGAAGGAAACGACCTCTGGGTCGAGATGGAAGAAGCCGGCGTCCTCAAGGACACGGCCCTTGTATTCGGCCAGATGGACGAGCCGCCGGGAACGCGCCTCCGCGTGGCCCTCTCGGCCCTGACCATGGCGGAGTACTTCCGCGATGTGCAGAACCAGGACGTGCTGCTCTTCATCGACAACATCTTCCGCTTCACCCAGGCAGGCTCGGAGGTGTCGACCCTCCTCGGCCGTATGCCGTCCGCCGTGGGTTACCAGCCCAACCTGGCCGACGAGATGGGCCTCCTGCAGGAGCGCATCACCTCGACCAAGGGCCACTCGATCACGTCCATGCAGGCGATCTACGTCCCTGCCGATGACTACACCGACCCGGCTCCGGCAACCACCTTCGCGCACCTCGATGCGACCACCGAGCTCTCCCGCGAGATCGCGTCCCGTGGCCTCTACCCGGCCGTGGACCCGCTCGCCTCGACCTCGCGCATCCTGGACCCGCAGTACATCGGGCACGACCACTACAACACGGCCGTGCGCGTGAAGCAGATCCTCCAGAAGAACAAGGAACTGCAGGACATCATCGCGATCCTCGGTATCGACGAGCTCAGCGAAGAGGACAAGGTCATCGTCGCGCGAGCGCGTCGTATCCAGCAGTTCCTCTCGCAGAACACCTACACGGCCAAGCAGTTCACCGGCGTCGAGGGCTCGACGGTCTCCATCAAGGACACCATCGAAGGCTTCGCGGCGATCTGCAACGGCGACCTCGACCACATCGCGGAGCAGGCGTTCTTCAACATCGGTGGCCTCGACGACGTCGAGCGCCAGTGGGCCAAGATCCAAGCTCAGACCGGTAAGTAACGCTGATGGCATCGCACGGCGAACTCGAGGTCGAAATCGTTGCGGCCGACCACTTCGTGTGGTCGGGCGCAGCGCGCACGGTCAACGCACGCACCGCCAACGGGCAGATCGGGATCCTTCCCGGTCACTCTCCGATCCTGGCGATCCTCGAAGCGGGTGAGCTCTCGGTGGAGCCGGTCGACGGCGAACGCCTGGTGGTCGGTGTGGACGGTGGCTTCTTCTCTGTCGACTCGAACCGGGTAGTGATCGTGGCGGACAACGCCAGGGTCGGCGGTTCGGTGACTCCGGAATCCGTCTAGGCTTCCCGGCATGGAGCCACTGGGTGTGACGTTCATCTGCCTTGCGGTCGTCTTCGGCCTGCTCGTGCTCGTGATCGGCGCCTTCCTGCTCCGTCGCTACCAGCTCAACCGTGCCCTCGGCACTTTCGACGCCTCCATCCGCCTCCCTCCTAAGGGCTGGCGGGTGGGGGTTTGTCGTTATACGGACAAGAACCTGGAATGGCTCAGCCTTCTGTCGCTGAGCCCGATTCCGAAATTCCGTTTCCTCCGCAGTTCCCTCGAGGTGGAAGGCTGGCGGGCTCCCACCGAAGCGGAGCGTGTGCGGATCCAGCCGGGGGCGATCATCGTCCAGCTGGCCTACGAGGGCAAGCCCTTCGACCTGGCCATGAAGTACGACGTGTACGCAGGGCTCTCCTCCTGGATCGAGGCCGGTCCGGTGATCGGTATCGGCACCTGGCGCTGACGCCGCCATCAGATCGCGCCGGCGGGAACGGTGCTGGCCGGCTAGAGTTCCAGCGGTCGGACCCAGGTCCCGCTTCGCAGCACACCCTTCAGCTGCAGGTCGGGGGAGACCACCAGGGCGTCGGCACGCAGCCCGCTCCGCAGGCTCCCCACTTCGTCGGCCAGTCCCAGGACGCCCGCCGGCACTGCCGTCGCGGAGCGGACGGCATCCTCCGCGGGGACGCCCGCCTCGACGGCGCAGCGCACCACGTCGAGCAGGCTCGCGGCGCCGCCGGCCAGACCGCCCGACGCCGTCAGGACGGCGGAATCTCCGACGATGGCGATCTCGCTCCGTCCCAGCCGGTAGGTGCCGGACGCGCACCCTGCGGCCGCCGTCGAGTCGCTGACCAGGCAGATGTTCTCAGAACCCGCGATGGTGAACGCCATGCGTACAGTCTCGGGGTGCAGGTGCACGTTGTCGGCGATGAGTTCGACGGCGATCTCGCCGGCCCGGGCGCGCTGCAGGAGCAGCGGTACGGGGCCGGGGGAGCGGTGGTGGATCGCGGGCATGGCGTTGAACAGGTGCGTGGCTGTCGGCCGCCCGCTGAACCCTGCGAAGCCGGTGGAGGCCAGTTCCTCGTTGATGAGGTCGAGGGCCGCGGTGGTCTCCTCCGTCGAGCTGTCCGTGTGCCCGATGGACGGGATGACGCCGTGCGTGACGAGTTCGTAGACGAGGACGTCGCTGCCGGGCAGTTCCGGGGCGTAGGTCATGGAGGTGAGGTGCCCTCTTCCCGCGGCGACGAGCCGTGCGACGTCCTCCTGCGTCGGCAGGAGGAGGAACGCCGGGTCATGGGCGCCGTTGCGCTCCCGGGACAGGAAGGGCCCTTCGGCGTGGATGCCGGCGACCAGTCCGGCCTCGGTCGCCACGGCGAGCCTTTCGAAGGCGGCCTCGAGGTCCTCCAGCGGGGCCGCGCAGGTGCTGGCGAGCAGCGTCGTCGTGCCGCTGCGGTGCAGGTACGCTGTCGCCGCCTCGAGGTCGGCAGGGGAGCCCGAGGTGAAGTCTCCGCCACCCGCACCGTGGCAGTGGAGGTCGATGAGCCCCGGGAGGATCAGGAAGCCCTCGGGAAGCCTCTCGGCAGGGGCACCGCCCGCAGCCTGTCCCGCCTCGGTGATGCGTGAACCGTCCCAGCGCAGCACGCCGTCGTCGACGATGCCCGCGTCGGTCACCAGTCGTCCGGACAGGGCAGTGGGTGTTCCGCTCGAGAGGGCCATTGTCCGATTCTAGGCCCGTGTGATTCCGGGCCGCCCGATTCACAGCCCGTCCGGTTCAAGGCCCGCCAGGGCCGGGGCGGATCAGCCGGGGCGGATCAGAAGAGGCGGGACGCGCTGTCGTCGACGCCCCGCATGGCGTCGTAGTCCAGCGTCAGGCAGTCGATGCCCCGGTCCGTGGCGAGCACGCGGGCCTGCGGCTTGATCTGCTGGGCGGCGAAGACTCCACGGACCGGCGCCATGAGCGGATCGCGGTTGAGCAGTTCGAGATACCGGGTGAGTTGCTCGACGCCGTCGATGTCCCCGCGACGCTTCAGTTCGATCGCCACCGTGCGGCCCTCCGCGTCCCGGGCCAGGATGTCCACGGGACCGATGGCCGTCATGTACTCGCGGCGGATCAGGGTGAACCCGGCTCCGAGGAGCTCGATCTGCCCGGCGAGGAGCCGCTGGAGGTCCGCCTCGACGCCGTCCTTGACGAGCCCGGGGTCCACGCCGAGGTCGTGCGAGGATTCGTGCAACTGCTCGCGGATGCTGATGACGAGCCGATCGTCGCTCTTGGCATGCTGGACGGTCCAGACTTCGGTGATGCCTTCGGCGCGGTCGGCGTCGTCGGGCTCGCTCACTCGAAGGGTCGCGGGCGGGCTCATCCAGTTCAGGGGCTTGTAGGAGCCGCCGTCGGAATGGACCAGGACGGAGCCGTCCGACTTCACCATGAGGAGCCGCGTGGCAAGCGGGAGATGCGCCCGGAGGCGGCCGACGTAGTCGACGGAGCAGCGGGCTATTACTAAACGCACGGGCAACCTTCGGATCTACTGCGGGGGACATCCCTACAGCACGCTACGGGCAGGTGAGCCGCCGGCGGTAGGACCTGTCCATTCTAGGTGACAGCGCGCGGACCTGTGGCGGCGTCCGGGGGCGGTATCGCGCGGAGGGGGTCCGCTGCGCGCCGCGTGGAATGTGCTGCACGAGCGAGTGCTGCCCGTAGCGGCGTCGCGACTACCCGGGCAAAGACGAGTGCCGGGCAAGTGTTGTTAGGCAACGATCGCACGATCACACTGGAACGAGGCGGCCCCGTTCCGGCGGACTGTCCCAGAACGCGAGGACTGCCTCCCCTCCCGCATCACATGCCCACTACCCGCAGCGATGCGAGGCAGGACATCCCCATGAGATCACGCAGGTACGCGACCACCCTGGCCACCGTCGGATTGCTCATCGGAGGTGCCGTCGGGCCCCTCGCACCGGCGGCCTACGCGGACCACACCCGGGCGCACACGTGCCTCGAGGCCGGCGGTGTCTATACAGAAGCGGCCACACAGGGCGGGGACCGGTGCGTCGTCACCACGAGGACTGCAGGGCCCATCGTGGTCGGCGCCCCCGAGACGACGTACAGCGATGCGGTGCCTTCCGGTTCCCCAACAGTCGTCGAATCGGACGCCGCACCGTCGGGCGAAGCGACGGCCGAGACGGAGACGCGGGATGTCGGAAGCCCGGTCGTCGTCGAGAGCAAGCGGTTCGGCGAGCTCGAGATCACCTCCGCCGACAGTGATGCCGGCGAGCCCGCGGTTGAGTCCGCGGTCGTTCCCGGGGCGCCGACGACCACTACCCGCACCGAGCGCGGGACGCCCATCAGCACCGATGCACCGGGCACGCGGAACTGCAGGCGCCTCAATGACGACAAGGCTGCGAAGCCCGTCGAGCGGTGCGAGCGGACCGTCGTGACCACCACCACGACGCCGACGACCGTGATCACCACGGTCACGACCCCGCAGGAGCGCGTCACCACGACGACCCAGCCGCGGGAGACCGTCACCACGACGACCACGCCGGTGACCGAGGTCTTCACCTCGACCCAGCAGCAGGAATCCTGTGCCACCACCACGCAGCCCACCTCGTTCACCAGGACCACGACGCAGGCGACGACGCGAACGCAGACCGTCTCCATCCCGCGGACGAGGACCGTGACGACCACGGTGACCACGTACCGGTACACGCTCAACACGACAGCCCCGCTGGTGCCCGTGGTGTTCACAGGACCGAATGCGGCTGCGAACCCGCGGATAGCTGTCAACGAGACAGCCCTTGCCCCGTTGGTGACGACCCTCGAGCAGCCAGGCCCGTTGCAGGTCACCGTCGAGACACTCGCTGGGCCGGACCTGGTGAACACGATCTGTGCATCCACCGCCCCTGAGGTAATCGTCACGGACGGTGCGACCACTGATGATGTGCAGAGGGTAACGGCCCCCGCCGATTCCGAGGTCACCGTGACTCGGGAGAACATCGACCCGCTCGTGACCGGAACCAGCGCGCCCGGACAGCCGATCGTGACGACGAGTACCCGCGGAACCGGTGCCACCTGTTACAACAACCCCGCCACCGCAGAGCAACGGGCCAGCCGCTGCTAGCAGGGAAACAGCGCAACAGGCCTCCCCCGGTGCGGGTAAGCACCGGGGGAGGCCTGTTGCGTGAACGCGTGCTCCGCCCGGGGCTCGTCCCGATTCCTCGGACGGCCCCCGGTCAGGCAGACTGGACCGGTGCCCCGATCCAACCGACCCAGCCGGCCCGGCAGCAGCGCGCGCGGCAAGTGGGCCCCGCCGCCGGACATCGACCTCGAACGGGCACGTGCCGGCCTGCCGCTGCGCGAGTCCGCGCCCGACGGTGAATGGTCGGTCCGGCGGATCACCGAGCGGAACGCGGCCAAGACCTACACGTGCCCCGGCTGCAACTCGGCGATCGTGCCCGGGATCGCGCACCTCGTGGTGTGGCGTGAGGACTCGCTGTTCGGTCCCGAGACGGCGATCGCGGACCGGCGGCACTGGCACGTGAGGTGCTGGCAGACGCGCAGCTTCCGCTACTGAGGCCGGGTCCGGGCTTCGCGCGCGGCCGACCTAGACTGGTGGAATGGCCAGCGATACCCCCGAGTACACCTTCACGACCAGCGACGAAGCGATAGAGATCCGGGCATCGACGGTGCTGCCCGCAGATCGCCGCGACATCGAACTGCTCACTGCGGACGGCCTGACCCTCGTGGGCGAATTCGCGGCACCCGAGGGGCGGACGCCGAAGGCCACCCTCGTGACGCTCCACCCGCTGCCCACGCACGGCGGGTTCATGGACTCCCACGTGTACAGGAAGGCGTCCTTCCGCCTCCCCGCCCTCGCCGACATCGCGGTCCTGCGGTTCAACACGCGCGGCACCTGCTCCCCCCGGGGCTGCAGCGAGGGTACGTTCGACGGCGGTGACGGCGAACGCCTGGACCTCCAGGCGGCGGTCGACTGGGCCGTGGCACAGGGGCTTCACAACATCTGGCTCGTGGGCTGGTCCTTCGGCACCGAGCTGTGCCTCAAGTACGGCGCCCAGGACCCGGTGGCCGAGCTCATCGAAGGGGCCATCCTGCTCTCGCCGCCGCTGCACCGGGCGGGCGACGCCGACCTCGACGCCTGGGGTGCGAGCGGACTTCCCCTGAAGGTACTGGTTCCCGAGTTCGACGACTACCTGGTGCCGGACGACGCAGCGGAACGGTTCTCCCGTGTCCCGCAGGCCGACGTGACGGGGATCGACGGTGCGAAGCACCTCTGGGTGGGGGAGAAGTACGCCGCCCGGGCGCTCAACGAGATCGTGGGCGTCGTGCGCCCCGACGTCGCGCTTCCGCTGCCGTCGCACTGGACGGGACCTGCCGCCGTCGCCCCGTCGCCGCTGAAAGCGGGCTGAGCGGGCTTCGCTGCGGGCGGCCCGAACTCGACTGCGGGCGACGGATCGGTCGTGCTACTGGCCGTCCTGGCGGGCGATGAAGACTTCCTTGAGGAGCAGCATGACGGCGGCCGCCGTCGGGATGGCGATGAGGGCTCCGAGGACGCCGAGCAGGCTTCCGCCGGCGATCACGGCGATGACCGCTACCGCCCCGGGTACGGCGACGGCGCGCTGCATGATGCGCGGGGAGATGAAGTACGCCTCGAACTGCAGGTAGGCGATGTAGGGGATGGCGAACAGGAGCGCCGTATGCCAGCCGACCGTGAGTGCGATCAGGCTGACGAGGACCGCCGCGATCGTTCCGCCGACCAGCGGTATGAATGCCAGCAGCGCGACGACGAACGCCAGCAGCACGGAGAACGGGACGTTCGCGATGGTCATCACGATGAACGCGAAGGTTCCGTTGAGGAGGGCGACGCAGGCCTGGCCGATGACGTACATGCCCACGCTGCGGGTGATCTCCTCCGACAGGACCTCCACGCGGGGCCGGCGCGAGCGGGGGGCGAGCCGGTACGCCCATTTCTTCATCCCCGGCAGTGACGCGAGGAAGTACAGCGCGAGGACCAGGATCACCAAGGTGCCGAACAGGGCGTTCAGGATCACCGTTCCGACGCCGAGCACGCCGCCGAAGATCCCGCCCACCGCCGCGCTGTTGGTGAAGAACCTGTCGATCTCCGAGGTGACGCGGTCCCGCAGTTGGAACTGTGCGTCCAGCCCGGTGAAGAACTCCGAGTTCAGGAAGTCCTGTGCGTAGCCCGGTCCCCGGTCGACGATCTGCGAGGTCTGGCTGACGATCGTCGGGATGAGGAGGGCGAAGAATCCTGCCACGAAGCCGACGAGGATCGAGAGGGACGTGGCGATCCCCACCGGACGCGGTACTCCCTTGGTCTCGAGCCACCGCACGATCGGATCCAGTCCGAGGGCGATGAAGAGCGCCGCTCCGATCCAGACGAGGAGCTGGCCCACATTCGTGATGATGAAGAAGGCGAGAAGGGCGAGGCCCACGCCGACGCTCATCATGAAGCCGAAGTGGATGGGGTGGGACCGCATGGTCCTCGGGTATGCGCCGCCGAACTTCAGGCGTTCGTCGGTGAGCGATACATCGGGATCCACGGCGACGGGAGCGGGCTCGAGTTCCGGGGGGAATTCGAAGCGCGGGCGCGGCTGGGCCGTGGGAAGGGACCTGCGCGCGAGGGAGAAGAGCGAGCGCAGGGCCGACGGCGGAGGTGTCACGATGGTCGGCTGTCCGCCGGTGGACTGCCCGTCGTCGCTGGTCCCGACGGGCTCGGGCCGCGGGAGCGGCTGATCGAGCGGAACGTCCTGGTGGTCTGTCAACGAAGAGCTCTGCTTTCACGTGAGCGGTGCTGCTACCGCTGTTAGGGTCCGACTAGCGAAACCCTAACAGCCGGTGGCAGGGCGGCGAGGTTCTTGACGCGCCGTGCTTCGCGTCGTCCGGACGCAGTCCCCGGAGGCGGCTCCGGGCGCGGCCCCGACGGCCATCGGAACGGAGGCCTCCTCGCGCGGCGGGGCACGCCGGACGAACTTCGTTACCATTGAGGAGCTATTCCTGAGTGTGCTGTGTCGCGGCATCCGCTGCGCCGGCCTCAGAGCGGAAGGGGCCACGTGGTCCGCCGTAACGGACGACGATAGGCAACCAGTGCGCGGAAAGACAGCAATACCGATCATCGTGGCAGGGCTCCTGCTGATGCTCCTCGGCATCGGCCAGCGGACCCTCTGGGCTCCCGCCGAGACGGTGACCGCGAGCGTCGCCCAGGATGTCCGGGCTGCGCCGGTCACCGTGATCGAGCCCGGCGCACGCGACGGTGCGGGCGGATCGGTCGAGGTGACGGTGGACGCGGACGGTCCGTTCACCCTGGCCGTCGGGCGGTCCACGGACGTCGAGGCCTGGGTGGGCGACGCCGCGCACCTGAACGTCACAGGCGCCAGCGAGGACACACTCACCTCGGAGTATTCCGAGGGTGAGGACTCCGTGCCCGACCCCAGCGGCAGTGACCTGTGGATCAGTGAGGAACCCGGTGACGGGACGCTGACCTACCGCTGGAGCGAGCCCGCCGAGGGCGACTGGTCCATCCTTCTCGCCACCGACGGCGAGACGCCCGCTCCGACGCAGGTGTCCGTCACCCGCCCCAACGACCAGTCCACCCCGTTCGCGCTCCCGCTGATCCTCGGCGGTGCGCTCGTCGTCGTCCTGGGCATCGCGCTCCTCTTCCTCACCCCCCGCAACCGCGGCGGCCGGAACGCCGACGCCGTGGAGGGCACCCGTGCCTACGCCCGCAGGAACGGGCAGGCCGACAGGCCGGGCGGGGCTGCATACGCCGCTCCCGGTTCCGTCCTGGTCGTCGCGGGCCTGGTCGGCGCCGGATCGCTGCTGGGGATCGCGCCCGGAATGGCGACGACGTCGCCTTCTGCCACGCCCACCGCAGCGCCCACCGCAGCGCCCACCGCATCAGCCACTGCATCGGACACCGCTGCTGCGGGAGCCCCGTCGGCCGGCAGCGAGGCCAGCGGTCCGCCCGTCGTCCTCGACAGCCAGCTCGAGCGGATCCTGGGAGCAGTCGCCGCCGTGGTGGCCGACGGCGATGCCGACTCCGACGCGAAGCGCCTCGCCGAGCGTGTCGATGGCGAGGCGCTGGACCTCCGCGCCGGTGCCTACGCAGTGCGGGCGAAGGACAAGAAGGCCGCGGTCCCGCCGCCGGTGGCCGCCGACCCCGTCCTGCTCGACATGGTCCCCACCGACCCCGAGTGGCCGCGGACCATCGTCGCACTCACCCAGGGCGACGAGAACCCCGTGCCGCAGGCACTGCTGCTGGTCCAGGACACGCCACGCGAGAACTACCGGCTGGTCTCCGCCGTCCAGATGCTGCCCGGCAGCACGTTCCCCTCGCCTCCCGCTCCCGGCGCCACGGGCCCGGTTCCGCTCGACGAGTCCGGAACTCTCGCGGCCGCACCCCAGGACGCCGTCGCCTCCATCGCCGACTTCCTGACCAAGCCGTCCGGGAAGAATGCCAAGACCTTCGAGCAGAACTCCTTCGCCGAGGCGATCACCGAGTTCCAGGCCGGGGTGGTGGCCGATCCCGGCAACAAGGCGGCCAACATCACGTTCAGCCACGCGGCCCAGGCCGACCGCACCCAGGCACTGCTGACGGGCGACGGCGGGGCGATGGTCTTCGGCTACCTCACCCACAAGTACTCCAGCGTGCCGAAGTCCGGGGGCACCATCGATCTCAAGGGGACCGTGTACAAGGCGCTGACCGGCAAGGAGAGCAGCCGAAAGGGCATCGACGTCAACTACGGTGAGGCCGTGATGATGTACGTACCTCCGGCCGGCAGCGACGATAAAATCCGGGTCATCGGCGCCGCCCAGCAGTTGCTGTCCGCCAAGCTCCGCTGAGCCGGACGCATCCCGAGCTTCCCACCAGCAGCAGTCAGAGAAAGGCAGAGCATTGTCCACACCAGCACAGCGCGGCGGAATGCCGCCGTCGAGCATGAACCTCAGGGGAGCGGTGGACCTGTCCGCCCTCAAGGCGCGTGCCGACGCGGCAGCGCGCCCGGCAGCGGCACGGCAGGCTCCCGCTGCCCCGAGCCCGTACATCGTCGAGGTCACGGAGCAGACGTTCCCGCAGCTGGTGCAGCTCTCGGCGCAGGTGCCCGTCGTCGTGAACCTCCGGGCGACCTGGAGCGAGCAGTCGAACGAGGTGACCGCGGTGCTCGAGGCCGCCGTCGTGGAGTTCGACGGCCGGATCCTGCTGGCCAACGTCGACCTGCAGGCGCAGCCGCAGATCGCCCAGGCGTTCCAGGCGCAGGGCGCGCCCACCGTGGTCGCCGTCGTCAAGGGCCAGCCGGTGCCTCTGTTCGAGGGTGCCCTTCCCGACCCGCAGATCCGCGCGTACCTCGACGAACTCATGAAGGTCGCCGAGGCCAACGGCGTGACCGGGACGCTGAACGACGGCTCCCAGCCGGGCCCTGCCGCAGGGGAGGAGCCGCCGCTTCCGCCCCTGCACCAGGAGGCGTTCGACGCCATCGAGAAGGGCGACTACCCCGCTGCCGCGGCAGCGTACCGCCGCGCCCTCGCCGAGCAGCCCGCCGACGCCGATGCCAAGGCCGGGCTCGCCCAGGTGGAGCTCATGCAGCGTGTCCAGGACCTCGATGCCGCGGAGGTGCGCCAGCGCGGGGCCGACGAGCCCGATGCGGTCGATGCGCAGCTCGCGGTCGCCGACCTCGACCTCACGGGAGGCCATGTCGAGGACGCGTTCAACCGCGTCATCGCGTTCATCGGGCGGACGTCCGGCGAGGACAAGGAGACGGCACGCAAGCGCCTGCTGGAGCTGTTCGACGTCGTCGGTGTCACGGACCCGCGTGTGACCAAGGCCCGCAGCGCGCTGGCCCGGGCCCTGTTCTAGGACCCCTCCGGGTCCGGACCGGCCTGTCCGATTCCTGTTCCCACCCGATCCACCTGCCCACCAGACCTGCTCGATCCGCCTGACCTGACTGACCCGTCCCCCTGGAGGATGACATGACGCCCGCAGCTGCCTCGACCGGCTCACCCGGCCTCTTCGATCCGATCACGCTCCGTTCCCTCGACCTTGCACACCGCGGCTGGGTCGCGGCGATGTGCCAGTACTCGTGCGAGCCCGCTGTCGCTCCCGGGGTGCCGACCGACTGGCACCTCGTGCACCTCGGGCAGTTCGCGACCGGGGGAGCCGCGCTGATCATCACCGAGGCCGCCGCTGTCAGCCACGAGGGGATGATCAGCCCGCGCGACGCCGGCATCTACACGCAGGAGCAGGCCGACGCGTGGCGCCGCATCAACGACTTCATCCACGAGCACAGCGCCGTCGGGACGAAGACGGCGGTGCAGCTCGCGCATGCCGGGCGTAAGGCGTCCACCTACTGGCCCTTCAGCGGCCGGCACGACTCGGTGCCCGCGTCGGAGGGCGGCTGGCAGACGCTCGGTCCCACCGACGAGGCGTTCGGCAGGTACGCGGCGCCGCGTGCCATGACCGAGGAGGACATCGAGAAGGTGATCCGCGACTTCGGTGCGGCTGCCGCGCTCGCCGTCGGCGCCGGCTTCGACACGATGGAGATCCACGCCGCGCACGGATACCTGCTGCACCAGTTCCTGTCACCGCTGGTCAACACCCGGACGGACGGCTGGGGTGGCTCGGAGGAAGCACGCTTCCGGCTGACCCTCGAGGTGATCCGCGAGGTGCGGCGGATCATCCCGGAGTCGATGCCGCTGCTATTGCGCATCTCGGCCTCCGACTGGACCGAGGGCGGGCTCGACGGCGCAGTGTCGGCGAGGCTCGCGAAGCGCGCAGCCGAGGAGGGGGTCGACCTCGTCGATGTCTCGTCCGGCGGAGCCGTGCCGTCGGCGTCCATTCCCGTGGGACCCGGCTACCAGGTGGCCCTCGCCGAGGAGGTGCGGTCCTCCGGCGTCCCGACCGGTGCTGTCGGACTCATCAGTGACGCGCGGCAGGCGGACGAGGTGATCCGCAACGAGCGGGCCGACGTCGTCCTGGTCGCGCGGGCCGCGCTGCGCGATCCGCACTGGTGGATGCGTGCCGCGCACGAGCTGGGTCACGACCTGTCGCCCGTCCCGCAGTACGAGCGCGCCGGCGGGTTCTGACACGGGCCTCTCCTCCTATGGGATGACGAGGGGTCCCAGCGCGCGTTGCTAGCTTGGGGGCATGAGTTCCCTCGTTCCACCGTCGTCCGATGCAAACGATGCCCAGGCCGGGCCGGGCACGGCCGCGCTGAGCATCCGTGGGCTGGCCAAGCGCTTCGGCGAGAAGATCGCCGTCAACGGTGTGCATCTGGAGGTGCCGCCGGGCTCCTTCTACGGGCTCGTCGGACCGAACGGTGCCGGCAAGACCACCACGCTCTCGATGGCGACGGGGTTGCTGCGCCCGGACTTCGGACAGGCCCTCGTGCATGGCGTGGATGTGTGGGCGCGGCCGCTCGAGGCCAAGAAGCTGATGGGCATCCTGCCCGACGGCGTCCGCCTCTTCGACCGGCTGACCGGCGAGCAGCTCGTCACGTATGCCGGGCTGCTCCGGGGAATGGACCGTGAGACCGTGGTCGAGCGGACCCACGACCTCCTGCGTGCCCTGGATCTCACGAACGACGCCGGGACACTGGTGGTGGACTACTCGGCGGGCATGACGAAGAAGATCGCCCTGGCGTCGGCCCTTATCCACGCTCCGAGGCTGCTGGTGCTCGACGAACCCTTCGAGTCCGTCGATCCGGTGTCAGCTGCCAACATCCGGGACATCCTCGGCGGCTACGTGCAGTCCGGAGGGTCCGTCATCGTCTCCAGCCATGTCATGGATCTCGTGCAGCGCATGTGCGACCACGTCGCCGTCATCGCGGCGGGCACCGTCCTCGCAGCGGGAACGGTCGACGAGGTCCGGGGCGATGCGACGCTCGAGGACCGCTTCGTCGAACTGGTCGGTGGACGCAACACGTCGGAAGGGCTGTCGTGGTTGCGCACCTCCTGAGGCTGAAGCTCCTCCTGCTGCGGAATTCCCTTCGTCGGAGCACGGCGCAACTTATCGGCGTGATCCTGGGCGGCCTCTACGGGCTGGGGGTCCTGTCGTTCCTCGTCGTCGGCCTCGTGCTCCTCGGCAGGGCCGACGTCGAACTCATCCGGACTGTTCTCGTGGTCGGCGGTTCGGCTGCGGTGCTCGGGTGGATCATCATCCCCATCGCGGCCACCGGCATCGACATGACCCTCGACCCGGCGCGGTTCGTGACGTTCGCGATCCCGATGCGCCAACTGATCGCAGGACTCGTCCTCGGTGGCCTGCTGGGCATCCCCGGCGTGGTGACCCTGATCGCCGCCCTGGCACAGGTCACCACCTGGATCCGCTACCCGGCGGCGGCCCTGGCCGCGCTCGTCTGCGGCCTCGTCGCGGTCCTCCTGTGTGTCGTCGCGTCACGGCTCGTCACGACCGCCGTGTCCTCCATGACGGGGTCCCGTCGCTTCAAGGACGTGAACGGCATCGTCGCGTTCATCCCTCTGATCTTCCTCGGACCGATCATCGGGGGAGTGACTGCGGGTTTCCAGAACTCGCCCGGCTTCGCCGCGTCCCTCGCTGACGTCCTCGCCTGGACTCCGCTGGGCGCGCTGTGGGCGGCTCCGGCCGACATCGCCGCAGGCGACCCGGCGCTCGCCGTCGTGCGTTTCCTGATCGG
Organism: Arthrobacter burdickii; assembly: GCF_030433645.1. Lineage (NCBI taxonomy): Bacteria > Bacillati > Actinomycetota > Actinomycetes > Micrococcales > Micrococcaceae > Arthrobacter > Arthrobacter burdickii. Next base: position 2,117,450 of record NZ_JAROCG010000001.1, read on the forward strand.
GGTGCTCACCCTGGCGCTGTTCCTGGTGCTGTGGAGCCGCACCCTCCGCAACGCGCTCGTCACTCCTCCCTATAACGCCGTCGCCAAGCGGGCCGGTGGAAAGATCGGCTGGTTCGGCCGGTTCCCCGCGACACCTGCCGGTGCGGTGGCAGCGCGGGCGCTCACCTACTGGTTCAGGGATCCCCGGTACTTCGCCTCGCTCGTCGTGATCCCCTTCCTGGCGGTGATTCTCTATTTCTCGGGCGGAGGGTCCGAAGGTGCTTTCGCCTTCCTCGGTCCCACGACCGCCTTCCTCCTGGCCTGGTCGATCGCCGCCGATATCTCCTACGACAACACCGCGTTTAGCCTGCACGTCTCGACCGGGGTCAAGGGCAGGGATGACCGTCTGGGCCGCGCCGCCGCCCTCCTGGTCTTCGCGCTGCCGGTCACGCTGGTGTTCACGGTGCTGCCGTTGCTCATCACGGGACGGGCCGAGGATCTGCCGGTGATGCTGGGCCTATCGATCGGCGTCCTGCTCACCGGGGCCGGGCTGTCCAGCGTCGTGTCGGCGAGGTACACATACAACGTCCCCCTGCCTGGCGAGAGCGCCTTCAAGACGCCGCCGGGGACGAGCTTCACGATGTTCGCGGTGCAGATGGTGGGGTGGCTCGTCCTGCTGTTGCTGGCATTGCCGGAGATCACCCTGACCATCGTGTATTTCGTCACGGGGCAGGCAGTGTTCGGCTGGCTGACCCTGCTGGCCGGAGTGGTACTCGGCGTGATCCTGCTGGTCGTCGGGATTCGGACAGGCGGTCGCTGGTACGACCGGAGGGCTCCCGAGCTGCTGCTGTCCGTGGCGGCCAACCGCTGACGGCTGCGCTTTCCCTGCTTGTCGCCGCGCATTCCGCCTGCCCACGTCTCCGCCCTCCCCGAAGCTGTGCATAACCCCTCGTGGTAGGAGGGGTCGAGGGCTATGCTGGGGGCCATTCCGGGTGGCTGGTCGATGGTGACGGGGGAGTTGCGTGTACTTCATGCGTACAAGTGGCCGTCCTTGTCGGGCAGCATTGCCGGCGGGGGCCGCGATTGTGCTGATGCTCCTGACAGGGTGCCAAGGCAACGGCGGCCCGTCCGCCAACGAGACGCAGAGTCAGCCTTCATCGACCTCAGCACCTCCAACCGCGGAGGTGTCCGCGTCAGCCACGTCCTCCTCGGGTCCCGAACCGTCGCCTGCTTCTTCGGCAGGTCCGGCTGCCAACATCCCGGTTCCCGTGAAGCCCGCACTGGCGGACGAGAACTCGAAGGAGGGTCTGGAGGCCTTCACGAAGTACTGGCTCGAGCTGTTCTCGTACGGCTACGAGACGAATGACTGGGCACCATTTGAGGCCGTGACCGACCCCGGGTGCAGGACGTGCGGAAATCTCAGCCAGGCAGTTAAGGTTCATTATTCGAGCGGTGGATGGATCCAAGGCGGAACTATCAGCCTGAATTCGAGTGAAACGGGTTTCGAAAAAAATACCACTGGTTCAATAAATTCATTCGTTGACATCACGCAAGATGAAATAGTTTACTTCAATTCCAGCGGTGACGAAGTAAAGAAGACGGCGCAAACCCCATCAACCATCGGAGTTTCCATAGCTTTTTGGGAAGATGACCACTGGGTAATGCTCGATTTCGGATCCCCCGAGGGGACTTAGGTTGGGCACTTATTTTTCGCGAGTAAAAATTCCACTATCATTTGCTCTCGCAATGATAGTGATTCCTGCTGCACCGGCTTCCGGAGGCGACAGCGAACCGTCCGCTGGCATCACTGAGTCTGGGTGGGTGAATGCCGGCAACACCATAAGAAGCACGATTAGGCCAGCGACGAAAGCGCTCGCGCGCCCACAGGTCCTTTTAGATGCTGCTCAGCCAGCTGCTCTCCCGCAAGATGACGGCATCAGCTATGTCTACGAGCGGGCGTGCACCGCTGGTGATCAGAATGCGCTGGATCCGGTGACCTGCCCGCAGATGAATGCCCAGTGCGACGCCCAGGACGATGGGATTCTGGTCAACTGGATCGAGGTGAACAACAACGTCCAACCGGCGACCCAGACACCGACGGGCCGGTCGTCGTGCATGTACCCGGGTGAGCCGCTCGAGCCGCCCGTCGAGGGAGCTGCAGCGCCGGAGGAGGCGCCCATTGTCATCACCCTCGCCGAGTTCCAGAAGCAGCCAGTCCTTGCCTCGGTGATCATTTCCCAGCCCTCGAACTTCGGGCTGAGGAACGCGCATTCGAACATCTACGCGGAGGCACGCGAGCAGGAGTTCACCTTCGAGTTCCAGGACGCCACCATAGTGCTGAAGGCCCGACCGGTCGCGTATCAGTGGAACTACGGGGACGGCACAAGCGCGACAACCACCACGCCGGGCGGTCCGGTGCAGGGCGACGCCTTCGACACTGAGACGCCCACGAGTCATCAGTACGCCCAAACGGGAGACTTCAACCTCACGTTGACCACGTTCTTCGCCGGCGACTACTCCGTGGACGGCGGGCCATTCCAACCGGTTGCCGGCGAGGCCGCAGTCGTCTCGGTGCCGCATCTGATGAGCATCTGGCGCACCCAGGGGCACAACGTGAGCCAGAACTGCATCGAGAATCCGACCGGCATCGGCTGCGAAGCTCCCACCCGCTGAGGTCAGAAGGGTGGTGGGTCCGAGGCTGTGGTGTAGATCTTGCCGGCGGGTGAGGTAGCCATGATGGTGCCGGGAGCGGGCTGGGTGTAGTGCCAGATGCCTTCGGTTTTCAACATGTGGTGTTTGCGGCAGAGGTGGGAAAGGTTGTTGTGGGCTGTTGTGCCGTGGTGGGACCAAGGGGTGGTGTGGTCGAGTTCGCAGCGTGAGGCGGGGGTGTTGCAGCCGGGGTGTCGGCAGGTGCGGTCGCGGACGCGCAACCATTTCTTGAGGTCCGCGGGCACCGTGTAGGTGGTACGTCCGACGCTGAGGACGGCTCCGGTTTCGGGGTGGGTGAGGAGCCGGGTGAAGGAAGGGGCGTGGGCTGCGAGGTGGCGGGCCGTGTCGGCGGGGATGGGTCCGTAGCCTTCGAGGTCCGCGGGTCCATCGTCGAGGCCGAGCAGGGTCAGGACCGGGACTGTGATGTTGATGTTCGCCTGCACCCGATACGCGTCCGGGTGTTCGTGCCCGATCGCCCCGCACCGACAGCCGCCACCAGAGTTATCGGAGCCACCAGCACCGGCGTCTGGTTCCGTGTCTGATCGGGGGATATTCGTGGGGGTTCGGTGGCAAGGGCAGGTGTAATCAGGGGTGTATCTGGTGAGGAGCAGGTCGGTGAGGATGTCGGTGCGTAGTTGGGGCAGGGTGCGGTGTTCGGTGGGTGTCTGCAGGGCCCGGGCGGTGGTGGTGAGGCGGGTGTCGATGGCCGTGGCGTCGGTGGCGGGGAGGTGGATGTGCAGCCAGGCCATGGCGTCGTCGGCGGGTTCGAGGTCCACGCGGCGGTCCTGGGTGGCGGTGTGGGCGCGGTCCTGGAGGCTGGTGGGGTGGAGTTCAGTGCGTAGTTTCCGGGCGCGGTGGGCCAGGCGGGGGACGGTGGTATCGGCTGCGATGGGTAGCAGGGCTTCTTCCATGGCGGCGGCGGCGCCGGAGGGCAGGGCAGCGTATTCGTAGAGGAGGGTTGTGGCGTGAGCCCAGGAGATGGTGCCTGCATGCAGGGCGTCCAGGGTTTTGGGGTGGTAGTTGACCAGCAGCGCGGAGTGTTGGACGAGCCGGTGGGCGGTGCGTTCGGAGATGCGGAGCAGGCACGCTATTTCGCTTGCGGTGGTGGTGTCGGCGAGGTTGGTATGCCGGTGGGGTGCGTAGGAGCCCTGGAGGATGCGTTCTGTGAAGAGTTCGCGAAGTTCGGTGGCGGCGCGGGCGATGTCGGCGTCGATCCGTGCTTTCTCGGCGCTCAGTTCGGTTATCCGGGAGGATATCCTCTGCATTTCCATCAATTGCTCGAACGGGGTCCGCATGGTTCTATGATCTCGTCCACCACCGACATTATCGGGTGGGTCGAAAGTATGTGGAAAGCAGGTCGAAAGCGGATTGAAAGCGAGCCAGGAGTCGTCGGAGAACCGGCACCAGGGAATACCCGTCCGGCCCCCTGTCATTATCCCGCCACGCAATTCCTGCGACTGCCAATCGCCCGGCACCCCTGTCCGCCAAGCTGCCGAGCGATAGACTGAAGCCATGACTATGCCCGCAGATCCCTTCGCAAACGATCCCCTCGATACCGGCACAGGCGGCTCCACGGCGACCATCGAACGTGAGGAAGTACGCCAGGAAGTCGAGCCAGGCGACTCGGAGCGCTTCGCGCACTACGTGCGCAAGGAGAAGATCATGGAGTCGGCCTTCACCGGCGAGCCCGTGATCGCGCTCTGCGGCAAGGTCTGGACGCCGGGACGCGATCCCGAGAAGTTCCCCGTCTGCCCCGAATGCAAGGAAATCTACAACGGCCTCCGCCCGGGCGACGACAAACCCAAGGGCTGATCACCCGCCATCCCTCGGGAAGGCGACAAGCCAGGCGAGCAACCGGCCCCGCGAGCAACCGAACCCGCGAGCGACGGACCCCGCGAGCAACCGGCCCCGCGAGCAACCGGCCCCGCGAGCAACCGGCCCCGCGAGCAACCGGCCCCGCGAGCAACCGGCCCCGCGAGCAACCGGCCCCGCGAGCAACCGCGCGGACGCGCATGCCGGGGCTTCCGGCCATCTTGCCCGCGCAGGATCCAGCGCGCAGGCGGACCCCTCGTACGTCGTCGGGGTTCAGACGGCGGGCCCCTCGGCCACCGCCCCAGCAGAACGCCACCGCCCCAGCAGAACAAGGTGCCATGAAGAAGACCGCGAGCAAGGCCGCCCGGGCGATGTCGCCCGAACTGCGCCCGCTCATCATCGGGATCCTCGCGATCATCACGTGCGCCGCCTTCGAGGCGATGGCCGTCGTCACCGCCATGCCCTCGGTGGCACGGGAACTGTCCGGCGAGTCGAGCTACGGGCTCGCGTTCTCCATGTACCTGACGGCCTCACTGTTGGGCACCGTCGTCGCCGGATCGTGGTGTGACCGGAAGGGGCCCCGGCCTGCCCTCGCCGTCGGGCTGTCGCTCATGATCCTCGGGCTGCTCGCAGCAGGAGCGGCGCCGGACTTCTGGCTCGTGACGGTCGGCCGCGCGGTGTCCGGTCTCGGCGGCGGCTTCATGATCGTGGCGGTCTACGTCGTGATCGGCAGGTCCTTCCCCCAACGTGTGCAACCCGTGGTGTTCGGGTGGCTGGCGGCCGCCTGGGTGGTGCCGGGGCTCATCGGACCGGTGATCGCGGGCTTCGTCACGGAGCAGTTCGGCTGGCGCTGGGTGTTCCTCGGCGTGTCACCCATCGTGCTTGCCGCCGTCGTCATCGTGTGGCCGAAGACCAGGGGGCTCGGGCCGATCGACTCGCCCGAGGCCGGTTCCGCTGCGGCACGTGTGGTGCGGGGCTTCGCCCTCGCCGGTGGAGTGTTCGCCGCGCAGTGGGCCGTCGTCCGGCTCGCCGACGCGGAGAGCCCGAGTGCCGCAGCCGTGTCCGCCCTGGTCCTCCTGGCGGTGGCAGGCATCGTCGTCGTCCTCATCGTCCTGCCGGCGCTCCTGCCGAAAGGCACCCTGGTCCTCGCGCGCGGACTGCCCAGCATCATCGCCACCCGCGGGATCGTGAATGTCGCGTTCTTCGGCGTCGAGGCCTTCATCCCGCTCATGCTGGTCAGTTCCCGCGGCATAGATCCCGGAACCGCCGGCCTGACCCTGAGCGCTGCTGCGCTCGGCTGGAGTGCGGGGTCCTTCGTCCAGGCGCGTGTGACGTTCGGCCGCCAGTGGCTGCTCGTCGCCGGATCCTCCGTGCTGTCGCTGTCGCTCGGCGGATTCGTCCTCGCCACGGCCGTCGAAGCTCCCCTCTGGGTGTTGGTCGCGACGTGGGGAATATCGGGGTCCGCCATGGGCATGGCGCTCTCGAGCGCGTCCGTCCTGGTGCTGAAGCTCTCGGCGGAGAGTGAGCAGGGACGCAATTCCGCGGCGCTCCAGATCTCCGACCAGCTCGGTGGAGTCGTGGGGACAGCCGGCGCGGGCGCCCTCTTCGCCCTCCTGCACGACCCGTCGAACCCGGGACACGTGCCGACCTTTGTTGCGATCTGGCTGGCTCTGTGGGTGTTCACGGCAGCAGGTATAGTTTCGGGTCTGAGAGGGGCCAGGTTCCCTGATGCCGGCCCCGGCCTCACCCCCAGCAAGTCAATGGAAGGTACTGTCCCGGCGTGAGTAGTGACACCCTGTTCGGTGCCGGCGCAGCCCTGCCCCCCGCATATCCGGAGCGCGCAGCATGGGGGACCGCCCCCAAGCTCCGCCAGTGGCAGAGCGAAGCGCTGGAGAAGTATTTCCGGGAATCACCGAGCGATTTCCTCGCCGTGGCGACTCCGGGCGCCGGTAAAACGACCTTCGCCCTGAGGGTGGCCACGGAACTCGTGGACCGCGGCATCGTCAACCGGATCACCGTCGTCGCCCCGACGGATCACCTCAAGCGCCAGTGGGCCGATGCCGCTGCGCGGGTGGGCCTCGCGATCGACCCCAACTTCAAGAATGCGGACGGCCGCCATGGCGGTGCCTTCATCGGCGTCGCCGTGACGTACGCGCAGGTCGCCAGCAAGCCGATGCTGCACCGTGCCAAGACCGAGGCCGCCCGCACCCTCGTCATCCTCGACGAGATCCACCACGGCGGCGACGCGCTGTCCTGGGGCGACGGCATCAGGGAGGCCTTCGAGCCCGCCGCGAGGCGGCTCGCGCTCACCGGGACGCCCTTCCGCTCCGATACGGCCGCCATCCCCTTCGTGGAGTACGCCGAGGACCGCGACGGCATTCGCCGCTCGCGTGCCGACTACACCTACGGCTACGGCCAGGCACTCCGGGACCACGTGGTGCGCCCGGTCATGTTCATGGCCTACTCGGGCCAGATGCGCTGGCGCACCAGTGGCGGCGAGGAAATGGCCGCGTCGCTCGGTGAGGCCGCGGTCACCAAGGACATCACGGCGCAGGCCTGGCGGACGGCACTCAACCCCGCCGGTGAGTGGATCCCCGCGGTCCTCGCCGCCGCCGACAAGCGGCTCACCGAGGTGCGGCGTACGGTGCACGACGCCGGTGGCCTCGTGATCGCGACGGACCACGACGACGCCCGCGCCTACGCGGGCCAGCTCAAGCGGATCACGGGGGAGTCCCCGACGGTCATCCTCTCGGACGACGCGAAGGCGTCCTCGAAGATCGAGGAATTCTCCGACGGCGACAAGCGGTGGATGGTCGCGGTCCGCATGGTGTCCGAGGGCGTCGACGTCCCGCGCCTCGCCGTCGGCGTCTATGCGACGTCGACCGCGACGCCGCTGTTCTTCGCGCAGGCCGTCGGCCGTTACGTCCGTGCGCGACGACGCGGGGAGACGGCGTCGATCTTCCTGCCCTCCGTGCCGAACCTCATGGCGCTCGCCAATCAGCTCGAACTCGAACGCGACCATGCCCTCGACCGGCCCGAGAAGGACGACGAGGGGTTCGGCCTCGAGGACGGCCTGATGGAGGCGGCGAACCGCGAGGACAAGGCCTCGGACTCCCTGACCAAGCAGAAGTTCGAGGCCCTCGAATCGCAGGCCTCCTTCGACCGCGTCCTGTTCGATGGCGGCGAGTTCGGCACCGGCGGCGAGATGGGCAGCGAGGAGGAACTCGACTTCCTCGGGATCCCTGGGCTGCTCGACGCCGATCAGGTGGGCCAGCTCCTGCGCCAGCGCCAGCAGGAACAGCAGTCCCGGCGGAAAGCGAGGCCGATGGCGGCGCCTGCCGCCGAACCGGTCGTGGTGGACCACCGTCAGCTCACGGAACTGCGCGGGCAGCTCGCCAAGAACGTCTCGGCCTGGGCGGCCCGCACCGGCATGCCCCACGGCCAGGTCCACACGGAGCTGCGCCGCCAGTGCGGCGGACCGGCCGTGGCGCAGGCCAACGAGGACCAGCTCCAGCGGCGGCTGCAGAAGCTGCAGGACTGGTTCATCGGTAAGAAGTAGCAGGCAAGAAGCAGCAGGAAAGAAGCAGGACCGGACGAGAAAGGCCGGGCTGGGAGACCAGCCCGGCCTTCGTCGTCCGGAGAGCTAGCGCACGAGCTCGACGCCCGCGGACTCCAGTTCGTCCAGTGCGTCCTCGGACCTGTCCTCGTGCACACCCCGGGTCAGGTCCGCCATCACGGTGACCGAGTAGCCGGCCTGCAGCGCGTCCAGGGCGGTGGCACGGACGCAGTAGTCGGTGGCGAGGCCGGCGATGACGACGTCGTCGACCTCGTGGTCGCGCAGCCAGTCATCGAGGGTAAGGGGATCCTCGTCGACGTCCGCCGCTCCGCCGCCGAGCTTCTGCTCGCCCGTCGGCACTTCGTCGTCGGGCGCTTTCACGCCCTCGAAACCGGAGTAGGCGGCCTCGAACTGTCCCTTGCGGAACACGGCGTCGATGCTCTCGGTGTCGAGGTCCCGGTGGAAGTCCGAGCCCTTCGTGTCGGCGACGCAGTGGACGGGCCAGGAGTCGATGAAGTCGGGCGTCTCGGAGAAGTGGCTGCCCGGGTCGATGTGCCAGTCCTGGGTGGCGACGATGTAGTCGTAGGAGCCGGCCTGCTCGTCGATGTGGTCGCTGATGTCGGCCGCTACCTGGGCTCCGCCCTGGACGGCGAGCGAGCCGCCCTCGCAGAAGTCGTTCTGCACATCCACGATGATCAGTGCGCGGGTCATGGTGCCTCCTCGTACTCGGTGGGGATGACTGGTTCGCCGCGCTGCAGGCGCCGGACGGCTCCGGGCAGCTCCGCAATCGACTGGCGGTGGCGCTCGGCGGCGCGGACGACGGCTTCGGGCCCGGTCCACCCGGGCAGGACGACGCCGTCCCGGACGAACTCCTGCATCAGCGGCCGGTCGTTGCCGTCGTCGGCCGGGCTGATCCCGATGCCGACGACCTCTGCCTCCGCCGTGCCGTGCTCGTCGAGGCGGCGCAGCGCGTGCTTGAGTCCCCCGACGGACGCCTTGTTCATGGCGGCCTTGGCGACGGAGACGAAGGTGCCGTCGTCGTCCTGGCGGCTCACCAGCTTGTAGACCATGCCCGCGGTCGGCGCGCCCGAGCCCGTGACGAGGGAGGTCCCGACGCCGTAGGAGTCTACGGGAGCCGCGGCGAGGAGCCCGATGGCGAACTCGTCGAGGTCGGACGTCACCACGATCTTGGTGTTGTGGTTACCGAGGTCGTCGAGGAGCTCGCGCACCCAGCGCGCCTGGGCGACGAGGTCGCCGGAATCGAGCCGGACGGCGCCGAGCTCGGGGCCGGCCACCTCGACGGCGGTCCGCACGCCCTGTTCGACGTCGTACGTGTCCACGAGCAGCGACGTCCCGCAGCCGAGGGAGGCGACCTGGGCCTCGAAGGCCGCACGCTCGGAGTCGTGCAGGAGCGTGAAGGAGTGTGCCGCGGTGCCGACGGTCGGGAGTCCGTAGCGTCGGCCCGCCTCCAGGTTGGACGTGCTGGCGAACCCTCCGATGATGGCGGCGCGTGCTGCGGCGACGGCGGACTCCTCGTGCGTGCGCCGCGAGCCCATCTCGATGCAGGGGCGGTCGGCGGCCGCGCCCGTCATGCGGGAGGCGGCGGAGGCGATGGCGCTGTCATGGTTGAGGATCGACAGGATGAGGGTCTCGAGGATGCACGCCTCGGCGAACGACGATTCCACGATGAGGATCGGGGAGTTCGGGAAGTACGCCTCGCCCTCCGCATAGCCCGAGATGGAGCCGGAGAAGCGGAAGTCGGCCAGCCAGGCGAGCGTGGCATCGTCGACGATCCGGTGGTCGCTGAGGAAGCCGAGCTGCACGTCGTCGAACCGGAAGGTGGCCAGCGACTCCAGCAGGCGCCCGGTGCCGGCGACGACCCCGTAGCGCCGTCCCGCGGGGAGGCGACGGGCGAAGGCCTCGAACACTGCCCGGCGGTGCGCGGCACCCGAATGCAGTGAGGCCTGCAGCATCGTGAGTTCGTACTGGTCCGTGAAGAGCGCGCTGTTCGGTGCGTTCACCAGGGACGGTCCGGCGGCGGATGGCGGATTCGTGGTCAGGGCGTTGGTCACCCTCAAAACGATAGCCGGGCGTCCGCTGTGTGAGTACCCGACCTCCGGGCCGGGGCCGTCCACTTAGAATGGACCCTATGACAGTAGGCTTTGCGACCGGCACCGACATCCAAGAGGAGGTGCGGACGAGCGAGAAGACGGACCTCGACCAGCCCTGGGTGGTCGTCGTGTGGAACGACCCCGTGAACCTCATGAGCTACGTGAGCTTCGTCTTCCAGACCTACTTCGGCTACAGCGAGGCCAAGGCCCGCACGCTGATGCTCGAGGTCCACGAGCAGGGCCGCTCCGCCGTCGTGTCCGGCAGCCGCGAGAAGGTCGAACAGGACACCGTGGCGCTCCACTCCTACGGGCTGTGGGCCACCTTCGAGAAAGCCGGGAGCAACTAGGCCTCATGGCGAAACACTTCAAATCGACGCGCCGCGGCATTACCGGGGCGCTGGAGCCGGGTGAGGCGCGCCTCCTGGGCGCCCTGCTCGACGACGTCATCTCGATGCTCGAACCCGAGACGGGCCCGAGCGAGGACCCGCTGGCCGCCCTCGTCGGCATGTCCGGTGCCGACGCCGACGCCACAGCACCCGACGACTCCGCCGTCCGGCGCCTCCTGCCCGACGCCGTCCGCGGCGACGACGACGAAGCCCTGGCCTTCCGCCGCCTGACGGAGCGCTCCCTGCGGGAGCAGAAGATCGGCGCGCTGCGCGGCAGCGCGCTGCTGATCGAGTCCAGCCCGATGACGCTCAACGACGAGCAGGCCCGGCTCCTCGCGCAGGCGCTGAACGATGTCCGGCTGGTCCTCGCCGACCGGCTCAGGATCGAGACGGAGGAGGACGCCGAGCGGCTCCACGACATCGCGGACTCGAAGGACGTCGACGACGTCGAGTCGTACCTCGCCCTCGTCTACAACTTCATCACCTGGCTCCAGGAATCCCTCGTGCAGGCCATGCTGAAGGCCGCCCGGCTGGAACGCTGACACCTGTCGGGGGAGCCGGGCGCAGCGTACTTCGCGCGCCTGTGACATAACCCACGGAACGGCGGATAGTTTTACCCGGCGACACGTCATATTCTCAGAGGATCATGAGCCCAGAGCCAGCAAACAGGGACCGCAGCGAAGCGCCCATCGGCATTTTCGATTCCGGCGTCGGGGGACTCACGGTCGCGCGCGCCGTGATCGACCAGCTGCCCCACGAATCGATCATGTACGTCGGTGACACCGCGAACGGTCCGTACGGTCCCCTCCCGATCGCGCAGGTGCGCGCCCACGCGCTCGGCGTCATGGACGAGCTGGTGGACTCGGGCGTGAAGCTCCTCGTCATCGCCTGCAACTCGGCCTCCGCCGCCGTGCTCCGCGACGCGCGGGAACGCTACACGGCCCGCTACGGCATCCCCGTGATCGAGGTCATCCAGCCCGCCGTCCGCCGCGCCGTCGCGTCCACGCGGTCGGGCAGGATCGGCGTCATCGGTACGACGGCGACCGTCGGATCGCGTGCCTACGACGACACGTTCGCAGCCGCTCCCCACCTCGACGTGACGTCCGTGGCGTGCCCGGCCTTCGTCGAGTTCGTGGAGGCCGGGATCACCGGCGGGCCCGCCCTGCTGCGGACGGCCGAGGAGTACCTCGAACCCCTGAAGGAAGCCGGCGTCGACACGGTCGTCCTCGGCTGCACCCACTATCCGCTGCTGACCGGCGTCATCTCCTACGTCATGGGCGACGCCGTCACCCTCGTGTCCAGCGCGGAGGAGACGGCGAAGGACGTCTACCGCGCGCTCGTCTCCCACGGACTCGAGCGGGACAGCGTGGACCCCGGCGTGCACCGCTTCATCGCGACGGGCGACGCCGGGAGCTTCGAGGTGCTGGCGCGCCGCTTCCTCGGTCCGGAGGTCCTCAGCGTGCAGCACGTGGACCACGTCGCCGCGCAGTACCCGACCGGCAGCCTCGCACGGATCACACCCGAGATGATCGCCGCCGCAGGCTTCCCCCGCGCATGAAACTGACCATCGTGGGATGCAGCGGGTCCTTTCCCGGGCCGCAGTCGCCGGCCTCCTGCTACCTCCTCAGTGCGCAGCACGAGGGCCGCACCTGGCGCATCCTGCTCGACCTCGGCAACGGCTCGCTCGGTGCCCTGCAGCGGTACATGGACCTGCGCGAGATCGACGCCATCTTCCTGTCCCACCTCCACCCCGACCACTGCATGGACCTGTGCGGACTCCATGTCGCGGTGCACTGGGATCCGTCGGGCTGGGGGCTGCCCCGCATCCCCGTCTGGGGACCCGCCGCGACCGCCGACAGGATGGCGAGCGCCTACGGGCTCGAACCCGACCCGGGCATGCACGAGGACTTCGACTTCCAGTCCTGGCGGAACCGTGCTCCGGTGACCGTCGGCCCGTTCACGATCACCCCGTATCAGGTCCTCCACCCCATCGAGGAGGCGTACGCGCTGCGGGTGGAGGTGACCGAGGCGGATGCGCAGGGTGCGGTCCGCACGCATGTCCTCACCTACTCGGGCGATACCGATGCATGCGACGGACTGGTGGATGCGGCCCGCGACGCGGACGTCTTCCTCTGCGAGGCCGCCTTCCATGAGGGCCGCGACGACGGCATCTCCGGGGTCCACCTCACGGGGAAACGGGCCGGGGACGTCGCGACGAGGGCGTCCGCCAAGCGACTCCTGCTGACCCACCTCCCGGTCTGGAACGACGCGAGCCTCGCCGTGAGCGAGGCACGCCAGAGCTATGACGGCCATCTCGCCGTCGCGGTCGCGGGAGTCTCGTACACGGTGTGAGTGCCGGGGCCGAGCCGGTCCGCACGCTGCGATTGCCAGCGACCTCCCATGTGCTCCCGTCTAGACTGGAAATCATGACTCCCCCGAACACACCCCTGCCGTCCCCTGCCAGCAACGCCGCGCCCGTGCTGCGGGCGGATGGCAGGACGCCCGACCAGCTGCGCAACATCAGCATCACCCGCGGCTGGTCGAAGCAGGCGGAAGGCTCCGCCCTCATCGAGTTCGGCAACACGCGCGTGCTCTGCACGGCCTCCCTGACCAGCGGAGTACCCCGCTGGCTCAAGGGTGAGGGCAAGGGCTGGGTCACCGCCGAATACGCCATGCTTCCCCGCGCCACCAACACCCGCTCGGACCGCGAATCCGTCAAGGGCAAAATCGGCGGCAGGACGCACGAGATCTCGCGGCTGATCGGCCGGTCGCTGCGGTCGATCATCGACACGAAGGCGCTGGGGGAGAACACGATCGTGCTCGACTGCGACGTCCTGCAGGCCGACGGCGGCACGCGCACGGCAGCGATCACGGGAGCCTACGTCGCGCTCGCCGACGCCATCCGCTACGCCAAGGACAAGAAGCTCATCCCGGCCTCGGCCTCCCCGCTGACGGACACGGTGGCCGCCATCAGCGTGGGGATCATCGACGGCATCCCCATGCTGGACCTCCCGTACGTCGAGGACGTCCGCGCCGAGACGGACATGAACGTCGTCGTCACCGGGTCGGGGAAGTTCGTCGAGGTGCAGGGAACAGCGGAGGGTGCGCCCTTCGACCGGGCCGAGCTCGACGCGCTCCTGGACCTCGCCCTGCTCGGAACCGCACAGCTCGCGCAGATCCAGATCGACACCCTCCGGGACTCTTCCGGTGCCTGAGGCTCCCCGGCTGGTCCTCGCCACCCACAACGCCGGCAAGCTGCGGGAACTGCGCGAGCTGCTGCGCGGCCAGGTGCCCGGGCTCGACGTCGACACGCAGGTCATCGATGCCGCCGCAGCAGGCGCGCCGGATGTCGTCGAGAGCGGCGTTACCTTCGAGGAGAACGCCCTGCTCAAGGCGGAGCAGACCGCGCAGGCCACGGGCCTCATCGCTGTCGCGGACGACTCCGGTCTCGCCGTCGACATCCTCGGCGGAGCGCCGGGGATCTTCTCGGCCCGGTGGGCCGGGAGGCACGGCGACGACGCCGCCAACCTCGAACTCCTCCTGGCGCAGCTCTCCGATATCCCGGCCGGCCGGCGGGGAGCCGCGTTCGTCTGTGCCGCTGCCCTCGCGGTCCCGGGGAACCCGGCCGGACGTCGTACCGAGCGGGGCGAGCTCCGGGGCTCGCTGCTGACGGCGCCCCGCGGAACTGGAGGCTTCGGGTACGATCCCATCCTCGTGCCCGAAGGGCTCGACCGGAGCTGCGCCGAACTCGCGCCCGACGAGAAGAACGCCATCAGCCACCGCGGCATCGCGTTCCGCGCACTGCTGCCGCACCTCATCGACGCGCTCTCCTGACCGCACAGATCGACCGCACCGCGTGACCGCACCGCTGCGGATCCGGACGTAGCCGCCGGGCCCGCAGGCACGAACCACCGAAGACCACAGCACGTCCAGCAGGACACCATGAGAGGGACGGGTACCACCGTGAGCATCATCCAGACAGTCCAGGCAGTCCAGGTCGCAGCGGCGACCACGACGTCGGACGGCTCCGCCCTCGGCAGCGTCACGGACTGGGCGGTGAACCTGATGGAGACCATCGGCGCTCCCGGTGCGGGCCTCGCCATCGCCCTCGAGAACCTCTTCCCGCCGCTCCCGAGCGAGGTCATCCTGCCCCTGGCCGGCTTCACGGCGAGCCGCGGCAACTTCTCGCTGTTCGAGGCCATCCTGTGGACCACCCTGGGCTCGGTCGTCGGCGCGTACGCGCTGTACGTCCTCGGCGCATGGCTCGGGCGCGACCGCATGCGGCGGCTCGTCTCCAAGGTGCCCCTCATCGACATCGAGGACGTGGACAAGGTCGAGGCGTGGTTCAACCGGCACGGCTACCGGGCCGTGTTCTTCGGGAGGATGATCCCGCTCTTCCGGAGCCTCATCTCGATCCCGGCCGGGATCGAGCGCATGCCGGTGGGCAAGTTCCTGCTGCTCACCACGGCGGGCAGCCTGATCTGGAACACCATCTTCGTGCTGGCGGGCTTCTACCTCGGTGAGAACTGGCACGTCGTCGAGCAGTACGCGAACACGTTCCAGAAGATCGTGATCGTCGCCGTCGTCCTGTTCGCCGCCTACTTCGTCTTCTCCAAGATCCGCAAGCACCGGGCGAAGAAAAGGGTGCAGTGACCGGAACGCCCGATCCACTGGTGCAGGTCTGGCCGCTGTTCGGTTTGGTCATCACCACACCCCGCCTCGTCCTGACGCCGGTGCGGGACGAGCACCTGCCGGGCCTGGTCGACGCGGTGCTCGCGGGTGTCCACGACCCTGCGGAGATGCCCTTCAGCATCCCGTGGACCGACGCCCCGCGGGACGTCCTGATCACCGAGACGGCGAAGCACCAGTGGCGTCTCCGGGCCGGAGTCACCGCCGCCGACTGGACACTCAACTTCGCCGTGCTCCACGAGGAGCGAGTCATCGGCGTCCAGGACCTCGCGGCCCGCTCGTTCCCGGTGCTGCGCCGCGTCCGCTCGGGCTCTTGGCTCACGCGGTCGCTCCAGGGGCAGGGCTTCGGCACGGAGATGCGCGCGGCGGTGCTGCAGTTCGCGTTCGACCACCTCGGCGCGACGTCGGCGGCCTCGGAGGCCGCGGACTGGAACCGGGCGTCGCTGGGCGTGTCACGCCGCCTCGGCTACGTCCCGAACGGTACCTCCCTGGTGGAAGCCCGCCGCGGCGAGGTGGAGATTCTGCAGAACGTCCTGCTCGCCCCTGAGGACTTCGTGCGGCCGGACTGGACCGCCGACGTGCAGGGTGCCGAGGCAGCGCTCGCCTTCCTTACTCCGGGCCCCGACTGACCGCTGGTCCGGGTGCCTGCGCCGCGTCCTGCAGCCCCGTCCCGGGCGCCGCGGGGGCGAGCAGGCGGGAGAGGTCGGACGTCGGGCCGAACAGCCGGGCGTCGATCCCGAGCGCGCGCGCGGCCGCGATGTTCGCCGGCGAGTCGTCGATGAAGGTGACGAGGCCCGGTTCCACCGCGAGTTCGGTCAGCACGTGGTCGAAGACGGCGGTCGACGGCTTGACGAGCCGCAGGGACGAGCTGAAGAAGCGGTGGCGAAACAGGTGAGCCCACGGCGCGGAGGCGAACTGGGACACCATGGGCGCCGGCATGTTCGAGAGCAGCGCCAGGCGCTCGCCCCGGGCGTCGAGGTCCTCGAGGACATCCAGGGTCTCGAGGTTCAGGTGCGACCACTGGTTGCCGTCGAGGACGTCCAGCCACGCCGACCTCACCGGTCCTGTGGGTCGTGCGCAGACGAGGGACCAGTACTCGCCGGACGTGAAGGCGCCGGCGTCGAAGGCATGGCGGTGCTGCCAGTAGCCCGACGTCGGTGCGGCCAGGTCCGGCACCCCGGTCGCCTCCGTGAGCGCCTCCCAGTCGGAGGGCGTGGGGGCGGTGGAGATCACGTTGCCGTAGTCGAAGAGGAACCACCGGCGGGAGCTGTCATCACGGGCCATGGTTCAGCGTAGGACTCCCTGCCTCCGCGCCGCGCGGGGTCCCCGGTTAACGTTGCGTGAACGCATGCAACGAGCGGCGGTAAACTGGGAGACGTGGGAATAGCGTTCACGGCCATCGACTTCGAGACTGCGAATGGCTTTCGCGGCTCCCCGTGCGCCGTCGGGCTGACCAAGGTCAGGGACGGCCGGATCGTGGAAGAGGCGTCCTGGTTGATGCGCCCACCCGTCGGGCACGACCACTTCGACTCCCGCAACATCGCCATCCACGGCATCACCTCCAGCATGGTCGAGGACGCTCCCCGCTTCGGG
The DNA here is from genome assembly GCF_030433645.1 of Arthrobacter burdickii. Taxonomy (NCBI): domain Bacteria; kingdom Bacillati; phylum Actinomycetota; class Actinomycetes; order Micrococcales; family Micrococcaceae; genus Arthrobacter; species Arthrobacter burdickii. Next base: position 2,134,285 of record NZ_JAROCG010000001.1, read on the forward strand.
GAGCTGTTTCCCGAGATCGGCGGTTTCATCGGATCGGACGTCCTGGTCGCGCACAATGCGGCCTTCGACCTCGGGGTGATCCGGTCCGCGCTCGAGGTGTCCGCGCTCGCGGGCCCGGCGTGGGACTACGCCTGCACCGTCGTGCTCGCGCGGAAGAGCTACTCGCTGCCCTCCTACTCGCTCCCGTTCGTCGCGGAGGCCGCCGGAGTGCCGCTGCTGAACCATCACGACGCCGTCGAGGACGCGCGGGCTTGCGCGGGCATCATGATCGATATCGCCCGCCGGTACGACGCGCCGACCGTGGAGGACGTGCTCGGTTGCCACAACCTCCCGCTGTCGCGGGCGGAGCCGTACGCCCCGGGCGTGGACGAACTGTCGAAGGCGACGCGCACGGCGCTCGGGCGGGGCTCGTCGCCGTCGGGCTGGTCCGGCTGGCCGGAGGAGGGCGAGAATCCGCACGCCAATGCGCAGGCGGATCCGCGGCATCCGCTCTACGGGCAGACCGTCGTCTTCACCGGGAACCTCGGCATCTCCCGTCCGCAGGCGAAGGAACGCGCCGCGAGCCTCGGAGCGCAGCCGGCGAGTGCCGTCACCCGCCGGACCACCGTGCTGGTGGTGGGCGACGGCTTCGTCGCGTCGGACCTGCGCAACGGGCGCGTGACCGGTAAGGCGCGCCGCGTCCTGGAGCTCCACGAGCGGGGCCAGGCGATCGAGGTGCTCTCCGAGGCCGAGTTCCTGCAGATGACCGGCGGCCGGTGGCCTGCCGACAGCCAGTAGCGGCTCTACGGGAAACGGAGCCGTAGACCGGTGAGATCGGCCGACAGGTCGATGAGCCGCGACGCCGCGTTGCTCTCGCGCGCATGCGGCTTCGCGGGCACGAGCGCGGGGCGGCCCCTGAGCTGGAACCAGCCGTCGGGCCCGCAGTAGGCGCCGTTCGGGATGTCGGGGTCGACCGTCGCCCGCACGAGCGGCCAGGCGCCGTCGTCCTTGCCCTGTGCAACCGGCTCCATCACGCGCTGCCTCCAGCGGGGCGCCTCCCTGTGCGTGGGGACGCCCGGCCGATCCGGCGTGAACATGCCGAGGGCGAGGCCGGGATGGGCGACCACGCTCGTCGCCGCGCTGCCGGTCAGCTCAAGGCGCCGCGCGAGTTCGAAACCGAACGCCATCACCGCGAGCTTCGACGTCGCGTATGCGCTCGCGTTGCGGTACGACGACGGCTGGAGGGACGACGGCGTCAGGCGCGCCCAGCGGTGGCTGATGCTGCCGAGATGGACGATCCTCGTCCCGGCGGTGCTCAGCGCCGGCAGGAGGATTGCGATCAGGGCGTAGTGGCCCAGATGGTTGGTGCCGAACTGCAGTTCGAAGCCGTCCGCGGTCGAACGCCGCTCCGGCGATCCGACCACTCCGGCGTTGGCGAGCAGTCCGGACAGGGGTGGGCCCGCTGCAATCCTCGTTGCGGCGGCACGGACCGACGCCAGGTCGGCCAGGTCGAGGGGCTGGAAGGTGACGTCGGCATCGGGATACCGGCTGCGGATGGCCCGAATGGCGCGCCGTGCCCTGTCCTCGCTGCGCGCTGCCAGAAGAACGGCCGCACCCGCGCCGGCGAGCTGTTCGCAGGCGAAGTAGCCGAGCCCGGCAGTGCCGCCCGTCACGAGGATGCGCCGGCCGGACAGCAGGGGGAGGTCGGCGGGATTCCACATGGGCTCCAGCGTAGGCCGTCCCCGAAGCCCGGCCGATCCCTCGGTTCCCGCCGTTGCGGCTGGCCGGTGTGCCTGTGTCCCGGCTGGGCGGAGCGCCGGCTGTTCCAGCTGTGCCGCCGTTCCGGCTGTTCCCGCTGGGGCGGTGTGGCGGTGTTCGGGTTGTTCCGGTGCCCCGGCGTCAGGAGCCCGTGGTCGCGGCGAGCAGAGTGCGCGCCATGGTGCGCACGACCTCGGCCACCCCGGGTGCGGTCAGGTAGGCGGGCGGAAGGGCCGTGGTGCCATGGAGCGCACCGACGATGCCTCCCGCGAGCGAGGCGGCGATGACGGGAGACGCATCGGGCCGGCCGGCGGCGGCGGCATGGGCCAGCGCTCCCGCCAGGTGCTCCCCGGGGGACGATCCCGCGGTCTCGCGGACGGCCTGCAGGGCCGCCTCGAAGGTTCCCGCCGCCGTCGTCCCCCCGGCCGCCGTTCCACCGGCTGGCGTTCCCCCAGCCGTCGTTCCACCGGCTGGCGTTCCCCCAGCCGTCGTTCCACCGGCAAGCGTTCCGCCGGCAGCCTGCGGAGGCACCGCGCCTCCGGCCGCGACGCCGGCAGCGGCATCGTGCCCCGCCTCCCTGGCCAGGTGGTTCTCCTCCCCGCGCACGGCGCGAACGGCCTCGTCGAGGTCGCGGCCCTCGATGGCGAGGGAGCGGATGATGCCGCTGAACAGTGCTGCCGTGCCCTTTGCGGCGGGGGAACCGTGCGTCAGAGCAGCGGCATCGACGGTCAGGCGCTCGACCATGCCCGCCGGGATGCGGGGGACCAGACCGAACGGGGCCGATCGCATCAGCGCCCCGGGTCCCTGGGCCTCGGGATTCAGCGGCCGGGCCTGCGTTCCCATCGCGCCGGTGAGAAGGGCGCGCACGGTGTCGGCGTCGGCGTCGTGCACGGCCAGGAGGTCGTCCTGCCGATCCAGCCACCTCGCCGGCGGCGCGGGTGCGGCGGGCGGAAGGTGCTCGCCCTGCCGCACGAGCCAGCGGAGGTAAGCGAGCCACAGGCACGCCGTCTCGTCGGCGGCGACCCCGTCGTTCGCCCACTCGAGTGCCTCGACGAGGCCGTCGACGGTGTACAGGGTGAGCTGGGTCGCGGCGGACACGGCCATCGCTCCGGGGTCGTCCAGGGCCGCGGCCGGATCGTCTCCCGCGGCATGGAGCACGCCGTACGCGTCACCCGCCATCGTGCCGAGGAGGCAGCCGAGGACCCGGTCCTCGTACACGTCCGCCGGAGTGTCCCCGGTGCCGGAGCCGGTGCTGGGGTCGGTGGGGGAGTCGTCGGTGGAGTCTGTGCTGCTGTCAGTCGTCACCTCTCCAGTCTAGGGAGGGGTTGCCTGCCCGCCGGCACTGCTCCTGCCGGCATTGCTCTCCGTGCACACTGCTCCTCCCAGCCGGCATGCAGGCTAGGATGGAAGGCTTGTCGGCGGCCCGGTGCACCAGCCGGACAGTCTCCCAGGCACGACCGAAGGATTGCGTATTTATGACCCCCACCACGACGGCCGGAGCGACGGCAGACACCGCTTCCACGACCACGTACGACGACGCGGTGCGTGCCCCCGGGCTCGCGGCACGCTCGATCGCCGAGGGGGCCGGCTCGTTCCTCGTCATCCTCGCCGGGCTCGGCGCAACGATGCTGGCCACGGAGACGGCACTGCAGCCCACGCTCGTCTTCGGCTTCGCCGTCATCGCCGCGATGATCGCCTTCGGCTACGTCTCCGGAGGCCATTTCAACCCGGCCATCACCGTCGGCTCCGCCGTCGCCGGACGCACCGACTGGAAATTGGTGGCCCCGTACGTGGTGGCGCAGGTACTCGGAGCCGTCGCCGCCTCGGGACTGATCTGGCTGGTACTCAGCGCCAATGCCCAGCTCACCAACATCCAGGGGTTCTTCAGTTCGGCCTCCAACGGTTTCGGTGAGCACTCCGCCGCGCAGTTCCCCCTGACCAGTGCCTTCCTGCTCGAGGTCGTCGCGTCGGCACTGCTCGTCGCGGTGTTCCTCGGGGCGGGCTCGCCCCGTGCGAGGCGCGACCTCGCACCGTTCGCCGTCGGCCTGACCTACGCCGGCCTGCTCTCCTTCCTCCTGCCCGTCACCAACGGCGGCATCAATCCCGTCCGGGCCGCGGCCTCGGCGATCTTCGCGGAGACCTGGGCCCTCGAGCAGCTGTGGCTGTTCTGGGCCGCGCCGATCGTCGGAGCGCTGATCGCGGGACTGATCTTCCGCAGCGTCGATACCCGGCGCCCCGTGCGCGCCTCGGCGCAGGTCCTCGAGGCGGAGACTCCCGCCTCCGCCGGCGCAACCGCGCAGGACACCGCGCAGGACAACGGGCAGCAGACCGCCCAGGAGACCGGGCAGCAGACCGGGCAGGGCACCGCGCGGGAGACCGCGCATCAGACCGCGGTGCCCCAGGACGCGCCGCAGGACGGGCCGGCGACCGCGGCCGAGCAGCCTTCGGGCGATGCCGCGGCGTTCTTCGACAAGCCGGCATCGCAGGGGCGCGAAGCATCGTCCGATGCTCCCGGAACGTCCGGACCGGTGCGCTAGCCCATTTCGGGGCCCGCCGCGCGCTGATCCAGAGAATGTCGGCGTGCGGCGGTAGCGTGAAAATCATGAGGATCCTCCACACCTCCGACTGGCATCTGGGACGTTCCTTCCACGGGACGGGCACCCTCGATGCCCAGCGGATCTTTCTCGACAACCTCGAGAAGACCGTGCGTGAGGAAGCCGTCGACGTCGTGCTGGTCGCCGGGGACGTCTACGACCGCGCGCTGCCCGCCGTCGACGTCGTCGCACTCTTCGACGAGGCGCTGGACCGGCTGACGGTCGCGGGTGCCCACGTGGTCATCAGCAGCGGGAACCACGACTCGGCGACCCGGCTCGGTTTCGGCGGACGCATCCTCTCCCGCGGCGGAGTCCACCTCAGGACGCGCATCGAGGACATCGGCACCCCGGTGACTTTGTCCCTCGGCGAGGATGCCGAGCTCGCGATCTACGGCGTGCCCTACCTCGAGCCACGCGTCGTCGCGGAGGTCCTGAAGGCGGACAGCAGCACGCACACGGCCGTGACGCGCGCCGCCCTCGACCGGATCCGCGAGGACCTCGACGACCGGCGGGCGGATCGGCGGGTCGTGTCGATCGTCCTGGCGCACACCTTCGCCGCCGGCGGGACCGGCTCGGACAGTGAGCGTGACCTCGCGATCGGCGGGCTGGGGTCCGTCCCGCTCTCCCTCTTCGAGGGGTTCGACTACAGCGCCCTCGGCCACCTGCACGGCAGGCAGAAGCTCTCGGAGACAGTGCGCTACTCCGGGTCGCCCCTCGCGTACTCGTTCTCCGAGGTGAACCAGAACAAGGGTGCCTGGCTCCTCGAGGTGACCGCGGACGGGGTGCGGGAGATCCGCGCCGTGGAGTGGCCGGCACCGCGCGAACTCGCCGTCCTCGCGGGGACGCTCGAGGACCTGCTGAGCCGCGATGACCTCGACTGGGCTACGGCGGCCTACTGCCACATCACCCTCACCGACAGCGAGCGCCCGGCACGCGCCATGGAGCGCCTGAGGACCCGGTTCCCCGACACCCTCGTGCTCGTCTTCGCACCGGAGGGCGGGAACCGGGAGGACACCCGGACGTACAGCCAGCGCATCGCCGAGGCCCGGGACGATGCCGACATCTGCTGCGGCTTCCTGGAACACGTCCGCGGGCGGAAGGCGTCACCCGAGGAGCATGCCCTCGTCCGGTCGACGGTCGATGCCGCCCTGAGCCTCGCCCACGAACGCTAGGACCGGCCCATGAGACTCCACCAGCTCGAGATCCAGGCCTTCGGGCCGTTCGCCGACCGGCAGAGCGTCGACTTCGATGCGTTGTCGACCCAGGGCCTGTTCCTCCTGAACGGCCCCACCGGAGCCGGGAAGTCGAGCGTGCTCGACGCCGTGTGCTTCGCGCTCTACGGCTCGGTCCCGGGCGCACGCCAGGCAGCCAAGAGGCTCCGCAGCGACCACGCGGCCGAATCCGTGGCACCGGAGGTCGTCCTCGAGTTCTCCGTGGCGGAGCGCCGCTTCCGCGTCGTGCGGTCGCCCGCCTGGGACAGGCCCGCGCGGCGGGGGAGTGGCACCACCACCGAACAGGCACGCACCCTCCTGAGCGAACGGGTCGGGACCGAGTGGGTGCAGAAGTCCGCACGCAATGACGAGGCAGGCCTCGAACTGCAGTCCCTGCTCGGCATGGACAAGGAACAGTTCACCAAGGTGGTCATGCTGCCCCAGGGCGAGTTCGCCGCCTTCCTGCGGGCGGACGCGAAGCCGCGACGGGAACTCCTGCAGCGGCTGTTCTCCACGACGCGCTTCGAGGACCTCGAGAAACTGTTCGCCGAGGAGAGCCAGCGGGCGGCACGGGGCCTCGCGGAGCAGGAGGCGAAGCAGCGGCACCTCTTCCTGCGGGCGGTCGACGAGGCCGGACGCCACGACCTGGGGACGGCGGATACCGGCGTCGACCCGGAGTCCTCCGAGGACTGGGCGACGTCCCTGCAGGCACTGGCCGCGGCCCTCACGGACCGCAGGGACGCAGCAGCGCGCGAGAGCACCGAACTCGAGGAGCGGAGCGCGCTCGCGGACGAGGCGCTGGTGGCGCTCCGGCTGCGGCGGAGCCGCGCCGAAGCCCTCGTGGAGGTGCGGAAGCAGCAGCAGGACCACGACGGCCGCGCGGACGAGATCGCGCGGATGGTCGAGCTGGCGCGCCGCCACGACCAGGCGCAGGGGCTCGCTGCCCTGCTCCGCCTGGACGACGAGGGAGCCGCGACGGTCGACGGCGCCCGCGTCCGGTACGAGAAGGCCCTTCGCCGCCTGCAGGACAACACCGCATCCGCCGAGTACCTCGACGCCGGCCTCGACTCCCAGGACGAGGTGCCACGTGACGCGCTGAGCAGTGGCTGTGCGGCGTCCTCCTCCGCGCTGGGAGTCCTCCGTGCGGCGCTGCCCGATGAGCAGCGACTGCTCGACGTCCGGGCCGAGCTCGGTGCGCGTGCCATGGACGTCGCAGCCCTCGACGAACGGATCGAGCGCGCGGGCGAGACCATCAGCGTCCTGCAACGCCAGCGCATCGCCGATGCGGAGGGCCTGGTGTCCCTGCGTGAGGCAGCGGACGGCGTCGTGCACCTGCGCGCAGACCTCGCGGCAGCAGTCGCCGCGGAGGAGACGGTCAAGCAGTACCGTGCGTCCGAGAAGCGCCGTGCCGCAGCCGATGCCGCGCATGCTGCGGCGTCAGAGCGTTTCCTGGCGCTGAAGGAGGAGTGGCTCGCCAAGTTGCAGCTACGGCTGGAGCAGGCTGCCGAGGAGCTCGCCGAACAGCTGGTGGACGGCCAGCCGTGCCCGGTGTGCGGGAGCGCCGAGCATCCGGCCCCGATGACGTCTCCGGGTGGCGACCGGATCACCCTGGAGGAGGAACAGGCTGCGCGGCGGCTGCAGGCGGACGCCGAACGGGCGCTGGACGAGGCACGGGAGGTGCGGGACCGGGCGCGCCTCGAGGTTGCGGAACTCGCTGCCCGCGGTGGTGAGCTGGCTCCGGAGGAGGCAGCCGCGTCGACGCGGGCAGCTCGCGGCAGGCTGGAGGATGCCGAGGCAGCGCACGCGGAGTGCGTAGCCGTCGAGGAGCGCCTGCGCCGTGCCACCGAGGAGGAGGAGCGGACCCGCGCGGCGCGTGACTCCCTTCGCGAGGAACGTACCGCAGCCGAGTCGCGCCGGCTCTCGCTGCTGGACCAGGACCGCGTGCTCGCGCTGCGGCTCTCCGGACTGCAGGCGGCCGCGCCGTCGCTGGCAGCGCGCATCGAGGAGGTGCAGCGGGCCTACGACGACTTCGAGGCGGTCCGCGATGCCCTCGATGCCCTCGCCCAGGCAACGGCGCGCCAGGAGGACAACCGGCGGCGCGTCGAGGACGCGCTGCTCGACACCCCCTTCGCATCGGCGGACGAGGCACGCTCCGCCCTCCTCCCGGACGACCGCCATGCACGCATCGTGCAGGAGGTGAAGGACCATGAGGTCCGTGGACACCGCCTCGACGCCGCGTGGGACGACGACCGCATCCGGGAAGGCCTGCGTGAGGAGCAGGACGGCATCGAGCCGCCCTCCGACGAGGACGAACGCATCGCCGGCGCTGCCGCCGACGAGCTCCGGGGGCGCGCACAGCGGGCCTGTATCAGCGCCGAGGTGCTCGGACACTCGGTCGCACAGCTCGAGGGGTACGCGCTCCAACTCGCGCAGCTCGAGCAGGAGATCGCACCGGTGCGTGACCGGGCGCGGCTTGCCGCGGCCGTGGCGGACACAGCCCGCGGGGGAGGGGAGAACCTGTACAAGATGTCCCTGGCCACGTACGTCCTCGCCTCGCGCCTCGAGCAGGTGGCCGCTGCCGCCACCGAGCGGCTGCTGCAGATGTCCGACGGCCGGTATGCGCTGGTGCACAGCGACGCCACCGCGGGCAACAAGCGTTCGGGCCTCGGCCTGAACGTGATCGACGGGTGGACGGGAAACCGGAGGGACACCTCGACGCTGTCGGGCGGGGAGTCCTTCATGGCGTCCCTGGCGCTGGCCCTCGGACTCGCCGATGTGGTGCAGCAGGAAGCAGGCGGCCTCGACATCGAGACCCTCTTCGTCGACGAAGGGTTCGGGTCGCTGGACGACCAGGCGCTCGAGCAGGTCATGGACGCGCTCGAGAGCCTGCGCAGCGGCGGGCGCGTGGTGGGACTGGTCAGCCACGTACCCGAACTGAAGCAGCGCGTGAGTGCACAGCTCCAGGTCGTGAAGGGCCGCCAGGGTTCCAGCCTCCGCTATGTGGAGCAGCCCGCAAGCGTGTAAAATCGTCGGGTTACCGGGTCGGGCGCATCGGGAGGGGGGACGATGCGCGTTCGATGCACCCGGAAAGCGCATGTACACGAATCCCGTCCCGGCCCCGCCGGAATCCTCCCCGTCCCCGAATCCTCATCCCGCCCGCCCCGAGCGGTCCCGGCTCGGCAGGTTCGGGGTCCTCCCGCAGCTCGCGGGCACCTCCTTCCTGGTCATCGGCCTCTTCGCGCGGCTTCCGCTCGCGATGCTCACCGTCGGAGCCCTGACGCTCGTCACCACAGCGAGCGGTTCCTACGCCGTCGGCGGTTTCGCGGCCGGAGCGGTCGGCCTCGGCTCTGCGCTCGGTGCGCCGCTGCTCGGCTTCCTCGCCGACAAGCGCGGGCAGCGGATCGTGCTGCTCGTATCGGCGATCCTCAACACCCTCGCCATCGCCGCTCTCCTGCTGGTGACGCTGACGAGCGGACACTTCACCGGCGGTGCCCTCGCCCTCGTCCTCGCGGCTTGCTTCGGCACGGGGTTCACCTGCCCGCAGATCGGTCCACTGGCTCGGGTGCGCTGGATGGCGATGACCCGCCGCAGCCCGCGGTCCGCCCTGGACACGGCCCTCTCGTACGAGGGCACGGCCGACGAGCTGACCTTCGTCCTCGGCCCCGCACTCGTCGGCCTGCTGGCCGGCCTGATCGCCCCCTGGCTGCCGCTGGTCCTGGCCGCGGCGCTGACCCTCACCCTCGTCAGCGCATTCGCCGTCCACAGGACCGTCGCCTTCAGCGATGCGGGATCGACAGCGCCCGAGGCCGGGACCGAGCAGGAGCGCGACCCGGCGTCGCGGGCCCCCCGTCCGGTCCTGGTCCTGCTGCCCGTGGCGGGGATGATCGCCATCGGAACGTTCTTCGGCTCCACCCAGACCTTCCTCACGGCCTTCGCGGGACAGTTCGGCATCGCCGAATCCGCGGGCCTGCTCTACGCGGTCATGGGGCTGAGCTCGGCAGGTGCAGCCCTGTCGGTCGCCTACTGGTCCCGGCGCTTCCGGGACATGGGCCGGTGGATGGCCTCCGCCGCGGGAATGGCAGCGGCCGCCGCGGCGCTGGTCCTGCCCGGTTCGATCCCCGGCATGCTGGCCGTGCTGTTCGTCCTCGGGGTCTTCGTCGGCCCCACGATGGTCACCATCTTCTCGATCGGGTCCGCAGTCGCTCCCGGGCACCGGCTGGGCACGGTCATGACGCTCCTCGCGAGCGGGATCGTCGCCGGGACGGCCATCGGTTCGGCTCTTGCCGGCACGCTCGCCGAGGCCTCCGGTGCACCGGGGGCCGCGGTGGTTCCCGCTGCGGCGGCCGTCGTCCTGCTCGTCCTCGGAGCGGTGTCCGCCGTCGCCCTCAAGCGCAGCGACAGGGCCTGACGGTCACCGGCCGGGAATCATCAGTCGGCTGTCAATTCCCCCGGACCGAGCATAGGATCGAAGGACATCCGAGACGGAGGAGGGCGCATGAGCACCGAAGGCACCAGGCACGAGGACACTGATGACGCGCCGCAGGGATTGGGCCCCGAAGGCACGATCCCGGTGAGCGACGACGGAGTGGCCGCGGGTGCGATGGACGAGGCCAGCAACTTCGAGCCGGAGGAAGACAGCGACGACGACGGCGGATCGTAGGCAGCCCGGATCGTCGGCAGTTGCGATCCTGTCCCGTCGGGCACGCCCGGCGGGACGCTGCTGTTCGGGCCTCAGGCCCGGCGAACATCAGCTGATGCTGGGAGCGCGATCCGGCGGTTCGGGGATGCGCACGTTGCCCGTGAACACGCCACCGGTCACGATCTCGGTCTCGTCGGTCCCGGTGGCCGGTCCGGCCACCCTCGTCGGGTCCTGCGCCACCGGGTGGGCATCGAACTGCTCGTCCGCATAGCTCCGGAGCTGTAGCGCGACGTCGTGCGCATGGGGCCTGCGAGCCGGGTCCCTGGCTGTCATCCGCCTCAGGAGGTCGCTCCAGTCCGGTCCGAGCGAGTCGGGTACGTCCGGATCGCGCAGCAGTCGCGCCAGCGCCGCCTCGACGATCGGTCCGGGGAAGGCCTTCTCCCCGGTCAGGCACTCGAGGAGCACGAGGCCGAGTGAGTAGATGTCACTGCGCTCATTCAGCGGATCGCCCTTGGCCTGCTCCGGGCTGAGGTAGTTCGCCGTACCGATCGTCGCTCCGACCGCCGTCGCCATGGTGGCATCCACCATGCGGGCGATGCCGAAGTCCGTCAGTTTCGGATAGAGGCGCGTGCCGTTGTCCCCGCTGTGGAACATGAGGATGTTGGCCGGCTTGACGTCGCGATGGACGACGCCTTCGGCGTGGATGTAGGCCAGGGCGTCGGCCAGGTCCGCCCCCAGCTGGGCGACGTCCTCCGCGGGAAGTGCGCCGCGCTTCAGCAGGTGCCGGAGATCCTCCCCGTCCACGAGTTCCATCACCAGGAAGCCGGTGGTCCGGCCTTCCCCGTCCTCGTGGATTCCCGCATCGTGCAGTGTCACCAGGCCGGGGTGGTTCAGGGTGGACAGCAGCATCGTCTCGGTGTGCTGGCGCCGGTAGTCGTCGTCGTCCGACGTCGTGGGGTTGAAGATCTTGACGGCGACATCGCGCCCGAGATTCCTGTCCACCGCACGGTACACCGATGCGGCACCGCCGACCCCGATGAGCTCGGCGGTCTGGTACCGGTCAGCAAGGAGCACATCCATGCGTGTCCTCCCGCTACAGGTTGTGAGTGTCGATCATCACCGAGCCTGATAAGGCTGCTGATCAGTTTCCAGTATAACGTGACGGGCGCAGCGTCCAGCGCCCGCCGCGCGGGGTCGCGCCCTTCCGGAAGCCGTCAGGCGAGGAACGCGAGCGCCGCCTCCTTGAAGATCCGGGACGTCACCGCGTTCGCGTGGGTCCTGCCCGGCAGGGTCGCGATCTCGGCGCCGGGAGCCCAGGCCGCGAGGTCCCGGATGCCCTGCGTGTACTCGTCCTGGTCTCCGGCGACGAGCAGCAGCGGCATCCTGGGTACGGCGCCCTGCGGGTCGAAAGGCTCCGTCTTGATGGCCGAGACCATCGCGAGGAGCGCCGGAAGGTTCGTCTCCGGGCCGGCCTGCGCCATGCGCAGCAGGTCCATGGTGGTCGGGTCACCCGAGGCAGGGCCGCCGGCGAGGAAGCGCTCGGCGCCCTCCAGGTCGAAGCCGGCAAGGGGATCGGCCGTGCCCGGCCCCCCGAGCACCATCCGGCGCACGATCTCGGGCTGGGTGGCAGCGAACTCCCAGGCCAGGCGCGACCCGAGGGAGTAGCCGATGATGTCGACGCCGGAGGTCGGGTCGCCATCGCGGAGAGGAAAGACCCGCTCGTCGAACAGTGCCTGGAGGATGTCCGCCCGCATGCGGCTCGGTACGTAGGCGCCCGCGTCCTCGGGTGCCGCGCTGTCTCCGTGGGCCGGGAGGTCCACCATGATCACGCTCCGGCCCGCGTCGTTGAGGAATCGGACCCAGCCCGAGTCCATCCAGTTCCGGCGTGACGAGGAGCCGAAGCCGTGCAGCAGCAGGATCGGTGGCAGGGGACGGGGCGAGTCCGGGTCGCTGCGCGTGATGGCAAGGCGGGGATCGACGCCCTCGACCGGATGTACGGCGTGGTGGTCCATGCCCCCATCGTAAGGGCGGCAGAGACATGTGCACCGTTGAACACATCTCCGCCGCGCGGCCTGGACGGCCGACGACTGTGACTTTAGACACTTTTGCCGCGGGCAGCAACCCGATGTACTTCCCTGGGTTTCCGCCCGGGGGCGTGGAGCTAGGTGATGGGGATCCGATGAGTTATAGTCATTTCGACCCTAACAACGGGCGCCTCATCATTCGGACGGAAGGCCGCCATGTACAGCTCGGCCAACGTCTCGGAGCGCCAGGCGCAGGCACCGTCGCTCGCCATCTCCACGGTCATCTTCGCGCTCCGCACCGACCCCGGGACCGGGCGTTCCGAGATCTGGCTCCCACTGGTGCGGCGCATCCGGCAACCGCACCTCGGCAAGTGGGCACTGCCCGGAGGCCCGCTCGGCGGCCGGGAATCCCTCCAGGACGCAGCCGCCCGGAACCTGCGGGAGACCACGAAGCTCGAGCCGACCTACCTCGAGCAGCTCTACGCCTTCGGGGGGCTCGACCGATCAGCGACGCAGCGCCTCGTGTCGATCGTCTACTGGGCGCTCGTGCGGCCGGAACAGGCCGATCTCGCCCGCGAGTCCGAGAACGTGCGATGGTTCCGAGCCTCCGACGCCGCCGGCCTCGCCTTCGACCATGACGAGATCGTCGCCTACGCCCTCGAGCGGCTCCGCGGCAAGATCGAGTACGGCTCCGTGGCCTACCACTTCCTGGGTGCGCGGTTCACGCTCGCGCAGTTGCGGGGCGTCTACGAGGCGGTGCTCGGCAGGCACCTCGACCCGGCGAACTTCCGGCGCCAGCTCCGCTCAGCCAGGGACATCGCAGCGACCGACGAGGTGCTCCAGGGCGGACGCAACCGCCCGCCGCGCCTCTACACCTACACGGGTCCGGACCAGGAAGCGCCTTCCCCCGGCCCCGCACCCCGGCTCCCCGCCGAAGGGCAGTCCGCCGGTCCGCCGTCCTAGCCGTCCCCCCCGTCCTCGCCATCGACCCGACCCGACTCCGGCACGAAACCGCGCCGGACCCATCCCAGGGAGAAGCCTTGTCCGTCACCACAGCCATCCAGCTCATCTCACGCGGCGAGGCAGGGGCCCCCGCGGCGGGGACCTGCTCGCCGAACCTCGCGCGTGATCCCTGGGCCTTCGACGCCCTTCCCCTGCCCGACTACGGGCCCGGCGCCTCGATGCACGACGCCGCCCCTCCCGCCACCCCACGCCAGGGCGAACTGCCCGAGGTGTACCGGACGGCTCCTGCGGAGGAACTCGACCGACGGATCCTCGCAGCCAGGAAAACACTCGGGGACTCCGTGGTCGTCCTCGGCCACTTCTACCAGCGCGACGAGGTCGTGAAGTACGCGGACTTCGTGGGCGACAGCTACCAGCTGGCCCGCGCTGCCACCGAGCGCAGCGCCGCGGAGGCCATCATCTTCTGCGGCGTCCACTTCATGGCGGAGACGGCGGACATGCTCTCCACGCCGCAGCAGGCCGTCATCCTCCCCAATCTCGCCGCCGGCTGCTCCATGGCCGACATGGCCGACATCGACTCGGTGTCGGAGTGCTGGGACCAGCTGACGGAGCTCTTCGGTTCGGAGCCCGACGCCAGCGGCCGGCAGCCCGTCATCCCCGTGACCTACATGAACTCCTCCGCGGCGCTGAAGGGATTCTGCGGTGAGCACGGCGGGATCGTCTGCACGTCGTCGAACGCCGCCGCGGTGCTGGAATGGGCGTTCGAGCGCGGCCAGCGCGTCCTGTTCTTCCCGGATCAGCACCTGGGTCGCAATACGGCGAAAGCCATGGGCGTGCCGCTCGAGCAGATGCCGATGTGGAACCCGCGCAAGGCCTGGGGAGGGACGGACGAGCAGACCCTGCGCGACTCCCGGGTGATCCTGTGGCACGGCTTCTGCTCGGTCCACAAGCGCTTCACCGTCGCGCAGATCGAGAAGGCCCGGGCCGACTTCCCGGGTGTACGGGTGATCGTGCACCCCGAGTGCCCGATGCCCGTGGTCGACGCCGCGGACGAATCCGGGTCCACCGACTACATCCGGAAGGCGATCGACGCCGCCGCCCCGGGCAGCACCTTCGCGATCGGCACGGAGATCAACATGGTGAACCGGCTCGCCGCCCAGTATCCGGAGCACACCATCTTCTGCCTCGACCCCGTCATCTGCCCGTGTTCGACGATGTACCGCATCCACCCGGGCTACCTCGCCTGGGTGCTGGAGGGGCTCGTCGAAGGCCGGGTACTCAACCGGATCAGCGTGCCGGACAGCGTGGCGGAGCCCGCCCGCGTGGCCCTGAACCGGATGCTCGCGGTCCAGCCGTGACGACGGCCCCTCCCGTTCCGCAGGACGTGCGAGCCGATTGCCCCTCCCGGCGGGTCGTGGTCGTCGGAGCCGGTATCGCCGGCCTGCAGACCGCGCTGGTGCTACGCCGGCGCGATCCGCGCTGCGACGTGGTCCTGGTGTCCAAGGCCGCGCTCGCCGAGAGCAACACGCGGTACGCGCAGGGCGGCATCGCTGCGGTCCTCCCGGACGCAGCGGATGCAGCCGCTCCGGTGGACGCAGCGGGCCCTGGCCCCGGTGCCCCGCAGGACTCCGTCGAGGCGCACATCGCCGATACCCTCGCTGCGGGTGCAGGCTTGGCCGACCCGGATGCGGTCGAGGTCCTCTGCCGGGGCGCGGCCGACGGCATCGACGCCCTGCAGCGGGCCGGGGTCGTCTTCGACCGCGCGCCCGGCCGGGACTCGTTGCCGGCACGCGGGCGCGAGGCCGCCCACTCCGCGGCGCGGATCCTCCACCTCGGGGGCGACGCGACCGGCGCGGGCCTCGTCGACGCACTCGTCGGCGCGGTCCACGCCGACACCGGGATCCGTGTCGTGGAGCACGGCTTCGTGGGGCGCATACTGCTCGACGACGCGGGACGCGCCACCGGCGTCGAGGTGCTGACGGACGGTGCTCCGCACCGGATCGGAGCCGACGCCGTCGTGCTGGCGACCGGAGGAGCGGGGCAGCTCTTCGAGCACACCACCAATCCGGCGATCGCCACCGGCGACGGCGTGGCCCTGGCCTGGCGGGCCGGCGCGGCAGTCGCCGACCTCGAGTTCTTCCAGTTCCACCCGACGTCCCTCGACGTCCCCGGGAACCCGCTCATCTCCGAAGCCGTGCGGGGCGAAGGCGCGCGCCTCGTCGACGCCGATGGACGCCGTTTTATGCCGGACTACCACCCGGACGGCGACCTCGCGCCACGCGACGTCGTCTCGCGCAGCATCGCACGCCATCTGGCGCGCCGGCCCTCCGGCACCGCCGACGTCCGGAACCGTGTCTACCTCGACGCGACCGCGCTCGGCGCCACGTTCCTCGCCCGGCGCTTCCCCTCCCTCACGGACCTCACCGCGCACCACGGCTACGACTGGTCGGCGGTCGTCGTGCCGGTGGTGCCGGCTGCCCACTACTGGATGGGTGGCGTGCGGACCGACACGGACGGACGCACCTCGGTCCCGGGCCTCTTCGCCGTCGGGGAGGTGGCCCGCACCGGCGTGCACGGTGCCAACCGGCTCGCCTCGAACAGCCTCCTTGAAGGCGTCGTGTTCGGCGCCCGGTGTGCGGCCGCGATCGTCCACGGAGGACGGGTGCCGGAGTTCGACGCCGAGCCCCTCGATCTCGACGTGGAGGAGACGGGCACGCAGTCCTTCACCCGCAGGGACCTGCAGGCGCTGATGTCCGACCACGCGGGAATCCTGCGCACGGGCAGCGGCCTCGCCGTCGCCCGCAAGCACCTTGCCTCCTACCGCAGCGACACCGATCCCGGGACGGCGAACCTGCTGCTGTGCGCGCGCCTGCTCGTGCACTCGGCCGCGCACCGGACCGGGTCCTGCGGAGCGCACTACCGCTCCGACCAGCCCGAAACCGCTCCCGGCCGGCCCGCCCCGAGCCGGTCCTACGTACGAGCCCCCGAAGGAACGCCATGACCCAGACCACCAGCAGGCCCCAGCGCATCGGAGCGGGTCCGGCACGACCACCGCAGAACCTCGTCGATGCCATCGTCGCCGCCGCACTGGCCGAGGACGCGCCGTGGGGCGACATCACCTGTCAGGCGCTCATCGACCCCGATCTGCGGACGACGGCGGCCGTGACGGCGCGCGAGCCCGGCGTGCTCTGCGGGACGCCGGCCATCGAGGCCGCCCTGCGGCTCACGGATCCGCGCATCGAGGTCACCTTCCCCCGGGCCGACGGAGACCGGTTCGACGCCGGCGACGTTCTCGCGGAGATCAGCGGACCGGCGGCGGGCATCCTCACGGCGGAACGGACGGCACTCAACATCACGCAGCGCCTGAGCGGGATCGCCACCATGACGCGTGACTTCGTGGACGCGGCCGGCACCACGCGTGCCCGCATCGTCGACACCCGCAAGACCACCCCGGGCCTCCGGGTCCTCGAGCGCTGGGCTGTCCGCTGCGGCGGGGGCTCGAACCACCGGTCCAGCCTGTCCGATGCCGTGATGGTGAAGGACAACCACCTGGCGCTGCTCGCCGTCGACGGGCCTGCGGCGCTCACCGACGCGCTGCTGGCGGTCCGGTCCCGGCTGCCGCACACGGTGCACGTGGAAGTCGAGGTGGACCGGCTCGACCAGATCGAGCCGGTGCTGGCCGCCGGGGTGGACACCATCATGCTGGACAACTTCTCGCTCGACGACCTCGCGGAGGGTGTGCGCCGGGTCGGCGGACGTGCACTCGTCGAAGCGAGCGGTAACGTCCGCCTCGATACGGTAGCCGCCATCGCGGCAACCGGCGTGGACATCATCTCGGCGGGGGCCCTGACGCACAGTGTGCGGTCCCTCGACCTCGGCCTGGACTTCGTTCCCCCGAGCGCGCCCGCGGGGCGGGCATGATCTATCTCGATGCCGCCGCCACGGCGCCGGCCCGGCGGGAGGTCCTGGAGGAGATGTGGCCGCTGCTGACCTCCACCTTCGGGAACCCCTCCAGCCACCACGCCTACGGTGAGGCTGCTGCGGCCGAGTTCTCCCGCGCCCGCTCGCGGATCGCTGCGCTGCTCGGCTGCAGGGCCTCGGAGATCATCTTCACCTCGGGCGGTACCGAGGCCGACAACCTCGCCCTCAAGGGCATTGCGCTGGCGTCGCCGCGGGGACGGCACATCGTCGCCAGTCCGATCGAGCACCCGGCGGTGCTGGAGGCCCTGGCCTACCTCCGGGACTTCCACGGGTTCCGCATCACGAGCCTGCCCGTGTCCGCGACCGGCAGGATCTCACCGGCCGAGCTGGAGGCCGCGCTCGAGGACGGGACGACCCTCTGCACCGTGATGTACGCCAACAACGAGGTGGGGACCGTCCAGGACATCGCCGCGCTGGCGGCAGTCTGCCGGAAGGCCGGCGTGCCCTTCCACTCCGACGCCGTGCAGGCGGCGGGGTGGCTGCCCCTCGACGTCGGGGACCTGGGCGTCACGGCGCTCAGCATCTCGGGGCACAAGCTCGGGACGCCGAAGGGCATCGGCCTGCTCTACCTCCGGGCGGGCACACGCTGCGAACCGGTACTGCACGGTGGCGGCCAGGAGCGGGGGCGCCGGTCCGGCACGGAGAACGTGGCCGGCGCCGTCGGCCTGGCGCGCGCGCTGGAACTCGCACAGGGCGCCCTGCCGGCCGCGGCCGACAGGGCCCGCGCGCTACGCGATGCGTTCACCGACTCCGTCCTGGACGCCGTGCCCGGGGCGGTCCTGACCGGTGACGCCGAGCACCGCCTCCCGAACCTCGCCTCGTTCTGCTTCCCCGGAGTCAGCGGTGAGTCCGTGCTCCTGGAACTCGAGCGCCGCGGCGTCGTGTGCTCGAGCGGGTCCGCCTGCGCGGCGGGTTCCTCCGAGCCGTCCGCCGTGCTCCGTGCCCTCGGCCTCGACGACGAAACCGCCTACAGCGCCGTGCGGCTTTCCTGGACCCAGGACACGACGCACGCGGACCTCGAGGAGGCGGCCCGCGCGGTCGTCGCGTCGGTCAGTGCCGTCCGCTCCCTGGGGACACCTGCCGGTCCGTCCGCGCTGCCCGCGTAGGAGCCGTCATCGGCTCCAGGCGTTGCGCCGGAGCGAGCCCCTCGAGGTCGGCCTACCGCTGGCCGCTGTCCTGCGGCACCCTGGGGAAGCCCAGGCCTCCTTCGACACCCCGGAGTTCGCCACGATCAGCGAGATGATCCGGTCCGTCCGGGTCGGTGCCGCCGCTGCCGGGTAGGAGGTCAGCCCACGGGGTGCAGGGCTCCGTAGTCGACGCCCGTGAGCTCGACGCTGCGGTTCCAGAGCCGCACCGCGATGTCTCGATCGAGGACACGCGGAACGGGAGCGACGAGCCGCGGAGCGCCGCGGGTCTCCCCGGGGCCCGACGGACCGTAGTAGTCCCCGCCCCGAACCTCCGGCGAGGTTGCCGCATACAGGGTGGGGAGTGCCCCAGCGGCGTCGGACTGGCTCATCAGCTTCACGAACCCGCCGAGGACGTCGAGCATCGCCGGCACCTGCATGCTCGCGGTCAGGTTCGTGTTCGCCAGGCCCGGGTGGGCTGCCACCGACGTCAGGTCCCAGCCCGCGGCACGTGCACGCCGGTCGAGCTCCACCATGAAGTACAGGTTTGCGATCTTGCTCTGCCCGTACGCGCCCCACCGGCGGTAGCCGCGCTCCGACTGGAGATCGTCGAAATCGATGCGGCCTCGCTTGTGCGCGAGGCTGGAGAGCGTGACCACGCGGGCGGACCCGGCGTCGTGCAGGTTCTCCAGCAGCAGGCCGGTCAGCGCGAAATGTCCCAGGTGGTTGGTGCCGAACTGCAGTTCGAAGCCATCGGCCGTCGTCGACCTGGGCGTCGCCATGACCCCTGCATTGTTCACGAGGATGTGCACCGGATCGGTGATGCCGGCCGCGAACGTCCGGACCGACTCGAGGCTCGCCAGGTCGAGGATTCGCATGACGACCCGGCCGCTGCCTGTCAGGGAACGTACCTTCTGCTCGGCATCGCGGCCGCGCTGCTCGTTGCGGCAGGCGAGCACCACCTCGGCGCCCTTCCTGGCCAGTCCCACGGCCGTCTGCAGTCCGATGCCGCTGTTCGCGCCGGTGATGACCACGCGTTTGCCTGTCAGATCGCCGATGGCGTCCGCTGAAAAATCGCTCATGGTATTCCTTCCCTGGCAGCGTGTCCTGCCCGGTCGGGGAGTACCCGACCGGCGTCGATAATCGCCGCCTCCAACAGCTTAGAGTTGTAGGCGATCCCACCGCCTACCGGAAGCAACGAACCATGCAACGCACCGTCTCCGCCGATCTCAGTGCTACGACGATCGCGGGTACCCAGGTGGTCCTGTCGATCGCCGTCGCAAGCCCTGAGGCGTACCAGGCGGTCGACGAGCACCTGACCGTGCTGGTCGACGGTGAACCCGCGCAGATCCGTGAACGGCAGGACAGGGACGGGAGCCGGCTGCACCTGCTCAGCACGCCGCGGGCGTCGGCGCTGGAGGTGCGCTATCGGGCGACGGTGACCGGAAGCGTCACACCGGCACCAGGGGACGACGTCGACCTGGTGCGGTACGTGCGGCCCAGCCGCTACTGCGAATCGGACAGGATCCTGCCGACGGCGTATACGGTGCTGCCCAGCCTGCAGGGTGCTGGGCTCGTCCAGGGCGTCCGGGACTGGGTGGCGGACGAGCTGTCCTACGTCTCGGGTTCGTCCCGCTTCACCGACGGCGCCGTGGACACCCTCCTGGCCCGCAGGGGAGTCTGCCGCGACTACGCACACCTCGTGATTGCCCTGCTGAGGGCCCGGGATGTCCCCGCACGGCTCGCGTCCGTCTATGCGCCGGGGCTGAGCCCCATGGACTTCCACGCCGTGGTCGAGGCCTGGGTCGATGGGTCGTGGCACCTGGTGGATGCCACGGGCCTCGCGCCGCGCGCCTCGATGCTGCGCATCGCGACGGGCCGCGACGCAGCCGACACGGCCTTCCTCTCGACGGTCGGCGGGTCGCTGCAGCTGTCCGGGCTGTCCGTCACCGCGACGGTCGACGAGCTCCCGCTGGAGCAGACGGGCGCGCTCCTCTCCCTGCGCTGACGTCGTCCGGCCAGGCTTGGTCGACGCCGGCGGGTCGACGCCGGGCGGGTCGACGCCGGGCGGGTCAGGGCGGGCAGGTTACGGCAGGCCGGCGTTGAGCTTGTCCGTCAGTGCCTTCAGCTGCTCCAGCTCCGCCGGATCCAGTGCGGGTGCGAGGACCTCGTGGATGCGGTGCACGTGGGCGGAACCGATGCGCCGCTGGAGCGCCCTGCCCTCGTCCGTCAGCGCCAGTTCGACACCCCGCTGATCGGACTCGGCGGGGCGCTTCCGGATGAGGTTCTTCGCCTCGAGCCTGTCGACCATGCGGCTCAGGCTGGGCTGGCTGATGAGCAGGGAGTTGTTGAGCTCGTTGAGGCGGGTCCAGCCCGTGGGGCAGCGGCTCAGGTTGAAGAGGACGTCGTATTCTCCGATGGGCAGTTCACGGAACACGGGATCCTGCCGGATGCGCCGCATCACCCCCACCTGCGCCCGGAAGAGGGACTCCCATGCCTCCGACACCTCGCGGACGGAGGGAACCGCCGCAGCGTCGCCCTCACCCGATGACGATTGTCCTGTCCGCCCGACGGCGGTCTTCCCGTGGTCAGCCATGGCTGTTTCCCGGCCTCCTGCCGGCGCAGCCGGCAACTTCGATGCTTTTGCATGTATTATACGCCTGGTCCTGGTCGGTCGATCCCGATCGATCCCGGTCGCGTCAGGACGGGAAGTCAGCCGCCGCCGCCCTGCGCAGGGCGCGCTCTTCGCGACGGCCCTCGATCAGCCGGTACAGGACCGGGACGAGGACGAGCGTGAGCGCTGTGGACGAGACAAGTCCGCCGATCACCACGACGGCCAGCGGCTGCGAGATGAAACCGCCTTCGCCGGTCAGGCCGAGGGCCATCGGGGTCAGCGCGAAGATGGTCGCCAGCGCGGTCATGAGGATCGGGCGGAGCCGCTGGCGTGCACCCTCGCGGATGGCGTCCGCGACGCGCAGGCCCGGGGAGCCGTTGCGCGGCTGCCGGTACTGGTTGATCAGGTCGATCAGCACGATCGCGTTGGTGACGACGATGCCCACGAGCATCAGCATCCCGATGAGGGAGGGCAGCCCGAGCGGGATCCGCGTGATCAGCAGCAGCGCGATCGCGCCCGTGGCGGCGAAGGGGATCGACACGAGCAGGATCAGGGGCTGCACGAGGCTCTTGAACGTCGCGACCATGATGACGTACACGATCGCGACGGCGGCCCAGAGCGCCAGGAACAGCTGGTCGAAGGACTCGGCCTGCTGGCTGGAGGCGCCACCGACCGTCGTGGTCGCCCCGGCGGGCAGGTCGATGCCGGCGAGGCGCTCGTTGACCGCTCCGGTGAGGGTGCCGAGGTCGTCCCCCGACGGCGTGATGGACACCCTGGCCGTCCGCTCTCCGTTGGAGCTCGTCACCGAGAGCGGCACCTGGACCTCCTCGACCGACGCGACGTCCGTCAGCGGAATGGGCCCCCGCGCTGTCGGGATCTGCAGGTCGCGGAGCTGGCCGAGGCTCGTGATCGGGGTGCCTTCGCCGATCAGCACCGGGAGGTCCTCCGCCTCGAAGCGCACCGTCCCTCCTGGCACGGGGCTGATGCTGCCGCCGAGGAGTCCCGCGATCTGGCCCTCGCTCAGCCCCGCAGCTACCGCGGCGGCGCGGTCGACGTCGATCTGGACCTGCGGCTGCGCCGCCGACAGGTTGCTCGTCACCTCACCGGCGCCCTCGAGCCCCTGCATCCCGTCGAGCACGGCGCTGTTGGCCGTGTCGAGGTCGGCACTGGCGGGAGCCGTGATGTCGATGTCGATGGTGCTCGAGGTCCCGAAGCCGCCCTGCTGGCTCGACAGGGAGAAGGTGCCGGCGTCGTCGAGTCCGTCGAGGTCCTGGCGGACCGACTCCTGCAGTGCTTCCTGGTCGGCGTCCTCGCGCGTGATGACGGTGAAGGTCGCGACGGAGGCGCCCCCGGAGAAGCGTGCAGCGAAGGCATTCGCCGGGTTGCCGACCGTCAGCTGGACGTCCCGCACGTCGGGATTGTCCGCCAGGATCTCCTCCGTGCGGGCGGCGGCCTCCGCGGTCGTCCCGAGGCTCGAGCCCTGCGGCAGGGTCTGGGTGATGGAGAAACTGTTCTGCCCGGACCCGCCGAGCAGGTTCGTGGGAAGGAACGGGATCATCGCCGCCGTGCCGCCGAGGACGAGCAGGGCGCTGAGGAGCGTGATGACGGGGTGCCGCTGCGTCCCGGCGAGGATCGGGAGGTAGCCACGCTGGAGGAGCGATGGGCGCTCGGGCGAGGGGGCTGCCGGGGAACTCCCGCCGGTTGCGTCGGGTGTCGCGGCGGCCGCATGGCGCGCCTCGTGCCGTCGCGACGACGCCCGCGGCAGGAACCAGTAGGCGAGCACCGGGATGATGGTCAGGGACACGGCGAGCGATGCCAGCAGTGCGATGCCCGTCGTGACGGCGAAGGGCCGGAAGAGCTCCCCGGCAAGCCCGCCGACGAACGCGATCGGCGCGAAGACGGCCACCGTGGTGAGGGTCGAGGCGGTGACGGCACCGGCCACCTCACGGACCGCCGTCAGGATCGCCTCGCGCTTCTCCTCCCCGTACCCGAGGTGCCGCTTGATGTTCTCGATGACGACGATCGAGTCGTCCACCACGCGTCCGATGGCGATGGTCAGCGCGCCGAGCGTCAGCAGGTTGAGGGAGTAGCCGGCCACGTAGAGCCCGATGAAGGTGACGAGCAGCGACAGGGGGATCGAGATCGCGGTGACCAGCGTCGAACGGACGGACAGCAGGAAGACGAGGATGATGAGCACGGCGAAGCCGAGTCCGAGGAGGCCCTCGGTGGTGAGGTCGTCGATACTGCGCTCGATGAACGGCGCCTGGTCGAACACCACCGTGATGTCGGCCGCGTTGCCGAGTTCGGCCTCGAGGTCGGGGACGAGGTCCACGATCTGCTGGGAGATCTCCACGGTGTCGCCGTCGGGCACCTTGGTCACCGCCAGCGCGAGCGTCTCGATCCCGTTGGTCCGTGCGATCGACGTGGCCTCGTCATCGGCGAGGCTGACGTCGGCGACCTGGCCGATGGTGACGACGGTGCGGGGGGCAGGGGTCGCCGGGGTGCCGGGAGACGGTGCGTCGGGGCTCGCCGGGATGGCTGGGGCCGCAGGTGTACCAGGGGCCGCCGGGGCGCCAGGGCCCGCGGGGGCGTCGGGGGCCGCTGTGTCGGGAGCCGCGTCCTCCGAGGAGGGGAGGACGGGGAGTGCCTCGATGTCCTCCAGCGAGCTGATCTGGCTGCCCGCCTGGATGGTCAGGGACCGGGGGTCCTCCTCGAGGCTTCCGACGGGGAACAGGGCGCCGTTGTCCTCGAGTGTCCCGGCAAGGTCGCCGACCGTCAGGCCCGCATCCTCCAGGGCGCCGTCCCGGGGCAGGATCGCGACATGCTGGGCCGTTCCGCCGGAGACGTCCGCGGTCCTCACCCCGTCGATCTTCTGCAGGCGTGGAACGGTCAGCCGGGCGAGGTCGCCGTTCAGTTCACTGAGGGACTGGTCCGAGGACACCGCCATGAAGACGATGGGCAGGTCGCTGATGCTGCCGGCGAGGGCCTGGGGTTCGACGTCGTCCGGGAGGCCGGGGCGCACGGTCGAGATCGCCCGGTCCACCTGCGCGCGTGCCCGATCCAGGTTCGTGCCGTACACGAAGACCAGGCTGACGGTCGAGACCCCGGTCCGCGAGGTGGACGACGACGACTCGAGGCCCTCGACGCCGCTCAGCGCAGCCTCCAGCGGCTCGCTCACCTGCTGGTCGAGGTACTCCGGAGAGGCTCCCGGCACCGTGGACAGCACCGTGATCTGCGGGAACTCGAGCGACGGGATGAGTTCCTGCTTCAGGGATCCGAGCGTGATGACCCCGAAGACCGAAGCGAAGATCGTGATGAGCGCGATGAGCGCCCTGTTGCCCAGGGAGAGCTGCGCCAGACGGAACAAGGAACCTGCCTTCGGTGCTGGCGGTCGCCCGGTTGGCCGGCTCCGCCGTCGTTACTTGAGTTTGAGGACCCGATCGGTCAGGGACAGCACCTCGGCGGCCAGGGACGGGTTCTCGTTGAGCCGAACGCCGTATCCCGGGAGCATCTCCTTCAGCTTCGGCTCCCAGTCGGACATCTTGGCGGGGAAGCACCTCTTCAGGAGCTCCACCATGATCGGGGCCGCGGTGGATGCGCCGGGAGAGGCGCCGAGCAGCGCACCGACCGAGCCGTCCGACGACGTGATGACCTCGGTGCCGAACTGCAGCACGCCACCCTTCTTCGGAGCCTTCTTGATGACCTGTACACGCTGCCCGGCCGAGATCAGTTCCCACTTGCCGCCGTCTGCCGACGGGAGGAACTCGTTGAGCGACTCGTTCTTGGCGTCGCGGTTCTTCAGGACCTCGGTGATGAGGTACTTGGTCAGCGGCATGTTGTCCTTGGCCACGGCGAGCATCGGCACGAGGTTCGACGGCCGGATGGAACCGGGGAGGTCCAGGTAGGAGCCGCGCTTCAGGAACTTGGTGGAGAATCCCGCATAGGGACCGAAGAGGAGCGAACGCTCACCCTTGACGAAGCGCGTGTCCAGGTGGGGTACGGACATCGGGGGAGCGCCCACCGACGCCTGGCCGTACACCTTCGCGTTGTGCTGGCTGACCAGCTCGGCGTCGGTGCAGCGCAGGAACTGGCCCGACACGGGGAACCCCGCGAAGCCGCGGCCCTCGGGGATACCGCTGCGCTGCAGGAGGTGCAGGGCCCCGCCGCCGGCGCCGATGAAGATGAACTTCGTGGTCACGGTGGTGGTCTGGCCCGTCGCCCTGTTCCTGACCTTGACGTCCCAGCGGCCGTCGGAGGCGCGCGCGACGTCGAGCACGTCGAAGCCGTAGTGGAGGTCGACGCCGGTTCCCTCGAGGTAGCCGGTGAGCTGGCGCGTCAGGGCGCCGAAATCGACGTCCGTCCCGCCCTCGACACGCGACGCGGCGACGGGCTGGGAGGGGTTGCGGCCCTTCATCACCAGCGGTGCCCAGCCGGCGATGGTGCCGTGGTCCTCGCTGTGCTCCATCGTATTGAACAGCGGCTGCGGGCTGAGCGCCTCGTAGCGCTTCCGCAGGTAGTCGGCGTTGGCCTGGCCCCAGACGAAGCTCATGTGCGGCACGGGATTGATGAAGGTGCGCGGATCGCCGATGTGCCCCTCGGACACCATGTGCGACCAGAACTGGCGCGAGACCTGGAACTGCTCGTTGATGGCGACGGCCTTGGCCGGGTCGACGGAACCGTCCTTGCCGGCGGGAGCGTAGTTCAGCTCGCACAGCGCCGCGTGGCCCGTTCCAGCATTGTTCCAGGGGTCGGAACTCTCGAGACCGGCGACGTCGAGCCGTTCGAAGAGTGAGATGTCCCACTCGGGCTGGAGCTGCCGGAGGAAGGCGCCGAGCGTGGCGCTCATGATCCCGCCGCCGATCAGGACGACGTCGGTGGACGTGGCGGGTGTGCCCTGGCTGTTTGTGGTCAACGTGGTCTCCAGTCGCGAGGTTCTAGCAGGGAAAGCCTAGCGTCTGGTAGTGACCTTACTTAAATCAGCGCGGCGTCCCTGGACCTGTCCCTGCCGCGCCACCGGGGTTGCTCCGGGCCCACCACCGGGCGTACCACCGGGAGTCACTCCGACGGGGTGGGCCGGGGCTCCACATCCGCGAGGTCGATCCGGTTGAAGACCTCGTTCATGACGGGGCTGACGGGGTAGGCGGTCACGCGGGCGCTCATCGCGAGTGCGGAGATCGGGAAGGCGAGCGGTACGGCCGGGATCCGGTCGGAGATCTGCGCACTGATGTCGCCATAGGCCGCTGTGCGGTCCTCCCCGTTCGGCAGGCCGCGTGCCCGGTTGATCTTGCTGAACAGTTGGGGGTCCTCGTAGGCGAACTCGTCGTTGTGGCTGCCGAAGAGGGCACCGACGAAGTTGTCGGGGTCCTGGTATCCGCCACTCCAGCCGAGGAGGTGGAAGGCCCTCGCGCCTGGCTCCTGGACCGTCGCCACATAGCCGTCGCTCCACTCCATCGGCACGGGCTTGATGTTGAAGCCTGCCGCCGTCAACTGGCGGCTCAGCTCGGCGTAGGCCTTCTCCGGCGACGGCAGGTACGCGCGGGACACGTTGCGCGGGTAGTAGAAGGGGAGTTCCCGCCCGTCGTAGCCGGATTCCGCCAGCAGTTCCTGCGCGAGGTCGAGGTCGTAGCCGTAGTCCTCGACGGTGTCGTTGCTGACCCCGAGCTTCTCCGGGACGAACTGGCGCGCCGGCTTGGTCCCGTTCAGGAAGCGGCCGTCGATGAGCGCGTCCTTGTCGATGGCGTGCGCGACGGCCTGGCGGAAGAGGATGTCGTCCACGCCGGGGAAGTCCTGGTTCATCCCCAGGTACAGCACCGAGTACGGGTCGCGCTGGAGGAACTGGAGTCCGTTGCGGGCGAGGTCGACGGCGCTGTCGACGGA
The DNA here is from genome assembly GCF_030433645.1 of Arthrobacter burdickii. Taxonomy (NCBI): domain Bacteria; kingdom Bacillati; phylum Actinomycetota; class Actinomycetes; order Micrococcales; family Micrococcaceae; genus Arthrobacter; species Arthrobacter burdickii. Next base: position 2,161,049 of record NZ_JAROCG010000001.1, read on the forward strand.
GACGAAGTCGTAGCCGTCGATCCGTCCGGACGTGAGCGCCCGCGCCCTGGAATCGGGGTTGGAGATGGTCGTGAACACCACCTTGTCGACCTCGCCCCGCTCACCCCAGTACCCCTCGACGAATTCGAGTTCGACGTTGCCGTGGGCCCAGGAGACGAGCCGGAACGGGCCCGTGCCCACGGGTGCCTGCCCGTAGCGGGAGACAGCCGCCCCGCCGCGGGACTCACTGAGGTCGTCCGCCGCCCCCGCCTCGAGTGCCGCGGGGGATGAGATGGCGAAGGCCGGAGCGGCCAGCGCCGGGATGAGGCCGGTGATCCGCCCGTTCAGCCGGAGGAGGACGGTGTACTCCGCCGTCGCCGTGCACCCCTTGTACAGGCTGACGTCGGGCTGGTCGGAGAACGCCTTGAACACGCTCTCGAAGGGAAGGCGGGAGGTGCCGGAGCGGGCGCTCTCGGGCAGCGAGTACCAGCGATCGAAGTTGGCGCACACGGCCTCTGCGTCGAACGGTTTGCCGTCGGAGAAGGCGACGTCGTCCCTCAGCGTGAACTCGTAGGCCCGGCCACTGTCCTGTTCCTCCCAGGACTCGGCCAGCAGCGCTGTCGGTTCCGACGTCAGCGGGTCGACGCCGACGAGGCCCTGCAGGATCTGCTGGGTCACCCGGTAGGACTCGGTGTCGTTGGCGAGCGCTGGGTCCAGCGTGCGGGGCTCGGCGGCAGTCCCGAAGGTGAAGGTCGAGGCGCCCGGCACGGTCGTGGCGGTCGCCGACGGCGGCGGCGGCGTGATCTCGGCCGGTGTGCAGGAGACGAGCGGCACGAGGGTCGCCAGCACCGCTGCCAGCATCACGCGGGAGCTGGCCCGTCCGCGGGTGCGGCGCGCGGCAGGGGTCTTCACAGGCTTCGATCTCCGAAAGGCAGGGGAATTCCCGGTCCTTCGGGAGCCGGGTGTCTGGAAAGCCCAAGTCTAGGCGATGGTCCTGTCCGCGCCACCCAGGAAGGCGGTGTATGAGCACGAGGGAACGGACCCCCTCGCCCGAGGGCGGGAGGGTCCGTCGGTGACCCCCGGCCCGGGTTAGAGGAACGGACCAGGGACATCGGTGGCTCCCCATCGTGTCGATGTCGGAGGTACTTCGGACACTGTGGAGCGTTGGATGGGTCGCGCCGGAAAGAGCCCTGCCGCGCATGGAAAAGCCCTGCCGGGCGCGCTGCCCGGCAGGGCTGGAGGACCGGTCCCGGGGATTGCGGCCCGGGTACTCCTGGTTTCGTGGTGCGCAAGAGGGGACTTGAACCCCTACGTCCGAAGACACTGGAACCTAAATCCAGCGCGTCTGCCAATTCCGCCACTCGCGCTCGGATGCCGCTCGACAGGAGGGCATCCTTCGGGTTTCACTCTAGCGCCAAAGTGGCACAGCCTCCGATGTTCGGGTCGGTGCCGACTGGTCGGTCCCTCCTGGTCGATCCCTCCTGGTCGGTCCCTACTGGTCGATCCCGAGGTCGCGACGCAGCTTCGCCACGTGCCCGGTGGCCCGCACGTTGTACTGCGCGAGGGCGACCTTCCCTTCCCCGTCCACGACGACCGTGGAGCGGATGAGCCCCTCGTAGGTCTTGCCGTAGTTCTGTTTCTCGCCCCAGGCTCCATAGGTTTCCGCGACCGTGTGGTCCTCGTCGGACAGGAGCGGGAAGTTCAGCGACTCGTTGCCGGCGAAGGCTGCCAGCTTGTCCACCGGGTCGGGTGAGATCCCGAGGACGCGGTAGCCCGCGGCGCCGAGCGAGGCCAGGTTGTCCCTGAAGTCGCAGGCCTGTGTGGTGCATCCGGGCGTTGCCGCCGCAGGGTAGAAGTACACGACGACCTTGCTGCCCCGGAAGGAGGACAGCGTCACCTCGTTGCCCTGGGCGTCGTTAAGCGTAAAGTCGGGGGCACTGTCACCCGTGGCTAGTCGTTGCGACATGCATACTCCTGAGGATTAGGACGGGCGGGAGGAGCCCGCCTTCCGGCAGGGTCCTTCTCGCGCTGACTGGAGGGACTGACGAGCCAGCCTAGATATCATAGGTGGAAGATCCGACGCCGACGGCGGCCGCCGGTCTCGCAAGCGAGAGGAAGTGCACTGTTCTATGCCCAATCTGGAGCAATGGCCCACCGGCCGACTGCTGACGACGGCCGCGCGCCTGGTGGAGCACGCCTGGAACGAGCGGCTGGTCGACATCGGTGTGACCCATGCGGGAGTGATCGCGCTGGGAGTCCTCGCCGACCAGGGTGCCATGACGCAGGCAGGCCTTGCCCAGATCGTGCGCGTCCAGGCGCAGACGATGGGCAAGACCCTCGCGCGCCTCGAGTCCCGGGGGCATGTGACACGGGTGCGCAACGACCTCGACCGACGCTCGCACCTGGTGTCCATCTCGCCGGCCGGGCGGGAGGTCCTCGATTCCGCGGACGACATCGAACGCACCCTGGTGGCGGGCGGCGGACTCGTCTCCGAGGAACTGCGGAGCCATCTCCAGACGGTCATCCGCGAACTCGGGGCTCCACGCTGGAACCTGGCGCCGACGACCGGCACGGCCGACGCTGACCTGGCCCTCGGAGAGCCGGGAGCGGCAGGACCCGCTGCGACCGTCGTCGGCTAGTTTCCCGGTGCGCTGCTGGTGAGCGTCCGGTCGAAGCCCCTTGCCTCCGGCAAGGGGCTTTTGCATGTCCTGACCTCCCTCGACCGAGGGGCCGCTGTGTACAGGAGCGGCAGGCAAAGGGGAAGGCCCCGATGCAAAATGATCCGGAGCGAGAAAGGGGTTGCGTACTAAGCAGGCTGATGTTTTGTTGGGAGACGTGAGTGCCCGACGCTTGATGGAGAACAGCATGCAGAGTACGGCCGCCCCCGTGGTGCCCGGCGGATCCCTTCCGGGGCACGCCGCCTACCAGAACGACGTCGAACCGAACGACGCCGGACAGGACCACCGGAACGACCGCGACGACGTCGGGCAGGACGACAGGGACGACGTCGAACCGAACGACCGCGACGACGCCGATGACGCCGATGACACCGGCGACGAGGGAGTCGGCTGCACGTACCCCGAGCGTCCCCTCAAGGCGGCGCTGCAGGACGACATCGCCCTGCGGCACATGGATATCGCCGAATCGGTGGCACGGTCCTTCGCGGCGTCGGGGCCGGAGGCTTCCGATATCCGACAGGTCGCGTACCTCGGACTCATCAAGGCCGTGCAGCGTTTCAATCCGGCACGGGGCGTTCCCTTCGCCTCCTTCGCCGTGCCGACGATCAACGGCGAGATCAAGCGGTACCTGCGGGATTCGTGCTGGGTCGTCCGGCCGCCGCGGGATGTCCAGGACCTGCGCACGGAGATCGCCCGGGCCGCACCCGCCATGGCCCAGAGGCTCGGCCGTGAGGCGACGGCCCGCGAACTCGGGCTGGAGCTCGGCTGGCCGGAGGAGAAGATCCTCGAGGCGCAGGCGTCCCATTCGAGCCTGCGGCCCGACTCCCTCGATGCGCCCTTCGAGGGACGCAGCTGGGCGGACACGCTGGCCACCGACTACAACGGCATGGAGCGCAGCGACGACCTGATCTCCCTGCGCAGTGCCGTCAACGAACTCGACAGCAGCGAGAAGGAACTCCTCTACCGCCGCTACTTCATGGAGCAGACCCAGCAGTGTATCGGCGATGAGCTCGGCATGTCCCAGATGCAGGTCTCGAGGACCCTCGCACGGATCCTCGTGAAGCTGCAGAAGAGGCTCCTCGGCGCTCCAGCCTCCCAGGACCAGAAGGCTGCCGGACGCAGTATCGCCTGAACAGGCCCGAACAGGCCTGAGCAGGCTGGAACAGGCCTGATTCGCAGCGGACGGGCCTGAGCAGGCTGGAACAGGCCTGATTCGCAGCGGACGGGCCCGACCGACAGCGGGCGGCGGACCGGCCTCCCCGGAGGACTGGACCTGCACCCGTCGGCTAGGCACGGGCGCTCCCGGGCCTAGGAGATGCCGTGGTCCGCTGCGGCGGCCAGCACCTGCTCGACCGTCACGGCCAGCAGGGCGGGGTCCGGCGTGGGGGAGAAGGTCTCGCCGAGGCGGAGGGACTCATCGGTCAGGACCGTGTGGGGTCCGGGCGGCGGCCCCCATGACGACACCGGTGCCGGCCCGAACAGGATGACCGACGGCCGCGCGTAGGCCGATGCGAGGTGAGCGGCGCCCGTGTCCGCGGAGATCACGAGGGATGCCCCCGCGATCAGTCGGGCGAAGCGGTCCAGCGGGAGCGTGCCCGCGGCGACCGTGTCCTCGGGCAGGCCGGCTGCGTCCGCGACGGCGAGGGCGCGCGGCCGTTCCTTCTCGCTTCCCGTGAAGACCACCTGATGACCTGAGGCGGCCAGGGTGCGGGCCACGTCGGCGAACCGCTCGACCGGCCAGAGGCGGCTGCCGTACGCCGCCCCGACATGCACGACGACGGCGTCGGGGGCAGGGCTCTCGCCGTCGGGCACCCGGAGGCGGCAGTCCAGTGGATCTGCGGGAACGCCGTGCCAGCCGACGAGCGAGGCCCAGCGTTTCCGCTCGAGCGCGTCGTTGTCCCACTCGGGTCCGTCCCAGCCCGGGGCGCTGTGTCCCATGAGGCGTTTCGCGCCGATCTCCTCGAGGCGCCCCCTGCTCTCCGGTCCGTTGCCGTGCAGGTTGACGGCCAGGTCGATCCGCCCGTGCTCGATGGGCAGGGGGTCGTCGAGCCCGTGGGTGGGCAGCAGGTCGTCGACGGCGTCCGTGAGGGCGACGATGGGCCGGAGCCATTGCTGCGCTGCGTAGAAGATCCGGTGGTCGGGGAACGCCCGGCGCAGCCCCCGGAGGGCCGGCACGGCGACGAGGAGGTCACCGAGCTTCAGGGCGCGGAGGGCCAGGATCTCGGGACGCCCGTCGGGTGGGGGAGTCGTGCTGGGGATGGCGCGGGGAGCCGGACCGGCGGAGAGGTGCCGGTGCGGTTCCTGGGATGCCTGCTGGTCGCTCGCGGCGCTGGTGCCCTCGGAAGTCATGCGAATTATCCTGCCAGAGGATCGGCGGCCGTCCGTCGTCATGTGCCGGCGCCGGCCCGTCGCGGGGTCGTCGCGGGGTCGCCGCGGGGTCGCCGCGGGGCAGGCACGGGGCCAGGAGGGGGTCGGAATCGCGGTCCGGAAGGAGCCGCGGGAGGAGAAGCAGAAGAAGGAGCAGGAGAAGAAGTTCGTCGGAAAGTGTTTAGTACTGCTTCTTCCCGGGAACTAAGCCTGTATGAACACTTCGGCCGGACGATCCCAGACAGCCCCTCGGGCGGTCCTGTTCGACCGCGACGGGACCATCGTCGTCGACGTCCCGTACAACGGGGATCCGGAGCTCGTACGGCCCATGCCGGGTGCGCGCGCGGTCCTCGACGGCCTGCGGTCGCGTGGCATCCCCGTGGGGGTCGTCACCAACCAGTCGGGCATCGCGCGGGGCTTCGTCACGCGGGAGCAGGTGGATGCCGTCAACGCCCGGGTGGAGGAACTGCTGGGCCCCTTCGACGTCTGGGAGGTCTGCCCGCACGGGGTGGCTGACGGGTGCGCGTGCCGCAAGCCCGGTCCCGGCATGGTCCTCTCCGCCAGTGCGCGCCTCGGCGTCGACCCGTCCGACGTCGCCGTCGTGGGGGACATCGGAGCGGACATGGGTGCCGCCGCGGCGGCCGGGGCCCGCGGAGTGCTGGTCCCGACCGACATCACGCTCGAGGAGGAGATCCTCTCGGCTCCCGTCGTCGCCCGCGACCTCGCCCATGCCGTCGAGTCCCTGTGGGGGACGCAATGAGGCGGCGCGTGCTCGTGGCCCGGCTCGACAGCGCCGGCGACGTTCTCCTCGCGGGGCCGGCCGTCCGTGCGATCGCCGCAGGGGACCACGGGGACTCCCCGAACGACGTCGTCATGCTGTGCGGGCCGCAGGGGGCCGCCGCCGCGCGGCTCCTGCCCGGCGTCGTCGACGTTCTCACCTGGTCCGCGCCCTGGATCGTCGATCCCCCGCCCGAGCCCACAGCGGACCTCATGGGCGAACTGCACGACGCGGTGCTGGCGCTGGACGTGGACGAGGCCGTGATCCTCACGTCGTTCCACCAGTCACCCCTGCCGCTCGCGCTGCTGCTCCGGCTGGCCGGCGTCCGGCGGATCGCCGGCGCATCCGTCGACTACCCGGGGTCGCTCCTCGACGTGCGGCTCAAGCCCGGTGAGGATTTCCCGGAGGACCAGCCGGAGGCCGAGCGCGCGCTGGGCATCGCGGAAGCCGCGGGTTACGCCCTGCCGCCCGGCGACGACGGCCGGCTCCAGGTCACCAACCTCACCGACGTGTCGGGCCTCGTGGGACGGGGGCCCTACGTCGTCGTGCATCCCGGGGCGTCCGTGCCCGCACGCGCCTGGCCGCCGCTGCACCACGCGGCCGCCGTCGAGCTCCTGACCGCGGCCGGGTTCCGCGTCGTCGTCACCGGCGGACCGAACGAGACCGATCTGACCTCCACCGTCGCCGGGCCCGAGGCCCTGGACCTCGGCGGACGGACCGACCTCGCCGCGCTGGGCTCCGTCCTCGCCGGAGCGACCGTCGTCGTCACCGGGAACACCGGTCCCGCCCATCTGGCGGCCGCCGTCGGCACACCCGTCGTCTGCCTCTTCTCGCCCGTCGTGCCGGCGATCCGCTGGGCACCCTACCGCGTGCCCGTCGAGCTACTGGGGGACCAGCAGGCCGCGTGTGCGCTCAGCCGGGCCCGCATCTGCCCCGTCCAGGGCCACCCGTGCCTGTCCAACGTCTCCCCGGAGGACGTCGTCGACGCCGTCCTCCGACTCAGCTCCGGAATATCGTCACTCGGCTCACGCCGCAGTATCGGCCGCACAGAAGGCCGCAGAACAACGAGGGGAAACCGATGAGGATCCTGTTATGGCACGTCCACGGAGGGTGGACCGACGCCTTCGTGAGGGGTGCACACACCTATGTGCTGCCGACCACCCCCGACGGCGGCGCGTGGGGCCTCGGCCGTGCCGGCCGCGACTGGCCGGCGTCCGTCGTCGAGGTGGCGCCCTCCGACCTCCGGGATGCCGACATCGACGTCGTCGTCCTGCAGCGGGTCGAGGAGATCGCCGAGTGCGAGCGGCTCCTCGGGCGCACGCCGGGGCGGGACCTCCCGGCCGTCTTCCTCGAGCACAACACCCCGCGTCGCGACATCGTCGGCACCGTGCACCCGCTCGCCGGGCAGACCGACATCCCCGTCATCCACGTCACCCACTTCAACGGGCTCTTCTGGGACAACGGCTCCGCGAGGACCCGGGTCATCGAGCACGGCATCGTCGACCCGGGGTACCTCTACACCGGTGAGCTCGAGCAGCTCGCCGTCGTCATCAACGAGCCCGTACGGCGCGGACGCATCACCGGGACGGACCTCCTTCCGCGCTTCGCGGGCGTCGCCCCGCTGGAGGTCTTCGGCATGGGCACGGACAAGCTCGCCGACACCCTCGACCTCGGCCCCGGGGAGCTGCGCATCGGCGGGGACCTCTCCATGGCCGCACTGCACGCCCGGCTCGGACGCTCGCGGGCCTATGTCCACCCACTGCGCTGGACCTCCCTCGGACTCTCCCTCCTGGAAGCCATGCACGTCGGGCTTCCCGTGCTGGCGCTCGCGACGACGGAGGCGGCACGCGCGGTGCCCCCCGAGGCCGGAGCCGTCTCGACCAGCATCGACGACCTCGTGCGGATGGCAGCACGCCTGATCGACGACCCGGACGAAGCCCGGACACGGGGACTGGCTGCCCGGGAGGCGGCACTCGCACGGTACGGGCTCGCCCGGTTCCTCGCCGACTGGGACGACGTCCTGGCGCAGGAGCCGACGCGGCACCCGGTCCTGGCGGTAACAGAAAGGAAAGCGCAGTGAGGATATCGATGGTGTCTGAGCATGCAAGTCCACTTGCGGCGTTGGGGGGCGTGGACGCCGGCGGGCAGAACGTCCATGTGGCCGAACTGTCCCTCGCACTGGCCCGCCGGGGACACGAGGTCACGGTGTACACGCGCCGGGACGACCCCGCCCTCCCTGACCGCGTCCGGACCGACCCGAGGCTGGAGGTCGTGCACATCACCGCGGGACCCGTGCGCAGCGTCCCAAAGGACATGCTGCTGCCCTACATGGGCGAGCTCGCCGCCGGCATCGTGGAGGACTGGGGCACCGAGCCGCCGGACATCGTGCACGGGCACTTCTGGATGTCGGGACTCGCAGCGCTCGATGCCGCCGGACAGTCACGGGCCGCCGGGCGGCCGGTGCAGGTCATCCAGACCTTCCACGCTCTCGGAACGGTCAAGCGCCGTCACCAGGGCGGCGAGGACACCAGCCCGTCCGAGCGCCTCATGCTCGAGACCATGGTGGGCCGGAGTGCCGACCGCATCGTCGCGACCTGCTCGGACGAGGTCTTCGAACTCAAGGCCATGGGCGTCCCGGGCAGCCGGGTGTCGATCGCCCCCTGCGGCGTGGACCTCGAACTGTTCACCCCGCGCGGCCCGGTGGAGGAGCGCGGACGCGCCCACCGGATCGTGACCGTGGGCCGCCTCGTGCCCCGCAAGGGCATGGACCTCGCCATCCGTGCCCTGCGCGAGCTCGCCGACAGAGGGTGCGACGACGTCGAACTCGTCATCGTGGGCGGCGCGGGCAACTCCACCGGGCTGGAGGACGATCCCGAGGCGCAACGGCTCCGCGCACTGGCGGTCGACCTCGGCGTCGGTGACAGGGTCATCCTCCGCGGCCAGGTGTCGCGTGCCGAGATGCCGGCGGTCCTTCGGAGCGCCGACGCCGTCGTGTGCGCACCCTGGTACGAGCCGTTCGGCATCGTCCCCCTCGAGGCGATGGCCTGCGGGGTCCCCGTGATCGCCGCGGCCGTCGGCGGGCTCGTGGACACGGTGGTGGACGGCAAGACCGGACTCCACGTCCCCCCACAGGACCCGGCGGCCATCGCGGCGGCCATCGCCGATATCGTCGCCGATCCCGAGTGGGGGCGCGAACTCGGCGACAACGGCTACCGCCGCGTCAAGGCCCGCTACTCCTGGAGCCGCATCGCGGCCGACACCGAGAAGGCCTACCAGACGGCACTGGGCGCGGTAGCGCCCGCACAACCGGCAACAGCGCGGCGCAGTGCCGCGCGTCGACTCGAAAGCACGGGAGGCAGGGCACTGTGACCACGCATTTCTCCGACGTATTCCCGGATACGCGCACCGCGGCACCGACCGCCCCGACAATCGCACCGACAGCTACGGCCCTCGATCCGGGCAGCCCGGACGTCAGGGCCGACCAGGTGCGGGCCGACTCGCACCGGATCGTCCTGGAACACCTGCACGCTGTCGCACCGGCGGTGGAGTCCCTCCTCGGCAGCACCGCCACCCTGGCGGCCTGGGGCGTGGAGATGGCGGACCGCCTCCTGGCCGGCCAGCGCCTCCTCGCAGCGGGCAACGGTGGCTCGGCCGCCGAGGCGCAGCACCTGACCGCCGAGCTCGTGGGCAGGTTCGACGGAGAACGCGAGCCGTTCTCCGCGATCTCGCTCCACGCGGAGAGCTCCGCGGTGACGGCGATCGCCAACGACTACGGCTTCGACCGGATGTTCGCCCGCCAGGTGAGCGCCCACGGCCGTCCGGGGGACATCCTGATGCTCCTGAGCACGAGCGGCAAGAGCCCCAACCTGCTCCATGCGGTGGAGGCCGCGCGTGCGGCCGGTATCACCACCTGGGCGCTCACCGGTGTGGGCCCCAATCCGCTGACCGAGTGCGTGGACGACTACGTGGCGGTCGACGCGACGTCCGCCAATGCCCAGGAGGGCCATCTGATAGCCCTCCATGCCATCTGCCGTGCCTTCGACGCAGAGGTGCGCCGCCGGCGGGAGGAGCAGCGATGAGGATCGTGGTGGTCGGAGACGTACTGCTCGACACGGACCTGTCCGGTGATGCCGGGCGGCTCTCGCCCGACGCCCCCGTGCCCGTGGTCGACGTCGATGCGATCCAGCGGCGGGCGGGGGGAGCAGGCCTCGTGGCCCGCATGCTGCAGGCCGACGGGCACGACGCCGTCCTGGTCACCGTCCTCGGTGAGGACGACGCCGCCGGGCTGCTGCGCACCGAACTCGACGGGATCACCGTCGTCGCCGGCCCCTCGGGAGCACCCACGCCCGTGAAGACCCGCGTGCGCGCCTCGGGGCAGCCCGTGGTGCGCTTCGACGAGGGGTGCGCGACGCCGCCCGTCCCGGGCTGCACCGGGACCATGCTCGCGGCCCTCGAGGGAGCCGACGCGATCATCGCGGCCGACTACGGCCGTGGTCTGCTTGCGAATGACGACCTGCGCGCCCGCCTCGAGGCGCTCTCCGCCTCGATCCCTGTGGTCTGGGACCCCCATCCCGCCGGAGCGCAGCCCGTCCCGGGTGTCGCTGCCGTGACCCCGAACATCGGCGAGGCCCTCCGTTTCGCCGACGTCCAGGGGTCGGGGACGCAGGCGGCCGCCGCGGCTGCGGAGGTGCTGATCGCCGCCTGGCGGAGCAAGGCCGTCCTCGTCACGATGGGGGAGCACGGAGCGCTCGTCGCCGCAGCCGGCCTCCTGCCCCAGGTGGTGCCGGCGCCCCGCGTGAGCGCCTCGGACCCCTGCGGGGCCGGTGACCGCTTCGCCTCCGCGCTCGCCGTCGGGCTGGCGCAGGGAGCCCCGATCGACGCCGCCGCGCAGCAGGCGACGGAAGCCGCCGCGCACTTCCTGGCGTCCGGAGGCGTGGGCGCCATGGGCAGAAGCCGCGAGGAGACGCCCGAGCAGTTGCCCGTCGACGGCCTCGACGCCCTCAACGTCGTCCGCCGGACACGGGAATCAGGCGGGACGGTGGTGGCGACCGGCGGGTGCTTCGACCTCCTGCACGCGGGCCACGCCCGCACGCTCGCTGCCGCCCGGCGCCTCGGCGACTGCCTCATCGTGTGCCTCAACTCCGACGAGTCGGTGCGCGGGCTGAAGGGCGAGGACCGCCCGATCATCCGGCAGGAGGACCGCGCCGAGCTGCTGTCCGCCCTCGAATGCGTCGACGCGGTGCTCATCTTCAGCGAGTCCACCCCCGAGAACGCCATCTCGCGCCTGCAGCCCGACATCTGGGTCAAGGGCGGCGACTACGCCGCCGAGGACCTCCCCGAGGCCGCCCTCGTCAGCAGCTGGGGCGGCAGGACGGTCACCGTCCCCTACATTCCGGCCCGCTCCACCACGAAACTTGCAGCCGCGCTCGCCCGCGTCGGCTGACGGGCTGCAGACCCGCGCCCGGTCCATGTCGTCGGCCGGCGCACGCAACGAAAGGAACAGCATGACTGAGAATGCATCAACCACCGCAGGAACTGCCGCCGGAACTCCCTCGACAGGCACGGGCTTCAACCCCGGACGCGTCCTGGTGACCGGCGGAGGCTCGGGCCTCGGCGCGGCCATCGTGCAGGGCGTCATCGCCGCGGGAGGCACCCCCGTGGTGCTCGACCGCGACATCAGCCGCGTGACGGGCGTCAAGGCCTTCGAGGTCGACGTCGCGGACCGCGAGGCCGTCGAGGCGGCCGTCCGGGAGGCCGCGGAGATGATGGACGGCCTGGACGCCGTCGTCACCGCGGCCGGCATCGACCGGTGCGGCGCCCTGGACACGGTGCCCGCCGACCAGTGGGAGAAGGTGATCGGAGTGAACCTGCTGGGTACCGCCTCGACCGCCCGCGCAGCCCTGCCGTACCTCAAGAAGACCCACGGCCGCGTGGTCACGATCGCCTCGACGCTGGGCATCAAGGCCGTCGGCGACGCGACGGCCTACTGCGCCTCCAAGTTCGGCGTCATGGGGTTCTCCCAGGCACTGGCCGCGGAGACCGCCGGCCAGATCGGCGTCACGACGATCATCCCCGGCGGCATGAAGACCCGCTTCTTCGACGACCGCGACGAGCAGTACAAGCCGCAGGACGATTCACGGCTGAACGACCCGGAGCGCGTCGCCGAGGCGATCCTGTTCGCGCTCTCGCAGCCCAAGAGCTGCGAGATCCGTGAGATGGTCATCGCCCACGCAGAAGAAGGCTCGTGGCCCTGAGTTCCGCCACGTCCGCGTAGACGGCGTCGGGCTGGACGGTCGCAACGAACGAGTCATCGTGCTCGCAGCGTTCGGCCGTCCAGCCCACCTGCGTGACGTCCACCCCGCACACGGGGCACGAGGACACCCAGGAGAAATGCACGCGGTGGAGCGATCGTCCCATCGCCCCCGCGTTGATCACATTGCCGATCCAGTAGACGCCCACGGTCGGCGTGCCGACCGCCTGGGCCAGGTGCCGCGGCCCGCTGTCATTGCCGACCATGACCGCGCTGCGGTCGAGCACCCCGGCCAGCTCGCCCAGCGTCAGCCGTCCGGCGAGCGAGCGGACGTTCGCCGTCGGGTCGCGGTCGAGCGCCAGGCGCACGATCTCCTCCGCCGTCGGGACATCCGTGGCATCCCCGACCACCAGCACCTCGCAGCCATCGGCCGCCGCCCTCACGGCGACGTCCGCGAAGGACGACGACGGCCACCTCCGGCGCGGGTCCGTGGCTCCGGGATGCAGCGCTATCACCGCACCGCCGCCCGTCAGCCCGGCCGCGCTCTCGGACTCCTCCGGCAGGACCTGGACCCGCGGCTCCAGGTCGACGGGTGTCGCGCCGGCCAGGCCCACCACCTCGAGGGCGCGGAACACCTCGTGCTGGTAGTACACGTAGGGAATGGTCCGTTCGAGTCCGGCGGCGTCGGGCGTGCGTGTCCCGATCGTGTGCCGGGCTTCCAGGCGCAGCAGGAAGGGATTCGAATTGCGCCCGCCGCCGTGGAGCTGGACGGCGAGATCGAAGGACCCGCGGATCCCGTCGAAGAACCGGTCGACGGCACCGGGGTCCTCGTCTCCCGGCCGCACGCCGGGAGAGAACGGGAGCTCCAGGACGGCGGACACGGGCCCCGGCCTGCCCTCGAGCAGGGCGGCGTGGCCGGGCATGCCGAGGAGCGTGATCTCGGCGTCCGGGTACCGGTCCTTGAGGGCCGCGATGGCCGGCATCGCGAACATGAGGTCGCCGAGTCCGCCTCCACGCAGGACGGCGATCCGCCGGATGTCCGCGAACGGGGCGAGCACGGGCCCGACGGATCGCGCCGTGTCCTGCCGCCCGCCGAAGTCCGCCGTCGTGTCCTGCTGTGTCACGTGTATCCCCGTTCCTGTGCCTGCTCGCCTGATGTGCCTGGTGTGCTCCTCCACCTCTACACAGGGCTGCTGCTGCTGTCCATGCCTTGTCCGGGAGCGGTGAAGCAGCCGCCCCTCCTCCTGCCACATTATGCTAAGCGTGCTGATGGATGCGGGTGCAGAAATCGGCCGGTGGCGTGTGTGAACGCACGGTAGGTGGGTACGGGACCACTAGCCGTGCGGTGGAACCATGCCGCGGCGGTACACGACATCAAGGAGAGCAATGTCCATCAACTCCCAGGCACACTCCCCGCTTGATGTGCAGGAGGACGAGTCGATCACCATCTCCGATCCCCGGGACGGCAGCGAGGTCGGGACCCTTCCCAGCGCTGCCCGCGAACAGGTGGCACTGGCGGTCTCACTGGCACGGACGGTGCAGCCCGAGTGGGCGGCCACGAGCCCCGCAGACCGGGGCGCCGCGCTCCGGCGGGCCGCAGGTGCGCTCCGCGCCGGCGCCCGTGAACTCGCCGAACTCAACACGCGGGAGACCGGCAAGCCCCTCGAGGATGCGCTCGGCGGCATCGAAGCCGGGATCTCCACGCTGGAGCAGTACGCGGAACTCGGCCCCGTCCACCGTGGGCTCAGCCTGCGGGGAGCCGTCACCGCCACCGACTACACCGTGGCCGAGCCGCGGGGAGTCGCCGTGCTCCTGACCCCCTGGAACGACCCGGTGGCCGTCGCCGCCGGACTCATCGGTGCAGCCCTCGTCACGGGCAACACCGTCATCCACAAGCCGAGCGAACGGTGCCCGCACGTGGGCGAACTGCTCGGACGACTGCTGCAGCCGGCCTTCCCGGACGGTGTCCTCACCACACTCACCGGTGGCGCCGGGGTGGGCCAGATGCTCACGATGCAGACCGGCGTCGATGTCTTCGCCCACGTCGGTTCGAGCGCCACCGGGGCCCGGATCGCACGCGCGGCGTCCCTCACCGGCGCGCACGTAATCCGCGAGAACGGCGGGAACGACCCCCTGATCATCGACGCCGACGTCGACCCCGTGTGGGCAGCGGGCCAGGCGGCCCTCGGTGCCTTCGCCAACGCGGGCCAGATCTGCACGTCGGTGGAGCGTATCTACGTCCACCGGGCCATCGCCGAACCGTTCCTGGCCGCTCTCACCGAGGAGGCACGCAGCCGGAACGCGAGCGGGACGTTCCCCCCGCTGGTGGATCGCCGCATGCGGGACGCCGTCGATGCCCAGGTCCGCGAAGCCGTCCAGCTCGGCGCCGACCCTCTCGAGGGCGGCAGCGTGCCCGAGGGCCCCGGCGCCCGTTACCCGGCCACGGTCCTGGCGGGCTGCACGGAGGCCATGACGGTCATGACGGAGGAGACCTTCGGGCCCATCGCGCCCGTGACCGTGGTCGACAGCTTCGACGACGGCCTCCGCCTCGCTGCCGCCGGCCCCTACGGCCTGGCCGCGTCCGTACTCACCGGCAGCATCGCGCACGCCCAGCGTGCCATCGCCGGATTGGCCGTCGGCACCGTCAAGGTGAACGCGGTCTTCGGCGGCGCGCCGGGCGGTTCTGCCCAGCCCCGCGGCATCAGCGGGGCCGGCTTCGGCTACGGACCCGAACTGCTCGACGAGTTCGCCCTGGTGAAGGTCGTCCACATCAGCGCACCGCCGGAGGGTGCCTGATGGACGACGCACTGCAGGACTGCGCCGGGAACACGACGCCGGACGACGCGGGGGACCTCTCCGAGGTCCGCGGGCTCGCGGCCTGGGTCCCGGCGGCCATCGCCGACCGCGCACCCCGCATCACGGTGGTGGGCGATGCCATGCTCGACGGATGGTGGAGCGGGACGATCGAGCGCTTCTGCCGTGAGGCTCCGGCGCCCGTCGTCGACATCACCCGGCGCGACTACGCCGCCGGCGGTGCGGCGAACACGGCCATGAACCTCGCCGCCCTCGGCGCGCGGGTGCGGATGTGCGGACTCATCGGGACGGACGACGCCGGTCGCCGCCTGCACGCGATCCTCGAGGACGCGGGGGTGGACACGACGGACCTCGTGCAGGACGACCGCGTGGGCACCACCACGAAGTACCGGATCCTCGGCGGGGACCAGGTCATGCTCCGGCTCGACGACACGCACGACCAGCTACCCCCGGAGGCCGTCACCGCGCTCGCCGCCCGGATCCCGCGTGCCGTCGCGGGCGCCGACGCCGTCGTCGTCTGCGACTACGGCTCGGGTGCCCTCGGGGACGAGGTCCGGTCCGCCCTCGGGCGCGCCTCGGCGATCGGCCCGGAGACGCTCGTCGTCGTCGACGCCCACGACACCGCGGCCTGGTCCGTGCTGGGACCCGACATCGTCACCCCCAACGCGCAGGAGGCCGCCCAGGTCCTCGCGATGCGGCTCGACCCGCGGTCGGACCGCGCCGCGACGGTGACCGAACGGCGGAGCGAGCTCCTCGCAGCCACGAACGCCGCCGCCGTCGTCGTGACCCTCGACCGCGACGGCACCGTGCTGCTCGGCCAGGACGGCGAGGAACACCGCACGTGGGCCAAGCCCGCCACCGAGAAGCAGGCGTCCGGCGCGGGCGACACCTTCGTCGCCAGCCTCACCGCCGCGCGCGCAGCGGGCCTGCCGCTCACGACGAGCCTCGACCTCGCCCAGGCGGCCGCCGACGTCGTCGTCCATCGGCCCGGCACCTCCGTCTGCACGACGGCGGACCTGACGGGCCACCTGCAGCAGTTCGCGGACACCGCGCTGTCGACGGCGGACCTGCTCCGGAAGGTGGAGGCCGACCGCGCGGCGGGACGCCGCATCGTCCTGACCAACGGCTGCTTCGACGTGCTGCACCGCGGCCACACCCGCTACCTCAACCAGGCGAAGCAGCTCGGCGACGTCCTCGTGGTGGCCCTGAACGACGACGACGGCGTGCGCAGGCTGAAGGGCCCCGACCGTCCCATCAATCCGATCGCGGACCGCGCGGGCGTCATCGCCTCGCTCAGTTGCGTCGACTACGTCACCGTCTTCGGCTCCGACACGCTCGTCCCGCTGATCGAACTGCTGAAGCCCGACGTGTATGCCAAGGGCGGTGACTACACGGCGCAGATGCTCGAGGAGGCTCCCGCCGTCGAGGCCTGCGGCGGCCGGGTCAGCATCCTCGACTACGTCCCGGAACACTCGACCGCGGCGGTGGTGCGCCGGATCCGCTCGAGCCCGCTGGCAGGAGACCTGCCGTGACCCGCCGCTGGTCGGGGGAGTGGGCCCTGGACACGCCGGCGGACGAGCCCGCCGTCGATGTGCTGATCCCGTCCTTCGGCCGCCCCGCCGAACTCGCCGTGACGCTCTCCGGGCTCGCGGCCCAGGACGGCGTGCCGTTCCGGGTGATCGTGAGCGACCAGACCGAGGGGGAGGACGCGTCCTTCGAGCAGCCCGCCGTCCGCGCGATGGTGCGGGTCCTCGAAGCCCAGGGCCGCCCGGTGCGGCTCGAACGCCACCTGCCGCGCCGGGGGCTGGCGGAACACCGCAGTTACCTGCTGGACCTGGCGAGCGCCCCGCTCGTCCTGTTCCTCGACAACGACGTCTGGCTGGAACCCGGTTCGCTGGACCGCATGACGAGGGCGATCCGGGCGGCCCGGTGCGGATTCATCGGATCCGCCGTCCAGGGCCTGTCCTACCTCGAGGACCGCAGGCCGCACGAGCGGGCGGAGCTCGCGCTGTGGCCGGACGACGAGGTGACGCCGGAGCGGATCCGCCCCGGGTCGGAGGGCTTCGCCCGCTGGCCGCTCCACAACGCGGCGAACCTCGCCCATGCCGCCGCCGAACTGGCGATCCCGCCCGGGGGCTGGCGGCTGTACCGCGTGGCGTGGGTGGGCGGGTGCGTGCTGTTCGACCGCGAGGCCCTCGTGGAGTGCGGCGGGTTCGACTTCTGGGACAAGCTCCCGCCCGAGCACGCCGGCGAGGACGTCGCCGCCCAGTGGCGCGTCATGGAACGCCACGGCGGGGCGGGCATCATCCCCTCCGGAGCCGTACACCTCGAGGCGCCCACCACGGTGGTCGACCGCGCGATAGACGCTGCCCACGTGATCCTGGGCCAGTGACGGTGCCCGTATCCGGAGCACCGTGGAAGAGAACCGACACGAAGGAGCACCTCATGGCAGATCCGAGTCCGATCGACATCCAGAAAGCACTGGGCGGCATGAACTACCCGGCCTCCAAGGAGGACCTCGTCAAGCACGCCCAGGACAAGGGCGCTGACGACACCGTCCTCGAGACGCTCAACAACCTTCCCGACCGCGAGTTCGACTCGCCGACGGATGTGAACAAGGAAGCGTCGAAGTAGCAGGGTGCGGGCGGCGGCGGGCGGTGGCACCCGCCGCCGCCCGCGGAGGCATTCCGGAAGGACGGCATGAAGAACCAGGTATCGCAGGCGGAGGATCGGGCCCGGCCGGACGACGACGGGCAGGGCGACGAAGCGCAAGCGAACCGGTCATCGGGCGGTGAGGGCGTGCTGACCGTCATCATCGCCTTCGTGGCCAACTTCCTGGTCGCAGGCGCCAAGACGGTTGCCGCGCTCATCACGGGCTCGGCCTCGATGACAGCGGAGGCAGCCCACTCGTGGGCGGACACCGGCAACCAGATCTTCCTGCTCATCGCGGAGCGCAAATCGCGGCGCCGCAGGGACCGGGCGCACCCGATGGGCTACGGGCGCGAAGCGTACGTCTGGTCCATGTTCGCGGCCTTCGGGCTGTTCACCGCCGGAGCCGTGGTCTCGATCTGGCATGGCGTCCAGCAACTGCTCGAACCCGAACCCGGCGGGGATTTCGGCATCGCGTACGCGGTCCTCGCTGTCGCATTCGTCCTCGAGGGGATCTCCTTCGCCCAGGCCTTCCGGCAGGCGCGGAAGGCCGGACGTGAAAGGGGTACCACCACGCTGCAGAGCGTGTCCACGACCTCGAACCCGACGCTGCGCGCGGTGTTCGCGGAGGACTCCGCCGCGCTGATCGGCCTCGTCCTCGCGTTCCTCGGGATCCTGCTGCACCAGCTGACCGGCTCTCCCGTCCCCGACGCGGTCGGCTCGATCCTGGTGGGCGTGCTGCTCGGGGTGATCGCCGTGATCCTGATCGACCGCAACCGGCGGTTCCTCGTCGGCCAGGCGGTGTCCCCGGCCCTGCTCGAATCGGTCGCCCAGCGGTTGGGGGCACACGACAGCATCGAGCGCGTGACGTACCTGCACCTCGAGTACGTGGGCCCCGAGCGCCTGTACCTGGTGGCGGCGGTGGACCTCGTGGGAGACCGGCGGGAGCACGACGTCGCCATCGCCCTCCGCGCCGTCGAGCGGGACATCGAGGAGCACGAGCGCATCGAGGAGGCCGTGCTCACGCTCTCCACCCCGGATGAGCCGACACTCACCTTCGAAGCGGGCGCGCGCGCCTGACGTCGTCGAGTCCAGGCACGCCCGACGCCAGGCCAGAGCGAACGGCGCGGGGCGTCAGACGCCGACGGCGTCGCCCGGAGCGTCTGCCGGGGTCGGCGCAGCGGCGGCCGCAGGGGCCTCCTGCCCGGCCGCGGGAGCCCCGGCGATGTTCACCATCCAGGTGACGCCGAAGCGGTCGATGCACATGCCGAAGCTGTCGCCCCAGGGTGACTGCGCGAGGGGCACGATCTCGCTGCCGCTGCCGGCGAGTGCGTCCCAGTATCCGCGGAGCTCCGCCTCGTCGTCACCGCTGACCGAGAGCGAATGCCCGGCCGGGGCCGTGTACTCCATGCTGTTGGGCGTATCAGCCGCCATCAGGACCTGCCCCGACGGTGTGGTCAGCATGGAATGCATGATCTTGTCCTGCTCCGCAGGGTCCTCGCTCACCTGGAACTCCGCGAACGTACTGCGCTGGAGCTCGCCGCCGAAGACGGACTGGTAGAAGTCCATCGCCTGCGCTGCCGTGTCCCGGAAGCTGAGGTAGGAATTGATCGTCGCCGCCATGGTGTCCGCCTTCTGCCGGTGGCTCCCGCCACGCCGTCTGTGTGTAAGCGATTATTGTTCAGCCGCGGCGCGCAGGGAAGGGAACCGCCGCATCAGGACGGGGAGGGCTCGGAACGCGGGCCGATCGCCCCGGCGACCTTCTCCTCCAGCGAGGTGATGGTGGCATCCGGCAGGACGATCAGGCCGTCCAGCTCCCGGCGGGCCCGGCGGTAGGCCGTCTGGCGTTCCGCTGCCGTCGCCGCGTCGTCCACGGCCACCGTGACGAGCTTGCGGGCGGTCGAGAGCCGTTGCCGTTCCTCCGCGCTGAACCCGCTCGCCCTGACGCGCCGCGCCTCGGTCTCCGCCACCTGGAAGGCGACGTCGTACGACGTGACGGCGGACCGGTAGGCGGCGAGGTCTTCCGCGGACACCCCCGAGGGTTCCTCCGGCCGCAGCGAATCCGCTTCGCGCTTGGCCCTGAGGAAAGCGACGGTGAGCGGCTCCCGCACGTCGGTCATCGTGGGGTAATCGATCAGCTTCGCCGCGTCGAGCTCATACGACAGCCACTTCCTGTCGACCTCGTCGTGCATGCGCTCGACGTGCAGGACATCCCGTTCCAGCCGGGGTGCCTGCTGCGGGACCTGTTCGGCGGAGTGCGCGCCGTGGAGGACGCCGGGGTGCTTGAGGCGGTAGAGCTCCATCCTGCGCTGGTGGCGCCGTTCGCCCGCCTCCGACCACTGCCGTCCCCACACCGCGAACACCCCCGACAGCGGGAAGACCAGCCACCAGTAGTTCCCTGCGAAGGACAGGATCTCGTTCACCCGTCCATCGTAGGCCCGGCAGCCGGAAGGCGCCGGGGACCGGTCAGTCCTTCGCGTCCTCGCGCCCGGGGTGCCGCTTCCGGGTGCGCCGCAGGAGCGACACGAGGACCAGCGCGCTGACGAGGAGGTGGAGGAACGAGAGGGAGGGGAGCACCGTCAGCAGCAGGATCGTCACGAGGCCGAGCAGGACGCCGGCCTGCAGGACCGAGAGGTAGTGTGCCGGGACCGGGCGCGGCCACGGGTGGAAGTCGATGATGGGCGGTTCATCCGCCGCGTTCCTGAACATGGTGGTCCTCCGGAAGTGGGATACCAGCCATCGTGCAGGAATCCGGAAAGCCGGTGCAATGCACCGGAGGGCTGGGGTGGGGCCTTGACTGTCCGGCCGCGGCATGGCGACGTTCCGGGGTGGACATCACTGCAGTGGCGGGGACCGATACATCATGATGCCCCGGCCGGCTACCGGGAGCCCTGACACAGCTACGAGGGGTGCCGCGGTGACGCTGCTCCATCTGCCACATCAATTCAATGGCAGGCCGAACGCGGAGTAGGTGTAGGGAGCGTCGATCGGATCGTCGCAATTCCCGGTGATCGCCGAGCAGACCGACAGGCCGGGGCCGATCATCGTCAGTTCCTCCGGGCCCGTCCAGCCGTAACGTCCGTCGAAACCATGCTCGAGCCGGACCTCTTTGCCGGTCGAAGTCTCGACCACCAAGCCGTACGCCGGCGCGAACCAGAACCGGCCGCCCGGGCTCAACCCACCACCGAAGTATGTGCGGTCCCCGTACGAGGCGTCGACCGATGACAGAACGGATCCGTCAGTGCGCTCGAAGCTGATGCGGCTCCCTCCAGCCACCGCCCAGGTATCTCCGCTGACATCCAGCACCGCGACGCCGCGCCGGCCGAGGTGCGGATCCTCGCCGGACGCCCACTGCCACACCCAGATGTTCTCGTTCGCCCCACTACCGCCCGGGTCGGTGCCAGTCGCATAGTGGACCGCATGGTCGTCCACCGAGGCGAAAACCACGGGTTGCTCCGGCGACGCCTCGATGGGCGTGCGGGCGAGCACCCGCCCGGTACTCGGTTGCACCACGACGATATCCCCGCGCTGCCCGTCCGTCGTCTCGACCCAGGAGACGACGTCGGACTCCGGGTTTCCCACGATGTCGCGGAACTCACCCCACATCCGGCCCACCGGGGTTGCGCCCGCGTTTCGCCAGGGCTGCCGGCCGATCTCCTTCGTGTCGTGCTCCCAGCTCTCCCAGACGATCTTCGACGAGTCCGCATCGACATACACGACACCCGTCTTCGCCTCCGTGAACGATGCGACCCGAACAGGCGAGGGCCATGTGCTCTCTCCCACATACGGGATGCCGTTGTTCGTGTAGTACGGGGAACCGGGGCCCCACGCCTCGGGCTTCGAAGCGGAGAACCCGGGTTCTGAGGACGAGGTGGGGGTCGGCTGCTCCACAGGCGACGTCTCATAGGTGCATGCGCCCAGCAGGAACGTCATCACGGCGCCGACGGCGAGCGCCGCGGCGCGCTGACGTCCACGCCCGGTATCCGCACACGCCACCCAGCTGTCCAGATCCACGAGGGCCTCCTACGTGGGGGTGATTCTCCCACCGGGTGGGCTCCGGGTCGAGGCGTCAGGGGAACGTGGGCAGGCACGATCCCCGGGCGAGGAGAACTTCGACTGCACGTGGAGGACCTCGACGTGGAGGAAGCCGGTATCAGGGCAAGACAAAACCCCGCGTCCCAGGCGGCGAGACCTGGAACACGGGGTTCTGTTGTGCACCCCCCGGGACTTGAACCCGGAACCCATTGATTAAGAGTCAATTGCTCTGCCAATTGAGCTAGAGGTGCGTGCCGTTTTGCCTCCCGATTTCACCCGGTTGGCTCATCCGCAACAGCATGAAACTCTACCAGCACTTCGCCCGAAACATGAAACCGGCTCCCCGACCTCCGCTCGGGACCCCTTTTCCGCACCTCGTCCGCATCTCGTCCGCATCTCGTCCGCATCTCGTCCGCACCGCCCGGCGAGGCCGATTCCGCCGTATCCCCGCACTAGGCTGGCGCCATGACGATTCCTGCACCCAGCTCCGATGCCCCGACCGTCCGTACCCTGAGCGTCCCCACCGCCGAGCTGCGGGATGCGCTGGCCGGAGTGTCCCCGGCCGTCGACGTCGTGCTCTGGGACTTCCAGGGGGCACCGGAGGGGCTCGACCCCGCCGACCTCGATGCTGCGGTGCTGCCGTACACGGGCCGCGCCCACCTCGACGGGGCGCTCGACGCCGCGCGGAACCTCAGGCTCGTCCAGACGCAGTCCACGGGATACGACGGCGTCCCGGACCTCGTGGGACCCGAGGTGGCCATCGCGACGGCTGCGGGAGTGCATGCAGCGGCCACCGCCGAACTCGCCGTCGGGCTCGCCCTGGCCTCGCTGCGCGGGATCGACGACGCCGTCCGCCAGCAGGCCGAAGGCCGGTGGCACAGCGCCCGCTATCCCGGGCTCGCGGACCGCCGCGTCCTCCTCGTGGGTGTCGGCGGCATCGGCGAGGAGATCCGCAGGCGCCTGGACACCTTCGAGGCGCAGGTCACGCGCGTCGGCAGCGCCGCACGCGACGACGCCCTCGGTCACGTCCACGGCAGCGACGAACTGGTGGACCTCGCCCCGCACCACGACGTCGTCGTGGTGATTACCCCGCTCACCGACGCCACGCGCGGACTCATCGGGAAGGACGTGCTCGCGGCCCTGCCCGACGGCGCGCTCGTCGTCAACGTCGCCCGGGGGGCCGTGGTGGACACCGAGGCCCTCACCCGCGAAGTCGTGGCAGGCCGCCTGAAGGCGGCGCTCGACGTCGTCGACCCCGAACCGCTGCCCGAGGGCCACCCGCTGTGGAACGCTCCCGGCGTCATCATCACGCCGCACGTCGGGGGCAACACCGGTGCCTTCCCGCCCCGGATCCTCGCGCTGCTGAAACGCCAGGTCGAACTGCTCGGCCGCGGACAGGAGCCCGCCAACCTCGTGCGGCGCGGACCCTGGGGCTAGGTGTACTGGGTCATGAGGTGGGTGACAGTCGGTTGATGGGTGTGGTTCCGATGCCTGTGTGGATGCGTTCAGTGTTGTAGTGGGTGAGGAACCGGTCAAGGGCTTCGGTGCGGGCTGTGTTCGAGGTGTAGGGCCGGCGGTAGGCCCATTCGGTTTGCAGGGTCCGGTTGAAGCGCTCGACTTTCCCGTTGGTCCAGGGGCAGTGGGGTTTGATGAAACGCTGCTCGGCGCCGATGGCTGTTACGGCTGCTTTGAACGCGTGTCCGCGCCGGTAGGCCAGGGCGTTGTCGGTGATGATCCGTTCGATGCGGGGAATCCCGTTCGTGGCGAAGAAGTCCCGGGCGCGCAGCAGGAACCCTGCGGCGGTGTCGGAGCGTTCGTCGGGATGGACTTCGGCGTACGCGAGCCGGGAGTGGTCATCAATAGCCGCGTGGACGTAGTCGTAACCGATGCCGTAACCCCGAACCTCTTCGGAGCGGCCGTGGGCACGCCAGCCGCCGCCGTCGGGGATCCGGCCGAGTTTCTTCACATCCAGGTGCACGAGCTCGCCCGGGCGGGCTCGTTCGTACCGGGCCTTGGTCGCCCTCGAGGCGCGGATCAGCTGCCCGGTGACCGGGTCGCACCAGGCAAGCCGGGGAACCTGGTGCCGGGACAGGATCCGGGAGACCGTCCGGGCCGGTACCCCGGTGGCGGCCGCGATGCGTAACGGTCCGGCCCGTAACTGCGTGCGGGCGGCAAGAACCACGTGCTCGGTCTCACGGCTGGTCCTGGTCGGGAAGGTCCTCGGGCGGCTGGAGCGGTCCTGCAGCCCGTCGATTCCTTCGGCCCGGTAGCGGCGCACCCACCGGTAGGCGGTCTGCCGGGACACGCCGAGTTCCTTGGCCACGTGCGCGACGGGCCGGCCTGCTAAAACGCGTTCAATGATGATTGATCGACCAAACGGGCTCAAACGAGGGATAACGTTGGACACGAGGACCTCCGGGAGGGTGCGGGAACTAGACAGCTCCACTAAGCCCGGAGGTCCTCCTCATTTTCAAGCCCTACCTGTCACCAACGTCCCGGCCCAGTACAGCTAGGCGGCCCGGACGCGGACGCTGGGAATGGGCGCGGCCCGGGCTCAGGCCATGGCGATGAAGGCATCCATGAAGGAGTCGAAGTCGACGAGGTCGTCGTCCTGGGTCAGCCTCATCGGGGTGCCGGGACCGACGTCGAGGACCGGGTCCGCGCTGACGCCGAAGCGGAAGACCCGGCCGGTGCTCGTGCCCACCTCGTAGCTGCCGTCCTCGACCCACTGCAGGGCGTGCGCGAGATTGGTCATGTTGATCTCGACGGGAACGCCCGCGCCCCTGATGGCCGCGAGGTCCACCGGCGCGATCATCAGCTCGGCGGGCTTCCAGCGGTAACCCACCACGTAGCCGATCGGATAGGTTGGGCCCTCGGAGCCGCGGGCGTACGGCGCTGCGAAGACGAGGTTGTAGTCGCCGTAGTTCGGGATCTGCCCGTCGAACACGCGGCGGAGGGCGTTCTTCAGTCCCTGCCCGCCAGGGAGCGGTCGGCCGGTTCCGGAGGGATCATCGGGAGTCATATCATGCCGTTGCGGTAGGAGGCTGTCGGACTGGTCCCCGGAGGGATTGTTCGCGGTGCGCGCGGCCGGCGGGCCGGAAGATTCGCCCGCGAAATCCACACTGTACCGGAGCGGGGAGCCGCCGCACGAGGACCCGGGCGGAGAGGCGCGGCCCTTCCATCCGGCGCAGAGGCAGCTGTAACAGGCGGGTCACATGGCGAAACCCGCCTGTTACACGGGCCTAGACTTCTAACATGACCGTGGAAACAAAGCCAGACATCAAGCCAAGAAGCCGCGTCGTCACCGACGGCATCCATGCGGCACCGTCCCGCGGGATGTTGCGAGCCGTGGGTATGGGTGACGAGGACTTCGCGAAGCCGCAGGTCGGCGTCGCGAGCTCCTGGAACGAGATCACTCCCTGCAACCTGTCCCTCAACCGCCTCGCCCAGGGAGCGAAGGAGGGTGTGCGTGACGGGGGAGGGTTCCCCATGCAGTTCGGCACCATCTCCGTCTCCGACGGCATCTCGATGGGCCACGAGGGCATGCACTTCTCGCTCGTCTCCCGTGAGGTCATCGCGGACTCGGTGGAGACGGTGATGCAGGCCGAACGCATCGACGGTTCCGTGCTCCTCGCCGGCTGCGACAAGTCCCTTCCGGGCATGCTCATGGCGGCGGCCCGCCTCGACCTCGCCTCGGTGTTCCTGTACGCAGGAACGATCATGCCGGGATTCGCGAAGCTCGAGGACGGCACCGAGAAGGAAGTCACCCTCATCGACGCCTTCGAGGCCGTCGGCGCCTGCGCTGCCGGCAAGATGAGCCACAAGGACCTCGACAGCATCGAACGCGCCGTCTGCCCCGGTGAGGGTGCCTGCGGCGGTATGTACACCGCGAACACGATGGCCTGCATCGGCGAGGCCCTCGGGATGTCCCTGCCCGGCTCGGCAGCTCCGCCCTCGGCCGACCGCCGCCGCGACATGTACGCGCGGAAGTCCGGCGAGGCGGTCGTGAACCTGCTGCGCCTCGGCATCACGGCCCGCGACATCATGACGAAGAAGGCGTTCGAGAATGCCATCGCGGTCACCATGGCCTTCGGCGGCTCGACCAACGCCGTCCTCCACCTGCTGGCGATCGCCCGTGAGGCCGAGGTCGACCTGACGCTCGACGACTTCACGCGCATCGGCGACCGGATCCCGCACCTCGGCGACCTCAAGCCCTTCGGCCGCTACGTCATGTTCGACGTCGACAAGGTGGGCGGCGTGCCGGTCATCATGAAGGCGCTGCTCGACGCCGGCCTGCTGCACGGCGACTGCCTGACGGTGACCGGCAAGACCCTCGCCGAGAACCTCGCGGAGATCGACCCGCCGGACCTCGACGGCAAGATCCTCCGCGCGCTCGACAACCCGCTGCACAAGACCGGTGGCATCACCATCCTGCACGGCTCCCTGGCCCCCGAGGGCGCCGTGGTGAAGAGCGCCGGCTTCGACGCCGACGTCTTCGAGGGCACCGCCCGCGTGTTCGAGCGTGAGCAGGGCGCCCTCGATGCGCTCGATGCCGGCGAGATCCAGGCCGGTGACGTCGTCGTCATCCGCTACGAGGGACCCAAGGGCGGCCCCGGCATGCGCGAGATGCTCGCCATCACCGGCGCCATCAAGGGAGCCGGTCTGGGCAAGGACGTCCTCCTGCTCACGGACGGCCGCTTCTCCGGAGGCACCACGGGTCTGTGTATCGGCCACGTGGCGCCGGAAGCCGTCGACGGCGGCCCCATCGCCTTCGTGCACAACGGCGACCGCATCCGCGTCGACATCGCGGCGAAGAGCTTCGACCTCCTCGTCGACGAGGCGGAACTCGAGCAGCGCAAGGTGGGATGGGAGCCGCTCCCGGCCCGCTACACGAAGGGCGTGCTGGCGAAATACGCAAAGCTCGTGCACTCCGCCTCCAAGGGTGCGGTCACGGGCTAGGGACGTCGCCGTCGCTGCCCGGGACGGGATGTCCTCCCGTTCCGGGCAGTGCCGACACCAGGGGTGGTGGTCCACTCACTGGACGCCCGCGTCCACGATGTGAGACAAGCAGGGGTGCGGTTGACACTCTTTCGCGGGGGCGTGGAAACTACAGGTATGCAGCCCGAACCAGTAGTCGTCGTCCTTACCCAGCGCGTGGCCTGAAGCCCGTCCGGTAGACGACTACAGTCACGCGCAACCCCTCGCAGAGCCCGACAAGGCTGAGGGGTTTTTTTGTTGACACACCTTGTTGGCACAGAAGAAGCGCGCGGAAGTCAATCCGCAGTCATAGCTGCAGCAGTGCAGCAAACGTTCCAAAGGAAGCCGAAGATGTCCAAGGGATCGCCCATCAGCCCAGCGCTGCTGGCAGCAAGGCCAGCACCTCCCGCAGCACCCGCGCGTGAGACAGCCCCCGTCGTCCCGGCGAGCGCCGTCCGTGGCCCCAACAATGTCGTGGGCCCCACCGAGATGCTCGGTTCCGCGGCGATCGTCCGGTCCCTCGAGGAACTCGGCGTCGACGACGTCTTCGGTCTTCCCGGGGGAGCGATCCTTCCGACGTACGACCCCCTTCTGGCGTCCACCAAGCTCCGGCACGTCCTCGTGCGGCACGAGCAGGGCGCGGGCCATGCGGCGCAGGGCTACGCCATGGTGACCGGCAGGCCCGGTGTCTGCATCGTCACCTCGGGTCCGGGCGCCACCAACCTCGTGACGGCCATCGCCGACGCCCACATGGACTCGGTGCCCATGGTGGCCATCACGGGCCAGGTCTCCAGTGCCTTCATCGGCTCGGACGCGTTCCAGGAAGCCGACATCGTCGGCATCACGATGCCCATCACCAAGCACTCCTACCTGGTGACGAAGGCGCAGGACATCCCCCGCGTCCTCGCCGAGGCCTTCCACATCGCGACCACGGGGCGTCCCGGGCCCGTGCTGGTCGACATCGCCAAGGACGCCCAGCAGTCCAGCATGACATTCTCCTGGCCGCCCAAGGTGGACATCCCGGGCTACCGGCCCGTGGTGCGCGGCCACTCAAAGCAGGTCCGCGAGGCAGCCCGCCTCATCAACAACGCGCAGCGCCCCGTCTTCTACGTGGGCGGCGGCGTCGTCAAGGCCCATGCCTCCGTGGAGCTGAAGGAGCTGGCCGAGCTCGTCGGCGCCCCCGTCGTCACCACCCTCATGGCCCGCGGAGTCTTCCCCGACTCCCACGACCAGCACGTGGGAATGCCCGGCATGCACGGTTCCGTCTCCGCCGTCACGGCGCTGCAGCAGGCAGACCTCCTGATCACCCTCGGCGCGCGGTTCGACGACCGCGTCACGGGAGTCCTCTCCAGCTTCGCCCCGAACGCGAAGGTCATCCACGCGGACATCGATCCCGCCGAGATCTCCAAGAACCGCGCCGCGGACGTGCCCATCGTCGGGTCCGTCAAGGAGATCATCCCCGAGCTGACCGCCGCCGTCCGAGACTCGTTCGAGACGCAGGAACGGCCGGACCTCTCCGCCTGGTGGAAGACCCTCAACCACCTGCGCGAGACCTACCCGGTCGGCTTCACGCAGCCCGACGACGGCCTGTCGGCACCGCAGCAGGTCATCAAGCGCATCGGTGAGCTGACCGGTCCCGAGGGCGTCTTCGTCTCGGGCGTGGGACAGCACCAGATGTGGGCGGCGCAGTTCATCCAGTACGAGCGCCCGCACGCCTGGCTCAACTCCGGCGGCCTCGGCACCATGGGTTACTCCGTGCCGGCCGCGATGGGAGCCAAGGTGGGCGACCCGGACCGCGTGGTCTGGGCGATCGACGGCGACGGCTGCTTCCAGATGACCAACCAGGAACTGGCCACGTGCGTCATCAACAACATCCCCATCAAGGTCGCGGTCATCAACAACTCCTCTCTGGGGATGGTGCGGCAGTGGCAGACCCTCTTCTACGAGGGCCGCTACTCGAACACGGACCTCAACACGGGCCACGACACCGTGCGCGTCCCGGACTTCGTGAAGCTCGCCGACGCCTACGGCTGCGTGGGCCTGCGCTGCGAGCGGGACGAGGACATCGACGCGACCATCGAGCAGGCGCTGGCGATCAACGACCGCCCCGTCGTCATCGACTTCGTGGTCAGCCGCGACTCCATGGTCTGGCCGATGGTGCCCTCGGGCGTCAGCAACGACCTCATCCAGATTGCCCGCAACATGACCCCGACATGGGAACAGGAGGACTGATCATGGCACGACACACCCTTTCCGTGCTCGTCGAGGACGTGCCCGGCGTCCTCACCCGCGTCGCGAGCCTGTTCGCGCGGCGTGCGTTCAACATCAACTCACTTGCGGTCGGACCGACCGAGGTCGCGGGCATGTCCCGCATCACCGTTGTGGTGGAAGCCGAGGGGGATCTCCTCGAGCAGGTCACCAAGCAGCTGAACAAGCTCATCAACGTCATCAAGATCGTCGAACTGACGACCGAGCAGTCGGTGCAGCGCGACCACGTCCTGATCAAGGTCCGGGCAGACGCGGCGACGCGCCTGCAGGTGACCCAGGCCGCGGACCTGTTCCGTGCGTCGGTCGTCGACGTGGCGATCGACTCGCTCATCATCGAGGCGACGGGAACGCCGGAGAAGCTCTCGGCGCTCCTGTCCGTCCTCGAGCCGTTCGGCGTCCGCGAGATCGTGCAGTCCGGCACGCTCGCGATCAGCCGTGGCGCCAAGTCGATGAGCGATCGCGCCCTGCGCAGCGCCTGACGGCACCCCTTCCAGACCTTCCCAGCACCACCCACAAGAGGAGAAACACCCGTGACCGAGTTGTTCTATGACGACGATGCAGACCTTTCGATCATCCAGGGCCGCACCGTGGCCGTCATCGGCTACGGCAGCCAGGGCCACGCCCACGCGCTGAGCCTGCGCGATTCCGGCGTCGACGTGCGCGTCGGCCTGAAGGAAGGATCCGCGTCGCGCGCCAAGGCCGAAGCCGAGGGGCTCCGGGTCCTCTCGGTCGCCGAGGCTACCGCCGAAGCCGACCTCATCATGGTGCTCACGCCCGACCAGGTACAGCGGCACGTGTACAAGGAGGACATCGCACCGAACCTGCAGGCCGGTGACGCCCTGTTCTTCGGCCACGGCTTCAACATCCGCTACGGCTACATCCAGCCGCCGTCCGACGTCGACGTCGCCCTCGTGGCTCCCAAGGGACCCGGGCACATCGTCCGCCGCGAGTTCGAGGCCGGACGCGGTGTCCCCGACCTGATCGCCGTCGAGCAGGACGCATCGGGCAAGGCACGCGACCTCGCGCTGTCCTACGCGAAGGCGATCGGCGGCACCCGCGCCGGCGTCATCGAGACCACCTTCACCGAGGAGACCGAGACGGACCTCTTCGGTGAGCAGGCCGTCCTGTGCGGCGGGGCCTCGCAGCTGATCCAGTACGGCTTCGAGACGCTGACGGAGGCAGGCTACAAGCCCGAGGTCGCGTACTTCGAGGTCCTGCACGAGCTCAAGCTCATCGTCGACCTCATGGTCGAGGGTGGCATCGCCAAGCAGCGCTGGAGCGTCTCCGACACGGCCGAGTACGGCGACTACGTCTCCGGCCCCCGCGTCATCACCCCCGAGGTGAAGGAGAACATGAAGGCCGTCCTCGCGGACATCCAGAACGGTGCCTTCGCCAAGCGCTTCATCGACGACCAGGACGCCGGAGCGCCCGAGTTCACCGAGCTGCGCAAGAAGGGCGAGGACCACCCGATCGAGAGCACGGGCCGCGAGCTCCGCAAGCTCTTCTCGTGGATCAAGACGAACGACGACTACACCGAGGGTTCCGTAGCGCGCTAGCGCCCCCCACTGCCGGCAGGACACGTGTTCAACGCTCAGCGACGAGCAGGTGTCCTGCCGGACCTGTGCCCGGGTCCGCTTCCTCCCGTCCTGACCGTGCCCGGCTGATCCCGTCCTGATCCCGCAAGTCCACCGCAGAAGGAATTCTCCCGTGACCACCAAGCCCGTCGTCCTCCTCGCCGAAGAACTCTCACCCGCCACCGTCGAAGCACTGGGACCCGACTTCGAGGTGCGCAGCACCGACGGCGCCGACCGCGCCCAGCTCCTCGCCGCGCTCGCCGACGTCGACGCCGTGCTGGTCCGCTCCGCGACGCAGATGGACGAGGAAGCCATCCAGGCCGCGCCCAAACTGAAGGTCATCGCCCGCGCGGGAGTCGGTCTCGACAACGTCGACATCAAGGCCGCGACGAGGGCCGGCGTCATGGTCGTCAACGCCCCGACGTCGAACATCATCTCCGCCGCCGAACTCACGGTCGGCCACATCCTGAGCCTCGCCCGCAACATCCCCCAGGCCAGCGCGGCCCTGAAGGCGGGGGAGTGGAAGCGCTCCAAGTACTCCGGCACGGAGCTGTACGAGAAGAACATCGGCATCATCGGGCTCGGCCGCATCGGCGCGCTCGTCGCGGCGCGCCTCCAGGGCTTCGGCACGCAGATCCTCGCCTACGACCCCTACGTGACCTCGGCCCGGGCGGCCCAGCTCGGCGTGCGGCTCGTGTCCCTCGACGAACTGCTGCGCGAATCCGACTTCGTGACCATCCACATGCCGAAGACCCCTGAGACGGTCGGGATGCTCGGCGCCGACGCCTTCGCACTCATGAAGGACACCGCCTACGTCGTCAACGTGGCACGGGGTGGCCTCGTGGACGAGGCTGCGCTGCACGCCGCACTCGAGCAGGGACAGATCGCCGGCGCCGGCGTCGACGTCTTCGTCCGGGAGCCCAGCACCGACCTCCCGTTCTTCGCCCACGACAGCGTCGTGGTGACACCGCACCTCGGGGCGTCGACCGAGGAGGCCCAGGAGAAGGCCGGCATCTCCGTCGCGAAGTCGGTCCGGCTCGCCCTGGCCGGCGAACTCGTCCCCGACGCCGTCAACGTGGCCGGCGGCGTCATCGACCCGGCCGTCCGTCCCGGCATCCCGCTCATGGAGAAGCTCGGGCGGATCTTCACCGCGCTGACGCACGCCTCCCTGACCCAGATCGACATCGAGGTCGCCGGTGAGATCGCCGCCCTCGACGTCAAGGCCCTCGAGCTCGCCGCGCTCAAGGGCGTCTTCACCGACGTCGTCTCCGAGAAGGTCTCCTACGTGAACGCGCCGATCCTCGCCGAACAGCGTGGCATCACGTCCCGGCTGGTCACCACCCCCGAGTCCGAGGAGTACCGCAACGTGCTCCGCCTCCGTGGGGCGCTCTCCGACGGCACGCAGATCTCCGTGGCGGGGACCCTGACGGGGCCGAAGCAGGTGGAGAAGCTCGTCGGTGTCAACGGCTACGACCTCGAGATCCCGATCAGCGACCACCTCCTGGTGCTGCTCTACACCGACCGACCCGGCGTGATCGGCGCGCTCGGCCGCCTCCTCGGCGAACGGGACATAAACATCGCGGGCATGCAGGTGGCACGGAATACCGAAGGCGGCCAGGCGCTCTCCCTCCTCACTGTGGACAGCTCCGTGCCCCAGGACGTCCTCGACGCCATCCGTTCCGAGATCGGTGCGTCGGTTGCCCGCGAAGTGGACCTCCAGGACTGACCGGGACCGACCAGGATCAGCGAGGGGGACCGATGGCTCTGCACCGGCTACCGGCCGAGCCGGCGACGGCGACGCAGGTCCTGTCCCGGGACACCCCGCCGGTCCTGCGGATCGAGCCGGGGGACCGGGTCGTCGTCGAGTCCCTCGACGCCTGGGGCCACCTCGAGCGGCAGGCGACGCCGGGCGCGGTGACGCCCTACCGGTTCCCCCACCGGCGCGGGCACGCCCTCACCGGACCCATCGAGGTCGCCGGGGCCGTCCCGGGCGACGTGCTGGCCGTCCGGTTCGAGTCCTTCGAGCCCGCGGACTGGGGCTGGACCCGCGCCGGACGCCCGGATGACGCCTTCACGCGCAGCCTGGGCCTCGAGGGCACGGAGCCCGCGTGGCTGCTGTGGGATCTCGACGGCGCCGCCGCCACCGGCACCAACCAGTACGGGCATGTCGTCCGCCTCGCCCCGTTCCTCGGCGTGGTGGGGCTGCCACCCGCAGAGCCGGGGGAGCACTCGACGACGCCGCCGCGCTCGGCGGGCGGCGGCAACATCGACTGCCGGGAGCTGACGGCGGGCTCCACGCTCTTCCTCCCGGTGACCGTTCCCGGCGCGCAGCTGCACCTCGGGGACGGGCATGCCGCGCAGGGCGACGGGGAGGTCGGCGGTACGGCCATCGAGTGCGGCATGACGTCGACCCTCACGGTCGATCTCGTCCGGGACGCGCCGCTCGACACCATCCACGCCGTCACGCCCACCGCGCGCATCACGTTCGGGTTCGACGCGGACCTCAACCGCGCGACGGCGGAGGCCCTCGGCGCCATGCTCACCTGGCTCCAGCAGCTCCACGGCCTGGAGCGGGCGACCGCGTTGGCCCTGGCCGGCTCCGTCGTCGACCTCCGGGTCACGCAGATCGCCAACCAGACGTGGGGCGTCCACGCCGTGCTCGCGCTCGACGCCGTCGGCACGGCAGCCGCCACGCTTGGGTAAATCGGGGAGTGCCGGGGTAATTTCATAGGGTGACCTCCCCAGCTGACGCAAAGCCCTCGTTCTACATCACCACGGCCATCTCCTACCCCAACGGCGTGCCGCACATCGGGCACGCCTACGAGACCATCGCCGTGGACGCCATGGCGCGCTTCAAGCGCCTCGACGGCTTCGACGTCATGTACCTCACGGGCACCGACGAGCACGGCCTCAAGATGCAGCAGGCCGCGGACCGGGAGGGCATCCCCGTCCGGGACCTCGCCACGCGCAACGCGCAGGCGTTCCGGGACATGAACGACGTCGTCGGCACCTCCTACGACCGCTTCATCCGCACCACGGACGCGGACCACTACGCCGCGGCCGCTGAGATCTGGAAGCGGATGGAGGCGAACGGGGACATCTACCTCGACAAGTACGCCGGGTGGTATTCCGTGCGGGACGAGTCCTTCTGGGCGGAGGACGACACCGAGGTCCGCGAGGACGGCGTGCGGTACTCGAAGGAGACCGACACCGAGGTCACCTGGACCGAGGAGGAGAGCTACTTCTTCCGGCTCTCGGCCTACCAGCAGAAGCTGCTCGACCTCTACGAGTCGCAGCCGGAGTTCGGTGCGCCGCAGTCGCGCTTCAACGAGGTCATCTCGTTCGTACGGCGCGGGCTCGAGGACCTGTCCATCAGCCGCACGACGTTCGACTGGGGCGTCCCGGTCCCGGGTGACGACCGGCATGTCATGTACGTCTGGGTGGACGCCCTGACCAACTACCTCACCGGTGTCGGCTTTCCCGACACCGACTCGGAACGGTTCCGCATGTACTGGCCCGCCGACGTCCACGTGATCGGCAAGGACATCTCACGCTTCCACGCCATCTACTGGCCCGCCTTCCTCATGTCCGCGGGCCTCGAGTTGCCGAAGCGCGTCATGATCCACGGCTTCCTGCACAACCGCGGCGTGAAGATGTCGAAGTCGCTCGGCAACACCGTGGCGCCGGCGGACTGGGTGGACCAGTACGGCCTCGACTCCGTGCGCTTCTTCCTCCTCCGCGAGGTCCCGTTCGGAGCCGACGGCTCCTACAGCCACGAGGCCGTCGTCGGGCGGATGAACTCCGACCTCGCCAACAACTTCGGCAACCTGGCCCAGCGGTCGCTGTCCATGGTCGCCAAGAACTGCGGCGGCGCGGTGCCGCAGCCGGGGGAATTCGCTCCCGCTGACACGGAGATCCTCGACCAGGCCCATGCACTGCTGGAGGCCAGCCGCGCCGCGTACGACCGGCAGGAGTTCTCCCGCGCCCTCGAAGCCGTGTGGGCAGTCCTCGGCGACACGAACGCCTACTTCGCCGACCAGCAGCCCTGGGTCCTGCGGAAGACCGATCCCGAGCGCATGAGCACGGTCCTGTACGTGACCCTGGAGGTCCTCCGGGTGGTTGCCGTCCTCGCCCAGCCCGTCATGCCGGGCAGCGCAGGGCAGATCCTCACGGCGCTCGGCCAGGGCACGGAGGCCGACGACGCCCGGCGTCTCTTCAGTGCGCTCGGCCGGCGCATCGAGCCGGGGACCGCCCTGCCCGCACCGTCGCCGGTGTTCCCCAAGTACGAGGAGCCCGTGGCGTCCTGACCGTGCGGCCCTGCGTCGCTTCCTGCGGTCTCAGCGCCGCAGGAAGCGGTCCGCCGCCGTCTGCGTCATGACACGGGCGACGGTCTCCTGCTGGCGCTTCGACGCGTCGAGCAGCTGCTCCAGGACGGGGCGGTTGAGCACCGCGTCGCCCGTGGACGCCGAGGCATCGGCGGACAGCGCGAGGAGCGTGGACCAGAGTGCCTCCTTGCCCTTGAGCAGGGACTGGAGGGCCTCGAGTTCCAGTTGGGCGCCGGCGTTCGCCCTGCGCCTCATCGGGTTGAGCGGGTCCAGTTCCGCGACGACGGACAGGGCGCGTGCCATCGCCATCTTCAGCAGGCTCGGCCGGTGGCCGAGAGCCTTGATCAGCCGCTTGAGGAAGGCGCGCTCCTGGCCGATCTCGCGGCGGAGCCGGGCGAAATCCTCCTCGTAGGGAGTCCCGGCCCAGGAGACCCGCGCCGCACCGAAGAGGCGCACTCCGTTGGTCGCGCCGACGAGGTGCAGGTCGAGGTAGGGCAGCAGCGTCCCGAGGTCCAGCTGGCGTACCGGGATGCCGTTCGCGGCGCGGGTCATGGGGAAGTCCTTCCGTGATTCGTTCAGCTCTTCACCCTACGGGAGCGTGGTTCAGCAGCGGTAGCGTGATGGCGACGGCGGTGCCGACGCCGAGGCTCGACTCGATCGTGATAGTCCCGCGGTGCGCCTCGAAGGTCTTCTTCGCGATGGACAGGCCGAGCCCGACTCCCGGCAGGACCTGGTTCGCGTTGGCCGCCCGGTGGAAGGACTCGAACAGTCGGGGCAGGTCGTCCGGGGGGATGCCGATGCCGGTATCGCGCACGACGACGACCACGTGTCCCTCGTCGGGTTCATGCGTGAGTCCGACGAAGACCGTGCCGTCCTCCGGCGTGAACTTGATGGCGTTGGACAGCACGATGGCCAGGGCTGCGGAGAGCTGCTCGCGGTCGCCGGAGACCGTCACGGCGTGGTCCGGCAGCGCGGAGTCCAGCGTGATGCCGCCGGCCGAGGCCTGCAGCACGGCGCGGCCCGTCAGCTGCGAGACGAGGTGGACGAGATCGACGGGGCCGTGCTCGGATGCGTCCGTGTCCCGCGAGGAGACCGCCGAGATGTGCTCGATGAGCTCGCTCAGCTTCGCGGTGTTGCGCTCGACGGCCTGGAGCATGGTGCTGGCTTCCGGCGGCAGCTCGCCGCCGACGCCGTCGAGGATCATCTCGAGATACCCGGCGATCGATGCCAGCGGGGTCCTCAGCTCGTGGTTCACGGTCCCCACGAAGTCGCTCTTCGCCTGGTTGAGGGCGCTCAGTTTGCGGACGGCCTGCTGCTGCCGGGAGATGAGCTGCGCCTGGATCAGTCCGTGGGCGAGGTTGCCGAGGACATGCTGCGTCAGCGCGCTCTCCACGCCGGACCAGGCGAGCGGCGTCTCCTCGCTGATGATCCAGAGCAGGCCGAACGGGGTGTCCCCCTCACCGAGCGCTGCGACGACTCCGCTGACCGTGCTGCCGTTGCCCGCGCGGTCGCACAGCCACGCGGGAGCCTCGACGTCCCGCACTGCGGGGACGGCTACACCGGTGCTGAACCTCGCACTCGAGGACTCCTCCCAGAGCCTCAGCGCGAGGGCGAGGGAGGCGTCCTGGTGGACGCGCAGCGGGGCGGCGAGGGGCGGACGTCTGTCGCTGGTCCAGGTGCTGCTCCGGGCGGCGACGCGCTCGTCATCGAAGATCTGCAGCACGAGGTGGTGTGCGCCGAGCGCCCGTCCGACGGCCGGGAGGAACTGGTCCACCATCGCCGCCGGATCGTTCGTCGCCCGGATCCTGGCGGAGATCCGCCTCATCTCCTCGCGCAGGCGGGCCGAGGACGTCCTCTGCTGCTGGTGGCGCTGCTGCCGGGCGACCGCTGCGTGCGTGCGGTGCAGCAGTTCGGCGGGAGTGACCGGGCGGAAGACGACGTCCGCCACGTACGGTGTCACCGCGTCCGGCAGGGCGTGGGTACCGGCTTCGGGCAGCAGGAGGATCACGGGCAGGCGGGCGAGCTGGGGGTGCTCCGCGACGAGGTCGGCCAGCGACCCTGCGTAGGCGAGCGCCGTCTCCAGGTCCACGAGCAGCACATCCGGTCGCGCCGCGAGCACCTCGTCGAGCAGCGCCTCCGGCGTGGTGGCGGCCCTGGAGGGATAGCCGCCGGCGGCGAGGATACGCTGCAGCCCGGCGCAGTCCTCCGCGGACGGGGAAGCGACGACGGCAGATGCCTCACCGCGAACCCCTGCTCTTGCCTCCTGCGCCACGGCGTCCTCTCCGACCTCTGCTGCGTTCTCCCTAATATATGCCGCCCGGAGCGGGAACCGAGGACGCCGTGCGCTGGAGGGTCAGTCCATCGCGAGTCCGGCGACGGGCGAGAGTCGTGCTGCCCGGCGGGCGGGGAGCACGGAGGCCAGCAGCCCCGCGGCGACCGCCACGGCGAGGACCGCCCCGATCTGGCCGATCGGTACCGACGGGCTGACCGACGCGATCCCGCCCAGCGCCGACTGTGCTCCGAGCCAGCCGTAGAGGACGCCGAGGCCGGACCCCAGGAGCGCCGCGACTCCCGCGACGAGCACCGCCTCGACCGCCAGCATCCCGCGCAGCTGGACCCGCGTGAGGCCGAGGGCACGGAGGAGCGAGTTCTCCCGGCGCCGCTCCAGCACGGACAGGGACAGCGTGTTGGCGACCCCGATGAGTGCGATCAGGACGGCGACGGCGAGCAGCGCCGTCACGATCAGCAGCAGTACATCGATGATCTGGCTGTAGGCCGCACGCTCCACCGCTGCTCCGGTGACCTGGTACTCGGAGACCCCGGTGGCTGCGACGATCCGCGACTGGATGTCCGCCACCGTCCCGGCGTCCCGTGCGTCATCGAGCCCGAGCCAGAACGTCGTGCCGACGTAGCTGGCCAGGGACCCCTGCACCTCCGCCGGGTCCGGGATCCCACCGGCTCCCACGTAGGCGGCCAGGGCGCCGTCCGGGGTGCCGCCGAGCGACTCCGCGGTCGCGGGGGTGATGAGCGGCAGGAAGAAGGTGGCATCGGTGGGGGTGACGGGAAGGGTCGAGGGGCCATTCGCGGCCTCCACGATCACTTCGCCCTGGTTCCAGTCCTGGGGCGCCAGGACCATCCCGTCGGTCAGTGCGACTCCCTGCGCCCTGAGCACGTCGGCGATCGCTGCCGGATCGGCGGCATAGACGAGGGACCCGCCCTCCTCAGCGCTCGTGAGCAGGACCGGGGTCAGTTCGACGACGGTCCGGACGCCGTCGACCTGCAGCAGCGTGGCCGCGTCCACGCGCGTACCGGGCGCCCCGGCTGCAGTCCCGAGCCCCGAGACCTCGAGGTCGACGGCGTAGTTCTCGTCCAGCTCGCGGTCGAAGGACGTCCGGGCGGTCTGCGCGCCGACCATCATCATGGTGACGAGGGTGACGCCGACCATCAGCGCCGCCGACGAGGCGGTGGTGCGCGCCGGATTGCGGACGGCGTTGACGGACGCGAGGGTGCCGGGGACCCCGAGCGGGCGGGCCATCCTCCCGACGGCGGCCACGCTCACCGGGACGAAGAAGGGGGCGAGGAGGAGGATGCCGAGGAAGGACACCGCGCCGCCTGCCACGGCCGGCAGGATCGCGACCGACACGGCGCCGAGCAGGAGGAGCGCAGCCCCGCCGCACACCGCCACGAGGCCGATGAGGAGGCGGACGCGGCCGCTCGCGCTCCCGGTGGTCGGCGGCTCCGACGGACGGAGCGCGGCCAGGGGCGCGACCCGGGTAGCTGCCCGCGCGGGCACGAGCGCCGCGAGCAGGGTCATCAGGACTCCGACACCGACGCCGATCACTGCGGCCGACGGCGGAACGGCCAGGACGGCGAAGGACCCGAAGCCCGTCCGGCGGGCGAGCCCCACGAGGGCGGCCATGACTCCGACGGCGAGCAGGACGCCGAGCACCGATGACACCAGTCCCACGACGGCGCCCTCGGCCAGCACCGAGGCCCGGACCTGACGCCGCTCGGCGCCGATGCAGCGCAACAGGGCCAGTTCACGCGTACGCTGCGCCACCAGGACCGAGAACGTGTTCGAGATGACGAGTCCGGCGACGAGGACGGCCACGGCTGCGAAGGCGAGGAGGATCCCCGTGAGCGCGTCACCGCCGTCCGAGAGGGCCGCGACATCCGTGACGGTCTGTTCGGCGGCGGTCCTCACCACCAGCTCCGAGGCCCCATCGGTGCGCGACGCGGCAAGGGAAGCGGTGACGGCCGAGGCGACCGCCGCCGGGTCGGCGACGGGCGACAGCGCGAGCTGGATGTTGCGGTAGGTCGTCCCACCCTCATTCACCTCGTGCACCACGGAGGAAGGGGCGAGGACCTGAGCCGCCCCGGAGAGCATGGGATCGGCACTCGGCGCGGTGAGCCCGGTGACGGTGAGTGCATGGACCGGGGAGGTGGGAGCGGCTCCGGAGTCGACGGCGAGGGTGTCCCCGGGGACGACGCCCAGGCGCACGGCTGATGCCTCGTCCAGCGCCACGTCGCCCGGTCCCGAAGGATAGGAGCCCTTCGTCACCCTCGTGGTCTCGAGCCGGTCCGGTGCCACCGCGGTGAGGACGGCGAGCGCGGTGGCAGACCCCGTCGTGACGCGGGTGTAGGCGCGCTCGAGCCCGTGGACGACGTCCACGCCGGGGACCGATGCGAGCTCCCCGGCGATCTCGGCGGGCACCTCCGGGCCCTCCTGCCCCGTCACCACGAGGTCGGCCTTGGCGTAGGAGGCGCCGATGCTCTCGCCGAGACTGGCCCTCGTGGTCGCACCGACCATGAGCGTCGCGGAGAGGAAGGCCACGCCGAGCATCACGGCGAGGCCGACGGCGAGGAAGCGCCGTGCATGGACACGGACCTGCGCGAGGGCTACCTGCAGCACGCTATGCCCCCAGCTTCGCGAGTGCACCGAGGATGGCCTCGGGTGTGGACTGCTCGAGTTCGCCGACGAGCGCACCGTCCTCGAGGAGGACCACCCGGTCGGCGTAGGAGGCCGCGACCGGGTCGTGGGTGACCATGATGATGCTCTGGCCCATCTCGCGGCAACTCCGCCGCAGGAGGGACAGCACCTCCGCACCCGTGGTCGAGTCGAGATTGCCCGTGGGCTCGTCGCCGAAGATCACGTCCGGCCTCGTCAGGAGGGCGCGGGCGACGGCGACCCTCTGCTGCTGTCCGCCGGAGAGCTCGTGGGGGCGGTGGGACAACCGGTCGGTCAGTCCCAGGGAGGACGAGATCTGCTGCAGCCAGTCGGTGTCCACGCTGCCACCGGCGAGGGCCACCGGCAGGGTGATGTTCTGCTCCGCCGTCAGGGTCGGCACGAGATTGAAGGCCTGGAACACGAACCCGACGCGCTCGCGGCGCAGTCGGGTCAGTGCGGTATCGGGCAGCCCGGTGATGTCGGTCCCGCCGATCCAGAGCCGTCCGGCATCGATGCTGTCGAGGCCGGCGAGGCAGTGCATGAGTGTCGATTTGCCGGAGCCGGACGGACCCATGATGGCTGTGAAACGTCCCCGGTCGAAGTCGAGTGAGACGTCGCGGAGGGCGTGGACGGCGGTCTCGCCGCGCCCGTAGCTCTTGGAGACGCCCCTGGCGGAGACAGCGGCTGTCGGAGCGGGGGAGCCGTCCGCGGGGATCGCCGTCGGGACGGCTGGATGCATGGAAGTAGACATGCCTCCACGCTATGGACCCTCTGGTCCCGACGGATCGGCGCCAGGTCCGGGGTTGTGGCGCAGCTCGTCATACCGGGGGATGAGCTGCGAGGGCGGGGGACTACGACCGGCCGCCGGTATCGTCCGGCGGCACGGGAGGCACCCTCCCGTCCGGTGCGGTGTCAGGGGCGGACGATCCCCGTCTCGTAGGCCATGACCACGGCCTGGACGCGGTCCCGTGCCTCGAGCTTTGCGAGGATGTGGCTCACGTGCGTCTTCACCGTGGCCTCGGAGAGGAACAGCTTCAGGGCGATCTCCGGATTCGAGAGCCCCTGGGCGATGAGTTCGAACACCTCGCGCTCGCGGGCCGTCAGCCGCGCCACCGCGGCGGCATGCGCGTCCTGGGTGGCCGAGGGCCGGCGCAGGAGCGGCGCCACGTGGTCGAGCAGCCGGCGCGTGGTGGACGGCGCGATGACGGCGT
Source organism: Arthrobacter burdickii (assembly GCF_030433645.1). Lineage (NCBI taxonomy): Bacteria > Bacillati > Actinomycetota > Actinomycetes > Micrococcales > Micrococcaceae > Arthrobacter > Arthrobacter burdickii. The sequence continues at coordinate 2,201,902 of NZ_JAROCG010000001.1, forward strand.
CCCCCCGATGGACGGTCCGGACCGCCTCGAGCAGTTCCTCGGGTGGGGCGTCCTTGAGCAGGAAGCCACTCGCCCCGGCGTGGATGGCGGACAGGGCGTACTCGTCGAGGTCGAAGGTCGTCAGGACCACGATGCGCGGTCCTGCATCCCCGCCGGACGTGGCGGGCGCGCGGCCCGCGTAATCGGCGAGGATACGGTGCGTGGCCTCGATGCCGTCCATGCCCGGCATGCGCACATCCATCAGGACGACGTCGGCCCGCGTGGTCGCGAGGGCCCTCACCGCTTCCTCGCCGTTCGCGGCCTCGGCGACCACCTCGAGGTCGGGCTGCGAATTGATCAGCATGGCGAAACCGCTCCGCACCAGGTGCTGGTCGTCCACGATCGCGATGCGGATCGGAGGCGGGGCGTCGACGGCCGACGGGATGCCGGTCGGGGCGGTGCTGCTGACGGTGCTGTCCACGGTTGTGTCGCTCTCCTGTGCTGTCCTAGATGTGCCGCTGAGCGGTACACCCACCCTAGGCCTGCGTGTACGGGATGAACGCCTCCACGCGGTAGCCGCCCCCGGAGCGCGGCGCGGCCGAGACCGTGCCGTCGTACAGCCGGACCCGTTCGGTCATGCCGATGATGCCCTGGCCCGCGCCCGCCGTGGCAGGATCCGGAGCGGCCCCGCGCCCGTCGTCGTCCACCGTGATGGTGAGTCCCCGCGGGCCGTATTCGAGCGACACCTCCGTGGACGTGGCCGATCCCGCGTGCTTGAGCACGTTCGTGAGCGACTCCTGCACCACGCGGTACGCCGTGAGTTCCGCTCCGAGCGGCAGGTGCCTGCGCGGCGTGCCGACGCGGCGGCAGTCGATCCGCACACCGGATCTGCGGACCGACTGGACGAGGGAGTCGATGTCGTCGAGCGTGGGGAGCGGTCGGGTTGACGCGCTCTCGTCACCGCGGAGGACGCCGAGCAGCCGCCGCATCTCGCGCAGCGATCCCCGCCCGGTGTCGGCGATGGTACCCAGCGTCCGCACGGCGAGTTCGGGCGCCTGTGCGCTCGCATACCGCGCGCCGTCGGCCTGCGTGATGATTACCGACAGGGAATGCGCCACGATGTCGTGCATCTCCCGGGCGATATGGCTGCGCTCGTCCGCCGCGGCGAGGTCGCGCTCCTGCTGCCGCTCGACCTCCAGCCGCCGGTTCCGGTCCTCGAGTGCACGGTAGGTGAGCCGCCGCGACCGGGCGAGGTCGCCCATGGTCCAGGCGAGAAGCGCGAGGGACTCCACGAAGAACAGCAGGATCAGGAACAGGGGCACCGTGGTCAGTACGGGGTTGCCTCCGCTCACACCCAGCATGTCGCCGTACCGCACAAGCCCGATCGCGGCCCCCGCGATGGCGAGACCGAGGCCTCCGAGGCTCGCCCACCGGGGGCCGAAGGCGGCCAGGGTGTAGATCGTGATGAGGATGACGAACTGGGCCGGAACCGGTTGGATGCCGGTGATGAGCTGCAGCACGGAGACGCCCGCGACGGCCATGGCCGAGGGCACCACGCGCGAACGACGCCATGCGAGGGGGAGCACCAGGGCCACGGACACGACGACGGTCGGGCCGGTCCCCTCCACGCGGCTCGCCGCGAACGGCAGGACGAGGAGGACGAAGATCCCCAGCGCGAGCCATGCATCGATCGTCCCGGGGTGCGCGCGGACCCAGCGCGCCAGCCGCAGGTGGATGTCCATGGGGACCAACTCTAGGTGGGCCCCCGCCGTCGCACATCCAACCAGGGGTGGAGCCGTCTCACCCTGCGGACGGATTGTTGCCCGTGCTGCTGCTTTCCTACGCTGGAACCATGACTGATGCCCCGCACCGTATCGACCTCGCCGTCATCCCCGGAGACGGAATCGGCCCGGAAGTGACCGCGGAGGCGGTCAAGGTGCTGCGTGCGGCGGTCGGCGACGACGTCGAGCTCTCGCTCACCGACTACGAACTGGGGGCGGAGCACTGGCTGGCCACGGGGGAGACCCTGCCCGACGCGACCCTGGAGCAGCTGCGGCGCCACGACGCGATCCTCTTCGGTGCCGTCGGGGCCGCCCCCGGTGACACCCGCATCCCCTCAGGGCTGATCGAGCGGGAGTTTTTGCTGAAGCTCCGCTTCTCGCTGGACCACTTCGTGAACCTGCGGCCCTCGAAGCTGTACCCCGGCGTGGCCAGTCCGCTGGCGGATCCCGGCGTCATCGACTTCGTCGTCGTGCGGGAGGGAACGGAGGGGCCGTACACCGGCAACGGGGGAACGCTGCGCGGTGGGACGCCGCACGAGGTGGCCACGGAGGTCTCCCTCAACACCGCTCATGGCGTGGAGCGGGTGGTGCGCGACGCCTTCGCGCGCGCGTCGGGGCGCCGGAAGAAGCTGACACTCGTGCACAAGCACAACGTCCTCGTCTACGCGGGACACCTGTGGAAGCGCACCGTCGAGGCCGTCGCCGCCGAGTTCCCCGACGTGCACCACGACTACCTGCACGTGGACGCCGCGATGATCTTCCTCGTCACCGACCCCTCGCGCTTCGACGTCATCGTCACGGACAACCTGTTCGGTGACATCGTCACGGACCTGGCGGCAGCGGTCTCGGGCGGGATCGGCCTCGCGGCCTCCGCGAACCTCAACATGGACCGCACCGCCCCCTCGATGTTCGAGCCGGTGCACGGGTCGGCCCCGGACATCGCCGGCCAGCAGGTCGCGGACCCGACGGCCGCGATCCTGTCCGGAGCGCTTCTGCTCCGCCACCTCGGCCTCGATGCCCACGCCCAGCGGATCGAGCAGGCCGTCGAGCAGGACATCGCATCGCGTTCCGGTGCCCGCAGGACCTCGGCCATCGGCGATGCTATTGCCGCTGCCGTGTCCTAAGGTGGTTACACATTATTAACCCAGTGCCGGAGCACTGACCACCGACGGGCGACGACGGCCATGCCGCGTGTAGTCCGTTCCAGCGCGGAGGAACCATGACAGCCACCGATACCCAGTTCGCCCAGCACCTGTCGACGCAGCGGAAGTCGGCCGAGGAGCGGGAGGCGGTGCTGGCGAACCCGGGCTTCGGCAACTTCTTCACCGACCACACGGCTGTCGTCGACTTCAGCGTCGACGCATCCGGCGTCGGCGGCTGGCACGATGCGCGGCTCGAACCCTACGGGCCCATCGCACTGGATCCGGCAGCCGCCGTCCTGCACTACGGCCAGGAGATCTTCGAGGGCATGAAGGCCTACCGGCACGCCGACGGTTCCGTGTGGACCTTCCGGGCCGACGCGAATGCGGCCCGCCTGAACCGCTCCGCAGCCCGCCTCGCCCTGCCCCAGCTGCCCGAGGAACTGTTCCTCGAGTCCCTGCGCCAGCTCGTCTCGGCCGACTCCGACTGGATCCCCTCCGGCGACGGGGAGAGCCTCTACCTTCGGCCCTTCATGATCGCCACCGAGGCGTTCCTCGGCGTCCGGCCCGCCCGCGAGGTCTCCTACCGGGTGATCGCATCGCCCGCGGGCAACTACTTCGGCGGCGAGGTGAAGCCCGTGGACATCTGGGTCTCCCGCAACTACGCCCGCGCGGGACGCGGTGGTACCGGAGCTGCGAAGGCGGGCGGCAACTACGCTTCATCGCTCGCCGCGCAGCTCGAGGCCGAAGCGCACGGCTGCAAGCAGGTGCTGTTCCTCGACCAGTTCAACGACAACGCGGTCGAGGAACTCGGCGGCATGAACGTCTTCTTCGTGTTCCGCGACGGTTCCCTCGTCACTCCTGCACTCTCCGGCACCATCCTCGAGGGCGTCACCCGGTCCTCGATCATCCAGCTCGGCAGGGACCGGGGGCTCCAGGTGAGCGAACGCAAGATCACGCTGGACGAATGGCGCGACGGCGTCGCCAGCGGCGATATCGCCGAGGTCTTCGCCTGCGGTACGGCCGCTGTCATCACGCCCATCGGCCAGCTGCGTGACGGCGACGAGTTCATCGGCTCGGCGGGTGCACCGGCCGGCGAGGTGACCATGTCGATCCGGAGCCAGCTGCTGGGGATCCAGACCGGCGTCGTGGAGGACACGCACGGCTGGCTGACGCGCCTGGTCTGATACCGATCGCTGTGGACGGCGTCTGGCGGTTCCGTAAGGGCTCCGACAGGCGCCGTTCGCATCGGCCCTAGTTGCCCGGCCGGTCAGCGGGAGGGCGCGATCTCCGAACCGTCGATGCCCTCACCGGCACGGAGGTAACGCGTGGTTGCGAGAAGTGCTGATGCGTCGTCGGCGGGCAGGGGTCGGCTGAAGTAGTACCCCTGGCCGCTGGCGCAGCCGAGCGCCCGCAACTGGTCCGCCTGCTCCCGCGTCTCGATGCCCTCGAAGACCGCTTCGAGTCCGGCCGCCCGGATGAGCTGCAGGATCGCCGCGACGAACTCGAGCTGGCCGGTCCTCGTGTTCAGCTCGACCAGGAGGGAGCGGTCCACCTTGACCATGCTGACAGGCAGTTCGCGGAGGTAGCTGATGGAGGAATAGCCCGTTCCGAAGTCGTCGATCTCGATGCCGACCCCGAGCTGCTGCAGGCTCAGCAGCGAGTACATCTCCACCTCACCCCGCGTCACGATCGCCGTTTCGGTGATCTCGATCACGAGGCTGTGCGCCGGCAGATGCAGTGCCCGGAGCAGGGACCGGACGTGGTCGACGAGGTCGAGCTGCTTGAGTTCGACGGCGGACAGATTGACCCTCAGCTGGAAGTCGTCGTCGAGCGCGAAGTCCTTCCGCCACTCTGCGAGCTGCCTCAGCGAGTTGGACATGACCCAGCGGTCCAGGTCGTGGATGACCCCGATCTCCTCGGCCAACGGGATGAAGGTGTCCGGGGGAATCAGTCCGCGCAGGGGGTGCTGCCACCGTACGAGGACCTCGACGCCCAGGATCCGGTTCGTGGCCAGCTCCACCACCGGCTGGTAATGGAGGATCAACTCATCGGAACTGATGGCGCCGCGCAACTCGGCGGCCATCTGGCTCCGCAGCTGCCGCGAGTAGAGCATCACCGGTTCGAAGATCTTGATGATGCTGCGCCCCTCGCGCTTCGCCGCGTACATGGCCGTGTCCGCATCCAGCAGGAGGTCGTCGGCCGTCTGGCCGGGAGCGCCCAGGCGGACACCGATGCTCGCCTTCGCGGTGACGTGGAGCGAATCCAGCTGGATCTGTTCGCCCAGGACTTCGAGGGCGCGGCGCGCTACCTGTGTGGCGACTTCCTTTGAGGCGGCAGGAAGTAGGATCGCGAACTCGTCGCCGCCGAGGCGCGCCACGAGGTCGCTCTCGCGTACGACGCTGTTGAGCCGAGCGGCGACTTCCTGGAGGACGCGATCGCCGGCATCGTGGCCGAAGCGGTCGTTCACGTTCTTGAAGCTGTCCAGGTCGAGGAGCAGAAGGGCCGGAGGCGCTGCGCCGTTCGCGGCCTGGCCGAGTGCTTCCTCGATCCCCTCCATCAGCGCGACGCGGTTGGCGAGGCCGGTCAGGGCGTCGGACATCGCCATCTTCATCATGTCCAGGTGTGCCTGGCGAAGCATGGCGGTACGGCTCTCGACGCGCTTCTCGAACTGCTCGTAGACCTGCTCGAGTTCCTCGGCGAGCAGGTTCACGCCGGTGATGACGGCGTCCACCTCGTCCCTCGCGGTCGAGGGTTCGATGCGGCTGCTCAGTTCTCCTCGGGAGAGCCGGACGATGCTCTCGACCAGCATCGCGAGCCGGGGGTCCTTGTTGTCAGCGCTCATCGGTCCAAGCGTACGTTCCAGAGGAAGGTCGCGCCGCACGACGACCGGCGGGAACCGGTTCGGCTGCTTTGCTGGAACAGGGCTGCGTGCTGCGGACGATGACCGTCGTCATGGCGCTACCCCCGAGTTGTCCCCGCCGAACAAGGAATGGAGCGCATCGGCCTCTGCCGTCGCGCAGGTCCTGCAGCAGGCGGCGCGATCATGCTTCCGCACTACCTGACGGGGGCAAGATTAGCATTCCTCGCCCCGGATCCTGCGGACCCTCCGGGTCCGTCCGCACTGCGCTGCCCCTGGGGTCGGTGCTGGCATGAATCCGGGCATGAAGAAGCCCCGGCCAGGGTGGGAGTAATGGGGGAAAACGCCCGGCCCGACCGGGGCCCGCTGATGACTCTATGCCAGATCCATCCGCTGGCGCACCCCGATGCAAACATACGTTCTACGGGTTTTTCGCTTGACTTCCCCCAGCTGGTCAGGGCGTGGAACCGATCCGGCTCCTCCGCGCCAGCACCGCACCGTTCACTGGCCCTGAATGCTCACGATCAGTGCCCGCGCACTGGAGGCGCGGTCCTCGGCTCCGGACTGCAGGAACAGATCCTCGCTCAGCTCGAGATCCGCAATGGCATCGGCAGCGCTTCCACGGCCCGACTGCGCCTGACCTAGAAGGAAGTGCGCCTGAGCGGCCACGTGTGATGCCAGGAGGTGCTTGCGGGCGGTGATCTCGGCGAGGTTTTCGACGGCGGCTTCGAACTGCCCTGTGAGAACGAGCCACTGCGCTCGAATCAATTTCAATTCGAGGCGGTCGCGTTCGGTGCCGCCGACGATGGAGCTTGCGAGCTCCGCCCGCTCGATGCACTCGAGAGTCTCGGGCTCGATCACACCGGCCGCGAGGCGGAAATCCGCCGACCCCCGATTGAACCGGGCCCACAAGTCGAGGTCATTCGTCGGTGACAAGGTCTTCGCCGCAAGCTCGTGGTAAGAAACGCCCTCGGTGATGTTCTTGAGGAGGAAGGCCACGTTGCCGATCGCCCAGTAGGACTGACCCGAATAGGTGTTCTCCGGGTCTTTGTCGAGAAGGTCCGCAAGGATTCGGCACTCGCTCCATGCGCTCTCAAGTAGACCGCTTTCAGCCAAGACGGCGATGAGCGCGTTCTGAGCCTCTATGGCGATGGTGTTGTGAATCGGCTCGAGCAGTGCCTCGGATACGGCCCGACGTGCTGCTTCTACGGCTGTGGCGAGATCACCGGTGCCCTGCAAAGCGAAAGCCCGCAGGGTGAAGATTCGCGCTTGCAATGCCACCGACTGCTGAGTCAGGGGGTGGTTCGCCAGTTCATCCGCCACTTCCAACGACTCGTTCATCAGGTCCTGCTTGCGGAGGCACTCCGCCACCAGGAATGAGGCGTTCCACCAGCTCTCCTCTTCGTGGTTCGCCGACGACATCGCGGCCCATTGCTCGGCAAGCTTCTGCGCGGCCGCATAATTCCGCTGGTTCCATGCATCCCGGGCTTGGAATTCGAGCAGCATGCGTTCGCCAGGATCGTGCTGATGGGACATGCGTACCTACGACTTCCGGTTGACGGCTGACTCATACCATTCTCGGGTCCGAAGGCTCGGGGGACAATCCTGCGGAAATAGTACAAAATAACTTCGGGAAAAGTGTTACAGAAGTGACTGGTGTGGCTTACGATAAATAGTGAGCACCCCGTGGTAGTTAAGCGGGACTCCAACCACTGTCGATCAAGCCAAAGGACGTACACCATGAAGCGCTTCACCTCCGCCCTCCTGCTCGCAACCCTCCTCGTCAGCGGCGGCGCCGCAGCAGCGAACGCTGCTCCCGCCAAGGCCGGCTCCGATACCACTGTCTCCTCGACGGACCGTGTTGGTTCGTGGCCCTTCTAGGCAACTCGGCAGACACCTGACGTCTCATCAGGTATCTGAGCAATCCGGCTTGATCCGCAGCACTGATACCGCGGGCACCCTCGTCTCTGGGGAGGGAGTGCCCGCGGTATCTCTTTGAGCCCAGGTGCGAGTTAACCCCCTGGTGTGAGCAAAGCACATCCGGGCACGCTCCGCGGGCAACACCTCACGTTAGGCTGGCGCTATGCGAATTGCACGCTTTGTCGTAAATGATGACCCAACGTTCGGAGTCGTGGAGGGAGCCCCCGGCAGCGAGGAAGTCGCCGTCATCCAGGGCGATCCCTTCTACGCCGGCGTCCAGCTCACCGGCGTGCGCCACGCCCTGGAGGACGTCCGGCTCCTGGCCCCCGTCATACCACGCAGCAAGGTCGTGGGCGTCGGCCGGAACTATGCCGATCACATCCAGGAGATGGGCAGCGAGACTCCGGCCGCACCGCTGATGTTCCTCAAGCCGAACACCTCCGTCGTCGGTCCCGGCGACCCCGTCATGCTGCCCTCCTTCTCCGACCAGATCTCCTACGAGGCAGAACTGGCCGTCGTCATCGGGCGCATCTGCAAGGACGTCCCGCTGGAGCGCGTGGACGACGTGATCTTCGGCTATACCTGCGCCAACGACCTGACGGCGCGGGACGTCCAGAAGACCGACGACCAGTGGGCCCGCGCGAAGGGCTTCGACACCTCCTGCCCGATCGGGCCCTGGATCGAGACCGACCTCGACCCCGAGAACCTCAGCATCCGCGGCACACTGGATGGCGAACTCCGCCAGGACGGCTCCACGAGCGACATGATCTGGGGAGCACGCGAGCTGGTGGCCTACGTGTCGCAGGCCTTCACCCTGCTGCCGGGTGACATCATCCTCACCGGAACACCGGCCGGGGTCGGCATGATCACCGACGGCCAGCGGTACGACGTCGACATCGAAGGCATCGGACGCCTGTCCAACCCGGCACGCCGCTGACAGGCACGGCGGCGTCGGGCCGCTGGACGATGGCGCCCGACTGCGCCTCGGTGACCCGAAGGCGCCCGAAGGGTCTCGAAAGTGCTCGAAGGCGCCTGACGGCGCATCGGCGGCACCGAGTTCCGGGCTCTCGGCGCGGGTGCTGCACGAGGGCGGGCGCGGTGGTCGCACTTAGACTGGGACCATCATGACTACTGCCGCAGATATCCCCACCGTCACCGATGCCACACCCGTCCGGGTCCGATTCTGTCCGTCGCCGACGGGCACCCCGCATGTCGGGCTGATCCGCACGGCCCTGTTCAACTGGGCCTACGCACGCCACACCGGGGGGAAGCTCGTCTTCCGCATCGAGGACACCGACGCCGCCCGTGACAGCGAGGAGAGCTACCACCAGCTCCTGGAGGCCATGACCTGGCTGGGCATCGACTGGGACGAGGGCGTCGAGGTCGGGGGGCCGCACGCGCCCTACCGCCAGTCGCAGCGCGGCGAGTTGTACCAGGACGTGATCGGACGCCTCGTCCAGGCCGGCCACCTCTACGAGTCCTTCTCCACTCCCGAGGAGGTGGAGGAGCGCCACCGGGCAGCAGGACGCGACGTCAAGCTCGGCTACGACAACTACGACCGCACCCTGACCGAGGAGCAGAAGGAAGCCTTCCGGTCCTCCGGGCGGCCGGCAGTCCTGCGCCTGCGGATGCCGGACGAGGACATCACCTTCACCGACCTCGTCCGCGGCGAGATCACTTTCCGTGCCGGCAGCGTGCCCGACTTCGCCGTCGTGCGGGCCAACGGGGCGCCACTGTACACGCTCGTCAACCCCGTCGACGATGCCCTCATGGGAATCACGCACGTCCTCCGCGGGGAGGACCTGCTGTCCTCCACGCCTCGCCAGGTCGCGCTGTACCGGGCGCTGATCGACATCGGAGTCGCCCGCTACATGCCGCTGTTCGGCCACCTGCCGTACGTCATGGGCCAGGGCAACAAGAAGCTGTCCAAGCGGGATCCCGAGTCCAACCTGTTCCTGCACCGGGAGCGCGGCTTCATCCGCGAGGGACTCCTCAACTACCTGTCGCTGCTCGGCTGGAGCCTTTCGGCGGACGAGGACATCTTCTCGGTGGAGCAGCTCATCGAGAAGTTCGACGTGCGCGACGTCCTCGCCAACCCGGCGCGCTTCGACCTCAAAAAGGCCGAGGCGATCAACGGGACGCACGTGAGGTTGCTCGACCCGGCCGAGTTCCGCTCACGGCTCCTGCCCTACCTCGCCGCCGCCGGGCTCATCGGCGTCGACCCCACGGAGGAGGAGCTGCGGATCGTCGCGGAAGCGGCCCCGCTCATCCAGGAGCGCATCACCCTCCTCGGCGAGGCGCCGGAGATGCTGGGTTTCCTGTTCAAGGCCGACGACGCCATCGACATCGCCGACGACGCCCGCAAGGGCCTCCCCGACAACCTGGGTGAGGTCCTCGAGGCGACGCTGGAGGCCCTCGAGGGGGTCGGGTCGTGGGACGCGGAGTCCCTGCAGGGCGCTCTCCGGTCCGCGCTGGTGGACACGCTGGGGCTGAAGCCCCGCCTGGCGTTCGGGCCGGTGCGTACCGCCGTCTCGGGCCGCAGGATCTCACCGCCGCTCTTCGAGTCGATGGTGATCCTCGGGCGGGACTCCTCGCTCGCCCGGGTCCGTGCGCTCCGCGCCACGGTGGGCTGAGGCGTGCCGGTTCCGATGGCAGGGGCGGGGAAGGCGGCCGGGGGAAGCCCGGGCGTCGACGGCGTGCTGTTCGACATCGACGAGACGCTCGTCGACCTGGAGCAGGCCATGGGGCGGACGCTCCAGTCCATCCCGGATCCTGCGCTCGACCACCTCAGCGACGACGACTGGGTCCGGTACAAGGCCCTGTACACGGGGGACCCGCAGAGGCACTACGACCGCTTCCTCGCCGGCGAGCTCACCTTCGAGGAGCAGCGCGTGCACCGGGTCCGCCATGCACGGGCGGGCTTTACCCGTGAACCCTTCCTCGGCCACACGGCGGATGCTTGGGTCCGGGCGTACGAGCAGATGCTTCCCCTGCATTTCCGGGCGTACGACGACGTCGTGCCGCTGCTCGACGAACTCGACGCGCGGGGCATCCCCTACGGAGCCGTGAGCAACAACGTGCACGACTACCAGAGGGCCAAGCTGGATCGGGCGGGCCTGAACCGCATCGCCGTCCTCGTCGGCATCGACGCGGTCGGCGTCGCGAAGCCTGATCCCGCCATCTACCTGGAGGGCGCGAGGCTCATCGGCACGGCTCCCGCGCGCACCCTGTACGTGGGGGACAACCGCCTGATCGATGCCGTCGGGGCCCATGCGGCAGGACTCGTCGGCGTCTGGCTCGACCGCACGGGGATGCGCGGGGAACCCGTTACGGCACCGGCCCCGAATCCCTCGGGGGACCCGGTGGGACTGTCGGAAGGGGCGGGAAATCCGGAGGGACCCGGTTCCGCCGAGGACGCCCTCGAGGTGCCGCGCATCACCGATCTGGCGGCCGTTTTGCAGTTCCTGCCCTCTGTCCGGTAAAGTTGTTTCTCGGCGCGGAGCGGTTACGCGGTCGAGAATCCAGCACGATCGGGTCTTCGAAAAGTGCCATTGGGGTATGGTGTAATTGGCAACACACTGGTTTCTGGTACCAACATTCTAGGTTCGAGTCCTGGTACCCCAGCGCACTCCGGTCCTCACGGACAGGATGGCAAAAAGCAGTAAAAGCAAGTAGTAGGATGGAAAAGTACTGGCCCCATCGTATAGCGGCCTAGTACGCTGCCCTCTCACGGCGGTAACGCGGGTTCGAATCCCGCTGGGGTCACAGCAGCCTGAACAGGCGCTCGTCCGCAAGGACAACGGGAAATCCCGGACATCGGCCGATGTCCGGGATTTTCTGCGTTTCGGAAGGATATCGGAAGGGTAAGTCCGGGACGTGCTGGCGTGGAGCCCCGAACGCAGGGGGAGGGGCTGGCATGATGGAGCCATGAGCGCACCGTCGACCGCCAGCGAAGCCCGGGGGCTACCCCCGCTGTTGCGGGACGTGCGAGGCGCGCTCGAGAACCTCGCGTTCCCCCTGGCCCTGCCGAGCTCGGTTGATGCTAGGGAATCCGCGGCAGCTGCCCGTGCGCAGCTGAACGACTACATCCTTCCCAGGTTGGCCAGCCTCGACGCGCCTCTGATCGCCGTCGTCGGCGGTTCGACGGGTGCCGGAAAGTCCACCCTCGTGAACGCCCTCGTGGGGCGTCCCGTGTCCGGAACGGGCGCCGTCAGGCCCACCACGCGCCAGCCGCTCCTGCTCCACCACCCCGACGACGCAGGCTGGTTCGACGACGCCCGCGTGCTGCCGACGCTCAGCCGGGTCCGGCTGGCGGGGGACGACGGCGCGGAGGACGCTCCCGCACATCTCCCGGACCCCGTGACGACGCCGAACGCGTCCGGAGAGCGGGGGCACGCCTCCGGGGCGGACACCCTGCTCCTCCGGCCCACCCGGGCACTTCCGGCCGGCCTCGCACTGCTCGACGCCCCCGACGTCGATTCCATCGCGGACGAGAACCGCAAGCTCGCCGGACAGTTGCTGGCGGCAGCGGATCTCTGGATCTTCGTGACGACGGCCAACCGCTACGCCGACGCCGTGCCGTGGAAGCTGCTGGCCGAGGCCGGGCGGCGCGACGTCCTGGTAGCGGTCGTCCTTGATCGCGTCCCGCCCGGCGTGGAGGAGGAGATCAGGGGTGACCTCCTGAACCTGCTGTCCGCCGAGAACCTCGGACACGCTCCCATCTTCGTCGTCCCGGAACTTCCCCTCGGCCCCTCGCGCATGCTGCCCGCGGACGCGGTGGTGCCGATCGGCCGGTGGCTGCAGGCCCTTGCCGCCGACGCCGAGGGGCGCCGGGACATCGCGCGGCGGACCGTGCAGGGCGCCATGCGCGCGCTCGCAGGGCGCATCGATTCGATCGCCGAGGCGGCCACGCAGGAGCAGGCGGTCGGTGACGCACTGCGCAGCGCGGTCGACGGCGCCTACCGCGACGCGCTGACGGACGTCCTCGCCGCCACCGAGGACGGCAGGCTGCTGCGCGGCGAAGTGCTGGCCCGCTGGCAGGACTTCGTCGGCACGGGTGAATTCATGCGCGGCCTCGAGTCGAGGATCGGCTGGGCACGGGACCGGGTCAGCGCCTTCTTCACAGGCCGGCCCGCTCCTTCCGCGACGGTGGCGGACGCCATCGGGAGCGGCCTGCAGACCGTCATCGTGGAGCAGGCGGCGCGCGCGGACGAAGCGACCCGCAGGCGCTGGCGGGCAGAGCAGGCCGGCAGGGTGCTGCTCGAGGGGGTACCCCCCTGGCGTGCCGAGGACTTCTCCTCCAGCGTGGCCCGCGAGATCCGGGCCTGGCAGCAGGACCTCCTGCAGCTGGTCCAGGCCGAGGGGGCCGACAAACGGTTCACGGCGCGGATGCTCTCCTTCGGCGTCAACGGGGTCGCGGTGGCACTGATGGTGGTGGTGTTCGCCTCCACCGGTGGGCTGACCGGTGGTGAGATCGGCATCGCCGGCGCGTCGGCGATCGCGGGCCAGAAACTCCTGGAAGCGGTGTTCGGCGATGATGCCGTGCGGCGCCTCACGGCGATCGCGCGGAAGAACCTGTCGCAGCGGGTCGACGGCCTGTTCCGCCACGAGCGCGAGGACTTCGACCGCTGCCTGGAGCCGATGGCCCACCAGACACCGGCGGAGTCGCTACGCGTCCTGGCCCAGCATCTGCGCACGGCGGTTCCGACCGGACTGCCGGCAGCCGCGGAGGACGAGGCATGAGCCGAGACACCGGAGCGGCGGCGGACGCGCTGCTCGCGACCTCCCTCCTGGACGCTCTCGACCGTCTCCAGGAGGCGTACGACCTCGGGACGGACCGGCTGCCGCAGGACGAGCTCGAGCGCCTCCACGGCATGCTGGATCGCGCCGGCGCGCGGCGGTCCCTGTCCGCCGACCACACGGTCGTGGGTGTGTTCGGACCCACCGGCAGCGGGAAGTCCTCCCTCGTGAACGCCCTGAGCGGTACGGATGCCGCGCGGGTGGCCGCACGGCGTCCGACGACGTCGGAACCCCTCGCCCTGGTCTGGGGTCGACGGGGGAGCGATGAGCTGCTCGATTGGCTCGGGGTCAGCCAGCGTGTCCAACTGCCGGAGGGCGCCCCCCTCGTGACCGGATCCCCCGCCCTGGCATCGCAGGGAAGTACCGCTGCGCTCCGGTCCGCGGGCGCGGCCGTCCTCGTCCTCGACGGGCACGAGGCTCACGAGGGTCATGACCGGCACGAGGGGCACGAGGAGCAGGACGGGCGCGACGCACAGGGCGGGCGCGACGCGCAGGGCACCGGCGGGCCGACCGCCGGCCCGGCTCGGGATGCGTTGACGGGCCTCCGCGGTTTGTTCCGGCGGCGGCGCCGTCCCAAGGCTCCCGCCGTGCCCCAGGTCGCGGCAGCTGTGCGGACGGTCGCGGCGGACGACGCCCCCGGGCTGATCCTCCTCGACCTCCCCGACTTCGATTCGACCACGCTCGCCCATCGCGAGATCGTTCAGCGACTGGCCGGGCAGGTCGACGTCCTCCTCTGGGTGGTCGATCCGCAGAAGTACGCCGATGCGGCCCTCCACCACGGATTCCTGCGCGGGCTGGCGACCCACGAGGCTGTGACCGTCGTGGCACTCAACCAGGCGGACCGCCTGGGCCCCCAGGACCTCGAGGCCGTCACGTCGTCGCTGAGGGGCATCCTGGCCGGTGAGGGACTGTCCGACGTCGTCGTCCTTCCGGTGTCCGCACGCACCGGCGACGGTGTCACAGGGCTCGCCGACGCCATCCGGACCCTCGCCGAGAGCCGCGCAGCAGCCACTCGGAGGATGGCGGCGGACGCTGCGCTCGCGGCTGCGGACCTCCTCCCGTACGCCGGGGAGCAGCCGGTGGCCGGGCCGTCCGGGCAAGCGACGACGGCCCTGTCCGATGAACTGGGATCCGCGGCGGGAGTACCGGTGGTGGTCGACGCAGTGCGCAGTGCCTACCGCCGGGATGCGCACGCCGTGGCGGGCTGGCCGGTCACGCGCTGGCTGGCGGGGCTCCGCCCGGATCCGCTCCGCCGGCTGAACCTCCGGCGGCAGGATATCGCCCCCGACATGCGCCGGTCCTCGCTGCCGCAGGGCCAGCCGGCACAACGGGCGAAGGTGGACCACGCCCTGCGCGTCTTCGGGGATGCGTCGGCCGCTGGAGCCGTCGAGCCCTGGCACACCTCCATCCGGGACGCCGCGCGCGGTACGGCTGCCGACCTCACCGATGCCCTCGACTCGGCCGTCACCGGCACCGACCTCGAGACCGGCCGGCGGGCATGGTGGGGGATCTTCGGTCTCCTGCAGTGGGTCGCCTTCGCCGCGCTCGCGGGGGGACTGGCCTGGCTCGGCGTCCTGGCCGTTCTCGGATTCCTGCAGCTCCCCGCGATCGACGTCCCGCGGGTGGAGGGGTTCCCGCTTCCCACGCTCCTGATCCTCGGCGGCGTGGTGACCGGCATCCTGCTGGGGGTCATCGCGGCGCTGCTGGCGCGGTGGGGAGCGGCGCGCCGGGCGTCCCGGGTGCGACGGCGGCTCCTGGCCTCCTGTGCGCGGGTCGCCCAGGAGGTCGTCATGCGGCCCGTGGAGGACGAAGTGGAACGGTGCAACAGCTTCCGCACCGCGGTCCTGGCGGCGCTTCGGCGCCCCTGAACTCCGGCCGGCGGGCGAGCTGCCCGCGCCGTCGTCAGGAGTCCCGGACCGCCGCGCGGGCGATCGCGTTGTGGCCCGAGCAGATCCAGTCCACGGTTCCCGAGCCGATGCGCTCCGCGAGCACCCCGACGGAACGCGACGCGACCTGCGTGTCGTTGTTCAGCACGGCGTAGAAGGTCCGGACGCGTCCGTCCTTGGAGACCCGGGCGGCGTCCCCGCTGAACAGCACGCTACGCCACTGGTACGCGTAGTGGCCGGGAGTGTGGCCCGGGGTGGGGAGATACTCCAGCCCCGGGAAGATCTCGCCGGAGCCGCTCAGCTCCCGGGCGCCGTCGGGGAACGGGACGCGGGCCACCCTCTGCAGCACCTTCCGGAAGAGCGTCTTCGGCTTCGTGCGGCCGCGGAGGACATCGGCGTCCTCGCCCCCGATCCACACCGTCGCACCGAGGACCTCCTGGAGCCGCCGCGCCGCCTGTGCGTGGTCGGCGTCGTAGTGCGTGAGGACGATGTCGGTGACCGGGCCCGTTGTCGCCTCGTTGGCGCGGAGTTCGGCGATGACGCCGTCGAAACCGGAGGACATGCCCGGGTCGATCACCGCGGTGCGTCCGGCGCCCGAGACCACGAAGCCGTGCGAGCCCTTCTGCTGCTCGAGTTCGTAGCAATCATCGGCGATGAGGCGCATGGCTGTCCTTGGGCTGATCCGGGGAAGAGGTTGGTCGAACACTACCAACGCGACAGCGCTGCCGACAGCACTGCCGACAGAGCCTCCGACAGTGCTGCCGGGTTCCCGGGCCTCCGGGATCAGGCGAGGAGGCGCACGACCTTGTCCACCGTGTTGACGTTCCGCGTGGTGGACGTCGCCGCGTAGCGTGCCTTCGCGAGCAGCTTCGCGAGCGGGACCTCGGTGGACTGCCCCTTGGGGGAGAACCACCCGATGGCGCTTCCGCCCGCCAGCACCTCGGGCCGTTCGGCGAGTGCATCGGCGTCGGCGAGGAAGGCCTCGAGGTCCGCGGGAGCCTTGAACAGGGTGACGTAGGTGTGCACGTCGTCCGCACCCGCCGGGGGCTGGGGAACCGACGCGGCAATCGCGACGAGTTCGGCCCGGCCGACGACGATGACCCACGCAAGGTAGCCGAAGCGGCGCCGCAGTGCTTCCTCCACGCACTCGGTGAGCTCGGCAGCGCCGAGCCGGGACGAGCACGTGACGTTGCCGCTGGCGAGCACCGTGGCCACATCGGTGACCGGAAGGGTGGCGAGCTCCTCGCGGAGCTCCGCCATCCGGACCGTGATCCCGCCGACGTTCACTCCACGCAGGAAGATGGCGTACCGCTGGGTGGCGTCGGGGCCGGCGTCGGGATCGGCTGTGGACCCGGTGCCGGTGCGGGCGGGCATCACTCCGCCTTGCCGACGGCGAGGGTCAGCTGGCGGGCGGCGTCGGACACCACCTCCGCATGGATCCGCCCCGGTTGGCGGGTGAGGCGTTCCATCGGTCCGGAGATCGAGACGGCGGCGATCACGCGCCCCGAAGGACCGCGTACAGGAGCCGATACCGAGGCCACCCCCGCCTCCCGCTCGCCGAGGCTCTGGGCCCAGCCCCGCCGCCGGACGCCGGCGAGGACGGTGGGCGTGAAGCGCGCGCTCTGCAGTCCCTTGAGCAGGCGGTCGTGGTCTTCCCATGCGAGGAGGCACTGCGCGGCGGACCCCGCCTTCATGGAGAGCTGCGTCCCGACCGGAATGGTGTCCCGCAGTCCGACGGGACGCTCGGCGGAGGCGACGCAGACGCGCCAGTCGCCCTGGCGGCGGAAGAGCTGGGCGCTCTCTCCGGTGGCGTCGCGCAGGCTGAGGAGCACGGGGCCCGCCGCCGCGATCAGACGGTCCTCGCCGGCGGCGGAGGCGAGCTCCACGATCCTGCTGCCCAGGACGAAGCGCCCCTGGATGTCCCGGCCGACCAGGCGGTGGTGCGCCAGGGCGAGGGCCAGACGGTGGACGGTGGGCCGGGCGAGGCCCGTCGACGCGACGAGCTGCGCCAGGGTGGTGGGTCCGGCCTCGAGGGCGTCGAGTACGAGGGCGGCCTTGTCGATGACTCCGACGCCGCTAGAATTGTCCATAGGATGATATTGCCGTCTCATTATCTGAGACGCAAGCTATGCGGCTGGCACTCGCCGCACAGCACTGGTTGAGTTGTAGGACCATCAGTCCCGGCAGCGGCCGCCCCACCGGGTCCCGGCCCGCCGGACAGAAAAGGATGATCGTCATGGGCAAGACACTGGCAGAGAAGGTCTGGGACGCGCACGTGGTCCGCAAGGGCGACGTCGTCGGCGCGGAGGCGCAACCCGACCTCCTCTACATCGACCTGCACCTGATCCACGAGGTGACCTCCCCGCAGGCCTTCGAGGGTCTTCGCCTGGCCAACCGGCCCCTCCGGCGTCCTGACCTCACGATCGCGACCGAGGACCACAACACGCCGACGATCGACATCGACAAGCCGATCGCCGACCTGACCAGCCGCACGCAGATCGAGACACTGCGTGCCAACTGCAGGGAGTTCGGCGTCCGCCTGCACTCGCTCGGCGACGCTGAACAGGGCATCGTCCACGTGGTCGGCCCCCAGCTCGGCCTGACGCAGCCGGGACTGACCGTCGTCTGCGGCGACTCCCACACCTCTACGCACGGCGCGTTCGGAGCGCTCGCCATGGGCATCGGCACGTCCGAGGTGGAGCACGTCATGGCGACGCAGACCCTCTCCCTGAAGCCGTTCCGGACCATGGGCATCACGGTGGAGGGGACGCTGAAGCCCGGCGTCACGTCGAAGGA
This sequence comes from Arthrobacter burdickii, assembly GCF_030433645.1. Classification (NCBI taxonomy): domain Bacteria; kingdom Bacillati; phylum Actinomycetota; class Actinomycetes; order Micrococcales; family Micrococcaceae; genus Arthrobacter; species Arthrobacter burdickii. Next base: position 2,220,062 of record NZ_JAROCG010000001.1, read on the forward strand.
CATCATCCTCGCCGTCATCGCCAAGATCGGGACCGGCGGGGGACAGGGATACGTCCTCGAGTACCGCGGGTCGGCCATCCGCTCGCTGTCGATGGAAGCCCGCATGACCATCTGCAACATGTCCATCGAGGCAGGAGCGCGTGCCGGCATGGTCGCGCCCGACGACACCACCTTCGAGTACCTGAAGGGCCGGCCGCACGCGCCCCAGGGCGCCGACTGGGACGCCGCCGTCGCCGACTGGCGCGAGCTGCGCACCGACGACGACGCCGTGTTTGATGCCGAGGTCTTCCTCGACGCGGACGAGCTCGAGCCCTTCGTGACCTGGGGTACCAACCCCGGGCAGGGCGTCTCCCTCTCGCAGGCCGTCCCCTCGCCCGACGACTTCGCGGACGAGAACGACAAGGCCGCATGCAACCGGGCGCTGGACTACATGGCGCTCGAGCCGGGTACCCCCATGAAGGACATCCGGGTGGACACCGTCTTCCTCGGTTCCTGCACCAACAGCCGCATCGAGGACCTGCGCATCGCCGCGGACATCATCCGGGGCAGGGAGAAGGATCCCGCGATCCGCATGATGGTCGTCCCCGGATCGGCCCGCGTGCGCCTGCAGGCCGAGGCCGAGGGCCTGGACCGCGTGTTCAAGGACTTCGGTGCGGAGTGGCGGTTCGCCGGCTGCTCCATGTGCCTCGGCATGAACCCGGACCAGCTGGCACCGGGGGAGCGCTGCGCCTCGACCTCGAACCGCAACTTCGAGGGACGGCAGGGCAAGGGCGGACGCACGCACCTCGTCTCGCCCGTGGTCGCTGCCGCGACAGCCGTCCGTGGCACCCTCAGCTCGCCGTCGGACCTGGCGCCCCTTCTCCTCGGCACCGGCGCCCATGCCGCCGAGCCCACGATCCCAGCAGCCTAGGAGAACGCCATGGAGAAGATCACCACCCACACCGGCATCGGCGTCCCCCTGCGCCAGAGCAACATCGACACGGACCAGATCATCCCGGCCGTCTATTTGAAGCGGATCACGCGGACGGGCTTCGAGGACGCGCTCTTCGCCGGATGGCGGAAGGAAGAGGACTTCATCCTCAACCGCGAGCCCTACTCCCGCGGCTCGGTCCTCGTCGCGGGGCCGGACTTCGGGACCGGCTCGTCCCGGGAACACGCCGTCTGGGCACTGAAGGACTACGGCTTCAAGGCCGTCCTGTCCTCGCGCTTCGCCGACATCTTCCGCGGCAATTCCGGCAAACAGGGGCTCGTCGCCGCCCAGGTGGCGCAGGACGACATCGAGCTCATCTGGAAGATCCTCGAGAACGAGCCGGGCACCACGGTCACGGTGGACCTCGAGTCGCGGACGGTGCAGTGCGGTCCGGTCAGCGCCCCCTTCCAGATCGACGACTACACGCGCTGGCGCCTGCTCGAGGGACTGGACGACATCGGCCTGACGCTGCGGCAGGAAGAGCACATCACGGCCTTCGAGGCGAGCCGCCCGTCCTACAAGCCGACCACGCTACCCGTCCGCACCTGAGGCGGTACCCGCACCGTGGCGCCGCATGGGCGCCGCAGCCCGTGACAGTAATGCATGTCACGGGCTCCGAGGGCGCCTGCGAGGAATGGCGGCGCATCCGGACGGGTTGCTAACAGCAAACAGGGGATGCTCGCAGTACCCTTGTATTTCTGTCTGCTCCGCAGTGCTTCTATGCTTGGAACGAGCATTTTGGCGTCCGCGGGGTTTCAACATAGAAGGAAAATAGGTATTCATGGGTAGCGTTCTGACCATTCGCGGCGGACTTCCGTTGGCCGGCAAGGTATCCGTCCGCGGTGCGAAGAACCTGGTTCCGAAGGCAATGGTCGCCTCATTGCTGGGGAACACGCCCTCGGTCCTGCGCAACGTCCCGGAGATCAAGGACGTCGACGTCGTCACCAGCCTGCTACAGCTGCACGGCGTCAGGGTGACCAAGGACCCGGTCACCGGCGACCTCACGATGGACCCGAGCGAAGCCAAGATGGCCCGCTTCAAGGACATCGACGCCCACGCCGGCGACTCGCGCATCCCGATCCTCCTCTGTGGACCCCTGATGCACAGCATCGGTGAGGCCTTCATCCCCGACCTCGGCGGCTGCAAGATCGGCGACCGCCCGATCGACTACCACCTCGAGGTCCTCCGCAACTTCGGCGCGGTGGTCGACAAGCGGCCCGGCGGCATCTCCATCTCCGCCCCGAAGGGCCTGCACGGCGCGAAGCTCACCCTTCCGTACCCGAGCGTCGGAGCCACCGAGCAGGTGCTCCTCACCGCCATCCGCGCGGAAGGCATCACCGAGCTCTCGGGTGCCGCCGTCGAGCCCGAGATCATGGACCTCATCGCCGTCCTGCAGAAGATGGGCGCCATCATCACGGTGCAGACGGACCGCGTCATCCGCATCGAGGGCGTCAAGACCCTCACCGGCTACAACCACAAGGCCATCTCCGACCGCAATGAGACGGCGTCCTGGGCCTCGGCGGCGCTGGTGACCAAGGGCGACATCTACGTGGAGGGCGCCCGGCAGCTCGACCTCACGGCCTTCCTCAACACCTACCGGAAGATCGGGGGCGCCTTCGACGTCGACGACGAGGGCATCCGCTTCTACCACCCGGGCGGCCTCCTGAAGCCGCTCGTCCTCGAGACCGACGTCCACCCCGGCTTCATGACCGACTGGCAGCAGCCCCTCGTCGTCGCCCTCACACAGGCGTCGGGCGTATCGATCGTCCACGAGACCGTCTACGAGAACCGTTTCGGCTTCACCGAAGCCCTGATCCGCATGGGTGCCAACATCCAGGTGCACCGCGAGTGCCTCGGCAGCGTGCCCTGCCGCTTCGGGCAGCGCAACTTCCTGCACTCGGCCGTCATCTCCGGCCCGACGCAGCTGCGCGGCGCGGACATCGACATCCCCGACCTGCGCGGCGGCTTCAGCCACCTGATCGCGGCACTCGCTGCGGACGGCGTCTCGCGCGTCACCGGGATCGAGCTGATCAACCGTGGCTACGAGCGCTTCCAGGACAAGCTCGAGGGCCTGGGCGCCGACTTCGACATCACGGAGGACGCCCCGGCTGCCGCCGTGGCACTCTCCTAGGCGGTCCGGCACATGGGCGAGTCACGGGACTCACGCGCCATGTTCACGTTCCTCGCCCTCTGGGTGAGGCCTGTGATGAACGGCCTGATGGGCAAGGAGTGGCACGGGCAGGAGAAGCTGCCCGTGGGAACGGGCATGATCGTCTGCCCCAACCACGTCACCGAGATCGATCCGGTCGTGGTCGGGCACTTCCTGTACAACCAGGGCGTCATGCCGCATTTCCTCGCGAAGGCATCGCTGTTCAAGGTGCCGGTGGTCGGCTGGATCCTGCGCACCATCAAGCAGGTGCCCGTCGAGCGCACCTCGGCCGGAGCGAACCGCTCGCTCGAAGCTGCCCGCGAGGCCCTCGCGGACGGCGGCGGCATCATCATCTACCCCGAGGGCACCCTCACCCGTGACCCCGACATGTGGCCCATGAAGGGCCGTACCGGCGCCGCCCGCCTCGCACTGCAGACCGGCGCGCCGGTGGTGCCGATGGCGCAGTGGGGTGCCCACGAGCTCTTCCCGCGCTATGCCAAGCGCTTTTACCTCTTCCCGCGCAAGCGCTCCCGGGTGCTCGTCGGGGATCCCGTGGACCTCAGCGAGTTCAGGGATGCGCCACTGACGAGGACCACGCTCGACGCCGCGACCGATCGCATCCTCGACGCCATCACGGAACTGCTGGCGGAGCTGAGGGGCGAGGAACCTCCCGCCGAGCGGTGGGACCCTGCGGACAAGCAGCAGAAGCGGATGGGCCGCAACGTCGGGGCGCAGGACGACGACAAGAATCCTGGTGAACCACTGACCGGAGGAGAACCGTGACAGCGGGGCCGCGCGCTGCGCAGCCCGCGAAGATCGCCGTCCTCGGGTCCGGGAGCTGGGGCACCACGTTCGCGAAGGTGCTCGCCGATGCCTCCGCCGATACGGCGGTCATGCTCTGGTCGCGACGCCCCGAGGTGGCGGCCGAGATCACGGCGGACCACAGGAACTCCCCGTACCTCGGCGATACCCGTCTTCCGGGAAACGTGAGCGCCTCCGCCGACGTCCGGGAGGTCCTGGCCGGAAGCGACCTGGTGGTCCTCGCCGTGCCGGCCCAGACGCTGCGCGCCCAGCTCCCGGCCTGGCGGCCCTTCCTGCCGGCCGACGCCGTCGTCGTCTCCCTCATGAAGGGACTCGAGGTCGGCACCGACGCCCGCATGAGCGAGGTGATCGCGGAGGAGCTCGCGCTGCCGGCCGACCGCATCGCCGTCGTCTCGGGGCCCAACCTGGCGATGGAGATCGCACGCGAGGAGCCGACGGCGTCCGTCGTCGCGTGTCCCGACCATGGGACGGCGACCTGGATCGCGGCGGCGTGCACGTCCTCCTACTTCCGCCCCTACACCTCCACCGATGTCATCGGCGTGGAGATCGGCGGCATCGTGAAGAACGTGATCGCCCTGGCGGTCGGCATCTGCGAGGGGCGCCGCATGGGGGACAACACGAAGGCGTCGGTCATCACCCGCGGCCTGGCCGAGACGACCCGCCTCGCCGTGGCGCTGGGCGGCAGGCCCGAGACCATGGCGGGCCTGGCCGGCATGGGCGACCTGATCGCCACCTGCTCCTCCGCGCTCTCGCGCAACCACACGGCGGGCCACCTGCTGGGGCAGGGCCTGACCCTCGACCAGGTGACGGTGAGGATGAACCAGACGGCGGAGGGCATCAAATCGGCCCAGGCCGTCCTCGATTCCGCCATGAAACTCGGCGTCGACATGCCCATCACCGAAAGCGTCGTGGCCGTCCTCCAGGGCCGCCTGTCCGTCAATGACCTGGGGCCGCGCCTGCTGGCCCGCAACCTCAAGCCGGAAGGCGATTCCGCTCCGTGACCACCGATTCTCCTGTCCGCTCCCGCAAACCCCGCGTCCTCGTCCTGTTCGGCGGCCGGTCCAGCGAGCACTCCGTGAGCTGCGTGACCGCGGCGGGCGTCCTCGAGGCGATCGACCGCAGCCGGTACGAGGTCGTCCCGGTGGGCATCACCAAGTCCGGCCAGTGGTCCCTCGTCTCCGCCGACCCGTCCTCGTGGTCCCTGCGGGCCGACGTGCTGCCCGAGGTCACCGCGACCGAGCAGGCCGTGGTGATGGGCACTGCCGCCGACGGCAGCGAGGGGCAGGAACTGCTCGTCGCCGCTCCCGGGTCCGTTCCCGAGAGCCTGGGCGGCGTCGACGTCGTGCTGCCGCTGCTGCACGGACCGTTCGGCGAGGACGGCACACTGCAGGGCATGCTGGAGCTGGCCGACATGCGCTACGTCGGGGCCGGGGTCCTGGCGTCCGCGGTCGGGATGGACAAGCACTTCATGAAGGTGGTCTTCGCCGCGGCGGGCCTCGAGGTCGGCCCCTACGTGGTGGTGACGGATCGGCAGTGGCGGACGGACGCCGGGGAGAGCATCCGGCGCGCCGCAGCGCTCGGGTTCCCGCTGTTCGTCAAGCCGGCCCGCGCCGGGTCCTCCATGGGGATCAGCCGGGTCGAGGATGCGGACGGCATCCGGGCCGCGGTCGAGGCCGCGCGCGTGTTCGATCCCAAGGTGGTCATCGAGGCCGGGATCCTCGGACGCGAGATCGAGGTGGCGGTCCTGCAGGGCCGGGGCCTCGACGGCCCGCGCACGTCGCTGCCCGGCGAGATCGCCATCCAGCCCGGGGAGCACGCCTGGTACGACTTCGAGGCGAAGTACGTCGACGGCGCCGCCGCCGAGCTGTCCTGCCCGGCGGACCTCCCGCAGGACGTGATCGACCGCGTCCGCAGGCTCGCGGGCGAGGCCTTCGACGCGATCGGCGGCGAGGGATTGTCCCGCGTCGACTTCTTCTACACGCCCGACGGCCGCCTGGTCATCAACGAGATCAACACCATGCCCGGCTTCACGCCGATCAGCATGTACCCGCAGATGTGGGCGAAGTCAGGCCTCGGCTACACCGAGCTCATCGACGAACTGATCGGGCTGGCGCTCGACCGCGGTACCGGCCTGCGCTGACCGGGAGGTCCTTGCCGGGCCCGGTCAGGACCCGGCAAGGACGCAGACCGCTCCGGGTCACCCCGCGGCCGTGACGGCGCCGACCCTGCGCGGAGTGTGCACCGGCTTGTCGGGGACATGGGCGGGCCGTCGCCTGGCGAATTCTGCCCGTAGTTCCGGAAGCACGAGTTCGCCGAAGAGGTCGAGCTGGTTCAGCACGGTCTTCAGCGGCAGGCCGGCGTGATCGATGAGGAACAGCTGGCGCTGGTAGTCGCCGAAGAACTCCTGGAAGGAGAGGGTCTTCTCGATGACTTCCTGGGGGCTGCCGACCGTCAGCGGCGTCTGGGCCATGAAGCTCTCCATCGTCGGCCCGTGGCCGTAGACAGGGGCGTTGTCGAAGAACGGACGGAACTCCTTCACCGCATCCTGTGACTTCCGCGCCATGTAGAACTGTCCGCCCAGTCCTACGATCGCCTGGTCCTCGGTGCCGTGGCCGTAGTGGGCGTAGCGTTCCCGGTAGAGGCCGATGAGCTGCTGGTAGTGCTCCTTCGGCCAGAAGATGTTGTTGGCGAAGAATCCGTCGCCGAAGTAGGCGGCGATCTCCGCGACCTCCGGCGTGCGGATGGAGCCGTGCCAGACGAACGGTGCGACGCCGTTGAGCGGGCGTGGGGTGGAGGTGAAGTTGCGCAGCGGTGTGCGGTACTTGCCTTCCCAGTTCACGACGTCGTTGTCCCACAGCTGGCGCAGCAGGTTGTAGTTCTCGACGGTCAGTTCGACGCTGTCCTGCTGGTTCTTGCCGAACCAGGGGTAGACGGGCCCGGTGTTGCCGCGGCCGAGGATCAGGTCCACGCGACCGTCGGCGAGGTGCTGCAGCGTGGCGAAGTCCTCCGCGATCTTGACCGGGTCGTTGGTGGTGATCAGGGTGGTGCTGGTGGACAGCGTAATGCGCTCGGTCTGGGCGGCGATGTAGCCGAGGAGGGTGGTCGGGGAGCTGGCGTAGAAGGGCGGGTTGTGGTGCTCGCCGGTCGCGTAGACGTCCATGCCGATCTCTTCGACCTTTTTGGCGATGGCGACGGCGGCCTTGATGCGCTCACCCTCGGTGGGTGTCTCACCGGTGAGGGGGTTCCGGGTGACGTCACTGACTGTGAAAACGCCGATTTCCATGATTCTTCTCCAAAGCGGTTATAGGGGTTGCGAAAGGCGGGAGCCCGGGGGCTCAGGACGTCGGTGCCTGGATCCTTGCCAGGAGGTCCTCGAACGGCGCGGACGGTTCGATCTGGTGGGAAGGGCGTGCCGGGGGCCGCCCGTCGAGCATTCCGGCCAGTTCCCGTGCGGCACGGCGTGACCTCTGTGCCAACGCGGGTTCATCGTCGGCGCCGGCTCCCCAGTCCTGGGGCGCCGCATAGACGGCGGTGGGAGCTACCCGCGCCCGCAGGTAGCTGAAGAGGGGCCGCATGGCGTGGTCGAGAACCAGGGCATGACGCGCGCTGCCGCCCGTCGCCCCCAGGAGAACGGGCATGCCCTCCAGCGCGGTGTTGTCGATGACGTCGAAGAAGGATTTGAACAGTCCGCTGTAGGACCCTGAGAAGACGGGACTGACGACGATGAGTGCGTCCGCATCCGTGACGCTCCGGATGGCGGCGGCCAGGGCAGGGGGCGCGAACCCGCTCACCAGGTGGTGCGCGATGTCCACTGCGTAGTCGCGGAGCTCGAGGACATCGACGGTGACGTCGGAGCCCGAAAGGGACAGCTCACCCTTCACGGCGTCCGACAACACATCGGCAAGCATTCGACTGGACGACGGGACGCCGAGTCCCGCTGTGACAACTGCGACTTTCATCATGGCTTCCATCCCTCTAGTAGATGCATATGCATCGACCTCTTCAACGCGCCGATGCGCCGAGTCATTCCCGGCCGTCGTCGTCGGGGACATCGCGGTGCCGATCATCGGGCACCGTCGCTTCCGGAGCGACATCCGCCGCGCGAATGACGTTGCTGTGCAGGAGGTCTGCCGGTCAGGCGCGGGGGCGCAGGCGGGCGTTCGGCAGCGCCGGGGCGGGCAGGGGGTCGGGATAGCCTTCCGGGTAGGGACCGAAGCGGGGGTACGGCGCGCAGTCCGGGTACATGCCGTCGCGGGGAGGGTCGGCCGCTTCGGCGTCGATCTCCGCCTGCCAGGCGGCACGGTAGGCGACCACCTCCTCGTGGGTGCGCCCCACGAAGTTCCACCACATGACGATCCGTTCCCCCAGAGGCTCTCCGCCGAGGACCAGCACCCGGGCAGGTGTCTGTCCGGCCTGCAGGACCATCCTGCCGCGGCCGGTCCGCAGGTAGTGGAGGTGGTCGACGGCAAGGGGTACGCCGTCGAGGGAGATCTCCCCGGTGTCGACCAGGATGCCGTGCTCGAAGGACGGGTCCAGGTCCAGTTCGAGGCGCGCGCCGTCCCTGAGCAGCGCCTCGGCCCCCAGCAGCGGCGGGGTGCGGGTGGCCACGGGGGAGACCGATCCGGCCAGTGAGCCGATGAAGACCCGCAGTGCGGTGCCGCCGCCGAGGACGGGGTCCGGAGCGTAGTGTTCGAAGGTCGGAGGCATGTTCCGGGTCGTATCGGGCAGGGCGTACCAGAGCTGGGCGCCGTGGAGGATGCGCGTGTCCGGGGTGGAGAACTCCTGGTGGGAGATTCCCCGTCCGGCGATCATGAGGTTGACCTCCCCGGGCCGGACGATCGCCTCGTAGCCGGCGGAGTCGCGGTGCGCGATCTTGCCGGTGAACAGCCAACTCACCGTGGCAAGGCCGGTGTGGGGGTGGCGGGGGACCCGCATACCTCCCGATTCCGGGACGAGGTCGGGGCCGTAGTGGTCCAGGAAGCACCACGCCCCGATGAGGCTGCGCTGCTTCTGGGGCAGGGTGCGCCGGACCGGCATGGCGCGCGGGCCGCCCAGGGGCACCTCCCGTGGAACCAGGACCTCGACCCCGTCCGCATCGGTGCCCGGGAAGGTGCCTGGGAAGGTGCCCGGGAAGGTGCCCGGAGGGATGTCCGGGAGAACCGAGTCGACCATGACACTCCCTCGCTACGGCACGACGCTGACGACGGGCGTGGCGTCCGGCCCTGCCGGTCACGACAGATTTTAGCCCAGGACGACCACGCCGAGCAGTGAGACTCCCGCCAGCAGCAGCGTGGACGCGGCTCCGACCACGGCGAACCGTCCACCCGTGCGCAGGAGGCGCCGGACGTCGATCCCCGCGCCCAGTCCGAACATGCCGGCGGCCAGCAGGACGGTCGCCACGGTGCGGCCGGCCTCCAGGACCGGCGGAGGCAGGATGCCGAGCGACCGCAGGACGACCAGGGCCAGAAAGCCCAGGACGAACAGGGGCACGAGGGGTGCGGCCGCCCGCCCGTTCCCGTCCGCAGTGGTCGTCGTGCCGTGCCGGCGCGAGCGTCGTCGTTCCCCGAGGCCCGCTGCCGCCGCGACCGGCGCCAGCATCAGGACCCGTCCCAGCTTGACGACCGTCGCCGATGCGAGCGCCGTCGCCCCGGCCGTGCTGGCGACGGCCACCACCTGTGCCACCTCGTGGACGGCGAGGCCCGACCACACGCCGAACTCCGTCGGCTCGAGGCCGAGGAGCGTGTTCAGCAGGGGCAGGGCGATGATCATGAGGGACCCGTAGAGCGTGACCATGGCGACGGCGGAGGCCACCTCGTCGTCGTCCGCGTCCGCGATGCCCTGCATCCCGGCGACAGCGGACGCGCCGCAGATCGAGAAGCCCGCTGCCATCAGGAGCGCCCCGGCCCGGCTCAGCCCGAGGCGCTGGCCGAGCCAGAGCGTGGCGTAGAAGCTTCCGGCGACACACGCGAGGATGAGCAGGAGGACCTGCGGGCCCAGGGCGAGGATATCCGGCAGGGCGAGCTGGAGCCCGAGCAGGACGACGCCGGCGCGCAGCAGGCGCTTCGTCCCACCGCCGATGCCCGTGCGGAGCGTCGCCGTGTAGAGGCCGGAATTGCCTAGCAGGATCCCGAGGATCAGGGCGATCACGAGGGCCCCGAGGACCGTCTGGAGGCCGGCCAGAACCATGGCACCGGCGACGCCGGCCGCCAGCACCAGAAGACCCGGGATCCACGCTCGGAGCTGGGGATCCCGGGTCTTCGGGGTGGTGCTGCGGTTGTTCATCGGTGGCGCGATCCTTCCGGCCGCCCGGCGGCAGCATGGTGCTCTCCGGATCGATTGTGCCAGAGGGCTGCCGTGCGTTCGGTGCCGTCCGTGTCTTCGGGCGCCGGTCGGTCCGCGGCTAGACGATACCCTCCGTCAGCGCATTGGGTGTGCCGAAGCGGTGCGCCGTGATGCTGATGGCCTGCTCCTGCAGGAACGGGAGCAGCTCCACCCGGCCCGATTCGGTGACGGGCTGTGCGTAGATCGCGAGGTCGGGTCGTCCGCCGGTCGCGGCTGCCAGCGCGGACAGGTCCCCGCCGATGAGCCGGACGCGCCGGACGGGAAGCGCTGCGGCCCGTGCCAGCCATGCGCCGTCGTCCTCGATGGTGACGGTCTCGGCCTGTTCCTGGACGACCGCACGGAGCGCCGCCGGGAGCTCCACGGCGCTGGAGACCGCTACCGGGGCGCCGGCCGCCTTCGCCGCGAGGAGGACACGGACGAGATCGGCGACGGAAGCGCCTTCTGCGAGGCGCACCGTCACGGGGTGGGCCATGTAGCGGAAGAGGTTGCGTTCGGCCGAGAGCGCGGAGACGTCCTTCACCTGGCCGAACTCACCGTTCCAGGCCGCGGCGTCCGATGCCGCTGCGCGGCCCAGCCGGGCGATGTCTGCTGCGGGCAGGCCCGCCGAGTGCGCAGCGGACAGCAGCGGAGCCACGGCGGGCAGGGGCGCACCCTGGGCTGCCGATTCCCGGGGGGACCAGGTTCCGAGTCCCACGAGGTAGTTGGGGCCCCCCGCCTTGGTGCCCGCCCCGACGGCGGACTTCTTCCAGCCTCCGAAGGGCTGGCGCTGCACGATGGCGCCGGTGATGCCCCGGTTGACGTAGAGGTTGCCGGCCTGCACGCCGTCGATCCAGGTGGCGATCTCACGGCTGTCGAGGGAGTGGATACCGGAGGTGAGGCCGTAGTCGATGTCGTTCTGCAGGACGATGGCGTCCTCGAGTGTCGGCGCGGTCATGATGCCGAGGATCGGGCCGAAGTACTCGGTCAGGTGGTAGGTCGATCCACGCTTCACCCCGTCGCGCACGCCCGGGCTCCACAGGCGGCCCGAATCGTCGAGCCGCTGCGGCTCCACGAGCCAGGACTCACCGTCCCCGAGTTTCGTCAGCCCGTCGAGGAGCTTGCCCGCGGCGGGCTCGATGACGGGGCCCATCTGCGTGGAGGGGTCCGACGGGTAACCGACGGACAGCGAGGTCACCGCGTCGAGGAGCTGGTTGCGGAAGCGCTGCGACGTGCCCACGCTGCCCACGAGGATGACCAGGGAAGCTGCCGAGCACTTCTGGCCGGCGTGCCCGAAGGCGGACTGCGCGACGTCCTTCGCGGCGAGGTCGAGGTCCGCGCTCGGTGTCACGATGATCGCGTTCTTGCCGGACGTCTCGGCCAGCAGCGGCAGATCGGTGCGGAACGAGCGGAAGAGCTCCGCGGTCTCGTAGCCGCCGGTGAGGATCACGCGGTCCACCCGGGGATCGGAGATGAGCCGGCGCCCGAGGTCGCGCTCGTCGACCTGGACGAGGCGCAGGACCTCGCGCGGCACGCCCGCGGCCCAGAGTGCCTCGATCATGACGGAACCGGAGCGTCGCGCCTGCGAGGCCGGCTTGATGATCACCGACGAGCCGGCGGCGAGGGCAGCGAGGGTCGAACCCGCGGGGATCGCCACCGGGAAGTTCCACGGCGGTGTCACCACCGTGAGGCGGACCGGGGAGAACGAGGCGCCGTCCACGTCGTCGAGCTCACGGGCGCGCTCGGCGTAGTAGTGGGCGAAGTCCACGGCTTCGGAGATCTCGGGATCCGCCTGGTCGAGCGTCTTCCCGGTCTCGGCTGCCATGACCTCCATGAGGTCGGCGCGGCGTGCCTCGAGCGCGTCGCCCGCGCGGTGGAGGACGGCTGCGCGCTCGGCGCCCGTGAGGGAACCCCAGGAGGATGCCGCGGCGACCGCGCCGGCGATGGTGTCCTCGAGGTCCTCGGCGCGGGTGAGCGTGGTGGCGGCGACGACGTCGTTGCCCAGCTCGGAGGTGGCCACGCGCTCGAGGATCGCCCGGCCCCAGGCCCGGTTGGCCGGGAGGGACGGGTCGGTGTCCGGGGTGTTGGTGAATCCGGACCCGGGGTGGGCCGGTTCCGGGAGCGTGCGGTCCTGCCGGCGGTTCGGGGCCGGGATGGAGGTGTCGAGCGCTGCCAGCGACGCGAGGAAGCGGTTCTTCTCGCGCTCGAACAGCGCCTCGTTCTCGGACAGCTCGAACACCGCCGACATGAAGTTGTCCTGGCTCGCGCCCTCCTCGAGGCGGCGGATCAGATAGGCGATGGCGACGTCGAACTCGCCCGGGTGCACCACGGGTGTGTAGAGCAGCAGCGACCCGACGTCGCGCTTGACGGCCTCGGCCTGGCCCTGCGCCATCCCGAGGAGCATCTCGAACTCGATGCCGGAGCGTACGCCGCGCTCGCCGGCGAGGAGCCAGGCGAACGCGAGGTCGAAGAGGTTGTGGCCCGCGACGCCGATGCGCACGTTGTCGACGCGCCCGGGCTGCAGGGCGTAGTTGAGGACGCGCTTGTAGTGCGTGTCCGAGTCCTGCTTCGAGCCCCAGGTGGCGAGCGGCCAGTCGTGGAGGGAGGCCTCGACGTGTTCCATCGGGAGGTTGGCGCCCTTGACCACGCGGACCTTGATCCCGGCACCGCCCCTGGCGCGCCGGGCTGCCGCCCACTCCTGCAGCCGGATCATCGCTGCGAGGGAGTCGGGAAGATAGGCCTGCAGCACGATCCCGGCCTCGAGGTCCGTGAATTCGGGCCGGTCGAGGATCGCCATGAACACGGCGATCGTGAGGTCGAGGTCCTTGTATTCCTCCATGTCGAGGTTGATGAACTTCGGCTTCTCGGACCGGGCGGCGAGTGCGTAGAGGGGTGCGAGTTTCTCGGCGACGTGCTCCACGGCCTCCTCGAAGGCCCACGCGGGGTGCGGGGCGACGGTGGAGGACACCTTGATGGAGACGTAGTCGACGTCCGGGCGCTCGAGGAGCCGGACCGTGCCTTCGAGCCGCCGTTCGGCCTCGTGTTCACCGAGGACGGCCTCGCCGAGCAGGTTCACGTTGAGCCGGATACCCTCGCGCCTGATCTTGCTGATGGACCGCCCGAGCCTGGCGTCGGAGGCGTCGATGATGAGGTGCCCCACCATCTCCCGGAGGACGCGGCGGGCGATGGGGATGACGACCTGCGGCAGCACGGGGGCGACGGCGGCGCCGACCTTCACGGCCGAGCGCATGTACCAGGGGAGGAAGCCGGGGACCTTCGGAGCGATGGCCCCGAGGTTGCGGGCTGCGACCGAGAGATCTTCGGGGCGGATGACGCCGTCGACGAAGCCCACCGTGAAGGCGAGCCCGTTGGGATCCTTGAGGACGCCCGCGAGCTGCTTGGCCGAGGAGTCCACCGGTACCTTCGATGCCTCGGTCAGCCAGCGCCGGACGAGGGCGACAGTGGCGTCCGGCAGTGCCGCGGGGATGTCCGTCGTCCCGCCGGGACCGGCGGAGAATTCAGGAGCGGAGAATTCGGGGGCGCGGTCCGACCCCGGGTAAGGGGTGGGGCGAGCGTCGTGGAGCGCCGGGGTGTCGGCGAGGCCCTCGAGGGGCGGGATCTGGGTTGTCATGGCAACGGCTTTCGGTTCGACGGCTTCCGCCGGGCACAGGATGAAGCAGCTACTTCACGTCCAGTATCTGCCCGGCCGTAGGATTAGGAAAAGCGATGATTACCGAAGGGTATTCATCAGTAGAACCGAACTGGGAGGCCCCGTGCTCGACCTGCGCAGACTGCGTCTGCTCCGCGAACTCAAGATCCGCGGAACCCTCGCCGATGTGGCCGCCGCCCTCAGCTACAGCCCCTCCTCCGTGTCCCAGCAGCTTGCCCTGCTCGAGAAGGAAGTGGGCGTGGAGCTGCTGCGGAAGACCGGGCGGCGGGTGGTCCTCACGGCACAGGCCGACGTGCTGGTCGCGCACACCGCCGAACTGCTCGAGACGCTGGAACGGGCGGAAGCCGACCTGGCGGCCTCCCTCACCACGGTGTCCGGCACCGTCCGTGTGGCGGTCTTCCAGTCGGCTGCCCTGGCGCTCATGCCCGATGCCCTGACGGCCATGACCCGCGACTATCCCGACGTCCGCGTGGAGATGGTGCAGCGGGAGCCCGAGACGGCCCTGTACGAGACGTTCGCGCGGGACTTCGACCTCGTGATCGCCGAGCAGTACCCGGGCCACGCGGCTCCCCGCCACCCGGAACTCGACCAGGTGCCGCTGACGGAGGATGCGATCCGCCTCGCCGTTCCGCTGGTCGGACCCGCCGCCGGGATCTCCTCGGTCGCCGGGGCGGCGGGAGCGGCCTGGGTGATGGAGCCCCGGGGATCGGCCTCCCGGCACTGGGCGGAGCAGGCGTGCCGGCTCGCCGGCTTCGAGCCCGACGTCCGGTACGAGACGGCGGACCTCCAGGCGCAGATCCGACTGATCGAGTCAGGCAACGCCGTCGCCCTCATGCCGGACCTCGTGTGGACCGGCCGCAACGTACCCGTGCAGCTGTTCGACCTCGACGAGAACCCCCGCCGGTCCATCTTCACCTCGGCGCGGCGGGCCGGTGCGCGCCGGCCCGCCGTCCTCGCCGTCCGCGAGGTCCTCGAACGCGCCGCGGCAGGCGTAGGCCGTCCGGACCGGGTGCCGCAATAAATGGTCCCCCCGTCCTGTTGACTCCTACGACACGCGTTTTCGCGTCGTCCCACCACGCTCCTAAGGTTGATGCATGACCCAGTCCACCCAGCTTGAGTCCGCCTCCGTGCCGGCCACGGTCGAGAGGGTCGCGGAGACCGTCCTCCCCACCCGGTACGGCACGTTCCGCATGATCGGCTACCGCGACGGCGAGGGGACCGAACACGTCGCGCTCGCGCAGGGGATCCACGACGGCGCCCACGCCGCGGATGCAGCTCCACTGGTCCGCGTCCACAGCGAGTGCCTCACGGGTGACGCCTTCGGGTCCTGGCGCTGCGACTGCGGGGAACAGCTCGATGCCGCGCTCGCCGCCATCTCCGAGGAGGGCCGCGGCGCCGTGGTCTATGTGCGGGGACACGAGGGCCGGGGCATCGGCCTGCTCGACAAGCTCAAGGCGTACGCCCTGCAGGACCGGGGCGTGGACACGGTCGATGCGAACACCGCCCTCGGGCTTCCCGTCGATGCCCGGCGCTACGACCAGGCCGCGGAGATCCTGCAGGACCTCGGTATCGGCGCCGTCCGCCTGCTCTCCGGCAATCCCGCCAAGGAGGAAGCGCTGGAGGACCTCGGCATCGCGGTCGTCGAGCGCCGCGGACTGCCCGTGTCCGAGCGCTCCGAGAACGCGGGATACCTCGCGACCAAGCGTGCACGGATGCGGCACGACGAGGCCCCCTCGGCCGACGCCTGGAGCGACCTGCTCGACGGCGTCGTCCCTGCAGCGCCCGCTCCGGGCGAGGCGGAGGAGCTCGCGCACCGGTACGGCTACCTGGCCGGCGCGTCAGGACAGATCGTCGTCGGGCAGCTGCGCCAGAGCCTGGACGGGTTCATCGCGTCGCGCTCCGGCGACTCAGGCTTCCACGAGGACCGCGGCGACCACGGGCACCTCCAGCGGCTGCGCGCCCTCGTGGACGCCGTCGTCGTCGGTGCGTCCACCGTGCTCACCGAGGACTGCTCGCTCGCCGTCGAGGACGTGCCGGGCAGCAGCCCCGTCCGCGTGGTGCTCGACGCCGCCGCGCGGGTGGGCGTCGACGCACGCGTCCTGGCCGACGACGGCGTGCCGACCCTCTGGATCGTGGGGCACGATGCGGAGGTGCCCGCGGCCCTGCCCGCCTCGGTTGAGGTGGTGAGGCTGGCCGCGGACGATTTCGCGCCGCGGCGCGTCCTCGACATCCTGCAGGCGCGGGACCTGTGGAAAGTGCTGGTGGAGGGAGGCGGCAACACCGTCTCGCGCTTCCTGGAGGCGGGCCTGCTCGACCGGCTGTACCTGACCACCGCTCCGGTGCTGGTGGGCGACGGCGTCCCCGGTATCCGGTTCTCCGGGTCGGATGCGCTGGCGGAGGCCCGGACGGCTCCCGTCCGCCGATTCGTCTTCGGCCAGGACATCTGCACCGAGTTCAACTTCGCCGCCGTGCGCTGAGCCTGCCGGGTTCTTCACCGAGTCCGCGCCCAGTCTCCACCGGGCCGGCACCGGCCCGGCGCCCGGACACACCGGCCGCCTCCCGCCCAGGGCGGGAATGCCGCAGCATCCCGGGCATCCCGCCCCGGTGGGACGCAGGAGGCGTCCCTACGAGTCCCCGCCGAGCCTCTTGCTCTTCTTCTGCAGGCGGTCGATGTGCTCCGAGGCCTCCGCCTTGGTGATGTCCGCCGGGATCTCTTCTCCCGCTTCCCGTGCCAGCGTGTCGAGGTAGCTCCGCTGCGCGTCGGTCATGGGCTCGTCGCCGGTCACCCAGTCCTCGGGATCCCGCTCGAATCCGCCCTCGGGCTCCGCGTTGGGGCTTCCCAGTGTGTCTGCCATGTCGGTTCCTATCGGTCGTGGCCAGCATGAGCCATCAGTCTACTTACTTTCCCGAGGGACCCCGCGTGGGCGCCGCCGGGGGAGAGGTGGCCCCTGCCGGCACCACGCCGCCGACGCCGCGCTGCTCGAGCTGCGCGCGCAGGTACCGCTCCGGGTGCGCTGCGAGGAGCATCCTGCCGCCTGCGTACCGCACGCCCCCACGTGCCCTGCTCGCGACGGCGAGCCAGCTGCAGACGGCGCGTTCCAGGAGCCAGGCCGGTGCCCACAGGGCGGCCGTGGGCCCGAAGACGTGGCGTCCGCCCCGCCGTCGCCGGCCCACCTCGGCGACGGCGACGACCGCCAGTCCTGCCAGCGCGAGGTGGCGCGGGGCAGGTCGGGCCAGGAGGACCGCGGGCAGCAGGCCGAGTTCGACGGCGAGCCGTCCGGGCTGCGCGAAGCTGTCATAGGCCTGACGGACCCGCTGCCGGGCGAAGTGCCGGGAGGAGCAGGGGAGTCGTGCCACGAAGAGGTCGTCGGCGCGGGCCTCGACACCACCGGCCGCCTTCACGGTGCGGATGAGCTCGAGGTTCTCGAAGAGGGCGTCGGCGCAGTAGCCGCCCGCCGCGAGGAGCGTGCTCCGGCGGACGCCGAGCGTACCCGGATAGTCGGAGGAGAACGCCCTGTTGAGCAGTGTGCGGCCCGTGTCCCACCGGGCGTGCCACGGCAGCCGGGCGAAGTAGTTCTGCGGACGCACGAGATCGGACTCCTCGAGGAGCTCGAGGACCCACTGGAGCTCGGGGCGCCGGTACCGGACGTCGTCGTCCGCGATCACGACGAGCTCGTGCCGCGCCGCGGCGAGCCCCGTCAGCACGCCGTGCACCTTCCCGTTGCCGCCCCGGCGGACGAGGTCCGGATCGGGCCGGAGATGGCGGACCTCCGGCGGGAAGGCACGGGAATGCCGGTCGAAGGAGGGCTCGTCGGAGCCGTCCACCACGGTGACGTCGATCCAGCGGACGAGGTCGCGCAGGTAGTGCGCCAGTTCCGTCACGGGCCCCGCGCCGTTCCACTTCAACGGCAGGATGTATTCGGCTGCGTACTGCATGGACGGCGGGTGTCCTCCTTGTGCAACGTGTTTCCGGACCGGCTGGCCGCTTCCCTTCAATTACTAAGCGTGCTTACGGTGAGGGTGCAAGGAACCGGCGGGCGGAATTGCCCGTAGACACGAGGAGGAACAGTGAGCCAGCCAGCGCAGCAGCAGGAACCGCCCGGAACAACCGGTGCCATGGAGCCCACCCCGGACCACGGAGAGCAGTCCTACCGCGGGTCGGGACGACTCGCCGGCAAGAAGGCGGTCATCACGGGCGGTGACAGCGGCATCGGCCGGGCTGTCGCCATCGCCTATGCACGGGAGGGTGCCGACGTCCTCATCAGTTACCTGAACGAGGACGAGGACGCCCGGGAGACGGCCCGGTGGGTGGAGGAGGCCGGGCGCAAGGCTGTCCTGTTCCCGGGTGACCTCGCCGATCCTGCGACGTGCCGGGCCGTGATCGACAAGGCCGTCCAGGAGTTCGGGAAGGTGGACATCCTCGTCAGCAATGCCGCCTTCCAGATGACGCACGAGACCATCGAGGAGATTCCGGACGAGGAGTGGGACCGCACCCTGGCGATCAACCTCAGCGCGTTCTTCCACCTCACGAAGGCGGTCCTGCCCGTCATGCCGCCGGGCGGGTCCATCATCGGCTCGAGCTCGGTGAATTCTGACAACCCCGTGCCCACCCTGCTGCCCTACTCGGCGACGAAGGCCGGCATCGCGAACATGACGGCGTCGATGGCCCAGCTCCTCGCGGAACGCGGCATCCGGGCGAATTCCGTGGCGCCCGGTCCGATCTGGACCCCGCTCATCCCGGCCACGATGCCGGAGGACGAGGTGGAGAGCTTCGGCCAGCAGGTCCCCCTGCAGCGGGCCGGCCAGCCCGCTGAACTTGCGGCGGTCTACGTCCTGCTGGCGTCCGACGAGGCCAGCTACGTCTCGGGCGCGCGCATCGCGGTCACCGGAGGGAAGCCGATCCTCTGACGTCCCGCCGGCCCCATCCGCGGCCGGACCGGCGACGAAGGACTCTCGGGCATTCCCCGGACGCCTGACAGTGGTCGTCCGGGGAATGCCGGTGCGCTACCCCCTGACCATCTACCCCCTGAACATCGGCAGGGGGGCGCCGGCAACTCCGGGCTCGACGGCGAACAGGGCGCCCGCTGTCGGCTCCGACCCTTCCGGGATGTTCTCCTGCGTGGTGGTGATGAAGAGCGTCCCCAGGTCCGTTCCGCCGAAGGCGCACGCGGTCACGTTCGTGACGGGCAGCGGGATGTGCTCCGAGAGCCTGCCCGAGGCGTCGTAGCGGGCGACGGCCCCGCCCCCGTAGAGCGCGGTCCAGATACCGCCCTCCGCGTCGACGGCCATGCCGTCGGGCATGCCGAGCGCGGGCTCGACGACGGCGAACGTGCGGCGATCGGTGAACCGCCCGGTCCCCACGTCGTACCCGAGGGCGTCGATCCTCCCCGTGGGGGTGTCGCTGAAGAACGCGGTCTCGCCGGACGGGGAGAAGTGGAGGCCGTTCGAGATGGTGGCTCCGGTCAGCACGGTGGACACCGAGAGGTCCGTGCCCAGGGAGTAGAGGGTGCCCATACCGAAGCCGCCCTCCCAGCCCATCGATCCGCAGAGGAAGCGTCCGGCCGGGTCGCAGCCGCCGTCGTTCATGCGCACGGCCGCGTCGCTGAAGGCCTCCGGTCCCTGCTCGAGGACGGAGAAGCCGTCGTCGGCGAACAGGAATCCCCGCTCGACCCCGACCACGTAGCCGCCCGACTCCCGGCCCCGGATCACGCCCGCGAGCCGCGGGTGCACGTCGTGGCGGTCGATGCTGCCGTCCTCGTGGCGGACCAGGACATCACCCTCCATCATGTCGACCAGCAGGAGCTCGCCGCGGCGCGGGTCCCAGTACGGGCCTTCGCCGTGGAAGGTGCAGACGTCGGAGATTTGCTCGGCTTTCACGTTTCCTCCTGGTGGTTGGTGCGGTCGGGATGGCTCGGTGCCGGTCCGGCTGCTGGTTGATGCGGTCGGGATGGCCCGTGCCGGCGTGGCTGGGCGGGACGGTGTCAGCCGCCCGAGGGTACGGGGGTCGCGTCGGACAGTCCCACGCACGCCCGCGTCTGCCCGATCCGCGACACGGCGTCCCCGAGTTCCACGAGGACGGTGCTCGATGCGACCTCGTCCGGGTCGAAGAGGACCTCGACGGCGGGGTCGCGCCCGTAGGTGGTGGCGGTCCAGGCCGGGTCCCCCTCGCGGACCACCCAGTCGACGTCGTTCACGGTCACGCAGGGGTCGGTGGTGGGTCCGGGAACGGTCACCCCGCAGCGCAGGACCACTTTCGAGGGATCCCCCCAGGCGGACGTCGCCTGGCTGGTCGTCTCACGCTGATCGTTCTCGGCGACCGTCGGTGGCAGGGCGATCATCACGTCGGCGCACCGGGCGTTCGCGGCATCACCGGCGGGGTCTACATCCACCGCGGAGGCACAGCCGGACAGCGCGAGAAGCAGCACCGCCGCGGGCACCAGGCGGGTTCCGACACGGGGGAGGGCAGGCATGGCTCCAGCCTAGTAGGTGGCCCGTGCACCGCGGCGACACGACGGAGTCGTCCTTCCCGGAAAGCAGGGCGGGGAATACGGCCGACAGTAGGATTCGAGAGCCGCAGCCGGTCTCAGGCTGCTGTTCCACCCGCACCCCGCGCGATGCCTTCCAGCCTGCCGGGGGCGAGAGCCCGAGCCGAGGAAACATGAACGCGCCCCACCGCCGTACCCCGACAACCGCCAGTACCAGGATTCTGTCCGGGGCCGCTGCCGCCCTCCTCGCGGGTGCGGTACTCGCCGCACCGATGGCCGCCTCTGCGGTCGAACCCGAGCCGGCCCCGGTCCTGCCCGCCATGACCGAGCAGCAACCCGCGGTGGCACAGCAGCCGCAGCCGGCCGCCACCTTCGGCGAACCGGCTCCACCCGCTGCCGACCCGACGGCGACGTCGGGTATCGACCCGGAGACCGGTTTCGCCATCAACGCCCGCACCGGGTTCCTGGTCCACCCTGCCACCGGGTACCTGATCGAGCCCGGAACCGGAAACCTCCTGTTCGCCGACACCCTCATCTACACGAACCTGCGCTACGACGAGGTCACGGGCGAGGTTGGAGAGGTCGACGGCGAGATCGCCGCTCCGGCTCCGGGCCCAGGGGGGACGACGCCGACCCCGTCACCAACAGCACCGGCACCAGCAACGGCACCAGCAACGGCACCAGCGACGGCAACGGCCTCGGCGACGGCCTCCGCCTCCGCGTCGCCCTCCGGTACGCCCGCCCCGGCCACCGAGGCGCCCGCCGCCCCGGTGCCCCCGGCGGAGACGTCCTCGACGAGCGCGACCCCGCGGGCGAGCCGCTCCGGCACGCCCACCGCCAGCAGCACGGCGCAGGCGGTGCAGGAGGCACGGACCTCGTCCCCGGCCCCGGCGGCGTGGATCGGCGCGGGGATCCTCGCGGTCGCGCTCGGCGTCGTCGCGGTCCTCGCCGTCCGACGGCGGGGCCGGCACCAGTCCTGAGGCACGGGGAGCGCCCGTCCTGGTACCGGACGGGCGCCTCCGTCGCTGCGCAAACCAGGGCCCGGCCGCGCCCCGCTCCGGCAGTGCCGGTTCCGCCCGGTAAAGTGCAGGACGTGAAGAATCTCTTGGTGACCGGCGGCGCCGGCTTTATCGGGTCCAATTTCGTCCACTACCTGATGGAGCACACGGACACCTCCGTCACGGTCCTCGACAAGATGACCTACGCCGGCAACCATGCCTCGCTCGAGGGGCTGCCCGGCGACCGCTTCGAACTGGTCGTCGGGGACATCGCCGACGCCGCCGTCGTCGATCCGCTCACCGAGCGCGCCGACGCCGTCGTGCACTATGCGGCCGAGTCGCACAACGACAATTCGCTGCACGACCCGCGTCCCTTCCTCGATACGAACATCATCGGCACCTACACGCTGCTCGAGGCGGCGCGCCGGTACGGGAAGCGGTTCCACCACATCAGCACCGACGAGGTCTACGGCGACCTCGAACTCGACGACCCGGCGCGCTTCACCGAGGACACGCCCTACAACCCGTCGAGCCCCTACTCGTCCACGAAGGCAGGGTCGGACCTGCTCGTACGGGCCTGGGTCCGCTCCTTCGGCGTCCAGGCGACCATCAGCAACTGCTCCAACAACTACGGGCCGTACCAGCACGTCGAGAAGTTCATCCCCCGCCAGATCACCAACGTGATCGACGGCGTCCGCCCCAAGCTCTACGGGGAGGGCCTGAACGTGCGGGACTGGATCCACGCGAACGACCACTCGTCGGCGGTGTGGACGATCCTCACCACGGGCGAGATCGGGCAGACCTACCTGATCGGCGCGGACGGCGAGCGGAACAACAAGGACGTCGTCGAACTCATCCTCACGGAGATGGGTCAGCCCGCCGACGCCTACGACCACGTGGTGGACCGCGCCGGACACGATCTGCGCTACGCCATCGACTCCACCAAACTGCGCACCGAACTCGGCTGGACCCCCGAGTTCCACCACTTCGAGCAGGGCCTGCGCGACACCATCGCCTGGTACCGGGACAACGAGGACTGGTGGCGCCCGCAGAAGGCCGTCACCGAGTCCAAGTACACCGAGCTGGGGCAGTAAGGCCATGGGACCCGCTTTCTCGAAGCCCCTCGCCGCCCGCGAGACGCCGATCCCCGGCGTCGTCCTCTTCGACCTCCCCGTCCACGGTGACAACCGCGGCTGGTTCAAGGAGAACTGGCAGCGGGCCAAGATGACCGCCGCCGGCCTCGCCGACTTCGGTCCCGTGCAGAACAACATCTCCTTCAACGAGACCGCCGGCACCACGCGCGGCATCCACGCCGAGCCCTGGGACAAGTTCATCTCCATCGCCACGGGACGCGTGTTCGGGGCGTGGGTGGACCTCCGCGAGGGGCCGTCCTTCGGTGCCGTCTTCACGGCCGAGCTCGATCCGTCGACGGCGATCTTCATCCCGCGCGGAGTCGGCAACGCCTTCCAGACCCTCGAGGACGGCACCGCCTACACCTACCTCGTCAACGACCACTGGTCCGCCGATGCGCAGGACCAGTACGTGTTCCTCAACCTCGCCGACGAGACGGCCGCCATCGACTGGCCCATCCCGCTCGCCGACGCGGAATTGTCCGAGAAGGACCGGAACCACCCGCGGCTCGCCGACGTGGCACCCCTCGCTCCGCGCCGGACGCTCGTCGTGGGGGCCGACGGCCAGCTCGGCAAGGCGCTGCGCATCGCCCTCGCCGGCCACCCCTCCGTCGAATTCGCCGGGCGCGCCGAACTCGACCTGCTCGGCGGGGCCCTCGACGACGCACGGCCCTGGGCGTCCTACGACACGATCATCAACGCCGCGGCCTACACCGCGGTCGACGCCGCGGAGACACCCGAGGGCCGCGCGGCCGCCTGGGCCGTCAACGTCGCCGGCGTCGCCGCCCTCGCCCGGGTGGCGAATGCCCACCGCCTGACCCTGGTCCACATCTCCAGCGACTACGTCTTCGACGGGTCGCGGGAACTCCACGACGAGGCCGAACCCGTCAGCCCGCTCGGCGTCTACGGACAGACCAAGGCCGCGGGGGACGCGCTCGTCGCCACGGTGCCCCGCAACTACATCCTGCGCACGAGCTGGGTGATCGGCGAGGGCAACAACTTCGTGCGGACAATGGCCGGCCTCGCGGGCCGCGGCATCTCGCCGAGCGTCGTCGACGACCAGATCGGACGCCTCACCTTCACGGAGGACATCGCCGCGGCGATACTGCACCTCCTGGGCACGGGAGCTCCGTTCGGCACCTACAACGTCACGAACGACGGCGATGCGCAGAGCTGGGCGGAGATCGCCGCGGACGTGTACGCCCTCTGCGGCAGGGACCGCGCGGACGTCACCGGTGTGAGCACGGAGACGTACTTCGCGGGGAAGGAAGCCGCCCCTCGCCCGCTCCGGAGCACACTCGACCTCACGAAGCTCAAGGCGACGGGCTTCGCACCCGCCTCGTCGGCCGACCGGCTCTCCGCCTACGTCGCGGCGCTGACGACGGCGTGAGCCGGCCCGGCCGTCCCGGACCGCAGTGTCGGCCGCGCACCGTACGGTAGGCATCATGACCGAGACCTCGCAGCGCCCCGCTGTCAGCGACCTGAGTGAGGGCGAGCTCCTCGCCCGGATCTTCCCGCTGCTCGGCCCGGCCACCGGCACGGTGGTCGGCCCGGGTGATGATGCCGCGGTGCTGGCCGACCACGGCGGGCCGGTCGTGGTGTCCGTGGACACCCTCGTCGAGGACCACGACTTCCGGCTGGTCCGGGTCAACGGTTTCCGGACCAGCGGCTACGACGTCGGCTGGAAGTCCGCTGCCCAGAACCTGAGCGACATCAACGCGATGGGCGGCACGGCGACCGCCCTGGTGGTGAGCCTGACCCTTCCGCCACAGACACCCGTGGACTGGGTCGAGGACTGCGCGCGCGGACTCACCGCCGCCATTCGTGGACTCGGTGCCACCGGATGCTCCGTCGTCGGCGGCGACCTCGGGGGTGGCGGACAGCTCGTGATCACCGCGGCGGTCACGGGAACGCTCGACGGCCGGGCCCCGGTCCTGCGCTCCGGAGCGCGGGCCGGTCATACCGTCGCCGTGGCCGGAACGCTGGGACGCGCCGCAGCGGGCCTGGCCATCCTGGAGGACGGCCGCCCCGTCGAGGACTTCGGCTCGCCGGGGGAGGAGCTCGTCGCCGCCCAGCTGCGTCCCTACCCGCCGCTGGCTGCCGGTCCTGCGGCCGCGGCTGCTGGCGCGAGCGCGATGCTTGACATCTCCGACGGCCTGGTCCGTGACGCCGGCCGGATCGCGACCGCGAGCGGGGTCCGGCTCGACCTCGACCCCTCCCTCCTGCGCCGGTACGCCGATCCGCTGCTCCCGGCCGCCCATCTGCTGGGCGTCGACCCGATGGTCTGGGTGCTCGGCGGCGGCGAGGACCACGGGCTCCTCGCCACCTTCCCGCAGGACGCCCTGCTGCCACCCGGGTTCACTGCGGTAGGCTCGGTAGTGCCGGGCACGCCGCAGGTGACACTGGCGTCACAGGCGACTGCCCTCGGGGGATGGGATCACTTTGCAGACTAAAATCACCGCGAACGCAGTTGCGATGAAGCGCTGGTTGAGCAAGGCCGAAGAGTCCCTCGGCAACCACAGTGACCGCCTCAATGCCATCAACATCTTCCCCGTGGCCGACGGCGACACCGGCACCAACCTCTACCAGACCGTCCGATCCGCGGCGCATGCAGCCCACGAGGCCGAGACCTCGGACCTCGGGGAGCTGCTCGCCATCGCGGGCAGGGCCGCCATGGAGGATGCCCGCGGCAACTCCGGCACCCTCTTCGCCGTCTTCCTCGCGGCGTTCGCCGAGCCGCTGCACGGGGCCACCCGCCTGACGTGCACGCTCCTGGCGTCCGCGCTGCATCGCGCGCAGATCCGCAGCTGGTCGGCGCTCAGCGATCCCGTGCCCGGCACCATGCTCTCGGTCCTGGAGTCGAGCGCGCGGGGTGCCGCCGAGGCTGCGTCAGGACACGCGGGCGATGACAGCAACCACGCGCTCGCGCTGGCCCTGAGGGGCTGTGTGCAGCACGCGCTGCTGGCGGTCGTGCGTACCGAGAGCCAGCTCGGTCCGCTCACCCGCGCGGAGGTGGTCGATGCCGGCGGCGTCGGTTTCCTGCTGGTCCTCGATGCGCTCCGCGCGGCCGCGCTCGGCGAGGAGCTGCAGGACGAGCTGCTCGACGGGCTCCACGGCTACGACATCCAGGCACCGCACATCCACGACGGCGGCGACGCCGAGGGTGTGGAGGTCATGTGCACGATCAACCTGAGCCCGCTGGATGCCGCGACGCTCCGCCTGCACCTCGACGAGCTGGGCGATTCGGTCATCATGAGTGCCGTGACGGCGGTGGAGGAGGGCTACCGCTGGCGCGTCCACGTGCACGTCCCGGACCCCGGTCCTGCCCTCGCCCTCATCCACGCTGCAGGCACGCCCGTCAACATCTCGGTGACGCAGCTCGCCGCCCCCGCCGTAGGAGCCGAGGCCGGTGACTCCTGACGCGGCGCGGTCGGCGACCGCATCGGAGCTCGACGCACCGCTCGACCGGCACCTCGGGCCGGTCGCCAAGCAGCTCGCGAAGCATTTCGGTATCACCACCGTGGGCCAGCTGCTCAACCACTTCCCCCGCACCTACCTGAAGCGGGGAGAGCTGACGCCCATCGCGGACGTCCCGGTGGACGAGGAGGTGACGCTGATCGCGCGCGTGCAGTCCGCCGCGTCGCGGAGGATGCACACGCGCAAGGGGATGCTGCTCGAGGTGGTGATCACCGACGACGCCGACGGCCGGCTCGGCGGGATGAACCTGACGTTCTTCAACGGATTCGCTGCCGCCCGTGACTTGAAGCCTGGTGTCCGTGCCATGTTCTCGGGCAAGGTGACGGTGTACCGCGGGAGGCTCTCACTCACCAATCCGCGGTACGCCCTCCTCGACGAGGGCGACGACCCCGAGGACGTCCACCGGCCCATCCCGGTCTACCCGGCGGTGGAGAAGCTCGGCAGCGACCAGATCGCGACCGCGGTCGGGATCATCCTCAACACGCTGCGGCTCTCGGACTTCGACGATCCCGTCCCGGCGTCGATCGCCCGGCGCGACAAGCTCCTGAGCCTCGCCTCGGCCTACGAACTCGTGCACCGGCCGCTGCAGGTCGAGGACGCCTACCGCGCCCAGCACCGCTTCCGGTACCAGGAGGCGTTCGTCCTGCAGGCTGCCCTCGCGCGGCGCCGCGCGCTCGCGGCCCGGGAGGAAGCGACGGCACGGCCGCCGCACGGCGGAGGCCTGCTCGACCAGTTCGATGCGCGGCTGCCCTTCACCCTCACGCAGGGCCAGCTCGACGTCGGCCGGACACTCGCGGAGGACCTTGCCCGCGACCACCCGATGAACCGGCTGCTGCAGGGGGAGGTCGGCTCGGGCAAGACCCTCGTGGCGCTGCGGGCCATGCTGCAGGTCATCGATGCCGGCGGGCAGGCGGCGCTCCTGGCGCCCACCGAGGTCCTGGCCGCCCAGCACCTCCAGTCCATCACCAGGACGCTCGGCCCGCTCGCCGAGGGCGGGATGCTGGGCGGTGCCACGGACGGCACGCGCGTGGTCCTGCTGACGGGTTCGATGTCCGCCGCGCAGCGCAAGAAGTCGCTCCTCGACGCGGCGTCGGGTG
The DNA here is from genome assembly GCF_030433645.1 of Arthrobacter burdickii. NCBI lineage: Bacteria > Bacillati > Actinomycetota > Actinomycetes > Micrococcales > Micrococcaceae > Arthrobacter > Arthrobacter burdickii. The sequence goes on from NZ_JAROCG010000001.1 coordinate 2,247,178, forward strand.
AGGCGGGCATCGTCATCGGCACCCATGCCCTCCTGTCCGACAACGTGGAGTTCTTCGACCTCGGCCTGATCGTCGTGGACGAGCAGCACCGCTTCGGCGTGGAGCAGCGGGACTCCCTGCGCACCAAGGCCCGCACGTCCCCGCACGTCCTGGTCATGACGGCGACACCCATCCCGCGAACCGTCGCCATGACGGTGTTCGGCGACCTCGAGACCTCGACGCTGTCGGAACTGCCCGCCGGCCGTTCCCCCATCGCCACCCACGAGGTGGGCCTCACCGAACATCCCGCCTGGATGGACCGGGTCTGGTCGCGGGCGCGTGAGGAGATCGCCGCCGGCCGGCAGGTGTACGTGGTGTGCCCCAAGATCGGCGACGACGGGAAGACGGAGGAGGACGCGCCCGAGGCGCTCTACGGGGAGCCCGCGCCGGAGCGGAAGCCCGGCGGGCAGCAGGAGCTCACGAGTGTCGTGGGACTCGTCGAGTCCCTGGGCGGGATCCCGCAGCTCCAGGGCGTCACGAGCGGCATGCTGCACGGCCGCATGGACCCGCAGGAGAAGGCGGACGTGATGGCGCGCTTCGCGGACGGCAGCGTGCAGTTGCTGATCGCGACGACCGTGATCGAAGTGGGCGTCGACGTGCCGAACGCGACGCTCATGGTCATCATGGACGCGGACCGCTTCGGTATCTCCCAGCTCCACCAGCTGAGGGGCCGGATCGGCCGTGGCGGCCACGCGGGCACCTGCCTGCTCGTCACGAAACTGGAACCCGGGCACCCGAGCCGCGAGCGGCTGTCCGCCGTGGCGTCCACGACCGACGGATTCGAGCTGTCACAGAAGGACCTCGAGCTGCGGCGGGAGGGGAACATCCTCGGGGCCTCGCAGTCCGGCGGCCGCTCGGCGCTGCGCTTCCTGAGGATCACCCAGCACGGCAAGGTCATCGAGAAGGCGCGGGCCGATGCGCAGGAGATCGTCGCCGGTGATCCCGACCTGCACGACAACCCGGGGCTCTCGCTCGCGATCGACCTCTACCTGAACCCCGAGAAGGAAGCGTTCCTCGAGAAGGGATAGGGAACGAGCGCTTCCGCACCTGCGGGAGTAGCATCCTTCTCATGACGCAGATACGGGTGGGCGATGCGGCGCGGTTCCTCGGCGTCAGCGACGACACCGTCCGCCGCTGGATCGACGGCGGCATCCTCGGGAGCACGAAGGACTCCTCCGGCAAGGTCGTGGTCGATGCGCTGGAACTCGCGCGGCTCGCCCGGCGGAACGCCGTCCTGCCCGGCGATCCGTCGGACATCGGGCGGTCCGCGCGGAACCGGTTCGTCGGTATCGTCACCGACATCATCACGGATACCGTGATGGCGCAGGTCGAGCTCCAGTGCGGGCCGCACCGGGTGGTGTCCCTGATGAGCAGTGAGGCCGTCCGCGACCTCGGGCTCGCCGAGGGGTCCGTCGCGATCGCGGTCGTCAAGGCCACCACCGTCATCGTCGAGACCCCGGGCGGGAGGGCGTGAAGACGCGGCCGTCCCGCTTCCGGCTCCTGGCACTCGCCGCGCCCGCCGTCGTCGTGCTGGCCGCCGGCTGCGGGAGCGGCGCTCCTGCGGACGGACGCCCCGAGCGGACCGGCGAGGCTGTCGACGGCGCCATCACCGTCTTCGCGGCGGCGTCCCTCACGGCGCCCTTCACCGACCTGGCTGCGCGGTTCGAGGAGGCTCACCCCGGCGCGGACGTCACGCTCACCTTCGCGGGGTCGTCCGACCTCGCCACGCAGATCACCGAGGGCGCACCCGCCGACGTCTTCGCCTCCGCCGACACGAGGAACCTGGATCGGGTCGCCGGCGCGGAGCTGCTCGCCGCAGACGCGGTCCCGTTCGCCACCAATACCCTCGAACTCGCCGTCCCGTCTGACAATCCCGCCGGGATCTCGTCCCTCGCGGACGCCGCCCGGCCCGGCGTGAAGACGGTCGTCTGCGCCCAGCAGGTCCCCTGCGGTGCAGCGACGGCGCAGGTCGAGGAGGCCGCGGACGTCGACCTGACGCCGGTCAGCGAGGAGTCGTCCGTCACCGATGTCCTGGGGAAGGTGGTCTCCGGAGAGGCGGACGCAGGCCTCGTCTACGTCACGGACGTCCGGGCGGCGGGAGACGCGGTCCTCGGCATCCCCCTTCCCGAGGCAGCCGGTGGAACGACCACCTACCCCATCGCGGCGCTCGCCGGGAGGAAGGACACAGCCACCGCGCAGGCATTCGTCGACTACGTGCTCGGGGCGGACGGGCGGGCAGTGCTCGGGGCGGCTGGTTTCGGTGCGCCCTGAACCGGCCCGCCATCGACTCCACCCGCCGGCCGCCGGCAGCGAGGACGTGCGGTGAGCGGCGCGAGCCTGCCCCGCTGGGTGGTGGCGATCGCCGTCGTGGGCGGCCTGTTCGTCGTCCTGCCGCTGGTGGCTCTGGCCCTGCGGGTCGACTGGCCCCGCTTCGTCCCCCTCGTCACGTCGGACAGCGCGCAGGCGGCGCTCCTGCTCAGTTTGAGGACCTCCCTCACGGCGGCGTTCCTCTGTGTCGTGGTCGGCGTGCCCATGGCCCTCGTCCTCGCCCGGACCTCGTTCCGGGGACAGCGGCTCGTCCGGTCGCTCGTGCTCCTGCCGCTGGTGCTCCCGCCGGTGGTCGGCGGTATCGCCCTGCTCTACACCTTCGGGCGGCGCGGACTGCTCGGCAGCAGCCTCCACGCGCTGGGCATCGACATCGCCTTCTCGACGACGGCGGTCGTGATGTCGCAGTCCTTCGTGGCGCTACCCTTCCTCGTCCTCAGCCTCGAAGGGGCACTGCGCTCGGCCGGCACCCGCTACGAGGCCGTCGGGGCGACCCTCGGAGCGGGACGCTGGACGGTCCTCCGGCGGATCACACTGCCCCTCGTACTGCCGTCGCTCGTGTCGGGAACGGTGCTTTCCTTCGCCCGGGCGCTGGGCGAGTTCGGGGCCACACTGACCTTCGCGGGCAGCCTCGAAGGCACCACGAGGACGCTCCCGCTGGAGGTCTACCTGCAGCGGGAGACGGATCCGGACGCCGCCGTCGCCCTCTCGCTCATCCTCGTCGCAGTGGCCATCGCCGTCGTCGGCGTCGCACACCGGGTCCGGCCGCTCGGGGGCAGCGCGATGCCGTCGATCCGGCCGGCGAACGACCGCGATCCGGTCCGCTGATGGGCTTCACCTTCACGGCGACCCTCCCGGAACGGGGCTTCGACGTGTCGTTCGAGTTGGCCCCGGGGGAGACGCTCGCCGTCCTCGGCCCGAACGGGGCGGGGAAGTCGACCCTGCTCGACCTGGTGGCGGGGCTCCTGGCTCCGGCAGCAGGCCGGGCGGAACTGGACGGCACGCTCCTCTTCGACGTCGGGGCCGGCCGGCGCGTCCTGACCCAGCCACGCCACCGCGGTGTCGCGCTCCTGGCGCAGGAAGCGCTGCTGTTCCCCCACCTCACGGTGCTGGAGAACGTCGCGTTCGGGCCACGGAGCCGCGGGCAGCACAGGTCTGCAGCCCGGTCGACGGCGCGGCACTGGCTCGAACGCGTCGGCGTGGACGACCTCGCCTCCCGCAGGCCCGCCCACCTGTCGGGCGGGCAGGCGCAGCGCGTCGCCGTCGCCCGGGCGCTGGCCGCCGACCCGTCGCTGCTGCTGCTCGACGAACCGCTCGCGGCACTGGACGTCAGCGTCGCCCCGGCCCTCCGCACCCTCCTGCGGGAGGTCCTGGCCGAACGGCCGACCATTCTCGTGACGCACGACCCGCTCGACGCCTTCCTGCTCGCGGACCGGGTGCTCATCCTCGAGGGCGGCAGGATCGTCGAGTCGGGCGCCACGGGAGACGTCCTGACACGCCCCGTGACGAGTTTCGGCGCACGCCTCGCCGGCCTGAACCTCGTGCCGGGGCGGCGGACGACGGGGGGATTCCGGGCGGACAACGGACTGGACGTACCGCTGGAGCACGAAGCGCCGGTCGGAGCGCGCCTCGCCCTCGCCGTACGCCCGGTCAGTGTCGGAGTGTCCCGGACAGCGGAGGACGGGCCGGGGTGGAGCTGGATCGGAGCGGAGGTCGACGACATCGAACACCGCGGCGACCTCGTGCGGGTGCATGCTGCGGGGCTTGCCGCCGACGTCGCCCCGGCGGCCGCCGTCGGGCTCGGAATCGCCCCCGGTGTGCGGATCTTCCTCGGCGTCCGTCCTGCGGATGCAACCGTCTATCCCGTGGACGAGACCGGTCTGCGAAGTCCCGCGGGCGGACGATAGAGTCGATGGCATGACCCGAATCATCGCCGGAGCCGCGGGCGGCTCGACCCTCACCAGCGTCGAGGGAAACGGGACGCGGCCCACGTCCGACCGCGTGAAGGAGGCCCTGTTCTCGAGCCTGGAATCCTACGGAGTGATCCACGGAGCGCACGTCCTGGACCTCTATGCCGGGTCCGGCTCGCTCGGGGTGGAGAGTGCGAGCCGCGGTGCGGCCTCCGTGGACCTCGTCGAGTCCGCCGACCGGGCGGCCGCCGTCGCCCAGCGCAACGCGGACCTGGTGAACCGCGTGCTGGGCTGGACAGCCGTCCGCGTGCACCGGACGAAGGTCGAGACGTACCTCGAGCGCGTGGCGCCGGAGCTGACCTGGGACCTCGTCCTGATGGACCCGCCCTACAGCGTCCGCGAGGACGGGGTGCTCGCCGTCCTCGCGGCCCTGCGGACACGGCTGTCGGAAGGCGCCGTCGTCGTGGTCGAGCGATCCGCGAGGACGCCGGAACCGGAATGGCCCGCGTGGCTCGAACGCTTCTCGGACAAGAAGTACGGCGAGACGCGCCTGTGGTTCCTGGAGCCCGCCGTCGACTGACCCGCTCCGGCCCCTGCCGGGTAGGGCCAGGGGCGCGGTGCCGGTCCGCCTGCCGGCACCGCGCTGGGAGTCCGCCGTACCCGGAAGGTTATGCCCTGCGCCGCGTCCGGAGCAGTGCGGTTACGCCGGCGGCCAGTCCGAGCAGGCCCGCGACGAGACCTACCCACGCGAGTGCCGACGGGGATCCTGCCGTCGCCGAGGCCTGCTCGGCGTCGATGGCCTCCGGGGCCTCGGTGGCCTCCGGGCCTCCGTGGGATGCGTCGCCCTCGACCGCTGCGGTGGTGACGAAGGACGGCGCCGGCTTCTCGGGCTCCTCCTCGCCCTCGGTCTCCTGGTTCCACTCGACGACCTCACCATCGGTGTAGGACTGGGCGGTCGGGAGCAGCACCGTGGAGCCTGCCTCGGGCAGGGGTCCCACGGAGATCGAGAAGGTCTGGTATTCCTGCTGCGAGATCTCCGAGCCCGGCTCCGCGGTCCATACGACGGACAGGGGAGCTTCGGTGAGCGTTGCGCCGTCGGTCGTCGTGACCGGCTCGGGCAGGGCGCCGGAGACGACCTCCGCCGTCCAGCCCTCGACGGGCTTGACGCGGACCGAGGTGAAGGGCTGACCGGTGGGAAGCTGCACCTCGAGCTTGTTGGTCGCTGCGGTCTCGGACTCGCTGGGCACGCTGAAGGTGAGCTGGGAATAGCCGTTCTCGGTCGTGGACGTAGGTGCGACCGAGACGTGGGCGCTTGCGGCACCGAGGCCGAGGGCCATCAGACCGGCGGTGGTGAGGACGACGCCGGTGAAGGCGCGCTGGGGGTAGGACGAGGTCATGGAACTGCCTTTCGGGAATGCGCTGCGGCCCGCGAGGGCGGACGGCAGCAGGGAACGGGGAATCGGCATCAGGGCAGGACCGCCGGCCGACCCGCGGTCTGGGAAGGCAGGGTCAGGCGGGCTGCGGTCCGCGGAGCGGGGGACCCCGCAGCGTAGGGACCGAGGCGTGGACGGACAGCGGCGGAACGGGCGGTGGTACGTCGAGGACCGGGCGGCGCGTGGGAGCCGGGGAAGCGACGGCGGGAAGGGTCAGGAGGGGCAGGAGCCAGGCGCGGAGCAGGGCGGCGGCCTCGTCACTCCGCGAGGTGGCGAGGGCCAGGAGGACCGTTGCCATCGCATGCAGGAGGACCATGACGGGGGCGTCGGCCGCCGCCGGGCCCATGGCGTCCCGCGTCACGGGCGAGCAGGCGAGTTCGAACGCGGCATGGTGGCCGGGTAGCGCGGAGGAGCTCTCGCACACCGCGGGGACGGCCGTCATCGTGAAGAGGGTGTGCAGCAGGGCCTGGCCGGTGCCCATGGCCAGCAGTGACGAGCGGAGGGAGAGCGTGCGCCGGCCGAGCAGCGTCATCGGCACGAGGAGGAGCACGCCGAACAGGAGCAGGACCCCGGGAGCGGGCAGATGGCCCTCCGCGAGGACGTGCGACGCGGACGAGACCGACAGGACCAGCGAGACGAGGACCAGGGACCGGACATAGGGAAGGCATGCCATCGCTGTCTCCTCCCCGTTCCGTCCTGCGGTCCTGCGAGCCCGGCGTCGGCAGGCTACGTCCTCAGGGTACCGCCGCACGGCCGGAACCCGCGTGCAGGTGGTTCGGGTCCGGCGGCCCCGCGGATGGGAGGGGGAGGTACCCGGGACGTTCCGGATGAACGGGATGACGAATGCGCCGAGGAGGAATGAGCCGACGGTCGAGAACTGGTGCCTGCTGGTGGAGCCATCCTTGGGCAAGTAGCCCGCGTGGCGGCGCGGCGTGCCTTTCACCCCGGGCGGTTCAGGTGTTCAGGCGGCGAAGCGGTGGCTGCCGTGCGGCCGGGGAAAGCGGGAGGGGCAGCTGGGCAGGACCTCCGGCACGATCAGGAAGCAGGTGCCCAGGTCCTCGTTGAGGAGGGGGTGCGCGGTGGATCCCGGGGTGCCGAGGAGGGGGTGCGCGGTGGATCCCGGGGTGCCGAGGAGGGGGTGCGCGGTGGATCCCGTGATACCGAGACGTTCGAGGGCGTCGACGCCCCCGAGGTCGATGTGCTGAGCGCTGCTCACATCGATCACGACGTTCGGCTCCTGCAGAAAGCGGAAGCTGCGCCGGACGATGGGCAGGAGTGCCCGGCAGTTCTGCTCGGTGAGGCAGCCGCGTACATCCATGCGTGCCCAGTGGAGATCGATGTCCAGACGGACGGTGACTCGCAGTTTGTGATCCATGGTCCAGGTTCCCCGATGACGCGAAGGTCTTCGATGCCCGGCTGCTCAAGCTCTTTCAGGCTAGAAGAAGCAGGGGAACCGAGGCGAGCAGTAATCCGGCTTGACAAGGGCGGAGCCATCGCCCCTGTGCCGCGGATCTCCCGCCGTGCCTGCCGTTCGAGCTACTCCGCGCGTTCAGGCCCGGAGGCCTGCGGGAGGTCCGGCTTGGAGTCCTGCGGGAGGTCCTGCTCGAAGGCCTCGCGTTCCCGGCCCACGAGAACGGCCGCCGGGTGCGGCCCTGCGGCGAGGAGCGCCGGCGTCCATGCGTCCGGCCAGCCCGCGGGGCGGGCGGCGATGATGACGTTGCCGGGATGCGCGCCGCCGACCATGCCGGCCTCGGTCAGTACGGCGGTCCCTGCCGTGAGCGCGGACAGCTGCCGGCTCTGTGCGCGGGCGAAGGCGAGCGGCGGGTCGTCCCCGACGTTCACCAGGACGACTCCGTCCTCCGCGCAGACCCTCAGCAGGTGGGCCGCGAAATCCGCGCCGGTCAGGTGGGCCGGTGCGTCGGCTCCGGCGAAGATGTCGAGCACGACGGCGTCGAACGCCGCGTCCGGCTGCTCGAGGACCGCGTCCGCGGCGTCGGCGACGACGACCTCGCACACCGTGCCGTCCGGGAGCGGCATGGCGTCGAGGACGAAGTCGATCAGGTCTGCCTCCAGGTCGACCGCCACCTGCGCGGACCCCGGACGGGTCGCCTGGACGTACCGGACGAGGGTCAGGGCGCCGGCTCCGAGGTGCAGGATCCGCAGGGGAGCGGTGGGGGGCGACACCAGGTCGATGACCCGCGCGATGCGCTGGAGGTATTCATAGAACACCCGGTCGGGGTGGCGCATGTCGACGTGGGACTGCTGCGCCCCACCGATGCTGAGGATCAGTGCCCCGTCGATGTAGGCATCCTCGTCGATCTCCGCGTAGGCAGCGGCGCCGGGCAGCCAGCGGGTGGGGACGTCGAAGTCGCCGTCGGACTCCGGCTCCTGGGACGGGCTCACACGCGCTCCCGCAGCGTGGCGAGGCGGCGGGCGCCCTCCTCGATCACGTCGAACTTCTTGCAGAAGGCGAACCGGAGCATGGAGCGCGTGTGCTCGGCGCCCTCCTCGTGGCAGAACACCGCCACCGGGATGGCCGCGACCCCGACCAGGGACGGCAGGCGTCGCGCGAGGTCGGTCGCGTCGTCGATGCCCAGGGGGGCGGCATCGACCACGGTGAAGAACGTGCCCTGCGGCTCGAAGACGTCGAAGCCGGCGGCCCGGAGGCCCTCACCCAGGAGGTCCCGTTTCTTCCGCAGCGTCGCTGCGGTGGAGGAGAAGTACTCGTCGGGCAGCCCCAGGCCCAGGGCGACGGCACCCTGGAACGGCGTCCCCGAGGTGTACGTCAGGAAGGTCTTGACGGTGCGGACCTTCGCCACCAGCTCGGCCGGGCCGCTGAGCCAGCCGACCTTCCAGCCGGTCACCGAGAACGTCTTGCCCGCGGAGGAGATGGTCAGGGTGCGCTCGGCGGCCCGCGGCAGGGATGCGATCGGCAGGTGCCTGCTCCCGAACGTCAGGTGCTCGTACACCTCGTCCGTCACGATGATGGCCCCGTAGCGCTCCGCCAGCTGCACGATGAGCTCGAGGGCCGGTCGGGTGAAGACGCTGCCCGTCGGGTTGTGCGGATTGTTGACGACGACGACCCGGGTGCGCTCGCTGAAGGCGGCCTCCAGCCCGGCGGCATCGGGCTGGAAATCCGGAGCCCTCAGGGGCGCGGTGGTGTGCGTGGCACCCGAGAGCCCGATCACGGCACCGTAGGAGTCGTAGAAGGGCTCGAAGGTGAGCACCTCGTCACCCGGACCCGCGAAAGCGAGGATCGCGGCCGCAATCGACTCGGTGGCCCCCGTGCTGACGATGACCTCGCTCTGCGGATCGACGTGCAGCCCGTAGAAACGCTCCTGGTGCTCGGCGATCGCATGGCGCAGGACGGCGAGCCCCTGCCCGGGGGCGTACTGGTTGGCACCCTCGGCGATCGCGGTGCGGGCAGCCTCGAGGATCTCCTGCGGCCCGTCCTCGTCCGGGAAACCCTGCCCGAGGTTGATCGCCGCATGCTGCTGCGCGAGGGCCGTCACCTCCTCGAAGATCGTGATGCCGAGCCCGCCATCGCTGCCGAGCAGGTTCGCGCCACGCGCCGCTCGTGCCCACGGTGCCGTGCCGCTGGCCGGGGTGATGGTCGTGCGCGCTTCCGTCGTCATGACACCAGTATCGCCGCTCCTGCCGGCCGGAGGGGGACAGGGCGCCCCTCGTCCCGCGCTCCCTCCCGGCGCTCCTTCCGCATGTCCTGTTCCCACCGTGCCCGCCCGACTGGGTAGCGTGGGGGCATGAGTCGCGCCGTCTGCCCAGGATCCTTCGACCCCCTCCACAACGGACACGTCGAGATCATCAGCCGGGCCGCCCGCCTGTTCGACGAGGTGATCGTCGCGGTGTCTACCAACTATGCGAAGAAGTACCGGTTCCCCCTGGGCGAGCGCATCGCGTTCTGCACGGGCAGTCTCTCGCACCTCGACGGGGTCACTGTGCTCCCGATGGGGTCCGGCCTCCTGGCCGACTTCTGCAGGGAGCACGGTGCGACGGCGCTCGTGAAGGGACTGAGGTCCGGGCTCGATTTCGACTACGAACTCCCCATGGCCACGATGAACCGCCACCTCGCCGACGTCGAGACCGTCTTCCTGCCGACGGGAAGCGAGTTCGCGCACGTCTCCTCGACGCTCCTGAAAGAGGTTGCCTTCCTGGGCGGCGATGTGCAGCCGTTCGTTCCGGAAGCGGTCTTCCGCCGCCTGGTGCCGTCCGGCGACGCCCCGAGCACGGCAGGGAGTGCCGGGGATCGGCCCGGGGGAGCGTGACCCCCCCCTACTGCCGGTTTTGGGACTGCCCGCCTCATCAGGCTAAGATGGTACGTCGGTCATATGTTCTACAGGAGTCACCATTAAAAGCGATCTCAGTTCGCCTTTGACTTTCAGTGTCAAGGATCTCGGACGCAGTCCGGGAAGCATGCGGACAGTTGAAGAACATGTACCGGCACCGAAGGACTTCGGCGTCGCACTGATCGGTGTGCAGGAAGGTTCCGAGATGGAACTGGACCTGCGGTTCGAATCGGTGCACGAGGGGATCCTGGTGTCGGGAACGGCAAACGTCGAGGTAACCGGCGAGTGCGGCCGTTGCCTGGAGCCACTGCGGTTCGACCGCGACGTGGACATCCAGGAACTCTTCTTCTACAGCGACTCCCAGTCGCTGTCGGTGGAAGAGGACGAAGAACAGTACAGGGTGGAGAACGATTCGGTCGATCTGGAACCCGTGCTGAGGGATGCGGTGGTTACGTCGCTGCCATTCCAGCCGGTGTGCCGGGAGGATTGCAAGGGTCTGTGCTCCGAATGCGGAGCCCGGCTCAACGACGATCCGGACCACCACCATGAAGTTTTGGATCCTCGCTGGTCAGCCCTTGCCGGGCTGGCAGGCACCGCCGCTGAGAATGACGCGGCAACCAAGTCAGAGTCAGACGAGAGAGAAGAGAGTTAGCCGTGGCTGTCCCGAAGCGGAAGATGTCCCGCGCGAATACCCGTGCACGCCGGTCCCAGTGGAAGGCAACCGCCCCCAAGCTGGTCAAGACCATCGAGAACGGCCGCGTCACCTACAGCCTCGCCCACCAGGCCAAGGTTGTCACCGACTCAGCCGGTACCCCGCTGTTCCTTGAGTACAAGGGCCGCAAGGTAGCCGACGTCTAACAACGGACCGCAGCCTGCCGCACGCCTGGTGCTGGGGCAGGCATCCGTCCGATGCTGGATCAGCTGATGCGGTTGTGAAGAATACAGCAGAACTCACGAAGCGTCTCGGTGTCGATATCGACACCGAGACGCTTCGTCTTGCCCTGACGCACCGGTCCTACGCCTACGAACAGGGCGGGATCCCCACGAACGAGCGCCTGGAGTTCCTCGGTGACTCCGTGCTCGGCCTGTCGGTGACGGACGCGTTGTACCGGGACAATCCCGGCCTCTCCGAGGGTGAACTCGCGAAGCGGCGTTCCGCCGTCGTCAGCACCAAGGCGCTGGCGGGGGTGGCCCGTTCCCTCGATCTCGGCAACTACGTGCTGCTCGGCCAGGGGGAGAAGCTCACCAATGGCCGCGACAAGGCCTCCATTCTCGCGGACACCATGGAAGCCGTCATCGGCGCGGCATACCTGAGTCACGGGATCGAGACCGCTCGCGCGATGGTCATGCGGCTCATCGGTCCGCTCCTGCGGGACTCAGCGGTCCTCGGGGAGGGTACCGACTGGAAGACCCGTATCCAGGAGACCGCCGCCGCCCGTCGCCTGGGGCTGATCGACTACCAGGTCGACGGGACCGGCCCCGACCACGCCCGAACGTTCACGGCGCGCCTGGTGATCGGCGGCGTCGACTACGGATCCGGCTGCGGGCACTCCAAGAAGGAAGCGGAGCAGGCGGCGGCGGCCGAGTCGTGGAGGCTCCTCGCCGAGGCACCTGGCGCGGATGCCGGGCCCGAAGCGGCCGGCGGTTCCTCCGCGGACAGGGCCTGAGTGCCTGAACTCCCCGAGGTCGAGGTGGTGCGCCGAGGCCTGGCGCGCTGGGTGACCGGGCGTACGGTCGAGGACGTCGACGTGCTCGACGCGCGATCGCTTCGACGACACGTCCACGGGGTCGAGGATTTTCGCGGCAACGTCACGGGCGCCCGCGTGACCGACGTCGTCCGTCGCGGGAAGTTCCTCTGGATGATCCTCGAGGATCCGGACGGCCCCCGCAGCGCTCTCGCAGCCGCTCCTTCCACCGCCCTCATGGCCCACCTCGGGATGAGCGGGCAGCTGCTCATCGAGGAGCCCGACGCCCCGCTGGAGAAGCACCTGAAGGTGCGGCTGAGACTGTCCGCAGCAAGCGATGCCGACGGTACGCCGCTTCCGGCGGACCTGCGCTTCGTGGACCAGCGGATCTTCGGCGGCATGTTCGTGACGGACCTCGAGCCGACGACGGATGGCCGGCCGGGCGGACTCGGGGGCGGAAGCCTCCCGCTCATTCCCCGGCAGGCCGCGCACATCGCCCGTGATCCCCTCGACCCGGCGTTCTCCGCGGAGTCCTTCCACCGCCGGCTCCGGGAGCGGAAGACCAGCCTCAAGCGTGCGCTCCTCGACCAGGGGCTCATCTCGGGCATCGGGAACATCTACGCCGACGAGGCCTTGTGGGCGGCGAGGATGCACTACGCGCGTCCCACCGACACCCTCCGCCGGCCGGACACCCTCCGCATCGTCGAGGCGGTCACGACCGTCATGCGGCGGGCACTGGAGGCCGGCGGCACCAGTTTCGACTCGCTGTACGTCAACGTCAACGGTGCGTCCGGCTACTTCGCACGCGACCTGGAAGCCTACGGGCGTGCCGGGCAGCCCTGCCGCCGGTGCCTGTCGGAGGGCCGGACGACCCTCATGCGACGGGAGGCATTCATGAACCGGTCGTCCTTCCTCTGCCTCTTCTGCCAGCCCAGACCGCGCAACGCGCGAGCCTAGCCGAGGCTCCGAAACCCCGTCGCGATGCGGGGTTCGTGACCCAAACGTGACAAGACGCGATCGACCGCGTACGGTTAAGCCCGCGCCCGGTCCACCACGGACGGGCGCCCATCCTCGCACTGCCTAACCCTGTCGATGAGGATGGACCGTTCGCTCAACACGTTCGACAGGGGCGGGGGAACCAATAGCGGACTCACTTGTGAGTCCTTGGGGTTAAGACGCGCGTAGACCAGCACCGGGGGCGGTGGTCTGCGAGAAACACGTCCGGATGTCCCATCCGAACCCGACAGCTAACTTCGTAGGCATTGGGAAAGGCAACAGCATGTCCAAGAAGAGCAATTTCGCGCGCCACCGGGCAGTCCCCACGCGCATCAACCCCCTCGTCACCGCATCCCGCGCGGTCAGCGCCACCGCTTCGGTGGCCGGCAAGCCCGCCGCCGTCGTTGTTGCCGCTTCCGGCATCATGCTCGGTGCAGCGCTTCCGGCAAGCGCCGCCGGCGAGATCAGCGTCGAGTCCATCAGCACCCAGCCGGCAGCGGCGACCACCGTTGCGGCAGGTACCTACACTGTCCAGGCCGGTGACACCCTCGGGAGCATCGCAGCAGCCCACGGTGTGAGCCTCGAGGCCGTCTTCACGGCCAACGGCCTCGGGTACAGCTCGATCATCTACCCCGGCCAGTCGATCTCCCTCGGCGGTTCCGCTGCACCCCAGCAGTACTCCACCCAGTCTGCAGCCATCGTCGCCGCTCCCGTAGCTGCACCCGTCGCTGCACCCGTAGCGGCTCCCGTAGCTGCTCCGGCAGGCAACTCGACGGGCCTCAGCACGCAGGCTGCGGCGTTCTCGCCGGTAGCGACCAGCGGCATCACCGCGACCGCGATGCAGGGCCTCGGCTCGGCATACGTCTACGGCGGCACCTCCTTCGGCGCCTGGGACTGCTCCGGCTTCGTGCAGTGGGTCTACGCACAGAACGGCATCAGTCTGCCGCGCACCACCTGGTCGCAGTTCGCAGCCCTGACGCCCACCAGCAACCCCCAGCCGGGCGACCTGGTGAGCCAGAACGGCGGCAGTCACGTCGGTATCTACCTCGGCAACGGCCAGATGATCAGCGCGCTGAACCCCTCGCAGGGAACGCTCGTGCACTCGGTCAACGCCATGTCGGTGGACGGCTACTACACGCGATAACCCTGCACCGGCCCTGCGCCGGTACCAGGACGATACGAAGGAAGGGCGGGATGCACAGCATCCCGCCCTTCCTTGTCGGTCCGGTCGGTCCGGTCGGTCCGGTCGGTTCTGCCGGTTCCTGGTGCCGGGTCAGCCGCGGTAGTGCGCAGCGAGCCGCTCGAGGCCTTCCTCGATGCTGACGGACGGCTGCCAGTCCAGCACCGCCCGCGTGTGCCGCTGGTCGAACCAGTGCGCCGTGGAGAGCTGTTCGGCCAGGAAACGGGTCATGGGGGGCTCCTCCGCACGTCCGAGTGCCAGCCATGCCCGTTCGATCACCGCGCCGGCGCCCCGGGCCAGCGCCCCCGGCACCGACCAGGCGGGGGGCCGGACGCCGCCGGAGCGGCAGATGCCGCCCAGCAGCTCCGCGATGGGGCGCGGCTCGCCGTTCGTGACCACGAATGCCTGCCCCTGCGCGGCCTGCATGCGATCGAGGCAGGCGACGATGGCCGATGCCGCGTTGTCCACGTAGGTGGTGTCGATGAGTGCGGTACCGCCGTCGAGCAGCGGCAGGCGACCATGCCGGGCCCGCTCGAGGACGCGTTCGACGAGCTGTGTGTCGCCCGGCCCCCACACGATGTGCGGCCGCACCGCCGCCACGCGGAACTCCGGCGTCGAGCGTGCGAGGGCGAGCAGCTCCGCCGTCGCCTTGGTCCGTGCATAGTGTCCGCGCGCGTACTCCGGGTCCGCGGGGCCGGCCGGAGCGCCTACCAGCGACGTGCCGTCGTGGGCGACGGACGGGGAGGAGACGTACACGACGTCGGTGGCGCGGGCCTCCTGCGCGGCGTCGAGCAGGAGCCGAGTCCCCTCCACGTTCGTGCGCTCGAACTCGGCCGGCGTCCCGGTGAAGGACACCTTCGCGGCGAGATGGATCACGGCATCGCAGTCCCGCACCGCTGCCGTGACCGCCCCAGCGTCCCCGATGGAGCCGAGGAACTCCTCGACCCCGTCGATGCCGGACGGACGGCGCTGGAAGCACCGCACGTCGGAACCGCCGGCCAGGAGGTGTTCCGCGACGGCCCGGCCCAGCATGCCGCTGGCACCCGTCACGAGGACGGTCACAGGGATCCCGCCCGGTCCCCCGACAGGAAGCGGCCGCTCCACGCGGCGACGCGCGTGCGGTCGATCTTGGCATTGTGGCGGATGTCGACCGGGAGTGCGGGCACCGCGAGAACGGCCGCGAGATCCACGCCGAGGTCCCGAGCCGCCGCCCGGGCAGCTGCCGCGAGCCGTGGGTCGGCCAGACGCGGGTGTCGTCCCGCCGTCTCCGCCTGGAGGACCGCCACGACGGCCTGGGTGCCCACGGGCCCGACGCCGACGACGGCGGCGAGGTGCACTCCGTCGAGTTCCTCCAGCGCCTGCTCGAGCCCGACCGGGGTCAGGACGCCTCCCGCCGCCGTCACGACATGGCCCAGACGGCCTTCGACCCACAGGCGTCCTTCGGCGTCGAAGTGGCCGACGTCGCCCGTGCGGTGCCACGGAGGCGTTCGCGACGACTCCTGCTGCGTCCTCCACAGGCGGAAGTAACGGTCCTTGACGTGCGGGGCATCGACGAGGATCTCCCCGGTCACCCCGGGGGCGGTCGTCGGTTCTCCCGCCGCCGCGCCTGTGCCGTCGAGGGGGCTGACCGCGGCACGGGCACCGGAGACCGGGCGCCCGACGCAGACGCCGTTGCCGGCGCCCTCGAGCCCGGCGGCCGCCGCTGCGGCAGCGGTCCGGATCCCCGCCAGGTCGATGTCCGCGACGAGCAGCGACTCGGTCATGCCGTAGGGCGTGTGGAGCACGGCGGACGGTACGAGGTCCTGCACGGCGTCCAGGAGCGGGACGGGAACCGGGGCGCCGGCGGAGAGCAGGAGCGAGATCCTGCCCAGGGCCGCCCGCCCGAGTCCGGTGACGTCCGCCGAGGTCGTCAGGACGTTCCGCAGGGCTGCGGGGGACGCGAAGACGACGGTCGCGTCGACGGCCGCGGCGGCGTCGGCCAGTGCCTGGGCGGTCAGGGTCCCGGGAGTGGTCACGTCCATGTAGGGCGTGACGGACGTCGCACCGAGGGCAGGACCCAGCAGGGCGAAGGGGGCGAAGCCCGCGACGAGCGCGGCTCCCGGTCCCAGTCCGAGAGTGGTCTCCACGGCGTCGCGCATGGCGGAGAGCTGCCGGTGCGTGTACACCACGCCCTTGGCCGGCCCGGTGGAACCGGAGGTGAAGAGGATGGCGGCATCGGCGTCAGGTGCTGCTCCCGCCGGGTCTGCGGGACCGGCGGCGCGGAGGTCGTTCAGTGAGGCCTCGACCCGCAGTGCCGCCCGCCGCACCGGCGACAGCGGAGCGACGCTGATGCGGCGCCCCGGCCAGCCGAAGGCGCGCGCAGCGAGGAGCGCCCGCTCGATGCCGATGACGAAGTCGGGCGCGGAACCCTTCACGGCCCGGCTGAGGCCGCGCGCCCCGAGCCCCGCGTCCGCCACGACGATCACCGCGCCGATCCGGAGGCACGCATAGATCAGGACGGTCAGGTCGACTCCGGGCGGGACGAGCAGGCTCACCCTGCTGCCCGCGCCGAAGCCGAGCGCGGTGAGGCCCCCGGCGACGGCGCGGATGTCGTCGTCCAGCTCGCGCCAGGACAGCGTGCGCGTCCCGGCGGCCGTCAGCTCGGCGACGGCGGTCGTGGTTCCTGCGGGACCGGCCGCCAGTTCCGGGATGCGGGCGCCGAGCGGCAGGTAGGCGGTGTCCTGCTGGACGGACCGCGGAGGATCCTGCTGGAGATCCTGCTGGATATCCAGTCCAGCATCGTCCCGCTCCGTCCCGGAACGGGATTCCCCGACGGAGCGGTTCCCGAGCCACTCCATGGCCGTCGAGGCCGTCGGGGCGTCCTCCTGCACGAGGTGGCCGGCCCGCTCGAAGCGGTGGATGTCCGCGTGCGGCATCCGGCGGGCGAGGTCCTCGAGGTAGGGGTCGGAGAAGATCGGATCGTGCGGGCCCCACATCAGAAGGACGGGCACGCCGAGGCTGCGGATCCCCTCGGCCGTCGTGGTGAGGGCGCCGTAGCTCGGGTGGGACGGGTCGGCGGGGATGTCGGAGACGAAGTTCGCGATGCCCTGGCGTGCGGCGGGCGTGCGGTAGGGATCCCGGAACGCGCGGCGTACGGCCCGGTCCAGGGCGGGCCGGGCGAGGGACAGGGTCACGTCCAGGAACGCCGTGCTGGTCCTGGTGCCGAGCCCGTGCACGCCCGGCGCGAGCGCGAGCCGCAGCGGAGCCGGGATCGGACGGTCGGGATCCTGGTGGATGGCCGTGTTGGTCAGGATGACGGCGGCGAGGTCGTCCCGGTTGCGGTTCGCATAGCCGAGGCTGATGACGCCGCCCCAGTCGTGTCCCACCGTGACCACGGGCCCCGACAGGCCCACGGCGGCGACGAAGTCCTCGAGGTCGGTGATGCGGTGCTCGAGGCGGCGGAAGACGCCCGTCCGTTCCGAGTAGCCCATGTCGAGCTGGTCGACGGCGATCACGCGCCACCCGGCCTCCAGCCCGGCGGCGAGGTAGGTCCGCCACAGGTAGGACCACGTCGGGTTGCCGTGGACGCACAGGAGCGTCCCCCGCGCGCTGCCGGTGTCGTCCTGGCCCAGCCCGTTGTCGAGGTAGTGCCAGCGATGGCTGGTGCCCGGGGCGTCCGCGGCACTGGACGAGGGCACGTCGATGTACGTCGACCACGAGGGGTCAACGCCGGGGAGTGCTACCACGCAATCTCCATCATGGAGGTGTTCAGGCCCGATCCGACGCCCAGGCACAGCACGCGGTCTCCCGGCGAGAGCGACTGGGACTCCTGCGCGAGGGTCATCGGCAGCGATGCGGGCCCCACGTTGCCCCAGTGCGGGAAGGTGATGGGAACGCGCTCGCGCTCGAGGTCCACGGCCTTGATGATGGCGTTGGTGTAGGAGTTGGAGACCTGGTGGGTCACGTAGCGGTCCATCGCGTCCCAGGACCAGCCGTCGGCCTGCGCCTCGTGCCATGCGGTGACCACGAGTTCGAGCCCGCCGTCGAGCAAGCCCTTCGTGTCGGTGTACATCCCGTCGATGCCGCCCACGCACAGTTCGTGGTGCTGCGTGCCGGCACGCGAGACGCCACCGAGGATGCGGTGCGACCCGGGGTGGGAGTCGGCGGGACCGAGCACGGCGGCGGCAGCCCCGGAACCGAGGGTGAGGGTCGCGAATTCGCTGAGGAAGTCCTCACGGGTGGAGTCCTCGCGGTTCAGCCGCTTGAACGTCGCTTCCTGGGTCCGCTGGGCGTCCTCGCCGGCGACGATCAGGGCGTACCTGATCTGCCCGGAGTCGATCATGTTGGCGGCGAGCGTCATGCCGTTCACGAAGCCGAGGCACGCGTTGGCCAGGTCGAAGTTCATGGCGGACGAGGGGAGACCCAGGGAGTGGTGGATCTTCACGGCGACCGACGGTTCGAGGTTGCGGCGGGTCACCGAGGTGTTGATCAGCAGGCCGACGTCACCGGGTTCGATGCCGGCTTCCGCCATGGCCTTGGCTCCCGCCTCGATGGCGGCGTCGTCGAAGTCGGACCCGGGCGACCACCAGCGGCGCTCCGTCACACCGGCCACGCGCTCGAGGAGCCGCTTCGAGAGCCGGAGCCTCTTCAGGCTGGGCGCCAGCCGTTCGTCGAACTCTGCGGAACTGACGACTACCGGCGCCTCCACACTCGTGACGGCGAGCAAAGCCGTGTTGTCATGTCGAAACGTCGCGTTACCGGTCAAATTTCCTGCCTCGTCAACTGGTCAGCGCCGGTAGGTGGCCATGGGGGATCCACGGATGGATCGGCCTGGACGCCTCTGGATACTGCTGAAACGGATACTGCTGAAACTTTTGTAAGCCTACTTCTTAATGCACCGGCCGGTCACTCCCGATTCGCGGAGGTCACGGCCGTGTCCGCCCGCTACAGTCCCACACTCCGTACAGTCGGTGCGTTCCAGTAGATTAGGGAGGTCCCATTCCCCCTGGAGATCCTGACACTGTGCATCTGAAGAGTCTAACCATGCGGGGGTTCAAGTCTTTCGCCTCGGCGACGACCTTCGACTTCGAACCCGGCGTGACCGCCGTCGTCGGCCCCAACGGTTCCGGCAAGTCCAACGTCGTCGACGCACTCGCCTGGGTCATGGGGGAGCAGGGTGCCAAGACGCTGCGCGGCGGCAAGATGGAGGACGTCATCTTCGCCGGGACGTCCGGACGGGCTCCGCTCGGGCGGGCGCAGGTCTCCCTCACCATCGACAACAGCGACGGCGCCCTGCCCATCGAATACACCGAGGTCACGATCTCGCGCACCCTCTTCCGCGCGGGCGGCTCGGAGTACGCGATCAACGGCAAGAACTGCAGGCTCCTCGACATCCAGGAACTCCTCTCCGACTCCGGGCTCGGACGCGAGATGCACGTCATCGTCGGGCAGGGACAGCTCGACAAGGTGCTCCATGCCACACCGGAGGAGCGGCGCGGCTTCATCGAGGAAGCCGCCGGGATCCTGAAGCACCGCCGCCGGCGCGAGAAGACGGTGCGGAAGCTCGACGCGATGCAGGCGAACCTCGCACGCCTGTCCGACCTCACGGCCGAGCTCCGGCGGCAGCTGACCCCGCTCGGGAAGCAGGCCGAGGTAGCACGCCGTGCCCAGCAGGTGCAGTTCACCGTGCGGGACGCGCGGTCCCGCCTGCTCGCGGACGACCTGGTGACCCTGCGCTCAGGGTTCGAGCGGGACGTCGCCGCCGAGGCCGCGCTCCAGGCACGCCGGGAGGAGGTCGAGCAGGCACTCGGTGCCGCCCAGGAACGCCAGGCCGACCTCGAGCAGGCCGCCGCGGGGGCCGTCCCGGCCCTCAACCGGGCGCGGGAGACCTGGTACGCGCTGTCCAGTGCCCGCGAGAAGCTCGCGGCCCTCGCCGCCCGTGCCGAGGATCGCGGGCACCTGCTGGGACAGGGCGGCCCCGAGCCGGACTCCGGACGCGATCCCGACCACCTCGACCGGCAGGCCGCACGTGTGCGGACCGAGGTCGCGGCCCTGCAGGAGGAGGTGGCCGCGCTCGGACACGCACTCGAAGCGACGCTGTCCGCACGTCGCGCCGCCGAGGACGCGTCGGCCGCCGAGGACGCGAGGCTCGCGCGCCTGCTGCGCGCAGCCGCCGACAGGCGCGAGGGCGAGGCCCGGCTGGCGGGAACCGTGGGAGCGGCCCGGTCCCGCGTCGAGTCGGCCGTCGCGGAACTCGGACGCCTCCGGGCGTCCATCGCCGCCGCCGAGGAACGGCGCGGTGCCGCCGAGCGGGACTTCACCGCGCTCGAGGGCCAGGTGGCCGGTCACGAGGAGGGCGAGGAGGGCCTCGACGCCGAGTACGAGGAGGCCTCGGCTCTCCTCGAAACCATCACGGACGAACTGCAGGCGCTCGCCGGCGAGGAGCGCGCCGCCGAGCGGGAACGGAGCGCCCTCGCGGCCCGCCTGGAGGCGCAGCGTGAGGGGCTGCAGCAGCGCGACGGCTCGGGCGCCCTCCTGGCCGCCGGGCTCGACGGCGTGGCGCTGCCGCTTCCGCAGCTCCTCCAGGTCCTACCGGGCTTCGAGAAGGCGGTCGCCGCGGCGCTCGCGGGCTCCGCCGATGCGGTCACCGTGGAGAGCGTCGCCGCCGCCGTCGCGGCACTGGAGCTCCTGAAGCACGACGACGCCGGACAGGTGTCGCTCGTCGTCGCCCCCGGGGCCGGGTCGGACGGGCGTCCGGCGAAGGCGTCTCAGCGCGGAACCGGTCCCGTCGATCGGAGCGCCGTCGTTCCCGTGCTCTCGGTCGTGGAGGTCCCCTCCGCACTCCGTCCCGCCCTCGAGGACCTGCTGCGCGGCGCCGTCGTCGTCGAGGACCTGGACCACGCCCGCAGCGTGATCGAGGACGGTGCGGCACCGCTCGCCGTCACCCGCGACGGCGACGTCCTGTCCCGCCACGCCGCCCGCGGCGGCACCCCCGGCGCGGCAGGCTACCTGGAGCTCCGCGCCGCCGCCGAGGAGACGGAGGAGCGGCTGGCCCAGGCCGTCGCCTCGACCGAGCGCCTGCGGTTCCGACTGTCGGGCGCGAGGACCCGCCAGCAGGCCGCGCAGCAGCGCGTGGACGCGGCGCTCGAGCGCCTGCACGAGTCCGACGCGCGCATGGCCGCCGTCGCCGAGAAGCTCGGACACCTCAACGCGAGCCTGCGCTCGGCATCCGGCGAGGCCGAACGGCTGGCCGCACTGATGCGGACCGCCGAGGCCAACCTCGCACAGGAGGAGACCCGGCTCCAGGAGGCGGCGCAGCGGTTGAAGGACCTGCAGGAGCAGCCCGTCGAGGCCGAGCCGTCCACCGAGCAGCGGACCACCCTGCACCGAGCCGCCGCCGACGCGCGGCAGGCCGAGCTCGAGGCGCGGCTGGCCCTGCGCAGCGGCGAGGAGCAGCTGTCAGCCCTCGGGAACAGGGCGGCGTCGCTGGAGCGCGCGGCCCAGTCGGAACGCCGGGCGCGCGACCAGGCGGCGGAGAAGGCACGGATCCGGCAGGCCCAGGCCGTCAAGGCCGCGGCGGTCGCCCGGGCAGCCCGTGCTGCGGAGCGGCGGGCCGCGGAGTCTGTCGCGGTCGCGGCCGAGCAGCGCGATGCCGCCGAGCGGCTGCGCGAACAGCAGGACACGGAGCTGCAGGCGGTCCGGAAGGCCACGGCGGATCTCGGCGCCGAGCTGGCACGCCTGACGAACTCCGTGCATCGTGACGAGCTCGCCCGCACCCAGCAGAGGCTTCGGATCGAGGCCCTGGAGAACCGATCCATCGAGGAGCTCGGGCTGACGCCCGACCACCTCGTGGACGAGTTCGGCCCGCACCTGCCCGTACCCGAGGACTCCGCGGACTCCGCGGCGGACAAGTGGGCGGCCCTGCGGGCACCGGTCGACGACGACGGCATCCCGGTGCCGCAGGGGATCCCGTTCGTGCGGGAGCAGCAGGAGAAGAGGCTGAAGCGCGCGGAACGGGATCTCGCGGCGCTCGGCAAGGTCAATCCCCTCGCCCTGGAGGAATTCGCGGCACTCGAGGAGCGGCACCAGTTCCTCAGTACGCAGCTGGCGGACCTCAAGGCCACCCGGAAGGACCTCCTCGACATCATCCGGGAAGTCGACGAGCGCGTCGAGCGCGTCTTCACGGCCGCCTACCGGGACACGGCCGAACAGTTCGAACGCGTGTTCGCCACGCTGTTCCCCGGTGGTGAGGGCAGGCTCGTACTCACCGATCCCTCCGACATGCTCGCCACGGGAATCGAGGTGGAGGCTCGACCCGCCGGCAAGAAGATCAAGCGGCTGTCCCTGCTCTCGGGCGGGGAACGCTCGCTGACCGCCGTGGCGCTCCTGGTCGCCATCTTCAAGGCACGGCCCTCGCCCTTCTACGTCATGGACGAGGTCGAGGCCGCCCTCGACGACACGAACCTGGGCCGGCTCATCAGGATTTTCCGGGAGCTCCGCGAGTCGAGCCAGCTCATCATCATCACGCACCAGAAACGGACGATGGAGGTGGCCGACGCGCTCTACGGCGTCACCATGCGCGGTGACGGGGTGTCCACGGTCATCAGTCAGCGCCTGGACGCCGAGGAGCAGCTCCTCGGCTAGCCGGGGACCCGGTCCCGGGACTGCCGGGGGAGGGTCTCGCGGGCCGCGAGCCAGGTGAGGGCGGCGACCAGGGCCAGGGCACCCGTGGCCACGAAGGCCAGGGCGTAGGAGCCAACGACCAGCCGGTCGATGATGAGGCCGGCGACGATCGGGCCGAAGATGGCGCCGAGGTCCGCGCTCATCTGGAACGTCGCCAGGACCTTGCCTCCACTGCGTCCGGTGCCGATGATGTCCGCCACGGCCGCCTGCTGCGCCGGATTCAGCAGCCCCGTCCCGATCCCACCGACCACGCAGATCGCCAGGAAGACGGCGATGCTGCCGGAGAAGCCGAGTGCGGCCATCGCGGCGCCGTTGACCAGGAGCCCGGTGATGACCAGCGGCTTCCTGCCGGCCGTGTCGGCGAGGCGCCCGGACACCGTCAGCGACAGTGCGGTCCCGCCCGCGAAGAAGGCGAGCGAGATGCCTGCGACCTGAGGCCCGGCGTCGAGCACGGCGGTGGCGAAGAGCGGGACCAGGGCCATCCGGATGCCGAACGAGGACCACCCGTTGGCGAAGCCCGACATGAGTGACGCACGGTAGGCGGAGTCGCGGACGGCTTCCCGGACCGACAGCGGCGCCTGGTGGCGTGCCGCCTGCCGGTCGGCGAGCGAGGTGTCCCGGAGCTGGAAGAACACGACGGCGGATGCGACGAGCAGCGCGACCGCATACGCGAGGAACGGCACGCGGAGCCCGAGGCCGGCGAGCAGGCCTCCGATGAGGGGCCCGCCGATACTGCCGAGCAGGAAGGCCGTGGCGTAGGCACCGGAGACCCGGCCCCGGATGGACGGCGGTGCGAGCCGGACGATCAGCCCCATGGCCGAGACGGTGAACAGGGTAGACCCGATGCCGCCCAGGCCGCGGAAGATCAGCAGCTGCCAGTAGTCCGCGGCGAAGGCGCACGCGGCGGTGGACAGGGCCACGATGAGCAGCCCGATGATGTACACCGGACGCTCACCGAGCTTCTCCACGAGCCACCCGCCCGCCGGTGCGAACAGGAGCCTCGTGAAGGCGAAGGCGCTGACGATCACGGACGCCGCCGTCACGCCGACGTCGAAGCTCTGCGCGAACTGCGGCAGGATCGGGGCCACGAGCCCGAAGCCGATGGCGATCACGAACGCCGCCGCGATGAGGACCCGGATCTCGCGCGGGATGGCGAGGCGCTCCGGCGCGGGAGCGTCACCCTCTCCCCGCGTCCTCCGCGGAAGGATCCGAAGGAGGGACTGCTTGCGAGCGCGAGGGGAACCGGCCATGGTCCTCGCATTCTGTCACCGCATCGGTCGGATGCTCAATCGGCCCGTATGAGAAGGTGGATCAGTGAACGACATCCTTCTGCCTGTCATCTTCGTCATCCTCGCGATCGCCGTGATCGGGTCGCTCGCGGTCCTCCTCGTCCGGGGCAGGCGCACACCTCCCGGGCTCTATTCCTCGCCGAGGGATCCCGACGACCAGGCCGGCGTCACCGCCCATGGCGCGACCTCCACCGACGTCCTCGACAGCCCGGGTGGGACCACGACGGACGTCCTGGTCCCGGACGACCTCAGCACCCTCGACGAGGCGCCCCCCGCCCCGCGCTTCGACACCGTCGAACCCATGCAGGGCCGCCTCGCCCGGCTGCGGGCACGACTCGTCCGCTCGAACAACGCACTCGGCAAGGGACTGCTCGCCCTGCTGTCGCGCGACAGGATCGACGAGGACGTCTGGGACGAGGTGGAGGAGACCCTCCTGATGGCGGACCTCGGCACCGAGCCCACCATGGAACTGGTCGATGCGCTGCGCGAGCGCGTGAAGGTGGCCGGCAGCCGCAATCCCGCCGAGGTCAAGGACATGCTCCGTGAGGAACTGGTGAAGCTCGTCGATCCCTCGATGGACCGCTCGCTCGCCACGCAGCGGCATGCGGACCGGCCAGCGATCGTGATGGTGGTCGGCGTGAACGGGGTGGGCAAGACCACCACCGTCGGCAAGCTCGCACGTGCGCTGGTCGCCGACGACAAGGACGTCCTCCTGGGCGCGGCGGACACCTTCCGCGCGGCCGCGGCGGAGCAGCTGGCCACGTGGGGGGCGCGCGTCGGCGTCCCTACGGTGAAGTCCGACGTCGACGGCGCCGATCCGGCGTCCGTGGCCTTCGAGGCCGTCAAGGCGGGCATCGAGCAGGAAGTCGACGTGGTCCTGATCGACACCGCCGGGCGCCTGCAGAACAAGGTCGGCCTGATGGACGAGCTCGGCAAGGTCAAGCGCGTCGTCGAGAAACAGGGCACGGTCGACGAGGTCCTCCTGGTACTGGATGCCACCACCGGGCAGAACGGACTCAACCAGGCGCGCGTCTTCGCCGAGGTCGTGAACATCAGCGGCATCGTGCTCACCAAACTCGACGGGACCGCGAAGGGCGGCATCGTGGTCGCGATCCAGCGCAGCCTCGGCGTGCCCGTGAAGCTGATCGGCCTCGGCGAGGGCGCCGACGACCTCGCGGCCTTCGACGCCGAGGGCTTCGTCGACGCGCTGCTGAGTTAGACGCGCTCCTGAGCGAGAGGCGTTGCCGAGCCAGCTGTGCTGACGGGACGCGCCGTCGACCGGGCCGCCACGTAGGGTCCCTCCGATGATCCGGCAAGGGGCCGGGCTGCCGGAAACCTGCCGGAAACATCTGCGTCATTCGCCTTTTACGTCGGTGAGACTGATGTAACCTGCGCGCAATGTTCCGCCCCAGGGACGGAAACACGCCCATCGCATTCTGGAGGTGCGGGAAGTCCCCGCCCCTTTGGAAGGATCGTGTTTGATGGACCTCACAGCAGGCCACGTCTGGGTGATGATCTCAGCTGCCCTCGTACTCCTCATGACTCCGGGCCTCGCCTTCTTCTACGGCGGGATGACCCGTGCCAAGGCCGCACTGAACATGATGATGATGAGCTTCATCGCCGTCGGGCTCGTGGGGGTCGTCTGGGTCCTGTGGGGCTACTCGATGACCGGCGGGGACGGCATCGCCCAGCTCTTCGGCAATCCGTTCACCTCGTTCGGGCTCGCGAGCCTGATCGGCACGGAGGACCTCATCGGCGCGGGCTACGGCGCCACCTTCGCCATCATCACGGTGGCGCTCATCAGCGGAGCCATCGCCGACCGCGCCAAGTTCGGTGCCTGGACCATCTTCGTACCCATCTGGGTCACCGCGGTCTACTGCCCGCTCGCGTTCATGGTGTGGGGCGGTGGACTCCTCAGCGCTGACGGTGCTGTCGGTGGCGCCGTCGGGGAAGCCATCGACTTCGCCGGAGGCACGGTCGTGCACATCAGCGCCGGTGTGGCCGCCCTGGTCCTCGCCCTGATCCTCGGCAAGCGGCAGGGCTTCGGCCAGGACCCCGCCCAGCGCCCCCACAACATCCCGTTCGTGATGCTCGGTGCCGCACTCCTGTGGTTCGGCTGGTTCGGCTTCAACGGAGGCGCGGCAGGAAGCGCCGAAGAAGCCGGCCTGATCTGGATCAACACCATGGCCGCCCCCGCCGCTGCCATGGTCGGCTGGCTCATGACCGAGCGGATCCGCGACGGACGCCCGACGTCCCTCGGCGCCGCCTCGGGCATCGTCGCCGGCCTCGTCGCCATCACCCCCGCCTGCGCCAACGTCAGCCCCATCGGCGCCGTGGGCCTGGGCCTCCTCTCGGGCGCGGTCTGCGCCCTGGCCGTCGGCATCAAGTACCGCCTCGGCTTCGACGACTCGCTCGACGTCGTCGCCGTCCACCTGGTCGCAGGCATCGTGGGCACACTGTCCCTCGGCTTCATCGCACTGCCGGTCGAGGGCGCCGGTGGCGGACTCTTCTACGGCGGCGGCGCAGGCCAGCTCGTGGCCCAGGTCGTCGCGGCCTCCATCGCGATCGCACTCTCCGCCGTCATGACCGCCATCATCGGCCTGGCGATCCACAAGACCATCGGGTTCCGGGTCAGCGCCGACAACGAGATCGGCGGCGTCGACCTCTCGGAGCACGCGGAGACCGCCTACGAATTCGGTGGACTGGGAGTGGGCGGATCCTTCCACCCCTTCGCCGAGCAGATGTTCACGCCGCACAAGACCACGCAGAAGACCACCCAGCAGAACGTCACGGAGGGCATACATTCATGAAACTGGTGACAGCGATCGTTCGTCCCGACAAGCTCGACGGCGTCCGGGGAGCCCTCGAGAACTACGGGGTCCAGGGCCTCACGGTCAGCCAGGCGAGCGGCTACGGCCGCCAGCGCGGCCACACCGAGGTCTACCGCGGCGCCGAGTACACCGTGGACCTCCTCCAGAAGGCGCGCGTCGAGGTCCTCGTCGCGGATGCCTGGGTCACCGACATCGTGGATGTCCTGGTCTCGACGGCCAACACGGGGCGCGCCGGCGACGGCAAGGTCTGGGTGATCCCGGTCGAGGAAGCCGTCCGGGTCCGCACGGGTGAGCGCGGAGACGCGGCACTGTAGGGGACGCTGGACCCCGCGCGGCGGGGACCGCAGCAGGAGAACGACGGAAGGGCCGCCACACCGTGGCGGCCCTTCCGTCGTTCTCGGGAGAAGGTGGAGGAAGCGCGGGGGGAGCCGGGGGAGCGGTCGTCAGAGCCGGCCGTGGGACGACGGCCAGGACTCCGGTCCGTTCGATCCCGCGGGGTACTCCTCGAGGGGTACCCGGTTCTCCGACCAGGCCTTGAGGACCGGCTCCACGATGCGCCAGCAGTCCTCGGCGGTGTCACCGCGGACGGACAGCGTGGGATCCCCGGCGAGGACCCCGTCGAGTACCTCACCGTAGGGGAGCAGGTCCGTCTCGTTGAGGTCCGCACTGAGGGTCGCGCGGTCCAGCGAGAAGATGTCACCGGGCCCGTTGACGTCGAGTTCGAGCTGGAGGGTGTCCGGTCCGAATCCGATGCGCAGCTTGGTGGGCGCGTCCTGTCCCGTGAAGCCCACGGGCAGGTGGCTGACGGGCCGGAAGGTGATGACCGCTTCCTTGCGCTTGATGCCGAGGGCCTTGCCGGAGCGGAGGACGAACGGCACGCCCGACCAGCGCTCGTTGTTGATCGAGACGGTGACCTCGGCGAGGGTCTCGGTGCCCTTCGAGGGATCGACGCCGGGCTCCGCCGCATAGTCGGGGATCTGGCGATTGCCGATGGAGCCCGCCGTGTAGCGGGCGCGGCGGCTGCTGCCCGGGCTGTCGAGGTCCACCGAGCTCGCCCGGAGGATCGAGCCGATGTGGTCCCGCAGGTCCCGCTCGTGCAGGGTCGACGGCGCGTTCAGCGCCAGCAGCGCCATGACGTGCAGCAGGTGGCTCTGGATCATGTCGCGCAGTGCGCCCGCCCCGTCGTAGTAGCGGGCGCGGTTCTCCAGCGCGAGGTCCTCGTCGAAGATGACCTCGACCTTCTCGATGTGGAGGTTGTTCCACACCGGCTCGAGGATGCGGTTGGCGAAGCGCAGGCCCAGGATGTTGAAGACGGTCGCCTTGCCGAGGAAGTGGTCCACGCGGTGGATGTTCTGCTCCGGGACCAGTTTCGCCAGCTTCTCGTTGAGCTTGTGGGCCGACGCCTGGTCCGTCCCGAACGGCTTCTCCATGACGAGGCGCGTGCTCTTGGGCAGGGAGTCCGGTCCGAGGGCGCTGCAGGCCTTCTGGCTGATGGCCGGGGGCAGGGCGAAGTACAGGGCTACCGGGCCTTCGAGTGTCTGCACCAGGTCACCGAGCCCGTCCTGGGTGACGTCGATCAGGTGGTAGGCGCTGGTGTCACGCACCTGCTGCAGGGATGCCCGGCCGGCGTCGTCCGCCTTGTCGAGGGAACCCGCGAACGCACCGTCGATGCGCTCGCGCCACTGCTCGTCGGTGAGGTCGTCGGATCCGGCGCCCACGAGCTTCAGCCCGTCGGCCCTGCCCAGGCGGATGAGCCGGGCGAGCCCCGGAAGCAGCAGGCGTCCCGTGAGGTCGCCGGAGGCCCCGAGGATCAGGAGTGTCTTCACCCGGGTATCGGCATCGGCGGGAATGGTGTCGTGTTCTGCGAGGGAGGAAGTATCCACCTCTTCACCTTGCCACTTATCCCTGCGCGTGTCCTGCCCTCCCGCGATGCGTCGCCGGTTGCGCGGGAAGTGTCCGCTGCGGCCGGTCCCACCGGCGTCGGGCATCCCTCCGGGACCCCCAGTTGGTACCCTAGGGAGTTGAGTCTCTCTACTTCCCGATGAAAGAAGTTCACGGCACGTGTTCAATTCACTCTCCGACCGGCTGACTGCGACCTTCAAGAACCTGCGTGGCAAGGGCCGCCTCACCGAGGCGGACATCGACGCCACCGTCCGTGAGATCCGGCGCGCCCTGCTCGACGCCGACGTCGCGGTGCCCGTGGTGCGCGCCTTCACAGCCGCCGTCAAGGAACGCGCCCTCGGCCTCGAGGTCTCCCAGGCCCTGAACCCGGGCCAGCAGGTCGTCAAGATCGTCAACGAGGAACTCGTCGGGATCCTCGGCGGAGAGACCCGCCGGATCCGCCTGGCGAAGAACCCACCGACCGTCATCATGCTGGCGGGCCTGCAGGGTGCCGGAAAGACCACGCTCGCCGGAAAGCTGTCCAAGTGGCTCAAGGGCCAGGGACACAGCCCGCTGCTGGTCGCCTGCGACCTCCAGCGGCCGAACGCCGTCCGGCAGCTCCAGGTGAACGGTGAGCGCGCAGGTGTTCCCGTCTACGCGCCGCACCCGGGCGTCAGCTCCGAATTCGAGTCCGCCACCGGTGATCCGGTCGCCGTCGCCCGCCAGGGTGTCGCGGAGGCGCGGGCGCGCCTGCACGACGTCGTCATCGTCGACACCGCGGGCCGTCTCGGCGTGGATGCCGAACTGATGCAGCAGGCAGCGGACATCCGTGCCGCCATCAGCCCCGACGAGGTGCTGTTCGTCATCGACGCGATGATCGGCCAGGACGCCGTCAACACCGCGCTCGCCTTCAACGAGGGCGTCGACTTCACCGGTGTGGTCCTGACCAAGCTCGACGGCGACGCGCGCGGTGGCGCCGCCCTCTCCGTCGCCTCGGTCACCGGCAAGCCGGTCATGTTCGCGTCCACGGGCGAGGGACTGAACGACTTCGAGCTGTTCCACCCCGACCGGATGGCCTCGCGCATCCTGGATATGGGCGACATCCTGACGCTCATCGAGCAGGCGGAGCAGTCCTGGGACAAGGACGAAGCGGCCCGGATGGCGAAGAAGTTCGCCGACCAGGAGGAGTTCACCCTCGAGGACTTCCTCGCCCAGATGCAGCAGATTCGCAACATGGGCTCCATGAAGAAGATGCTCATGATGATGCCCGGTGCCGCCAACATGCGGGAGCAGCTCGAGAACTTCGACGAGCGCGAGATCGACCGTGTCGAGGCCATCGTCCGCTCCATGACCCCGCACGAGCGCCTCGCCCCCAAGATCATCAACGGATCGCGCCGCGCGAGGATCGCCCGCGGTTCGGGCGTGCACGTCTCCGAGGTGAACGGACTGCTCGAGCGCTTCACCCAGGCGCAGAAGATGATGAAGAAGATGGCATCCGGCGGAGGGATCCCGGGCATGCCAGGCATGGCCGGCCCCGGCGGCTTCGGCGGTCCGCGCAAGGCGAAGGCCGTCGCGGCCAAGGGCAAGAAGAAGCCGCGCTCGGGCAACCCCGCGAAGGCTGCGCAGGAACTGCAGGAAGCGGAGGCGCGGCGCACCGCTGCCCGTACGGCGGCGCCCACGGGTGCGGCGTTCGGCGGCCAGCAGGACTTCGATCCGTCGGCCATGAACCTCCCGAAGGGCTTCGAGAAGTTCCTCGGGAAGTAGTGACTCCAGTGCAGCCCGCACCGGGCCCGGCGGGTTCCCGCCCGTGCTGAGCCTCGAGCGCGTCGTCTTCGTCCATGGCAGTGGTCGTTTCGGAGCCGCGGCCTGGCCGAAGCAGCACGGCCTGTCGCTCGACTTCGACTGCCTGTACCTCCGGCGCCACGGCTTCGACGCGGAGGCGGAGCCCCTCGCGACGGACCACGATCGTGACCAGGAGATCGTCGCCGAGGCCCTGGGCGCCGGCGGCCACGTCGTCGCGCACGCGGAGGGTGCCGTTCCCGCCATGCTGCTCGCCGTCGAGCGGCCGGACCTCGTGGGCTCCCTGACGCTCATCGAGCCCGCATGCCTCTCGCTGACGGCGGGCCTCCCCGCGACGAAGGCGCACATCGACCTGATGGCGCCCCTGGTCGCCGAGCGCCACGCGATGTCGGACGGGGATTTCCTCCGGGAGTTCCTGCGGCGCGGCTCCATCGCGGAGGAAGCGGAGGAACCCGTGGGCGGCGTCGGGCGGAATGCCGCCCGGCTGCGGCTCCAGAGCCCGCCCTGGGAGGCTCCGCTGTCGATCGTCCCCGGCGTGCCGACCCTCGTCCTCACCGGTGGCTGGGAGCCGCTCTACGAGGAGGTGGCCCAGTACCTGGCCGGAACCGGCGCCATCCACCGCGTGGTCCCCGGCGGGCACCGCCCGCACGACACCCCCGAGGGTGCCGCCCTCATCCGTGCCTTCCTGCGCTCCACAGGCGAGCAGGCCGCGGCGTGAGGAAACGCGTTCCAGTGGGCCGCGCTCCGTTCCCTGCCGGCAGGAACCCTGCCGACATGACCTCGCCGGCAGGAACCCTCGCCGACATGACCCCGCCGACATGACCCCGCCGACATGACCCCGCCGTCCGGTGGGTACCTGCACCTCACGGGCACGGTGCTGCTGTCGCCGTCGCGCTCCGTCCCCGACGTCTACGTGCAGGACGGCCGGTTCACCTTCACGCGCCCGCTCGGGGCGCCGTCGCGCACGCTGGAGGGGTGGATCCTGCCCGGCCTCGTCGACGCGCACTGCCATGTCGGCCTCGACCGGAGGGGCCGCGTTCCGGACGCCCTGGCCGAGCAGCAGGCCCTGGCCGACAGGGACGCGGGAACGCTCCTCATCCGGGACGCCGGTGTCGTCAACGACACGCGGTGGGTGCAGCAGCGGCCGGATCTGCCGCGGCTGGTGCGGGCAGGGCGCCACGTCGCCCGCACCCGCCGCTACTTCCGCGACTACGCCGTGGAGGTGGAGCCCGCGCAGCTCGCCGACGCCGTGGCGGAGCAGGCACGGAGCGGCGACGGCTGGGTGAAGATCGTGGGGGACTGGATCGACCGGTCGCTCGGGGACCTCGCTCCCGCCTTCCCGACCGCGGCCCTCAGGGACGCGGTCGACGCCGCCCACGCCGAGGGCGCCCGCGTCACCGCCCACTGCTTCGCGGCCGACACGCTCGACGGGATGCTCGACGCCGGCATCGACTGCATCGAGCACGCCACGGGGATGCTTCCCCGGCACATCCCGCGCTTCGTCGAGCAGGGCGTGGCCATCGTCCCGACACTGATCAACATCGACACGTTCCCCGCCATCGCCGACGGTGCCGCGGAGAAGTACCCGGACTATGCGGCGCACATGCGGCGCCTGTGGGGAGGACGGCAGGACATGGTGCGCAGGGCCCACGATGCCGGAATCGCCGTCTACGCGGGAACGGACGCCGGGAGCGTGATCGCGCACGGCCGCCTCCCGGACGAGGTGGCCGCGCTCGCAGCCGCCGGGCTGGGTGCCACCGCGGCCCTCGACGCCGCCTGCTGGTCCGCCCGCCGCTGGCTGGGCTTCCCCGGTATCGAGGAGGGGGCCGGTGCCGACGCCGTCGTCTGCTCCTCCGACCCCCGCCGGGACGTCGCCACTCTGGCCGACCTCCGGGCGATCGTCCTCCGCGGATCGATAGTGCTGCCCCGTACCGCGGAATAAGGCGCCCTCCCCGGAATAACTTGAACCTTCAAGTAGTTATACGGGGACAGCACGACCACCGCCCGAGGAGCCGCTATGCAGCAGGACCTGCTACCCACCACCACCGCCATGGGCACGCTGACCCTTCGGGTCGGAGACCTCGCGGCCATGACCACCTACTACGCCACTGCGCTCGGTCTGGAGGTGCTCGAGGACCGCGCGGACGCCGTCGTGCTCGGGCGGCGCGGGAAGGCCGTCATCCGCCTGGAAGCCGCCGGCCACCTGCACCTGCCCCCGCGCGGCGAGGCCGGCCTGTTCCACACCGCCCTCCTGTTCGCGGACCGCGCCGACCTGGCCGCAGCCGTGGCGTCCGCAGCCCGCCATCCGCTCAGCTCCTTCGTGGGCAGCGCGGACCACCTCGTGAGCGAGGCCTTCTACTTCAGCGATCCCGAGGGCAACGGCATCGAACTGTACTTCGACCGCCCGAGGGAGACCTGGGACTGGTCCCGGGACGAGCGCGGGAACCGCTCCGTCGTGATGGACAGCCTTCCGCTGTCACCGCGGGCCTACCTGGAGGAACACCTGACGGAGGACGCCGTGTCGCATGCCGCGTCGAAGAGCGCGGAGGTCGGGCACGTGCACCTGCAGGTGGGCGACGTGGACACGGCGCAGCGGTTCTACGTCGGCGTGCTGGGATTCGAGCGGACAGCGGGCTGGCACGACCAGGCCCTCTTCGTGTCGGCCGGAGGCTATCACCACCACATGGCCATGAACGTCTGGAACAGCAGGGGCGCCGGCCCGCGCAAGGACACGCTCGGTCTCGGTGAGGTGCTCATCCAGGTGCCCGCCGCCAACGAGGTGGGGGCGCTCGCCGACCGCCTCGCCTCCGCCGGCATCGAAAGCCATTCCACCGGAGCCGAACTGCGCTTCGAGGACCCCTGGCGCAACCGGCTGAGGGTCGCCGTCGCGGGCTCGCCGGGCGGAATCGCCTAAACTACCCCCGTCTGGCACAATAGATTCGTACTCGATCCGTGCAGCCCCTCTCTCTGTGCGTGAATTGTGTCCTTTGAACCCCTCTGAATGGCCCGCCCCACGGGAGCAGGATGACGGGTTCGCCCCTTTTCATTTACAAGGAGTGACCACACAAGTGGCCGTAAAGATTCGCCTCAAGCGCATGGGCAAGATCCGCGCACCTTTCTACCGTGTCGTCGTCATGGATGCACGCTCCAAGCGTGATGGCCGTGCCCTCGAAGAAATCGGCAAGTACAACCCCACCGAGGAGCCCTCGTTCATCGAGATCGACTCCGACCGTGCGCAGTACTGGCTCGGCGTCGGCGCCCAGCCGACCGAGCAGGTCTCCGTGCTGCTGAAGATCACCGGTGACTGGCAGAAGTTCAAGGGACTCAAGGGCCAGGAAGGCACCCTGAGGACCAAGGCAGCCAAGGAATCGTTCGTCGCCCCCGAAAAGGGTTCCGTGATCGTCCCCGAGGCCATTACGCCGAAGGCGAAGAAGAACGACGACGCCGCCGCGGAAGCGACCGAGGCAGAGTAAGTTGCTGGCCGAAGCTCTGGAGCACCTCGTCCGCGGCATCGTCGACAACCCGGACGACGTCCGGGTCTCCGCGAAGAACAACCGCCGCGGTGAGACGCTCGAGGTCCGCGTCCACCAGGAGGACCTCGGCCGCGTGATCGGCCGCCAGGGGCGCACCGCCCGGGCGCTGCGCACCGTGGTCGCCGCCCTCGCGGACGGCGAGCCGGTACGCGTCGACGTCGTCGACACCGACCGCCGCCGGGGCTGACCCCTCCAGAGCACGGCACACCACGAATCGGCCCCGCCACCAGAACCTGGTGGTGGGGCCGACCAGTTTCCCCCGTAATCCCGCACCACGCCGGACCACCCGTGGCACAACCAGCAGGAGCAGCACGATGGAAGTACTCGTAGCCAGGATCGGCAAGCCCCACGGCATTCGGGGCGAGGTGACCGTCCAGCTCTTCACCGACGCCCCCGAGGACCGTTTCGAGCCCGGCGAGACATTCCGGGTCGAGGACGCCGCCGTCTCCGAGCTGACCGTCGCCAAGGCCCGGTGGAACAAGGACATCCTGATCGTGGGCTTCGAGCAGGTCGCCGATCGCAACCAGGCGGAGACGCTGCGCGGCGCCCGGCTCTTCATCGACTCCGACGGGACGGACGACGGCGACGACGACTCCTGGTACGAGCACGAGCTCGTCGGCCTCGATGCCCGCGTCGAGGGCGCGTCCGTGGGCAAGGTCACCGGCCTGCGGACGATGGCCGTCCAGGACCTGCTGGTCGTC
Organism: Arthrobacter burdickii; assembly: GCF_030433645.1. Lineage (NCBI taxonomy): Bacteria > Bacillati > Actinomycetota > Actinomycetes > Micrococcales > Micrococcaceae > Arthrobacter > Arthrobacter burdickii. The sequence goes on from NZ_JAROCG010000001.1 coordinate 2,281,746, forward strand.
GAACTCGCCGACGGCCACGAGGCCCTCGTGCCGTTCGTCGGCGAGATCGTACCCGAGGTGGATCCCGAGGGCGGCTTCGTGACGATCGTGCCGCCGGCGGGACTCTTCGACCTCAACACCCCCGGCTCCAACCAGGCACCCGACGACGGCGACGACGACGGAGCTTCAGAGGAGGCCCGCGACTAGTGCGCATCGACGTCGTCTCCATCTTCCCGGAGTACCTTGCCGCCCTCGACCTGTCGCTGATCGGCAAGGCCCGGCAGGACGGCGTCCTCGACGTACGGGTCCATGACCTCCGCTCCTTCACGACGGACCGGCACCGGACTGTCGACGACACCCCGTACGGAGGCGGAGCCGGCATGGTCATGAAGGCCGAGCCGTGGGCCCTGGCGCTCGAAGCGGTCCTCGCCGGGTCGCCCGCGGACGGGAACCGCCCCACCCTGATCGTCCCCTCACCGGCCGGAGCCGTGTTCAACCAGGCCATGGCGCACGAGTTCGCGGAGCTCGACCACCTCGTCTTCGCCTGCGGACGGTACGAGGGGATCGACGAGCGGGCGATCGACTGGGCGCGCGGGGCGTTCGACGTCCGCCCCGTCTCCCTCGGCGACTACGTCCTCAACGGCGGGGAGGTCGCCGTCCTCGCGATGGTCGAGGCCGTCGCCCGGCTGATCCCCGGCGTGGTCGGCAACCCGGAATCGCTCGTGGAGGAGTCCCACTCCGACGGCCTGCTGGAATACCCGGTCTACACCAAACCGTCGTCCTGGCGCGGCAGGGAGATCCCCGACGTCCTGCTGAGCGGCAACCACGCGAGGATCGCGCAGTGGCGACGGCTCGAGCAGTTCCACCGGACGGCGGAGCGGCGCCCCGACCTGCTGGCGGGCGTCGACACCGCGTTGCTGACGAAGGCGGACCTCAAGGCGCTGCGAGAGGCCGGGTTCGACGTCGTCGACGGCAGGCTGACCCGCCCGTCGCATTAGCAGTTGGTCCCGCTCCTGTGGAATAATCGTAGATTGTGTCCACTGGGCCGGACCCTGCCACAGGGGGCGTCCAGCCAACAGTCCCACACCGGCCACCGAATCTCCGGATCGGCCGGAATCCTGCTTCGGCGGCATTGCCCGGGCCCCGCGCCCTGTCCTTGACCGCCGTGACCAACGTGAATGACCTGTGGCGTTCGCCAGGAGTATCAGTATGCATATTCTCGATTCCGTTGACGCCGGATCCTTCCGCGACAACGTCCCCGACTTCCGCGCGGGCGACACCGTCAACGTCCACGTCAACATCATCGAAGGCAAGAACACCCGTGTTCAGATCTTCAAGGGCTTCGTCGTCGGCCGCCAGGGCGACGGCATCCGCGAGACCTTCACGGTCCGCAAGGTGAGCTTCGGTGTCGGCGTGGAGCGTACGTTCCCCGTCCACAGCCCGGTCCTCGACAAGATCGAGGTCGTCTCCAAGGGCGATGTGCGCCGCGCCAAGCTGTACTACATGCGCGAACTGCGCGGCAAGGCAGCCAAGATCAAGGAGAAGCGCGACCCCAAGACGGTCAAGTAACCTCCTGAAGGTGCACGAAACCCCCGCTTCCCGGCTTCCGGCCGGAGAGCACACGAAACGCCGGTCCCGCTGTGCGGGCTGGCGTTTCGTGTTCTCCGCCGTCCTCGTCGCAGCCCTTCTCACGGGGCTCGTGCGCGGTTTCCTCGTCGACGTCTATTTCATCCCGTCAGCCTCCATGGAGCCCCTGCTCAGGGAAGGCGACCGGGTGCTCGTCAGCAAGGTCGAGGACACGCCTGGCACCGTGCAGCGCGGGGACGTCGTCGTCTTCGACGGCCGCGGGTCCTTCGACCCCATCACCGACCCGCGCAGCCTCCCGGAACGCCTGGTCGCCGGCACGGCCCAGTGGCTCGGGCTGGCGGGGAGCGACACGGTCTACGTGAAGCGCGTGATCGGCATCGGCGGGGACCGGGTGGCCTGCTGCTCCGACGGCGGGCGCTTGACTCTCAACGGGAACCCCGTCGACGAACCGTACGTCCATCCGGGGGATGCGGCGAGCGATCTCGACTTTGACGTCGTCGTTCCCGAGGGCCGGATCTGGCTCCTCGGGGACCACCGCTCGGTCTCCATGGACTCCCGTTCGCTGCTCGGTGCAGCCGGCGGAGGCCTCGTCGCGGAGGATCGCATCATCGGACGGGCCTTTCAGCTAGTCTGGCCATTTGACAGGTATGCTCCGATCACCAGGCCGGTCGGCTGAAGCGACCGCCCTAGCGGCGCGGATGCCGCACCAGCGGGACTCCCTTCGGTGGAGGGGCCGCCGTGTACCACGACCACAGAGGAAACCAGCACATGGCACGGAGCTTCCGCAGGAAGTCGGCCGCGGGGGAACCCGCAGCACACTCGTTCGATCCCGACGCCGCCGCGACGGAGGCTCCCTCCGCCGACGGGATGCGGGACCGGAAGCGGGACCCGAAGCGGGACGCGAAGGACTCCGACCGGGGCTTCGGGGCGTGGCTGAAGGAGATCGGGACGATCGTCGTGATCGCGCTGGTGCTGTCCTTCCTCATCAAGACCTTCCTGTTCCGCGCGTTCTTCATCCCGTCCGGCTCCATGGAGGAGACCCTCGAGATCGACGACCGGATCTTCGTCAACCAGCTCGTGCCGCAGCCCTTCGACCTGCAGCACGGTGACATCGTCGTCTTCCGTGACACCAAGGGCTGGCTCCCGCCGCAGGCGGAGTCCAGCGTGAGCTGGTTCAAGGAAGCGCTCATCTTCGTCGGCCTCGCTCCCGACGAGTCGCAGCAGCACCTCGTGAAGCGCGTCATCGGACTCCCCAGCGACCATGTCATCTGCTGCGACGCCGAGGGCCGCATCACCGTCAACGGGGAGCCCCTCGAGGAGCCCTACCTCTTCCCCGGCGCCAATCCTTCGGACCTCCCGTTCGACGTCGTCGTGCCCGAGGGCAAGGTGTGGGTCATGGGAGACCACCGCAACGCCTCCGCGGACTCCCGGGCCAACCGCGACAAGCCCGGTGAGGGCTTCGTCGACATCGAGGACATCGAGGGCAGGGCCGCCGTCATCGCCTGGCCGCTGGACCGCATCGGCTTCCTCGGCAACCACCCGGAGGTGTTCGACGGCATCCCCGATCCCGAGCCCTCAGCACAACCCACTCCTACCGGATCATGACGGCCCTCCGGAAGAAACGCTCCTCAGCTCCCACCCTGAGCGTCGAGAAGTCCTTCGCCGTGGACGGCCACCGCTACATCGCCGGGTGCGACGAGGTGGGCAGGGGAGCGCTGGCCGGCCCCGTATCGGTCGGCGTCGTCGTCGTCGACCTCGATGCGGCTCCCGGCCTGCGGGGCGTCCGCGACAGCAAACTCCTCCTGCCGGCCGAGCGCCAGGCACTCGTGCCACGCATCCGGCGCTGGTCCGTGGCCTCCGCCGTGGGGCACGCATCGGCCGCGGAGATCGACGCGCTGGGGCTGATGGCCGCACTGCGGACCGCGGGCAGCCGTGCCTGGGCAGCCGTCCTCGACACCGTGACGCCCGACGCCGTCATCCTCGACGGCAACCACGATTGGCTCTCCGCCCGGTCCCAGGGCGTCCTGTTCGACGGCGAGAGCCCCGCGGCACCCGCCATCGGCTGCACGGCTCCCGTGCACACCCGGATCAAGGCGGACCTCAAGTGCCTGAGCGTCGCAGCGGCCAGCGTCCTGGCCAAGGTCGAGCGCGACGCCCTGATGGTCTCCCTGGCCGCTGACCATCCCGCGTTCGGCTGGGACGGGAACAAGGGGTACGCCACCGAGGGGCACCGTGCAGCCATCGACGCCCTGGGGCCCAGCGAGTATCACCGAAAGACCTGGCGGCTGGGAAGCCAGGACAGGACCGGCATGCCACACGCGGAAATTGGGGGATGATTGTCGAATGAGTGCTGAGGATCTTGAAAACTACGAAACCGACATGGAGCTCCAGCTCTACCGCGAGTACCGGGACGTCGTGGGTCTCTTCAGCTACGTCGTGGAGACGGAGCGCCGGTTCTACCTGGCCAACAACGTGGACCTGCAGGCGCGCTCGGCCGACGGGGAGGTCTACTTCGACCTGACCCTCCAGGACGCCTGGGTCTGGGACGTGTACCGTTCAGCGCGGTTCGTGAAAAACGTCCGCGTCATCACGTTCAAGGACGTCAACGTCGAGGAGCTCTCGAAGTCGGACGACATCGCCCTGCCGAAGGACGGCACACTGGGCTGACCGGCCCCGGCCGGCCGACCCCTCGAGGCTGGCCGACTTTTCTGGGCTGATCGGCCCTCTGCTGGCTGATCGGCCCACTGGCTGGTCGTCCCTTCCGCTGGTCGGCCCTCACGCGGCCGGGTCGTCGTCCGCCCCGCGGCCGGATCCTCCCCTCACACGGCCGGGTCGTCCGTCCCGCCGTAGGGGAAGGCGTCCTCGCCGTCGAGCGGGACGTCTGCTGCCTGTTCGAGCCGGTCCGCTTCCGATCCACCCGTGCCTTCACCGGCGATGCCGCCCCCATAGCCGTCGTCGCCGGATTCGGCGGGCATCCCCTGTTCCTGGAGGTCCGCCTCCGAACCGCCCGTCCCGGTACCGGCTCGGTCCGCGCCCCCGGGGCGCCCGGTCGCTCCCTGTTCCTGCAGGTCCGCCTCGGATCCGTCTTGCAGGATGTCGCTGGATTCTGACACGGTGTCCTCCGTTCTCCCTCCGGGCCGACGTCGGGTCGACGTCGCTTCTCTCGTCCACGGTACGAGGGGCGGGGGGCCTGTGCCACCGCTTTCTTCCCTAACCCACGGCGTACGGTCGGCGTGCCGGTCGGGCAGGTTCCGGCCGGCACCCGACCCGGTGTTGTCCACATAGCCCCTCACGCCGCGGCGTGCGTCTGCCGCTTCCCCGAGGCTGGGAGAGGAGGTGGAAGCCATGGTGGCAAAGGATCAGCTGGGGCGTCGCGGGGAGGCAACGGCGGCGGTCTTCCTCGAGCAGGCGGGCCTGAGGATCGTCGACCGTAACTGGCGGTGCCCGGTGGGGGAGATCGATCTCGTCGCGGTCGACGGATCGACGCTGGTGATCGTCGAGGTGAAGACGCGGAGCTCGGACGACTTCGGGCAGCCGCTGGAGGCGATCACGGCGAGCAAGCTGGAGCGGCTGTACCGGCTCGCGTCCACGTGGGCCCGCGTGCACAACCTGCGGTTCAGCGGATTCCGCATCGACGCCGTGGGCGTGCTCGACGACGGTTCCGGAGCACCGCGTATCGAGCACGTGCGGGCGGTGATCTGACGGTGCTCGGCCGGACGTACGCGGTGTCGATGCTGGGCATGAACGGACACGTCGTCGAGGTCGAGGCCGATATCGGGCAGACCCTGCCCGCCTTCGTGCTGCTCGGCCTGCCCGACGCCTCGCTCAACGAGGCGAAGGACCGCATCCGGGCCGCGGCACGGAATGCCGGCGTCCCGCTCAGCCGCCGCAAGATCACGGTCAACCTGATACCGGCCTCCCTGCCCAAGCGCGGTTCGGCCTTCGACCTCGCGATCGTCATGTCCGCACTGGCTGCTGCAAGAGACGTCCGGGGCTGCGGGTCCACGGTCTTTCTCGCCGAACTGGGCCTGGACGGGCAACTCCGTCCCGTCCACGGCGTTCTGCCCGCCGTCATGGCCGCTGTGCAGGCGGGCCACACCAGCATCGTCGTCGCGGAGGAGAACGCCGCCGAGGCCGCGCTCGTCCCTGCCGCCCGAGTGCGGTCCTTCCGGTCGCTCGCGGAGGTGGCGCTGGCGTTCGGGGCGGACGGCGCGCAGGTCACGCTGCCGGATCCCGTACCGCGGCAGGAGGTGCCGGCGCCGGCAGTCCGGTCGGCGCCGCTGCGGGACCTCTCCGACATCGCGGGCCAGCACGAGGCGAGGTACGCGCTGGAGATCGCAGCCGCCGGCGCGCACCACCTCCTCATGGTCGGGCCACCCGGGGCGGGGAAGACGATGCTGGCAGAACGCCTGTCCGGGATCCTGCCGGAGCTCGAGGACGACCATGCGATGGAGGTGACCGCGATCCACAGCCTGAGCGGTGAGCGGTACTGCGGCGAACTGGTCCGCACGCCGCCCTTCGAGAGCCCCCACCACACCGCGACCCCTGCCGCCATCATCGGAGGAGGAAGTGGTATCCCGAGGCCCGGTGCCGCATCACGGGCGCATCGGGGCATCCTGTTCCTCGATGAGGCGCCCGAGTACGAACGCCGGGTCCTGGAGGCCCTGCGTGAACCGCTGGAGAGCGGCCGCCTCGTCCTGCACCGCGCGTCCGGAACCGCGTCCTATCCCGCCAGGTTCCAGCTCGTCCTCGCGCTCAACCCCTGTCCGTGCGGGCTTGCCAACGGCAAGGGCATCGACTGCATGTGCACGGCCCAGCAGCGTCGGCGGTACTTCAACCGGCTCTCGGGACCGCTGCTGGACCGCGTCGACCTGCAGCTCGCGGTGCAGCGGGTCGGCCTTGCCGACTACGCCGCGGGCGGGTCGGCTGAAACCTCCGCCCGTGTTGCCGAGCGGGTCGCCGCGGCGAGGAGCGCTCAGCGGGATCGATTGCGCCCGTGGAACTACGCGACGAATGCTGAGGTGCAGGGTCGGATTCTCAGGGGCGAGCTCGCACTGCCGCGGGCAGTGACTGCATCCCTGGACAGGGCACTGGACAGGAACCTGGTCAGCGCGCGTGGCTGGGACAGGGTCCTGCGTGTCGCCTGGACCGTGTCCGATCTCGCAGGTCGTGCCCGGCCGGATGCGGACGATGTGGTGACGGCCCTGGGCTTCCGGCTGCAGGAGCGTGCAGCATGAGCGGGTTCGCGAGCAGCAGTCTGGCCAGGGCAGCACTGTCGAGGCTGTTCGAACCCTCCGACACCGTCGGCCTGGGGCTGGTTTCGCTCGTGGGCCCGGTCGATGCCCTGCGCGTCGCCCGCCGGGAGATCGGCACCGGCCACGAGCTGACCCGGCACCTGTGCGAGGCACTGGGCGTCGGAGAACGCCCGAACCTCCTCGAGGAGGGGCTTGCCCGCTGGGCTCCACGCCTCGGCGACCTCGCTCCCGAGCGTGACCTGGCGACGCTCGCCCGGTTGGGTGGACGGCTGGTCGTGCCTGAATCCGAGGAGTGGCCGGAAGCGCTCGACGACCTGCAGGTCTCCGCTCCGCTGTGCCTCTGGGTGCGGGGCCGCCACCAGGTGCCCGGGATCGAGCGGCTGGCCGCTCTCGTAGGCTCCCGTGACAGCACCACCTACGGCTCCTCCGTGACGACCGACTTGGCGTCCGGTCTCACGGCCCGCGGCTTCACGGTGGTCTCGGGCGGCGCGTACGGCATCGATGCCCAGGCCCACCGTGCCGCTCTCGCCACCACGGACGATCGCGACGCCCCGGCAACCATCGCCCTTCTGGCCTCAGGGGTGGACCGGTACTATCCGGCTGGCAACGAGGAGCTGCTCCGTGCGATCGCGGAGCGGGGACTCCTGATCTCCGAAGTCCCGCCCGGTAGCTCTCCGACCCGATGGAGGTTCCTGCAGCGGAACCGGCTGATCGCGGCCCTCAGCGCAGTCACGGTGGTCGTCGAGGCGCGCTGGCGTTCGGGCGCGCTCAACACCGCCCACCACGCGGGCGAGTTGGGCAGGCCGGTGGGCGCGGTTCCAGGTTCCGTCCAGTCGGCCAACTCGGCGGGGTGCCACCGACTGCTGCGGGACGGCACCGCGGTCTGTGTCACGGACGCAGCCGACGTGGCGGAACTCGCTCGTCCACTGGGCGGCGAATCGGGGGATTCGGCCAGGGACGAAGCGTCGCCCGCGCGCGACCACGACGGCCTGACGATTCCCGATCTGCTGCTGCTCGACGGCCTGCCGGTCCGTGCCTCGACATCGGTCGACAAACTGTCGAGCGTCGCGGGCCTCTCCACGAAGGACGTCATCGGAGGTCTCGCACGCCTCGAACTGGCAGGCCTGGCCCAGAGGTCGGCCGATGGCTGGCGGCGACAGAAGGGCTGAGGCCGGGCAGGCGCTCGGGCAGGCACGACACGAAGAGCCGGACGACGACGGACGGCACGACCGGGAGGACGTCATGACACGCAGCAAGGGGTTCGCCCCGGAGGACGAGCGGTTCCACGCCGAGATCGATACACCCCTCGGGCTCCTGCGCGTGGTCGCCCGAGGATCGGCCATCGTCGGCCTGTACCACGGGGAGCACCATCCGCCGCCGGCTCCGGCCCTGCTCGGACACGCCGGTCCCACTCCCGGAAGCCCGTGCTCCGTGCCGGGACTGGAAGGCCAGGTGCCGCCGGTGCCGGAGCCGACGGCGGCCGTACTCCTCCAGGCCTGCAGCGAGCTGAAGGACTACTTCGACGGCTCACTGCGGGACTTCGCTACTCCCATCGAGCTCTCCGGCACGCCGTTCCAGCTGAGCGTCTGGGCAGCACTTCGGCGGATCCCGTACGGGGAGTGCCGCAGCTATCGGGACGTGGCGGAGCACCTGGGCAATCCGCGGATGGGCCGGGCGATCGGCGCGGCGGTCAGGGCCAATCCGGTCTCGATCATCGTCCCGGGCCACCGTGTGGTCAGCAGCGCGGGCACGGTCATCGGGTATGCCGCAGGTGCCGGGACGAAGAGGGCGCTCCTCGATCTGGAAAGAGTCGGAGCCGGACCTGGAGGGGTAGGGAGCCCCCGGCGTGGATACTGGGAGGGGAGGCGAACATGACAACTAGTGGCGCTCCGCTTGCGGGCGAGCTCGACGCGGCCCTTTCCGGGTTCGCGGACTACCTCACGCGGGAACGGAACCGCTCGGCCCATACGGTGCGGGCGTACCGGACGGATATCGAGCTCTTCCTCGCCCACGCTGCGCAGGCGGGGGTGTCGGCACTGGACCAGCTGGAGCTCCGCCACTTCCGGTCCTGGCTCGGCGCGCTCGACGGGGCGGGTCTGTCCCGGTCGACCATCGCGAGGCGTGCGGCGTCGGTGCGCTCCTTCATGGACTGGGCCGTCCGGGAGGAGACGGTTCCCGCCAACCCGGCGCTGCGCCTCCGGGCGCCCAAGCGGAGCAGCAGCCTGCCCGCCGTCCTCAGCCGGCCGCAGACCGACGTCCTCTTCGAGGGCCTCGACGAGCAGGCCGTGCAGGGCGATCCCTCGAACCTCCAGCGGCGCGCCATGATCGAGCTGCTCTACGGCACCGGTGTCCGGGTCGGGGAGCTGGTCGGCCTCGACATCGATGACGTCGACGCGGAGCGGCGCACCCTGGTGGTCCTCGGCAAGGGGTCGAAGGAGCGGACCGTGCCCTACGGGATTCCCGCGGCCCATGCCCTCGACGACTGGCTGCGCCGCGGCCGGCCGCAGTGGGTGTCGGAGAAGAGCGGACCGGCCCTCTTCCTGGGCCGGAGGGGCGGACGCATCGACCAGCGCGCCGTCCGCACCCAGGTCAAGGACGCCCTCGATGCCCTCGGCGACACCGCCGCGCAGGGACCGCACGCGCTGCGGCACAGCGCCGCCACGCACCTGCTCGACGGCGGGGCCGACCTCAGGGCCGTGCAGGAGATCCTCGGCCACTCGAGCCTCGCCACGACGCAGCTCTACACGCACGTGTCGGTCGAACGCCTCCGCCGAAGCTACGAGCAGGCCCATCCCAGGGCGTGACCCCGCTACAGTGGCGAAATTCACGCTTCTCAGGCAGAATGAGGACTAGTGGAACGGAACCCGCATGATATGCGCGGGTGGGTCTCGTAAAGCTCTGGCATCATCCGTTGCAGTTTCATCAGCCATATGAAGGTCGTTGGGGAAGACGTACCTACAGCTATGGAGGATGGAATGTCTGTTGTGATGGCGCGCGGTGTCTTGTACGTGCACTCGGCCCCTACTGCGTTGTGCCCTCATGTCGAATGGGCGATCGGCTCTGTCCTGGACAAGCGCATCGACATGGAGTGGACAGCGCAACCTGCCGCGCCCGGAATGCTGCGCGCCGAGCTCTCATGGGTCGGTCCGCAGGGATCCGGATCGCAGCTCGCGTCCGCCCTGCGCGGCTGGGCGCACCTCCGCTACGAGGTCACCGAGGAGCAGAGCCCGGGCGCCGACGGCGGTCGCTGGTCGCACACTCCGGAGCTCGGGATCTTCCACGCCACGACGGACGTCCACGGCAACATCATGGTGACCGAGGACCGGATCCGGTACGCCTACGAGGCAGGCGCCGGCGATCCTGCCGCCGTCTACCACGAACTCTCCCTCGCACTCGGAGAGTCCTGGGACGAGGAACTGGAGCCTTTCCGCCACGCGGCCGAGGGCGCTCCGGTCCGTTGGCTCCACCAAGTCGGCTGACGGTCTCCCACTACCCGGCCGTGCTGGGGCCGCCGTTCATGGCACGCACGCGGCGAAATCACGCGACCGCGAGGTAGCCGCCGGCACACGAAAGGCGCCACCCGTATGGGCGGCGCCTTTCGCTGCGTCCGGAGATGCTCAGACGTTGCGGAGCACGATGACGGCGTTGTGCCCGCCGAAGCCGAAGGAGTTGCTCAGGGCGACGATATCCCCCTGGGGAAGGTCCCTCGGCGACGTCACGACGTCGAGCGGGATGTTGGGATCCTGGTTGTCCAGGTTGATGGTGAGGGGTGCCTTCCGGTCGTGGATGGCCAGCACGGTCATCACGGCCTCGACGGCGCCGGACGCGCCGAGGAGGTGGCCGGTCTGTGACTTCGTCGCGGAGACCGCGACCTGGTCCACGCGGGCACCCAGGGCGGCCTTGAGGGCGGTGTACTCGGGCTTGTCGCCGACGGGGGTCGACGTCGCGTGGGCGTTGACGTGGACCACGTCCTCCGCCTGGGCGCGCGCATCGAAGAGCGCGGCCTTCAGCGCGCGGGTGGCGCCGAGACCCTCGGGGTCGGGTGCGGTGATGTGGTACGCGTCGGCCGTGACGGCGGTGCCCGCCAGCTCTGCGTAGATCCGCGCACCGCGAGCGAGGGCGTGCTCCTCGGCCTCGATGACCAGGGCGCCGGCTCCCTCACCCATGACGAAGCCGTCCCGGTCGGTGTCGTAGGGGCGTGAGGCCAGTTCCGGCTCGTCGTTGCGGCGGGACAGCGCCTGCATCGCGGCGAAGGCTGCGATGGGCATGGGGTGGATGGCGGCTTCGGCGCCGCCGCATACCACCACGTCGGCCTTGCCGGACCGGATCAGTTCGAGGCCCTGGTGCAGGGCCTCCGTGCCCGAGGCGCAGGCGGACACGGGGGTGTGCGCGCCGGCGCGCGCACCGAGGTCGAGGCTCACGGCCGCTGCGGGTCCGTTGGGCATCAACATGGGAACGGTCATGGGGAGGACGCGGCGGGGGCCTTTCTCGCGCAGCGTGTCCCAGGCGTCCAGCAGGGTCCACACGCCGCCGATGCCCGTGGCGAACGCGACCGCGAGGCGGTCCTTGTCGACCTCCTCGATGCCCGAGTCGCGCCAGGCCTCACGGGAGGCGACGACGGCGAACTGCGTCGACGGGTCCATGCGCTTGGCCTCGACCCGCGAGAGGACCTCCGACGCCGGGGTGGCGATCTGGGCGGCGAAGGTCACCGGCAGTTCGAATTCCTGCACCCAGTCGGCTTCGATGGTGCGTGCGCCCGACACTCCCTTGAGGGCGTTGGCCCACATGGTGGGGACGTCTCCGCCGATGGGGGTGGTTGCACCGAGTCCGGTGATGACGACTTTGCGTGGCATGGTCACTCTTTCGAAGCTGTGGCGTGCGCCGGCAGGACCGGGGCGAGGGGATGACGAGTACGGCCGCCCACGGCGGGAACACCGGGAGCGGCCGCAGCGCTGGGAACGGCAGGAATCAGGCCTGCGCGCCCGAGATGAAGGTGACGGCGTCGCCGACGGTCTTCAGGTTCTTGACCTCTTCGTCGGGGATGCGCACGCCGAACTTCTCCTCGGCGTTGACGACGATGGTCATCATCGAGATGGAGTCGATGTCGAGGTCGTCGGTGAAGGACTTGTCCATCTCGACGGACTCGGGTGCGAGTCCTGTCTCTTCGTTGACGATCTCGGCCAGACCGGTCAGGATTTCTTCGTTGCTAGCCATGGTGGCTCCTTTTCTGTTCGTGCCGGTGCACCGGCGGGGATGGTCAAACCGCACGGTCGCGGTCTGGGCTTGAAAACTAGGGGAGGACGACGACCTGCGCGCCGAAGACGAGGCCCGCGCCGAAACCGATCTGCAGTGCGAGCTTGCCGCTGAGCGAGGGCTGCTCCTGGAGCGTGCGGTGCATGGCGAGGGGGATCGAGGCGGCGGAGGTATTGCCGGCGTCCACGATGTCGCGTGCCACGTAGACGTGCTCGGGGAGCTTGAGCTGCTTCACCATCTCATCGATGATACGGATGTTGGCCTGGTGGGGGAGGAACACCGCGAGGTCGTCCGCTGTGACGCCGGCGGCGTCGAGGGCGCGCTGCGCGACCTTCGCCATCTCCCACACCGCCCAGCGGAACACGGTCGGTCCGTCCTGGCGCATGGTCGGCCACAGGCTCTCGCGGCCGGCGTCGACGTCCTGCTCGCGCTCGGTATCGGTGGCGACGGCGCCGATGGCGTAGTCCCGGACATCGGTCAGGGAGCGCGTCATCCGGATCGCCTCGTGCTTGCTGCCGTCGGACCCCCAGACGGAGGGCCCGATGCCGGCTGCGTCACCGGGTCCGATGACGACGGCGCCCGCTCCGTCGCCGAGGAGGAAGGAGATCGTGCGGTCGGAGTTGTCGATGAAGTCCGAGAGCTTCTCGACGCCGACCACCAGGACGTACTCGGCCGTGCCGGCGTGGACCAGGGCGTCGCCCTGGGCGATCCCGTAGCAGTAGCCGGCACAGGCGGCCGAGATGTCGTACGCGGGTGCGGGCGTCGCTCCGAGGCGGTCGGTCAGCTGCGCGGCGGCCGACGGCGTCGCATAGGGGTGGGTGACGGTCGACACCAGCACGGCGCCGAGCTGGGATGCCTCGATGCCCGCCGCGGCGAGTGCTTCCCGGGAGGCGGCCTCCGCCATGTCGATGACGCTCACGTCGCGCGGAGCGCGGTGACGCGTGACGATGCCGGTCCGCTGCCGGATCCACTCGTCCGAGGAGTCGATCCACTGGCACACGTCGTCGTTGGTGACGATGATCTCCGGCCGGTAGGCGCCGACGCCGAGGATGCGGGTGTGCTCGCGGAGGGGAGCTTGCTTGATGGCGGTGATGCTCACTGAGGTCCTTCGGGGGTAAGGGACGGATCGAGGTCCGTGGTCCGCGAGTGCTCCTGCATGAAGCTGCGGGCGGCATCCAGGTCCTCGGGCGATTTTACGGCCAGTGCTGCCGTACCGCGCATTCCGCGCTTTGCCAGGCCGGTCAGCGTTCCCGCCGGAGCGAGCTCGACCATCCCCGTGACACCCATCCCCTGCATCGATTCCATGCACAGGTCCCAGCGGACCGGACGCGATACCTGCGCGATCAGGCTGTCGAGGTTGCCCTCACCGGTCGCCACGGGCTGCCCGTCATAGTTGGACATGAGGGTGGCCACCGGGTCGGCGGGTGCCAGTGACGGCCGCAGTGCCTCGAGGGCTGTGACGGCGGGAGACATGTGGCCGGTGTGGAAGGCGCCGGCGACCTTGAGTGCGATCACCCGGGCCTTCGCGGGCGGGTTCCCGGCAAGCGCTGCGAGCTGCTCGAGGGTTCCCGCGGCAACCACCTGCCCACCACCGTTGGCGTTCGCGGCGGTGAGGCCGAGTTCCGCGAGCCGCGCTGCGACCTCCTCGGGATCGCCACCCAGGACCGCGCTCATGCCGGTCGGTGTCGCGGCGGCAGCTTCCGCCATCGCCGTGGCGCGGACCCGGACGAACGCGACGGCGTCGTCCTCGGAGAGGGCTCCGGCGATGCCGGACGCCGTCAGTTCGCCCACGGAGTGTCCTGCCACGACGGTCGCTGCGGTCAGCGGAGAATTCTGGAGGAGGAGGCGGGCGGTTACGAGGCCGGCGGCCACGATGAGCGGCTGGGCGACGGCGGTGTCCTTGATGGTCTCCTCGTCGGAGACGGTTCCGTGCCGGATGAGGTCGGTGCCGGCCCGGTTGCTGAGACGCTCGAGGTGGTCCCTTACTCCCGGAAGGTCGAGCCAGGGGCTGAGGAAGCCCGGGGTCTGTGAGCCCTGTCCGGGGCAGGCGATTGCAAGCACTGTTCCAGCTTTCCAAAGAGGTGGAGCATTATCGGGTGTTCGGCTGAACCAAGCTGGCTGTGCCTCTTTGTAGGAAGTCTACAAGGCACTCGGACGCCCGAGAGGAACCGGCGGGGCTTTGTCGATGCTTCCAGCGCGGGCCGCGCGCCCGTTTCCCGTCCCCGGCGCGCCGTTCGCAGCGACGGGCGGGGCCGGCGGTGCGGAGAGGCGTCCGACGACCAGCGCGGTCTGCAGGACGTACGCCTCCCTGGGGATCAGGGGGTCCCACCCGGTCACGTCGCACACCCGGCGGAGGCGGTACCGGACCGTGTTGGCGTGCACGAAGAGGGACCGCGAGGTGGCTTCGAGTGAGTGCCCGAGGGTGAGGTAGGCGGACAGGGTCTGCTCGAGCCCGTTGGACGCGGCCAGCAGCGGACGGTAGATGGTGCGTACGAGCGACCGCCGGGCCGTGTCGTCCCCCGACATCACGCGCTCCGGCCACAGGTCCTCCGACGAGACGGGGCGCGGGGCTCCGGGCCAGGCGCGGGCGGCGGTGAGTCCGGCGAAGGCGGCCTGGGCGGAACTGCTGGCGGCGACTAGCGACTCCGCCTCCGGCCCGAACACGACGGCGCCGTCCCCGAAGAGCTCGCTGATCCTGGGGTAGGCCTTCGCGGGGTCCCGCACGCCTCCGAGCACGAGGATGAGCCGCTCGCCCTGGATGCCCACCAGGACGTCCTCCGCGAGGCGCCCGGTGACGCGGCGGAGCTCGTTGAGGAAACCGACGTTCGGTTCGGAGGGAGCGCTGCCGACCATCACCGTGATGCGGGCCTGCGATTTCCAGCCGACCGCGGCGATGCGGGAGCGCAGGGCGTCGGAGCTCTCGCCGCGGAGGATGGCGTCGACCACCAGCGCCTCGAGGCGCGTGTCCCACGACCCCCGGGTCTCGGCCGCCCGGGCATAGACGTCCGCCGCGGCGAAGGCGACCTCGCGGGAGTACCGGAGCACGGCCTCGCGCAGCGGCGCCTGGTCGGCCGCGGGCGCGAGGAACGGCACGTGGTCCTCGACCACCTGCACCACCACGCGGATGAGCTGGAGGGCCTTCTGCAGGCTGATGGATCGCGTCAGCTCGGTGGGCGCCGTGCCGAAGACATCACTCAGGACCCACTCCGGGGACACGGGCTTCTGGTACCAGTTGACGAAGGAGGCGATGCCCTTCTGCGCCACCATCCCGAGGGCGGACCGCTCGTCCGGCCGGAGCCCGCGGTACCACGGCAGGTCCGCGTCGAGCTGCTTGAGGGTCGCCGTGGAGAGGGAGCCGATCGTGGAGCGCAGCTTCTCGACGGTGGCGGGATCCGGGGGAGTTGCACCTGCGTTGGTCGCTCCGGCCGCCCTCGGGGCGCTACCGGGATCATCTTCGGGCTGCGGCATCCTCCGAGCATACGGTCTCGGTGCCGCAGCCTTCCATTTGTGAGAAGGCTACAAAAAGGGCGACGGCGGACGCAGCGTGGGTGCTGCGTCCGCCGTCGCCTTCTGGTGCGGTGGTGCGGGGGTTAGGCTTCGCCGCCGGCGTTGCCGGTGGTGCCGGCGTTGACGTCGAGCAGGCGGTACTTCTCGATGGCTTCCTTGGGCGCGTTGGCGTCGACCTCGCCGCGGCGGGCGAGCATCTCGAGGGCCCGGACGACGACGGAGTGGCTGTCGATCTTGAAGAACCGGCGTGCCGCGGCGCGCGTGTCCGAGAAGCCGAAGCCGTCGGCTCCGAGGGTCGCGAACTCGTTCGGGAGGAACTGGCGGATCTGGTCCGGGACGGCCTTCATGAAGTCGGAGACCGCGACGATCGGACCGGTCGCCCCTTCGAGCTGCTGGGTGATGAACGGCTTGCGTGCCTCGGCGCCGGGGTTGAGGAAGGCTTCCTCCTCGGCGTCCAGGCCGTCGCGGCGCAGTTCGTTCCAGGACGTCACGGACCACACATCGGCCGAGACGCCCCATTCCTTGGCGAGGATCTCCTGGGCTTCCAGGGCCCAGGGGACGGCCACGCCGGAGGCGAGCAGCTGCGTGCGGGGCCCGTCGACCTTCGCGGGCTTGAGCAGGTAGATGCCCTTGAGCAGGCCCTGAACGTCCAGTTCCTCCGGTTCGGCCGGCTGCACGAAGGGCTCGTTGTACACGGTGAGGTAGTACATGACGTTGCGGAAGGACTCGGGCTTGTCGCCGATGTCCCCGTACATGCGGTTCAGGCCGTCGCGGACGATGTGCCCGATCTCGTACCCGAACGCGGGGTCGTAGGTGATCACGGCGGGGTTGGTCGAGGCGAGGATCGGCGAGTGCCCGTCGGCGTGCTGCAGGCCCTCACCGGTGAGCGTGGTGCGTCCTGCGGTGGCGCCGATGATGAACCCGCGGGCCATCTGGTCCGCGGCGGCCCAGATCGAGTCCCCGGTGCGCTGGAACCCGAACATCGAGTAGAACACGTAGATCGGGATCAGCGGTTGGCCCTGCGTGGCGTAGGCAGTGCCGGCGGCGGTGAAGGCCGCCATCGATCCGGCCTCGTTGATGCCCGCGTGCAGGATCTGGCCCTCGATGGACTCCTTGTACGCCAGGACCAGGTCGCGGTCCACGGACAGGTAGTTCTGGCCGTTGGGGTTGTAGATCTTCGCCGTGGGGAAGAACGCGTCCATGCCGAAGGTGCGGGCCTCGTCCGGGATGATCGGCGCGATGCGCCGGCCGAATTCCTTGTCCCGCATCAGGTCCTTCAGGATGCGCACGAATGCCATCGTGGTCGCGGCCGCCTGCTTGCCCGAACCCCGCTTGGCCGTCTCGTACGCCTTGTCGCCCGGCAGCACGACGTCGGTGTGCCTGGTACGCCGTTCCGGCACGAAACCGCCGAGCTCGCGGCGGCGCTCGAGCAGGTACTTGATCTCCGGGGCGTCGGCGCCCGGGTGGTAGTACGGCGCGTTGTAGAGGTCGTCGTCGATCTGCTCGTCGGTGACCGGGATGCGCAGGTGGTCACGGAACGCCTTGAGGTCGGCGTTGGTGAGCTTCTTCATCTGGTGGGTCGCGTTGCGGCCCTCGAAGTGCGGGCCCAGGCCGTAGCCCTTGACGGTCTTGGCGAGGATGACGGTGGGCTTGCCCTTGAACTCCGTGGCGGCCTTGTACGCGGCGTAGACCTTGCGGTAGTCGTGCCCGCCGCGCTTGAGGTTCCAGATCTCGTCGTCCGAGAGGTCCTCGACCATGGCCTTGGTCGCGGGGGACTTGCCGAAGAAATGATCGCGCACGAAGCCGCCGGACTCGGCCTTGTAGGTCTGGTAGTCGCCGTCGGGCGTCTGGTTCATGATGTCCACCAGCGCGCCGGCGTCGTCCTTCTCCAGCAGCGCATCCCACTCGCGCCCCCAGACGACCTTGATGACGTTCCAGCCCGCACCGCGGAAGAACGCCTCGAGTTCCTGCATGATCTTGCCGTTGCCGCGGACCGGTCCGTCCAGGCGCTGCAGGTTGCAGTTGATCACGAAGTTGAGGTTGTCGAGCTTCTCGTTCGCGGCCAGCTGGAGCAGGCCGCGCGACTCGGGCTCGTCCATCTCACCATCGCCCAGGAACGCCCAGACCTGCTGCTCCGAGGTGTCCTTGAACCCGCGGTTGTGCAGGTAGCGGTTGGACTGCGCCTGGTAGATCGCGTTCATCGGCCCGATGCCCATCGACACGGTCGGGAATTCCCAGAAGTCCGGCATCAGGCGCGGGTGCGGATACGAGGAGAGCGCGGAGCCCTCCTTCGACTTCTCCTGCCGGAAGCCGTCCAGGTCCTCCTCGGTGAGGCGGCCCTCGAGGTACGCCCGTGCGTACATGCCCGGGGACGCGTGTCCCTGGAAGAAGACCTGGTCTCCGCCGCTGGGGTGGTCCTTGCCCTTGAAGAAGTGGTTGAAACCGACCTCGTAGAGCGTCGCCGCGCCCGCGTAGGTGGAGATGTGCCCGCCGACGCCGATCTCCGGGCGCTGGGCGCGGTGGACCATGACGGCGGCATTCCAGCGCATCCATGCGCGGTACTTCCGCTCGATCTCCTCATCCCCGGGGAACTCGGCTTCCTGATCCGCCGGGATGGTGTTGACGTAGTCCGTCGTCGTGACCATGGGCACGCCCACGGACTGTGCACCGGCACGCTGCAGGAGCGAACGCATGATGTACTGCGCGCGCTCGGTGCCCTGGGTGCGAATCAGCTGGTCGAGGGATTCGATCCACTCCGCGGTCTCTTCCGGATCCCCATCGGGCTTGCCGACGGTCAGACCGCTCAGAATATCCGCTGTACCTTGTTCTGCAGCCACGCGATATCTCTCCACTTCCACAGATCTTGTCTGTGTCGCTTTATGCCTGCGCCCGGCTCGTGGGCCCGCGCAGGGATGCAAGCCCCGGTGCTTGGACCGCGGCCATATAAGGCCACACTCTATCGCCGCCGGGCCTTCCATGCGTAGCGGGACCGGGGCCGCCGGGCAGATTACGCCGAGGGCTTGCCCTTCCTGCCCCGGTGCGGACGCCGGGGCGTCGCGTCGGGGCACCCGGAGCCCCAAATCGAGGCACTGGCTTGATGCTTGGCGGATAAGGGTGTTGGCTGGTAGCAATGTATATCTACACGAGGGCCCGTCAGCCGACAGTCCCGTCTTTCCAGGAGGAGCTAAGTGAGCGAGGCTGAAGCCGCCACTGCGGTCAACGTGGCAGGCAAGTTGGGTTTCAAGGACGGAGACCTTGTTCAGGAACTCGGCTACGACGACGACGTCGACTTCGACTTCCGGGAGAGCCTGGAGGACGGCATCGGCACCGAGCTGCTCACGGAGGATGACCAGGACGTCGTCGACGGTGTGATCCTCTGGTGGCGCAACGGGGACGGCGACCTCGTCGACGCCCTCGTGGACGCCCTGACCTCGCTCGGCGCCGGCGGCGTCGTCTGGCTCTTCACGCCCAAATCCGGCCGCCCCGGCTATGTGGCTCCGGCGGACATCCAGGAAGCCGCTCCGACGGCCGGCCTGCACTCGACGTCGTCGGCCGGGGTCTCCAAGGAATGGGCCGCGACTCGGCTCGTCAGCCGCCGGAAGCAGTAGGCCTTGCCGCTCGAGGTCGGGTCCGCCGCGCCCAGGTTCACGCTCGACAACCAGTTCGGCGAGACCGTGGACAGCGCGTCGCTCGTCGGCGGCTCCGTCGTCGTCTTCTTCCCGTTCGCCTTCTCCCGCGTGTGTACCGATGAACTCGGCCAGCTCCGGGAGAACCTCGACCTCTTCGACGCCGCGGGCGTCACGCTGGTCGCGGTGTCCGTCGACCACAAGTACACGCTGCGCGCCTTCGCGGACGCTAACGACATCTCCTTCGACCTCCTGGCAGACTTCTGGCCCCACGGCTCGGTGACCCGCGCCTTCGACGCCTTCGACGCCGTCCACGGGTACGCGGAGCGGGTCAGCTACGTCCTGGACGGCTCCGGTACCGTGCGTGCCGTGGTGTCGTCGCCGCACGGACAGGGGCGGCCCATCGCCGACTACGCGCGAGCGCTGGGCTCGGTCGAAGCCGCACTGTGACGGCGGCGGGGGACAAGCGCGAGCAGGACGTGCCCGGGCCCGAATCCAACCCCCGCCTCGGCCTGACCGGGTTCGCGAGCGGGACGCCGGCGTCGGCCCTCGCACCCCTGGCCCCCGGGGAGCGCGACCTCCTCGACCAGGCCGTCGACCTGCTCGGTGGCCTGCGGCTTGCCGTGCTGACCGGAGCGGGACTGAGCACCGACTCGGGCATCCCCGATTACCGCGGCCCGCAGTCCGTCCCGCGCAATCCCATGACCTACCAGCAGTTCGTGGGCGACGAGGCGCTCCGCCGCCGCTACTGGGCGCGCAACCACGTCGGCTGGCGGCATCTCCGCCGTGCCGACCCGAACGCGGGCCACGCAGCCGTGGCGAAACTGGAGCAGCGGGGCCTGCTGTCGGGCCTCATCACCCAGAACGTCGACAGGCTCCACTCCGCGGCCGGCAGCGTGAACGTCATCGACCTGCACGGGACGTTCGATCGCGTCGTGTGCCTGCAGTGCGCGTCGACCTTCGCGCGATCGCGCATCGCCGAGATCCTCGAGGACCTGAACCCGGGGTACCTCGAGCGGGAGTCCGACGCCGGCGACGTGGCCCCCGACGCGGACGCGGATGTCGACGACACGGAGGACTTCGTAATGGCGCCCTGCCCGGTGTGCGGCGGGATGCTGAAGCCGGACTTCGTCTACTTCGGCGAGAACGTGCCGAAGGACCGTGTCGCCGACGCGTACGCCATGGTGGATGCCGCAGGGGCGTTGCTGGTCGCCGGGTCGTCCCTGACGGTCATGAGCGGACTCCGCTTCGTCCGGCATGCCGTCAAGGCGGGCAAGCCCGCCGTCATCATCAACCGCGGCTGGACGCGCGGCGACGACCTCGCCACGCTCAAGATCGAGGCAGGCGTGTCGGAGGCCCTGACGTACCTGGCCGAACGGTTGCCCGAAGTTCCGCGGGCCTAGGTGTTCTTCACCGGCTGGTCCGAGTAGTCAACCCGCAAAGCGAGTAGCGCCCACTGTTTCCCCGTCATCGGCTGCGCCGTAGGTTCATCCCATAGGTCTCTCAACTGGGGTGGAACATGCGTCATTCAACAAGGTCTCTGCTGGTCGCTCTCGGAACAGTGATGGCTGCAGCCGTCGCCCCCCTGGCCCTCGAATATCAGGGGCAGGCTGCGGAGGACGCTCCCGTCTCCGCCGTCGCGGACGCTGTCGCTCCAGCCCCCTCAGGTGTCGCCGGTGACGCCGTTGCGGATCCGGTCACGGCAATAGGCGGGCAGGACTCCCCGGTGCCCGAGGACACGCCTCCTGCGCCTGCTCCTGTTCCCGCGCAGCCCGGCAGTGGCATGGGTGGCGACCTCCCGCCCGGCTCGCTGCCCGTCCCGCCGTACCCGCAGTGTCCCATCACCGAGGCAGGGGTCTGGTGGACCGACCCCGCCGACCCCTACACGTGCATCCCGCCGGGCTCCATGCCGTTCCACGAGCCCACGCCACCGGGGATCGATCCGGAACTGCTCGAGCCGATCTTCGAGGAGCCCCAGACCCCGCCCGGCCCCGGCGATGACTGCAGGCTCGTCGGCGCGCTGCAGTGCACCGTGACCATCATGGGCCAGGACTACGTGGTGACGTTCTCCGACGGCAAGCCCGTGGGCGTGGCGGAGGCCCGGCAGTAGCCGAGCGCCGTAGCCGACCGCGGGGAGCTCGGAATGCAGGAAGCCCCGCAGGTGCCGTACGGCACCTGCGGGGCTTCCCTGTTCACGAGTGGGTCCTACCGGGATCGAACCGATGACATCCACGGTGTAAACGTGGCGCTCTACCAGCTGAGCTAAAGACCCTGGTCCTGCGATGCCGTCCCGCCGGCTACAGCCGGCAGCGCGTCATCACGAGGATCGACTATACCGGCTCGGCGAAGGATCGCGCCAATCCGTGCACGCTACTCGCCGGCCGCGAGCTGTCCGCAGGCGCCGTCGATCTCCTTGCCGCGCGTATCCCGCAGCGTGGTGGGGATGCCGGCGTCGCGCAGACGGTTGATGAACTCCGTCGAGACGCTCTTCTCCGACGCGGTCCAGATGGAGCCCGGCGTGGGGTTGAGCGGGATCGGGTTGACGTGCACCCAGCCACGGCCGCGCTGGTTGAGTTTCTTCGCCAGCAGGTCGGCACGCCACGCGTGGTCGTTCATGTCCTTGATGAGCGCGTACTCGATGCTCACGCGGCGCCCGGTGGTCCGGTAGTAGTTGTACGCCGCGTCGAGGGCCTCGTCGACCTTCCAGCGCGTGTTCACCGGGATGAGCTCGTCGCGGAGTTCGTCGTCGGGCGCGTGGAGCGACAGCGCGAAGGTGACCGGCAGCGACTCGGCCGCCAGTTTGTTGATGGCCGGCACCAGACCGACCGTCGACACGGTGATGTTGCGGGCGGACATGCCGAGACCCTCGGGGGAGTCGTCGACGAAGCGGTGCAGGGCCGCCATGACCCGCTTGTAGTTGGCCAGCGGCTCGCCCATGCCCATGAAGACGATGTTCGTCACGCGGTCGGCGTCGTGCCCGCCATCGGTGCGCAGGTCGCCCAGCGCGCCCTCGGCGAGGGCACGGTTCGCGGCGACGACCTGGTCCACGATCTCGGCCGTGGACATGTTGCGCGTCAGGCCGGCCTGGCCCGTCGCGCAGAACGGGCAGTTCATGCCGCACCCCGCCTGGGATGACACGCAGAGCGTCACGCGGCCCGGATAGCGCATCAGGACCGACTCGACGAGGGCGCCGTCGAAGAGGCGCCACAGGAACTTGATGGTGTCGCCGTTGTCCGTGGTCAAGCGCTTCACCTCGGTGAGCAGCGGCGGGAACATGGCCTTCACCAGTTCCTCGCGCCCCGCCTTCGGCAGGTCGCTCATGGCGGCCGGATCCGTGGTGTAGTGCGAGAAGTAGTGCGTCGACAGCTGCTTGGCACGGAAACCCTGGTGGCCCAGTTCCTTCAGCCGGTCCTGCCGCTCGGCGAGGGTCAGGTCCGCGAGGTGCACCGGCGGCTGGCTGACGCGCGGGGACTTGAACTGCAGCAGCGGCCTGCCGTCGCTGGACACGATCGGCTCGGCGCCCTCCACTTCGGGGCGCACCTGAGGGCGCGAGGAGGCAGGGGCAGGGGCGGCGGGGGTAACCGTAACGTCGGACATCCTTATCATTCTTTCATGGATGGCGCCAGCGTCCCAGTCGACGGCGTGTTCGATAGGACACTTCCCCCGCTCGGAATCCGCCGACATAAAACGGCGGGTCCGGTCGTGCGTGTGGCGGCGGGTGTTGCGACGGTAATAGTGTGAAAGCGGCCGGTTGGCCCGCGCGGGAACGCGCCCGAAAGCACCGGCACATGCAGCGCACTGCATGCAGCGGATAAACGACGGAGAACACATTGAGCGCACAGATCGGCGTCACAGGCCTGGCAGTCATGGGAGCGAACCTCGCCCGGAACCTGGCCCGCAACGGCTACACCGTGGCCCTGCACAACAGGTCGGTGGAGAAGACCGACATCCTGCTGGAGAAGCACGGCGACGATGGCGACTTCATCCGTACCGAGACCCTGCAGGAACTGGTCGACTCCCTCGAGAAGCCCCGGCGTGTGCTGATCATGGTCAAGGCCGGCAAGCCGGTGGATTCGGTGATCGACCAGCTGGTCCCGCTGCTGGAGCCCGGCGACATCGTGATCGACGGCGGCAACTCGCACTACGAGGACACGCGCCGCCGCGAGGCCGCCCTCTCCCAGCACGACCTGCACTTCGTCGGCGTCGGGGTCTCCGGCGGTGAGGAGGGTGCGCTCCTGGGCCCGTCGATCATGCCCGGCGGCTCCCGCGAGTCCTACGATTCCCTCGGCCCCATGCTGGAGAAGATCTCCGCGAAGTACAACGGTGAGCCGTGCTGCACCTGGATCGGCACGGACGGCGCCGGGCACTTCGTGAAGATGGTGCACAACGGCATCGAGTACGCCGACATGCAGGTCATCGGCGAGGCCTTCGACCTGCTGCGCTCGGGCGCCGGGATCGAACCCGCCGAACAGGCGAAGATCTTCACCGACTGGAACTCGGGCACCCTGTCCTCGTTCCTGATCGAGATCACCGCCGAGGTCCTCGGCCACACGGACGAGCGCACGGGCAAGCCCTTCGTGGACGTCGTCGTCGACGCCGCCGGACAGAAGGGCACCGGCCGCTGGACGGTCGTCTCGGCACTGGAGCTCGGCAGCCCGACCTCGGGCATCGCCGAGTCGGTGTTCGCCCGCGCCCTGTCCTCGCAGAAGGACCAGCGCGTCCTGGCCCAGGACATCCTGCAGGGCCACGAGAACACCGTCGAGCTGCCCGAGACGTTCGTGGAGGACGTCCGGCTGGCACTGTATGCCTCCAAGCTCGTCAGCTACGCCCAGGGCATCGACATGCTCACCGCGGCGGCGAAGGAGTACGGGTGGGAGCTCAAGCTCGACGAGATCGCCTCCCTGTGGCGTGCCGGCTGCATCATCCGCGCCGAGTTGCTCGACGACATCATGAAGGCCTACGCAGGCGACGAGCGCCCCGCGAACCTGCTGCTCGCCCCCGCCTTCGCCGAGGCCATCGCCGGAGCAGTCCCGGCCTGGCGCCGCGTGGTCGCGACCGCCGTGCAGTTGGGCATCCCCGTCCCGGTCTTCTCGGCATCGCTGGCCTACTACGACGGCCTGCGCCGCAAGCGCCTGCCCGCCGCACTCACCCAGGGCCTGCGCGACCTGTTCGGAGCACACACCTACAACCGCGTCGACACCGACGGAACCTTCCACACCCTCTGGGGCGAGGACAAATCCGAGATCGAAGCCGTCGACACCCACTGACGATTCTCGAAACGACAAAAGCCCCGGACCGAGGTCCGGGGCTTCTGTCGTTGCGCATGGAGGCGGCTAGATGTAGATGGCAGGGTCCACGTACTCCGCGGGGTCGACGGCGGGCTGCGTCTCGCGCCGCGAGTCGCGGTGCCGGAACGTCGCCGGGATGCCCGTGACGATGGAATCCGGTGGCGTGTCCTTCACCACGACGGCGTTGGCGCCGACGGCGCTGCCCGCCCCGATGGTGATGGGCCCCAGCACCTTGGCCCCCGCCCCGATGGTGACGCGGTCACCGATGGTGGGGTGGCGCTTGACCTTCTCCAGGGAGCGGCCGCCGAGCGTCACGCCCTGGTAGAGCATGACGTCGTCGCCGATCTCCGCGGTGCTGCCGATCACGATGCCCATTCCGTGGTCGATGAAGAACCGGCGCCCGATGGTCGCCGCCGGGTGGATCTCGACCCCGGTGAGTGCCCGCGCGAGCTGGGCGAGGGCGCGCGCGGGGAAGCGCAGCTTCTCGTTGCGCCACATGCGGTGGGTGAGGCGATGCACCCAGATGGCATGGAGTCCGGAGTACACGACGGTGTTCTCGAAGGAACCGCGGGCCGCCGGATCGTGGGTCCGTGCGGTTTCGAGGTCCTCGCGCAGTCGTTCTAGAAAGCTCACCGGCTACCTTTTCCTGGGGATGTCATGGTCTCGGACGGTGTCCGAGGTCGTGCGGGCTCAGCCGCGGATGTCGTCGAAGAGCACCGTGGAGATGTAGCGTTCGCCGAAGTCGCAGACAACGGCCACGATGAGCTTACCGGCGTTCTCCGGACGCTTCGCGAGCTCGAGGGCTGCCCAGACGATGGCTCCGGACGAGATACCGCCGAGGATGCCCTCCTGGGTGCCGAGGGCGCGTGCAACCCGGACGGAGTCCTCGACCGTCGCGTCCAGTACCTCGTCGTACGCCTCACGGTCCAGGTTCTCGGGGATGAAGTTGGCGCCGAGGCCCTGGATCTTGTGGGGGCCCGGAGCTCCGCCGTTGAGGATGGGGGAGTCAGCGGGCTCGACGGCGACGATCTGCACGCCGGGCTTGCGCTCCTTCAGCACCTGACCGACGCCGGTGATGGTGCCGCCGGTGCCGACACCGGCGACGAAGATGTCGACCTCGCCGTCAGTGTCCTCCCAGACCTCCTCCGCCGTGGTGGTGCGGTGGATCGCCGGGTTCGCGGCGTTGGCGAACTGCTGCGCCCAGATCGCGTTCTCCGTCGTGGCGACGATGTCCTTCGCCCTGTCGACGGCGCCGCGCATGCCCTCCGAGCCCGGGGTCAGCACGATCTCGGCACCGTAGGCCCGCAGCATGACGCGCCGCTCCGTGGACATGGTCTCCGGCATCGTCAGGATGACCTTGTATC
Organism: Arthrobacter burdickii; assembly: GCF_030433645.1. Classification (NCBI taxonomy): domain Bacteria; kingdom Bacillati; phylum Actinomycetota; class Actinomycetes; order Micrococcales; family Micrococcaceae; genus Arthrobacter; species Arthrobacter burdickii. The sequence goes on from NZ_JAROCG010000001.1 coordinate 2,307,605, forward strand.
CCCGCGCGGCTCCCACCATGGCCAGGGCGATGCCGGTGTTGCCGGAGGTGCCCTCGACGATCGTTCCACCGGGACGGAGGGCGCCTGCCTGCTCCGCCGCGTCGATGATGGCCACGCCGATGCGGTCCTTCACGCTGTTGGCGGGGTTGTAGAACTCCAGCTTGACGGCGACCTGGGCGTCGAGCCCCTCGGTCAGGCGGTTGAGGCGGACGAGGGGCGTCCGTCCCACCAACTGGGTAACGTCGTCATAGATCTTTGCCATGCGGGAGCCTGCCTGTTCGGGGTGCGGTGGATGTCGGCGTCGGGCGGGGCGAATCCGAACCGCCCGGGACCGACGGCGGTCAGTTTAACGGGTGGTCCGGGTCGCTCCTACGCGGCAAGCCACTGGGCGTAATATTTCCGCGCCTTGGACAGCTTCGGGTTGATGATCACCTGGCAGTAGCCCTGCTCCGGGTGCTTCGCGTAGTAGTTCTGGTGCCAGTCCTCCGCCACGTGGAACTGGGGGAGCCTGCTGACCTCGGTGACGATCGGGTTCTTCCAGTTCTCCTGGTTGCGCCTGATCGCGTCCTCGAACAGGTCCTTCTGCTCCGCGTCCTGGTAGTACATGACGCTGCGGTACTGCGTGCCGACGTCGTAGCCCTGCCGGTTCAGCGTGGTGGGGTCGTGGGACACGAAGAACATGTCCAGGATGACGTCCTCCGGGATGACGTCCTCGTCGAAGGTCACCGCCACCACCTCCGCGTGGCCGGTCATGCCCGAGCAGACGGAATCGTAGTCAGGGTGCCTCGTATGCCCGCCGGTGTAGCCCGAGACGACCTCGGTCACTCCGCGGGTCTTCTGGTAAAGGGCGTCGAGGCACCAGAAACAGCCTCCTCCGAGCACGAAAGTCTTCATGTCCTTGTCAATGCGCCGCGAGCGCGGATGATTCCCGGGGCGGATCAGCCGCCGGTGGACGGCGGAAGTTGGAGGCGTTCCACGGCGGGGGTATTACTGGTGTCATGGAACAGAACCAGCACGACGACGCTCCGGTGGCAGCGGCGGCACCGACCGTCGGCGACGTCCTCCTCGCCATCGGCGAGTTGTGGCCCGAGAGCCTCGCCGAGGGCTGGGACGCCGTCGGGCTCGTGGCAGGCAGGGCGGAGAACCGGGCGGCGAAGATCCTGTTCACTGTCGACCCGTCCGCTGCCGTCCTCGACGAGGCGCTCGCCTGGGGAGCGTCGATGATCGTGTCCCACCACCCGCTCCTGCTGAAGCCCGTCTCGTCGGTCGCGGCGTCCGGATTCAAGGGGGACGTCGTCCATCGGTTGATCGAGGCGGGATGCGCCCTCGTGACCGTCCACACCAACGGCGACAGTGCGGTCGGCGGCGTGTCCGACGTCCTGGCCGACGCCCTCGGGCTACGCGACGTCGAACCGCTCGCACCGGCTGCCGGGGGCCTGCCCGAGGAGGGCATCGGGCGCGTCGGCGATCTCGGGGCACCGGTGACGCTCGGTGCCTTCGCCGAGGCGGTCTTCTCCCTCCTGCCCGCCGTGGCAGGAGGGGTCCGGGTCGCAGGGAACAGCGATGCGCTGGTGCGCCGCGTGGCCGTGTGTGGTGGGGCCGGCGACTCCCTGTTCGACCGCGTCCGTGCCAGCCGGGCCGATGTCTACGTCACCGCCGACCTGCGCCACCATCCGGCCTTCGAGGTCCGGGAGGCCGCAGCGGGCGGCCCGCCCTACCTGATCGACGTGTCCCACTTCGGCAGCGAGTGGCTGTGGCTGACGCCGGCCGCGGACGCCCTGGGCGATGTGCTCGGCGCGCGGGGCTTCACGACCGATATCCGGGTCAGCAGTGTCAACACGGACCCCTGGGACTTCGTCCTCACCCCCGGCCCCTGACGTCCCGTCGCTGACGTCCGGTCGAGGCGACGTGGCCTAGGCTTGGACGACGCCCACGCCCGCTCGTCGTGCCCCATCCGACCCATCCTGGAGGTTAACCGTGGCCAAGGCTGCACCCGAGGAACAACTCCGCCTGCTCGACCTGCAGGCGCTCGATTCGACCCTCAACAAGCTGAGCCGGCAGGCTGCTGCCGCGCGCGCCAATCCCGAGCTCGGCACGGTCGCCGCCCGGGTGGCCGAGGTGGACGCGGAGCTCGTGCGCGCCACCACGGAGCTGGGGGACCTCGAGCGTGAGCTGACCCGCGCGGAAGACGAGGTGCAGGCCGTCGTCAACCGCCTCGAACGCGACGAGAAGCGCCTCAACAGCGGAACCGGGACCTCGAAGGACCTGACGGCGCTGCAGCACGAGGTCGCTTCCCTCACCAGGCGGCGCTCCGACCTCGAGGACGTCGAACTCGACGTCATGGAACGGGTGGAGGCGGCACGCGCCGCTAAGGCCGAGGTCCAGGGCCGGACGGACTCCGTCAGGGCGGAACTCCGGGCCCTCGAGGAGGCGCGTGACGCCGAACTCGCAGCCCTCGAGGGGCAGCGCGGCCAGGTGCAGGCGCAGCGCGACGAACTCGCGGCGACGTTCGACGCGGCGCTGCTCGCGATCTACGAGCGGATCCTCACCCGGCGCGGAGTGGGGGCGGCGCGGCTCTTCCACGGCAAGTCCGAGGGCTCGGGGATGCAGCTGAGCCCGGGCGACCTCGCCGACATCTCCGGTTCCGCCCCGGACGACATCGTGCTGTGCCCCGACTCCGGGTGCATCCTCGTCCGGTCCAGCGACTGGGGAAACCAGTAGCCGTGACAGATCAGCAGTTGTTCGACCCGTACGCATCCAGTACCTCGGAGAAGAGCGCATCACCCCAACAGGACCAGGGCGCCCCTGCGCGACTGGTCGTCGAAGCCGACGGCGGATCGCGCGGCAACCCCGGGCACGCGGGCTACGGCGCCCTCGTGCGCGACCCGGAGACGGGCCGCATCCTCGTGGAGAAGGCCGCCTACATCGGCAAGGCCTCCAACAACGTGGCGGAGTACTCAGGGCTCGTCTCGGGGCTGGAGCTGGCCCGCGAGATCAACCCCCAGGCCTCCGTCCACGTGAAGATGGACTCCAAGCTGGTCGTCGAGCAGATGTCCGGCCGGTGGCAGATCAAGCACGCCGACATGCGGACGCTGGCGGCCAAGGCGCGGAAGGTCCTCGATCCGCGCCAGGTGAGCTACGAGTGGATTCCACGCGAGCGGAACAAGGACGCCGACCGGTTGTCCAACGAGGCGATGGATGCCGGCATGGCCGGCGTCGAGTGGAAACCGCGTGTCGCTGCCGTGCAGCCGGCGGAGCCCGATGCGCCGGTCGAGGAGGCACCCCGTCCCGCAGGCAGGCTCCACCACCTGGAGGTGTGGACCCAGGACCTCGCTGCCGCGGAGGCGAGCCTTGGCTGGCTTCTCGAACGGCTGGGCTTCCCCCGCAGGGACTCGTGGAAGGACGGGGTGAGCTACGGCTCCGACGAGTTCTACCTCGTCCTCGAGAGCGGTCCCGACGTCGCCGCCGGCGCCCACGAGCGCCGCCGGCCAGGAGTGAACCACCTCGCGTTCCGCGCCGGCGCACGAGCCGACGTCGATCTGCTGGCACGGCGTGCTGCGAGTCACGGGTGGTCCCTGATGTTCACGGACAGGCACCCCTTCGCGGGCGGGCCGGAGCACTACGCCGCCTACCTCGAGAACGCCGAGGGCTTCGAAGTGGAGCTGGTCGCCGACTGACCGTCAGTCGAGCACGATCGTGAGCTGCGCGGGCTTCCGGGCGCCGGCGGGCTCGAGCTCCGCCGTCCACTTCTCGCGGGCCACCCTGAGCAGGGCCTCCGCCGTCTCCGGCGCGGCGCCGCGCCGCGTGAGCAGGTGGCGGGCGAATTCGCCGCGCGTGTGCTTGGCGAAATGGGACACGACGGTCCTCTTGCCGTTGCGCAGCTGGACCACGTTGACTGCCGCGCTCTGCTGCGCCGGCGGCGCCCAGGCAGCGGCGTAGGTGCTCGACCGGCAGTCGACGACGAGCCCCGCGCCTGCGTGCTCGGCCAGGGGAGAGGCGAGATGCTTCTTCCAGAAGCCCGCCAGCCGTCCCGTCCCGGGCAGGTCGACCGACATCGACAACCGGTAGGCCGGGATCGGATCGCCGAACGCGATGGCACCCCACAGGCCCGAGACGACGACGCAGTGCTCGCGTGCCCTGCGCTTCTGCACCGGCGTCATGCCGGCGTAGCCGAGCGCATCGTAGAGGACTCCGGAGTAGACGTCGTGTGCGGGTGCGGCCGGCGCGACGTCGAGCACCAGGTTCCGGGCCACATCGGCTGCGAGGGATTCTCCTACGCCGAGGATCGCGTGCGCGTCGTCGGCGCTGCTGGCGCTTTTGAGGGCGGCGAGGACAGCCCGGCGGGCCTCGTTGAGTTGCGGGAAGTGCAGGTCCTCCAGGTGGACCGGGCTGCCCTTGCGGGCTGCGGACTTGCCTTCGGACGGGGGAAGCAGGATCAGCACCGATCAACTGTACCCAACCCGCGCGGCTCGTCGTGCCCCGGACAGGACGGCCGCCTGGGCCGCCTAGAATGGTTCCTGGATGGGTCGACCAGGCGGCCGCGTTGGATGGTGTTCGCACTGCTCCACCGAGGAACGTCCGGGCTCCGCAGGGCAGGGTGGTGGGTAACGCCCACTCGGGGTAACCCGCAGGCCAGTGCCACAGAAAAGAGACCGCTGTCCGCGGCAGGCTTCGGCCGCTGCCGGCAGTAAGGGTGAAAAGGCGGTGTAAGAGACCACCAGCACACCGGGTGACCGGCGTGGCTCGGTAAACCCCACCCGGAGCAAGGCCAGACAGTGCACGTTCGAGGGCTGCCCGCCCGAGTGCACGGGTAGGCCGCTGGAGGGCGTCGGCAACGGCGTCCGTAGATGGATGGCCGCCACTCGCGCGACGGTAACGGCGTGCGATGACAGAACCCGGCGTATCGGTCGACCCATCCCTCGACCCCTGCCGCCCTTCGGCAGGCATCGCCCCTCCTTGCCGGGATAGTGCAATGCCATAATTCGGGTTGCGCGGGAACGGCCGCCTTGGTTGCATCATGTCCAGGCTGGGCCGACAGGAGGGCAGCAATGACAACCATTGCGGAACATCGGAGCGACGTCTCGGCCATGATGCGCCTGATGCACGCGACGCCGGAGGAACTGTGGCTGACGTACTTCGCCGACTCCGGCGATGCCAGTGAGCACGAGGTGGAGGAGTGGCTGTACGGGGTTCGCGAGCTGCCGCTCCCTCAGGTGGACCTGTTGGGCGTGGCGGTCAACGACCTCGCCGAGGAACACGGCCTCCAGACCCGGGTGGGAGACATCGCCGAGCGCAGTGCGGCTTTCCTCGCGGGTGAGGCGTAGCGGCAGGGACAGCAGCCGGAGTGCTTTGCGACGGGCATCGCCCAGAGGGCGGTTCCGTCCCGCGACGGTTCTGGTACGCGCCCGGCGCGTCGTGCGTTGTCCCACGCGCCGGGCGGCCTACCCTATGGGAACCGCCGCAGGTCTCAAACGCAATCGCGACGGTAACGAACGGGTCGGCATACTGCTGGGGCTTTGGGCCGGCCCGTTCACCTCGCACACCGGTGGTTTCCGAAGGCGCCGGTGATTCCCGACGTCGGGCTACGCGAGGCCGGGCAGAAAACGGTCCCCCGTACCCGGTCTCAAGAGGTAGGGGGACCGCCCGGCGTCTATAGCCGCCTCGGGAGCGCATCGACCGCGGTACTGCTGGGGAACGACCGCGGGACACCCACCCAGACACCATTTTCCGCTCCCCGTTCCCGCGCGGCAATCTCAGTGGACGAGCTAAGCCAAGGGAGAAACCGGGAACTTCCGGCAGGGCAGCAAGTTATTACCAAAGCGAACTATTATCGGCCGCGGGATCTCCGCCGTCAAGAGCAGGGGAAGTGAGGCCGAGAAGTGGCCGAATGCGGCAGGGATCCCTACGCGTCCTCCGTTAGGGTGATCGGATGAGCGCTGGGGGTACAGGGAGAAGACACCTTCTGGTGCGCAACCAGAACTTCCGGGCCCTGATGGTTTCGAGCACGTCCGGGGTGCTCGGCAACGCTGTCGCAGCCGTAGCACTGCCGATCATCGCCGCGGTGGAACTCGACGCCAGCAACTTCGAGGTCGCGGCGCTTGCCGGCATGACGTTCCTGCCCTGGCTCCTCTTCGGGCTCGTCATCGGCGTCTGGGTGGACCGGCTACCCCGGAAGCCGGTGATGCTGGCATCACTCGCCGTACGCGTGATCGTGCTCGCCCTGCTGCCGGTGGGCTACTGGCTCGGATTCCTCAGCACACCCCTGCTGTTCGGTGCTGCCTTCGTCGCCGGGATCACGTCCGTGTTCTTCCAGCTGGCGGATGCCGCCCTGGTCCAACAGGCCATCACGCCGGACGAGCTGATGGAGGGCAACGGCCTCATCACCGGCTCGGGCGCCGCGGCGGATGCGGCCGGCCGCTCGGCGGCAGGCTGGCTCACCAGTGCGGCAGGCGCGTCCAACACCCTGGTCGTGCAGCTGGCGACGTCGATCGTCTCCCTCGTGGCCATCCAGCGCCTCGACGTTGCGGAGGTGGTGCAGCCGCAGAGCGACCGGCGGGTCCTCCGCGAGATGTACGAAGGCCTCCGGTACACCTTCAGCACGGCGCCCCTGCGCGCCATCCTCTTCAATGCGGCCCTGTGGAACCTCGGCGGTAACATCGCAGCCTCCCTGATCGTCCTGCTGGTCCTGAGGACACTGGGGGAGTCGGAGGTCTGGCTGGGCCTGCTGCTGGCGGCGGCATCCGTCGGCGGAGCGGTCGGCGGGGTCACGGCGAACTGGATGGGGGAACGGTTCGGCTCGGGCCCGCTGTGGCGTTGGTCCATGGTGCCCGGCGTGTTCGGCTACGCCTCGCTGCTGATCATCACCCCCGGGTGGGGCATGGCCTGGGGAATCCTCGGCATGTTCGCCATGGGAGCGAGCGTTGCCTGGAACATCGTGGTCGGCTCGAGCTTTCGGCAGCGCGTCTGCCCGCCGGGGATGATGGGACGGCTGGGTGCGGCATCCCGGACGGTGAGCTGGGGGATGCTCGCGCTGGCAAGCCTGCTCGCGGGCATCTTCGCGGAGACGCTCGGGATCCGCGAGGCCATCCTGATCGGCGTCGTCATCGCATGTACTGCCCCGCTCGTGGCCCTGCTCGGGCCGCTGCGGGGCGTCCGGCGCCTGGAGGACCTCGTCGAGGCTCCCGCCGCCGACTCCCGGCTCGGGGCTTCGAAGAGCACCTGACCCTGCGTCCCCGCTCGCGACGCGGCTGCACGGACCCGGTCGAAAGTCCGCCGGGAACCCGTCCGGACAGGAGCCCCGACGGGCGGGCGGAGCAGGCGGTCCTAGTGGCCGAACGGGTCCGGATCGACGCCGGGCATCCAGGTGAGTCCCGGCACCCCCCAGCCGTGGTTCTGCATCGCCTTCTTGGCCTTCCGCGCCTGCCGGTTGTTGAGGCGGTCGACGTAGAGCTTCCCGTCCAGGTGGTCGTACTCGTGCTGCATGCAGCGGGCGAACCATCCCGTGGCCTCGAACTCGACGGGCGCGCCGTCGCCGTCGAACCCGGAGACCCGCGTCCACTCGGCACGCTTGAGCGGGAAGGCCTCCCCAGGGACTGAGAGGCAGCCCTCGGACTCGTCCTCGGGATCGGGGTCCGACCCGGGGATCTTGGTGGTCACGAGTGTGGGGTTGACGAGGACGCCACGCGGCGCCACGCCGTCGTCGTTCTCCATGCCGTACACGAAGATCCTCAGGCCCACGCCGATCTGCGGCGCCGCGAGACCCACGCCGTTGGCGACGTCCATGGTCTCGAACATGTCGGCGATCAGGGTGCGCAACTCGTCGTCGAAGGACTCGACCGGCTGGGCACGCCGGTGGAGGACCGGTTCGCCCATGATGGTGATGGGGTGGACAGTCATGGGACCTACCTGTTCTGGGTGCGCCGGTCCGCGATCGACCGGCCGATGGATTCGCGCATGATCTCGCTGGTACCGCCGAAGATGGTCAGCAGACGTGCGGCCAGGAAGGCCTGCGAGACCGGGTATTCGAGGATGTAGCCGTAGCCGCCGTGCAGCTGGAGGCACCGGTCCGTGATGGACTTGGCCCGCTCGCTCGCCCACAGCTTGGCCTGCGCTGCGGCGGTCGGCGTCAGCGTCCCCGCGTTGAACGCGAGTACCGCCTGGTCGACGAAGGCCTCGGTCACCTCGACCTCGGTCAGGACGTCGGCGAGGACGTGGCGGGTGTTCTGGAAGTCGAGCACGCGCTCACCGAAGGCGCTGCGCTCCGTGACGTACCGGACGGTCTGCTCGTAGGTGGCCCGTGCGAGGGCGGAGGAGGCGACGGCGATGCCGAGGCGGCCCTGCGGGATCTGCTCGAGGCTGTAGCGCAGGCCCTCGCCGACCTCGCCGACGAGGTCGGCTCCGGGAACCCGCACGTTGTCGAAGAACAGTTCCGCGGTATCGGAGGCCCGCAGGCCCATCTTGTCCAGTTGGCGCCCGGGGGTGTAGCCCTCGCCCTTGCGCACCATGAACAGGGAGAAGGAGTCACTGGAGCCGCGGCCGGAACTGCCGTCCGTGCGGGCGAGCACGAGGGAGGCGTCCCCGCTGATGCCATTGCCGATGAAGACCTTCTGGCCGGTGATGAGCCAGTCGTCGCCGTCGCGCACCGCCTTGGTCCGGATCCCGCGCAGGTCACTGCCGGCTCCGGGTTCCGTCCATGCGCAGGAGGTCACGATCTCGCCGGAGACCATGCCCGGGAGCCACCGCTCCTTGAGGTCGTTCGACCCGTGGGCGAGCAGGTGCGGAAGGACCAGGTCGTCGTGCAGGTGGAAGGCGAGCCCGACGGCGAGGTGGTTGCTGCGGGCGAACTCCTCATCGAGCACGGCGCGGAAGCGGTAGTCGGGCATCCCCGCGCCACCGAACTCCTCGGGTACGGCCAGTCCGAGCAGGCCCTGCTCGCCCGCGGCGGTCCAGACGGACCGGTCCATCATGTGCTGCTGGTCCCAGCCCGCGTAGTGAGGAGCGACGGCACGGTCGTTGAACTCACGGGCGACGTCCCGGAAAAGCTCGTGATCCTCTTCGAACACCGTGCGATCCATGGTCTTGGTCCTTCATTGCTGTCAGCCGGAGGCGGTTCACACCATGCCGTCCGGGCCGGGGCTTGCTGGGGCCGGAAATGCGTATGCCGCCCCGGATGATCTCCGGAGCGGCATACGTGGCCAGGATTCATCCTGACGACTGAGGGTGAGTAACGGGGGTTGAACCCGCGACCTCCTGGACCACAACCAGGCGCTCTGCCAACTGAGCTATACCCACCAAGTGTCTTCGCGGCCGGCCCGGCGGAATACTTCCTCCAGGCTGTCTGCGAAAGGCAGCGGATACAAGTTTACACACTTTTTGGAGTGCTCCGGACCGCCGCGCCGACGGCGCCGCCCCGGAGCACACAGGGGAGCGTCAGGGCACGATCGTGCGGGCGATGGCCTTGCTCGTGGCCGAGTCCGGTCCGGGCGAGGGGACGAAGACCGCGGCGCGGTAGTAGCGCAGCTCCCGGATCGAATCCTCGATGTCGCCGAGCGCCCGGTGCCCGCCCGTCTTGGCGGGCGACTGGAAGTAGGCGCGCGTGAACCAGCGGCGAGCGAGTTCCTTGATGGTCGACACGTCGATGATGCGGTAGTGCAGGTGATCGACGACGAGCGGCATGTCGCGGACGAGGAAGGTCCGGTCCGTCCCGACGGAGTTGCCGGCCAGCTGAGCCTTCCTCGGCTCCGGCACCCACTTCCTGATGTAGTCCAGGACCTGCTGCTCGGCCTCCGCCATGGAGATGCCGCCGTCGAGTTCCTCGAGCAGGCCCGACGTCGTGTGCATCTCCCGCACGAAATCACCCATCTGCGCGAGGGCCTCGGGCGTGGGCTTGATCACCACGTCCACACCGTCACCCAGGATGTTGAGTTCGGCGTCGGTCACGAGGACGGCGACTTCGATGAGGGCGTCATGGGCGAGGTCCAGCCCTGTCATCTCGCAGTCGATCCAGACGATGTGTTCATTCGATATCGGCATTCGACCAATCTACCGTCCGGTGCCGACGCCTTCGCGCCCATCCTTCGCGCCCGTCCTTCGCGGCCTGGTGGCGACCCGCCTACCGTCCGATGCTCCTGTCGAGGGCCTCTCGCCCGGCTGGCTGCCCGGCCGGCACCAGGCCCCGGTGCTAATATTCGAACAGTTCGCTCAGGGCTGCGGGGAGATCTGGGTAACCCTGCTGCCTCCAGCAAGGGCGCCGTACCGCGGAGTTCCCGCCGTTCAGCCTTCTGCGGCCACCGGCCTGAGGACATGGGCGTTCCCCGCCGACTTCTGCTTGCCGACGATTGGATTCCCCAGATGGCCGCCCAGGTCCCGCTCACCGAGGTCGAGACGCAGCCGGGGCCGAACCGTCCCAATGTCGCGATCGTCCAGGGATTCATCGGGTCCCTGATGATGTGGATGGGATCGCTCGGCGTCGGCTGGCTGTCGCTGGCGTCCGCGGAACTTCGGCGCAACCCCGTCATCATCTGGCTGCGCTTCGAGCCCGCCGGGGCTGTGCTGTCCGTCCTGCTCCTGGCGCTGGGCGGCATGCTCCTGATCCGGGCGTGGCTCCGGCTGGGCCAGCGGCTGAACGGCTGGTCGGATGACACCCGGCCGCACCTGATGAGAGCCATCGTCGCCTGGACCATCCCGCTTGCCGCGGCACTGCCCCTGTTCAGCCGGGACGTCTTCGCCTACATAGCCCAGGGCCAGGTCATGGTCGCCAAGCTGAACCCCTACGTGGACGGCTACTCCCAGATCTCGAACTACCTCCAGATCGGGGCCGACGACCTCTGGGCCCAGAGCCCCACGCCGTACGGTCCGGTGTTCCTCTGGATCGAGGAGGGCATCGTCAGGGTGACGGGCGGTCACCCCGACACCTCGATCATCCTGTTCAGGGTCGTAGCCCTCATCGGTGTGGCGCTCTGCGTCTACTTCGTCCCGAAGCTCGCCACCCTTCACTCGATCAATGCGAACCGCGCTCTCTGGCTGACCGTCGCCAACCCGCTGTTCCTCATCAACTTCGTGGCGTCGATCCACAACGATTCGCTGATGATCGGCCTCGCGCTCGCAGGGCTGTACTGCGCTGCGACGAAGCGCCCGGTGGTCGGGATCCTGCTGATCACGCTGTCCGTCGGGATCAAACCGATCACCCTGATCTTCCTGCCCTTCGTGGGGCTGATGTGGGCCGGCAGGGGAGCCTCCTGGCCACGGCGCTTCCTTTACTGGTTCCTGACCGCCGGGCTGTCCCTCGGGATCCTCTGGATCATGGGCGTCGTGAACACCTTCGGCTTCGGCTGGGTCGGCGCGCTCAGCACCCCCGGCAGCGTCTGGATCTGGTACGCCCCGGTCGGCTTCATCGGACTGGTCATCGCCACGCTGGGCAACGCCGTCGGCCTGAACGGGTGGGACATCGCCAATGTGTTCCATACCCTCGCGCGCCTGGCCTCCCTGGTGATCATCGCGCTGCAGATCTTCCGCGGCGACCACAGCCGCCTCGTCCGGAGGCTCGCCATAGCGTTCGCCGCCGTCGTCGTCCTCTCGCCGATGATCCAGTCCTGGTACGTCGTCTGGCTCATTCCGCTGTTCGCCGTCACGGGGATACGCGACGACTGGCAGGTGAAGTTCCTCTACTTCACCGTCGCCTTCTTCATGGTCTATGCGATCTCGGACCAGCTGGACATCTTCCCCTACTTCGACTTCAGCCTGATGATGGCGCGCCAGGTGGCCGCCGTCGTCGCCCTCGGCTTCGCGCTCTACCTGGTCTTCGTCGACCGCAGTACGAAGATCCTGTTCCGGCGTCGTTACCGGCCACTGGCGCCGGGCCAATTGCACTGACGCCGGGAAACCGGTCCGGAAACGGCGGATCCGGCGGGAATCGGCATGCGGGACCGGCGGCGAGCGGCAATACTAAGCAGATGATTGAAACAGGAACGACGACGTACAGCGGCGAGTTCGAGATCACCGCCTGGGATGCCGAGACCTATTCCGAGCCCGGCAGCACCGGCGAACTGTCCCGGGTCCGGGCCGCAAAGGTCTTCGAAGGTGAGATCAGCGGGACGAGCACGGCGGAACTGCTGATGGCGGGAAACGACATCGGTGCGGGGTATGTGGCATCTGAACAGTTCGTGGGGACCATCGGGGACCGCACCGGCGCGATGACGGTCCAGCACTGGGGGGTCGCCGAGGGATCCGATGCTGCGAGCTCCGGTCACATCATCCCGGGTTCCGGCACGGACGGGCTCCGCGGCATCTCGGGCAAGGCCATCTATTCGCAGGATCCGGACGGCCAGCATCGCCTCGAACTGAGGGTGAGTTTCGCCGGCGACGACGAGTAGGTCGGTGCGGTTCCGGGATAGGTGGAAGCGTCCATAGTAAACTGGGGGAAATGCCTCCGTAGCTCAGGGGATAGAGCAGGGGCCTTCTAATCCTCTGGTCGCAGGTTCGAATCCTGCCGGGGGCACAGGATGAGGGCCGGACGCCGAGGCGTCCGGCCCTCTGTATTCCCCGTCCCGCCGTCCGTGTCCTTCCCCGTCCCGCCGTTGCCAGCGCCCGGCCGGACTACGGGAGGTTGCCGGTATCGAATCTCTCGTCGTACACGCGCCCGGCCTCGTGCAGAAGGTCCTCGTGCAGCCGGCCGAGCGGCTTCACATCGGCGAGGAGCGGCTCGCAGTCAGGGCCCCGCCCCACGCATCGTCCCGTCAGGACCCAGGGGAATCTCTCCTCGTCCTCCGCCAGGTGCCGGTACTGGCAGATCTGGCGTGCCAGCCAGTCCTCGAGCGGGCGGGTCCACCACTGCTCGGGGGTCAGCGGGTTGACGGACAGCCCCGGCAGGGCGAGCCCGCTTTCGCCGTCCTCACTGGTCGAGCCCCGGTCCGCCTCGAAGCCGCACGAGTAGCGGAGGTAAAGCGTCTCCGCGCCCCGCACGAGGTCGGCCAGTTCGCTGAGGGTGCCGATGACGCGCTCATCGGTCCCGGTGGTCTCGGGAGGTGCTGCTGTGTCCATACCTCAACGCTAGGAACGTTTGCCTGTGCGCCTCAAGCGGTGATTGGTACCCCTGCACCACTTCCACTCCGCGCGCTGTTCACCTAGGGCCGTCCGGTAATGCCGTCCAAGCGGTTATCAACATAGGACGGTCCCTCCCTCCCCGCTGCCGGCGTCGAACCGAGACTTGAGCCGGGCCGCAGGCATTGCCGCCCTCCACGCAACGGAAGGACAGATCATGACCGACATCATCACCGTGCGGGGCTATGTCGCCACCGAGGTGCGGCTGACCGTGGCATCGAGCGGCCTGGCCATCACGGGTTTCCGCATGTGCTCCACCGAGCGCCGCTTCGACAGGGAAACCAGTGCGTGGGTGGACGGCCACACGAACTGGTACTCCGTCTCGATGTTCCGGCAGCTCGCGACCAATGCAGGCGCCAGCATCAAGAAGGGGGATCGAGTGATCGTTTCCGGCCGGCTGAAGGTGCGACCGTGGAGCAATGCCGACGGACGGACGGGGACGTCTGTCGAGATCGAGGCCGACACGGCCGGCCACGACCTGATGTGGGGCACGGCGAACTTCATCAGGACGGCGGCCAACCGGAGCGAGGCGCCGACGGGCGCTGTGCCCGACGACCATGGGGCTGGCCTTTCCGCCGAAGCCGGTGTCCCCGACGTCGTCGATGCCGCTACCGGTGAGGTGTACGGCGGTGGGCCCGATGTCGGCCCGGAAGGTGACGACGCCGCAGCGGCCGGCTCGGGGGATGACGCAGGGGACGACGCCGCGATCGGGCACGACGGAAAGGACCGCGACGAGCTGCTCGAAGCAACGGGTGCCCCCTTCTAGCGAGGGGTGCCCCCTTCTGGCGAGGGCGTCGCTGGGCGGGTGCAATCGCCGGTGTGAGGCCAGGCGTGCTGGCTGCTTGACGCCGGTCTGATGCCGGTCTGATGCCGGTCTGATGCCGTTCTGATGTCGGGTCGTTGCCGTCCCGATGGCGGCGGCATGCCGGGCTGATGGCGGCTCGACGCCGTTCTGGTGCCGGCTCGATGCCGGGCAGGATGCCGCGTGCGTGGCAGGATGAACGGGTGACCAATGCCCCTCCCGCGAAGCCGCAGCACCGAGCACCTGCCTGGCGCCGGACCCTCGCCGCGCTCGCGGCGGGTGCAGCGCTCACGCTCACCTCCTGCACGACATCACCCTCGCCGTCGCCGGATGCCCTCACCGACAGCGGCACCTCGTCACCGACTGCCGCGCCGGCCGACTCCGCCACGGCATCCGGGCAGCCGGCCGATGCAACACCAGCGCCGGCCGATACTGCACCAGCGCTGTCCGCGGTGCCTTCCTCGCCGGAGGTGGACGCCCCAAGGATTGCGGCAGCCGTCGAAGCGGCACTGCGAACGGTGGCCGGCAGCCAGGACTCGGTGTCGAGCGACCAGGTCCGGGGTGCCATCGAGCAGGGCTTCGCCGACGCCGGGTCGGCGCCCGAGGAGGTGGAGGTGTCGATCGATCGGACGCCGACAGGGCTCGACGTCGATGCCATCCAGGGCGCCGGGCGTACCGATGGAACGTGCATCGTGGGGGAGGTGCGCGAGGGCGCTGTGTCCGTGGCGGTGCTTCCCGCGCTCGCCTCCGGCCGGTGTTTCGTCGGTGACCAGCGATAGCAGCCCCACCGGACACCGTCCGGCCGCGACGGGCCGGTCCGGACCTAGCCAAATGTGAGATAAGGCTAGGCAAGCACTAGCCTTAGGTGTATGGCGGAATTTATCTACACAATGACCAAGGCCCGCAAGGCCGTTGGCGACAAAGTAATCCTCGACGACGTGAGCATGTCGTTCTTCCCTGGCGCGAAGATCGGCGTCGTCGGACCGAATGGTGCCGGTAAGTCCACCATCCTGAAGATCATGGCGGGCCTTGACACCCCCTCGAACGGTGAGGCGCGCCTCAGCCCCGGCTACACGGTCGGCATCCTCCTGCAGGAACCGCC
This sequence comes from Arthrobacter burdickii, assembly GCF_030433645.1. Taxonomy (NCBI): domain Bacteria; kingdom Bacillati; phylum Actinomycetota; class Actinomycetes; order Micrococcales; family Micrococcaceae; genus Arthrobacter; species Arthrobacter burdickii. Next base: position 2,322,607 of record NZ_JAROCG010000001.1, read on the forward strand.
CCTGAACGAGGAGAAGACCGTCCTCGGCAACGTTCAGGAGGGCGTGGGCGAGATTTACGGGAAGATCCAGCGGTTCAACGAGATCTCCGAAGAGATGGCCAGCCCGGACGCGGATTACGACACGCTGCTCGACGAGATGGGCAAGCTCCAGGAGGCCATCGACGCTGCCGACGCCTGGGACCTCGACTCTCAGCTGGAGCAGGCCATGGACGCGCTGCGCTGCCCACCGCCGGAAGCCGACGTCACCGTCCTGTCAGGCGGCGAGCGCCGACGCGTCGCGCTCTGCAAGCTGCTGCTGCAGAAGCCGGACCTCCTGCTCCTCGACGAGCCCACCAACCACCTGGACGCCGAAAGCGTGCTCTGGCTGGAGCAGCACCTCAAGTCCTACGCGGGCGCCGTCCTGGCCGTCACCCACGACCGGTACTTCCTCGACCATGTCGCGGAATGGATCGCCGAAGTGGACCGCGGTCACCTGTACCCGTACGAGGGCAACTACTCCACCTATCTCGAGAAGAAGCGCGCGCGCCTCGAGGTCCAGGGCAAGAAGGACCAGAAGCTCTCCCGGCGCCTCAGCGAGGAACTCGAGTGGGTCCGCTCCAATGCCAAGGGGCGCCAGACGAAGTCCAAGGCACGACTGAACCGCTACGAGGAGATGGCCGCCGAGGCCGAGCGCACGAGGAAGCTCGATTTCGAGGAGATCCAGATCCCGCCCGGCCCCCGGCTCGGAAGCCAGGTCATCGAGGCCCACGACCTGCGCAAGGGCTACGACGACCGCATCCTCATCGACGGACTGTCCTTCTCGCTGCCGCGCAATGGCATCGTCGGGGTCATCGGCCCCAACGGCGTCGGCAAGACCACGCTGTTCAAGACCATCGTGGGCCTCGAGCCCCTCGACGGCGGCGAATTGCGGATCGGTGAATCGGTGAAGATCTCCTACGTGGACCAGTCACGGGGCGGGATCGATCCCAACAAGTCGCTGTGGGAGGTTGTCTCCGACGGTCTCGACTACATCCAGGTCGGCCAGGTCGAGATGCCGTCCCGAGCCTACGTCTCGGCGTTCGGCTTCAAGGGTCCGGACCAGCAGAAGAAGGCCGGCGTGCTGTCCGGTGGCGAGCGCAACCGGCTCAACCTCGCGATGACACTCAAGCAGGGAGGCAACCTGCTGCTCCTCGACGAGCCCACCAACGACCTCGACGTGGAGACGCTCTCGAGCCTCGAGAACGCCCTGCTGGAGTTCCCAGGCTGCGCCGTGGTGGTCTCGCACGACAGGTGGTTCCTCGACCGGGTGGCGACGCACATCCTGTCCTACGAGGGCACCGAGGAGAATCCGGACAGCTGGTACTGGTTCGAGGGCAACTTCGACGCCTACGAGGAGAACAAGGTGGAGCGCCTCGGCGCCGACGCTGCGAAGCCGCACCGCGTCACCCACCGCCGCCTCACGCGCGACTAGGGTCGACCGGGGAACCGGAGCGGAACCACGGAAAGGGGCACACGGCTGGCTGAACTGGTCCCCGGATGTTGGACTGGCTAAGTACGTAGGTTAGGCCGCGAGGGTCTGAGCACGGTATTGCACCGGGCTCAGGCCCTCGAGCTTTGTGGAGATTCTTGTGGTGTTGTACCAGTGGATGTAGTCGTGCAGGGCTTCGGTGAGGGCGTCGGTGCTGATGAAGCGCACGCGGTGGAACAGTTCTTCCTTGAGGTGGCCGAAGAAGTTCTCCATGACGGCGTTGTCGTAGCAGTTGGCCTTGCGGGACATCGACTGGTTCGCGCCGGCGTTCTGGAGCAACCGCCGCCAGGAGGCGTGCTGGTATTGGAAGCCCTGGTCCGAGTGCACCAACGGCCGCTGTCCGTCCTCGAGCGTTGTCAGGGCTTCTCGTAGGGATGTGTTGGTCAGCCCGAGGTTCGGTGAGGTGCCCACCGTGTAGGAGATGATCTGCCGGTCGAAGAGGTCCATGACCGGTGAGAGGTAGAGCTTCCGGTCGCCGACACTGAACTCGGTCACATCGGTGACCCACTTCTGGTTCGGCGCGTCCGCTGCGAAGTCCCGGTCCAACACGTTCGCCGCGATCCTGCCCTGCCCGCCCCGGTAGGAGCTGTAGCGCTTCCTCCGCCGGACCTGACAGGCCAGGCGCAGTGATCGCATCAGCTTCAGCACGGTCTTCTTCGCCACGGTCCACCCCTGCTGGGTGAGGATGGTGTGGATGCGGTGGTGCCCGTACCGTCCATGGTTCGTCGTGAAGATCTCTGTGATCGCGGTCTTGAGCTGTTGGCGCGGATCCGGTGCCAGGAGCCGGGCCTGGTGGTAGAAGAACGTGGACCGGGCCAGGCCGGTGACCTCGAGCAGCACCGGGAGCGGGAAGTCGGCCTTGAGGGCGATGACGGCCTGCACCTTCACCGTCGTGGTTCCTGCGCGCTCAAGGCCCGTAATTTTCCCAGGTACGCGACCTCCGCCCGTAACAGTTCGTTCTCGCGCCGCAACCGCTCCAGCTCGGACACCTCCGCAGGCGGTGAGGACTTGGGGCTCCTGGGTCTGCCTTTGGGTTTGGGCCGTAACCCGTCGGCGCCGTCGCGGCGATACTCCCTGACCCATCTCTGAAGGAGCAGAGGCGAGGACAGACCGGCCTCCGTCGCGAGGTTCAGTGACGTCTCACCCGCGATGAACCGCTCCACCAGGACGAGCTTGACCTCGAACGAGTACACCTGTTTCGGCTTAGCCACCAGCGCTCCTCGACCACGGATTTTCCACCGCTCATACAAACGACCCACCGGCCTACGATGCACACCCAGTGAACTGGCTGTCGCCATATCCGCGATGCCCTTCTCGAACAACGCTATAGCGGCCTCGCGCTGCTCCACCGACAACGAACTACGTGCATCCATAAAAACTGCTCCCCGGAAGTCGAAACTGAATTCCTCAGTCCAACTTCCGGGGAGCAGTTCAGGCCGTGTGCCCCTTTCCGTGTCCGGAATGCTCCACCCGGCCGCCGAACGGATACGCATGCCGTGCCGAGCGACCTCAGGCGGGAGGGACCCGGACCATGCCCTCCTGCGCCACGCTCGCCACGAGCTCTCCGCTGCGGTTGTAGATCCGTCCGGCGGCAAGCCCGCGCGCGCCGGACGCGCTCGGCGAACTCTGGACGTAAAGCAGCCAGTCATCCACGCGGACCGGGCGATGCCACCACATGGCGTGGTCGAGGCTGGCGACGTTCATGCCGGGCTGGATCCAGGTGAGGCCGTGCGGTCGCAGGATCGACTCCAGCAGGGTGTAGTCGCTCGCGTACGCCAGGGCGGCGCGGTGCAGGTTCGGGTCGTCGGGCATCGGTCCCAGGCTCTTCATCCAGACCGCGTTGCGCGGTTCGCGCGAACCTTCGTTGGACAGGTACAGCGGCGCATCGATGTGCCGGATGTCGAACGGCCGGTCGAAGGCCCAGGCCTGGGCGACCGGATGATCGAAGCCTCCCAGGAGTTCGGCGGTCGACGGCAGGCTCTCGGGGTCGGGCACACCGGCCGGCATCGTGTCCTGGTGGGCGATGCCCTCGTCGGGCTCCTGGAAGGACGCGATCATCGACAGGATCGGCACGCCGTTCTGGTAGGCGTGCGTGCGGCGGGCCGAGAACGACCGCCCGTCGCGCAGGCGCTGCACCCCGAAGGTGATGGGCTGGTCCGCGTCGCCGGCACGCAGGAAGTAGCCGTGCATCGAGTGGACGGCCCGGCTGGGCTCCACGGTACGCATGGCCGCGATGAGCGACTGCGCGAGCACCTGGCCACCGAAGACGCGACGGCCCGGCTGCCGCGCCGAGGTCCCGACGAAGATCTCCTCGTCCGTCTGCGCCCCCTCCGCGCTGCTCAGGTCGAGGAGGTCCAGGAGTGCCGCGGTGGGGTCCTTCCTCCGCTGTCCGGCCGGTGCTTCAGCTGATGGCGCGTGGTCTGCCATGGTTCGATGTCTCCTCGTGGACAGGTAAGAGCGTCGCGGTGCGCCGCTGCAGGCGGCGCCTGGCACGTACTGACAGTAGACGCCGCCCCTGCCTCGCTCAACACGGCGCGGGGCGAACGGATGGCATTGCTCACACCCGGTGCCGTGCGGGTGCGCGGAATGGCTCGCAGGAAGCAGATTTTGAGAGGATGGCCGTATGTCTCCGGTGCACACTCTTCCCCTCCAGCTGCGGTTCGGCGACGAGGATTCCTACGGCCACGTGAACAACGTCCGATTCCTCCAGTTCCTCGAGGACGCACGCGTTCTGCTGATGAGCCGGCCACAGCCGGGCGGATCCTTCCTGGACCTGATCGACCCTGACCAATACACGCTCGTGGGCCGCCAGGAGATCGAATACCGTGCGCCCCTGAACTTCAGCACGACGCCGGCCGGCGTCGATCTCTGGGTGACCGCGGTAGGAGGCTCCAGCTTCGACCTGGGCTACGCAGTCCGGGACCGCGTCGACACCGAAGGAAGCACCACCAGCGCGATCGCGGCGACCACCATGGTGCTCGTCAGCCGCAGCACGGGGCGGCCCGTGCGGCTGTCCGGGCCCCAGAAGGACATCCTCTCGTCCTGGGCGGGCCCGGCCGTCCCGTTCCGCCGCGCCCGCGGCAAGTAGGACCCATGGCATCCTCATCCCTGCGCTTCGCGGACTCCCCTTCGGTCGCGGACTTCCAGACGTTCACCGCCCGGGCCCGCGCGAATGACGACGGCGGCATGCGCCTGCTCACCGTCGGTCGCGTCCTCGCGGCGTACGTCTGCACCCTCCGCCCCACCATGCTGGGAGAAGCCGTCCCCACGGTGCTCGGGCTCCGGACCATGGCGCTCGACGGCGATGCCGACGTCGACGTCACCGTCTCGCTGGGCTCCGTCCTCGACAGGCTCGCGCGCATGCACGACGGCGACCTCGAGTTCCCCGTCCCTGCAGTGACGGTCACGGAGAACTGGGCAGGGATCCTTCCGCCGCGCTCCGGCTGGGCGCACGCCGGGACCGTTCCGTCGGATGCCCTGGAGCAGGCGGCGAAGGACGGCATCGGCGAGGTTGCCCGGAGCCTCCCTGAGCGTGCCGGTGCGCCGCTGGTGAGCAGTGCGCGCACGGCGGTCTGGGGACGTCCGCTGGCCGGCGTTCCCGGAGCGGTACCGGCGGGAGCCGCCTTCGGAGCTTTCAGCCTGGGATTCCTCGAGCCCGGCGCGGAGGCGACCGTTCACACCAATGGCCGCTGGTCCCGCCTCAGTACCGGCCGGGGCCACGTCCTGGTGCGTGCGGCTGCCATTCTCTGAGTCGCAGATCGGCATGGCGGGACGTCCGCCCACCGCGCAGAATGGGTTCATGGCGCACCGACGAGCGGCACTCGTCCTGGGTCTGGTGCTGACGTGTGCTGCTCTCGTTCTCGTCGTGCTGTACCCGCCGGCATTTGCCGCGTCCTTCTTCTCCCGGGAGCGGCTCGCAGCCGGCGCCGGCGGTCCGGTCCCGCCGCTTGACGAGCCACCCATCGTGCGCCTGGCGATCGCGGGGGACACCGGGACCGGAGACGCCGCCGAACACGTCACCGCCGATCGTATGGCCGCCGAAAGCCGGGAGGATCCCTATGATGCGCTGGTCCTGCTCGGTGACCTGATCTACGAGGACGGGGAGGCAGAGCTGACGGAAACCGTCGTCTCGGAGCCGTTCGCCCCGATCATCGACCGCGGTGCCGACCTTTTGCCCGTGCTGGGAAACCATGACTACGACAGCGGCGAACAACGACAGATCCTGGAACGCCTGGGCCACCAGGGCCCCTGGTACACCGAACAGGTGGGCCCGCTGCGGATCATCGTGCTGGATAGCACCCGCGTGGAGGACGAGGAACAGACGCGGTGGCTCCGCGCGACGCTGGCAGAGGTACAGCCCCCGGGAAGCTGGACGGTGGTCGCGATGCACCACCCGGCGTACTCCGCCGGCCGTCACGGGTCCAACCGGGCTGTTCGCGACGCGTGGAGTCCGCTGTTCGCCGCAGCGGGCGTGCCGCTGGTACTGGCGGGCCACGATCACGACTACCAGCGTTCGACACCCCAGGACGGCGTCACCTATGTCGTCTCGGGAGCGGGCGCGAAAGTGCGCCCGACCGGAAGCCGGGACTTTACCGCGGTGAGCAGTTCCACGCTGCACTACGTCGATCTACTGGTCTACGAGGAGCGTCTCGTGGGCAGGGCGATCGACCAGTCGGGCCGGCTCGTCGACAGCTTCACCATCGACCGGTGAGTCCACACGCAGCCTCTGGCACCGCACGCCGTGGCATCGGAACCGCTCCGGTACTCGGCGACCGAGTCGTGGCCGGAGCGGATCCTCAGTCGGCCGCGTTGACCATCGAGTGGGCGGCGCGGTCGAGGTAGTCCCACAGGGTGGCCTCGTGCAGGGGGGCGAGGCCGAGGGTGTCCACCGCGGCGCGCATGTGCTGGAGCCAGTGGTCCCTCGCCTGGGGTCCGACGCGGAACGGCATATGGCGCATGCGCAGCCTGGGGTGTCCGCGCTGCTCGCCGTACGTCTTCGGCCCGCCCCAGTACTGCTCGAGGAAGAGCAGCAGGCGCTCCTTCGCCGGTCCGAGGTCCTCCTCCGGATACATCGGCCGCAGGACGTCGTCGCCCGCGACCCCGTCATAGAAGGCGTCGACGAGCTTCACGAAGGTCGCGTGTCCGCCCACTGCCTCGTAGAAGTTGTCCGTGTACTGCGGCTGGGTGAAGCCCTGGCCGGCTGCGACGAGCCGTTCGACGGGCAGCGCACTCCTGGCGCCCGCGGCCTGCAGGGGAAGCTGTGCGCCGGCCGGGGCGGGGAGGCCGCCCTGCGGGCCCTCGCCGAGACGAGCGTCGCCGGAACGAGCGCCGCCTGGATCCTGCGCGTTCATGCGTGTCCCTCCACTGCCGCCGGAGCGGGCGTTGCCGGGTTCGACGGCGGTTCCACGTAGTCGCCCTGCGACCTGTTGCCGACCTTGGTGATGTCTCCGTTGCGGACGTACCAGATGGCCCCGTTCCCGTCGACCATGCGGGTGATCCGCAGGCCGAGCGACTGCACGACCCCTACCGTGTCACCGACCTCGATGGTGTCACCGATGCCGTACTGGTCCTCGATCGTGATGAAGAACCCGAGGAAGGCATCGCGGATCACTTCCCGGGCCCCGAAGCCGATCGCGATACCGACGATCCCGACACTGGCCAGGATGGGCCCGATGTTGAAGCCGAGCGACTCGATGGCCATGAGGACGGCGACGGTGGCGATGGTTACGGCGGCGATGCTCGAGATCAGGCCACCGATCGTCTCGGCCCGCTGTACGCGCCGCGCACTGTCGAACGGGCGGAGCGCGGGTTGCGCCCACTTGAAGTGCGGCTTCTTGAAGACGCTGTAGCCGTTCTGGACGCGTCTGACCGACCGCGCGATCAGGTAGCGGACCACGAGCCACAGGAGGAAGGCGGCGATCAGGATGATCACCGCAGCGAGGACCTGGCCGCCGTAGCCGAGGGAGGAAAGGAATGTCATGGTGTCGCTTTCATGCAGGCGCCGGGGGTTCCGCCGTGGTCGATCATCTGGCGGTCCTCGTGGATCGGGACCGGGAGCGCGGAGACGCCTTAACAGGCTACAGCGGACGGTCGCGCCCGCGGGCGACGAGCGGGGGCTACGACGTCGTGGAACCGGCCGACGTGGGCTCGTGATGGATCGGGAAATTCACCGACCGGGCGATGAAGCACAGCCGGTTCGCCTCGGCATGCAGCGAATCGGCCAGCGCGCCCTGCCCGGCGTCCTCCAGTTCCACGTGCGGACGCAGCAGGATGCCGGTGAATTCGCCGCTGCCGTCCCGGTTCAGCCGCAGGGTTCCGGTGGCGCTGTCCCGGTACCCCGTCACGACCACACCTGCCTTCACCGCGACGTGCAGGTAGGACAGCATGTGGCACTGCGCGACGGCGGTCAGCAGCAGCTGCTCGGGATTCCACCGGTCCCGCGACCCGTGGAACGTGGGGTCGGCCGTACCGGCGAGGGATCCGGGGCCCTCGACCTCGATCTCGTGGTCGCGGCTGTAGGACCGGTAGCCGGAGGTCCCCGAGCCGAGGTTGCCCGTCCAGCGGATCCGGGCCGAGTAGCTGTGCAGGTTCATGCTCCAAACCTAGTACCGGAGCGCTGCCGTCCCGATGCAGGAACGGGAAGATTCCTCCCGTTCCTGCAGCAGGCGGACTACCGGTCGGCGGCCTGTGCCTTCCGGGCGCGCTCGACGCCGTCCCGGCTTTCCAGGATGAGCCTCCGGAGCGAGGGGGAGGAGTCGCCGAGTGCTGCAAGGAAGGCGTCGGTCCGGTCCAGCGTGTCCTGGGTCGTCAGGAGCGAGGGGTAGAGGCCCACGACGATCTGCTGGGCGATCTCGTGCGTACGGGTGGCCCAGACGTCCTGGACCGAGGCGAAGTACCGCTCCACGAAGGGCTCGAGGAGGGAGCGGTCGTGGACGCGCGTGAAGCCCGCGATCATGGACCGCTGGGTGGCGTTCGGCAGGTCGGTCGACTCGACGAGGGCGGCCCATGCCGCCTCCTTGGCGGGCGCCGTCGGCAGGGCAGCCCGTGCCGCTGCTGCCGCGAGCGCTCCGGTCGCCGTCGAGTCGCGCGCCAGTTCGGCGTCGATCTGAGCCTCGCCGGCGCGGCCTCCCACGACCAGGCTGGTCAGCAGTTCCCACCGCAGGTCCTGGTCCACGGTGATGCCCTCCGGGACGCGCTCGCCGGCCAGCATCGCCTCGACGGTGTCCAGCTGGGACGCCGTCCGCGCGTGTGCCGAGAAGGCCCTCGTGAACTGCAGCTGCGCATCGGAGCCCGCGTCCGCGGCGAGGGCGAGGTCGAGGAGCCTGTCGGCGGCGGCGTCGGCCATTGCCTCGCGGTCCTCGGGACGGACGTAGAACGCGAGAGCGGAGGCGAGCTGCCGGAGCAGGACGAGGACGACGGACGAGTCCGATTCCGCGCCGATGTTCTGCAGCACCAGCTCCACGTAGTCCCGCGCGGGCGTCTCGCCGTCGCGCGCCGCGTCCCACGCCGAGGCGAGGACGAGCGTGCGGGGGAGGGAGTCCCGGAAGTCCTTCACGTGCAGCACGGAGGTCTTCAGGGAGGCCGGGTCGAGGCGGATCTTCGCGTAGGCGAGGTCGTCGTCGTTCAGCAGGACGAGCGCGGGCCGCGTGCGTCCCACGAGCTCCGGCACCTCGGTGCGTTCGCCGTCGACGTCGAGTTCGAGGCGGTGCGTGCGGACGAGGGCGCCCCCGTCCAGGTCGTAGAAACCGACGGCTAGGCGGTGCGGGCGGAGCGTGGGGAATGCCTCGATGGCCGTCTGCAGGATGGCGAACGAGGTGATGGTGCCGTCGTCGTCCGTCGTGAACTCGGGGCTCAGCGTGTTGACGCCGGCGGTCTCGAGCCACAGCGCCGACCACGCCTTCAGGTCGCGGCCGCTTGCGGCCTCGAGCTCCGACAGGAGGTCGACGAGTTCGGTGTTCTTCCACGAGTGCTTGGCGAAGTACTGGCGCACGCCCTCCATGAACCGGTCCTGGCCCACCCAGGCCACCAGTTGCTTCAGCACCGAGGCGCCCTTCGCATAGGTGATGCCGTCGAAGTTGACCTGGACGTCCTCGAGGTCGTTGATCTGCGCCACGATCGGGTGGGTGGAGGGCAGCTGGTCCTGGCGGTAGGCCCAGCCCTTCTCCAGAATCGCGAAGGTGGTCCACGCCTGCTCGAACTCCGTGGCCTCGGCGGCGGCAAGGGTGGACATGAACTCGGCGAAGGACTCGTTCAGCCACAGGTCGTTCCACCAGCGCATCGTCACGAGGTCGCCGAACCACATGTGGGCCAGTTCATGCAGGATCGTGATGGCACGTCGTTCGACGGTCGCGTCGGGCACGCGGGAACGGAACACATAGGTCTCGACGAAGGTGACAGCGCCCGCGTTCTCCATCGCGCCGGCATTGAACTCGGGGACGAACAGCTGGTCGTACTTCCCGAAGGGGTACGGCGTGCCGAACTGCTCCTCGTAGAACTCGAAGCCCTGCCGGGTCAGCGCGAAGATGTTCTCGGCATCCATGTACTGCATGAGCGACTTGCGGGCGAAGACACCCAAGGGGATGGTCCGTCCGTCGGAACTCGTGAGCTCGCTGCGGACGGACTGGTACGGGCCGGCGATGAGCGCGGTCACGTAGGAGGACATCGTCGGCGTGGGCTCGAAGTACCAGGTGGAGTTCCCGGCGCCCTCGGCCGGGCCGGCCGGCACGGGCTCGGGCGTGGGCATGTTGGAGATGACGTCCCAGTGCGACGGCGCGGTCACCGAGAAGCGGAACGTGGACTTCAGGTCGGGCTGCTCGAAGACGGCGAAGACCCGGCGCGAGTCGGGAACCTCGAACTGGGTGTAGAGGTAGACCTCGCCGTCGACGGGGTCGGTGAAGCGGTGGAGGCCTTCGCCGGTGTTCATGTAGAGCATGTCGGCCTCGACCACGAGGGTGTTGCTCGCGGCCAGCACGGGAAGCTGGACCCGCACGCCGTCGGCCACCTCCGCGGGGTCCAGTTCCACGCCGTTCAGTTCGACGCGGTGCACGGTGTCCGCCACGGCGTCGATGAACGTCGACGCGCCCTGCTCCGCAGCGAAGGAGACGACCGTCGTGGACCCGAACACGCGGTCGCCGCGCGTCAGGTCGAGGGTGACCTCGTAGGAGTGGACGGTGAGCAGATCGGCGCGTGTGCGTGCTTCGTCGCGCGTCAGGTTCAGACCGGGCAAGGATCGCCTCCAGGGTGGGTTGCGGGTACGCGCGCGGGACCGCGGCGATTCGTATTCTCTCACTCCGCCCCTCCTCCTCCGCCTGCCGGGCGTTCCGCGCCTCGTCGAGTCCCCGCCGGTCGGACTAGGCTGGGAAGGTCCTGCTCCGCGGACGTCCCCAGCCACCGCCGGTTCCTCCCGGCGCCACCCGAAGGAATCAATCGCCATGCGCGTCCACCTCGCCACCGACCACGCCGGCATGGAGCTGAGCGCCCACCTGCTTGCGCACCTCACAGCGGCAGGGCACGACGTCGTCGACCACGGCCCCACGTCCTACGATCCCGAGGACGACTACCCCTCCTTCTGCATCGACGCGGCACGCGCCGTCGTCGCCGACCGGGCGGCCGGCACCGAAGCGCTCGGCATCGTGCTCGGCGGGTCCGGGAACGGCGAGCAGATCGCGGCGAACAAGGTGCACGGGGTACGGGCAGCGCTCGCCTGGAACCTGGATACGGCGCGCCTCGCGCGGCAGCACAACGACGCGAACGTCATCGCCGTCGGCGGACGCCAGCACTCCGTGGAGGAGGCGACCGCCCTCATCGAGGCGTTCCTCGCCGAGCCGTTCAGCGGCGCCGAGCGGCACAGCCGCAGGATCGCGCAGATCGCGCGTTTCGAGGAGACGGGCAGCGTTGCCTGAGGGCCACTCGGTCCACCGGCTGGCGAAGCAGTTCACCTCCGTCTTCGCCGGCGAGAGGCTGGCGGTGTCCAGCCCGCAGGGACGCTTCGCCGCCGGAGCCGAGCAGCTCGACGGGGCCACCCTGCTCAGCGCGCTCGCCCATGGCAAGCAGCTCTTCCTGCGGTTCGACAACGACCGCGTGCTGCGCGTCCATCTGGGGCTGTACGGCGCGTGGAGCTTCGGGGGTGACGCGACGTTCCGCGGCGCCTCGAGTATCGGGGCACCACGGAGGATCGGGGAGTCGGAGCAGCCGTCCGGGAACGGCGATGCGCACGGAGGGTACGCAGGACCGCCCGAGCCCGTCGGAGCCGTGAGGGTCCGGCTCGTGTCCGCCCACGGCTGGGCGGACCTCCGGGGGCCCACGGCCTGCGAGGTCATCACCCCCGCGGAGGAAGCGGCAGTGCGCACCAGGCTTGGACCGGACCCGCTGCAGCCGCGGTCGGACGGCGGGCTCTTCGCACGCAGGATCCTGTCCAGCATCAGCCCCGTCGGCGTCCAGCTCATGAACCAGGCGGTCATCGCCGGCATCGGGAACGTCTACCGTGCGGAGGTGCTCTTCCTGCAGGGCATCTCTCCCTGGCGTCCGGGCAGGCAGCTCAGCGAGGACGAGGTGGCCGGCATCTGGGCGGACACCGTGCGGCTGATGAAGGACGGCGTCGGCGAGGGACGCATCATCACGACGACGGCGGAGGCGCGCGGCGGCCGGCCGAAGGCGTCCGCACCCCACTACGTCTACAAGCGCACGGGCGAGCCGTGCCGCCGCTGCGGGGCACCCGTCCTCACGGCGGAGATGGCGGCGCGCAACGTCTACTGGTGCCCGCAGTGCCAGGCCGACTGACGGCCGACGCTCCGTAGGATCCGGGGGCTTAAACGAAAATCACCCGGAGCAGTGTCCGGGTGATGCGGACCTGTCGGCCCGGGGGAGAGGGGATGACGGGAATCGAACCCGCGTAATCAGTTTGGAAGACTGAGGCTTTACCATTAAGCTACATCCCCGCTGGAGCGCCGTTCGGGGCCCCGTGGAACGCATATAACTACACCACAGCTGCCGCGCTATCGCCAAATGTGCGCGGTAGACGTAAAGGTGCGTAGACTGTCACTCGCACTTACGGGGTGTAGCTCAGCTTGGTAGAGCGCCTGCTTTGGGAGCAGGAAGTCGCAGGTTCAACTCCTGTCACCCCGACTCTGTCGTGTGATGAGGAAAGTGCCTCCGCTGCAGAACCAATCCCAATCATTTCAGGAGTCCTACGCTGTGAAGAGCGCTGTTGAAACCCTTTCCCCCACCCGGGTGAAGCTGAACGTCGAGGTCCCCTTCGAGGAACTGAAGCCCAGCATCGACGAGGCCTACAAGACCATCGCCACCCAGGTCCAGGTTCCAGGGTTCCGCAAGGGCAAGGTTCCCCAGCAGCTCATCGACCAGCGCGTCGGCCGGGGCTACGTCATCGAGACCGCGATCAATGACGGCCTGAACGGGTTCTACCAGAGCGCCGTCCAGGAGACGGGCATCCGTCCCCTCAGCCGTCCCGAGGTCGAGATCACCGAGGTCCCGGATCCCGCCAAGAAGGACGGCCAGCTCACCTTCACCGTCGAGCTGGACATCCGCCCCGAGGTCGAGCTCCCCGACTACAAGGGCATCGAGGTCACCGTCGAGCCCGTCGAGGCATCCGACGAGGACATCGAGAAGGCGATGGACGAGCTCCGCGGACGCTTCGGCACGCTGGCCGCCGTCGACCGCCCCGCCAAGGACGGCGACTTCCTCACCATCGACCTGACCGCGTCCGTCGACGGCGAAGAGGTCGACTCGGCGCAGGACCTGTCCTACCAGATCGGTTCCGGCACCATGCTCGAGGGTATGGACGAGGCCGTCACGGGTCTGTCCACCGATGAGAGCGCGACCTTCGAGACCAAGCTGGCAGGCGGCGAGCACGCCGGCGCGGACGCTCAGGTCACCGTCCAGGTCAAGGCCGTCAAGGAGCGCGAGCTCCCCGAGGTGAACGACGAGTTCGCTCAGCTCGCCTCCGAGTTCGACACCGCCGAGGAGCTCCGTGCTGACCTCGCGAAGCAGGCCTCCGAGTCCAAGCTCATGGACCAGGGCGTCGAGGCACGCGACAAGGTGCTCGACAAGCTCGTCGAGCTCGTCGCCGTACCGGTTCCCGAGAGCGTCGTGGAGGAGCAGCTGGAGCAGCACTTCAATGGCGAGAACGCCCACAGCGCCGGTGAGGACCACGACACCGAGGAGCACCGCTCCGAGATCCGCACCAACACGGAGCGCGCCTTCCAGAACGAGGTCATCCTCGACGCCGTCGCCGAGAAGGAAGAGGTCGGTGTCAGCCAGAGCGAGCTGATCGACTACATCGTCTCCACCGCGGGCCAGTACGGCATGGAGCCCAACCAGTTCGCCCAGATGCTCGACTCGAGCGGCCAGGTTCCGATGATCGTCGGAGAGGTCCGCCGCCGCAAGGCGCTGGCCAAGGTCCTCGAGTACGCGACCGTCACGGACACCAACGGTGCCGCGATCGACCTCACCGAATTCGTCCGCCCTGCGGGCGACGAGGACGAGACGATCAACGTCGACGACGTCGAGACCGAGCAGGACGTCGCCGAGGACATCGAGGCCACGGAAGCCGGGACCACCGAGTCCGGCGCCGGCGAGTCCGAGGTCACCGAGCCCGAGGTTGCTGAGTCCGAGGTCACCGAGGAAACGGTGTCCGAGGAGGAGCCGGCAGAGGCTCCGAAGGCCGCCGCACCGAAGAAGACCAAGAAGAAGGCAAGCGCCGAGTAGCTTGTCCCAGCAGCGCAGACAGCGGTGCCGCAGCCTCCGGGCAGCGGCACCGCTGCCGCGTTAAGCACGGAATTCCGGGTCGGGCAGGGCCGATGCCGCGGGCCGTCGGGATGCCGGGCGGAGGGTGCACGGCGCCTGTTCGTCGGCCGCCCGGGTATCGCCCGGGCACCGTGCGCCGTCAGCGAACAGTTGCGCGAGCGGGACGAAATCAGCTGCGGAGCGGGTTAGTGTCCAAGGAGAGACAAACGGACGGGTCGGCCGAACTGGAGCGGCCCGCCAGAGTGAGAGGTTAACGTTCATGGCAACCGAACCAAGCACCCCGAGCATGGCCGGACCCGAAGCGGCCGGTCGCGACGAGTACATCTACAACAGGCTCCTCAAGGAGCGCATCATCTGGCTCGGTTCCGAGGTCCGTGACGACAACGCGAACGCCATCTGCTCGCAGCTCCTGCTGCTGTCGGCGGAGGACCCCGAGCGTGACATCTACCTCTACATCAACTCGCCCGGCGGCTCGGTCACCGCGGGCATGGCGATCTACGACACGATGCAGTTCATCCCGAACGACGTCGTGACGGTCGCGACGGGGCTGGCAGCCTCCATGGGCCAGTTCCTGCTGTCCTCGGGCACGAAGGGCAAGCGCTACGCGACCCCCCACGCCCGCATCCTCATGCACCAGCCCTCCGGCGGCATCGGCGGCACGGCCACCGACATCCGCATCCAGGCGGAGCTGATCCTCCACATGAAGCGGGTCATGGCGGAACTGACGGCGGAGCAGACGGGCCAGACCGTCGAGAGGATCCTGAAGGACAACGACCGCGACAAGTGGTTCACGGCCCAGGAAGCGCTCGACTACGGCTTCTTCGACCACATCTCGGCGCACTCGGGCTCTGTCTCCGGTGGCGGCGGAACCGACCAGACGTCCTAGTCCGCAGCAGCCCACACTCCGACCAGTCGTCCTACAGGAGACACCATGAACCACGATTTCCAGGCAGCAGCGGGATCCAAGGCGCAGAACCTCCCGACCAGCCGCTACATCCTTCCCCAGTTCGAAGAGCGCACGCCGTACGGCTTCAAGCGCCAGGACCCCTACACGAAGCTGTTCGAGGACCGCATCATCTTCCTCGGCACGCAGGTCGACGACGCCTCCGCGGATGATGTCATGGCCCAGCTGCTGGTCCTCGAGTCCACGGACCCCGAGCGCGACATCACGCTGTACATCAACTCGCCCGGTGGCTCCTTCACCGCGATGACGGCGATCTACGACACCATGCAGTTCATCCGGCCCGAGGTCCAGACCGTGTGCCTCGGCCAGGCTGCAAGCGCCGCCGCAGTCCTGCTCGCTGCCGGCGCCCCCGGCAAGCGGCTGGCACTGCCGAACGCCCGCGTCCTGATCCACCAGCCTGCCCTCTCCGGCGGACAGGGTGGGCAGGCTTCGGACCTGGAGATCCAGGCCAACGAGGTCATGCGCATGAGGACCTGGCTCGAGGACACGCTCGCCCTGCATTCGGGCCGTTCCTCGGAGCAGGTCAACCTCGACATCGAGCGTGACAAGATCCTCACCGCCGCCGACGCCGTCGAGTACGGCCTGGTGGACGAGGTCCTCAACTCCCGCAAGATCACCCCGGTCAAGATCAACACCCCGTAAGCGGCAGGCGTCATCCGTGGTTCCCGGAACCCTCGGATGACGCCGTCCAGGTCGGGATCCGCCCGTGGCGCCGTGAGGCACCACGGGCATTTTGATACTGGCTACCACGGGCATGTGGCCTAGAGTGGTGGTAGCAATCGCGAAATACCTAAGGGGATTGAACCATGGCTCGCATTGGTGAGAGCACGGATCTGCTCAAGTGCTCTTTCTGTGGAAAAAGCCAGAAGCAGGTCCGCAAGCTGATTGCCGGCCCCGGCGTGTACATCTGTGACGAGTGCATCGACCTGTGCAACGAGATCATCGAGGAGGAGCTGTCCGAGGTAGCGGATCTCGGAACGTTCGAACTGCCCAAGCCCCGCGAGATCTTCGACTTCCTGCAGGAGTACGTGGTGGGCCAGGAGCCCGCGAAGCGCTCCCTCGCCGTCGCCGTCTACAACCACTACAAGCGGATCCAGTCCGGCACCGGGCCACGTGCCGCCGGAACCCTCGCCGACGCCGCCGAGACCGAAGACGTCGAGATCGCCAAGTCCAACATCCTGCTGATCGGCCCGACGGGCTGCGGCAAGACCTACCTCGCCCAGACGCTCGCGCGCCGGCTGAACGTGCCGTTCGCCGTCGCGGACGCCACGGCGCTGACGGAAGCCGGCTATGTCGGCGAGGACGTCGAGAACATCCTGCTCAAGCTCATCCAGGCCGCGGACTACGACGTCAAGAAGGCCGAGCAGGGCATCATCTACATCGACGAGATCGACAAGATCTCCCGCAAGAGCGAGAACCCTTCGATCACGCGTGACGTGTCAGGTGAGGGAGTCCAGCAGGCCCTGCTGAAGATTCTCGAGGGGACGGTTGCCTCCGTGCCCCCGCAGGGCGGCCGGAAGCACCCGCACCAGGAGTTCATCCAGATCGACACCACGAACGTGCTCTTCATCGTGGCCGGTGCCTTCGCAGGCCTCGAGGAGATCATCGGCTCGCGGGCAGGCCGCAAGGGCATCGGCTTCGGTGCGCCGCTGAGCTCCCTCAAGAACGAGGAGGCGAGCTACGGCGACGTCATGCCGGAGGACCTCCTGAAGTTCGGGCTGATCCCCGAATTCATCGGACGCCTTCCCGTCATCACCACGGTCACGCACCTCGACCGTCCGGCGCTGATGCAGATCCTCACGGAGCCGAAGAACGCGCTCATGAAGCAGTACCAGAAGATGTTCCTGCTCGACGGGGTCGAGCTCGTCTTCGAGCCGAAGGCACTCGAGGCGATCGCCGATCTCGCCCTGGACCGCGGCACGGGCGCCCGCGGCCTGCGCGCCATCATGGAGGAGGTCCTCCTCCCGGTCATGTTCGACCTCCCCAGCCGCGAGGACATCGCCACCGTGGTGATCACGGACGACGTCGTCGCCAAGCGGGCGGAGCCCACGCTCATCTCCCACGAAGTGGTCGCGAAGCGGCGGAACAAGTCCGCCTGACCCGGGCGCACCGGAGACAGACAGGAAGGGCCCGGCCGATCGGCCGGGCCCTTCCTGCGTTCCGCCGTGCGTTCCGCCGTGCGTTGCGCCGGAGTCAGACGGTTGCAGCTACCGCCGCGTCCGCGTCGGCGGCGGGGTAGGTGGGTGGGTGGACGGCGGCCATTTCCTCCATGACGCGGACGACCTGGCAGCTGTAGCCAAATTCGTTGTCGTACCAGATGTAGAGGACGAGGTAGGTGTCCTCGGCGATGGTGGCGAGGCCGTCGACGATGCCGGCCCGGCGGGAGCCGACGAAGTCGGTGGAGACGACTTCTGGGCTGTCGATGTAGTCGACCTGCTTGCGCATGCCCGAGTGCAGGGACATCTCCCGGAGGTAGGTGTTGACCTCCTCCTTCGTGGTGGCGTGCTCGAGGGTGAGGTTCAGGATCGCGATGGACACATCCGGGGTGGGCACGCGGATGGAGCTGCCGGTGAGCTTGCCCGCCAGTTCGGGCAGGGCCTTGGCGACGGCGGTGGCCGCGCCGGTCTCGGTGAGGACCATGTTCAGGGCCGCGGAGCGGCCCCTCCGGTCGCCCCGATGGAAGTTGTCGATGAGGTTCTGGTCGTTGGTGAAGGAGTGCACGGTCTCGACGTGGCCGTGGACCACGCCGTAGCGGTCGTTGATGGCTTTCAGGACCGGGGTGATGGCGTTGGTGGTGCAGGACGCGGCGGTGATGATCCGGTCGGAGTCTTCGATGGTTGCGTGGTTGATGCCGTGCACGATGTTCTTCAGCGCGCCTTTGCCCGGTGCGGTGAGCAGGACCTTGGCGACGCCGGTGCTCTTGAGGTGCTGGGAGAGGCCGGCCTCGTCGCGCCAGCGGCCGGTGTTGTCCACGACGAGGGCGTCGGTGATGCCGTAGGCGGTGTAGTCGATGCTGGCGGGGTCGTCGGAGTAGATGACCTGGATGCGGGTGCCGTTGGCGGTGATCGTGTTCGTGTCCTCGTCGACCTGGATGGTGCCGTCGAAGGAGCCGTGCACGGAGTCGCGGCGCAGCAGGCTGGCGCGTTTGGTGAGGTCGTTGGCGGAGCCGCGGCGCACGACGACGGCGCGCAGCCGCAGGCCGTGGCCGCCGCCTGCCTTTTCGATGAGCAGGCGGGCCACGAGGCGTCCGATGCGCCCGAAGCCGTAGAGGACGACGTCGGTGCTGGTGCGCTCGTCGGCTCCGCCCTGGCCGACGATGTCGGCGAGTTCGGTGCGCAGGAACTCCTCCAGGCTCTGTCCCGTGCCGGCGGTGGAGACGCGGTCGTAGGCGAGGCGGAGCCGGCCGACGTCGATGGCCGCGGCGCCGAGGTCCAGGTCGGCGAGGATCGCGAGGATGGGGGCGGTGTCCTCGAGTCGGAGTTCCTCGGTGGTGATGCGCCGGGCGAAGCGGTGCGCCTTGAGGATGTTCATGGTGGATTTGTTGATGAGGCTGCGTCCGTGGATGCTCGTGACCACGTTGTTGTTGCGGTACAGGTGCCCGATCAGCGGGATCATGGCCTCGGCGAGTGCCTCGCGTTCGAGCCAGGTGTCGTGGGTTTCGGCGCCGGTTTCGGCGGGGCTCTCGGTCCGGTGCTGCTGCAAAACGCGTCCCTTACTGCGCCGGGGTGCCCGGCGCGAACTCATCCAGCCAGATGGCGACGCAGGAGTAGCGCCAGGCATCTTCGACCGGTCGTGTCCTTTCATTAGACCGCCTCGCGGCGCACGGCACCAACTCGGACGGAATTCGGACGGAATAGGGAGGAGGTATGGCGGGTTGCACCGGAAAAGGCCCCGGCCTCACCAACCCCAGAAGGAGTCCCGTATGAGCGAGTCCACGACCACCCAGAAAGCCGATTTCTGGTTCGACCCCCTGTGCCCCTTCGCCTGGATCACCTCGCGCTGGATCGGCGAGGTGGAGCAGGTCCGGAACATCTCGGTGGACTGGCACGTCATGAGCCTGTCCGTCCTGAACGAGGGACGCGACCTGCCGGAGGAGTACAAGGCACTGATGCTGCAGGGGTGGGGCCCGGTCCGGGTCGTCATCGCCGCAGCGCACCTGCACGGGGACGAGTACGTCAAGAAGCTGTACGACGCGATGGGGACCCGCATCCACATCGGCCAGAACAAGGACTTCGACGTCGTCATCAGCGAGTCGCTCGAGGAAGTGGGACTGCCCGCCGACCTCGCGAAGTTCGCGCACTCCGAGGAGTACGACGAGAAGCTCCGGGCCTCCCACAAGGACGGGATCGACCGCGTGGGTGACGAGGTCGGCACCCCGGTCGTCGCCTTCAACGGCACGGCCTTCTTCGGGCCCGTCCTCACGAGGATCCCGCGCGGTGAGGAGGCCGGCCGTATCTTCGACGGCGCCGTGCTGATGTCGGAGTTCCCCGAGTTCTTCGAGCTCAAGCGCTCCCGCACCGAGCGCCCGAAGTTCGACTAGGGCTGCCGGAGACAGGAGGGGACCCACCCTGCAGGGTGGGTCCCCTCCTGTCTGCGCGAGCGACTACTCGGCGGGCTGGGGAACCAGCTCGACGTCGGAGACGGCCAGGGGGCCGTTGCCTTCCGCGAGCTGGAGGTCCCTGGCGTTGCCGGCGGCGAGGAGGTCGGCCAGGCCCGCCCGGACCTGCTCCACCTGTGCGGCGGGCGCCGTCACGACGGCGGTCTCGACCTCGGTGCGCTGCTTGACCTTCGCCTCGGACTTGGCCTTGCGGATGCCGCCGAGCGCGAGCGCGACGGACGTGAGCACCTCGGTGTCGGAGGTCTCCGGCAGGGCGTCGAGCGTGTCGGCGCTCGGCCATGCCGCCTGGTGGACCGAACCGGAGCGCCACCAGCTCCAGACCTCTTCCGTGGCGAACGGCAGGAACGGCGCGAACAGGCGCAGCAGGGCGTCGAGCGTCGTGGCCAGGGCGGTCTGCACCGACTGCGTCCCGGCGTCGCCGGCATCACCGTAGGCGCGGTCCTTGACCAGCTCCACGTAGTCGTCCGTGAAGGTCCAGAAGAAGGACTCGCTCAGCTGGAGCGCCCTCGCGTAGTCGTACTTCTCGAAGGCGGCCGTCGCCTGCTCCGTCACCGACCGCAGCTGCGCCAGCAGGGAGGTGTCCAGGGCGTTCGTGACGCGTGCGAGCGAGCCTTCGCCGATCGACGCCTCCGTGACGCCCAGGTTGAGGACGAACTTGGACGCGTTCAGCAGCTTGATGGCGAGGCGACGGCCGATCTTCATCTGGTTCACCTCGTACGCGGTATCCGCGCCGAGCTTCGCCGAGGCCGCCCAGTAGCGCACGGCGTCGGCACCGAACTGCTCCAGGACGTCCGTGGGAACGACCACGTTGCCCTTGGACTTCGACATCTTCTTGCGGTCCGGGTCGAGGATCCAGCCGGAGAGCGCGGCGTGCTTCCACGGCACGGAATCCTGCAGCGCGTCCGCCCGCACCGCGGTGGAGAACAGCCACGTCCGGATGATGTCGTGGCCCTGCGGACGGAGGTCGAAGGGGAAGACCTTCCCGAACAGGTCCTCGTCGCGCGCCCAGCCACCGACGATCTGGGGTGTGAGGGACGACGTCGCCCAGGTGTCCAGCACGTCGCTGTCCCCGATGAAGCCGCCCGGCTGATCGCGGGCGGACTCCTCGAAGCCGGGTGCCGGATCCGCCGCCGGATCGACCGGCAGCGACTCGAGCGCGGGCAGGATCGGGTCGTCGTACTCCGGTTCGCCGTCGGCGTCGAGTCGGTACCAGACGGGCACGGGCACACCGAAGAAGCGCTGGCGCGAGACGAGCCAGTCGCCGTTGAGACCCTCGATCCAGTTCTCGTAGCGGGAGCGCATGAAGGACGGGTGGAAGTCGATGTCGCGGCCGCGCTGGATCAGGGCGTCCCGCTTCCCGGCGTCGCGTCCACCGTTCCGGATGTACCACTGGCGGCTGGTGACCACCTCGAGGGGCTTGTCGCCCTTCTCGTAGAAGTTGACCGGGTGCAGGATCTTCTTCGGTTCGCCGTCGAGGTCCCCGCTCTCGCGGAGCAGAGCGACGACGGCCTCCTTGGCGCTGAAGATCGTCTTGCCGGCCACCTGCGCGTAGTTCCCGCGGGCGCGCTCCGTCGTGATCCAGTCCGGCGTCTCCGAACGGATACGCCCGTCGCGGCCGACGACGGCGCGCGTCGGCAGCTGAAGCTCGCGCCACCAGGTGACGTCCGTCAGGTCACCGAAGGTGCAGATCATCGCGATGCCGCTGCCCTTGTCGGGCTTGGCCAGGGGGTGGGCCTTGATCTCGACCTCGACGTCGAACAGGGGCGAGAAGACGGTGGTGCCGAAGAGCGGCTTGTACCGCTCGTCGTCGGGGTGCGCCACGAGGGCGACGCACGCCGGCAGCAGCTCGGGCCGGGTCGTCTCGATGTGGATCTGCTCGCCGTTCGGCGCGGCGAACGCGATCCGGTGGTAGGCACCGGGCTGCTCGCGGTCCTCGAGCTCCGCCTGGGCGACGGCGGTGCGGAAGGTGACGTCCCAGAGGGTGGGGGCCTCGGCCAGGTAGGCGTCGCCGGCCTTGAGGTTCTCGAGGAAGGCGCGCTGCGAGACGGCACGGGACGTGTCGTCGATGGTCCGGTAGGTCAGGTCCCAGTCGACCGAGAGACCGAGCGTGCTGAAGAGGTTCTCGAAGACCTTCTCGTCCTCGACGGCCAGCTCTTCGCAGAGCTCGATGAAGTTGCGGCGCGACACGGCGTCGAAGTCGCGCTGGTTCTTCGCGGGCTCTGCCGGCGGCCGGTAGTCGGCGTCGTAGGGGACCGAGGGGTCGCAGCGGACGCCGTAGTAGTTCTGGACGCGGCGCTCGGTCGGCAGCCCGTTGTCGTCCCATCCCATGGGGTAGAAGACGTTGGCGCCGCGCATGCGCTTGAAGCGCGCCATGACGTCGGTCTGGGTGTAGGAGAACATGTGTCCGACGTGGAGGGACCCCGACGCCGTCGGCGGAGGGGTGTCGATCGAGTAGACGTGCTCGCGCGTGGTGTCGCGGTCGAAGGCGTAGGTGCCGTCCTCGCGCCACTGCCGGGAGAGCCTCTCTTCGAGGCCCTCGAGGGCGGGCTTGTCGGGAACGGAAACGGGCTGGGGGGAGGGCGTGTCTGTGCCCTGGGTCGTATCGGCCATAGGTCCATTGTTCCCTACGGCGGGTGGCCCGGGGTCCGTCCGGTGCTCCGGGCTCAGGAGCCGGCGCCGAGCTGGCCGCGCAGCCGGTCGCGCATGGACGCGGACGCCTCGTTGAGGCCGACGACGTCCACCTCCGTGCCGTGCGCCCGGTACTTCTCGGAGATGGCATCGAGGGCGGCGATGGTCGAGGCGTCCCAGAGATGCGATCGGTGCAGGTCGATGGTGACCCGGCGGGGATCGCGCGCGTAGTCGAACTGGGTGTAGAGGTCGTTGGACGACGCGAAGAAGAGTTCGCCGTCGACCGCGTAGGTTACGTGCGCTTCCCCGTCGCGGGTGTCCTCCCGGCGCGTCACCGTGACGAAGTGCGCAACGCGGCGTGCGAAGGCCACCATCGCGACGAGGACGCCGACGCCGACGCCGATCGCGAGGTTGTGCGTCCAGACCGTCCCGACCACGGTGGCCAGCATGACCAGGGTCTCGCTCTTCGGCATGCGCCTGAGCGTGGAGGGCCGGATGCTGTGCCAGTCGAACGTCGCGATCGAGACGAAGATCATGACGGCGACCAGCGCAGCCATCGGGATCAGCGCCACGATGTCGCCGAGTGCGACGACGAGGATGAGCAGGAAGACCCCGGCGAGGAAGGTCGAGATCCGCGTGCGTGCGCCCGAGGCCTTCACATTGATCATGGTCTGGCCGATCATCGCGCACCCGCCCATGCCGCCGAAGAAGCCCGTGATGATGTTCGCGACGCCCTGGCCCCACGACTCGCGGGTCTTGTCGGAGCGGGTGTCCGTGATGTCGTCGACGAGCTTGGCGGTCATCAGCGATTCCAGGAGTCCGACGGCGGCGAGGGCGAGGGAGAACGGCGCGATGATCCGCAGGGTCTCGAGGTCCAGCGGCACGTCGGGGAAGAACAGCGAGGGCAGGCTGTCCGGCAGGTCGCCCTTGTCCCCGACAGTCGGGACGGCGGCGTGCGCGAGGACGGCGGCGATGGTCAGCACCACGATGGCCACCAGGGGCGCAGGCACGGCCCGGGTGACGCGGGGCAGGCCGAAGACCAGCAGCAGGCCGACGGCGGTCATCGGGTAGACGAGGAACGGGACGCCGAGGAGTTCGGGGACCTGGGACAGGAAGATGAGGATGGCCAGGGCGTTGACGAAGCCCACCATCACCGAGCGCGGGATGAACCGCATGAGCCGTGCCACGCCGGTGAGTCCCAAGACGACCTGGAACACTCCGCCGAGGATGACCGCGGCGAGGAAGTAG
Source organism: Arthrobacter burdickii (assembly GCF_030433645.1). NCBI lineage: Bacteria > Bacillati > Actinomycetota > Actinomycetes > Micrococcales > Micrococcaceae > Arthrobacter > Arthrobacter burdickii. The sequence continues at coordinate 2,346,334 of NZ_JAROCG010000001.1, forward strand.
TCCAGTCCGTGGCTGGCGACCAGGGGTGCGACCACCAGGGCCACGGCACCGGTGGCGGCGGAGATCATGGCGGGCCTGCCGCCGAGGAACGCGATCGACACCGCCATAGTGAAGGATGCAAAGAGTCCGAGCCGTGGATCGACGCCGGCGATGATCGAGAACGCGATGGCTTCGGGAATCAGCGCGAGCGCGACGACGAGACCGGCGAGCACCTCGGTCTTCAGGAGTCTCGGCGTGCGCAGCGCCGTCCGCACCGACTGGCGGTCGACGGGCGACAGGGGAGCGTCGGTCGTCGAGGGGCCTGGAGCGGTCATGGTTCGTTTCTTCCTTCGGTGGTGGCGCGGAGCGCCTGCTGATGCCGGGAACATGCCGGGAACATGCCGGGAACATACTGGGGACGCGGGATGGGATGCGTGAGCGGACGCGTGACTGGACCCGGATGGCTTGCCCGGCGTCGTCACCGGGGCAGACAGGCGCTTTCAACGTTACCGGCGGACCGGCGGTGTATCGAACCGGCAGGCGGATTCCGGCCGCCCCGGGCAGTTCACGCTCCCTGGAAGCTGCGTCCCGCCGCGGCTCGCTACAGTGGCCCCATGACTCCGACATCCCCCGCGCCGCTCGGCGCACCCGTCGTCCCCGCCCCTCCGGCCCTGCGCGCCGTCGTCACCGGAGCCAGTTCCGGCATCGGCGCGGCGACCGTCCGTGCCCTGCGACGGAACGGCTGGGACGTCGTCGCGGCGGCGCGCCGCGTCGACCGTCTCGAGGCCCTCGCGGAGGAGACCGGCGCGACGGCCGTGGCCCTCGACGTCACGGACCAGGCGTCCGTCGACGCCTTCACCGCGGAGGTCACGGCCGCCGGTCCCGTCCACGCCCTGGTGAACAACGCCGGCGGCGCCTTCGGGGCGGACCGCGTGGTGGACAGCGTCACCGAGGATTGGCAGTGGATGTACGACGTGAATGTGCTCGGGTCGATGCGGATGACGCGCGCCCTGCTGCCGGCGCTCCGGTCCGGCGGCCAGGGCAGCGTCCTGTTCCTGACCTCCACGGCTGCGCTCGCGGCCTACGAGGGCGGCGCGGGATATTGCGGCGTGAAAGCCGCCCAGGAGTCGATGGCGCGTTCGCTCCGCCTGGAGGAGGCGGAGAACAACATCCGGGTGATCGAGGTGTCGCCCGGCATGGTGCGCACCGAGGAGTTCTCCCTCAACCGCCTCGGCGGGGACCAGGGTGCCGCCGACAAGGTGTACGAGGGTGTGGACTACCCCCTGACTGCGGACGACGTCGCCTCCGCGGTCGCCTTCACGCTGGATGCGCCGCACCACATGAACATCGACCAGCTCGTCCTGCGTCCGCTCGCGCAGGCCGCCAACCACAAGGTGCTCCGGGGCTGATCCCCGTGCCCCGACAGAAGGGTCCTCGCCGCCCGGCCGCAGGCGCCGATCGGTGGCGCCCACGCCGGGAACCGCGAACCCTTCCGGGGGCCGGGGGAGACGCCCTGCTCCTCGTTAGTCCGACGGCAGGCCGGGGACGGGCCCGGCGGCTCGCACCCCGCACGGCCGAAGCGCTCCGGCGCGCAGGGTTCACAGTCTCCACCGTTATGACCGGGAGTCTCCGCGAAGCCACGGAGCGGGCGCGCACGGCCGCTCCGGGGAGCGTCGTCGCTGCCCTGGGCGGTGACGGCTTCCTGGGTGCCGTCGCGGCCGGCGCCCGGGACTCCGGCGCCGTCCTCCTGCCCCTGGCCGGAGGCCGCGCCAACGACGCGGTGCGGCGCCTCGGCCTGCCGCTGAACCCCGTACGGGCCGTCAGGGCGCTCCCGCGCTACGAGGTCACGGCGATCGATCTGGGCCAGGTGAACGGTCGACCCTACCTGGGCGTCGCGCACGTCGGCTTCGATGCGCTCGCCAACGAGTACGGTAACGCGACCCGGGTCGCCCTGGGTCCGTTCGTCTATCTCTACGGCGGGCTGAAGGCGTTCCGGGCCTGGCGCGGCGTGACGTTCACGCTGTCCGTCGACGGGACGGAGCGGGTCTTTCCCGGCTGGTTCGTCGCTGTCGGGAACGGGGGACAGTACGGCGGTGGACTGCGGATCTGCCCTCGGGCGAAGGTCGACGACGGACTGCTGGACGTGGTGTCCCTGGGCCGGTCGTCCTTCCTGACCGTCGTAGCCACCTTCCTCCTCTCGTACCGGGGGCGGCATCTCGGACGGCGCGGCATCGCGGCGGCGCGTGGTTCGAGCGTGAGGATCACGGCGGACGAACCCCTCAACGTGTACGCGGACGGCGAGCTGGTGGGTCCGCTTCCAGCAGCCATGACGATCGCGCCCAGGGCGCTGAAGGTGCTGATGCCGGCGGATTCACCGGCCCTGCACTGATTCACCGGCCCTGCACTGACGCGGCCCCCCGGAGGACGCCTGCAGCCTTCACATCCGGGGAGAGACGCCGAGTCGCACCGAGTAGTTGTCGATGGTGCCGGGCAGCGGGCGGGAGGGATCCAGCGGCTGGCCCTCCTCGACGCTGAAGTCCCGGACACCGACCAGCGAGGCCAGCGCTGCGCTGGTCAGCAGCAGCACCAGCTGCTTCCCCGGGCACACCACCGGTCCGTCGCTGAACGGGACCAGCGGCCAGCCGTCGTCCTCGTCCCTGAGCCAGCGCTCCGGCGAGAAGTTGTGGGCGTCGCGCAGGTGGTGCTCGTCGCGGTGGAAGTAGGGGGAGTAGATGAGCACGCCGCACCGGGCCGGCATCAGGCCCCGCGCCCACTGCACCGGCTGCGTGGTCTGGCGCAGGATCATCGGCGTGGTGGGCCAGAGGCGCAGCACCTCCAGGGCGCAGGCGCGCAGGTACGGGAGGAACCGGCGGCCCGAGGCGTCGGCGTCAACCTCGCGCCGCGCGGCCTCCATGGCCTGCGGGTGGGTCGCCAGGACGGTCAGGGTCCGGAAGGCCACCATGCCGCTGTTGTCCAGGGCGAAGAGCCACTGGGGCACCTGGTCCACGGGTTCGGCCCCGTCGCCCTCGGGGACGGCGGCCAGGACCGAGGCGAGGCTCCCGGGCTCGGCGTGGGCGAGCTCGTCCCGGATGCGGGCGAGGAACCGCTCACGCGTTCTCCTGCGCACGGGCTTCAGGAACGCCCAGTTCCCGTCCTTCCGCAACCTGTTCAGCATCGTGGTGAGTTCCGTGTCGTCCCGGGCATGGTCACCGAAGACCACGCGGCGCACCACGCGCTGCCAGGCCTCGGCGAAATCGCTCCAGGGCAGCGAGCCGCTGTGCTCGGCACCGACGAGGAGCTGCCGCATCTCCTCCTCCACCACGGGGACGAACCGGTCGGCGAGGTGGTGCACGGGGTGGCTCGTGTCGAGGACCTGCTCCTGCAGGGCGCGGCGTACCGTGCGCTCCGGACCACGGGAGACCAGGACGTTGGAGGGCTGGAAATGCGCCATGACCGCGAGTTTCTCGCTGCTGGCCGGGGAGAACGGCTCGGGCGAACGGGCCAGCACGGTGTTCACGTCCTCGGGTGCGAGCACGACTGCCTGCCTCCGGAAGGGGAGCTTCAGCAGCAGCGGACCGTCCGGGTACCGGGCATGGAGCTGCTGGAGGATGCCGACGGCCCTCGCATCGAGCTCCAGTCGGGCGGCGAGGCCGACGGCCCGCGGGCGCCGGATGATGGGACCCTCCGCGACCGCCGGCAGGATCACCCCCATCAGCACCCGGGCGGTGTCGAGTGCGGACGCGGTGGGGAGGGTCGGCGTTGGCATGGCGTGTCCTGTCGCTGTCGGATGTCTCCCACCTTGCCAAGCACGCCCCATGCCCACAACGCATTTCACAGGGCCCGTGGGCGGTGGCGGTGTGCATGCCCTTTCGACAACGAATTCGCGGCAGGGCTAGACTTGAAGGACAAGCATCGACCCGGCAATCACCGGTGAGCTTCCGGAAGAAAGGCCTGCCCACAGGGGACGATGGCCCGTAGAACCGGACGGGGCGGCCCGTCACAGCCTGCAAACGAGCGGCGGCCCAGGCTGCCGTGACCGCGACGAGCGGCACGGCGGACGACGGCGGCAAGTGAGGTGGTACCGCGGGTCCAGTTCCCTGCGGCCGGTCAGGCAACCGGCGGCGACGGAACGGGCGCCCGTCCTCACGGCAGGACTCCTGCTCCACCCGACGCCGCCGTACACAGGATGAGACAAATGCCGCAGATCTACCCCAAAGCCGTGTCGCCCGACGACAGCGGTGCTTCCTCCGGAACCAGCGCCTCCCCGCGCTTCCCCGAGCTCGAGGAACGCGTGCTCCGCTACTGGCAGGAGGACGGCACCTTCCAGGCCTCCATCGATGCCCGCGATGCCGGCGTCGACGGATCGAACGAATTCGTGTTCTACGACGGCCCGCCCTTCGCCAACGGCCTGCCGCACTACGGCCACCTCCTCACCGGCTATGCCAAGGACCTCGTAGGTCGCTACCAGACGCAGCGCGGCCACCGGGTGGAACGCCGCTTCGGCTGGGACACGCACGGCCTGCCCGCCGAACTCGAGGCGATGAAGCAGCTCGGCATGACCGACAAGCAGCAGATCGTCGCCATGGGCATCGACAACTTCAACGACGCAGCGCGGGCCTCCGTCATGAAGTACGCGGGGGAGTGGCGCGACTACGTGACCCGCCAGGCCCGCTGGGTGGACTTCGACAACGACTACAAGACCCTCAACCCCGAGTACATGGAGTCCGTCCTCTGGGCCTTCAAGACGCTGCACGAGAAGGGCCTGACCTACAACGGGTACCGCGTGCTGCCGTACTGCTGGAACGACGAGACCCCCCTGTCGAACCACGAACTCCGGATGGACGAGGACGTCTACCAGGACCGCCAGGACCAGACCGTCACGGTCACCTTTCCCCTCCTCGCAGGCGAATCGGCCCTCTCGAAGGACCTCGCCGGCGTCCAGGCCCTCGCCTGGACCACCACGCCCTGGACGCTGCCCACCAACGCCGCGCTCGCCGTCGGGCCCGACATCGCGTACGTCGTCGTCGAGGCGGAGCGCGACGGCGGAACCGGGCGCTACCTGCTGGCGGAGGACCTGCTCGGCAACTACGCCAAGGACCTCGGCTTCGCGGACGCCGCCGCCGCCCGGGAATCGGTCACCTCGCGGCACCTCGGCTCCGAGCTGGAGGGCCTCACCTACGAGCCGCTGTGGGACTACCTCGCCGATCCCGAGGAGGGCGGCTACCGCAACGCCTTCCGCATCCTGGTGGCGGACTACGTCACGACGACGGACGGCACCGGCCTCGTACACCAGGCACCCGCCTACGGCGAGGAGGACCAGAAGGTGTGCGAGGACGCCGGCATCCAGGTGATCCTCTCGGTCGACGAGGGCGCGAAGTTCCTGCCGATGTTCGGCAGGGGCCCGCTCGCGGACATCGTCGGACTGCAGGTCTTCGACGCGAACCGGCACATCACGCGCGTGCTCAAGTCCGCGGGACGCCTGGTGCGCCAAGCCAGCTACGTGCACAGCTACCCGCACTGCTGGCGGTGCCGCAAGCCGCTCATCTACCGGGCCGTGTCCTCGTGGTACGTCGAGGTCACGAAGATCCGCGACCGCATGGTGGAGCTCAACCAGGACATCACCTGGATCCCCGGCAACGTCAAGGACGGCCAGTTCGGCAAGTGGCTCTCCAACGCGCGCGACTGGTCCATCAGCCGCAACCGCTTCTGGGGCAGCCCCATCCCGGTGTGGCAGTCGGACGACCCCGAGTACCCGCGCACCGACGTCTACGGCTCGCTCGCCGAGCTCCAAGCGGACTTCGGCCGCCTCCCACTCAACAAGCAGGGCGAGGTGGACCTCCACCGTCCCTTCATCGACGAGCTCACGCGGCCCAACCCCGACGACCCGACGGGCCGCTCCACCATGCGCCGCGTCGAGGACGTCCTGGACGTCTGGTTCGACTCCGGGTCCATGCCCTACGGACAGGTGCACTACCCCTTCGAGAACGAGCAGTGGTTCGACACCCACAACCCCGCGGACTTCATCGTCGAGTACATCGGGCAGACGCGCGGCTGGTTCTACATGCTGCACATCCTCTCCACGGCGCTGTTCGACCGGCCGGCTTTCCGCAACGTCATCAGCCACGGCATCGTGCTCGGCTCCGACGGGCAGAAGATGTCCAAGAGCCTGCGCAACTACCCGGACGTCTCCGAGGTCTTCGACCGGGACGGCTCCGACGCCATGCGCTGGTTCCTCATGGCCTCACCCATCCTCCGCGGCGGCAACCTCGTGGTCACGGAGCAGGGCATCCGCGACGGCGTCCGCCAGGTCATCCTGCCGCTGTGGAACGTCTGGCACTTCTTCAGCCTCTACACGAACGCAGCCAACGGCGGCGACGGCTACGAGGCGAAGACGGTGACCCCCGAGGCCGCGGCCCAGCTGAGGGAGCCGATCGACCGCTACATCCTCGCGAACACCGGCAACCTCATCCGTGACCTCACCGAGGCCCTCGATGCCTTCACCATCAGCGACGCCTGCGAGTCCCTGCGCCGGTACCTGGACACGCTCACCAACTGGTACGTCCGCCGGAGCCGGCAGCGCTTCTTCGACGAGGACACCGACGCCTTCGACGTGCTCTACACATGCCTCGAAGCCGTGTGCCGCGTCGCGGCACCGCTGCTTCCCCTCGTCACCGAGGAGATCTGGCGCGGCCTCACCGGTGGTCGGTCCGTCCACCTCACCGACTGGCCCGAGGCGGCGTCGTTCCCCGCCGCTCCCGACCTCGTGGAGCAGATGGACCGCACCCGCCAGGTGTGCTCCGTGGGCTCCAGCCTGCGGAAGGCGGCGAACCTGAGGGTGAGGCTCCCGCTGCGGGAACTGACCGTCGTCGCGCCCGGCGCAGAGGGCCTCTCGGGCCAGTACTCGGCGATCATCGCGGACGAACTCAACCTCAAGGGTGTCCGGCTCGTCGACTCGGCCGACGCCGAGCCGGCCGAATTCGGCATCTCCCAGCGCCTCGTGGTCAACGCCCGCGCCGCCGGCCCACGCCTCGGCAAGAACGTGCAGACGGTCATCAAGGCGTCGAAGTCCGGGGACTGGTCCGTGGACGACGACGGCGGCGTCACCGCGGGTGGCCTCGCCCTCGAGCCGCACGAGTACACGCTCGACACCGTGGTGGAGGGCAACGATGCAGCCTCCAAGGCCGTGACGGTCCTGCCGGGTGGCGGGTTCCTGGTCCTCGACACGGAGGTCACGGACGAACTGGCGGCTGAGGGAACAGCCCGCGACGCGATCCGCGCCATCCAGCAGGCCCGTCGCGATGCCGACCTCGACATCAGCGACCGCATCACCACCACCATCGGCGTGGCGCCGGACCAGGTGGCCGCGCTCGAGGCGAATGCCGAGCTGATCAGGGCGGAGACCCTGACGCTGGACCTGCGCATCACGGCGGTCGAGGGCTCGGGCAATGAATTCAGCATCACCGTCGGGAAGCAGGAGCAGCAGCATGGATGACACGAACGGAACCGGCACCGAGGGCCGCGCAGAACTCGATGCGTTCTCGGTCGAGAGCGTGTACGCCGAGCTGCTGAGCCGGGCGCCGGAGGACCGGATGGAGCCCCGGATGGCTCCGCTGCACCGGGCCATGGAGATCCTGGGCGAGCCGAACAGGGCCTTCCCGATCATCCACATCACGGGCACCAACGGCAAGACGTCGACGGCGCGCATGATCGAGAGCATCCTCCTGGCGCACGATCTTCGGACCGGCCGCTACACGAGTCCACACCTCTCACGGGTCACGGAGCGCATCAGCATCGACGGAGAGCCCGTGGCGGACGAGACCTTCGTCCGGGTATGGGACGAGATCAGGCCCTACCTCGACATCGTCGACGGTGAGCTGCAGGCCGCCGGTGAACCACGCCTGACCTACTTCGAGTGCGTCACCATCCTCGCGTTCGCGATCTTCGCGGACGAGCCGGTCGACGTCGGCGTCATCGAGGTGGGGCTCGGCGGCATCACCGACGCCACCAACGTGGGCGACGGGCAGGTCGCCGTGATCACACCGATCTCCCTCGACCACACCGATCTCCTCGGCGACACGGTCGAGGACATCGCGCTCGAGAAGGCCGGCATCATCAAGCCCGGCTCCTTCCTGGTCAGCGCGATCCAGCCCCGCGACGCCGCGCAGGTCCTCCTCGAGCGTGCCCGCGAGGTGGGAGCGGAATTCCGCTTCGAAGGCGTCGAGTTCGGTGTCGAGTCGCGCACGGTCGCCGTCGGCGGGCAGGTGGTGTCGCTCACCGGGCTCGCCGGCCGCTACGGGGAGCTGCTGGTGCCCCTCCACGGTGAGCACCAAGCGGAGAACGCGGCCGTGGCCGTCGCCGCGGTGGAGGCCTTCCTCGGCGGTGGCGAGCGGGAGCTCCAGACGGAGCTCGTGCGCAACGGGCTGCGTGCCGTCACGTCGCCCGGACGCCTCGAGGTGGTCCGTACGGCTCCGAGCATCATCGTGGATGCGGCCCACAATCCTGCCGGCGCCCGCGCCGCGGCCAAGGGGATCCGTGAGGCCTTCGAGTTCTCGCGCCTCGTCCTCGTCATCGGCGTCCTGCAGGACAAGGACGCCGCCGCGATCCTCGCCGAACTCCATGAGGAGCTCGCCGGGATCCTCGAGGACGTCTGCCTGACGCAGTCGACGTCGCCCCGCTCCATCCCTGCCGCGGACCTCCTGCAGGCGGCGCTGTCGGCGGGCTTCGCGGAGGAGAACATCAACATCGCCCCCGGGCTGGACGACGCGCTGGAGTGGGCCGTGATGAAGGCGGAGGAGAACAACGACCTCGCCGGAGGGATCCTCGTAACCGGCTCGATCACCGTGGTCGGGGAAGCCCGCACGCTCCTAGGGAAGTAGGCAGAGCATGGCACGGATGACCAGGGCCCAGCGCGAGTGGCGGCCCGGGATGCCGAAGAAACGCCGGTCCACGAAGATCATGTTCGCCTCCACGGTCCTGCTGCTCGAGGCGTTCGTCGTGTTCTTCGCGACGCTCGCGGTGTTCGGGCTGCGGCGCGACGAGATCTCGCCCGTCCTGATCCTGACCTCGGGCATCGCCCTCAGCGTCGTGCTGGTCCTGACCTGCGCGGTGCTGACGAAGAAGTGGGGGATCGGTCTCGGCTGGATCCTCCAGCTGGTCATCATCGCCGGAGGTTTCCTCGAGCCGACGATGTTCGTGGTCGGCGCCGCCTTCGCCCTGACATGGCTCTACGGCATCCGGCAGGGCATCCGAGTGGACCGCGAGAACGCGGAGCGGGACCGGCTGCAGGCCGAGTGGGAGAAGGCCAACCCCGAATAGCGGCCCGCCTTTAGTAGAGTCGGTCGTGATACCCCACCACTGCGCCGTCCTGGACGGCGCCCACCTTTCCAGGAGTTCCCATGAGCGTTGAGCGCACCCTTGTCCTCGTCAAGCCCGATGGCGTGTCCCGCGGCCTGACCGGCACCATCCTGTCCCGCATCGAGGCGAAGGGCTACACCATCGCCGAGCTGAAGCAGGTGCACGCCTCGCGCGAGCTGCTCGAGGAGCACTACGCGGAGCACGTGGGCAAGCCGTTCTTCGAACCGCTGGTGGAATTCATGCTCAGCGGGCCGATCGTCGCCGCCGTCTTCGAGGGACAGCGTGTGATCGAAGGATTCCGCTCCCTGGCAGGGACGACGGAGCCGACGACGGCGGCACCCGGCACCATCCGCGGCGACCTGGGCCGCGACTGGGGCGTCAAGGTCCAGCAGAACCTCGTGCACGGCTCCGACTCTGCCGAGTCGGCCGAGCGCGAGATCGGTATCTGGTTCGCCTGATCGCCCCCGCACGTGGTCGAGGTTCCGGGTCGTGTGCCCGGGGCAACGAACAGTCGGGATCTTGGTAGGTTAGATCCATGATGACCTACCGCAGACTGGGTTCCTCGGGACTCAGCGTTTCCACCGTTGGCCTGGGCTGCAACAACCTGGGCAGGGCCGGCACCGCGTCCCAGTCCCAGGAGGGCACCGACGCCGTCGTTCATGCGGCGATCGACGCCGGGATCACGCTGTTCGATGTCGCCGACATGTACGGCAAGACTCCCGGTGTCAGCGAGGTGCAGCTGGGCAAGGCCCTCGGTGCGAGGCGCGACGACGTCGTCCTCGCCACGAAGTTCGGGCTCGATATGGGCGGGGTGAACGGACCGGACTGGGGTGCGCGGGGATCCCGGCGCTACATCATCCGGGCCGTCGAAGCGTCCCTGCGGCGCCTCGGGACCGACTGGATCGACCTGTACCAGTACCACGCCCCGGACCCGCAGACGCCGATCGAGGAAACCCTCGCGGCACTCGACGACCTCGTGACGAGCGGTAAGGTCCGCTACCTCGGACACTCCAACTTCGCCGGGTGGCAGATCGCCGAGGCCGAGTTCACGGCGCGCAGCGGCGGCTACACCCCGTTCATCTCCGCCCAGAACCCCTACAGCCTGCTGGATCGCCGTCTGGAGCGGGAGGTCGTCCCGGCCGCCGAAGCATACGGTCTCGGCGTCCTGCCCTACTTCCCGCTCGCCAACGGCCTGCTGACCGGCAAGTACCGGCGCAACGAGGTTCCCGCGGGCAGCCGGCTCACGCACTCCCGGAAGAACCTGTTGGAGACGGCGGACTGGGACCAGCTCGAGTCCTTCTCGGCATTCGCGGGCGAGCGGGGACTCACCGAGGTGCAGGTCGCCTTCTCCTGGCTCGCGGCCCAGCCCTCCGTGGGGTCGGTGATCGCCGGTGCCACGTCGCCGGAGCAGGTGCGGCAGAATGCGACGGCGGCCGAGTGGACGCCGTCGGACGCGGATCTGGCCGAACTGGACGACCTCTTCCCGCGCCCCAAGGGGTAGGTCCTGTCAGGCGGTGGCTGGCTGCCGGTGCGCGTTTTTCAACGCCTTGCTGCGGTGCCGCTTCTCGCGTCGGGGAAGTGTTGGCTGCGCGTGTGCAGGCTCGTCGGATCCGGTGCCTAACGCCGGGGGCGCCGCAGAGCTGTAGGTATGTCCGGTGGGAGTCCGGAGGTCTATGGTGTGGGTCGGACCAGATCGGGTGGTGGCTTTCCACCCGTTGATCTCCTTGGTGTGGTTGCATGCTTCGCACAGACCCGCGCCGTTCCAGAGGCTTGTCGGTCCGGCGTCCCGCCAGGGGAGAATATGGTCCACCTGACGGATGGGCGCATCACAGTAGGGGGTCCGACAGGATCGATCGCGGGCCTCGATGAAGCGGCGCTGTCCTTCGGTGAAAAGCCGGGAGCGTGAGTCGACGGCGAGTAGATCCCCCGTGCCGGGGGCCGTGTACAGCCTGCGCATCCAGACCCTGAATGCCTGCCCATGCCCCGCACGGCCGACAACGCCGTCGACGGTGCCACCGACGGTGCCTGTACGGGAACCGGTCGAGGGAGTCGCGGAGGTCGCCCTGCCGGCCGGGTTCAGGGCGGTGCGGGCCCAGGCGCCGGGAACGATGCCATAGCCGCTCAGGTGGGCCGGTTCATTGCCGCCTCTGAGAAGGGTGCGGTCGGTCATCACGAGTTGGAGGTCCACGCCGCAGATACCTTCGACGGTGCCGGTGGTCCGCTCGACGAGCGTGTCCGCCATGAGCTGGCCCCGCGAACGGGTATCGCCGGCCGAACGGAGTGAGTCGGCGTGCCGGGTCAGGGCGGCGTACAGGCCTACGCCCTGGGCGACGGGAAGCAGGGCAGTCAGGTAGGTCATGGTGTCAGGTGCGGGGCGGAGGCTGACGCGCCGGTCCGCTGCGGCGTGGCTCGCGCGTTGCGTCGCGGAGCGGGGGTCCCTGCGATAGGCGGCGGTCCTGGCCGCCGCGATCAGGGCCCGGTCGCCCGCCCCGTCGAATGTTCCCGTATCAGGGGAGAGTTCTTCGTCGACGGCGCACCGGTCGGCTGCGCTCAGGCATGCGGTCTCGCGGACCAGCAGGGTTGCCCGCCATTCGTTGAGCTGGCCCGAGTCCAACGCGGCCAGGGTATGCGGCATCTCCGTGACGAGCGCTCGTGCCAAGCCGAGGAGCCGGTTTCCGCGGGAGGGCGACTCGCGGCGGGCGAGGGCAATCTGCGCGGCCACGCCCTGTCCCCGGTCCGCCGCGGGTACGCCGGCCTTGGATTGTGCGCGGCGTTCGGCGAGGTCGAACGCGACGGCGATCCTCGCCTGCGCGGCGGCCACCGAGGACTTGAGGTCTTCCAGGTCCCGCAGCTGATCGATCAAGCCGGCCCTCTCGCTGTCGATCGCCAAAGAGGTCACCTCACGAATCAGGTCCCGAACGGGAGAGCGCGGAAGCGTCGCACCTTGGATAGCGGGAATGGTGCTGCCCGAGACGGCACTGCCCGAGACCGCGCTGCGCGTCGTGGTGCGCGAAGGGGACGAGAGCGTGTGCCTGAACTCGTGTCCCTGCTTGTTGTCCATACCCCAGTCTGTCAGCCGCCACTGACGTTTTGAGAGGTGGATCACATCAGAGATGAAGGGCTCCGCTTCAGGAGGGCGGGGCAAGCGACGAAGGGTCCCCGCCCGCGGAGGCAGGGACCCTTGCGCACGTCAGGCCTGGTGGAAGGTCTTCCCGTTGACGCGCTCGGACGCACCTACCCGGTCCAGGTAGGGGGTGATCCCGCCGAGGTGCATCGGCCACCCCGCCCCCATGATCATGCAGAGATCGATGTCCTCCGGTGCTGCAACCACGCCCTCGGCGAGCATGCGCCCGATCTCGTCGGCCAGCGCGTCCTGCGTGCGGCGCAGGACCTCGTCCGCGGACGAGGAGCTGGTGCCGCGGTCCAGCAGGGCGAGGACCGACTCGGGGACCGCGTAGCTGCCGTCCTCCTGCTTCTCCCACAGTCCCTTGATGCCGGCGTCGATCAGCTTCTGCTGGTTCGCCGACACGTGGAAGCGGTCTCCGAAGGCAGCGTGCAGCGACTCCTGCACGTGCTGGCCGACGGGCAGGCCCACCAGCGCGAGCAACCGGAAGGGCGTCATGGGAAGGCCCATCGGGCGCAGTGCGTTGTCGGCCGTCTCCGGGTCGGTGCCCTCGTCGAAGACCGCGGTGATCTCGCCGAACATGCGTCCCAGGATGCGGTTCACCACGAAGGCGGGCGCGTCCTGGACCAGCACGGCGTTCTTCTTCAGTCCCTTCGCCAGGACGAAGGCCGTGGCCAGCACCGCGTCGTCCGTCTTGGGCGCACGCACCACCTCGAGCAGCGGCATCGCAGCCACCGGGTTGAAGAAATGGAAGCCGACCACGCGCTCGGGGTGCATCAGGTCCGCAGCCATCTCGGCCACGGACAGGGACGAGGTGTTCGTCGCGAGGATGCACTCGGGGGAGACGACGGCCTCGACTTCGGCGAACACCTGCTTCTTGACCGACAGTTCCTCGAAGACCGCCTCGATCACGAAATCGGCGTCGGCGAACACGTCCTTCGACACCGAGCCCGAGACGAGCGCCTTCGTGCGGTTCGCGGCGTCCGGGGAGAGTCGCCGTTTGGCGAGCATCTTGTCCACCTCGGCGTGGACGTAGGCGACGCCCTTGTCGACCCGGGCCTGGTCGATGTCCGTCAGGACCACCGGCACCTTGAGCTGGCGGGCGAACAGCAGGGCCAGCTGGCTTGCCATGAGGCCGGCGCCGACGACGCCGACCTTCGAGACGGGCCGCGCGAGCTTCCCGTGCGGAGCTCCGGCCGGGCGCTTCCCGCGTTTCTGCACGAGGTCCAAAAAGGCATAGACGGTGGCATGGAACTCGGGCGTCTGCATCAGTTCGGCGAGAGCCGTACATTCCGCCGCCGCGGATTCCTGGCGCGAGTAGGTGAGGCCGCCCTCGAGCAGGTCCAGGACCCGTGAGGGTGCGGGCGCCGCATTGCTGGTCTTCGCCTCGACGAAGGCACGGCCGGCGGTGACGGCGGCCTTCCAGTCGGCGTCGTCGTACCGTGCACGCTCCGCGCGACGCTGCTCGACGGCGTCGGCGGCTTCGCCACCGGCCAGCACCTGCCCGGCCCAGAGGAGCGACTGCTCGAGGTAGTCGGCGGGCTCGAAGAGCGCGTCGGCGATGCCGAGCTCGTAGGCGGCCCTGCCGTCCAGGCTGCGATTGTTGCTCAGGGGGTTCTCGATCATGACCTTCACGGCGTTCGCGGGGCCGATGAGGCGCGGCAGGCGGTAGACGCCACCCCAGCCCGGGACGAGTCCGATGAAGGCCTCGGGCAGTCCGATGCCGCTGGCGCCCGAGGACACGGTGCGGTAGTTGGCTGCGAGGGCGATCTCGAGGCCGCCACCCAGGGCGACGCCGTTGATGAAGGCGAAACTGGGGACTCCGAGGTCGGCGAGGAGGTCGTACGCCTCGTGGCCGAGTTCCGCCATGAGGCGGCCCAGGTGCTCGGACCGTACGCTCTTGACGGTGCTGAGGTCCGCACCCGCCACGAGGAAGTAGGGCTTGCCGGTGACGGCGACGCCGGAGATCTCGCCGCGGGCGGCGCGTTCCTTCAGCCCTTCGAGGGTGCGGCCGAACTCGATGAGCGTGTTCGGCCCGAGCGTGGTGGGCTTGGTGTGGTCCAGGTCGTTGTCGAGCGTGATGAGCGCGAGGACGCCGGCCCCACCGGGGAGGGCGATGTCCTGGACGTAGGAGTGGGTGACGATCTCCGAGGGAACGAGCCCGGCCAGTTCGTCGTAGCGTTCGAAGCTCATGCTGCATCCTGTCCGTAGTGCTCGTGGCGGGGGTTCTCCCAGATGACGGTGGCGCCCATGCCGAGGCCGATGCACATGGTGGTCATGCCGTAGCGCACGGTCGGATCCTCCTCGAACTGGCGCGCGAGCTGGTTCATCAGCCGGACGCCGGAGGACGCCAGCGGGTGGCCGACGGCGATGGCGCCCCCGTAGCGATTCACACGGGCATCGTCGTCGTCGATGCCGAAGTGGTCGAGGAAGCTCAGGACCTGCACGGCGAAGGCCTCGTTGATCTCGAACAGGCCGATGTCGGAGATGTCCAGGCCGGCCTGCCGCAGTGCCTTCTCCGTGGCCGGCACCGGACCGATGCCCATGACCTCGGGTTCGACGCCGGCGAAGGCGTAGGCGACCAGGCGCATGCGGACGGGCAGGCCCAGTTCGGCGGCCGCGTCGGCGGAGGCGAGGAGGGCCGCGGTGGCGCCGTCGTTCAGTCCGGCGGCGTTGCCTGCGGTGACGCGTCCATGGGGGCGGAAGGGCGTGCGCAGGGCGGCGAGGTCCTCCACCGTGGTGCCGGGGCGCGGTGGCTCGTCGACGGTGTTCAGGGTCCACCCGGAGCCGGGCTTCCTGCCCGCGACGGGAACGAGGTCGGGCTGGATCTGCCCGGCCTTGTAGGCGTCGGCGAGCTTCTCCTGGCTGCGGACGGCGTACGCGTCCGCCCGGTCCTTCGTGATGGCGGGGAAGCGGTCGTGCAGGTTCTCCGCCGTGACGCCCATGTTCAGCGCCGCCGGGTCCACGATCCGCTCCGTCTGGAAGCGCGGGTTGGGGTCGGCGTCCGCGCCCATCGGGTGGTTGCCCATGTGCTCGACGCCGCCCGCGATGACGACGTCGTACGCGCCGAAGGCGATGCCCGAGGCGGTCGTGGTAACGGCGGTCATGGCGCCGGCACACATGCGGTCGATGGCGAAGCCGGGGACCGTGCGGGGGAGTCCAGCGAGGAGGGCGGCGGTGCGGCCGATCGTCAGGCCCTGGTCGCCGGTCTGCGTGGTGGCCGCGATCGCGACGTCGTCGATGCGTTCGGGCGGGAGGGACGGATTGCGGCGGAGGAGGTCGCGGATGCACTTCACCACGAGGTCGTCGGCACGCATGCCTGCGTAGATGCCCTTGTCGCCCGCCCTGCCGAACGGCGTCCGTACTCCGTCGACGAAGACGACATCGCGGACGGCACGTGCTGCGCTCCGCGTGGACGCGGTCCCTGTTGCTAGGCTCACCTGTTGCTCCTCATCGAGATAGGATCCCTCAGCGGGAGATGGATCCGCGACTATGTTACTGGTGAGTAACATGGTCGGCAAGCGGTTCGCCGGTGCCCTCCGGTCAGCCTGCGGCCGTCTCCTCACCCCGCTGCCCCTTGGCGGGCAGGGGATCGGGGTCCAGGAAGGCGACGGTGATGATCGCTGCGACCTGCTCGATCTGCCACCGGCGCGCGCCGAGCTCTTCGAGCGCCTCGGAGACGGACTCGAGCGAGATCTCGGCGGGCGGTCGCCAGGCGATCCGGCGCAGGTAGTCCGGCGTCAGCAGGTTCTCCACGGGCATGCCCAGCTTCTCCGCCCGCTGTGCGACCCGGGGGCGCGCCGTCAGGAGCCTCGCCGCGGCCTCCGGGTCCTTCTCCGGCCAGATGCGCGGCGGCGGCGGGGCGTTCGTGGAGACGTGGAGGGGCGGGAGGTCGGTGAGTTTCTTCGCCTCGCTGATGCACCGCAGCCAGCGCGGTGCTTCCTTCTGGGCGGCCCTGCCGTGGAAACCCTTGGTGGCCAGCAGCTGCGGGACGGTGCTCGGCATCGCCTTGGCGGCCGCCACGATCGCCGAATCGGGGATCAGGCGCCCGG
Source organism: Arthrobacter burdickii (assembly GCF_030433645.1). Classification (NCBI taxonomy): domain Bacteria; kingdom Bacillati; phylum Actinomycetota; class Actinomycetes; order Micrococcales; family Micrococcaceae; genus Arthrobacter; species Arthrobacter burdickii. The sequence goes on from NZ_JAROCG010000001.1 coordinate 2,362,843, forward strand.
GTGCGACGTCGCGGCGCTGTGCGAGGTCCTCGCGCTCCAGCCACATCTGCCGCACCGCGGCGAGCTGCCGGCGGTCGCGCAGCTGGTGCAGGCCCGAGGTGCGGCGCCAGGGATCGACGCGGGGCTCGGCGGGAGGGGTCTGGCGGATGTGCTCGAACTCCTCCTCCGCGATCCCGAGCTTGCCGTCCTGTTCCAGGATGCCGGCCAGCTTGTCCCGCAGCTCCGTCAGGACTTCGACGTCGAGGGCCGCGTAGCGGAGCCAGGGCTCGGGCAGTGGCCGCTTGGACCAGTCCGCCGCCGAGTGCTCCTTTGCGAGGCTGAAACCGAGCTGGGATTCGATGACGGCGGCGAGCCCTACCCGTGGAAGGCCCGCGAGGCGCGCAGCGAGCTCCGTGTCGAACAGCTTGTCCGGCCACATCCCGAGTTCCGAGAGGCAGGGGAGGTCCTGGCTGGCTGCGTGGAGGATCCACTCGACGCCGTCGAGGGCGTCGTCGATCACGCGCAGGTCGTCGAAGGGCTCGGGGTCGATGAGCCAGGTCCCGGCACCCTCGCGCCGGATCTGCACCAGGAACGCGCGCTGTCCGTAGCGGAACCCGGAGGCCCTCTCGGCGTCGACTCCTGCCGGTCCCGTTCCTGCGGCCAGTGCGGCTGCGGCACGCTCGAGGCCCGCCGGGGTGTCGATGACGAGCGGGACGCCTTCGCGTGGCTCGGTCAGGAGGGGGAGGGCAGGAGGAGTGCCGGGATCGACGGCTGGATCGGACGCGCCGGTGCTGTCCGTCTGTTCGGAGGTGTGGGAACTCATGGTGATTTCAGTCTATCCCCGCGTGGAGCCGCACCCCGAAGCGACGGCCCGCCGCAGGGATCCACCCGCCCGGCAGTGCTGGCCGGATACCCTGGCCCGATCAGGACCGGCGGACCGGCAGGTGCGCCACGCCGGATGGCAGGGGCGGCAGCCCGGCGAACGTGCACACCATCTCCGACCACGCCTCGAGGTGCCGCCGGACGTCCGCCGTCGCAGGCGTCCAGGATGCCCTCAACTCGATGTCGATCGTGTCGCCGCGGTCCTCGAGCGTCCCGTAACTCTCGGACAGGATCCTCGTGGCGGTACCGCCCGTGCTGTGGTGCCGCGCGCCATGGTTGTCGAGGGCCTCCACGAGCCAGGTCCAGGCGACCGAGCCGAGGAGGACGTCGTTGCCCATGTCCGGTTCGAGTTGTGCGCGGATGTACGTGACGATGCGGAAGCGGCCGTTCCAGACCTTCGACCCGTCGGGATCGTAGAGGAGGATGAACCGCCCCGTTGCGAGTTCCGCCGGCTCGGGCGGAAGGATGAGGTTCCGTGCCGGTCCGTGGAGCGGAAGCGGGACCGGTGTGGCCTCGACGACCTCGGTGCCGAGAGCCACGGCGAAGGGCGCGAGCCGTGAGGGTGCCGGTATCTCCTCGAGGCGGATCTCGCTGCGACGGGCTGCCTTCCGGAGGCCGGAGAGGGCGTCGAGGAATTCCGCAGGAAGCTGCGATACGCCACCGATTGCACTCACTCCCGCAGGCTATGCCCTGCGGGAGTGAGATCGACGGCGGCGCGCCGGGCACGGGCCCGGCGCAGGCACGGAGCGTCGGTCAGGCGGACACTTCCCGGCGGATCGCATCGAGAAAGGCGTCGACGTCCTCTTCCGTGGTGTCGAACGAGCACATCCACCGCACCTCGCCGGTCGCCTGGTCCCAGTCGTAGAAGCGGAAACTCTCGCGGATGCGATCTGCCGCCCCCGGCGGGAGGATGGCGAAGACCGCGTTGGCTCTGGTCTCCTGCGTGAGTATCACGCCCTGGATGCCCCGGGCGCCCTCGGTGAGGCGGGCGGCCATGGCGTTCGCGTGCGATGCCGAGCGGAGCCAGAGGTCCCCCTCCAGCAGGGCGATGAGCTGGGCGGAGACGAAGCGCATCTTCGAGGCGAGCTGCATGTTGAGCTTGCGCAGGTAGTCGAGCCCGGTGGACGCCTCCTGGTTCAGCACGACGACGCACTCGCCGAACATGAGGCCGTTCTTGGTGCCGCCGAAGGACAGGATGTCCACCCCGGCGTCACGCGTGAAGGCCCGCAGGGGCTGCCCGAGCGCCGCGGCGGCATTCGCGAGCCGCGCTCCGTCCATGTGCACGCGCATGCCGCGCGCGTGGCAGTGGTCGGCGATGGCCTTGATCTCGGCCACCGAGTACAGCGTGCCGAGTTCCGTGGTCTGCGTGATGGAAACGGCCAGGGGCTGCGCGCGGTGCTGGTCCCCCCAGCCCCAGGCCTCCCGGTCGATAAGTTCCGGCGTCAGCTTGCCGTCCGGTGTGGGCACCGTCAGCAGCTTGATGCCGCCCACGCGTTCCGGTGCCGCGTTCTCGTCCACGTTGATGTGGGCCGTCTGCGGGCAGACGACCGCTCCCCAGCGGGGGAGGATCGACTGCAGCGAGAGGACGTTGGCGCCGGTGCCGTTGAAGACGGGGTAGATGGAGATCCCCTCGCCGAAGTGGTGCTCCATCACCTCCTGCAGCCGGGCCGTGTACTGGTCCTCGCCGTAGGCGACCTGGTGCCCCTCGTTGGCGGCCGCGAGGGCCGTGAGGACTTCGGGGTGCACGCCCGAGTAGTTGTCGGACGCGAAGCTGCGTTGGGTCCGGTCGTGCAGGGATGCGGGTGAGGTCAGGGTGTCGGTCACTGTCCCATTATCCCCGAACCGCATCGATGCGGGCCCCGTTGGCCTGCGCGGCCGGCGTCCCGAGCAGCGACGCCAGGATGGCCGCGAGGTCGTCGACGTGCGTGAATCCCGGGAACGCCCGCTCGGGCTGCTGCTCCCGCATCGCGTCGTCGAGGAGCGCCTTCACGACGACGGCGGTCGCGGCGGCCGAGGAGCCGTCGCGCGCGAAGCCGTCGGCCACGGCCTGGAGCCAGGCATCGACGGAGGCCTTCACCGCCGCGTACGAGGCGTTGCCCGCCGTCGGTTTCGCCACCGCCGTCGCGGACACAGCGGCGAGCCGCCCGCCGCGCTCGGCCAGCTGGTCGTAGAACGCCCTGCTCGTGTTGAACAGGGTGAGGAAGACGGATCGGTGGAGGACCTCGTAGTCCGCCGTCGACTGCGTCGTGATGCCCTTGCCGCCCCGCCAGCCACCGACGAGGTGGAACAGGGCGTCCGCCCCGCCCTGGCCGGTGCGCACACGGTCGGCGAGGGTGCCGACCGCGGCCTCGTCCGTGAGGTCGCACACCTCGCGGACGACGCCGTCGACCCCGGCGAAGGCCGCGTCGAGGCGAGCCCCGTCGGACCCGACGGCGACGACGGTGAGTCCGTCCGCGACCAGCCGCCGGGTGAGGGCGATGCCGGAGGCGCTCGTGGCGCCGGCCACGACGGCGGTACGGCCGCCGGGAGCGTCGGTCATGCCGCGTCCGCCGTGATGCCCGCGGTGGACTCGATGACCGGCTTCATCTTGCGGTCGAGCGCCTCGAAGAACATCGAGAGGGGGAACTCGTCGTCGAGCACCGCGTCGGTGAGGGCGCGCGGCGGGCCCAGGAGCTCGAGGGCCTCGGGACCCTTCGCCCAGACCGATGCCGGGTGCGGGGTGACCGTGGCCGAGACCAGGTCGTAGGCGGCGAGCCAGTGCGCGATCTTCGGACGGTCGATGGAGCGCCAGTACAGCTGCTCGATCTGCTCGCCCAGGGCGACGACGACGTCGGCGGCCTCGTCCCAGTCGATGGTCAGCTTCGTGTCGGTCCAGTGGAGGACCCGGCGCTGGTGCATCCACGCGAACAGGAGCTGTCCGCCGAGGCCGTCGTAGTTGCGCACCCGGCTGCCCGTGATGCTGAAGCGGAAGATGCGGTCGAAGATGACGGCGTACTGCACGAGCCTGGCGTGCTTCCGCGCCTCGGGAGAGGCGTTCTCGTCCTTCTCGATCCGGACGCTTTCACGGAATGCGGTGAGGTCGCAGCGCAGTTCCTCGAGCGAGTAGAGGAAGAACGGCATGCGCTGCTTGATCATGAACGGATCGAAGGGGAGGTCACCGCGCATGTGCGTCCGGTCGTGGATGAGGTCCCACATGACGAAGGTCTCCTCGGTGAGCTTCTGGTCGTCGAGGAGCTCCAACGCGTCATCGGGCAGTTCGAGGCGGGTGATGTCCGCTGCGGCCCGGACCACGCGGCGGAACCGGGCCGCCTCGCGGTCCGCGAAGATGGCGCCCCAGGTGAAGGTCGGCGTCTCGCTGACGGCGACGGTCTCCGGGAAGAGCACCGCGGAGTTGGTGTTGTAGCCCTCGGTGAAGTCGAGGAACCGGATGGGGACGAACAGGGCGTTCGAGTAGTCGCCGGCTTCGAGCTCGGCGATGAACTCGGGCCAGAGCACCTCGATGAGCACGGCCTCGACGAGCCGGCTCGTGCTGCCGTTCTGCGTGTACATCGGGAAGACGACGAGGTGCTGGAGCCCGTCGGTCCGGTCCTGCTGCGGCTGGAAGGCGAGCAGCGGCTCGAGGAAGTCGGGGACGGCGAAACCGCTCGACCGCCATGCCTCGAAGGCGGTGACGGTGCGGCGGAGGTACTCGGCGTCGTGGGGGAACAGGGGCGCGAGCTCCTCGACGGCCGACACGATAACCGCCGTCAGGTCGGCAGCGGCGGCGTGGTGCTCGGTCTCGGGGATGGAGCCGTCCTTGACCTGCAGCAGGCGGAGTTCCTCGGCTGCGGCCTTCAGGGAGTGCCAGGCGGCGGTCTCCTGAGGGATGGATACTACCTGCGCGAGCGGCGTGACGGTCATGGCTCCTGCTTTCTGTCGTGCGGTCATCAGTACTGACGCGAGCGTAACAACAAGAACAGCGTTCCTTACAGGTCAGCAGGCGGACGTAAAGCAAATCTTATGCTCAACCGTATACCCGTACAGGGAAGAACCAGAGCGGCTTCACACGACGGGTACACGAAAGGCCGGCTCCGAGGAGCCGGCCTTTCGCTGTATTCCCTGGGGCGGACCTACTCCGCCGCCACCAGCTTCATCGAGATCGAGTTGATGCAGAACCGCTGATCGGTGGGGGTGTCGAAGCCCTCTCCCTTGAAGAGGTGCCCGAGGTGCGAATCGCAGCGGGCGCACCGCACCTCGATGCGCTCCATGCCCATGGACCGGTCATGCAGGTACCGCACCTTGTCCTCGGCCAGCGGCGCCCAGAAGGAGGGCCACCCGCAGTGCGAGTCGAACTTCTCGTTGCTGGTGAAGAGCTCGGCGCCGCAGGCGCGGCACTCGTAGGTGCCGGCCGTCTTCGCGTCGTAGTACTCCCCGGTATAGGGGCGCTCCGTGCCCGCCTTGCGCAGGACCTGGAACTCCTGCGGTGTCAGTTCCTGGCGCCACTCGGCGTCGGACTTCTCGATTTCGGGCCGGTAGGCATCGCGTTCGGTAGTCATACTCGCTCCAACGCCTACGAGTCGCCAATAAATCCCGAGCCGGAGTACAGGTGCAGCACGGCGATGCCGAGCTTGTCCTGTGCCCTGTTGGCCCAGTCGGTGTGGAACGTGTCGGCCATGGCATGCGGCCGGGTGATGACCACGGCCTGCACGGCTCCACTATCAGCGGCTTCCTGCACCAGGGCGTCGACCGGGTTCCCCGTCGTCGTCCTCCCGCGTGCAGCGAACCCCTCCGCCGTCAGGAGCTGCAGGGACTCCGCCAGGGCGGTGCGCGCAGTGGCCTCGTCGTGGCGGTGGTCGTCGGACGAGAACGTCCGGAAGGCCTCGCCGACCTCGAGCAGGCTCAGGTGGCGGAAGAACTCACCCAGGACGGACTCATGGCGGTCCTCCGGGATCAGCACGACGACGTCCGCGGGCTCCTCGCCCTGCAGTGTCAGCAGGTTGCGGAGATCGGCGCGGGTGAGGGCTTCCTCGGTCAGCACCAGGATTGTTTGGGTCATGGCGCCACTGTACTGCCGGATCCGGGGGCACCACGCCGGGGTTGTGCGACGAATCGACGGCGCTTGGAAGGTCAGGGTAGAAATGGAGCTATGGCAACGACGAGGTCAACGGCCGCGGAGCAGCGGACCACCGCTCCCTGGCTCAAATGGACGGCGCTCGGGGTGGGGGCGGGAGCCGCCCTCGCGTCCTCTGCAGCCGGGGCGGTCTCGGGACTCGCCGTCTACTTCGCGCGGCAGATCGTGACGCCCGCGCGCATCCGGGACGAGAACCTGGACATCCTCGCCGTCGTCGGCCCCGCCGGCAAGCAGACCGTCATCCTGCCCGCGAACGACGACACCACGGTCGAGGGCACGTACAGCCTCCACTTCGCCCGCGGGACCGGTCACGCCCGCATCGGGGAGATCCGTTCGTACGTGCCCCGCGAGGGAACGGTGGAACGCGTCGTGGAGAAGGTCTACGTCGGCGACCTCGCCTCCGCCACGCGCGGCTGGTGGGGCGGCGCCGTCTACCCCTCGCCGGCGGCGATGGGCTTCGCCGACGAGGAGGTGCTCATCCCGGTCGAGGGCGGTTCCGCCCCCGCCTGGCTCGTCCGCGCAGAGGCGCCCGCCCGCACGTGGGCGATCATGGTGCACGGCCGCGGCGCCTCGCGCGCGGAGGCACTGCGCGCGCTCGGACCGGCGCGCCGCCTCGGGCTGACCAGCCTGGTCCTGTCCTACCGGAACGACGGCGAAGCGCCGTCGGCGCCCGACGGTCGCTACGGACTCGGGATGACGGAGTGGCACGACGTCGACGCCGCCATCGATTTCGCGGTCTCCCACGGAGCCCGCGACGTCGTCCTCTTCGGCTGGTCCATGGGAGGCGCGATCGTCCTGCAGACGGCGGACCTCTCGCGCCACCGGCAACGTATCAGTGCACTCGTGCTCGACGGCCCGGTCATCAACTGGATCGAAGTGCTGGCGCACCATGCGGAACTGAACCGGATCCCGGCGCCCGTGGGGCGGCTCGGACAGTACCTGCTGGCGAGCCGCCGGGCCCGGAGGATCACGGGACTGGCCGCGCCGCTGGACCTCAAGAGCATGGACTGGATAGCCCGGGCGGAGCAGCTGACCCTGCCGACACTCGTCCTGCACAGCGAGGACGACGAGTTCGTCCCCATCGGGCCCTCCGCCGAACTGGCGGCCAGGAACCCGGCCTTCGTCACGCTGGAGCGGTTCCACCGCGCGCGCCACACGAAGGAATGGAACGTGGACCCGGAGCAGTGGGAAGCCGTGGTCGAACGCTGGCTCGGCGGGCGCCTGTTCGGCCGGACGCTTCCCGGAGGGAAGGCGCCCGACCCGGAGGCTACTGCGCTTCCCTGATCTTCCGCTTGATCCGCCCCAGCATCGCGGCCATGCCGCGCATCCGCAGGGGAGTGATGGCCCGGGTGAGCCCGAGCCGGTCGGGCACGTCGTCCGGGACGGCGAGGACCTCCTCGGCGGGCAGTCCGTCGAGTCCCTCGAGGAGCACTCCGGCGAACCCGCGCGTCGTGGGCGCCTCGGGCGGCGCCGAGAAGAACAGGTGGACCGGCCGCTCCGGCTCGTCCCCGATCTCCATGGTCAGGAAGAGCGGGCTCTGGCACTCGACCACCTGCTCCAGGAGCTCGGGGTGGTCGCCGTACCGCTCGGGGAGGTCCGGGAGTTCCCGTGAGAAGTCGAGCAGCAGCTGCAGCCGGTCGGGCTCCGTCAGGTCCTGGAAGTCGTCGATGATCTCGGCGAGCTTCGCCGGGACGGCTCCGCCGGTCATCGCGCGACCCGTGCGGATGCCGTGGGTACTGCCGCGGGTACCTCGCCGGGCTCGCTGCCCCGGACGATCGGCACGCGCACCGCGTTGCCCCACTCGGTCCACGACCCGTCGTAGTTCCGCACGTTCCCAAAGCCGAGCAGGTATGTCAGGACGAACCACGTGTGGCTCGAGCGCTCGCCGATACGGCAGTAGGCGACGACCTCGTCCCCCTCCTGGAGCCCGGCCTCGTCCCGGTAGATGGCGTCGAGTTCCGCCCGGGTGCGGAACGTCCCGTCCTCCGCGGCGGCGCGGGCCCAGGGGACGGACACCGCGGTGGGGATGTGTCCGCCGCGCAGCGCGCCCTCTTCCGGGTAGGCGGGCATGGTGGTGCGGGCGCCGGTGTACTCGTCGCCGGACCGCACGTCGATGAGGGGCTTACCCAGGTGCTCCAGCACATCGCCGAGGAAGGCACGCACGGGGGCGTCGTTGCGCTCGACGACGGGGTAGTCGCTTGCGGTGATCTCGGGCTTGTCGGTGGTCATCGGCCTGCCCTCGGCCACCCACTTGTCCCGGCCGCCGTCCAGGAGGCGGACGTCCTCGTGCCCGAACAGCGTGAAGACCCAGAGTGTGTACGCGGCCCACCAGTTGCTCTTGTCGCCGTAGAGAACGACCGTGGAGTCGCGGGAGATGCCCTTGGCTGCCATGAGCCGCGCGAAGCCCTCTCCGTCGATGTAGTCCCTCGCCACCTCGTCGTTGAGCTCGGTGTGCCAGTCGATCTTGACGGAGCCGGGGATGTGGCCCGTCTCGTACAGCAGGACGTCCTCGTCCGATTCGACGACGACGAGGCCTTCGGCGTCGTGATTCGCCGCGAGCCAGTCGGTGGAGACCAGCCGCTCGGGGTGGGCGTACTCGGAGAACTTGTCCTGCGGATCTGCTGCCAGGGTCATGGGGGCCTTTCGCGTAGCTGTCTGCACCGCGGTCTCTGCCCGCGGTGCGCGTCCTTCCACCTAGCCTAACCACGCGCTGCGGCAATTACTTCCGGGCTGCGGCGTGAGGAGACGCACCGCGCAGGGCAGATGGAATGTAACGGGAAGGCAGAGGGAAGGCAGAGGGAAGGTGGCGGGAACGTGAGTGGAGACGGCGTCGTGAACAGCATCGGGAAGGGTGTCGGGGCGTCGGGTCAAGAAGGTGCGGGCGCGGACCATCCGGGGAGGGCGTGCACCGATCTGACGTATTCTTGCCTAGCGAAGCGGCCGCCCGTGGGGCCGCCGCCACCCCTGCCGGAAAAAGAAAGCGGTCCCCAGTGCCAGCCATCGAACACCTGACAGAGCGCTCGCCCAAAGTCTCGGTCAATGAGTTGCTGGGCGGGTTCTACCCGTCGCCCCGCTTCGGCGAGGTGTCCTTCGACTCCTACCGTCCGGACCCCCAGCAGCCGTCGCAGTCGGCGGCCGTCTCCAAGCTCCGCGAGTTCGCCACCTCGGTCAACGAGCCGGAGCCGTCGGGGTTCCGCAAGCTGTTCGGTGGCGGTAAGAAGGTCGCGACGCGGGCCGGGATCTACCTCGACGGCGGATTCGGTGTCGGCAAGACACACCTGCTCGCCTCGCTGTGGCATGCGTCCTCGGGCAGGAAGGCCTTCGGGACGTTCGTCGAGTACACGAACCTCGTGGGTGCGCTGAGCTTCCGCAAGACCGTCGACGCCCTGAGCGGCTACAGCCTCGTGTGCATTGACGAGTTCGAGCTCGACGATCCGGGGGACACCGTGCTGATGTCCCGCCTGATGAGGGAACTGGCCGACGCCGGCGTCAAGCTCGCCGCGACGTCGAACACCCTCCCCGGGTCCCTGGGCGACGGGCGCTTCGCCGCAGAGGACTTCCAGAGGGAGATCCAGGTCCTCGCGGACCAGTTCGAGGTGGCACGGATCGACGGCGAGGACTACCGGCACCGCGGGCTCCCGCAGGCTCCGGACGCGCTCGATGACGCCGCCCTGCAGGAGCGGATCTCCTCCTACTCCGGCGGCGTCCTCGCGGAGGACGACTTCGGGAACCTCATCCGGCACCTCGCCGACGTGCACCCGAGCCGCTACCGGCAGCTACTCGACGGCATCGATGCGGTCGCCTGGCACAACGTGGAGACCATCACCGAGCAGGCCGTGGCCCTGCGCTTCGTGGTCCTGGCCGACCGGCTGTACGACAGGGACGTGCCGATCATGGCGAGCGGGACCACCTTCGACCACCTCTTCACGGAGGAGATGATGGGCGGGGGCTACATGAAGAAGTACTACCGCGCGGTCTCCCGCCTCACCGCCCTGGCGCGCCAGGGGAGCGAGGTAGCGTCCTAGCTGCCCTCTCCGGGAGCGAGCCCGGCCCAAGCCGGGCCTGCATCGGACCGTCTCCGCAGAGCCCTCTCCTCACAGACCCCGCAGACGCAAGAAGCGCCGGTGCCGCCTCTCGGCGGGACCGGCGCTTCCTTATTGCCAGGCTGGGAATTACACGGCCGGCGGGGAGGTAGGGCCGACGTCGCCCTTGCCGTCCTTCTTGTCGATCCTGTCGACCATCTCCGAAGCCTTCGCCTGCACTCCGGTGATGTGATGTGAGTACTTGCCATGGGTCCTGCTGTCGACGTAGCCGCCAGCCTTCCCGATGCCGTTCTTCACCTTGTCGGAATTATCGCCAATGAGTTCGGTCGCCTTACCCGCGAGGGTGCCGGCCTTGCCCTTGAGCCCATCCAATAAACCCACGGACACCTCCTTTCGGTCGTGGAAACGCAGTCCGTTTCCGCACCATAGATTTTAGGGCACGACGCTGGGGATGTCCTCCGAGAGGGGGCGGAAGGGCGGCGGGTACGCGCAGGGCATAAAAAATGCCCGGTCCTCGCCAGGACCGGGCAACGGCCGACGACCGGCCTGAGAGCGGACGACGGGATTCGAACCCGCGACATCCACCTTGGCAAGGTGGTGCTCTAGCCAGCTGAGCTACGTCCGCAAAAAAGCGCCCCCGAGGGGGCGCCGTAGTGGGCGATACTGGGATCGAACCAGTGACCTCTTCCGTGTCAGGGAAGCGCGCTACCGCTGCGCCAATCGCCCATTTTCATGGTGCTCGTACCGTAACGAGGTGGGGACGGGATTCGAACCCGCGTATACGGCTTTGCAGGCCGCTGCCTCGCCTCTCGGCCACCCCACCATGACCGGATGGCTCCGGTCACCGGACTGATCCGGCTTACAGTGACTTGCGAGCGGACGACGGGATTCGAACCCGCGACATCCACCTTGGCAAGGTGGTGCTCTAGCCAGCTGAGCTACGTCCGCAGAAGAAAGAAACGTGCGAAATTCCCGTTCGATGCCGTGCATTTCGCAGTGTTTCTTCGTTTTCCAACGAGAAAAAACTCTATAGGACGTTTGGAGGTTCGTCCAATCGGCGTCGGGCCGCCGTGTCTGCCCGCGGTGTCCACGGGCGATCTGCCCCGTGTCTGCCCGCAGTGTCCAGGGGCTGTCAGAGGCACCTGAGAGACTGGAATCATGACCGCCCCGCTCCTGGCACACGCCACACCCCACGGCAGGATGTACGCCCGTTCCACCGCGGACCAGCCCTCCGTCCCGTCCATCACCACCGTCATCTCGCAGTTGCCCAGCTCCCTCGGCGGCTGGTTCGGCCACATGGCCGCCAGTGCGCTGTCACGGGACCCGCGCCTTCCCGGCGCGCTGTCCAATCCGGCGGAGCTCAGGACGGCGGTCAAGGAGGCCGCCGCGGCAGCCGAACGCTATCGGGACGACGCCGCCCAGCGGGGCACCCGCGTGCACCACTACTGCGAACAGGTAGCCCTGCGGGCGCTCGGCCGGCCCGAGGAGCTCGACGCCGCACGGCTCGTGCTCGAGGAGAACGGCGAGGGGGGATTCGCGCAGCGGTTCGACGAGTGGTGGGAGCTGTACGACGTCCGTCCCGTCGAACCGGAGCTGACCGTGTGGAACACGGAGCTGGGCTACGCGGGAACGCTGGACCTCGTCGCCACGATCGGCGGGAGGACGTGCCTCATCGACTACAAGACCAAGAACACCGACCGGGACGGCTTCGTGAAGGCCCTCGACGACAAGGTGGTCATGCAGCTCGTCGCGGGGATGAAGGCGGAGGAATCGCTCGTGGATCCCCAGAAGGGCGAATGGCGCCCCTGGGCACACGGAGACCAGCCGCTGCTGCTGGGGGTCGCGGTGGGACAGACCGAGGTGCGGGCCATGCGGGCCAACCCTGCCGTGCTGCGCAATCACTGGCTGCGGTTCTGCGCCCTGCGGCGGGCGTGGGAGGCAGGGCTGGACGCCGAGGAGGCCGGGCGGGCCCTGCTGCCGATCGGACCCCCGCCCAGCAGGGTCGCCCCGTCCGCGTCCGCGCTGCCCGCCTGACACCGGCCACGCTTCCGGGCACGGGGTTCGGGCACGGGGTTCGGGCACGGGGTTCGGCACGGGCCGTGTTCCCCGAGCCGGTTCCTGCCCGGCGCCGGACGCAGCGGCACTAGGATTGATGGGAGCCTCGCGGCAGGAGTTGCGCCGCGGGCACCGACAATCCCCGCGCATTCCGCGCGTTCCGCGACCGAAGCGAGGAACAGAGCACCGATGGCCGTCCTGAGTATCCGAATGATCGGCGACCCGATCCTCCGCACGCCGGCAGCGGAGGTCACCGACTTCGGACCGGAGCTGGCCCGGCTGGTCGAGGACATGACCGAGACGATGATCGATGTCCAGGGAGCGGGCCTCGCCGCTCCCCAGGTCGGCATCGGGCTGCAGGTGTTCACCTACCGCGTCGACGGCGTGCAGGGCCACGTGGTGAACCCGGTGCTCGAGGTCGGCGGGGAGTCCCAGGGGGAGTCCGACGTCGAAGGCTGCCTGTCCGTTCCCGGTCTGGGAAGCTACGTCGGCAGGACGGACTGGGCGCGTGTCACGGGCAAGGACGTCTCGGGCGGCGACGTCGTGGTCGAGGGGACGGGCATGCTTGCCCGGGCCCTGCAGCACGAGACCGACCACCTGCGCGGCACCCTGTACATCGACCGCCTCGAGGGCGAGGACCGCAAGAGCGCCCTGAGGGCCATCCGCAGCGCGGAGTACAACCGCGTCACCTCCCGAACCGCCGCGCAGCGCTCCCTGTCCCTCGGCTCGAGCTTCACGCCGGGGCCCGCAGCAGGCGGAACGGCATCCCGCAGCACCGGGACGTTCGGGCAGGGCGCCCGATGAGGATCCTGTTCGCCGGGACCCCCGAGGTCGCCGTGCCATCGCTGCGTGCCCTCGTCGACGCCGGCTTCGACGTCGCCGCCGTGCTCACCCGCGTCGACGCTCCGGTGGGCCGGAGGAAGGTCCTGACCCCGAGCCCGGTTGCCGTGGCCGCCGAGGACCTGGGACTGGCGGTCCTCAAGGCGAACCGCTTCACGCCGGAACTGATCGACCACCTGGGAACCCTCGACCTCGACGCAGCGGCGATCGTCGCCTACGGCGGGATCGTGCCGCCGGCCGGGCTTGCCGTTCCCGAGCACGGCTGGATCAACCTGCATTTCTCCGTGCTTCCCGCCTGGCGGGGTGCGGCTCCGGTGCAGCACGCCGTGCTCGCCGGCGACGACATCACGGGGGCAACCACGTTCCGGCTGGAGGAAGGGCTCGACACGGGGCCCGTCTTCGGAGTCATGACCGAGGCCCTGGAGCCCGGGGCCACGAGTGGCGAGGTCCTCGAGCGCCTGTCGCACAGCGGCGCCATCCTCCTCGTGCAGACCCTGTCCGGGATCGACGCGGGCCGCGTGACGGCCACCCCGCAGACCGGCGAGCCGACCTTCGCACCGAAACTCACGATCGACGACGCGCGCATCGACTGGTTCCAGCCCGCCGTCGCGGTGCGGCGCCGCATCAATGCGGTCACCCCTGAACCCGGTGCGTGGACCACCCTCGACGGTCAGCGCGTGAAGCTCGGCCCGGTAGCGCCGCTGGCGAGCGGCGTCGGGACGGCGCCCGGCACCGGAACGGCGCCCGACACCGGAGGCGGAGCGTCCCGGCCGGCACCGGGCGCCCTGCAGGTCGTCGGGCGGGAAGTGCGGGTCGGGACGGGTACGGAACCGGTGGCCCTCGGGACCCTCCAGCCGGCCGGCAAGAAGATGATGGATGCCCTCGACTGGGCACGGGGCGCGGCGACGCGCGGAGAGCTGGTGTTCGAGTGAGCGCTACCGGAGGAACGAACAGGGGATCCGGCGGAACCAACAGGGGATCCGGCGGGTCCGGCAGCTCCGGAGGACCCGGGGGCAGGGGATCCGCCGGCAAGGGCGGGGGACAGGGCGGCAACCGGCGCCGCAACGAGCAGGGGCGCGAGCGCAACCGGGGCGGCGAGCGGCAGTTCTCGCAGGCCGCCCCGGCGCAGCGGACGCGCCGCGCCGATCCCGCACGCCTCGTGGCGTTCGAGGTCCTGCGGGCCGTCGCTGCCGAGGACGCCTACGCGAACCTCGTGCTGCCGGCGAGCATCCGCAAGCACAAGCTGGACCGCCGGGACGCCGGGTTCGCGACCGAACTGACCTACGGTGCCCTCCGGGGCCAGGGGACCTACGACGCCGTCCTCGCCCGCTGCGTGGACCGGCCGCTCGACCAGCTCGATCCTGCGGTGCTGGATGCGTTGCGGATCGGGGTCCACCAGCTGCTCGCCATGCGCGTGCCCGCCCACGCCGCCCTGGACCAGACCGTGGGGCTGGTGCGCGCCGTCATCGGTGCCGGACCGTCGTCGCTGGTCAATGCCGTGCTCCGCAAGGTCACCGCCCACGATCTCGATGGGTGGATCGGCGAGCTCGTCGACGGCATGACGGACGCCACCGCCATTGCGGCCCTGACGTACAGCCACCCGGAATGGATCGTCCGCGCACTGCGTCAGGCACTCGTCGCCCACGGGCGCGAGGTCGCCGAGATCGATGCACTGCTGGCCGCGGACAATGCCGCGCCCGTGGTGCACCTCGTGGCGCTGCCGGGACTCGCCTCGCTGGACGACGCCCTGGCGGAAGGGGCCGAGCCCGGCCGCCTCGCTCCCGGGTCGGCCTACTACTCCGGCGGTGACGTCAGCCGGCTCCCCGGGGTCTCGACGGGCACCATCCGCGTGCAGGATTCGGGGTCGCAACTCGTGGCCCGCGCTCTGGCCGCCGTGAACCTCGGGACGGGACGGCGGGAAGGCGCGGAGGAATGGCTCGACCTGTGTGCCGGGCCCGGCGGCAAGACGGCCCTGCTCTCGGCGATCGGCCAGGACAGCGGCGTCCACCTCACCGCGAACGAGCCCGTCCCGCACCGCGCCCAGCTCGTCCGGCAGGCGTTGCGGCCGCTGCCCGAGGACTCGTGGACGGTGCGCGTGGGTGACGGGCGCGAGGTCGGGCGGGAGCAGCCGGACCGCTACGACCGCGTCCTCGTCGACGCCCCCTGCACGGGCCTCGGAGCGCTACGGCGCCGCCCTGAGTCCCGGTGGCGGCGCAAGCCGTCCGACCTCGTGGGGCTGGCGCCCCTGCAGCGCGAACTCCTCGCGTCCGCCCTCGACGCCGTCGCGCCGGGCGGCGTGGTCGCCTACGTGACGTGCTCCCCGCACCATGCGGAGACGGACGCCGTCGTCGACGACTGCCTGCGCAAGCGCCCGGGATTCGAACGGCTCGATGCGGGTGCGGCGCTCGACGCCGTGAGCATCGGGGGAGCGCTCGGTGCCGGCCACGGGACCAGCGCGCAGCTCTGGCCGCACGTCCACGGTACGGACGCGATGTACCTCGCGCTGCTCCGGAAGACCCCATGACGACGGACCTCGCTCCCGGCGTACCCGCAATGAAAGGAACGGCTGTGACGCACCTCCGTATCAACCCGAGCATCCTCTCGGCGGACTTCGTCAACCTCGAGGCCGAGCTGCAGCGCATCTCCTCCGCGGACGCCGTGCACGTGGACGTGATGGACAACCACTTCGTGCCGAACCTGACGCTCGGCCTGCCCGTCGTCCGCCGGATCCAGCAGGTCAGCCCGCTGCCGCTCGATGTGCACCTCATGATCGAGGACGCCGACCGCTGGGCGCCGCAGTACGCCGAGGCCGGCGCCGCGTCCGTGACGTTCCACGCCGAAGCGGCCACGGCGCCGGTGAAGCTGGCCCGGGAGTTGCGGGACGCCGGGGCGAAGGCGGCCATGGCGCTGCGACCGGCGACACCCGTCGAGCCGTACCTCGACATGCTCGGCGAACTCGACATGCTGCTCGTGATGACGGTGGAGCCGGGCTTCGGCGGGCAGTCCTTCCTGGACCTCACGCTGCCGAAGATCCGCCGGGCCGCTTCGGCCATCGAGGGTGCGGGGCTCGACCTGGTCATCCAGGTCGACGGCGGCATCACGGAGGAGACCATCCTCCGCGCGGCGGAAGCCGGGGCGACGGTGTTCGTCGCGGGTTCCTCGGTCTACGGGGCCGACGACGCCGCCTCCGCCATCACAGCCCTGCGCACGGCGGGCTTCCGGGACGCCTGAGCGGGAACCACCTGAGTCGCCACCGGATCGGTCAGGGCTCGGTCGGCGGGTCGGTCACCGTGATCCTGATCGACAGCGCCGAGCGGGCCGCCTCCTTGAGGACCGCGAAGCGGGGATCGGGCACCGTGAGGAAGGGGACCTGCGGGAGTCCGGCGTAGGGTGCGAGCACCGGCTCGCCGAGCGTGCTGGTCGCGAGCGCCCTGTCGCCGCCGAGCTGGAGGCATGACGGCGGTTCCGCTGCGTAGAGCGCCGCGGCTCGGGCGGCCGTCTCCTCCACGAGGGCATCGGCCTGGTTGGCCCGTCGGCGGGCGAAGCGCTGCTGGGACCAGCCGCCGGCGGCCGTCCTGCCCTGGACGTACCGCGTCCCCGTCTTCGAGGACAGGACCGCGCCCGCCTGGGCGACCCCGACGGAGTAGCCGCCGCGCCGGACCAGCAGGAGACCCACGACGGCCGAAACGTCGACTCCGGACACCAGGGCCCGCAGGAGATTCTCCCCGCCGGCTCCGGCGGGTGCCGGCGCTCCCGGCAGGGGTGGGCTCAGGACCGCGGTGCAGCCGTTGGCGCCCGTAACCCTCACGGAGCCGTCGCGTTTTTCCGCCTCGGGGTGCAGGGAGTAGGAGCCGTTGCGCTCCCCGAACCGGGCGAGCCAGCCGTCGAGGCGCTGCACCTCGACGAGGACGGACCTGGCGGGCATGGGCTTCCTTTCCGCTCGCGACGGCAACCACACGGGGCCACCGCGGTGGCGGCCGGGTCAGTGCCCCACAGTAACGTTGGCGCTGTGAATGATCTATTCAGTGCCGCGGCGGAGGACGACGAGTCGGATGACTCACCTGCCGGTGGCGTCCGTGCGCCCGGCGTCGTGCGGCCCCGCAGCCCCCTCGCCGTGCGCATGCGGCCGCGCACCCTGGACGAGGTCGTGGGGCAGCAGCATCTGCTCGGCCGCGGATCACCGCTCCGCACGCTCGCCGGCGAGCATGACCCCGGGGCCCACGCGGCGCCGTCGTCCGTGATCCTCTGGGGCCCGCCCGGTACCGGCAAGACGACCCTCGCCCACGTGATCGCGCGCGGCCAGGGCCGGAAGTTCGTCGAGCTGTCCGCCATCACCGCCGGGGTCAAGGACGTCCGGCGCGTCATGGACGACGCCCTGACCTCCCGGGACCTGTACCGGCAGACCACCGTGCTGTTCCTCGACGAGATCCATCGCTTCAACAAGGCCCAGCAGGATGCCCTGCTGCCCGGCGTGGAGAACGGGTGGGTGGTGCTGATCGCCGCCACCACGGAGAATCCCTCGTTCTCCGTGGTGTCACCGCTGCTGTCCCGCTCGCTCCTGCAGACACTCCGGCCGCTGGACGAATCGGACATCCGAGGCCTGCTGCAGCGCGCCGTCGATGACGAGCGCGGCCTGGCGGGCACCGTGGAACTCTCGGAGGAGGCCCTCGAGCACCTCGTCCGCCTGGCGGCCGGTGACGCGCGACGCGGCCTGACGGCGCTGGAAGCGGCGGCCGGCGTCGCACACTCCGAACGGGAACCGCAGCCTGGCGCCCACCGGGGCGGCGAGGACTGGATGGACGGCGAGGACGACGGCGGCGAGGGCGACGACGCAGGCGAGGACGCGGCGCCTGTCCTGGTCACGCTGGACCACGCGGAGAAGGCCGTCGACGTCGCCGCCCTGCGCTACGACCGCGCGGGCGACCAGCACTACGACGTAGCGAGTGCCTTCATCAAGTCCCTCCGCGGGTCGGACGTCGACGCCGCGCTGCACTACGTCGCACGGATGCTCGAGGCGGGGGAGGACCCCCGGTTCATCGCCCGGCGACTGATGATCTCCGCGTCCGAGGACGTGGGGATGGCCGATCCGACCGCCCTCCAGACCGCGGTCGCGGCCGCCCAGGCGGTGCAGCTCGTCGGCATGCCCGAGGCACGGATCATCCTCGCGGAGGCAGTGGTGCACATCGCGACCGCCCCGAAGTCGAATGCGGCGTACAACGGCATCAACGCGGCCATCGCGGACGTGAGGGCGGGCCGGGGCCAGGGGATCCCCGCCCACCTGAGGGACGCGCACTACCCGGGGGCGTCGCAGCTCGGGCACGGGAAGGGCTACGTGTACTCGCACGACGAGCCGCACGGCATCGCGCTGCAGCAGTACGCACCGGATGACCTCGTGGGGCGCAACTACTACGAGCCGACGGACCGGGGCGTCGAGCGGGACATCGCCTCGCGCCTGGCGAAGCTCCGGCGGATCATCCGCGGGAAGTAGCGCCGGGAACAGGCCCGACACTGCCTGGTACATCCCGACACTGCCCGGCGAGGCGGTGCCAGGCGGTGCCAGGTGGTGCGGGTGCACGGGCGCGCGGTTCGGTGGCCTACGATTCGGTGGCCCGGCGGGCCGGCTGCTAGCATTGAAGGCTGACTGGCAAGTCGTCGTGTACCAGCCTTCCTCCCCGTGCCGTTCCGCAGGTTTCCTGCTGCCCGGCGCGGAGTGGTGGCCAGGGTCGCAGCGAACTGTAGTACCGGGAAGCGGCCAATCCCGGCTCTCCGCAAGTGGAGGCCAGCGACACCAGAAGTGCGGACGCCCCCGTGGCGCAAGTCCGTTCCTTCGCCGCAAAAACATCGAAAGGTAAACGTGGCTAACAACACACGTGCCCGCCGGAAGGTCCGCATCTCGCGTGCCCTCGGCATCGCTCTGACCCCCAAGGCAGAGAAGTACCTCGAGCGTCGGCCCTACGCGCCGGGCCAGCACGGCCGTGCGCGTCGCAAGCAGGACAGCGACTACGCCGTACGCCTGCGCGAAAAGCAGCGTCTGCGCGCCCAGTACGGTATCCGCGAAGCACAGATGACCCGTGTCTTCGAGGAAGCCCGCCGTACCGCAGGCCTGACCGGTGAGAACCTGATCGAACTGCTCGAGATGCGTCTCGACGCCCTCGTGCTCCGTTCGGGCTTCGCCCGCACGATCGCCCAGGCCCGCCAGCTCGTCGTGCACCGTCACATCATGGTCGACGGCGCCCGCGTGGACCGCCCGTCGTTCCGCGTGGCCGAAGGCCAGCTCATCCACGTCCACAGCCGCAGCGAGACCATGGTCCCGCTCCAGGTTGCTGCCGCTGGTGCGCACCGCGACGTCCTCCCCGCCGTTCCCGGCTACCTGGACGTCCAGCTCGACAAGCTCCAGGCGCGCCTCGTGCGTCGCCCGAAGCGCTCCGAGGTCCCCGTGACCTGCGAAGAGCAGCTCGTCGTCGAGTACTACGCACGCTAGTCGCGCAGGCTGACCGTATCCGGCAGCCTCGAGCGAGAAGTGCAGACCAAGAGCCCGCGGCACACGCCGCGGGCTCTTCGTTCTGTAAGGTACTAGGAGCAAGAATTCCCATGCCCGCCCGAGAGGCGGTGCACCCCTGCGTAAAGGAGACCGCCCATGTCAGGTGGAGATATTGCGGGCCTGATAGCTGCTGGCGTGTTCGCCGTCCTGGTCCTGCTGCTGGCCGTGCCGATCTGGAAGCTCGGCCGCGTGTTCGACGAGCTGCGCAAGGCCATCCGCACCGTCACCGACGAGACGACCCCGCTGATCGAGGAGGTCACCAGCACGGTGAGCACCACCCACCAGCAGCTCAGGACCGTCGACGGCATCACGTCGAACGTCTCCGACGCGTCGGCCAACATCTCCGCCCTGTCGTCGCTCGTCGCCGCCACGATCGGCTCTCCGCTCATCAAGGTGTCGGCGTTCTCGTACGGTGTCCGCTCGGCCCTCGCGGGCCGGAAGTCGCCTGCGCGCCGTCGGCGCAGCCGCTAGTCCCCCACCGAACCGGAGAGAACGATGATCAGAAGAGCCTTCTGGCTGGCAGCCGGCATCACGATCGGCGTCGTCGCCGTACGCAAGGTATCCCAGGCCAGATCGAACCTCGGGCCCGAGGGCCTGAACCGCGCCGTCGGGCAGATCAGTGACAGCATCGCGGACTTCGCGGACACGCTGCGCACAGCGATGGCCGAGCGCGAGGGTGACCTCCGCGCCGCGCTCGGTGTCGACGCTCCTGCCGCGTCCGACGCCGGTACCGCCGACGCGCTGCCCACCCCGCGCCGCGCCATCCGCTAGGACGGCCCGCAGCTCCTGCCCCGCACGCCGCCCAGCGCGACGTGTCCTGACCGCGCCGTGTCCTGGCCGCGGCCCAGCTTTCCGCAGCACGGGCTTGCCGATGCTCCCGCTCGCCGCGTCCCGACCACCAGAAGGATTGCCCCATGAAGTCCCACGAGATCGCCAGCCGCTGGCTGAGCTACTTCGAGAAGAACGGGCACACCGTCGTGCCCTCGGCGTCGCTGATTTCCTCCGACCCGTCGCTCCTGTTCACCGTCGCCGGCATGGTGCCGTTCATCCCCTATCTCACGGCGCGCGAAGAGGCTCCCTACAGCCGGGCGACGAGCGTCCAGAAGTGCATCCGCACCGGTGACATCGAGGAGGTCGGCAAGACCGCCCGCCACGGCACCTTCTTCCAGATGTGCGGCAACTTCTCGTTCGGCGACTACTTCAAGGCCGACGCCATCCGTCTCGCCTGGCAGCTGCTGACCAGCGACGTGGCCGACGGCGGCTTCGGGCTGCCGGCGGAGAAGCTCTGGATCACGGTCTACCACGAGGACGAGGAAGCGCTGGCGATCTGGCGTGACAGCATCGGCGTCCCCGCCGGACGCATCCAGAAGATGGGCAAGAAGGACAACTACTGGTCCACCGGCCAGCCCGGCCCCGCCGGGCCCTGCTCCGAGATCTTCTATGACCGCGGACCCGAGTACGGCGTCGACGGCGGGCCCGAGGCGGACGACACCCGCTACGTGGAGATCTGGAACCTCGTCTTCATGCAGTACCAGCGCGGCGAAGGCACCGGCAAGGACGACTTCGAGATCCTCGGCGAACTGCCGAAGAAGAACATCGACACGGGGCTGGGCCTCGAACGCCTCGCGATGATCCTGCAGGGCGTCGAGAACATGTACGAGACGGATCAGGTGCGCCCCGTGCTCGACCGGGCTGCCGCACTCAGCGGCAGGACCTACACGAGCGCGGAATCGCCCGACGACCCGCACCACACGGACGACGTCCGCATGCGCGTGGTGGCCGACCACATCCGGTCCTCCCTCATGCTCATCGCCGACGGCGTCACGCCCTCCAACGAGGGCCGCGGCTATGTGCTGCGCCGCCTGATCCGCCGTGCCGTCCGGGCCATGCGCCTCCTCGGTGTCGAGAAGGCGTGCCTGCCCGAGCTCCTCCCGGCGTCCCGGGACGCGATGAAGGGCGTCTACCCCGAGGTCGAGAAGGACTTCGAGCGGATCAGCCGCATCGCCTACGCCGAGGAGAAGGCGTTCCTGCGGACCATCGCCTCCGGCACGGCACGGCTGGAGGAAGCGGTCCGTGAGTCCCTGTCCGAGCAGCGCCCGCTGTCCGGACAGGATGCCTTCACACTGCACGACACGTACGGCTTCCCGATCGACCTGACGCTCGAGATGGCGGAGGAGGCCGGCCTGGCGGTCGACGCCGACGGCTTCCGCTCGCTCATGCTCGAGCAGCGCCAGCGGGCCCAGGCGGACGCCCGCGGCAAGAAGGCCGGGCACGCCGACCTCTCCGTGTTCAACGAGCTGCTCGGACGCGGCCAGACGGTCTTCACCGGCTACGACGAGCTGACGTCCGAAGCGACCATCATCGGCGTGCTCGACAAGGGCGCGTCGGTCCCGAGTGCACTCCAGGGCGACGAGATCGAGCTCGTCCTCGACCAGACCCCGTTCTACGCGGAGGCGGGCGGCCAGGCGGCCGACGTCGGGCTGATCACGGGGAACGGCTTCGTCGTCGAGGTCCTGGACGTCCAGCGGCCCGTCAAGGGCCTCAGCGTGCACCGCGCCGTCGTGCGGGAGGGCGAGGTCGCCCAGGGCGCGACGGTCACGGCCTCCGTCGACCGCCAGCGCCGCCACGCGGGGGAGCAGGCGCACTCCGGCACGCATATCGTCCACGCGGCCCTGCACGAGATCCTCGGTCCCGAGGCGCTGCAGCGCGGCTCGTTCAACAAGGCGGGCTACCTGCGCTTCGACTTCTCGTGGGGCGAGGGCATCAGTGCCGCGGCCCGGTCCGAGATCGAGGAGGTCTCGAACATCGCGATCCGCAACAACTACGAGGTCGAGACCAAGATCATGTCCCTGGCGGATGCCAAGGCGCTCGGCGCCACCGCCCTGTTCGGCGAGGCGTACGGGGAGACCGTCCGCGTGGTCGAGATGAACGCCGACTTCTCCCGGGAACTCTGCGGAGGCACGCACGTGGCGTCGACGTCCCTCATCGGGAGCCTGACGCTCCTCGGCGAGCAGTCGGTCGGGTCCGGCAACCGGCGTGTCGAGGCCCTCGTCGGGCTCGACGCGTTCCGCCACCTGGCGGCAGAGCGTGCCCTCGTCTCCGAGCTCTCCGACATGCTGAAGGTGCCCTCGGCGCAGCTGCCGGAGCGCCTCTCGGCGACCCTGAACAAGCTGAAGGCGGCCGAGAAGGAACTCGACCGGCTCCGGAAGGAACAGCTGGCCGTCGCTGCAGGATCCCTCGTGGACACCGCGGTCGACGTCGACGGCGTCCGCCTCATCGCGCACGACGCCGGCGAGATCGGTGGCGCGGACGAACTGCGGACGCTCGTCCTCGATCTGCGCGGGCGCCTCGGGTCCGATGCCGCCGTCGTCGCTGCAACCGGTGTCTCCCAGGACCGTCCGCTCGTGCTCGTCGCCACGAACGAGGCCGCCCGGAGCGCCGGTGTCAAGGCAGGGGCGCTGGTGCGCACTGCGGCGAAGATCCTCGGTGGCGGCGGTGGAGGCAAGGACGACGTCGCGCAGGGCGGCGGGTCCGACGCGTCCCGCATCCCCGAGGCGCTCTCGGCCATCCGCACCGCCGTAGCGGAGCGCTGACGCCTCCGTGGGAGACGACGGTTCCGGAGCGGCGTCCGGCACGCAGGACGCCGCTCCCTACCCCTTCGGCCCGAAGCTCGGCGTCGACGTGGGCCAGGTCCGGGTCGGCCTCGCGGGATGTGACAGGGACGGACTGCTGGCGACGCCGATCCGCACGCTGAAGCGCGACGCGCGGAAGAACTACGACATCCGGATCCTCGTGCGGGAGGCCGTCGAGCGGGGCGTCGTGGAGATCTTCGTGGGACTTCCCCGGAACCTCAGCGGCCGCGAGGGGGCATCCGCCGAGATGGCAAGGACCTATGCGAAACTCGTCGTCGAGGAACTTAACCGACAGTCCCTCGTGGTCCCGGTACGCTTGGTGGATGAGCGGCTGAGTACGGTGTCGGCCCACCGCTCGCTTCATGCCGCTGGTCTGAGTAGCCGTGAGCATCGTAAGGTAGTGGATCAAGTGGCTGCTGTCGAAATACTCCAGCACGCCATCGATATGCAACGTTCACGTGGACGGGACGTGGGGGATCCGGTTCCTGCGCGTGACGCAGCGGGCATCCAGGGCCCGCTGCTGACCCCTACAGAGGAGCCAGTTATCAAGGACATTTCGCCGAGCAGGAGGGATGCGGAGTCGTGAACGACGGTAGCCGCAATTCCACTGCATCGCAGGACCCTAGCGACGTCGACGCGTACTACGAGGATGACGGCTACGCGCATCCCGAGCCCGTCGAGGAATTCTTCGCAGCGCAGGACACCCCCGCACGGACGGCGCAGCGCCCCTCCAAGGCCAGGCAGCGCCGGCGACGCCGCCGTACCGTCGTCGTGCTCGTCGTCCTGCTGCTGTTCGCCGGTATGGTCTTCGGCGTCGCGCTGATGCTGCGCGACATGCTCGGCCTCAACAAGGTGACCGACTACCCCGGTCCCGGCGGCGAGGAGACCGTGTTCACGGTGCCCGAGGGAGCCGGCGCCCTGGCGATCGGCACCGGCCTCGAGAGTGCCGATATCGTCGCCGACTCCGCCACGTTCATCACGGCGCTGTCCGCGATCTCCGAAGGACGAGAGGTCCAGCCCGGCGAGTACGAGATGCGCCTGCAGATGCCGGCGGCCGACGCCGCCGAGGCGCTGCTCGGGGCCGACCCGTCGCTCGTCTCGTACGCCGCCGTCGCCCGCGACCTCCGGCAGGGCGAGGTCTTCGACATCCTCAGCGAGTCCACCGGCATTCCGCGCGCGGAGTTCGACGCCCTCGCGAAAGATCCCACGCAGTTCGGCCTCCCGTCGCAGGCGCTGTCGCTCGAGGGGTACCTCCACCCGGGCGAGTACCGCTTCGACGTCGAGGCGACGGCCCCGCAGATCATCGAGGAGATGGTCAAGGCCACGACCGACCGCCTCGCCGAGGACGGCGTCACGGATCCGGCCAAGCAGTACGAGATCCTGACGATCGCCAGTATCGTCCAGGCCGAGGCCGGCGAGGGCGACTACGCCACGGTGGCCGGCGCGATCAACAACCGGCTCACGCCCGGCAACACCGAGACCAGCGGCCTCCTGCAGTCCGACGCGACCGTCGCGTACGGCCTGGGGAAGCGCACCTACCAGCTCAGCGAGGAAGAGAAGGCGGACGCGTCGAACCCGTACAACACCTTCGCGAATCCCGGTCTCCCGAAGGGTCCCATCGGCTCCCCGAGCGACGAGGCGATCGACGCGACGGTCAACCCGGCGGACGTCCCGTTCTACTTCTGGGTGACGGTGAACCTCGACACGGCGGAGACCAAGTTCTCCGAGACGTATGCGGAGCACCTGGGCTACGTCGCCGAGTACGACGCATGGTGTGCCGACCACCCCGGACGGTGCGATTAGGTGCATCCGGAGGTATCGGCCCGGACTCTCCGGGCCGCCGTGATCGGTTCGCCGATCGGACACTCGAAGTCGCCGCTGCTGCACGCCGCCGCCTACCGCGCCCTGGGCATCGCCTGTTCCTACACGGCGATCGACGTCGATGAGCTGTCCCTCGAGGAGTTCCTCGGCACCGTGCGGTCCGACGACGGCTGGCGCGGCCTGTCCGTCACCATGCCCCTGAAAGCCGGCACAGCACGGCTGACCGACACCACCACCGAGCTGGCGACCGCGCTGGGTGTCGTCAACACGGTCGTCGTCGACGGCGACGGAGACCACCGCGTGCTCACCGGGCACAATACGGACGTCGCCGGCGTGGCGCACGCCCTGGGCGGTGCCGGGGTGGGCACGCCCACCCGTCCCCTCATCATCGGCGGAGGAGGCACGGCCGCTGCCGCCGTCGCGGGACTGGCGCGCCTCGGCGCCTCGACCACGCGCGTCGTGGTGCGGCGCCCGGAGGCAGCCTCCGACCTCCTGCGGATCGGGGCGCTCCTCGGCATCGACGTCGAACTGCAAGCCTGGCCGCAGGTCGGTGCTGCGCTGCGCTCCGCGGACGTCGTCGTCTCCACGCTGCCGCCGCGCGCCGGGGACCCCCTCGCCGCCTCGCTCGACGACGGCTTCCGGACCGACGGCACGCTGCTCGACGTGGCCTACGACCCGTGGCCGAGCGCCCTGGCCGCCGCGTGGCAGCGCGCGGGCGGCAGGATCGTCCCCGGCCTCGACATGCTGCTCCACCAGGCCGTCGAGCAGGTCCGCCTGTTCTTCCCGGACGTGGTGCAGGACCCGGCGTCCGTCTTAAACGTGATGTGTGACGCAGTGGGGGCTCCCCGGCGCTGAAGCCCGGTGCCCTGCATGGCAGTATGGAAACCATGTTGCGTTGGTTGACGGCAGGAGAATCCCACGGTCCGGCCGTGGTCGGGATCATCGAGGGAATGCCCGCGGGTGTGGGCATCACGAGCAGCGATATCCAGGAGGCCCTGGCACGCCGGCGTCTCGGGTACGGACGCGGCGCCCGCATGAAGTTCGAGCAGGACTCCGTCCGCATCCTCGGCGGTGTCCGCCACGGCCTCACGCAGGGCGGTCCCGTCGCCATCGAGGTGGCGAACACCGAGTGGCCCAAGTGGGAGAAGATCATGTCCGCGGATCCCCTCGGCGAGGAGGACGCCGCGGAACTCGCCGTCTCCGCACGCAACGCCCCGCTCACGCGGCCCCGGCCCGGGCACGCCGACCTCACCGGCATGCAGAAGTACGGATTCGGCGAGGCCCGTCCCGTCCTCGAGCGTGCGAGTGCCCGCGAGACCGCCACCCGGGTGGCACTCGGCACCGTGGCCGCCAGGTTCCTCGAGGGCCTCGGCATCCGCCTGGTCAGCCACACGGTGTCCATCGCCACCGTGTCCGTGCCCGAGGATGCCCCGCTGCCCACGCCGAGCGACGTCATCGCCCTCGACACCGACCCCCTGCGCTGCTTCCACCGGGACACCTCGGACGCGATGGTGGCCGAGGTGGACGCCGCCCACAAGGAGGGCGAGACCCTCGGCGGCGTCGTCGAGGTGGTCGCCTACGGCCTGCCGCCGGGACTCGGGAGCTACGTGCACTGGGACCGGCGCCTCGACTCACGGCTGGCGGCCGCCCTCATGGGAATCCAGGCCATCAAGGGTGTGGAGGTCGGTGACGGCTTCGAGACGGCGGCGCGCCGCGGCACCGCGGCACACGACGAGATCGTGCGAAACGACGACGGCAAGATCGTCCGTGCCAGCAACCGGGCAGGCGGCATCGAGGGCGGCATGAGCATCGGTGACGTCCTCCGCGTGCGCGCCGCGATGAAGCCCATCGCCACGGTGCCGCGGGCCCTGCGCACCGTGGACGTGAGCACCGGCGCGTCCGCCCGGGCGCACCACCAGCGGTCGGACGTGTGCGCGGTACCTGCTGCCGGCGTCGTCGCCGAGGCCATGACGGCCCTGGTGCTGGCCGAGGCCGTCACCGAGAAGTTCGGCGGCGACTCCCTCGCGGAGACCGCCCGCAATCTGCGCAGCTACCTCGAGAACATCCCGGAGTTCCTGGACTCCGCCGGGGTCTGATGCAACGGAACCACCCCGTGGTCCTCGTGGGACCGATGGCCTCCGGCAAGTCCGCGGTGGGCCGCATGCTCGCGCAGCGGACCGGTGCCCGCTTCATCGACTCGGACCGCGAGATCGTCGAGCGCCACGGCAGCATCAGCACCATCTTCGAGGAGCAGGGCGAGCAGGCGTTCCGGACCCTCGAGGCGAGCATCGTCGGCGAGGCGCTCGGGGCCGGGGACGCCGTCGTCTCGCTCGGCGGGGGAGCAGTGCTCCATCCGGACACGCAGGCCCTGCTGGCGCAGGCCACCGTGGTCTTCCTCGACACCGACGTCGCGACCGTGCTGCCGCGCATCAGCGGGGACACGGGACGGCCGCTCCTCGCCGAGCGTCCCGCCGAGCGGTGGCAGGAACTGTACGACGAGCGGCGGCCCCTCTACGCCGCGCTGGCGACGGTCGTGATGGACACCCGCGGCCGGTCGGTGCGCGAAGTGACCGACGCCGTGCTCTCAGCCCTCGGGAACGCCCCCGGACCATCCCGCGACAGCGTCGCGGCACCATCGAACGATCTGAACGAGGAAAGCGGGACGAACCCCCATGGCGACTGACGAAGCGACCATCATCCCTGTCACCGGGAGTACTCCGGAGAACACGTACGACGTCGTCGTCGGACGGGGGCTGCTCGGCCGGCTTCCCGCGATCCTCGGGGAGCGTGTCCACCGCGTGCTGGTGATCCACCCGAGGGCGCTGCGGGCGACCGGTGACACGGTACGTGCCGAGCTGGCGGACGCCGGCTTCACGGCCGTGACCGCCGAGATCCCCGACGCCGAGGAAGGCAAGCACATCCAGGTGGCGGCGTTCTGCTGGCAGGTGCTCGGCCAGAACGACTTCACCCGCTCGGACGCCGTCGTCACCGTCGGGGGTGGCGCGGTGACTGACCTCGGCGGGTTCGTCGCGGCGACCTGGCTGCGCGGCGTCCGGGTGGTGCACCTTCCCACCAGCCTGCTCGGCATGGTGGACGCCGCCGTCGGCGGCAAGACCGGCATCAACACGGCGGAGGGGAAGAACCTCGTGGGCGCCTTCCACCCGCCCGCCGCCGTCCTCGCCGACCTGGACGCCCTGGCCACGCTGCCGAAGAACGAGCTCGTGACCGGGCTCGCCGAGGTGGTCAAGTGCGGCTTCATCGCGGACCCCGTCATCCTGGACCGAATCGAGCAGGACACCGCGGCCGCCACGGACGCGGCATCGCCTGTGCTGCGCGACCTCGTCGAACGCGCCATCCGGGTGAAGGCCGACGTCGTCTCCGAGGACCTGCGCGACACGGGCCGCCGCGAGTACCTCAACTACGGCCACACCCTCGGCCACGCCATCGAACTCGCCGAGCGGTACTCCTGGCGGCACGGCGCCGCCGTGTCGGTGGGCCTGGTCTTCGCGGCCGAACTCTCCCGGATGGTGGGACGGCTCAGCGACGCGGACGCCGACCGCCACCGGAGCATCCTCGAGTCCCTCGGCCTGCCGGTGACGTACCGGCGGGACCGGTGGGCGTCGCTGCTCGACGGGATGCGCCGCGACAAGAAGTCGCGCGGTGACCTCCTCCGCTTCGTCGTGCTGGACGGCATCGGCCGCCCCGGCATGCTCGAGGTCCCCGACACCTCGCTGCTGTTCGCCGCCTACCAGGAGATCGCCTCCTGATCACCCCCCACGCTGCACAGGGTAGACTGGACCGTGGACTTTTAGCGCGCTTCCGCGTGCCCGCTGTGCCTCGGCCGGCCCATCCATCCGCGAAACCGACGAAAGTGAATCTGTGGCGACCACGAACGACATCAAGAACGGCACTGTGCTGAAGCTCGAAGGCAACCTCTGGAACGTCCTCGAATTCCAGCACGTCAAGCCTGGCAAGGGTGGAGCATTCGTCCGCACCAAGCTTCGCAACATCCTTTCCGGCAAGGTCGTCGACAAGACCTTCAACGCAGGCCTGAAGATCGAGACGGCCACCGTGGACCGCCGCGACTACCAGTACCTGTACAAGGACGGCGAGGACTTCGTCTTCATGGACACCTCGGACTACGACCAGATCACGGTGCCCGGCAAGACCGTCGGCAACGCGGCGAACTTCATGCTCGAGAGCCAGATGGCCACCATCGCCCTGCACGAGGGCTCGCCCCTGTACGTCGAGCTCCCCGCGTCCGTGACGCTGGAGATCACCTACACGGAGCCGGGCCTGCAGGGTGACCGCTCCACCGGCGGCACCAAGCCCGCCACGGTCGAGACCGGCCACGAGATCCAGGTGCCGCTGTTCCTCGGTACCGGCACCAAGGTCAAGGTCGACACCCGCACGGGCGAGTACCTGGGACGCGTCAACGAGTGAGTGCACGCAGTAAGGCCCGTCGCCGGGCCCTGGACATCCTCTTCGAATCCGAGCAGCGCGGCATGCCGGCCCTCGAGGTCATCCGCGCCCGCCGCGAGAAGACGGACATGGTCATCGCCGACTACACGGTGGACATCGTGGAGGGCGTCCTGGAGCACCAGGAGCAGATCGACGAGTTCCTCAGCACCTACTCGCAGGGGTGGACGCTCGACCGCATGCCCGCGGTCGACCTCATGATCCTGCGCATCGGCAGCTGGGAGCTCCTGTACAACGAGGACGTCCCCGACGGCGTCGCCGTCAGCGAGGCCGTGGAGCTGGCAAAGATCCTCTCCACCGACGAATCACCCAAGTTCGTCAACGGGCTCCTCGGCCGGCTCCAGCAGCTCAAGCCGACCCTGCTCGCGTAAGGCCCTGCAGGAACCAGTCCCGCAGCGCTCTCCAGAAGCTCCCGTCGTCCCTGGACGACGGGAGCTTCTGTGCTCCCGGACCGCCTCCCCGCCCTGCAGGATGCAGGGACGGCGGAAGCCGGCGGAGTGGACGCCTCGCGGTTCAGCGTGCGGCCGAGGCCAGCTCGAAGATCCGTGCGCGGCGCTGCGTGGCTTCCTCGAGCAGGACGCGCTCCTGCCCGGCGTAGTCGGCGTCGCGCCGCCCGCCCAGCAGGCGCTGCCGCGTGTAGGCGATGCGCGCCCCGGTGCGGATGAATTCGCGCATGTCCTGCTTCGCCCCGACGGACTGCGCCCAGGCGAGCGCCTGTGAGCGCCCCGGGCGCGTCGCCAGCATCCTCACCTCCTCCGGCGTGAACCAGCCGGCGCGGGCGTAGTCGCCGAGGCGCGCCTCCGTCAGGCGCCGCTCGGACCGGCGAAGAACCACCACCGAGATCACGGCGACGATGAACAGCGGCACCTGGACCACGAGGTAGAACAGGAGGAAGTTGTGGAACAGCACGAGGGTACCGCCGTTCCAGAGCATGTGCCCCGCCATCGCGGGGATCAGTCCGAGGACGAACGCCGTCAGGATACGGGCGTTGCCCCCTCCTCGGCTGAGTGCGAAGCCGAGGACGAACCCGAGGAGGGACGTGAACATGACGTGCGCGAAGGGGGAGAACAGGCCGCGCAGGATGAATACGCTGACCAGGGCGCCCGCGGTGCCGGACTCCCTGACGGCCGATCCGAAGTACAGGATGTTCTCGGTGAAGGCGAAGCCCGCCGCGACCGTCCCCGCATAGACGATGCCGTCCACGGGGCCGTCGAAGTGGCTGCGGCGCGTGTAGACCAGGATGAGGACGCCGAGGCCCTTGGCGAACTCCTCGACGAGCGGCGCCTGCAGGACCGGGCCGATGACCTCCGGCGAGGTCGTCTCCAGCGCGGTCCCGAGGAGTTCCACGACGTAGGTGCCGAGCAGCAGGGCCACGACGACCGAGGCGCCGGCGCCCCAGAGGAACGCGAACAGCAGGGCACCGCGGGGTTCGGGGTCCCACCTGTCGATCCAGCGCAGGCCGAGCAGGCAGATGCCGAGGGGCACGAGGGCGAGGATGCCGCAGAGCACGAACGCGGACGGACCCAGGGACAGCGAGAGCAGGAGGAGGACGCCTGCGACGACGAGGGCCGCGACGATCACGAGCAGGACGTTCAGGACGCCGTGGCGGCGCGGCGGCGGCTGGTTCCAGACCGGCCGGAAGGGGTGCCCGCCGGTCGGGGTGGGGGCCGGACGGTGCTGCCGCACCGTGGTGTCGCCCCACCAGCCCGGGTGCGGGGAGAAGGAGGTGTCGTGGCGGCCGGAGCCCCGGGCCTCGTTCCACTGCGGGCCGCCTGCGCCCGCTCCGTGATTGTTGATCGCCATGGTGCAACCCTAGGGGCAAGCGGCGCTGTGATAGTTTTGACGGTGCAACCAGCCTTTAAATTCCGTCCAGTGAGGCGGGGAAGGAGGAAGCGTGTTATGACTGTGCCTGCCCCGGAATCCGGCATCCACAAGCGCGTTGTTCTCGCAGAAGCAGATATAGACCGGGCGCTCACGCGCATCGCCCACGAGATCCTCGAGGCGAACAAGGGTTCCCGCGATCTCGTCCTCCTCGGCATCCCGCGCAGGGGTTTCCCCCTGGCCCGCCGGCTCGCCCAGAAGATCGCCGCCGTCGACGAGACCGTCGACCCCGACCTCATCACCGGCCAGCTCGACGTCACCATGTACCGGGACGACCTGCGCCGCAACCCCACCCGTTCGCCGCTCGCCACGCAGCTGCCGCCGTCGGGCATCGACGACAAGGTCGTGGTGCTCGTCGACGACGTCCTGTACTCGGGACGCACCATCCGCGCAGCCCTCGACGCCCTCGCGGACCTCGGACGGCCGCGGATCGTGCGCCTCGCCGTCCTCGTGGACCGGGGCCACCGCGAACTCCCGATCCGCGCCGACCACGTCGGCAAGAACCTCCCCACGTCGTCGCGGGAACGTGTCCGGGTCCACCTGGCGGAGATCGACCTGATCGGCGGCTCCGCGGTGAACGAGGTCGTCATCGAGGACCGCCCGTGAAGCACCTGCTCAGCACCCAGGACCTCTCGGCGAGGAACGCCCTGCGCCTGCTGGACGTCGCCGAGGAGATGGCGGCCGTGGGGGAGCGCGAGATCAAGAAGCTCCCCGCCCTGCGCGGACGCACCGTGGTGAACCTCTTCTTCGAGGACTCCACGCGCACGCGCATCTCGTTCGAGGCCGCCGCGAAGCGCCTGTCCGCCGATGTGATCAACTTCGCGGCGAAGGGCTCGTCGGTGTCCAAGGGCGAGTCCCTGAAGGACACCGCGCAGACCCTCGAGGCAATGAGCGCCGACGCCGTGGTGATCCGCCACCCGGCGTCCGGTGCGCCGGCCCGGCTCGCCGCGTCGGGCTGGATCGATGCCGCTGTCGTCAACGCCGGCGACGGCACCCACGAGCACCCCACGCAGGCCCTGCTCGACGCCTTCACGCTCCGGCGGCACTGGGCGCAGCTCGGCGGCAGTCCCTCGGCGGGCAGCACCCTCGCCGGCATGAAGGTCCTGATCGTCGGCGACGTCCTCCACTCGCGGGTGGCCCGCTCCAACGTGTGGCTCCTGACCACGCTCGGCGCGGAGGTCCTCCTCGCGGGTCCGCCCACGCTGCTCCCGGTGGGCGTCGGTTCCTGGCCGTGCACGGTGTACTACAACCTCGACGACGCCCTCGCGCAGCGGCCCGACGCCGTGATGATGCTGCGCCTCCAGGCCGAACGCATGAACGCGGCGTTCTTCCCCTCGACCCGCGAGTACTCGCGACGCTGGGGATTCGACGACGGGCGCCTCGCCCTGCTCGACACGATGGGCCTCGACGACACCGTGATCATGCACCCCGGCCCCATGAACCGCGGGCTCGAGATCTCCTCGGCCGCTGCCGACTCACCCCGCTCCACCGTCCTCGCCCAGGTCCGCAACGGCGTCTCCGTGCGCATGGCGGCGCTCTACCTGCTGCTCTCGGGTGACCAGCACGACGAGCCGGACGACGACCTGCAGGACCGCCAGCCTGCCACGACACCGGAAGGCCGTACCCCGTGACGACGAACACCAGCGACTCCACCCGCTCCACCTCCGAATACCTCATCCGGAACGCCTCGATCCTGGGCGGCGCCCAGCAGGACCTCCTCGTCCGCGACGGCATCATCGCCGCCGTCGGGCAGGCCGCCGCGGCGGAGGCCTCCGAGGGAGCCGTTCCGATCGAGGCCGACGGCCTCGTCGCGCTGCCCGGCATGGTGGACCTCCACACCCACCTCCGCGAGCCGGGCCGGGAGGACGCCGAGACGGTCGAGACCGGCTCCCGGGCCGCGGCGCTGGGCGGCTTCACCGCGGTCCACGCCATGGCCAACAGCTCGCCCGTGGCCGACACTGCAGGCGTCGTCGAGCAGGTGTACCGCCTGGGCCTCGCGTCCGGCTGGGTCGAGGTGCGTCCCGTGGGCGCCGTGACCGTGGGCCTGGGCGGTGAACGCCTCGCCGAGCTCGGTGCCATGGCGGAGTCCCGGGCATCCGTCCGCGTGTTCTCCGACGACGGCATCTGCGTCTCCGACCCCGTCCTGATGCGCCGGGCCCTGGAATACGTCAAGGCCTTCGGCGGCGTCATCGCCCAGCACGCCCAGGAGCCCCGGCTCACGGAGGGCGCCCAGATGAACGAGGGCGAGGTCTCGGCCGTCCTCGGACTCACGGGCTGGCCGGCCGTCGCCGAGGAGAGCATCATCGCCCGCGACGTCCTGCTGGCCCAGCACGTCGGGTCCCGGCTGCACGTCTGTCACGTCTCCACCGCCGGGTCGGTCGAGATCATCCGCTGGGCCAAGGCCCGCGGGATCGACGTGACGGCCGAGGTCACGCCGCACCACCTCCTGCTGACCGACGAACTGGTCCGCAGCTACGACCCCGTGTACAAGGTCAACCCGCCGCTGCGCACGTCCGACGACGTGCACGCCCTGCGCGCGGCCCTCGCCGACGGCACGATCGACGTCGTCGGGACCGACCACGCGCCCCACCCGAGCGAACACAAGGAATGCGAGTGGGCGCAGGCCGCGATGGGCATGACGGGGCTGGAGACCGCGCTGTCCGTCGTGCAGCACACCATGGTGGAGACCGGCCTGCTCGACTGGGAGGGCTTCGCCCGCGTCACCTCCACGACGCCGGCCCGCATCGGCCGCCTCGCGCACCAGGGCCGACCCCTGGCGGCCGGCGAGCCCGCCAACCTGATCCTCGTCGACCCGGCCGCGCGCTGGACGGTGGATCCGTCCACCATGGCCACCAAGGGGCGCAACAGCCCGTTCCGGGGGCTCGAGCTGCCCGGCAGCGTGCGGGCGACCTTCTACGGCGGACACCCGACGGTCCTCGACGGACGCCTCGCCTCGCCCCGCCGTACGGCGCCGATCGCGGAGGAGGCCCCGGCATGGAATACCTAGGCTGGATCGCGCTGACCCTCGGCATCATCGTCGGAATCGTCGCGCTCATGGCGCTCGGGTGGCGCAACCGGCTGCGCCGCCAGGCCGACGTCCCCGCACCACCCGACGCGCCCGCCGACCCGGGTCCCGTCCTCTACGAGGCCGAGGGCCAGTACGTCGCGACGACCACCGCGGCGGACTGGCTCGACCGTATCGCGGTGCACGGGCTCGGCCTCCGCGGCAACGCCGTCACCGCCGTACACCCCGACGGCGTCGTGATCACCCGCACGGGTGCACGGACCGTCTTCATCCCCCGTGCGGACCTCGTCTCGGTCCAGCTCGCCAGCGGCATGACCGGCAAGTTCGTCGAGAAGGAGGGACTCGTCGTCATCACCTGGCGCCTGGGCCCCGGCCGCGTCGACACCGGCTTCCGCACACGCCACCCCGCATCCAAGGCCCAGCTCGTCGCCGCCGTCGCGGCGCTCGTGCCGGCCGAACCCACCCCCCGAACCCCACCGAAACCCGAAGGCAGGGAACAGCTGTGAGCAACGTCCAATCCAAGGCACCCGCGGTGCTCGTCCTCGAGGACGGCCGGACCTTCCGCGGCCGGGCCTACGGAGCCGAGGGCACCGCCCTCGGAGAAGCCGTCTTCGCCACCGGCATGACCGGCTACCAGGAGACCATCACCGATCCCTCGTACGCCCGCCAGCTCGTCGTCCAGACCGCGCCCCACATCGGCAACACCGGGGTCAACGCCGACGACGCCGAGTCGCGGCGCATCTGGGTCGCCGGGTACATCATCCGCGACGCCGCCCGCCGCCCGTCGAACTGGCGGTCCGAGCAGAGCCTCGACGAGCAGCTGCGCGAGCAGGGCGTCGTCGGCATCGAGGGCGTCGACACCCGCGCCGTCACCCGCCACCTCCGCGAACGCGGCGCCATGCGCGCCGGCATCTTCTCCGGGGCCGACGCGGCCCTGACCGAGGGGCAGCTGCTCGAGCAGGTCCTCGCCCAGCCGTCCATGGCAGGCGCCCGCCTCGCCGAGGAGGTCAGCATCGATGAGGCGTACGTCGTCGAGCCCGCCGACCATGGCTGGACCGACGAGCCCGTCGCCACCATCGCGGCGCTGGACCTCGGCATCAAGGCCATGACGCCCAAGCACTTCGCCCAGCGCGGCGTGCGCACCGTCGTCCTGCCTGCCGGGGCGACCTTCGAGGACGTCGTGGCCGCACAGCCGGACGGCGTGTTCATGTCCAACGGCCCGGGCGACCCGGCGACCGCCGACGCCCAGGTGGACCTCCTGCGCCGCGTGCTCGACAAACGGATGCCGTTCTTCGGCATCTGCTTCGGGAACCAGATCCTGGGCCGCGCCCTCGGCTTCGGCACCTACAAGCTCCGCTACGGCCACCGCGGCATCAACCAGCCGGTCCTCGACCGCCGTACCGACAAGGTCGAGATCACCTCGCACAACCACGGGTTCGCCGTCGACGCCCCGCTCGGCGGCCCGGTCGAAGCACCCGCCGGCCGCTACGGGCGCGTCGAGGTGAGCCACGTCAACCTCAACGACGACGTCGTCGAGGGACTCGCCTGCCTGGACATCCCGGCGTTCTCGGTCCAGTACCACCCCGAAGCGGCCGCGGGTCCCCACGACTCCGCGTACCTCTTCGACCGCTTCGTCGACCTCATGCAGGCCGAGAAGCACGGGGCAGGCGACGCCCGCGCGGCTTCCCTCCTCGACGCGTCCTCCGAGTCGGACGCGCTGGCCCGTGCGGCCTCGGCAGAACTGGGGACCCACGGGTCCAAGGTCTCGGGCACGCAGTCCCGGCACAGCACGACATCATTGAGCAGCACAACGCAGGAAGAGAACTGATGCCCCGCAGAACCGACCTCAAGAGCGTCCTGGTCATCGGCTCCGGGCCGATCGTCATCGGGCAGGCCGCCGAATTCGACTACTCGGGCACCCAGGCGCTGCGCGTCCTGCGCGAGGAGGGCCTGCGGGTCATCCTCGTGAACTCGAACCCCGCGACGATCATGACGGACCCCGAGTTCGCGGACGCGACCTACGTGGAGCCGATCACGCCCGACGTCGTCGCGAAGATCATCGAGAAGGAACGCCCCGACGCGCTGCTCCCGACCCTCGGCGGCCAGACGGCGCTGAACACGGCGATCGCCCTCGACAAGAACGGCGTGCTGGACAAGTTCGGCGTCGAGCTGATCGGCGCGAACATCGCCGCCATCGAGCTCGGCGAGGACCGCGAGAAGTTCAAGGGCGTCGTCGAGCGCTGCGGCGCCGAGTCCGCCCGGTCCGCCATCATCCACTCGATCGACGAGGCCCTCGTGGCCGCCGAGGACCTGGGCTACCCGATGGTCGTCCGCCCCTCCTTCACCATGGGCGGCCTCGGCTCCGGCCTCGCGTACACCGAGCAGGACCTGCGCCGCATCGTCGGCCAGGGCCTGCAGTACAGCCCCACGAGCGAGGTCCTCCTCGAGGAGAGCATCCTCGGGTGGAAGGAGTACGAGCTCGAGATGATGCGCGACAAGAACGACAACGTCGTGGTCGTCTGCTCCATCGAGAACTTCGATCCCGTGGGCGTCCATACGGGCGACTCCATCACCGTGGCCCCGGCCCTGACCCTGACCGACCGCGAGTACCAGCGCCTGCGCGACATCTCCATCGCCGTCATCCGCGAGGTCGGCGTCGACACGGGCGGCTGCAACATCCAGTTCGCCGTCGAGCCGGACACCGGGCGCGTCGTCGTCATCGAGATGAACCCCCGCGTGTCGCGGTCCTCGGCGCTGGCGTCGAAGGCCACGGGCTTCGCGATCGCCAAGATCGCCACGAAGCTCTCCCTCGGCTACACGCTCGACGAGATCCCGAACGACATCACGCTGAAGACCCCCGCCTCGTTCGA